>NZ_JAUYZJ010000033.1 GCF_030700285.1 Methylobacterium sp. NEAU K | reverse complement strand
CCTGAAGGGAGGGCGCCATGCAGATCGACATCGCGGCGGTGGAGAGTGCGGCGGGTCTTGAGCTGGCAGGTCCGCCCCTGCGCGCGCGGCCGTGGCTGCGCCGGTTGGACGACGGGCTGGGCTACCTCGTGGAGATCCCGGCGGCGCTGCTCGTGCTGGCCGAGATCGGCGTGCTGCTCGGCGGGGTGGTGAGCCGCTACGTGTTCCGTGAACCGCTGGTCTGGTCGGACGAACTGGCCTCGATCCTGTTCCTGTGGCTCGCCATGCTGGGCGCCGTGGTCGCCTTCCGCCGCGCCGAGCACATGCGCATGACCGCGCTCGTCGCCATGAGCGGCCCGCGCCTGCGCGCCTTCCTGGAGACGGTCGCCCTGGTGGCCGGCCTGATCTTCGTGGCGCTGCTGCTGGAGCCGGCCTGGGAGTTCGCCAGCGAGGAGGCCTTCGTCCAGACGCCCGCGCTGGAACTCAACAACGCCTGGCGGGCCGCCGCCCTGCCGGTCGGCCTCGGCCTCATGCTGGTCGTCGCGGCGATCCGCCTGCTGGAGACCGCCGACTGGCGCCTGACCGTGGGCGCGCTGGCGCTGGGCGGGGGCCTCGCCGCCGGGCTGGTGGCGCTCCAGCCCTGGTTCGCGGGGCTGGGCAACCTCAATCTGCTGCTGTTCTTCGTCCTCGGCGTCGGCGCGCTGGTCTTCTCCGGCGTGCCGATCGCCTTCGCGTTCGGGTTGTCGACCTTCGCCTACATCACGCTCACCACCAACGCGCCCTCGATGGTGGTGGTCGGGCGCATGGACGAGGGCATGAGCCACCTCATCCTGCTGGCCGTGCCGCTGTTCGTCTTCCTCGGCCTGCTGATCGAGATGACCGGCATGGCCCGGGCCATGGTGGGCTTCCTGGCGAGCCTGCTCGGCCACGTGCGCGGCGGGCTGCACTACGTGCTGGTCGGGGCGATGTACCTCGTGTCGGGCATCTCCGGCTCGAAGGCGGCCGACATGGCCGCGGTCGCGCCCGTGCTGTTCCCCGAGATGAAGGCGCGGGGCGCCAAGGAGGGCGACCTCGTGGCGCTCTTGGCCACGACGGGCGCGCAGACCGAGACGATCCCGCCCTCGATCGTGCTGATCACCATCGGCTCGGTCACGGGGGTGTCGATCACCGCCCTGTTCACCGGCGGCCTGCTGCCGGGCCTCGTGCTCGCCGTGACGCTCTGCGCGCTCGTGTGGTGGCGCTATCGCGGCGAGGACCTGAGCCACGTCGCCCGGCCCGCGCGGCGGGTCATCGGCCGGGCCTTCGTGGTGGCGGTGCCGGCGCTGGCGCTGCCCTTCGTGATCCGCTTCGCGGTGGTCGAGGGCATCGCCACCGCCACCGAGGTCTCGACCATCGGGATCGTCTATGCCGCATTGGCAGGGCTGCTGATCTACCGTCAGTTCGACTGGCGGCGGCTCTACCCGATGCTGGTGACGACCGCGACGCTGTCGGGGGCGATCCTGCTGATCATCGGCGCGGCCACCGGCATGGCCTGGGCGCTGACCCAGTCGGGCTTCTCGCAGACGCTGGCGGTGACGATGAAGAGCCTGCCCGGCGGGGCGATCGGCTTCCTGTTCGTGTCGGCGGCGGCCTTCATCGTGCTGGGCTCGGTGCTGGAGGGCATCCCGGCGATCGTGCTGTTCGGCCCGCTGCTGTTCCCGATCGCCCGGCAGGTCGGCGTGCACGAGGTCCACTACGCGATGGTGGTGATCCTCGCCATGGGCATCGGATTGTTCGCGCCGCCCTTCGGCGTCGGCTACTACGCCGCCTGCGCCATCAGCCGGATCCACCCGGACGCCGGCATGCGCCCGATCGTCGGCTACATCCTGGCCCTCCTGGTCGGCCTCCTCGCCATCATCCTCGTCCCCTGGTTCTCCATCGGATTCCTTTAAAAATTTCCATTTAAGCAAATCTTGTAGCGGTTCACCTCGAAAAGATGGATGCTGGATGACTTTGCGGCAGGCTGAATATGTTGTTTCGGATCCATAATCGTCATGATCCTCTACGCCGTGGTTGGTGCTCGAGATTACACATCGCCCCGACATCGGCAAATTTTGGTTAATAAATATCTATTTTTTTAATAAAAATACAATTTTCTATACAGATCGATGAATAAATAGTACGCAATAATTGATTTCTTGGTGTCTTACATTCCCATAAAATGCGGTCCAAGTCCCTGTTCATTGAGCCCAGAAACATCCCCTTCCAAGATATGCAAATGATGGGCGGGACGGCTGCAATGGGCGTGACACGTCCGGCCGGATCTGGCCGAACGCTGTCCGGCCACGCTGGGCCTAACCACGGCTCGAATCTGACGCCCCTGCCCGTGCGCTGATGAGATTCTGTCGAGGGCTTTCTCGGCACTCGACCGACTGGCAAATTCCCAATGCCCGTTGCCGGCCCCTCGAGGGTCAGCTTCGACAGTTGTCCACGGCGATCGGCCTGCAACCGCTCCACAAGCCAGCTGTTGCCCGACACAACTGGAAATGGAGGCAGTCGATAAATACCGGCGGCGTTTCTCGTCGGGCCTTGGCGGCAGCGCTCGGTCTAGCCGGTCCAGTACTGACGAGAGTGGCCGGGGCCGGTCCCGACTGCATCGCGGCCGAATTGGTCAGACAGCAGGTTGGCGCCGAAGGCCATGCTGGCATGGCCGAGTTCGCGGCCGCCGATGGGCACCGGGAGGGTCCGAGCATCGAGAACGGCATGAAACTGGAGTTCCACGCCGGTGCCAAGATGGGCGCCATCACCCCGCGGGAAGCCCGACGATTGAACAGGCAGCGACGCCGGATGCGACCTCGCATAGGGGCCGGTCAGTGATGAAGCGTGAGAAGCACACAGCGTACCTGATCGCCGTGCATGAGAGGCGCGAGGCCGTCCGGGTCTATGCCGTCGTGGCCAACTGGGCCGAGGCAGCTTTGGCTCAAGTCGGCGCGCTGGCCACTGAGGACATGCAGGTCGAAATCGTCGGTGCGCTGTCGCGGGACATGGTCCGCCGGCTCGGTCTCAAGCCCGGCGAGACACGCATGATCTGAAGTGAGCCGTCCCAGGTACTTTGAACCGCCGGCTCCGGCACGGCCGCGCTCGCGCCGCCTTACGGCAGCACGAGGCCGGACACGTCATAGATCAGCGCCGCCACCAGGGCTGCCGCCGGCATCGTGACCACCCAGGCGATGACGATGCCCTGCGCGACGTTCCAGCGGACAGCCGACACCCTGCGGGCTGCGCCGACCCCGATGATCGCGCCGGTGATCGTATGGGTGGTCGAGACCGGGATCCCGAATGCCGTGGCGGCGAACAGGGTCACGGCTCCCCCGGTCTCGGCGCAGAAGCCCTGCATGGGTGACAGCCGGGTGATCTTCGACCCCATCGTGTGCACGATGCGCCAGCCGCCCAGCAGGGTGCCTAGCGCCATGGCGGTCTGGCAGCACAGCACCACCCAGAGCGGCACGTGGAACGACCCGCCGCCCGCCCCATGGGCGTAGAGGAGCACCGCGATGATGCCCATGGTTTTCTGTGCATCGTTGCCCCCGTGGCCAAGGGAGTAGAGCGAGGCCGAGGCGAATTGCAGGACGCGGAACAGCCTGTCCACGGCGTATGGCGTCGAACGCACGAAGGTCCACGACACGCCGAGCATGAGCAACAGCCCGAGTGCGAAGCCGAGGGCGGGCGAGAGCACGATCGCCGCGCTCGTCGTGATCACGCCGGGCCAGACGATTGCGCTCACCCCCGCCTTTGCGATGCCGGCCCCGAGCAGGCCGCCGATAAGGGCATGCGAACTCGATGACGGTATGCCGGCATACCAAGTGAGCAGGTTCCAGGTGATGGCGCCGCCGAGCGCGCCGAGGATCACCCGATCGTTCACCACAGCGACGTCGATGATGCCGGACCCGACCGTGCCGGCGACGTGCAGGCCGAAGACCAGGAACGCCACGAAATTGAAGAACGCCGCCCAGAGCACGGCGTAGCGGGGTGCCAGAACCCGGGTCGAGACGATGGTCGCGATCGAGTTGGCTGCGTCGTGCAGGCCGTTCAGGAAGTCGAAGACCAGGGCGACCGCGATGAGGACGATCAGGAGTGTCACGCGGCCGGCTCAGACATGCTCGACGACGATGCTGCTGATCTGGTTCGCGACATCCTCGAACCTGTCCATGACCTTCTCCAGGTGATCGTAGAGTTCCGACCCGACCAGGAAGGCCATGGGATCCTGCCGCGACGCCTTGAACAACTCCTTGAGCCCCGCATTGTGCAGATCATCAGCGCGGCCTTCCAGTTGTATGACATGCTCGGTCAGGCTGTTCAGCGCGGTCGCATTCTCGCCCATCGCGCGCAGCTTCGGGAGGGCCTCGGCGGTCACGGAAGCGGCCTCCTGAATCACGGCGGCCATCTCGCGCATCGACGGCTCGAAAGTGGTCACCTCGAAGAGCTGGACCGCCTTGGCCGTTTTGAGCATCTGGTCGATGGCATCATCCAGGGAGCCGACGAGGGCCTGGATGTCACCGCGATCGAACGGAGTGATGAAAGTCCTGCGAACCGCCAGCAGGGCCTCACGGGTGATGGCGTCGGCTGTCTCCTCGTATGCGGAGATCGCCTGGCAGGCCACCGGAACGTCCTGCGTGCCGTCGAGCAAAGCTCGGAGCGCGGCCGATCCCTGCACCAGCGTAGCAGCGTGTTGTTCAAAGAGGTCGAAGAAGCGATCCTCCTTCGGCATCAACGCCCGGAACCAAGTCAGCATGTAACGTCCTGATTTACCGAAAGCGATAGGCGCGCCGCCTCGACGAGCCGGCCTATCCTGGCGAGAGGACATCCACGACGCCGACGGTCTGCCGCGCCATGCTCACCTCGCTCCGCGTCACGGCTGGCACTCAGAGCCAAGTAGATGACCATGTCGCCGGTGGCCATCCCCCGACCGGATGCACTGGACGCCTCGTTGGGCGCTCTATCATCGCGACGCGTCCGGCTCTCGCATCTCGTTTCGAAGATCGGCATGGCGGCTGTCATCATGGGCGTCCGCATGCTGGTACGGGAACGGCGCCGCCCCGCCGGCGCCCGCTTCGGAGGATGGACGGGATGGTGCTGAAGGGCCGGGATGGGCGCGAAGCGGCCGGCCGAAGCTGGCCGGAAGCGGCATGGCTGCTTCCGAGTGACCAGTGCGGTGAAGCAGAAATTGGATGTCCAACCGCTTGCGGCCCATGGCAGTCGCAGCGGTCTGCGCAAATGTTTCTCGGGAGCGGAGTTTCGTCACAAGGTGATCGAGAGCGCAGGTCTTTCCCGGAGCGGTGTTCGGGTTGGCATCCGAGTTGCTGATGCTTCCGCGACGCGTCCGGAGACACCAATGGCTTTGCAGATTTCCCCACCTTCGGAGGCGGGTGGCAAAATCGGGCGCCCCCGGCTCGGCCTCGGCCTCACCGCGACTCTGATGCTCTTCTATTTCGGCTTCGTCGGGCTCGGCGCGTTTGCGCCCTCCGTCTTGGCCAGACCGCTTGTCGATGGTGGCACGGTGACCGTCGCCTTCGCATACGGTCTCTTCGTGATCGCGCTCGGCGTCGCGCTGACAGGGATTTACGTGCTCATCGCGAACCGCGAGAGCATCCGATGAGGGTCTCGGCTGCGCGCCGCCGCGGGCTATCCGGCCTGGCCCTTCTCGCACCGGCACCCGCCCTCGCACAGACAGGCGGGACCAGCGGCGGCCTCAACCTGACCGCCATTGCGCTCTTCACGACCGTCGTGATGGGCACGCTGTACATCACCTACAGGGCGGCGAAACGGACGCAATCGGCATCGGACTTCTACACGGCCGGAGGACGGATCACAGGATTCCAGAATGGTCTCGCGATCGCCGGCGATTTCATCTCGGCGGGCGCCTTCCTCGGGCTCGCTGGCCTCGTGTTCGGCAACGGGTTCGACGGCCTCATCTATGCGGTCGGCTACACGACGGGGCTGCCGATCGTGGTCTTCCTGATGGCGGAGCGGCTGCGTGCACTCGGCCGCTTCACCTTCACGGACGTCGCCTGCACGCGCCTTCAGGAGAAGCCGGTCCGCATCTTCGCGGCCTCGGCCTCCCTCGTGGTGATCGCGTTCTACCTCATCGCCCAGATGGTGGGAGGCGGGCAACTCATCCGCCTTCTGCTCGGACTCGATTACATCTATGCGCAGTTCATCGTCGGGCTCCTGATGATCTGCTACGTCCTGTTCGGGGGCATGGTCGCGACGACGTGGGTGCAGATCACGAAAGCGGTGCTGTTCCTCATCGGCGGGACGGTGATCGCACTGCTCGTGATGGCCCATTTCGGGTTCGATTATGGCGCGCTGCTTCGGCAGGCGGTTTCCCGGCACCCCCGCGGGGAGTCGATCCTGGCGCCGCAATTCCTGTCCCGCGATCCCGTCTCGGCGATCTCGCTCGGACTCGCGCTGATGTTCGGGACCGCCGGCCTTCCCCACATCCTGATGCGATTCTTCACAGTGCCCGATGCCCGCGCCGCGCGCATATCCGTGTTCTGGGCGTCGGTTTGGATGAACTACTTCTTCGCGCTCGTGTTCGTCATCGGGTTCGGAGCGCTCGCCCTCGTCGCCAAGAACCCGGCCTACGTGAACGCCGCCGGCGGCCTGATCGGCGGCGGGAACATGGCGGCGATCCACCTCTCGCACGCGGTCGGCGGCGACCTGATGCTCGGATTCATCTCGGCCGTCGCCTTCGCGACCATTCTCGCGGTCGTCGCGGGCCTGACGCTCGCCGGGGCGACGGCGGTGTCACACGACCTCTATGCCAGCGTGTTCCGGCGCGCCGGCGCGAGCGATGCATCCGAGGTGCGCGTCTCGCGCTACGCCACCGTAATCCTGGGAATCGTCGCGATCGGGCTCGGCATCGCGTTCCAAAACCAGAACGTCGCCTACATGGTGAGCTTGGCGTTCTCCATCGCCTGCTCGTCGACGCTGCCGCTCTTGATCCTCGTCCTGTATTGGCCAGGGCTCACGACGCGGGGCGCCGTGACCGGGGGATGCGTCGGGCTGGGAACCGCGCTCCTCTTCACCATCTTGGGCCGGCCAGTCTGGGTCGGCGTTCTGGGCTACGCGACGCCGATCTTTCCGATCGATCCGCCGACGATCGTGACGATGCCGCTCGCGTTCCTCGTCTGCTACGTCGTGTCCATGACGGACAGGAGTCCGCAGGCACGGATCGATCACCAGCGGGGCGCTTCGGTCGGCCGGACAGCGCCGCCCGCCTCGGTGCCCGCGGAATGAACCTGCCCAGGATTACAGCATGATGAAGCTGATCAGCGCGACACCGAGCCCGTATGCCCGCAAGGTGCGGATCGCGCTCGCCGAGAAGGGCATCCCTTTCGCCCTGGAGACCGAAGTGCCCTGGCACGGCACGACCGTGACGCCGCAGTACAATCCGCTTGAGAAGCTGCCCGTTCTCATCCTCGATGACGGGAGCTCCGTCTACGAGTCGCGCTACATCATGGAATGGATCGAGGCGAAGTACCCGACGCCGCCGCTCGTTCCAGAAGATGTCGACGGTCGGCTCCTCGCACGCAAGTTCGAGGTGCTTTGCGACGGCACCTGTGACGCGTTCGTGCTCATGTTCTTCGAGCAGATGCGCGAGCAGGGACGGCAGAGCCCGGAATGGATCGCACGGCAGCGCCGAAAGGTCGATGGCGGCGTGCGCGAGATCGCCCGCCTGATCGGCGACCGGGATTACGCGGTCGGCGACAGCTTCGGGCTCGGGGACATCGCGGCAGGAACGGTCGTCGGGTATCTCGACGTTCGCTGGCCGGATTATCCGTGGCGTGAGCAATACCCGAGCCTTGCCGCCTATAGCGATCGCATGGAACGTCGGCCTTCCTTCCAGGGTACGAAACCCACGCCGCAGAAAATCACGGAAAAGGTGGTGTGATGGGACAACCGACGAGCGATCGTTGAGCCATCGCATCCGCAGCACCGACCGAGAAGTTGCGCACCGCAGAACCGCGTAGCGACGCTCTCCATGCCTGCTCGCGCCACCATGCTGGCCCGGACCTAGCCCGTTGCTGAATGCCCGCTAGGCCCATCATCCAGTCGAGAGAGGACGGGTAGAAATCCACCGAACTCTGCCGTGCGGACGTGCGGGTGCCAATTTCCAGATGTGGCCGGAAGCGGCCGGACGGCTTCCGGCATTCAAGCCGGAGAAGCCGACCTTCGTCGTGGCTCAGATCGTGGTCTCAGATTGAGCCTTTGCAGACTGCCGCCCCGAATGTCCGCTCGATAGCGGAAAGCAGAAATCAAACGGAGGCGGCATACTGGACGCTCGGCATGCCTAATATTGAATCGAAACATGCGTGCAGCTATTAGATCTGCTCGTTGTCGCGCTCTGTATTGTTCAGAAATATTTGTAGTCAAAAGGATTTCATTTCGAATATCACGAAATTTGTTAGATTTATTGCCAATGTAATTTTTACGACGAAAATTTCATGCGTGTGAGATATTTATTCCACTCTATCCTATTGACAAGATTTAGAATAAAAATTCTATTGCCCGAGCGGACCCTTGAGCGTCCGGTGTCAAATGCCGGCGAGGTGCAGCCGTCTGTGGGTTCGCACCGATCGTTAGCTTGCGTGGATGGACACCAATGCAGCCCGACCGTCCTGCGTAGGATGGAAAGGCTTATCGCATCGTAGTCCGACGGATGGGACGGCAGATGTTGAAGCCACTGTGCCTGCTGGTCTTGCCGCTTCTCGCTGCCACGGCTGTCCAAGCCGACGAGGTGCCGCGCTTCAACATCAAGGCAATCTGCGGCGAGGCGCCATCACTCGGTCAGAGCGCCCGGACTACCGATCAGGGCTGTATTCACGATGAGACACTGGCCCGGACACAGCTTGAGCAGCAATGGGCCGGTTTCAAAGCCCAGCGCCGTAAAGCCTGCATTCAGGAAGTGAGCATCGGCGGACCGCCTAGTTACGTCGCATTGCTGACTTGCATTCAGATGTAATTATTTCTTATTATATCTGTGGACCGTGCCAATATTGCAGTTAATTTAGATAGTTTTGAAAAATTCGATTTTGTTCTTGGCAGGAAATATCTATTCACGTCCGACAGGAACACGAGATGGCTGGTGCTTCGTCGAGTGCGATTAACCGGCCTGTTCCCGCGACGATGCCAGATGTTCGCCGGGGCATGTGCTGGATACCAGGCGGGACGTTCCGCATGGGGTCAGATGTGCACTATCCCGAGGAAGCGCCCGCCCACCGTGTAACCGTAGACGGCTTCTGGATCGACGAGGCCCCGGTCACCAACCGCCGCTTCAGAGACTTCGTCCGCGCGACCGGCTACCGGACCGTCGCGGAGAGCCCTCCTGATCCCAAGGACTATCCGGGCGCGCAACCCGACATGCTCTACGCCGGCTCGCTCGCCTTCTCACCGCCACGACAGCCCGGCGACATGCGCGACTGGACCCGATGGTGGACTTTTGTGCGGGGGGCGAACTGGCGGCATCCCTACGGACCGGGTAGCTCGATCAAGGGCCTCGACGACCATCCTGTCGTGCACGTCGCGCTACGTGACGTCGAGGCCTACGCCGCCTGGGCGGGCAAGGGACTGCCGACCGAGGCTGAGTGGGAGTTTGCGGCCCGCGGTGGCCTCGATGGCGCGGAGTACGCCTGGGGTGATGTATTTTCGCCCGCAGGACGCCTGATGGCCAACACCTGGCAAGGCGACTTCCCCCACCTCAACACCGCCCCCCGCACCTATAAGCGCACCACGCCAGTCGGCTCGTTCCCCCCGAACGGCTACGGGCTCTTCGACATGATCGGCAATGTCTGGGAATGGACGTCCGACTGGTACGGATCGGCGCATCCGGCCGATGCCTTGAAGGCCTGTTGCGTCCCTCGGAACCCGCATGGCGGGCGCGCGGAGGACAGCTTCGACCCGCGCAATCCGCAGGTCCGGATCCCCTGCAAGGTTGTGAAGGGCGGCTCGCACCTCTGCGCGCCGAATTACTGCCGCCGCTATCGCCCCGCGGCCCGCCACGCGCAACCGGTCGACACCTCAATGAGCCACGTCGGCTTCAGGTGCGTCCTGAGAGAGAGGAACCGGTCATGACTCACGACGACGTGCACCAAGCGGATCAAACGGGCTCCGAGCCGGCAAGCGCACTCAGCCGCCGGAACATGCTCCTCGCCGGCACGTCGCTTCTGGCGACCGCCGGGCTGATGACGACAACCCAGACGGCAGCAGCGCAGGCTCAGCAGCAGCCGACGCCGGCGGGGCAGAAGCCGAACATCATCGTCATCATGGGCGACGACATCGGCATCTGGAACATCGGGGCCTACCATCGCGGCATGATGGCGGGACGGACGCCCCACCTCGACCGGCTGGCTTCCGAGGGCATGCTGTTCACCGACTACTACGCCGAGGCGAGCTGCACGGCCGGGCGCGCGGCCTTCATCACCGGGGAACTGCCGATCCGCACCGGCATGACGACAGTCGGCCAGGCTGGCGCACCCATCGGCTTACCGGCGCAGGCCGTGACCATCGCTACCGTGTTGAAGGGGATGGGCTACGCCACCGGACAGTTCGGCAAGAACCACTTGGGGGACAAGAATGAGTTCCTGCCCACAGTGCACGGCTTCGACGAGTTCTTCGGCTACCTCTACCATCTCGACGCGATGGAGGACCCGGCCCACCCCGGCTACCCGCAGGAGCTGCTGGACAAGGTCGGTCCACGCAACATGGTCCATTCCTGGGCGACGAGCGTAGCAGACACGACCGACGACCCGCGCTGGGGCGTGGTGGGTAAGCAGAGGATCGAGGACGCTGGGCCGCTCTACCCGAAACGGATGGAGACGGTGGACGACGAGATCCGCGACCTGGCACTCAACTTCATCGACAAGGCCAAGGCCGACGGCAAGCCGTTCTTCGTCTGGCTCAACCCCACCCGGATGCACGTCACCACGCACCTGTCACCGAAATATCAAGCTCTGCGCAACTCCAAGAACGGCTGGACCATCCATGAAGCCGGCATGGCGCAACTCGACGATGACGTCGGCTTGGTGATGAAGAAGCTGACGGAGTTGGGCGTGGACGATAACACCATCGTCGTCTTCACCACTGACAATGGCACGGAAGTCTTCACTTGGCCGGATGGCGGGCAGACCCCATTCGCGCAGTCGAAAGGCACGGTCATGGAGGGAGGCTTCCGAGCGCCGGCGATAATCCGCTGGCCCGGGAGAGTGCCCGCCGGCAAGGTCGAGAACGGTGTCATCTCCGGCCTCGACTGGTTTCCCACGCTCGTCGCGGCGGCGGGCGACGCCGACATCGGTGAAGAACTGAAGAGGGGCAAAAAGATCGGCGACGAGACCTACAAGGTGCACCTCGACGGCTACAATCAGATGGACATGATCACCGGCAAAGGTCCTTCGAATCGCAACGAAGTCTGGTATTTCGGAGAAAGCGAACTCGGAGCCGTGCGGATCGGCGATTACAAATACCGGTTTATCGACCAGCCCGCTGGGTGGCTTGGAGATAAAACCAAACCGGATGTCCCCTATATTACCAATCTCCGGCTCGACCCGTTCGAGCGCACCGGTTGGCCTGAAAATGGGACAAGGGGCGGCACGCAAAACTACATGAACTGGTTTCTCTACGAGTTCTGGCGCTTCACCTTCGTCCAACAGGAGGTGGAAAAGCTCGCGATGACCGCCATCGAGTTCCCGCCGATGCAAAAGGGCGCGAGCTTCAACCTTGATGCGGTGAAAGCGAAGATCCAAGCCGCCCGGGCGGCGATGGCGAAATAAGTAGTAACGATTAGGTACTGTAGCTATATTTTCCAAATCGGAGGGCGCTATGCGCAGTACAAATCGACCGAATTGGCTCGTTGTGCTGGCGTTCGCTATGACAATGAGTCTGGTGCTCCTGGGTAAAGGCCACGCTGCGGAGGGCGCGCAAGGTGTTTATGTTCTCGGCAACCGTGGGCCACTCGCGGGCGTAATCCCGCCACCGGGTTTCTACTTCGAGAGCGAGACATACTTCTATCAGGGTAATCTTGGGGGCGGCCGCACTTTCCAGAATGGCGGCGTCGTCGCTGCGAATGTCAAACTCGATATCAGTGCGAACTTCGTGACACCGATCTGGGTCACGCCGATCGAGATCCTGGGCGGTAACCTCGGCTTCTCCATCACCGTTCCGTTCGGGACGCCCAACGTGAGCGCTGGGGCGGTGCTCTCGTCGCCCCGGATCGACCGGATCGTCAGTGGGCGCGAGCGGGACGCCGTGTTCAACGTCGGCGACATCTATCTCGCCTCCTTCGTGGGCTGGCACTCCGGCAACCTCCACTGGAGCGTGACGGCCCTTGGGGTGGTTCCGTCCGGTTCCTACGAAACCGGGCAGCTCTCCAACATCGCGCTCAATCGCCCGGCGTTCGATCTCTCCGGGGCGCTGACCTACCTCGACCCCGCTCTCGGCTACGAGCTCTCGGTGGTGCCGGGCATCACCTTCAACTGGATCAATCCGGCGACACAGTATCTCACGGGCACCGAATTCCATCTGGAATGGTCGGCGTCGAAGTATCTGAGCAAGGAGTTATCGGTGGGACTCGTCGGGTACTTCTATGACCAGCTGACGGGGGATAGCGGGCGAGGCGACAAAGTCGGCCCCTTCAAGGGCCGGGTCACGGCTCTGGGTGGCCAGATCGGCTACACCTTCCAAGTCGGCGAGATCCCCGTTTCCACGAACGTGAGGGTCTTGCGCGAGTTCGCCGTTGCGAATCGTTTTGCCGGTACGGCAACCTATTTGACGATATCAGCGCCGCTTTGGGTGGTACCTCCGAAGCCCGTCGCGGAACCCAAGCTGGTCACCGCTAAGTTCTGACGACGCCGAAATACGTCATGTCATTCCGTCGCCATGGGCGCAAGAATTGGTTATGTTTGTGTAAGTCCTTTACTGCAGGCGTTATGCGCATGAGCCAGTCGGTCCGCCGCCACGCGCTATGTCCGCTGTGGCGAAGCGTGTCAGAGTCCTCGAATGACTGGGATGAGCGCTTAGCGACCGTAGGACAATCGGGCTCAGACTGCGGTGCGGATCTTTGATTGATCTTATAAGATCGACGATGAAGATATCTTTCTGTTTTTTCTGAACGAATCGCCGGAATTGACAGCTATTTTAGCAATTTTACCGGCGTTTCGATTTATTTGCGCGGTCAGATTTTGAGATTTATACTTGAGATTTGCGCTATGGATGGAGTCTTCGATCTCTCCCGCTTGCTTGATGCCGCAGCCGCCGCAACTCCTGTATCGGGCAGACCTGATCTCCACCGAATCTTCACGGTTTCGCCTGCACCATCGATAAGCAATTAAACCACGCCTCGGAATGCGACGGCGTGACGACGAGGAAGGCCCATCCGGCCCCGCTCGCGGCGGCCGCGCTGCTGCCTGCCTGAAGATCCCTTCTGCCGCCGGAGCGCGGCCGTCGCCGACGGAGACGGGACATGAGCGACACCAAGGACCGGACCGCGCTGGTGACGGGGGCGGCCCGCGGCATCGGGCTCGCCGCCGCGACCCGCTTCCTCGCGGAAGGATGGCGCGTCGCCCTCCTCGATATCGACGGCCCGGGCGTGGAGGCGGCGGCCGTCCGGCTCGACCGTCCCGAATCGGTGCTCGCGGTGACCGCGGATGTCTCCGATCCGCGGGCGGTGGCGGAGGCGGTGCGGCAGGTCGCCGACCGGTTCGGGTGCCTCGACGCGCTGGTCAACAACGCCGGCATCGCGATCTTCAAGCCGCTGATGGAGACCACGTTCGAGGATTGGTCGCAGGTGCTTGCGGTGAACCTGTCGGGGCCGTTCCTGTGCACGCAGGCGGCCGTCCCGCTCCTGGCCGAGCGTGGCGGCGCGATCGTGAACGTCACCTCGATCTCGGGCCTGCGCGCCTCGACGCTGCGGACGGCCTACGGCACCAGCAAGGCGGCGCTGGCGCAGCTCACGAAGCAGCAGGCCGTCGAGCTGGCGCAGTTCGGGATCCGCGTGAACGCAGTCGCCCCCGGCCCGGTGGACACGGCGATGGCCAAGGCGGTCCACAGCCCCGAGATCCGCGCGGATTACCACGACGCCGTCCCCCTCGGGCGCTACGGCCTGGAGACGGAACTCGCGGAAGCGATTGTCTTCCTCTGCTCCGAGCGCGCCACCTTCGTCACCGGCCAGCAGCTCGCCGTCGACGGCGGCTTCGAGGCGACGGGCATCGGCCTCAAGACCCTGCGCCGGGACCGGCGGGACTGAGCGTCGCTCCGGCCGCATCCTTCCTGCTGGTGGATTGTCCGTCGTCAGATGTTCTGAGGCGATTTGGGAGGCTGAGAAGCGGAGGCTCTAATCCATCTGGCGTGAAAGGTGAGGCAGCCTGCTCGCGGTGGTAGATTAATTTGAATGTTTCTTGTCGGCAGCCGGCCCGGACGAATATGGGCCAGAACGTCCGCACTGGCTTATGGGCGCCTTCGGCTATCGGCGCGATCCAGCCCTGATAACTGGGCTGCTACCATGTCCAATTCGGAGATGCCGTCCGAGTCGGCCGGGTGGCGGCAATGGGCGCAGGCCGGAAGGTCTGCTTCGGTAATCCCTCGATTCGGGCGTTCGCGCGATGCTGAAAACGCCGTCGCCTGCAGGCCATTGCCGATCCCCTGCATGCGCTGTTTTCCTTCCCCGCTTACCCTTGTAGGGAAAGGCTCGCCAAGCAGCTGATCGACCATGACAATCCAGCGCACATCTGCTCAGCGATTGGCTTTTCCGAAGCTCGTCCCTGTATTTTCCGCACGGACAGGGAATGCGCGCAAGGAGACTGGTTCGGGCCCGACTGCCCGCACCACCAGGCTTTCCTGATGGAAAGGGGTCTTGAGGGCACGGTGGTGATAGGGACGTCGGTGCCGACTCATGGCGGCGGCGAGCGTGGTCTCGCGCGAGCCGGAACCTCTTTCCCGGTCGCTCGACAGGCTCGTGTGCGGGCCCATGTCTCCCCAGGTGAACGACGGCGTTCCGGGCGCCCGGCCGCCGGCAGGCCGCAGACCGGCTCGCGCAGTCGCAAGAGAAGCCCGTTCGTATCCGCGGCAAGGCATGCGCCTCGCGCATCCGGCACTCCGAGGGACGGACAGCACGATACGGAGACGCCGATGCCCGAGGTCGAGGCGGCACCCTACTGGCTCGACGGCAACTTCGCCCCCGTGCAGGAGGAGGTCACCAGCTTTGCGCTCGAGGTCGAAGGCGCGGTGCCGCCTGAGCTTCGCGGCCTCTACGCCCGCAACGGCGCCAATCCTCGCGACGGCCATTCCGGCCACTGGTTCCTCGGCGACGGCATGATCCACGGCGTCGCGCTACGCGACGGCCGCGCCGAATGGTACCGCAACCGTTGGGTGCGCACGCCGCACTTCGAGGGCTGTGACTCCGGCAACCCGCTCGACCTGCGCGGCAGCGTCGCCAACACCAGCGTCGTGGCCCATGCCGGGCGCACCTTCGCGCTCGTCGAGAACGCCCTGCCGATGCGGATCGGGCCCGAGCTCGAGACTCTGGGCTACGAGGATTTCGGCGGGCGTCTGACGACGCCGTTCACGGCCCACCCGAAGATCTGCCCTGAGACGGGCGAGCTGCACTTCTTCGGTTACAGCCCGCGGCCTCCCTACCTGACCTACCACGTCGCCGACGCCGCTGGCACGCTGGTGCGCAGCTCAGCCCTGCCGCTGCCCGCGCCCGTGATGATGCATGACTTCGCCCTCACGCGTGGGCACGTTGTGTTCATGGACCTGCCGGTGGTGTTCGACCTGGGATTGGCGATGCGCGGCACGATGCCGTTCACCTGGAGCGATGTGCATGCGCCCCGTCTCGGCGTGCTACCGCGCGGCGCGGGGGCCGAGGCTATCCGCTGGGTCGCGGTCGGGCCCGGCTACGTCTTTCATGTCGGCAACGCCTACGAGGAGGCGGATGGGACGCTGGTGCTGGACGTGGCGTGGTACCCCGAGCTGTGGCGCGGCGGCCCCTCCACCTCGCGCTTCGAGCGTGCGCGGTTGAGGCGCTGGCGTGTTTGCCCTGGGGCGGAGCGCGCGCAGGAGACGGATCTGGACGATCGCGCGATCGAGTTTCCGCGCATCGACGCGCGACGCACGGGGCTGGAGCATAACGTGCTCTACGCGGTGCAGACCGGGGCCGGCTCGGGCGAAGACGAGGCCCGCAACGGCGCTTTGGTGCGCTACGATCTCACCCGGGGTCAGGACGCGACGCACGTGTTCGTCGACGGCATCCCGAGTGAGTTCGCCCACGTGTCCGGCGGCTCGGATGACGGCTGGTTGATGGGGTTCGTCTATGACCAAGTTCGCGGGGCAAGCGACCTCGTGATCCTGGAGGCGGCGGACGTGGCGGCCGAGCCCCTGGCGCGAGTGCGCCTGCCGCGGCGTGTGCCGCAGGGCTTCCACGGCATCTGGATCCCGGACGCGTGAGGACCGGTGCCGCAGGCGGTCGCAGCCCGACTACGCCGTCAAGCTGCGCGCCTCGAGCATCACACAGAGCGCAAGCATCGCGCCACGACCGGACCTTGGTTCCTGGCCGGTAAGCGGGCCTACGGCATTAACCGCCATCCGGCTACCCGGAGCAGCTTCCAGAAAGCGGACATTCCAAAATCACCCGAACTCGGCTGCTATAGATCGAACGCAGAATGCCAGCTTTCGAACATGCGAGAGTTAGAAGCAGATGCGTTCTCAGAGCCATTCACAAAACTCGCGATCACCGGGGCGTTCTCTCTGGGGGTACGACGGCGCAGCGGAAATCTTGTGAGGCGCTCTCAGCCTTCGATCGCGCGTGATCTGTCGGCATTTGAAAGCCCGACAGCTTTTTCAGAGCAATTGTCGATGCTGGCGCCGTGAAAATCCGAGCGTACCGCTCCAGCAGATTGAACGATCCTTTTCCTTTCACTGTAATGCGGGCGTTATGAAATGCGAATGAGCATCGGGCCTCGGGGAAAATAAGCGTTACGCGATATCGATTCATGCTGAAGCATCAAAACTGTGAGGCCAGCTCCGATTGAGCGCCATCGTTCGCGGGTTGGATTTCTAGGGAGATGTTTTCTTACGATTTCCGAAATTCAAAATCGGATATCATTCATTTCCCAAGGGGAAGAGCGCCATTTTTTGCGCGAAGTCCAACTGCGAAATCGGCTTACCGATGATTGCAATCGATATGTCGCGATGTTGATCCGCAATTTGTTCTTGTCCAGTAATGAAAATTGTTGGAATGCCGCGCTCCAAGAGCCAGGCGGCGGCCGACGGGCCGGTACGCCCATCGGTAAGATCAATGTCAACCAACGCGCCGTCAAACTCGAGATCCGAAAAATTTTCCTTAAGATCGGCGAAGCTTTCCAGAGCGCCTACAAATACGTGGCCCAAATCTTCGAGCAATTGCTCGATATGAAATACGATGAGGGCATTGTCTTCAAGGCAGAAAATACGCATGCGATTCGCCAAAAATATTTCTCTAGACTGATAGATTGCGGGCGCGGCATAGATCTATTGGTTGCAGGACACTCGCGCTAAGGAGCCGCGCGCTTCGCACCGCAGACCTTCGGGATGGAAGGCAATCACAGGCTTTTGTCCGAACATTCCCGTCAGGGCGGCACGCAGGTAGCGGGTCCCATAGCCGGCACGCACCGGCTCCGTGACGGGCGGTCCGTTGCTCTCGCGCCAGCTTATCGACAGCTCGCGCGGCTCGTCATCCGAAACCGTCCATTCGAGAAGCACCCGCCCTTCAGCTTTCGATAAGGCACCGTACTTGATTGCGTTGGTTGTCAATTCATGGAGGCACAGCGCCAACGTCGTTCCGGCTTCCCGGTGCAGCATGACGGTAGGCCCGCGCGCTGTGATCCGATCCTCGCCGGTCAGTCGATAGGGGCTGAATGTGATATCGGCGATCTCCTGGACCGGTACGATTTCGCCGGCCGCATGGAAGACCGCAGAATGGACCTTGGCCAGTGCGCCAAGGCGCCCCCTGAAGTCCTCGGCAAATTCTTCTATCGATGTTGCGCCCCGGCGGGTCATCTCGAAGATCGATGTGACGCTGGCGAGGATATTCTTGACCCGATGGTTTAACTCGCGCCGCAATTCGATCTCACGTGCGATATGGTCCCGCACGTCGCGTTGCCGAAGGCGGGCCAACAAAGCAGACTGGACTCCGCTGACCAGTTCCACAGGCGTGACGGGCCGTTGATAGAAGAGTTGTCGGGCCCGTGGCCATGCTCGGCTCAGTTCTGCGCGCATGCGTGCGTTCGGAGAGGCACGATCGAGCAGCACGACGATGGGCATTTCCGACCAAGCGGGCTGGGACCGCAAATGGACCGCGACCGCTTTCAAGACGGCAGGCGTCAGGGCTTCATGCGTCGTGACCAAAACTCCAGGCAGAGTTGCGAGTTGGGCCACGATGTCGTCGATGCCGGACGCTGTCTCGACACGAATGCCGTGCTCGGACAGCAGACGGCCGAGGTAGATCGCGTCTTTGCGATAAGGCGCCAGGACCAGCACGTGATCCAGCGCCGAGAGATCCTCGAAACCCAGATCGCTCACGCTTCCGGAAGCGGGTTGTAGGGGACGACGGTCACTCCCGAACTCCTGATGAAGAGTTCATGGACGTCGAGGTCATGGGGCCCATGCCGTTTCTTCACCACGGTGATATTCCGCCGTAGTCGGCCATCGTGCTCCGTAATCCGGAGGAGTAGAACAGTGTCGCCAAGAAAGCTGACATCGACGTCGATCCCGACGTTTTGGCCCAGGAGACCGTGTTGGGCGACGATCAGCATCGTCAATACACCCGCCCGCGCGAGATATTTGAGCAATGCCTGGATATCGCGGACTGCCTTTTCGCGATGGGGAAGCGAGTTGAGATAGCCGGTGAAACTGTCGATCACGACGACGCGGCTGTTGTCCTGCGTGACAATTTCTTGAACGATTTGTGCGAATTCGCCTGGTGAGATCTCGTTCGGATTGAAATCGCGAATGATGAGCTGACCATTCTCATGGAACTGGCGCAAATTCATGCCCAGGCCCTCCGAGCGCCGGAAAAAGGTTTCCAGTCGCTCCTCGAACAAAAATAATGCTACGCTCTCGCCACGCTTCAACGCGGCCGTCGAGTACAGCGAGGCCATCGTGGACTTGCCGGTGCCGGACTGGCCGATGACCAGCGTCGTCGTTCCTGCCTCCTGGCCGCCACCGAACATCTCATCGAGAGTATCGACACCGGATTTGATGAGTTCCGGTTTGATGGACTCCCTCGCCGCGCCCGGCACGATGCGTGGAAACACGACGACGCCCTGCCCTTCGCGGATCGCCATATCGTGATAACCATCGGCGATCGGCACGCCGCGCATCTTGCTGACCTCAATCCGCCGACGAACTGCGCCGTACTCCTCAAGCGACTTGTCAAAGCGGATCACACCGTGGGCGATACCCTCGACTTCTTCGCCAGTCACGCCTTGGCCGTTCTGTGTGTCGAGCAATAGGGCGACCACGTTGCGTTTAGCCAGGAAGGCCTTGAAACCGATCAGTTCGCGACGGAAGCGGGGTGTATCACCCGTGATCAGCCTGATCTCCAGCAGCGAGTCGTAAACGAGACGACTGGGCTTGTGCTCTTCAATGGCCCGTTCGATCGCCTGGCGCGTTTCGTCCAAGCGCAATTCTGCAGTCTGAAAGATCGTCTGGTCGGCCGCGCCATTGACTGCGTCCGAGGCAGACAATTCTTCGACCCGAATACCGTTCAGACTCCATCCGTGTGAGAGGGCGATCGATTCGAGCTCCGCTGCGGTTTGCGACAGGCTCACATAGATGCACCGCTCGCCAGCCTCGACCCCGGCCAGTAGGAACTGAAGGGCCGCGGTGGTCTTGCCTGCACCGGGGGCCCCTTGCAGCAAGTAGAGGTTCGAGGGCGGAAATCCACCGCGCAAGATTTCATTCAGCCCGCTTACCCCTGTCGGGACGGGCTTAGGCATCTTGCTTGTCGCCACATTTATCTCCTCGCCGCTATCCGTGGAAAAACGGCGTTCCGCCCGGTAATAAATGCTTCATCACCGGGTCGCCCGGAAAACGCAAGCCGCTAGCCGGGACCGTCCCGGTTAGGAGGTTCACCCGCAGGTTGCTCTCGGATTCATCAGCTTCGCATGGCCCACGCGGTCGACGGCGTTGATTTGAGTCGGATCCCCGTCGACGGTGTCGCTCGGCGGTTTCGCTGGAGCCCCTCCGCAGATCCCGTGGCGCGGCCGATCGCCAGGGGGACTCGCCGACCAGTTGACCCCGACGCCCGTCCCCATAACCTGCGAGCATGGCTGTCGAAGCGCGCAACCATCTCGGCCGCGCTGGGCCGATACGCTCGCAGGCGCTGTCCCGGCCGCAGGCCGTCGCCGTGAGCGTATCGGGGCTGTCCGTGAACCCGAGGGAGGGCCACAAAGCCGGCCGGTCAGGTCAGTGGACGGCTCCGGGCAGGCGCGATAGGGGCGGGGGATGACCTCGAACACAATTGTTTCTGACCTTCGCAACGCCGTCGCGGTCACGGACGGCGAGATCAACGCGGCGGTCGGCACGGTGCTGACGCATCTCGCGACCGAAGCCTATACGCTGGCGAATGCCTGGACCCTCGCTCGGCCGGAGCGATCGCCGGGCACAAGGCCTCCCGGGACGCGCTCCTCGCCGATCGTGATGCCGACAAGCCCAACAGGGTCCGCACCGCGATCCTGCTGGCGCATCCGGTGAAGGGGTGAGCGAAGTGCGCGGCGCCACGACCGAACGCAGGCACTGGTTCTATGACAGCAAAGTGATGGTCTCTGCGTTCTGCCTGCTGTCCTTCGTCCTCATATTTTGGCAGGTGAGCACCTTTGAGGGGTTTCAACCCATCTTCACGTGTGCCGCCGCGAAAGATGTTGATCGCGGGCTGCTCTCCTCGGGAATGAATGCCTGCATGGAACATGCGCATTCGCAGGCCGATCGAGAGCGGTGCATGCGGACGGTCTACGTGCTGGCCTGCATGAAGGAGCGGTGGCGTTGAGGGGCGCCCGCAAAGGCCCTGCGGCCCGGCATCTTAGACGGGCCCATGCGGGGGCAGCAGCTCCATCGCCATGCGTGACAGCCCGGGCCATGTTGTCGGCATTGTCGTGCTCTTTGGCTTCGCAACGGTGATCGGCGGAACGCTGTTCCGGCAGTGGCACCCCGAGGCGCGCGTCCGCGCAAGGAGGCCCGGGGCCGGATCCTGGCCTCCCTCTGCGACCGGAACCGGTCACGGCCACACAGGTCGCCGAGCGCGCGGGAATCGCTGGGCGTGAGCGGGGAGATGGCCTCGATGGAGCCGTGCCAGAGCGCGACCGGTTCGGACGCAGAACAGGGGCGAGGCCGGATGACATGCCGGCGAGTTACGGCGGGCCTGTGAAGGCGGCTAAGCGGCCGGAAGCGGGTTGCCCACCGGCCGCAGCAGATGGGCCCCGCCGCCCGATTCGATCGCGGGCTGGCGGGGGAGGTCGTCGATTTCACCGGCGGTCGAGCCGATACGCGACGCGGCTCGGGATGCGTGATGCGGCCGCCTGGTCAAGTCGGCGACCGGCCACACCTGCTGCCGAGGTCTCAGAACAGGAGGGCTCAGGCCGCCTGCAGATTGCCGGCGCTCTCCTTGCCGCTACGACGGTCATTCTCGACGTCGTAGGAGATCTTCTGCCCCTCGATCAGGTTGCGCATCCCAGCGCGCTCGACGGCCGAGATGTGGACGAATACGTCCTTGCCGCCGTCATCGGGCTGGATGAAGCCGTATCCCTTGGTCTCGTTGAACCACTTCACGGTGCCAGTCGCCATCAGATGTCCTAGTCGTCTCCGGCACGCCAACGTGACGTGCCTAAAGCCCAAACCGAGTCTCTTGGCCGACTGTTCCGTGGGAACTTCGGGGGGCCGGCAGGCCATGCGGCCAAAGGCGCCCTGCCCGATACGGGTTGGGACGGCTCGCCCCTACCATTCGCATGGCGCCGCAGCGGTGCCCGACCTGACCGGGGGCGATGGTGCTCTCGGATTCCTAATGCCGAGAGCGGTCGCAGGAGGTTCGCCCACCTGAGGATTCTCACCGGAATCCTCGGAATCCGAAGCGGTCGCGGGCATACCCTTGCGGCATCCTCAGGCACGAGCGGCAAGACCCCTCGCCTCAGACGCGCTTGGTCCGGGACGCTAATTTACACCGCTGTCACTGTTCCGCTGCTTACAGCGCCAGCCGACGAAGCACGCCGGTACATCGGACGTCGGCTCATAGGCGGGCGCACTGGTCTGGTCCTGCTGGCAGGCGCCGCCGTCTCGATAGACCATCTCGTATTCGCGTTCACTCGATGCAAGCACCGCTTTGCCCGCTTGAGCCACGAATGCCTTCAGCGCCGCACACGTGGAGGTTCGCGTGGGTGTGCGAACCTGGGCATGTGTGCCTGTGGACGCGGTCAGCATGAGGAGGATCGCGAGGGTCGGAGAAAGGCGATTCATGGCAGGCTATGGTCAGCAAAATAGGTGACGATCATGGCGCCCCCGGGATCGTCTATGTCCATCGCGCGATCCGCGGCATAGGCACGCTGGTGTCGCGGGCCTATCGCAAACGGCAACGCGTCGTTGGCCATACCCGTCCGGCTTGCCGCTCCGCAGGCGGCCCATGATCCTCCGCACGCTCGCCGTCAAGCTGGAGCGGCAGGCCCGCGGCGACTTCAAGAGCCGGTATTTTGAGGGCGCCCGCATCGTGCCGGCCGTGTCCCGGGACCGGCTCGCCGGGTGCCCGCGGGCGCGCCGCCAATGGGGCCGGCGCGGATGAAGGAACCGCGCCGGGATCAAGGACCTGGAGCGCGAGGTCCGCCAAGCCCACGAGCTCCTGAGGGCGGCGTCGGCGTATTCCGCCATGGCGGAGCTTCGAGGCCGTCGCGTACGCCACCCCGGATGTGTCACTGGTTCAGAAGACGCCGGCTACGCGAACCGTTCGGCAACGCGCCCCCCGCCGAGGCCGAGGCGCTCGACCATGCCCGGATCGACGTGCAACCCTTGACCGCGTGACCCAAACCAAACGGCCCCCCGGGAAGCCCGGGGCGGTTCAATCCCGCACGTCCGGGCGGGGACTGTTGGACGGGTAGCCGGCGACGGCTACCCACCGGCGCATCATGGCGGCCTTACTTTTTCATGGCGTCCTTGCCCATGGCGTCCTTGCCCATGGCGTCCTTGCCCATGGCGTCCTTGCCCATGGCGTCCTTGCCCATGGCGTCCTTGCCCATGGCGTCCTTGCCCATGGCGTCCTTGCCCATGGCATCCTTGCCCATGGCATCCTTCTTCATCGGATCCTTGTGCATGACGTCGGTGCCCATCGAGTCCTTGTGCATGACGTCCTTGCTCATCGACTCAGCCGCGTAGGCAGGAGCCATGACGACCGTAGAGGCAATGAGTGCGGCGGCGACGCTGAACGAGAAGCGCATGTGAGTTTTCCTCCTCTGCTGTGCCTTGGAAGGCACCGACCAAGCTTTCGACGCCATCGCGTCGATGGTTACACCCGCTCCAGAGGTTCTACTCCGTCGGTCTCCAGAGGACTTCTCGGTGATAATGCGCTCGCATCGGCCTCTCGCGGTGCCGAGAGCTGAAAGGCGGGCTTCTGGCCGAGGGGGATACCCGGGCGTAGCCAAAGCGCATGTAAGGGTCTGAGCCGCATCAAGTTGTCGCGAGGGCTATGGTTTTGCGAGTCAGGGCCGTCATTGCAGCACGGCGGCAGCGAGGATGGAGCTGTTTTGGCGCTCGGATGAGCAGTGGGCGGTGATCGAGCCGTTCATGCCGGTGAACCAGGCCGGCCCAGACCGCCAAAAGCGGGCGCCGCTACCGCGAGCCTTGGCGCGTTGAAGCCGCCTTCGTCCCTCTGAAAGACTTCCGCCGCATCGCAACCTGCTACAACAAGCGACCGCCGCAACGACGCCTCGGCCGTACCCCTCGCCTTCTGGTGCTGATCAAATCCAGACTCTCGGGCCGAGCAGAGACTAATGCGGCGGCCTGGCAGGGCGCTTCTGGTGCGGCCGGTGGTGCCGAGCCTGCACCTCAGCCCTTGCTCAGCCGCAGCGCGTTGGCCCGGACCTTGCGCCGGTAATTGCGGATCACCTTGCCGTTCGAGGCGCCCGCGGCGACCATCAGCGCCGTCTCGCTGGCCGCCATGATCTTCTCCGTCACCATGAGCTGCGCTTCCACCTGCGCGGCCGGGCCGCCGAGCGCGAACATCGCCATCCGCTGGGCGATCACCTCCTGCGCCTCCAGCCCGAGCATGGCCATGTCCAGGCTCGTCTTCCACCAAGCGAACAGCATCGCGTTCCTCATGTTGCGCGGGGCAACGGCCCAGCCTGGGCTTGGCTCCCGACGCCCGACCACGGTTGCGTGAGGCGCAAGTCCGCCCCGCGACCCCGGGTTCCGTCTTTGCGCCGTCTCGATCCATGCCGTAAGCGCCCCCGAGACCTCCCCGGATACGCGCCCACTCCTCATGATACGCCTGGACAAGATCACCAAACAGAACGGGCGGCAGCTCGTCTTCATCGAGGCCTCGGCTGCCCTCCAGCGGGGCGAGAAGGTCGGGCTCGTGGGGCCGAACGGGGCGGGCAAGACGACCCTGTTCCGCATGATCATCGGCCAGGAGCAGCCCGACGAGGGCCATGTCGCGGCCGACCGGGGCATCACCATCGGGTATTTCAGCCAGGATGTCGGCGAGATGTCCGGGCGCAGCACCGTCACCGAGGTGATGGATGGCGCCGGGCCGGTGAGCACGGTGGCGGCCGAACTCGCCGAGCTCGGCGCGGCGCTGGCCGACCCGGACCGGGCGGACGAGATGGATGCCCTGGTGGAGCGCTACGGCGAGGTCCAGGCCCGGTTCGAGGAGCTCGACGGCTACGCCCTGGAGGGCCGGGCGCGGGAGGTGCTCGACGGCCTCAGCTTCAGCCAGGAGATGATGGACGGGGATGTCGGCGCCCTGTCGGGGGGCTGGAAGATGCGCGTGGCGCTGGCCCGGATCCTCCTGATGCGCCCGGACGTGATGCTGCTCGACGAGCCCTCCAACCACCTCGACCTGGAGAGCCTGATCTGGCTCGAATCGTTCCTGAAGGCCTATGACGGCGCCCTGCTGATGACCTCGCACGACCGCGAGTTCATGAACCGCATCGTCACCAAGGTGATCGAGATCGACGGCGGCGCGCTCACCACCTATTCGGGCGACTACGCCTTCTACGAGGGCCAGCGGAAGCTGAACGAGGCGCAAGCCCAGGCGCAGTTCGACCGCCAGCAGGCGATGCTCGCCAAGGAGATCGCGTTCATCGAGCGGTTCAAGGCGCGGGCCTCCCACGCCGCCCAGGTGCAGAGCCGGGTGAAGAAGCTCGACAAGATCGAGCGCGTGGAGCCGCCCCGGCGGCGGCAATCGGTGGCCTTCGAGTTCCAGCCGGCGCCGCGCTCGGGCGACGACGTCGTGATGATGAGGAACGTCCACAAGCGCTACGGCAGCCGCAGCATCTACGAGGGGCTCGACTTCTCGGTGCGGCGCAAGGAGCGCTGGTGCGTGATGGGGATCAACGGCGCCGGCAAGTCGACGCTCCTGAAGCTCGTGACCGGTACGACCGAGCCGGACGACGGCTCGGTCACTGTGGGCGGCAGCGTCAAGCTCGGCTACTTCGCCCAGCACGCCATGGACCTGCTGGACGGTGACCGCACCGTGTTCCAGTCCCTGGAGGATGCCTTCCCGCAGGCCGGGCAGGGCTCGCTCCGGGCGCTGGCCGGCTGCTTCGGCTTCTCGGGCGACGATGTCGAGAAGCGCTGCCGGGTGCTCTCGGGGGGCGAGAAGGCGCGGCTGGTGATGGCCCTGATGCTCTACGACCCGCCAAACTTCCTGGTGCTCGATGAGCCGACCAACCACCTCGACATGGGCACCAAGGAGATGTTGATCGCGGCGCTCGGCGCTTACGAAGGCACGATGCTGTTCGTCTCCCACGACCGGCATTTCCTAGCGGCCCTGTCCAACCGGGTGCTCGAAATCACGCCGGAGGGCGTCCACCAATACGGCGGCGGCTACACCGAGTACGTGGCCCGCACCGGCCAGGAGGCACCCGGCTTGCGGAGCTGACGGGCGGCCTGCGCCGCGACCATGCGGCCGGTTACGCGGGCCGGGCGGTTTGCGCTATGGCTGGACCGACAGTGCTGGTGGCCGAGACGCCGTGCGACGCCTGCTGAAATTCCTCCACACGATGGGGGCCGCCGGAATGCTGGGGGCGATGGCGTCCCTTGTCGTCATGCTGGGCGTCAGCCCTGGGCCTGCCGCCCTGCCGGAATACGCCGCGCTGCGGGGCGGCATGGGCGCCGTCGCCACCTGGGTCTTCCTTCCTTCCCTGGCGTTGACCCTGATGTCGGGCCTGCTGGCGATGGCGGTGAACCGCGCCTTCTTGGGCGCAGGCTGGGCGTGGCTGAAGCTCGCCACCGGCGTCCTGATGTTCGAGGGCGGGCTCGTCTACGTGCAGGGGCCGATGCGGCAGGAGGCCGAACAGAGCGCCCGGGCGCTCGCTGGCCGGGTTGATCCCGGGACGCTCGCCGCCTCGCTCGGGGCCGAGCGCGGCACGCTCTGGGTGCTGCTTGCCGTGGCGGCGGCCAACGTCGTGCTGGCGATCTGGCGACCGCGGATCCTTCGGATTCCGCGATAGGAGCTCCCGACAGTCCGGAGCGGCAAGCCTCTGTATTGCCGGCTATTCAAATTACTTTCCGATGCAAAATCCCGAAAACAGACGGTCGAGGACATCTTCGATGCCGACATGACCCCCGACCTCGCCCAGGGCCCGGACGGCGAGCCGCAGGTCTTCCGCGACGAGTTCCGGCATTCCGCCCACCCCCGCGAGCAGGCGGTCGAGGTGGGCGACGCAAGCCTCCAGGGCTGCCCGGTGGCGAGCCCGGGTGACCAGCGCATCGCCTGCGCCGAATCCGGCCTCCGCCTCGCCCTGGATCGCGTCGAGGAGCGCCTCCAGGCCGGCCCCCGTCCGGGCCGAGACGGCGAGGGCATGGGGCGGGACGGATCGTGATGCGTCGGCCAATAGATCGGCCTTTGTAAGCACCCGGAGGGTTCGGATCCCCGGGCTGCCGAGATCGGGCGCGTCTCCACCCGGGGGGATCAGGGTGAGCACGAGGTCCGCCGCGCCGATGCGGGCCCGGCTGCGCAGGATACCCTCGGCCTCCACCGGTTCGGCGGTGTCACGCAGTCCCGCAGTGTCGACCAGAAGGACCGGCAGGCCTCCGAGGTCGAGGCGGACCTCGATGGCGTCCCGCGTGGTGCCGGGCACCTCCGAGACGATGGCCACGTCCCGCCGACTCAGCGCGTTCAGCAAGGTCGACTTGCCGGCGTTCGGGGCGCCCGCCAGCACCACCGTAAAGCCTTCGCGCAGGCGCTCGCCCCGGCGGCCGTCATGGAGGGCGGCGGCGATCTCCTGGCGCAGGGACGCGGCGCGGCCGAACAGGGCGGCGTCGAGGCCGGCATCGTCCACATCGCCCTCGTCGGCAAAGTCGAGGGCGGCCTCGGCGGCGGCCAGACAGTCAATGGCTTCCAGGCGCCACGCCGCGACCTGCCGGCTGAGCGCCCCGTCGAGCTGGCGCAGGGCCTGCCGGCGCTGCCCCTCCGTTTCGGCGTCGATCAGGTCAGCCACCGCTTCGGCCTCGGCAAGGTCCATGCGGCCGTTGAGCACCGCCTGGCGGGTGAACGCACCGGGACCGGCAGCTCGGCATCCCGGAAGCCGGGCCAGGGCCGCCAGCACGCCCATCCGCACCGCCGTCCCGCCATGCAGGTGCAACTCCGCCATGTCCTCGCCGCTGTAGGTGTCCGGGCCGGGAAACCACGCGACCAGGGCCCGGTCGAGCAATGTGCCGTCTGCGGGATCCCGCAGGGTCCGAAGGGACAGGCGGCGGGGTGGCGGCAGGGCGCCGCTCAGGGCGACGAGCGCGTCGGCGGCGGCCGGGCCGCTCACGCGGATCACCGCAACGGCCGCGCGACCGAAGCCGCTGGCGGGGGCGAAGAGGGTAGCGGTCTCGGTCATGCTGCCGTGGCTCGTCATGTGCGCCCG
This sequence comes from Methylobacterium sp. NEAU K, assembly GCF_030700285.1. Taxonomy (GTDB): domain Bacteria; phylum Pseudomonadota; class Alphaproteobacteria; order Rhizobiales; family Beijerinckiaceae; genus Methylobacterium. The sequence continues at coordinate 31,981 of NZ_JAUYZJ010000033.1, read as the reverse complement.
GAGGTCGGTCGCCAGGGGGCTCCTGGATGTTTCACGTGAAACCAGAGTCCGGGCCGCCTGGCCATCCCGGCGACCCTCTCACCTGCCCCGACCGCAGTGAGCCGGCCTGAACACCGCGATCACCGGTGACCCGCGCGACACCACGACGCCGAGGCGAAGCGCGCGACTTTTGTCCGGATCCCGCTCGGTCCGATCCTGCCGGCCTTCGCGCCCGGCCGGCTGGAGGCTTGGTGGCCGCGTCCCGGACCGGTCTCAGGCGGCTGCGCGCGGGCCTACCGCCGGACTGGCCCGTGGGCAACGAGATCGCCGTGGCGACAACGGCACGGTCAACGATGTGGCGACCCTGCGGCCGCCGGGCTGTACGCCCGCCGTCGCGGCGGTGTACGTCGCCGGCGCCCCAGGGCCCGCGGAGGCCTACGCCGGGATCAGCCGGCTTGTCCCCGCGCGGGCGGGGGGCGCCCGAGAGCAGACGGATATGGCCAAGACGCCCGCGAAGACGACCCGTGCCACCCAGACCCTCGAAAGGGCGGGCGCCCGCTACAGCCTGCACGCCTACGACTATGATCCGGAAGCCCCGCGCATCGGCCTCCAGGCCGCGGAGGCGCTGGGCGTCGATCCCGGGCGGGTGCTGAAGACCCTGATGGCGGCGGTGGACGGGCGGACGATCTGTCTGCTGGTGGCCTCCGACAAGGAAGTCGCGATGAAGCGGGTGGCGGCGGCTTTCTCGGGCAAGGCGGCTGCGATGCTCAAGCCCGCCGATGCCGAGCGACTCACCGGCTACCATGTCGGCGGCATCAGCCCGCTCGGGCAGAAGCGGCCGTTCCCCACGGCGATCGATGCCGGATCCCTGACCGAGCCGTCGGCCGAGATCCACGTCAATGGCGGCGGGAGGGGCCTGCAGATCCGCCTCGCGGAGGGCGATCTCGTTGCCTTGCTGAGCGCGCTGGTGGTGCCGCTGACGTGAACGGTTGGTCGCCGGGGTAATCGCCCGTTTACCCTGTTCCCGCACGGTGGCGGCGGTATGTGGGGTGGGCGCGGCATGCGGGTGATGGGGCGCGGGATCATGGCGGCGCTCGGGCTCGCCCTGCTGGCCGGCGGCGCGGCGGCGGCGGACTTGGACGTCGTACGCGGCGGCTACGACCCCGTCCCGAGCGGCAGCCCGCGCTTCTTCCCGCGCAGCGACGGGCTCGACCGCCGTCCGGTCTATGCCGTCCGGTCCCGCCGGGTGCCGGTGGGCTGCACGCCACGCCGAGCGCCCGTGCCCACCGACGCGCCGGACGATCCGAGCTATGTCGGCTCCGCGTACGGGCTGTCGCATCCGAGCTATTACGGCTTCACGCCGCCTTTGGGCGTCGACGACCCGTTCGGCCGCTCCCTCCTGCCCTATTGTCCCTGACCGGGCCTGCCGGTCGCGGCGCGAACAGGCTGTTTCCCTGCGACGGCCTCATGGTCTAGATCAGCGCCCCGCCGCGGAGCCTGACCCGTGCCCGATTCGATCCCACAGCGTTTCAGCGACCTTGCTGCCCTGCGCCGGAGCGTGGCGGCCTGGCGGCAGGCGGGCGAGCGCGTCGTGCTGGTGCCGACCATGGGGGCGCTCCATGCGGGGCACCTCGCCCTGGTGGCCGAAGCCCGGCGGATCGGCCGCCGGACGGTGGCGAGCATCTTCGTCAACCCGACCCAGTTCGGCCCGAACGAGGATTTCTCGCGCTATCCCCGCGACCTGGAGACCGACCTCGGGCTGCTGGGGCGGGCCGGCGCCGACGCTGCCTGGACGCCGGCGGTAGGGACCATGTACCCGCCAGGCTTCGCCACCCGGATCGAGGTGGCGGGGCTGACCGAGGGGCTGTGCGGCCCGTTCCGGCCCGGCCATTTCTCGGGGGTCGCCACCGTGGTGACCAAGCTCCTGAATCAGGTCCGGCCGGATGTCGCCCTGTTCGGCGAGAAGGATTTCCAGCAGCTCCGGGTGATCCAGCAGGCTGTGTCCGACCTCGATCTCGATGTCGAGATCCGCGGCGTGCCGACGGTGCGCGAGCCCGACGGCCTCGCCCTGTCCTCGCGCAACCGCTACCTCTCGGCCACGGAGCGCGCGGTCGCCCCGAACCTCCATGGCGTGCTCACCGAGATCGCCGCCGCCGCCCGCGGCGGGGCCGCGGTGGCGGGGCCGATCAACGCGGGACAGGCCGCCCTGGAGGCGGCAGGCTTCCAGGTGCAGTACCTCGCGGTCTGCGATGCCCGCACCCTGGCCCCCGTCGAGCGGGTGGCGGGTCCGGCGCGAGTCCTCGTGGCCGCCTTCCTGGGCCGGACCCGGCTGATCGACAATCTCGCCGTGTAGACGTTCGGCGCGGCCCGGCGTTCGGGGTGCAACAAAGCCCCCGGCAGCCGCGCGCAGCTCGGGGACACGCGGCCTTTTCAGAGACGCCGCGCACTTGATCTCGGCAGGACCGCCGAGCAGGCTTGTGTCCGCGTCGGGGCGGGGAATGCATTCGTTCGCCACCGACCGCAAAGATTGCACGCTCGCCAGTCGTTCTATTTTATGGATTGTATTGCCGGCTTGATGCGAGCCCGAAATCTGATGACGCTGCCACCTCCGGCTGAAGTGAGCGACATCGAGCGGATCCGCGCACGACTGGTGGCGAGCCCGAGACCGGCCGATCTCGCGGCGCGGCGCGAACGCGTGGACGCCCTGGGTGCAGGCTACGCGGTGCCGAGCGACATCGCGGTCGAGCCGGTCGATGCGGGCGGCGTGCCTGCGGAATGGACCGCGACACCGGCGGCGGATCGGGATCGCGTGATCCTGTTCCTGCATGGCGGCGGCTACGTCTCCGGTTCCCTGGCGAGCCATCGCCACGCCGTGGCGCAGGCGGGCCGCGAGGCTGGGACGCGCACCCTCGCCCTCGCCTACCGGCTCGCCCCCGAGCACCCGTTTCCGGCCGCGCTCGACGATGCGCTGGCCGGCTATCGGTTCCTCCTCGAGGCCGGGTACGCCCCCGGTCACATCGCCCTGGCGGGCGAGAGCGCGGGCGGCGGCCTCGCCCTGGCCGCCGCACTGTCTCTGCGCGCGATGGGCCTCCCGCTGCCCCGCTGCCTCTGGCTCAGTTCCCCCTGGACCGACCTTGCGCTGACGGGGGCGAGCCTGGACACCAAGGCCGCCATCGATCCGCTGATCAGCCGGGCCTATCTGACCGAGCTCGCCGCTGCCTACCTCAACGGGGCCGATCCGGACGGCCCTCTGGTCTCGCCGATCCGCGCCGATCTGGCCGGCCTGCCGCCGATGCTGATCCAGGTCGGTTCCGCCGAGACGCTCCTCGACGACGCCCTGCGGCTCGCCAATGTCGCCGGTGCGGCCGATGTCGCGGTGGACCTGCAGGTCTGGCCGCACATGATCCACGCCTGGCACCTGTTCTACCCGGAGGTCGCGGACGGGCGCCGGTCCCTGGCAAGCGCAGGGCGCTTCATCCGGGCGCGCCTGAACGGCTCGGAGGTTGCATGACGGGCGGCCGCCCCTGGGGCGGGGCGGCCGCCCGCTGGTGATAGGTTGCTGGCCGGTGCGAGGCTGATCGGGCTCCAGCCGCCGCAGGACTCGCGATGACGGCGCGGGACGATCGGCCGAGCGCGTCAATCGGAAGCCGTATCAGACGGCCCGGCGCAGGACCGACCGGAATGGGCGCCGCTCGGGCTCCGGCTCCACCGGCGGCGGCGAGGGCTCGTGCGGCGGCGGTGCGGCGAGGACCTCGGCACGCACGGGCCGCGGCGCCGCGAAGGCCGCCCCCTGCGCGAACGGCACGTCGAGGTCGATCAGGTCCGGCACGTCCGCCTCGTCGACGACGTCCGTGGCGACGAGGCGGATGCCGGCCCGGGCCAGGGCCGGGACGAGGTCCTCGATGGCGATGTCCGACAGGTGCCCCCGGTCCGGACCCGGCCGCAGCAGCATCTGCGCCGGCACCTTGACTTGGCCAACCCCGAGCCCCGCGAGCACGGCGGCGTCGAAGCGCAGGTCGTCCGGGCGGTCGAGGCTGAAGCCGATCCGGCCGCGCAGCGGCGCGAGCAGGCCGCGCTGCCCGGCATCGAGACCGTGCCAGCTCGCCTGCGGCAAGGCGATCGCCAGCCCTGCCAGGGCGGGGTCGTCCGCGGTCGCGCGCGCCAGCTCGCGCAGGAGGCCGGGCTCGAACAGCGACAGCGGCGACAGGCCGTAGGTCAGCATGGTCTCGCTGCCCCGGCGGGCGAGGTGACGCACCACGACGACTGCCCGCTGCAGCATGCGCCGGTCGAGCTCGGTGGTGCGGCCGTAGCGCTCCAGCACCGGCAGGAACGCCTCGGGCTCGGTGAGCCGGCCCTCGACCCGCAGCCGCGCCAGCGCCTCGTAGGCCGTGACCTTGCGCTGGGGCAGGGTGACGACCGGCTGCAGGTGGATCTCCAGCCCATCGCCCTCGAAGGCCCGGATGATCTCGGCCTCGCTCCCGGGCTGCTGGTCGGCTTGGCGCGAGGCAGGGCGCGGCGGGATCGGCCGCTGCGGCGGCATGGGCGGAGAGTGTGGTTGCGCGGGCGCGTCGAGCCTGAGGGCCGGGACGGGGCGCGCCTCGGCCGCGGGCGGCATCGCGCGCGGTCGGGTCTGGGGCGGGGCGGGATCGAGCGCGGGGGCGGGCGGGACTGGGGTGGGCTCCGGAGGCAGGGCCGGCCGGGGCTCTGGCCGGGCCTTGAGAGCCGCGATCTCCGCGTCCTGGGTGCCGACCACCGTGGTCAGGTCGCGCACGATGCCGCTGAGGAGCCCGAGTTCGACGCTCAACTCCTCGATCTCGACCCGGAGCGCGGCCTCGCCCGTCTCCGGACGCGGCTGCACCGCCGCGGTCTCGGCCTTCAGCAGGCGCCGGGACAAGAGGTCGACCTCGCCCGACAGCTTATCGCAGCGCGCCTTCAGGGTGGCGGTACGGACCTGGAGGAGGCCGGCCGCGGCGACCGCAACCGCGCCGAGTGCAAGAGCACCCAATGACGGCGCTAACACCGCGAGCGGCCCGAGCACGACGAGCCCGAGAAGCCCGGTCGCCAACAGCCCCGCGTACCGGCCGAGGACCGGGACCATCGTCAGAACACCTGCCAGGGTCACGCACCGGCCGCCGGGAGACGTCCCGGGTGGGGATTCGGCGGGCGAAGACCGTCGGGGCGATCATTGTCGCTGCGCGGGCCGCGCGGCAAGGCGACGACGGGCGGGAGCGCGCGAATTCCACCCTGTGTGACGCCGGAGCCCGCTGGAACGTTGCGGAATCGTCACGGCCGCACCGTTTCCGATGTGTTCGGAGAAGGGTTGCGCGGTGCGCCCATGCAGACCGGATGAAAAGGCGCCATAAAGCGTGGCCATGTCTACAGTGCCGAAGCGCGTCCCGATGCTCCGTGTCCTCCTCCGTGCCTGCGCGGGTCTCGGCGCCCTCTGTCTCGCCCTCGATGGGGGCGCCACGGAAACGCAGGCAGCCGATCTCGGCGCGATCCTCCCGCGCGACACGCCTGTCTTCACCCAGGTCGATCCCAACACCTGGATCGTGACCGTCAGCGGCTCGCTGCAGGCGGTGCCCCGCTACCCCGGCGCGTCGGATTACTCGGCAGTCGGTTATCCCTCGATCGACATCCGCCGGGCGGGCGAGCCGCGCCGTTTCTCGACGCCGGATGACGGCTTCAGCCTGTCGTTCTACGACGATCCGGCATTCCGGATCGGCCCGACCGCCCGCATCGTGCCGGGCCGCTACTACGGCGACGACCGGCGCCACCTGTTCGGGTTCCGGGATGCGCGCATCGCGTTCGAACCGGGTGTATTCGCCGAGTTCTACCCGGTCTCGTTCATCCGGACCCGGGTAGAAGCCCGGCAGGGCGTGTACGGGCATCACGGCACGGTCGGCTCGGTGGCGGCCGATTACCTGATCCCGACGGGGCAGTTCCTGTTCTCGATCGGGCCGCGCTTCAACATCGGCGACGCCAGCTACGCCCGGAAGTATTTCGGCGTGTCCCCGGCCGAGGCGGCGCTCAACGGCCGGGTGACCCCCTACGATCCGCGGAGCTTCTACTCGGCGGGCCTGCTCGGGGCCGCGACCTATACCCAGAGCGAGACCTGGGCCTATACGGCCTATGCGGGCTACACCCGGATCCTGGGCGCGTCCGGCGACAGCCCCCTGGTGCGGCGGCCGTTCGGCAATCCGAACCAGTTCCAGTTCGGCCTGAAGATCGACTACGCGTTCAGCATGCCGGCGCAGTTCTGAGCCGCGCTCCGGCGGCGCTTGCGCGGGGCGCGCTGCGCCGCGACAGGCCGGGGCACGGTTCATGGAGGCTGGGATGGACGGGACGCGCACCGACCTGCGGATGCGGGTTGAGGGGATGACCTGCGACGGCTGTGCCGCCGCGGTGACCCGTGCGGTGAACCGGATCGACCCGACGGCCGAAATCCAGGTCGACCGCGCCGCCGGGCGGGTCGCGATCCGCACCGATGCTCAGGCCGTGGTCATCGCCGAGGCCTTGGCCAAGGCCGGCTACGCGGCGACGGCTCTGCCTACGAGCGGCTGAGGAACATCCCGGTCAGGAGCAGGGCGAAGGCTGCGAGCCCGAACAGGCCTTCCTTGCGCTTGGTTGTGTCGAGAAAGTGGGCGGCTGCGCCGGCCGCGCAGCACACGGCACCCAGTCCGATCGTCAGCGACGACATCTCAGGTCCTCCTTATCGCGCGTCGCCCCCGCGGAGATCCGCGACGCAGCGAAACAGTCCCATGCTCGGGGCCTGCCGGACGCCGTTGTCCGTTCAGGATTCGTTCAAGTCTTGAAATTCGCATGGCCCGTATCGACTGGCAAGTGTCAATCGTAATCTTGGGCTGGCCCCCTGGCCGGCCATGCTGCCCAAGTACATCAGCCGGAGGACGCTGCTCGAATGCCCGTCCCAACTTGAATAAAGCATTCACCGTGCCGGGCCGGAGCCGGGGACCCCTTGACCGCAGCGCCGGACGCGTTGACCGTGCCGGTCGCGCACGCTTAGAGCACCTCACAGGACTCCCGCTGCGCCGTCGCGCTCAGAGTGAGAACTCCCGGAGATCGGGAGTTTTGTGAGAGGCTCTTCATCACGCCCATGCTCATCCCCTCCTCCGCCCGGTTCGACGTCGCGGTCGTCGGCGGCGGCCATGCCGGCGTCGAGGCGGCTGCCGCTGCGGCGCGCTGCGGCGCGCGCACCGCCCTCGTCACCCACGATCCCGCCACCATCGGGGCCCTATCGTGCAATCCCGCCATCGGCGGGCTCGGCAAAGGCCATCTCGTTCGGGAGGTCGATGCCCTGGACGGCCTGATGGGCCGGGTCGCGGACGCGGCCGGCATCCAGTTCCGGCTGCTCAACCGCCGGAAAGGGCCCGCTGTGCGCGGCCCCCGGACCCAGGCGGACCGGAAGCTCTACGCGGCCGCCATGCAGGCGGCCGTCGCCGAGACGGACGGCCTCTCGGTGATCGCGGGCGCCTGCGAGGATCTCATCCTCGACCCGCAGGGCCGGCTGTCCGGCCTCGTGCTGGCGGACGGGCGGGTGATCGGCTGCGGCGCGGTGGTACTGACGACCGGCACCTTCCTGCGCGGCTTGATCCATATCGGCGAGCGACAGATCCCGGCCGGCCGTGTCGGCGAGGCCCCGGCGATCGGGCTGGCCCAGACGCTGGATCGGCTCGGCCTGCGGCTGGGGCGGCTCAAGACCGGCACGCCCCCGCGCCTCGACGGCCGGACCATCGACTGGACCGGGCTGGAGATGCAGGACGCGGATGCCGAGCCGGTGCCGTTTTCGACGCTCACCGAGCGGATCACCATACCCCAGATCCGCTGCGGCATCACCCGGACGACCCAGGCCGTCCACGACCTGATCCGCGCCAATCTGCACCGCTCGCCGATGTATTCCGGCGGCATCGCCAGCCGCGGGCCGCGCTACTGCCCATCGATCGAGGACAAAGTCGTGCGCTTCGGCGACCGGGAGGGCCACCAGATCTTCCTGGAACCGGAGGGGCTGGACGACCCGACGATCTACCCGAACGGCATCTCCACGGCGCTGCCGGAGGAGGTCCAGCGGGACATCGTTCGGCTGATCCCGGGCTTGGAGCGGGCCGCGATCCTGCGGCCGGGCTATGCCATCGAGTACGATTACGTCGACCCCCGGGGGCTCGATGCGGGCCTGCAGGTCAAGCGTCTGCCGGGCCTGTTCCTGGCCGGCCAGATCAATGGCACCACCGGCTACGAGGAGGCGGCCGGCCAGGGGCTGGTGGCTGGGATCAACGCCGCCCGGCACGCGGGCGGCCTCGGCATCGCCACCTTCGATAGGGCCGAATCCTATCTCGGCGTGATGATCGACGACCTCGTGACACACGGGGTCAGCGAGCCGTACCGCATGTTCACCTCGCGCTCGGAATACCGCCTGTCGCTGCGGGTGGACAATGCCGATGCCCGCCTGACGCCGCGCGGCGTCGCCCTCGGGTGCGTCGGCAGCCACCGGGCCGCGCATTTCGACGCTTCGCAGGCCGAACTCGACGGCGCGCGCGCCCGGCTCGACGGCCTCGCCCTGACGCCGAGCCAGGCGGCCGTGCACGGGATCAGCCTGAACCGCGACGGGATCCGCCGCACCGCGTTCCAGCTGCTCGCCTATCCCGAGATCACCTGGGCACGATTGGCCACGGTCTGGCCAGACCTCGCTTCCGCGACCCCGCGGATCGCCGACCGGCTCAAGACCGACGCGACCTACGCGGTCTATCTCGACCGTCAGAATGCCGACATCGCCGCCTTCCGCCGCGATGAAGCAGTATGTCTGCCGCCCAGCCTGGACTATGCCGGAATCAGCGGCCTCTCGAACGAGATGCGCACGAAGCTGGAGACCGTCCGGCCCGGCACGCTGGGACAGGCGGCCCGGATCGAGGGCGTGACGCCGGCCGCCCTCACCCTCCTGGCCGCTCACGCAAGGCGGGGAGAGCGGACCCTGCCGGGCGGTTCCCCGGCTGGCCGTCTCGCGCCATGAGCGACCCGGACCGCGCCCGCGTCGTCGCGGCCTCCCGTGTTTCACGTGAAACAGCCGAGCGGCTCGACCTCTACGTCGCGCAGCTCCGGCGCTGGCAGCCGATCAAGAACCTCGTCGGCCCGGCCACCCTGGCCGAGGTCTGGAGCCGCCATATCGAGGACGCACTCCAGCTCCTGGACTTGGCCCCGGGGGCCCGCACTTGGCTCGATCTCGGCTCGGGCGCCGGCATCCCCGGCCTGATCCTCGCCATCGCCGGCCATGAGCGTGGCATCCGGGTCGATCTGGTCGAGAGCAACGCCCGAAAATGCGCCTTCCTCACCGAGACCGCGCGACTCACCGGCGCCCAGGCGCGGGTGCGCAACGCGCGCATCGAGGCGGTGATCGGCGACTATGCCGGCGTCGAAATCGTCTGCGCCCGCGCCCTCGCGCCGATGGCGCAGCTCCTCGCCTGGACGGAGCCGCTGTTGAAAACGGGTACCACCGGACTGTTTCCGAAGGGCCGGGACGTGCAAGCCGAATTGACCCAGGCCTCCGCGCAGTGGACAGTCGTTAACGACCTCGTGCCGAGCCGGACTGATTCCGAAGCCCGGATCGTGCGCGTCACTGCCCTCACCGCCCCGAGCCACCGATGAGCGAAGCGATCCTCGGCGATTCCGCCGACCGGTCCACGGATCGTTCCAGCGATCCTGTCCGGGATTCCGCCAAGAGCCGCCCCTTGCGGATCCTGGCGCTGGCCAACCAGAAGGGCGGCGTTGGCAAGACCACCACGGCGATCAATCTCGGCACCGCTCTCGCGGCGATCGGCGAAGACGTGCTGGTGATCGATCTCGATCCTCAGGGCAACGCCTCCACGGGCCTCGGCATCGACCGGGCGCAGCGCAGGGTCTCAACCTACGAGGTGATGACCGGCGAGGCCTCCCTGGCCCAGGCCGTGATTCCCACCGCGGTGCCGCGGCTGTCGATTGCGCCCTCCACCATGGACCTCCTCGGCCTGGAGCTGGAACTGGCCACCCTGCCCGACCGCGCCCACCGGCTGCGCGCCGTCCTGAGGGGCCTCGGCCAAGCCCAGAACCTGAGCCGGATCAGCTACGTGCTGATCGATTGCCCGCCTTCGCTCAACCTGCTGACCATCAATGCGCTCGCCGCCGCGGACGCGGTGCTGGTGCCGCTGCAATGCGAGTTCTTCGCCCTGGAGGGCTTGAGCCAGTTGCTGCGGACCGTCGAGCAGGTGCGCGGTGCCCTGAACCCGAAGCTGACGATCCAGGGCATCGTGCTGACGATGTACGACCCGCGCAACAACCTCTCAGCCCAGGTGGTGGCGGATGTGCGCGGCTTCATGGGCGACAAGGTCTACGAGACCGTGATCCCCCGCAACGTCCGCATTTCCGAGGCGCCGTCCCACGGCAAGCCGGCTTTGCTGTACGACCTGAAATGCGCCGGCAGCCAAGCGTATCTGCGCCTCGCCTCCGAGGTGATCCAGCGCGAGGGCCGGGTACCGGCGGCGGCCTGATTCTTGTGATCCCTCGTCCAGTCAGAGGGATCGAGTGCGGAGCGTAACACGGGTGGCAATGATGGCGGAGGAGGGGGCACGACCCCGGCTGGGGCGCGGACTCGCGGCGCTGATCGGAGATTTCGGCGACACGGGACAGGCACCGGCCAAGACCGAGGGACAGCGCAAGGTCCCGGTGGAGTTCCTGCGCCCCAACCCGCGCAACCCCCGCCGCAGCTTCGGCGAGGCGGAACTCGCCGAACTCGCTACCTCGATCACCCAGCGCGGTATCATCCAGCCGATCGTGGTGCGCCCGATCGGCGAGGTGCCCGGCGCCTTCGAGATCGTGGCGGGCGAGCGGCGCTGGCGGGCGGCCCAGCGGGCCGGGCTCGATGAGGTGCCGGTGGTGATCGTCGAGATCGACGATCGCGCCTCCCTGGAATTCGCGATCCTGGAGAACGTCCAGCGGGCCGATCTCAATCCGATCGAGGAGGCGTCCGGCTACGAGCGGCTGATGCAGGATTTCGCCTATACCCAGAAGGAGTTGGCCGAGATCCTCGGCAAGAGCCGCAGCCACCTCGCCAACACCCTGCGCCTGCTCAACCTGCCGCCCTCCGTGCAGGACCGGGTCAGCGCCGGGGAACTGACCGCCGGCCATGCCCGCGCGCTCCTGTCGGTGCGCGATCCCGAGGCGTTGGCGCGCCGTGTCGTGGCCGAGGGCCTGTCGGTCCGCGAGGTCGAGGCCGTCGCAGCCGCCGAAGCCGAGACCGCCGACACGCCCCGGCCCGGCCGCCCGCGCCTCTCCGCCGAGCGACCTGCCCCGGTCCGCGACCTGGAATTGCGGATCCGGCGCGCCCTCGGCGTCGGTGTCACCTACAAGCCCAAGGACGAGGATTCGGGCGAGATCCGCATCCGCTATGAGACCCAGGACGAACTCCAGGGGCTTCTCGCCCGCTTCCGGGTGTCGGAGGAGAGCTGAGAGGCTGCCGGATGTCCGGCCGTCGCCGGCCGTGGCGGTTGTCCTTCTCGAGCACAGAAGGTCTGTGTCGCGACCCAGTGTGGTCGCGATGCGCCCCCTCCCCGAACCCCGTCGGGGGCCCCTCCCCTGCGGATGGGACGGTGAGTGCGTGCCATCTCCGGCGTGGGCCTGCCTTCCAGCCGGGAACGACCTGAAACCCAAAGCGGGATACAGCTTCCAGTTGAAGGATTAGCGGCGCCCGTCATCGTCTTCGGGCGCGTAGCAGAGCCATTCAGGGCTTCACGCGGTTGCGGCAGGGGGCGTGTCCCTGGGTCGCTTGGCTGCGCGCGATGACGGCGCGGGACGATCGGCCGAGCGCGTCGACCGGCGAGCGTAGGAATCGGGTAGCCCGAGCGCACTGGCGATCCCCCGCGCGCATGCCCCGGATCCCGCAGCCCGACGATGTGCTCAGGTGTTCCTGCGCATCGCCGTCTTCTGGAATCGAGAGGCCCCCTTCCGGGCCGGCATCCTAGCGCCGCCGGCGTGCACCCGCCTCGGCGACCCGCAGCAGCGCCGCGGAAGCCAGCGCATGGGCCAGTTCCGGGTCGGCGCGCCGACAGGCCAGGATCGCCTCCTGCAAGGCCGCCACGGCCTGCCGCAAGGTGCCGGGCGGCCAGGAGCCGAGCTGCCCCTCGATGCTGGCCTTGCGCTTGAAATGCAGGCCCCGCCACGTGGCCGCCATCAGGGACGGTGTCTTGTCAGGGTTGTCGAGGCGGGTCGTCAGCAGCGTCAGCGCGTGCCGCAAGGCCGATCCGAGGACGACCCCGGGGTCCAGCCCCTCGTGCCGGAACCGCCGGTAGTCGCGCTCGACCGCCTCCCGGCGCCCGTCGAAGGCCGCGTCGATCAGGGTGTTGAGGACGCTCGCGGCCACGTCGCTGGTCACCGCCTCGACATGGTCCAGGGTCACGATGCCCTGTTCCGGCCCCTCCCCCGCCGCGTAGAGGGCGAGCTTCTCGATCTCCATCAGGCTCGCGCGCCGGTCGCCGCCGAGGCTGCGGGTCAGAACCTCCCGGGCCGCCCGGTCGATGCGCAGACCGCGTTCCTGCAGGGTCCGCTCGATCAGGTCCGAAAGCGTGCGCGCGTCGTCCGCGTAGCAGGGGATCGCCAGGGCCCGGGGTGAGCGCTCGCACAGGGTGCGCAGCGGGTTGTTCTTGGCGAGATCCCCGGCCTCCACGACGATGCGGGCGTCCGCGACCTCCGCGCCCAGCACGGCCTCGACGGCGGGCGCGTAGTTGCGGCTGCCCGGCCGCACCCAGATCGACCGGCGCCCGCCGAACAGGCCCAGGGTCCCGGCCTCGTCGCAGAGCCGGCCCGGGTCGGAGGCGAGCGCGTCGCCGTCGATCCGCACCAGGGCGAAGGGGTCGGTCGGGTCGGTGACGAAGTCCTCGGCGAGCTTGCGGGCGCGCTCGGTCACCAAGCCGGTATCCGGCCCGTAGACGAGGATCACCGGGACGCGCGGATCGGGCCCGCGCCGGATCAGCCCCTCGATCTCGCCGGCCTTGACCGTCGTCAAATCGGGCTCACGGCTTGGTCGAGAGCACGGCCGCGAGGCGGGTCTTGATCTGGTCGGAGAGGACGCTGGCCAGACGGATCTCAGCGTCCCGGGCCGCCCGCTGGCTGGCGAAGCGCTGGACCGACCGGTCATAGGTCGCCGTCGAGGTGGCCACGCCCTCCGTGTAGACCTTCGTGCCGGCCATGTCCTCGAGGCTGTACTTGATGTTGGCGACCAGCGTGCCGGCCTCGGCGCGGCCGGTGGTGGAGGAGACGATCGGGGTCTGCACGATCTCGGAGCCCGAGAGCTTCAGCCGGTAGCGCTTGCTCGCCGGGTGACCCGACCCGTCGAGGTCGAAGACCAGCTCGCTGCGCAGGTAGTGCCCCAGCCGCTCCTGGCCTTGCGCCATCGCGACGTCGTCGACCTGTACCGAGGCGAGCAGCGCCTGCACGGTCTCGCCCGAGGCGGTCGGCCCGTAGAGCGGCCGGAAGCAGGCCGACAGGTTCAGCGCCAGGCCGGCCACGCAGGCGAGGCGGCCGATCCGCCGTGCAACCGAGACTCCCGAACCCACCATCACGCCGCTGTTCCGCCCCGCTTCGTCGGATTTCACTCTAGCGCGGACCCGGAGGGCCGCGCCATGAGGCTATGCGGCAACCGTTACGATTCCTCTGCGGCGAGAGCGTGGTCGTGCTGTTTCAGACTGTCGCCCGAAAGCTCGAGACCGTGAGGATCGACAGTACGGTCGAGACCAGCACCACCCTTGCGGTCGGGTCGGCCTCCCGGCGGTCGAACGCCGCCAGCATGAGCGGGCCGGTCCCGGTGGGGAGGGCCGCCGCCGGCACCGCGACATGCAGCAGAGCAGCAGCAGGTCGAACAGCATGCCGGCCCACGCCAGCGGGACGCCTACCAGCGGTAGATCAGGCTGCCGATGACCGTGGCCGGGGCGCCGCGGTAGCACAGACCGGCCTGGCAATTCGTATAGTCGCGGTCAAAGATGTTGAACGCATTGATCTGGGCACGGAAGCCTTTGTATTTCGGATCGAGTGCCGCGAAATCGTAGGCCACGAGTGCGTCGAACAGGGTCACGGTCGGGTTGCGGACAGTGTTCTCGTCATCGGCGAAGCTGTTGGCATTGACTCTGATGCCGCCTCCGATCGTCAGGCCCCGCAGCGGTGAGGAGGGCGGAAACAGGTAGCTCAGGAAGGACGTGAAGGTGTCGCCCGGGATGCCCGAGAGACTGTTCCCGTCAATCGCAGCGCCCGTATAAACCGAGGTCTGCCTGACGAATCGGAAGTCGAGATGGGTGTAGGCGACCGTCAGGTTGGTGCCCGGGGCGAAGTTCGCCGTTGCCTCCATTTCGAAGCCGCGCGAATTGACCGCGCCGGTTGGCACCGTATTGGCGAAGTTCGTGGGATCCTGACGCAGGATGCTGGACTGGTTGATGTCGAAACCCGCAATGGCGGCGCTGATATTGGTGCCGGGGATCAGGTACTTCACGCCGGCTTCCAGCTGGTCACCGGTGGCGGCTTTGTACGGACGACCCGTGACGACGTTGACGCCGACCTGAGGGGTAAAGGTCGTGGCGTAGCTCGCGTAGGGCACGAGACCGGGCGCCAACGCGTAATTCAGGCCGGCCCGGTAGGTGAATCGGCCGTCGTTCTGGCTCTGCACTCCGGATGCGACGCCCCGGGTGACGCTGCTCGTGTCCGAGGCGACCCAATCCTGTCGTCCGGTCAGCGTGAGCACGAGCCGGCCCCATTTCGCCTGTTCCTGAACGTAGAGACCGACCTGATCCTGCGCCTGACGCGACGACCGGTCGATGGCCGGCCGGACGATCGGCTGGCGGCCGTAATTCAGGGTCGTGAGGTCGAGGTCAGGGGCCGCACCGAACCCGGCGAGGCTCGAAAAATCGTAATGGTAGTAGTCGAGGCCCGTGAGCAGCGTGTGGGCGACCGGCCCGGTGCGGACATGACCCTCGAGCTGTGTATCCACCGCGAAGGCGTCGAGCGACTGCTTGAACAGGCCGGTGGAGCGCTGCGCGCTCATGCCCGTGACCGAATCGACCTGGACGTAGGGGAAGTCGGCGTTGACGCCGGTGTAGCGGAAGTTCTGCCGCAGGATCAGGTCCGGCGAGAACACGTGCTCGAACGCGTAGCCGATGCGGTACTGGTCCGTCCGGTAGTTGTTGAGCGCACCGTCGCCGGAGTAAATCCGCGAGACGCGGAAGCCCGGGAAGGTGAAGAAGCTCGAATTGCCCGGCAGATTCGATTGCTGGAACTCGGTGAGCAGCGTGAAGGTCGTGTCCGCCGAAGGCTTCCAGGTGAAGGCGGGCGCGATATTGATCCGGTCGTCCCTGACGCCGGGGCCGGGCAGGAAGGTGTCCGATTGGCGGACGATTCCGGTGAGCCGGTAGGCCATGGTATTGTCCGACCCTTCGATCGGACCGCCGAGGTCGAAGTTGCCCTGGAACCGCTCGAAGCTTCCAGCCTGGAGCTGGACCTCGCCGAAGCGCGTGAAGACGGGGCGCTTGCTGGTCACGTCGACGATGCCGCCCGGCGAGCCCAGGCCGTAGAGGCCGGAGGCGGGCCCGCGCAGGACCGTCACCGCCTCGGCCCCATAGGGCTCGATGCGGGGAACCGCGAAGCCCACTCCCGTCTGCCGCAGGCCGTCGCGGAAGACGCCGTTGTAGGTCACGTCAAATCCACGGATGTAGAAGGCGTCGAATCGCGGGTCGAAGCCGAACACGTTGCTGGACACGCCGGGCGTGTAGGCCAGGGCCTCGTTGAGGCTCTGGACGTTGCGGTCGTTGAGCTGCTCGCGCGTGACCACCGAGACCGATTGCGGGGTCTCGATCAGCGGCGTGTTGGTCTTGGTGGCGGTTGGGCTCACCCGGGCGGTGTAGCCGGTGACCCCCGAGGGGCCGCCGCCGCCGCCGCTGGTGGTCGCGCTGTCGCCGTCACCGCTGCTGACGTTGGCGCCCCCGAAGCCGGCACCGGCCGGGACGGCGCGTCCCGGGGCGGCAGCCTCCACGGAGATCTCGTTGAGCTGCACGTTCGCACCCTGCGCGGCGGCAGCGTGCGGCAACATGGGGGTGGCAAGTGCCGTGGATGCGAGGAGCAGCCCGAGGCGAGCGGTCGGCTTGGACATGAGAGACCCTGACAGGCGCCCTCGTTCCGGCGCTCGAGTCTCAGGATTCTCCGGTCACGGGATCTTGATCAAGCCGAAAACGTGTTTTAAATCACACACTTAGAAGGGTTCAAATCTGGAACCGCTCGAGCCTAGAAATCCAGCGGCGGCTCCCGCAGGGCCTCGGTCTCGTGGGTGCACGTGGCCTGATCGGGCAGTGCGCCCCCGCCGGCCAGCGCTCCCCGAAGCTCGGTCCGGGCCTTCTCCAGATCGCCCCGGAAACCCGGATCGCCCATCAGGGCGGCGAAGACCGAGGTGCCGGTGAGGCGCCCGGCCGCCACATCGCTGAGCCAATGCACCCCGCAGATCACCCGGCTCTCGCCATAGGCCCGGCCGCGGGACAGGATCGGGGTGGCCTTCTCGGGCACCAGCGACGCCAGGATCAGCGCGTAGGCCCAGCCCTGGGTCGCGTGGCCGGATGGATAGCTGAAGCTGTCGGCGAGCGCCTGGGTGCGCTGGACGCAGATCGGCGCCTCGTTGCCCACGAAGGGGCGCAGGCGACGGTAATGGATCTTGGGGCTCCGGGTCGCCCGGGCGAGGTCGAGGCGGGCGCGCTCCAAGAGGTTGATCACCGCCGGTACCCGGGCCTGATCGATCCGGGTCCCGAGCACGCAGGCGAAATTGTCGAGGACCGCAGCCGCGCCTTCCGACACGTCGTTGGCGGCGAGATCCCAGCGGGCGCTGCCCTTGAGGCTGCGGGTGCCGTTGAAGGCGGCCCGGTCGGCCATCTCGAGGGGCGCGTTGTGGGCTGGCGGCGGCGGCAGGATCTGGACGGCGTCGGGGAGCGCCGTCTCCGCAAGATAGGGCTTCACCGCCGGCTTGCCCGGCTTGAGCGTGTCGGCCCCCAGGGAGGGCGCCGCCGGCGCGCTCGGCGGGGCAGGGCGGGGCATGTCCTCGGCGCGCGCCGGGATCGCCGCGACGATCAGGAGGGCGAGGGCCGGCAGGGACGGGGTGCGGAGCATCGGATCCGTAACGGTGTCGGGCGAAGGGGGCGGGCCGCTCCCGCTGCCGGAGGAACGCGTCAGCCGGCCCGAAAAATCCTGCACAGGTGCATCCTGCTGTCCAGAGGGCCGTCCTCGCCGGCGCCGCCCGCAGGTGTCGGCGGTTGACCCGCGCCGCCGGGCGCGCGACCCCCGAGGTCTTCCTGCTGCGGCCTCCGGATCCCGCGGCTAGCCCCTCGACCGCGGCGTGACCGCGAGGCCGCCGGAACATCCCCCGGCGGCCTGCGCTGACGCGCTCAGCCCGCCCGGATCTGCGCCGCGACGGCGCCCGGATATTCCTCGTGCGGGCTCAGGGCCCCGGGAATGGGGGCGCCCGCCACCCGGCCGCCCGCGATCAGCGCGTCCATCTCGGCTCCCGAGCGGCGCGGGGCATTGTCCGGCCGCAGCACCAGGATCGGCGGAAGTCCGTCCGCGAACAGGTCCAGGAAGGCGGCGCGGCTCCCCACCGGATCGAGTCCGCCGGTGACGAAGGCGGCGGTGCCGAATCGGCCGTTGCGCTGCCGGGTCACGGCGTGCTTGGCCCGGATTACCGTCTGGGTGACGTGGGCCGGGTCCGCGTAGACATGGGCGCGCATCATCCGGCCGATGATCGGCGGGCTGATGTTGAGCCGGTAGAGCGCATCGCCGAGAACCGGCGTCTCCACGGCCCGGCGGATGCGCGGGAACCAGTGCGCGCGCCCCGGCATCGCGGTGGGCAGGGGCCCCCGCCAAGTCGGCGCCACCAGCACCAGCCGCGCGAATGTTCCGGGATGTCGCCGCGCCGCGGCCACGAGGTAGCCGGCGGCGTGGCCCGCCGCGACCCCGAGGGCGTAGGGCCCCGGCGCGGCGGCGAGAAGCGCGTCCAGGAAGGCGTGGAGCGTCTCCGGACCGAGCGGCACCCGCGTCCGCGGCCGCGCGCCGAAGCCCGGCCAGTCCGGCACGAGGCAGCGGTAGCCGGCCCCGAGGTGCCGGGCGAGGTCGCGCATCTCGGCCCGGGCCGAGATCGTCGAGAGCGCCGGCAGCAGGAGCGCGTCACGCCCGTCGCCGATCACGTCGCACACCGTCGGCAGCGCCGTGCCGACGACCGTCAGATCCAGGGTCCGCGTCGTCTCCACCGGGCCGTCCCCTAAGTCCCACAACGCATCAGGTGCGGAGCAGCTCGTTGATGGCGGTCTTGGACCGGGTGCCCGCATCGACCCGCTTGACGATCACCGCGCAGTACAGGCCCGGGCCCGGCGTGCCGTCCGGCAGGGCCTTGCCGGGCATCGTGCCCGAGACGACCACCGAATAGGGCGGCACGCGGCCATACATCACCTCGCCGGTGGTGCGGTCGACGATCTTGGTCGAGGCGCCGATATAGACGCCCATGGACAGCACGCTGCCCTGGCCGACGATGACGCCTTCGGCCACCTCGGCGCGGGCGCCGATGAAGCAATCGTCCTCGATGATCACCGGGTTGGCCTGGAGCGGCTCCAGCACCCCGGCGATGCCGGCGCCCCCGGAGATGTGGCAGTTCTTCCCCACCTGCGCGCAGGAGCCGATCGTCACCCAGGTGTCGACCATCGTGCCCTCGCCGACATAGGCGCCGAGATTGACGAAGCTCGGCATCAGCACGGCGCCCGGCGCGATGTAGGAGCCGCGGCGGACGAAGCAGCCCGGAACGGCGCGCAGGCCGGCGGCCCGGAACTCGGCCTCACCCCAGCCGGCGAATTTCGACGCGACCTTGTCCCACCAGGGCGCGCCGCCGGGGCCGCCCGTGATCGCCGCCATGTCGTTGAGGCGGAAGGACAGCAGCACCGCCTTCTTGAGCCACTGGTTGACCACCCAGTCCTGGTTGCCGCTCTTCTCGGCGACGCGGGCCTTGCCGGCATCGAGCAGGTTCAGTGCCTCCTCGACCGCTTCGCGAACGGCACCACGGGTCGCGGTCGAGATGCCGGCACGCTCCTCCCAGGCGGTCTCGATGGTCTTGGCGAGGTCGGAAATGGGCATGCCGGCCTGGGACATGGATGTTCGATGCTCTTGCGGCGGGAGCCCGTGCTTACAAGCGGGCACCGGGGCTGTCACCCGGGGACAGCTTCAATCGTCTTCCAGGAGCACCCGCACCCGGTCGAGATCGGCCACGAGGTCGACCAAGTCGGTCGCCAGGGTGTCATAGACGGCCTGCGCGGCCTCGGGGAACTCCTCCAGCACGCGGCGCATCAGGGTCGGGGTGATCCGCATGACCTCGGTGGCGCCCTCCGCCCGCGCTTCCGTCGGGCGGGTCCCACGCACGAGCAGGGCGAGCTGTCCGATCAGCGCCGAGCGCCCGGCCCGAACCGGCTCGGCATCGGCGACCCGCGGGGCGAGCCGGATCGCGCCCGACATCACCACGAAGCCGCCATCGGCCGGGTCGCCGCGGGCGAACAGCAGATCGCCGTCTGCGAGCTCGCGCCGCTCGGCCGCGAAGGTCAGCAGGCGCAGGGCGTCCCGATCGAGGAAGCCGAACAGCGGTGCGGCCTCGAGGATCGCGATGTCGTCGTCGAGCCCCAAAGAACCGCCTCACCCCTTGCGCGCATGCGAGCCTGCCGGATCGCCTACACGCAAATCCCTAACCGATCAGGGGAGCAGCTTGTAGCCTCCGCCCTCGGTGACGAGGATCGCCGCGGTGGCGGGGTTCGGCTCGATCTTCTGGCGCAGGCGGTAGATATGCGTCTCCAGCGTGTGCGTGGTGACGTGGGCGTTGTAGCCCCAGACCTCGGCGAGCAGCGTGTCGCGGTTCACCACGGCCCGGCCCGCCCGGTACAGGAAGCGCAGGATCGCGGTCTCCTTCTCGGTGAGCTTGAGCTTCGAGCCGCGCTCGCCGACCAGCAGCTTGGCGCCGGGCCGGAACGTGTAGGGGCCGATCTGGAACACCGCGTCCTCGGAGGCCTCGTGGCTGCGCAGGTGCGCGCGGATGCGGGCGAGCAGGATGCCGAACTTGAACGGCTTCGTGACGTAGTCGTTGGCGCCGGCCTCCAGCCCCTCGACGTGGTCCGCCTCGGAATCCTGCGCGGTGAGCATGATCACCGGGCCGCGGAACCCGCCGGCCCGCATCCGGCGCACCGCCTCGCGCCCGTCGAGGTCGGGCAGGCCGACATCCATCACCGCCAGGTCGATGCGCTCGGACCCGACCCGCCGAATCGCGTCCGCGGCATTCGCCTCGGTGACCACCGTGAACTCCTCGCAGAGGTCGAGCTGCTCGGTGAGGGTGTCGCGCAGGATCGCGTCGTCGTCACAGATCAGCAGGCGATAGGCATTCGACATCGTCCGGGGCCCTAGAGCACGCTGCGGAGCCGGGAAGGACGGCTTTCCGCGACCAGCATGCGATGACAAGGATCCGGAGCAAGCCGACGATTTTGTGAAAACACGGCCGGCTCCAGGGAAGGCGGGGCGCGCCACGCCGGAATCCGAGGGCGTTCGGTCCCCGCGACGAAGGCGGTGGGCTGGAGCGCTCCCGGATCCCGGCTTCGACGGCCCGGGTTCCGCGGCAAGGATAGCGCTGCGTTTGTGTCTGGAAATTGCCTTGCGCGCAACTTTTCACCGGTGTCGGCTGCGGATTTCGGGCATAAGCCCGCCAGATCGGCCGGCAAGCGGGGAGGGCGGTGGTGCGTGGACGGTTGAGCGATCGGTCCGGGCCCCGCCACGTGACCCTGGGTGAGATCCGCGTCCGGGCGATGGTCGGCGACCGCCGCCGGGGCCAATTGCTGGTCGGGGCCGCCGTGATCCCGTGCGCTCTCGGGGCCGGCGGCATCGTCCGCGACAAGCGCGAGGGCGACGGCGGCTCGCCGCGCGGGCGCTTCCGCCTGCGCGGGGGCGTCTACCGGCCCGACCGCTTCGGCATCCGCCCGCGCACGGCGCTGCCCCTGCGGGCGACCCGGCCCGACGACGGCTGGTGCGACGATCGCCGGGACCGGCGCTACAACCGGCCGATCCGCCTGCCGGCCCCCGGCATCAGCGCGGAATCGATGTGGCGGGGCGACGGGCTCTACGACGTCGTGATCGACCTCGACTACAACCGCGCCCCGATCCGGAAGGGGCGGGGCTCGGCGATCTTCATGCACGTCGCCCGGGACGGCTACCGCCCCACGGAGGGCTGCGTCGCCCTCGCCCGGGCGGACCTGCTGCGACTGCTCCGGCGCCTCGGGCCGCAGACCTATCTGCGGATTGGGTGACCCCGAAATCCCCCCATCGCCTTCCTCGGACGGTCCAGGCATCCGAGGAAGGGGGCGCATTTCCTCCGTCAGAGGAGGAAAGCCGGTACCGACTCACGCCTTCCGGGTCCGCGCTCCGAATATGGCGGTCCCGACCCGGACATGGGTGGCGCCGAGCTGGATCGCCGCGGGAAAATCCGCGCTCATGCCCATGGAGAGGATCGGCAGGTTGTGCTGGCGCGCCAGCCGGGCGAGCAGGGCGAAATGGGCCGAGGGCGGGTCCTCGGCCGGCGGGATGCACATCAGGCCGTGGATCGCGAGCCCGTGCGTGTCGCGGCACTCGGCCAGCAGGGTGGCGAGCTGGTCCGGCAGGACACCGCCCTTCTGGGGCTCCGCGCCGGTATTGACCTGGATCAGCAGCTTCGGGGCGCGGCCCGAGCGGGCGATCTCCTTGGCGAGCGCCGCCGCCAGCGACAGGCGATCGAGGGAGTGGATCACGTCGAACAGGGACACGGCCTCACGGGCCTTGTTGGATTGCAGCGGCCCGACGAGGTGCAACTCGACATCCGGGTAGCGGGCGCGCAGGGCCGGCCACTTCGCCGCCGATTCCTGGACGTAGTTCTCCCCGAACACCCTTTGACCCGCCTCCAGGGCCGGGAGGATGCCTTCGGCCGGCACGGTCTTGGAGACCGCCACGAGGTGGATCTCCGCCGGGTCGCGGTCCGAATCCTCGGCCGCGCGGACGATGGCGGCCCGCACCTCGGCGAGCCCGGCGGCGACGTCGGCCTCGCCGACCGGGGGCTTGGCGGTCGGGTGGCCCATCCCGTCGGAGGGGAGGGGGCCTTGCTCGGTGATCGCGTCGTCCATCGCGTGCCTGTCCTGTCGGAACCGGGTCCCGGTTCCATGCGGACCTATGCGCTCGCGCGCCGCGCGCAAGCCTGGATCGAGCGCTCCGTTGACCGGCTCCGGCGCAGATATGCTACTGGGCCGCGACCGTGCCGCGGCTCTCACCGATCAGCCGCCGAGCCTCTGACCCAGCCGGATCCATGACCAGCACCGCCCCCTCCGCCGTCGAGCGCTACAACGCCAAGGATGCCGAGCCGCGCTGGCAGGCCGCCTGGGCGGACCAGCGGCTGTTCGAGACCGACAATTCCGATCCGCGCCCGAAATACTACGTGCTGGAGATGTTCCCGTATCCCTCGGGGCGCATCCACATGGGTCACGTCCGCAACTACGCGATGGGCGACGTGGTCGCCCGCTACAAGCGCGCCCGCGGCTTCAACGTGCTCCACCCGATGGGCTGGGACGCGTTCGGGCTGCCGGCCGAGAACGCCGCCATGGAGCGCAAGGTCAACCCGCGGGACTGGACCTACGCCAACATCGCGTCCATGCGCGACCAGTTGAAGGCCATGGGCCTGTCGCTCGACTGGAGCCGGGAGATCGCGACCTGCGACCCCGCCTACTACAAGCACCAGCAGCGCATGTTCCTCGACTTCCTGGAGAAGGGGCTCGTCACGCGCCGCACCGCCAAGGTGAACTGGGACCCGGTCGACCACACCGTGCTGGCCAACGAGCAGGTGATCGACGGGCGCGGCTGGCGCTCCGGTGCCCTGGTCGAGCAGCGCGAGCTGACCCAATGGTTCTTCAAGATCACCGACTTTGCCGAGGATCTGCTCACCGCCCTCGACGGCCTGGATCGCTGGCCGGAAAAGGTCCGGCTGATGCAGAAGAACTGGATCGGCCGCTCGGAGGGCCTGGAGGTCCGCTTCGATCTCGCGCGGCCGGTCGCCGGCTCGCCCGAGTCGGTGACCGTCTACACCACGCGGCCCGACACCCTGTTCGGCGCGAAGTTCCTGGCGATCGCCGCCGACCATCCCCTGGCCGCCGCGCTGGCCGCCGACAAACCTGGCCTCCAGGCCTTCATCGAGGAGTGCCGGCGCACCGGCACCGCTCAGGCCGCGATCGACACCGCGGAGAAGCTCGGCTTCGACACCGGCCTCACCGTGCGCCACCCGCTCGACCCGGCCTGGGAACTGCCGGTCTACGTCGCGAACTTCGTGCTGATGGAATACGGCACCGGCGCGGTGTTCGGCTGCCCGGCGCACGACCAGCGGGACCTCGACTTCGCCAACAAATACGGGCTCGGCAACACCCCGGTGGTCTGTCCCGAGGGGCAGGACCCGGAGACCTTCCAGATCACCAGCACCGCCTATGTCGATGACGGGCGGATGATCAATTCGCGGTTCCTCGACGGCATGTCCACCGGCGAGGCGTTCGAGGCGGTGGCGCGCCGGCTCGAAGGGGAGGGTGTGGCCAAGCGCAAGGTCCAGTTCCGCCTGCGCGACTGGGGCGTCTCGCGCCAGCGCTATTGGGGCTGCCCGATCCCGATCATCCACTGCGAGTCCTGCGGCCCGGTACCGGTGCCGGTCCCCGACCTGCCGGTGAAGCTGCCCGAGGCGGTGTCCTTCGACCAGCCCGGCAACCCGCTGGAGCGCGACCATTCCTGGCGCGACGTGTCTTGCCCGCGCTGCGGTCAGCCGGCCCGGCGCGAGACCGATACGATGGACACGTTCGTCGACTCGTCCTGGTACTATGCCCGCTTCACCGCGCCCTGGCTGACCGACGCCCCCACCGACCGGGCCGTGGTCGACCGCTGGCTGGCGGTGGACCAGTATATCGGCGGCATCGAGCACGCGATCCTGCACCTGCTCTACGCCCGGTTCTTCATGCGGGCGATGCGCGCGACCGGCTGGGCCGGCGTCTCCGAGCCCTTTGCCGGCCTGTTCACGCAGGGCATGGTCGTGCACGAGACCTACAAGGACGCGACCGGCGCCTGGGTGCCGCCGGCCGAGATCCGCTTCTCCACGGAGACGGGCGAGCGCCGCGCGTTTCACGTGAAAACTCAGGCGCCGATCGCGATCGGCCCGATCGAGAAGATGTCGAAGTCCAAGAAGAACGTGGTCGACCCGGACGACATCATCGCGAGCTACGGCGCCGACACGGCGCGCTGGTTCGTGCTCTCCGACTCGCCACCCGAGCGCGACGTGATCTGGAGCGAGGAGGGGGTGCAGGGGGCCGCCCGCTTCGTCCAGAAGGTCTGGCGCTTGGTCAATGCCGCCACCCACGCGCGCGGCGACGGCGCCGCGGACCTCGCCCTGCGCAAGGCCGCCCATCGGGCGCTCGCGGCGGTGCAGGACGATATCGAGCGGCTGCGCTTCAACCGCTGCGTCGCCCACATCTACACCCTGGCCAACGCCCTCGAGGAGGGCTTGCGCGGCCCGGTCTCGCCATCGGCGGCCACGGAGGCGGCCTGCATCCTGGTCCAGCTGATCGCCCCGATGATGCCGCACCTCGCCGAAGAATGCTGGACGGTGCTGGGCCGTTCCGGCTTCGTCGCCCAGGCGCCCTGGCCGGAGGCCGAGGCGGGACTCCTGGTCGAGGACGAGGTCACCCTGCCGGTCCAGATCAACGGCAAGAAGCGCGCGGACGTGACCGTGCCGCGGGACGCCGATGCGAAGGCCGTGGAAGCCGCGACCCTCGCCCTGGAGGCCGTCCAGAAGGTCCTGGACGGCAAGGCGCCCCGCAAGGTGATCGTCGTGCCCGGACGGATCGTGAACCTGGTGGTGTGACGGTGCGAGCGGGCGGCACGAGCTGCGGCTCGGTCGAGGTGCCGCCAGCTCCGGAGCCCGCCCGTTGGCCGCGCGGCTTCGGGCGGCCCGGAAGCCGGGGGCCTGCTGCCGCCGAAGCTCAGGCCCGCCCGGCCTGCCCGGCCGGCGCCTGTCCCCGGTCGTGCCCGTGACCTTGCCCGTGACCCTGTCCTTGGCCACGACCCTTGGCGCCCCGCCGGCGCCTTCGGGCCAGCATGTTCAGGCCCTCGACGCCGGCTGAGAACGCCATGGCGGTGTAGATGTAGCCCTTTGGCACATGCGCCCCGAACCCGTCCGCGATCAGCGTCATGCCGATCATGATCAGGAAGCCCAGCGCCAGCATCACAACGGTGGGGTTCCGGGCGATGAAGGCCGAGAGCGGCTCGGCGGCCACCAGCATCACGATCACGGCGACCACCACGGCCACCATCATCACCGGCACATGCTCGGTCATGCCCACCGCGGTGATGATCGAATCGATGGAGAACACCAGGTCGAGGAGCAGGATTTGGCCGATCGCGGCGCCGAAGCCGAGGGTGCCACCGGACTCCTCGGTTTCGGGTTCGGGATCGACGCTGTGGTGGATCTCCTTGGTGGCCTTCCACAGCAGGAACAGGCCGCCACCGATCAGGATCAGGTCGCGCCAGGAGAAGTCCTGGCCGAGCACCGAGAAGACCGGCTCGGTCAGGTGCACGATGAAGGCGACGGTGCCCAGCAAGCCGAGCCGCAGCACCAGCGCCAGCCCGATCCCGATACGCCGCGCCCGCGCCTGCCGATCCGTCGGCAGCTTGTTGGTCAGGATCGAGATGAAGATCAGGTTGTCGACGCCGAGCACCACCTCCATCACGATGAGGGTGGCCAGCGCGGCCCAGACGGTCGGCTGGCTGGCGAGCTGGATCAGGTCGGTCACGAGCGGGGCGTCTCGCTGGTCGGGAAGAGGCGGCTGCCGAGGGCGGCGAGGTCGAACGGGCCGGGACGGGCCGCGGGGTCCGGGGCGAAGACCCGTAGGATCTTCGGGAAGACCTTGAAATGAGCGGGCGTGTGCGTGGTCAGCTCGCCGTCGGTGTTTATCGGCCGGGGCCGGCGCGTCGAGAGCTTGATCTCCCGGGTCTGGAAGGCGCGCACGTCGGCCGCGCGGCCCTGCGTGCCCCGGCGCAGGGCCGGCAGCAGGGCGATCAGCCGCCACCAATGGGCGACTTCCAGGCTGTAGAAATCGAGCTTGCCGTCGTCGACCGTGGCGGTCTCCTCCACGGTCATGCCGCCGCCGTAATGCCGCCCGTTGCCCACCGAGACCTGGATCGTCGTCACCTTCTCGACCGTGCCGTCATGCTCGATCGTCACCGTGAAGGGGCGCACCCGGCGCAGCACCCGGATCGCCGCGACCCCGTAGCCGAGCACGCCCCAGGCCTTCTTCGAATCGGCGGTGAGCTCGCCCGCGAGCTCGGCCGAGAAGCCGATGCTCGCCACGTTGAAGTAGTAGTGGCCGTTGACCCAGCCGAGATCGACCGGCCGCGCCTCGGCCGTCGGGATGAACCGGGCCGCCGCCACGGGATCGAGGGGCAGGCCGAGGGAGCGGGCGAGGTCGTTGGCCGTGCCCAGCGGCAGGATGGCGAGCGGCAGGCCGGACTCGACCAAGGCCGGCGCAGCCATGTTCAGAGTGCCGTCGCCGCCGCCGAGGATCACGAAGTCGACCTCGCGGGCCCGGGTCCGGATCACCTCGCGGCAATCGGCGTCCGGCGCCGGCTCCACCGGCTCGATGCCGCCCGACCGCAGGATCCCCCGAACCTCGTCGAGATCGCAGCCGCCATTCCGGGCCTTGGCGTTGCAGATCAGCAGTCCCCGGCGCTGGACGGGCCTCATCGCGAACTCCGGCACATCTGCGGGTTCGATGTCGCCTTGGTCTCGGATGGGGCCACGGAAACCTCGATGCGCAGCGGCGCGGGATTGGGACAGCCGTGAGCCCGAAACGGGTCAAGGCCAAGATTGTCCACGACTTGGGAGCAAAACGAACGAACGCAACCCCGTCATCCACGGAATCCCGGGCTGGTGCCGGTCGTGGAGATCGGCAGAGTCGCTCGCACGCCCGAACCTTTGGAACCCCTTCGGCATGCGGGCGCGTTCTCAAGACGTCCGCCCCCGGCCGCGACGGAAGGCACCGATGCCCGCCTCAACTCCTAACCGACCCCATGCCCTCGCTCTCGGCCTGCTGCTGCCGATCGCGCTGGCCGGCGGCGCCTCGGCCCAGACCTCCTGGGTCGATCCGCCGCCCCGCCCCGCGGTCGCCGCGCCGGCCAAGGAGTCCATGAAAGCAGCGGCCCAGGGGCAGGCACAGGGGCAGATCACGGATCCCGCCAAGCAGCAGACGGGGCCGGCCCGGCAGGCGGCCGGAACCGAACCCGCGGACGACGCCCTGCCGAAGGCCGCCTCGACCCGAGCCGCGGGCCCGAAGCGGGCCGCCGCCCTGGAGCGTCCGCCCGTCCGCGAGACCCTGCGGCGCCGCGGCTCCCATCCCCACCGGCTCGCCGAGACGCCGGCCGCCGTCGGCCCGATGCCAGTGGCGACTCCGTCCGCCGAGCGGGCCGCCGCAGCCCGGGCCCTCGCGGCGAGCTACCTCGCCACCGTCTCTGGTTCGGGGGATACGATGGTCGGTGCCACGCCGCGCTTCTACGGGACACGGGTGCGGTTCTACGGACGCCCGGTCACCCAGGCCGGCCTGCTGGCCGAGAAGCGCAGCTTCGTCCAGCGCTGGCCCGAGCGGCGCTACGAGCCGCGGGCGATCCGCACCGCGTGCGATTCCGAGACCTGCACGATCCACACGATCGTGGACTTCCGCACGGCGAGCCCGGACCGCGGCACGGTTTCCACCGGGGCGGCCGAGCTGATCCTGGAGGTGAGCTTCTCGGGCGCGCGGCCGGTCATCGTCGGCGAAACCGGGCGGGTCCTGCGCCGGAACGTCCAGGCCGCCACCCTGGCTCCCTCGCCCGGCAAGGCGTAAAGCGGTCTCGGTGCGGCGCGCGGCGATGCCGGGATCGGGTTTATGACGTCTTCAACGGTGGCGGCGGAACAGGAGTCGGGACCGGTGCGTCCGGCGCTCGACGATCCGGAACGCGCCGGCCTCCGCGAGGCGATCCGCTCCGAGATCGCCCGCGCCCGGCCGCGCCCGGTCGCAGTGCGGACCCTCGAACTCCTGGCCGAGGCGGCCCTCGTGCCCGGAGAGGCCGGCTGCCGCGTGCTCGACCGGAACGGTGTCCCGCGCACGCGCCCGGGTACGTCCGAGCCCATGACGCTCGCCGATTTCGTGGCGGAGTTGCAGGCGCGCCACCCGGCGCTGTTCCTGCCGCAGGAGCAGGAACCCGCGGCCCCACCCGAGGAGGCGAAGGATTCCGCCCTCCTGACGGGCGCCTACGAGATGAAGGCCGCGACCGCGCGCTTCGTCGAGACCCAGTCCGAGCGCGCCCGCTCGCTCGCCGAGCGTTCCTCCGTACAGGGACGGGCGCTGGCGCAGACCGCCGCCGGCCGGTTCGCCACCCTGCGGACGGGCCTGCGCGACCGGTTCGCGCGCCCCTCCGGCGGTATGGAAACGTCGGAGCAGGGCCGGGATCCCGCGGCGGCCTGGAATGCCGGGCCCGGCCGGCTCGGCGGTTCAGTGCGCGGCGGCCTGCACGGCCTGCGCGACCGGCTGGGCTTCGGCGCCGGGAGCGTGGACGAGAGCGGCCAGCGGCACCGGCGCTGGCTTACGGGCGCCAGCGCCGCCGCCCTGGTGGCGGTGATCGCGGCGGGGCTCGTTCTGGCCGGCCGCGAGCCCGAGCCCTCGCGGCCTGCGACCACCAAGCCCGCGCCGTCCCGGGCGACCGCGCCTCCGTCAACCGCGCCTGCGGCTCCGTCCGTGGCCCCCGACACGGTCACGCCCCCGCCCGAGACCGGCGGCGATCCGGAGACCGACACGCCGCCGGCGCCGAATTCCGTGACCGGACAGGTCCAGGTGGTCGACACCGCGACCCTCAAGATCGGCGGCAAGGTGGTGCATCTGTTCGGTGTCGAGTGGGTGCGGGGCGGCCAGGCTGGGGAATTGGCCCGCTACATCGGAAGCCGGCCGGTGACCTGCCAGCCGGCACCGGGCAGCGAGAGCATGAACTGCGTGGTGGACGGACGCGACCTCTCCGAGGTCGTGCTGTTCAACGGCGGCGGCCGGGCCTCCCCGGAGGCGAGCCCCGAGCTCGTCGCCGCCGAGGACCACGCCCGCAGCGAGCGCCTCGGCGTCTGGAAGCGCTAGGGCGCGGCATGCAAGGATCCTGATCGGCCCGCGGGCGCGAACGGGGTTTTCCAAGGGGCCCCAGGCCCTTTGACGAGGTTCAGGGCGCGGAACCCCGAGGTTCGCGAGGCTTCGTCCTGCACCCGCAGAGGGTTCAAGACCTCGTCAAACCGGGACTTTGCCGACGGGCGGGGAGGGGCGGCCATGCCGGGCGACATCTTCGGGCGCACCGCGGACGGACAGGCGGTCACGCGGCACGTTCTGGACCGGGGCGGCTTGCGCGTCCACGTCATCGATTTCGGCGCGGTGGTCACGGCGATCGAGGTGCCCGACCGCGCCGGCCGCCGCGCCAACGTCGTCCTGGGCCTCGACACCCTCGCGGGCTACGAGACCGTGAGCCCGAGCTTCGGCGCCGTGATCGGGCGCTTCGCCAACCGCATCGCGGGCGGCCGCTTCAGCCTCGACGGGCAGACCTATCGGCTTCCGGTGAACGAGGGTCCCAACACCCTGCATGGCGGTCCCCGGAACTTCGGCCGGCGCCTGTGGCGGGTGGAGCGATCCGACGCCACGCGCCTCGCCCTGAGCCGCCGCTCTCCGGACGGCGAGGAGGGGTTTCCCGGCAACCTCGACGTCCAGGTGGTCTACAGCCTGCCCGCGGACGGGCTGCTGCGCATCGACTACGCGGCCACCACCAACCGGCCGACGGTCCTGAACCTCACCAACCACAGCTACTTCAATCTCGCGGGTGAAGGGGCGGGCAGCGTCCTCGACCACGTTGTCCGGCTCGAAGCCGACGCGTACACACCCACCGACGCGACCCAGATCCCCACTGGGGAGATCCGGCCGGTCGCCGGCACCCCGTTCGATTTCCGCACGCCGCACCCGCTGGGCGCGCGCATCCGGGTCGGCGACCCGCAACTGGCGATCGCCAAGGGCTACGACCACAGCTTCGTGCTGCGCGGGACCGCCGGGACGCTGCGGCCGGTCGCGACCTGCATCGATCCGGGCAGCGGCCGGCGGCTCG
This sequence comes from Methylobacterium sp. NEAU K, assembly GCF_030700285.1. GTDB lineage: Bacteria > Pseudomonadota > Alphaproteobacteria > Rhizobiales > Beijerinckiaceae > Methylobacterium. The sequence continues at coordinate 1,723 of NZ_JAUYZJ010000033.1, read as the reverse complement.
ACGTGTCGACGACGCAACCAGCGCTGCAACTCTACTCCGGCAACACCCTGGACGGTGCGCTGATCGGTCCGTCCGGCCGGATCTACCGCTCCGGCGACGGGGTCTGCTTCGAGACGCAGGGCTTCCCGGACGCCCCGAACCGACCGGACTTCCCGTCCGCGGTGCTGCGGCCGGGGACGATCTTCCAGGCGACCACGACGTTCCGATTCTCGGCGGCGTGAGGCGCGTCGGATCGCCTCCGGAGGCCCGCCGGCGCCCGTATCCAGTAAGGGACGTCCACCTCTCGGCATCGACCCGACCCGAGGCACGCGCACCGTGCAGCGGGGTTCAGGCGGCGGCACGATCTGCGACCTTCCCTCCCGGTCGTGTTCCGCGCAGGCGGACGATGTTTATGGCCGCTCCGGCCGCCGGTGTGACGCGGGACGCGGCACGCCGGCGAATTCACACAGTGTCGGTGGCTGTGCGCAGCGCCTGGACACGCGCGCTTCCCACGGCGTGCGAGCCCCGGTCGTGAGGGGCTATGGGGCCGAGCCTTCAGCCCACCGCATCCTCGACCAGGATCTCGCGCTTGCCGGCGTGGTTGGCCGGACCGACGATGCCTTCGACCTCCATCCGCTCCATGATCGAGGCGGCGCGGTTGTAGCCGATCTGGAGGCGCCGCTGGATGTAGCTGGTCGAGGCCTTCTGGTCGCGCAGCACCACCTGCACCGCCTGCTCGTAGAGATCGCCGCCGGCTTCGCCGAAGGAGCCCTGGTCGAACACCGCGCCGTCGAGTTCCAGCTCGGTCGCGCCGCCCTTGCCCTTGGTGCCCTTCTCGGGCGCACCCTCCTCGTCGTCGGCGGTGACGGCGTCGAGGTAGCTGGGTCGGCCCTGGCGCTTGAGGTGGGCGACCACGCTCTCGACCTCGCTGTCCGAGCAGAACGGCCCGTGCACGCGCGTGGTGCGCCCGCCGCCGGCCATGAACAGCATGTCGCCCTGGCCGAGCAGCTGCTCGGCGCCCATCTCGCCGAGGATCGTGCGGCTGTCGATCTTGCTGGTCACCTGGAAGGAGATCCGGGTCGGGAAGTTCGCCTTGATGGTGCCGGTGATCACGTCCACCGACGGGCGCTGGGTGGCCATGATCAGGTGGATCCCCGCCGCCCGCGCCATCTGGGCCAGCCGCTGGATCGCCCCCTCGATGTCCTTGCCCGCCACCATCATCAGGTCGGCCATCTCGTCGACCACGATCACGATGTAGGGCAGTGCCGACAGGTCCATCGCCTCCTGCTCGAACACCGCCTCGCCGGTCTCGCGGTTGAACCCGGTCTGGACCGTGCGGGTGATGACCTCGCCGCGCTCGCGCGCCTCCTTCATCCGGGCATTGTAGCCGTCGATGTTCCGGACGGCGATCTTGGACATCTTCTTGTAGCGCTCCTCCATCTCGCGCACGGCCCATTTGAGGGCGATCACCGCCTTCTTGGGGTCGATGACCACGGGGGAGAGCAGGTGCGGGATGCCGTCGTAGACCGACAGTTCCAGCATCTTCGGGTCGACCATGATCAGCCGGCACTCCTCGGGCTTGAGCCGGTAGAGCAGGCTGAGGATCATGGTGTTGATCGCCACCGACTTGCCCGAGCCGGTGGTGCCGGCGACCAGCAGGTGCGGCATGCGGGCGAGGTCGGCGATGATCGGCTCGCCGCCGATGTTCTTGCCCAGGCACAAAGCCAGCTTGTGCTTGCTCTCG
>NZ_JAUYZJ010000032.1 GCF_030700285.1 Methylobacterium sp. NEAU K | reverse complement strand
GCGGCCTGGATGTCGCGCAGGAATCCGTCGACCTCCTGCTTGACCGTCAGGGATTGCGTCGCGAGCGCGGCCGCGGCGTTCAGCACCTGCGCGGCGGCGCTGCCGGTTTCCCCCGAGGCGGCCAGCACGCGGGCCACGTTGGCCGACACGTCCTGGGTCCCGCGCGCGGCCTGGCCGGCGTTGCGCGAGATCTCGCTCGTGGCCGCCGTCTGCTCCACCACCGTCGAGGCGATCGAGCCGCTGATCTCGTTCACAATCCCGATCGTGCGCCCGATCTGCTCGATCGCGTCGGCCGCCTGGCCGGTCGCCGCCTGGATCGCGGCGATCTGGCCGCCGATCTCCTCGGTGGCCTTGGCGGTCTGACCCGCCAGCTCCTTGACCTCAGCCGCCACAACGGCGAACCCCCGGCCCGCCTCGCCGGCGCGCGCCGCCTCGATGGTCGCGTTGAGCGCCAGCAGGTTGGTCTGGCCGGCGATGCCCGAGATCGTCGTCACCGCCGCGCCGATCTGCTCGGCGGCCATGCGCAGGCTCGCCATCGCGGCGCTGCTCGTCTGCGCCTCGTGGGCGGCATGGCTGGCGACCTCGTTGGAGCGGATCACCTGCCGCTCGATCTCCTGCAGCGAGGACACCATCTCCTCGGCGGCCGACGCCACGGTCTGGACGTTGGCCGAGGTCTGCTCGGCGGCCGCGCTGGAGGCCACCGCCTGGCTGTTGGTGTCGTCGGCGACCCGGGTCATCGAGCGCGCGGTCGCGTCGAGCTCGGTGGCGGCCGCGGTGACGACCTCCAGCGACGCGGCCACGGTCTGCTGGAACGCCCGGACCAGCCGGTCGACCCGGTCGGCCCGACGCTCGCGGGCAGCGTGCTCGGCGGCCTGCGCGGCCTCCAGATCGGCGCGGGCGATGGCGTTCTGCCGGAACACGTCCACCGCCTTGGCCATCGCGCCCATCTCGTCGCGGGCCTTCGGCGCCGGCACCACGACGTTCGTGTCGCCCTCCGCCAGGCGCTTCATCGCGTGGGTCGTGCCGGCGATCGGCCGGACGATGCTGCGGGCGATCAGGAACGCCAGAACGGCGCCGACCGACAGGGCCAGGCCGACCAGGCCGATCTGGATGCGCTGGGCGCTGGCCACCAGGGCCGCCGTCGCCATAGAGATCGCCGTCACGTCGGACAGAACCTTGTCCCGCGCTGTTTCGCCAGCCCGCTCGATCGCGTCCGCATGCGGCTTGATGCCGGTCTCGAACGCCGTGCTCGCCGCCGCCATCGCGCCGTCGAAGTCATGGATCCGGGCCGCATAGGCAGCAAGCTCTTCGGCGGCGGCCTCGATCTGCCGCGTGAAGGCCGCTCCGCCCTCGTCGATCCTGAACGCGTCCAGGCGGTCCTTGACCGTCGCGATATCGGTCGCGACCGCGATCCGGTCCTCCGGACTGAAACGGATCGTGAAGCGCGCGGCGGAGAGCCGGGCCCGCAGCACGGCGTTCTCGAGGTTCAGAGCCCGACTGAGCAACGCGTCGTTCGCGCGGCCGCGCACCTCCGCAATCAGGGTATCCGTCGCGCTGGCGAGTCGGTTTCCGGAATTGAACATGCTCGTCTTGGCGCCGCTCAGCCTCATCCCGGCCGCGGCGAGGCGTTCCAGCTCCGGCTTCATGGCCCGGGCTTCGTCGCGCATTTGTCCATAGAGCCGGCGCCGATCTGCGTTCAGAGCGCGCGAGAAATGCGTGTCGCACGTCTCCTCGATAGAACGCCGCGTCTGCTCCGTCGCGGCGATCTGCTCAGGGCTCGGAGCGAGGCGGTAATGCTCGGACGCGGCGGCGAGGCGCTCGGCGAGGCCGTTGATCTTGAGGATCGAGCGCGCTCCCGTTTCGAACGTGCCGCGCGCCTCGTATTGTGCATTGATGAAGCCCTGCTGATAGAGCGAAAACGCGCCTATGCTGCCGGCAATCAGGACAAGCATAGCGAATCCGACATAAAGTCGGTGGCGTATTCCCAACGTCACTGGAATCCGACTTTCCTAACGGGGCGCCAACAGGAGGCGCGACGCCCATAAAAGATCATCGCATGACGGTGTCGTGTCGCAATTTGCCAATAAACCTCAAGTAAAACGTGGCCATTCTTTTTTATGCGAAAACTTACAAGTTATGTTTGCAGAGGTCGCTTCCGAGAGATTTTGGATAAACGGAAATTGCTCACTTGCCAGCGGTAAGGACGCAGCAAACCTATCTCGAGACGCCTGAATGCGCCGGCCCGACACGACAACTCCAGGGTGTCTGCGGCGGGATCGGGCCGTATTGTCCGGCGCCTTCAGGACACCGTGAGTGCGGAATGCCGCTCTCGCCGCAACGGCCGCAGGAGCGGCGGCCGGGGCGTCACGCAGCGCGATTCGCCAGTGCCTCGCGCATCATCGCGGCGACCATCCCGTTCTGGAACTGGTCGCGCTGGATGAACAAAGCATCCGGGACCAGGGTCGAGGCCTCGCGCTCCGGCGGGTCGAACGGGTCGCTCGACAGGACGATTCGCAAGCCCGGCCGCAGGGTCCGCGCCTCGACGGCGAGCTGGGCGCAGCAGAGGCCGCCCTGCAGCGCGGCATCAACCACCAGCACGTCCACGGGCAGCCCGAGGGCCAGCACCGTCATGGCGTCGACGCCCCGGTCGCAGGCTGTCACCTGATAGCCCAGCAGCCGGACCTGGGTCGAGATCTCGTCGCGCCAGCGCTTGTGGCGACCGACCACGAGGACCTGGATCCGATAGCATCCGCCCTGCGGAAGCGCACTGGAGGCAGAGTCGACGTCGGTTGTGGGCATTCCGCACTCAACCCCGCGCTGGCTTTGCGATGCAGCATGCTATGCCGGGAAGCAATCCCGGCGCAAGCCCGGCGCCGTGAAGGCGCCGCATTCGGCGCCGCCGCTGCCCAAAGCGGATGCAGCTCAAAACCTGACCACAGGCTGGGCACGCGGTTGACGGCGCCGGGGTCGCGCGGGCAACACCGGGCCGTCGCGGGAAGCCCCGCGCGCTGCCGGAGCACGAGCCGATGTCGTCCGCGAAAGCCCCTCCCGTCTCCCCGCTGGCGCCCACCGCGATGCCGGACCTGCCGCCGATTCCGGGCGTGCGGATCGCCACAGCCCAGGCCGGCATCCGCTACAGCGGCCGGACCGACGTGCTCTATGTCGACCTCGCCCCCGGGACTTGCGCGGCCGGCGTGTTCACCCGCTCGAAATGCCCGTCGGCGCCGGTGGACTGGTGCCGGGAGGCCCTGGCTCACGGTGCGGCGCGGGCCTTGGTGGTCAATTCCGGCAACGCCAATGCCTTCACGGGCCGGCTCGGACGGGAAGCGGTGGCGCGCACCGTCGAGATCGCCGCGCAGGCGGCGGGCTGCGGCGAGCGCGAGGTCTACGTCGCCTCGACCGGGGTGATCGGCGAGCCGCTTCCGGCGGAGCGGTTCGAGGGCGTGCTGGCGGATTGCGCAGCCCGGGCCACGGACGGTCCGGCAGCCTGGGCCGAGGCGGCGCGCGCCATCATGACCACCGACACCTTCCCGAAGCTCGCGACCCGCACGGCCGAGATCGACGGCGTGCGCGTCACCATCAACGGCATCGCCAAGGGCGCCGGCATGATCGCGCCCGACATGGCGACGATGCTGGCCTTCGTATTCACCGACGCCGCCCTGCCGCAAGCTGCGCTCCAGGCCCTGCTCGGCGCGGGCACCAGGATCAGCTTCAACTGCGTGACGGTGGACGGTGACACCTCCACCTCCGACACGCTGATGCTGTTCGCCACCGCCAAGGCCGGCAACGCCGCGGTGTCCGACCCCGCCGACCCGCGACTCGCCGGATTCAAGGCAGCGCTGGAGAGCCTGCTGATCGAGCTGGCCCAGCTCGTCGCCAAGGATGGCGAGGGCGCGCGCAAGTTCGTGACCGTGACGGTCACCGGGGCCGAGAGCGACGCCTCAGCCCACCGCATCGCCATGTCGATCGCCAACTCGCCGCTGGTGAAGACCGCGGTGGCCGGCGAGGACGCGAATTGGGGCCGGGTCGTGATGGCGGTGGGCAAGGCGGGCGAGCCCGCCGATCGGGACCGGCTCGCGATCTGGTTCGGCGACGTGCGCGTAGCCGTCCAGGGCGCCCGGGACCCGGATTACAGCGAGGCGGCTGCGAGCGCCGTGATGCGCGCGCCGGAGATCGGGATCCGGGTCGATCTCGGTCTGGGCGAGGGCAAGGCCCGCGTCTGGACCTGCGACCTGACCAAGGCCTACATCGAGATCAATGGGGATTACCGCTCGTGAGGGCGGCCGTAATTGGCACCCTCCTCCTGTCGGTGCTGGCGGTCCCCGCGCGCGCCGACGATGCGGACTGCAAGCGGCACATCAGCGTCGTCGGGCGGGCCGCGGAGGCGCGGGCTCCCGATTTCGCCGAAGTGACAGTCGGTATCGAGGCGCGGGGTGCGACTCCGCCTGTAGCCCTCGACGCGGCCTCCAAGGCGGTGGCCGGCGTTTCGGCGCAGGCCCAGGCGCTCGGCGTGCAGCCCACCGATATCGGCACGGCCGCGGTCACGCTCCAGGCTGCCACACGATCCGTGGCACGGCCGGGCGGAGCGGTCACCGAGGAGCCCGACGGCTACCGCGCCGGCAACCTCGTCACTGTCCGGCTCGCCGACATGGGCCGCCTCGGCGACTTGCTGCGCCAAGCCCTCGATTCGGGGGCGAACCGGATCGACGGCGTCAGCTTCGGCCTGCGTGACCCCGACGCGGTCGAATCGGCCCTCCAAGTGGCGGCGGCGCGCGATGCCCGGGCCCGGGCTGAGGCGCTCGCCGGTGCGCTCGGCGCCAAGCTTGGTCCGATCTGCACGTTGAGCACCACGGTCGGCACGCCCTATCGCCCGATGGCGGATCTGGCCCGCGCGGCGCCGATGGCGACCAAGGGACGGCGCGTCCCGATCGAGGCCGGCACGATCCAGATGTCCTCAGAGGTCTCGGCCGCCTTCGCGGTGGCGCAATGAGCGAGACCTTGCGTCTTCTCCTGGTGGTGGCTGTTGCCCTCGTCGACGTCGACGGCCGGGTGCTGGTCAGCGAGCGCCCGGCGGGCAAGCAGCTCGCCGGGCTGTGGGAGTTCCCGGGCGGCAAGGTCGAGCCGGGCGAGCGCCCGGAGCAGACCCTGATCCGGGAGCTGTCGGAGGAACTCGGCATCCGGGTCGAGGAGCCCTGCCTGGCGCCGCTGACCTTCGCCAGCCACGCCTATCCGGACTTCCACCTGCTGATGCCGCTCTACGTCTGCCGCCGCTGGTCGGGCACACCGCGCCCGATGGAGGGGCAGGCGCTGAAATGGGTCCGGCCGAAGGCATTGCGCGATCTCGCCATGCCGCCGGCGGACGCGCCACTGATCCCGTTCCTGACCGACCTTCTGGAGGTCTGAGGGACGGCCCACTCCTCAGAGCGCCAGGATGCCCTCGACCGCCTCCTGCACGTCGAGCGCCTCGGCGAAGGTGGCGAGGTGGTGGGGCTCACCCCGCGCCATCCGGACGACGCCCTCGAGCTGACGCCGGAGGGCGATCGGACGCAGCCGCGCGTTGGGCATCGCGTCGGGGGCGGGCTCGAAGCGCCCGTCCGGGCCACGGCGCTCGGCGATGGCCCAGTCGCGCAGCCGGACTGCGCCCGCGTCGCCCTCGAGCGTCCAGGTGTTGTGATCGTCCTCGGCGACGCCGCCGACCCGGCCCGTCAGGGTCACGGGGATCCCGCCCGCCGTAAGCGTCACGTCGATCGCCCGCTCGGACCGGCCAGCCTCGGGGAACTGGACGCTGCCGTGAAGCCCGCTCAGCGGGCCGAGCAGGCGGCGCGCGAGGAACAGGAAGTGCGAGACCACCTCGCGGGTGAAGCCGCCCTCGGCCCGGGCGTCGAGCCAAGCCGCAGCGTCGGCCTGCCAAGGGCGCGGCCAGCGCGCGAAGGCCACCGCGATGGATAGGCGCCGGGGCACCCCGACACCGCCCGCGGCGATCCAGCGCTCGATCGCCGCCACGCCCGGCGACGAGGCGAACGGGAAGTTCACCGCGCCGGCGCCGCCGGCGGCGGCCACGAAGGCACGTGCCTCTGCGAGGTCGATGGCGAGCGGCTTCTCGCAGAAGGTGCTCCGGCCGGCCGCGAGGGCGGCGCGGGCGTAGCCGAGATGCGAGGCCGGTGGCGAGGCGACGTACACGCAGGCGCTCGCCGCCACGACGGCATCGGCGTCGGGGACCTGCGGCACTGCCGGGAACGCGGCACCCACCCGGGCCAGCGCCGCGGACGCCGGATCCCAGAGCGCGGCGATCCGGACCGGGGAGTTGGATTCGCCGTGGATCGCGTCGATCAGGCGTTCGCCCATGATCCCCGCCCCGATGATCCCGAGGGCGAGCTGTTCGCCGGTCTTCGGCATGGCTGGTCCCGTGTCTGGCAGGCCCCGGAACGGGGCGACACCAGCCTTTACGGATCCCTCGCGGCGCGGGAAAGCGCCCCGCTCAGCTCGACGAGGACGACGAGCAGGTCGGCGTAGAGCCGGTCCTTGTTGGTGGTGGCGAGGCCGTGGGAGGGGCGCCGGCATATTCCTTGAGCGCGGCGTTCGGCACCAGCTTGGCGGCGGCGCGCGCCGAGGCGTCGATCTGCACGATCTGGTCGTCGTCGCCGTGCACGATCAGGGTGGGCTCGTCGATGCGCTTCAGATCCCCGGACACGTCCGCCGCGATGCAGGCCAGCGCGCTCCTCAGGCCGGCCATCAGGCCCTGCAGCCAGAACGTGTCGCGCATGCCCTGGCTGACCGCGGCGCCGGGGTGATCAGGCCGGCGAGATCGTCCGCGTAGGTATCCATGTCGTTGCCGGTGCGAGGCTGGCCGGAGCGGCCGTACCCGCGCCGGTCATGGGCGATGACCCGGTCGCCGTGCTGCCCCAGGAACAGCATCTGGTCCTCCCAGGCGTCTCCGTTGAGCGGCCAGCCGTGCCTGAACACGACCGGCTGCCCGGTTCCACAGTCCTTGAAGTGGATCTGCATGCCGTCCTGCATCGTGAAGGTAGGCATGGTCGTCTCGTGTCGATCAGAAGTTTAGGTTTGGTCCGGTCAGATCCGGCCCTTCCGCGCGTCGAGGCTGAAGGGCCCGGCGCCGAACGCGGCGACCTGGAGCAGGCCGCCGGCCATCGCCAGGTTCTTCAGGAAGTGGAACATCTGGTTCTGGTCCGCGACGGCCGCGTGAAAGGTCAGCGCGGTCGCGACTGCGAAGGCGGCCAGGACCAGCGCGACGACCCGGGCGCGGTAGCCGGCGATGAGCAGCAGGCCGCCGAAGATCTCCACCAGCGTCGCCGCCGCGAAGGACAGCTCCGCGAGGGGCAGGCCGGCGGCCCGGATGGTGGCGAGGGTCGCGGCGGGGGCGGCGAACTTGCCGAGGCCGCTCACCAGGAAGATCGCACTCATCAAAACCCGGCCCGTCACAGGCAGCAGGGCGGCCGGCAGTGCGCCGGTGGCGGTCGGGGCGGGGGAGAGAAAGGATGTCATGGGGGTGTTCCGTACCGTCGTGTGAGGCTTGCGAAAGTCAGGCCGCGTTGGGGAGGGCGAGGCCGCGGACCCAGTCCGCCGCGAGGCTCAGGTCGCCTTGCGACAGACCGTGGCCGACCGGGAGGATCCGATGCGCCACCGCGGCGCCGGATGCGGTGAGCTGGGCGGCGAGGCGGCGCGCGTTCTCGGCCGGCACGATCGGATCCATCGCCCCGGAGAGGATCAGGACCGGACGGCCCGCCAAATCGGCCATGGGCGGTTCGGACAGCGGCACCATCGGGCGGATCAGCACGGCACCCGCCAGCACCTCCGGCCACAGCATCAGCAGCGATGCGGCGATGTTGGCACCGTTCGAGAAGCCGAGCGCCAGGGGGGCGCCGAGGCCGTAGCGGCCGCGTGCCGCCGCCACGAAGGCGGCGAGGTCCCCGGTGCGACGGCGCAGGTCCGCTTCGTCGAAAACCCCTTCGGCGAGGCGCCGGAAGAAGCGCGGCATGCCGTTCTCGCTCACCGGACCACGGGGCGACAACAGGGCGGCGCCCGGAGCCACGATCCGGCCCAGGGGCAGGAGATCGAGCTCGTTGCCGCCAGTCCCGTGCAGGAGCAGCAGCGGCCGCGCGGCGCCCGTGCCTGGCTCGAAGCGGTGGATGAAGCCGAGGGACTCTTGCGACCGGGATTCTTGGGTGCGGGGTTCTTCGGTGCGGGATTCTTGGGTCATGGCAACCTCGCTGATGGTGCGCATCGAACCTCCGCCCCTCGTCCGGGGCGGAGGCTTGGTTCAGGCGACCTTGGGCAGCACGGCCTCGATCTCGGCCCGGTGCGGCTCGAGGCCGGCCGGCAGTTTCAGGGCACGGCCGAGCGCCTCCACGGGCTCGTCGACCGCGAAGCCGGGCGCGTCCGTGGCGATCTCGAACAGCACCCCGCCGGGCTCGCGGAAGTAGACCGACCGGAAATACTGGCGGTCGCGCTGCTCTGTGACGTGGAGGCCGAATCCGGCGAGCCGATCGGCCATGGCGGCCTGTGCGGCGTCATCCGCCGCCCGGAATGCGATGTGGTGGACAGAGCCTGCGCCCTGTCGGCCGCGGAGGAACCCGCCTACCGCCCGGATCGTCACGAAGCTGCCGACATCCGCGCTGCCGGCGAAGCGGATCAGGCTGCCCTCGCGGCCGATTTCGCGCAGGCCCAGAACCTCCGTGAGGATCGCGGCCGTGGGCTCGGCCTTGTCCAGCAGGAGCGTCACGCCGTGCAGGCCCCGGATGGCGTGTTCCGCCGGCACCTCGGCCGATGGCCAGCCGGACTCGTCGGCGTCGACGCCGACGAGAGCCAGCATCATGCCGTCCGGGTCGCGGAAGCGCAGGGTCGGCGCGCCGAACACCTGGACCAGCGGCTCGTGGGCGACCCCCTTCTCGATCAGACGGTGGGCCCACCAGCCGATGGAGGCGCGCGGCACCCGGAAGGCGGTCTCCTGGGTCTCGCCGATCCCGACGCGACCCGGAGCCGCGTGCTCCACGGGGAAGAAGGTCAGGATCGTGCCGGGCTGCCCGGCCTCGTCGCCGTAATACAGGTGGTAGGTGCCCGGATCGTCGAAGTTGACGGTCTTCTTCACAAGCCGCAGGCCGAGCACGCGGGTGTGGAAGTCGAGGTTGCGCAGGGCCGGGCCGGAGAAGGCCGTGACGTGGTGGAGGCCGGTCTGCACCATGGCTGTGTCTCCCGTGATCCGCCGCGCGGGGCGCGGCGCGTTTGCGATGACCCGAATGTGCCCCTTGCCATGGCTCTCGAAAATAGAAACGATGGAAACCTATCGTTTCCGGAATTGACCCATGCGGCTGCCCGATTTCGAGGCCTGGGCGGTCTTCGCCAAGGTGGTGGAAACCGGCTCCTTCGGCGGGGCCGCGTCCGATCTCGGGCTCTCGAAGGGGACTGTCTCGAAGGCGGTGGGCCGGTTGGAGGCCCGGATCGGCGCGCGCCTGTTCAACCGCACGTCGCGCAAGCTCGCCCTCACGGAGGCGGGGCAGGCCGCCAGGGCGAACGCCGCGCGCATCCTGGCGGAGGGCGAGGCAGCCGAGGCGCTGGCCATTGCCGGCTCCACGGAGCCGCGTGGGCTCGTCCGCCTCGCCGCCCCGATGACCTTCGGGGTGATGCACGTGGCGCCGCTCCTGCCGGACTTCCTCGCGCGGTATCCGGCCGTGTCGGTGGACCTTCACCTGTCCGACGCGGTCATCGACCTGGTGGGCGGCGGGTTCGACATCGGGCTACGGATCGCGGCGCTGCCGGATTCTTCGTTACGCGCCCGCCGCCTCTGCGCGATCCGCCGCTCGCTGGTGGCCACGCCCGCCTATCTCGATCGGCACGGCCGGCCCGCGAATCCGGACGACCTCGCCCATCACGCCTGCCTGGGCTATGCCTACCTGCCGACGCCCGATCGCTGGCAGTTCGTGAACGACGCCGGGTTGGAAGCCGTCGTCGTGCCCGGCGGCCCGTTGCGGGCGAACAACGCCGAGGCGCTGGCGCCCGCGCTTCGGGCCGGCCTTGGCCTCGCCCTGCAGCCCGACTTCATGATCTGGGACGACCTCGAGGCGGGGCGCCTGGAGCGGGTCCTGCCGGGCTGGTCACCGCCGCCGATTGCGCTCCACCTGGTGACGCCACCCGGCGATCCGCGCCCGGCCCGGGTGACGGCGCTCATCGGCTATCTGGGGCAGACGCTCGCTCTGGCCCCCTGGGCGACCTCGCACCACCGCTAGAGCGCTGATCGTGCCCGATCACGGGGCGGCGGTCTCGGGCCTCTCCGTGGACGAGGTCAAGGACATCTTCTTCGTGTCGGGCTTGAGCCGGAGTTGCTGATAGGCTCCGCGCGGCACTTCACGGAACGAGATTTCCAATGACTTCGCAGCCTCTCGGAAGTGGAAGGCGCCCCTCTGAAAGCCCGCGAGATCCTGTGATGGGGCGAGTTGAACCAGCGCTTCCACCTCGACCTGCTGCGGTACGCGGAGCGCCCGCGCTCGCTGGGCATCGTTTCCAGCCTGCTGCAGGGCTGACGGCATCCGGGATCGTCGACCACGCGGAACAGGAGCACATGCAGATCCTCGCCCTGTGCGAGGCCGGGAGGAACGACGCGGCGGCCGATCTCCTGCGCGGCCATATCGAACTGGTGGGCGTGGCGCCGGTCGCGATCGATCGGCGGCCGCTCACAACCTGATCCCCCCTCCGTTCCGGTCGGGCCGCCGGACGCCTGGAGCCGAAGCCCACGCCAGGGCAACCGGCGATGTCTCGCCTTCGCGGGCGCCAGCCACCGGCTCAACGGTCGGTCCGGTTCCGCAACAGGGGCGCCGTGTTCGAACCGGCCATCGTCCGATCGGGCAAAGCTCGGGTGAATCAAATGTCGGAATTTGTGTTAAAATTCGTTAATACTAATATAAGCGCAAAATGAACGTCCATCGCGTTCCAGGCATGTGTATGAATAAAGATTTGTGTCGCAGAGGTGATGGATATGACGTCCTATTCCATCTTTATTCGCGATCTGGCTCGACCCGACGGGTACCCGCCCCTGCTTCTGGCCTACGATATTCACGATCGAAGCGAGGCGCAGTCGATCGTTTCGATGATCGCCGCTTCCTACCAGGATCATGGCTTCAACCCCGCAACCCGGGTTCACTGGTTCCGGCAGGGCGGCGGCGTGCACGAAATCTATGCGTGGCCGCATTTGTAAGGCTGCGCGCCAGCACGGTCGATGCCGACTCAGGTGCCGCAGAACGTCCGGTAGCCCACCCCGCCGCCCTCGGGCGCCTCGGCATAGCGGGCGTAGGAGGGCTGCGCGTCGTAGGGACAGGACAGCACCGCCAGGAGTTCCTCGAAGGGGGCGAAGTCGTTCCGCTCCACCGCCGCCTCGATCATCGCCTCGACGCGATGGTTGCGCGGGATGAAGGCCGGATTGACACGCCGCATCGCCGCGGCCGTCGCGGCGGCATCGCGGCCCTCCAGGACCAGCCGGTCCCGCCAGCGCGAGCCCCAGCCGTCATAGGCCGTCGGGTCGACGAACAGGTCGCGGACCGAGGTATCGTCGTCCGGCCGCTCGGCCGCGTCGCACAGGGCCCGGAACGTGAGGGTGAAGTCGGCCTGGTTCTCGGCCATCCGCTTGAGGAGGTCGCTCGCCAGCGCGGCGTCGCCCTCCCGGACCTCGGTGAGCCCGAGCTTCCGGGCGAGGCCGCCATGATAGGCGGCCTCGAAGCGCGGCGCGTAGCCGGACAGGACGGCCTCCGCCTCAGCGACAGCCTCGGTCTCGTCGGCGGCCAGCAGCGGCAGCAGGGTCTCGGCCAGACGCGTCAGGTTCCAAAGCGCTATCCGCGGCTGCTCGCCGTAGGCGTATCGCCCGTGCTGGTCGATGGAGCTGTAGACCGTCCGGGGATCATAGGCGTCCAGGAAGGCACAGGGACCGTAATCGATGGTCTCGCCGGCGATCGACATGTTGTCGGTGTTCATCACTCCATGGACGAAGCCGACCAGCAGCCAGCGCGCCACGAGGTCGGCCTGTCGGGCGACGACGCCCTCCAGGAGCGCCCGGTAGGGGCGTGAGGCGTCTGCGGCCTCCGGATAATGCCGGGCCAGGACGTGGTCGGCCAGCGCCCGCAGGCCTTCGACATCGCCCCGGACCGCGAAGTACTGAAAGGTGCCGACCCGGATGTGGCTCGCCGCCACGCGGGCAAGCACGGCGCCGGGCAGCAGCGTCTCGCGCACCACGGGCTCGCCCGTCGCCACGGCGGCCAGCGCCCGGGTGGTCGGGATGCCGAGCGCCGCCATGGCCTCGCTGACCAGGTACTCGCGAAGCACCGGCCCGAGTGCCGCACGGCCGTCGCCCCGCCGGGAGAACGGCGTCGGACCGGATCCCTTCAGCTGGATGTCGCAGCGGCGGCCCGCCCGGTCGACCACCTCGCCGAGCAGGATGGCGCGACCGTCGCCGAGCTGCGGCACGAACTGGCCGAACTGATGTCCCGCATAGGCTGCCGCGAGCGGGGCCGCCCCGTCCGGAACTCGGTTTCCCGCCAGGGCCGCCACCCCCTCGGCACCTGCGAGCCAGTCCGGATCCAGGCCGAGGCTCCGGGCGAGGTCGTGGTTCAGGCGGATCAGGCTCGGGGCGGCCACGGGTGTCGGTGTGCGGAGCGCGAAGAATCGCTCCGGCAGGCGGGCGTAGCTGTTGTCGAAGGGGATCGCCGTCATCATCGGCATCTATGGCCGACGAACCCGGCGAGCAAGCGCGGCCGCACCGGGTTCCCTGAAGACAGCCCGAGTTGCCAAGGATTCCGGCCGCCCAGAGTTTTGCACGGCGCAGATCTGGTGCCCGACGGCGCAGTCACGGCGCCGGAGATCCGGTCCCGGGTTCGTATCCGACAGCCCGGGAGCGGATCCGCCCGGCCGGCCCCGGCTTTCTCCCGGGTCGTCCGGCCACGTGTGGCGCACAAGCCTCAGGACCGACCCTCCCGGCCGAAACGCGCGCGGGATGCTTGTAAGACCGGTTCCCACGGGCGATGCCGCGCCCATGGCTGCGCGCGGACCCGCCTCGATATCGCTGAGCCCCGACCTGCGGGCGGTCGCCGAACGCCTGCCGGCCACCGGCCGCCGCGGCGCCCTCGGCGACGGGACGCGCGCAGTACGGCGCTTGCGCGACGGGCGCGGGCAGGGTTCGATGGCCCGTCGGGAGTCCGACCTGAGGGCTGCACAGGATGCCGCAGCGAACGCGCGGGAGCCGCACCAGGGATGAGCGCCACGGCTGCATTCCTGCCCGGTGGCGGCGAGCTCGGCGCGATCGTCCGGGCCTACGACTGGGCCGCGACGCCCCTGGGGCCGATCGAGGGCTGGTCCCAGAGCCTGCGCTCCGCGGTCAGCACCCTGCTGCTGTCGCCGGTGCCGATCGTACTGCTCTGGGGCGCGGACGGCATCATGATCTACAACGATGCCTATTCGGTTTTCGCGGGCGGCCGGCATCCGCAGCTCCTCGGCTCCAAGGTGCGCGAGGGCTGGCCGGAGGTGGCCGACTTCAACGACAACGTCATGCGCGTCGGGCTTTCCGGCGGCACGCTCTCCTACAAGGACCAGGAACTCATCCTGCACCGCTACGGCCGGCCCGAGCAGGTCTGGATGAACCTCGACTATTCGCCCGTGCTCGACGAGAGCGGCCGGCCCGCCGGGGTCATCGCCTTCGTGGTCGAGACCACCGAGCGCGTGCTCGCCGAGCAGCGGCTGCAGGCGAGCCAGGCGCTCGCCAAGGTCTATGCCGACCGCATCCAGCTCGCCCTCTCGGCCGGCGCGATCATCGGCACCTGGGTCTGGGACCTGCATGCCGACGCGTTCACCGTCGACGAGGGCTTCGCGCGCAGTTTCGGCCTCGATCCCGCCCTGGGTCGCGTCGGGCTCAGCCTGGAACAGGTGATCGCGACGGTCCATCCGGACGACCGCCAGGGTCTCATCGCGGCGATCGACGAGGCGGTCAGCCGCGGGGGCGCCTACGCGCACCAGTACCGGGTGCGGCGCACCGACGGGAAGTACTACTGGATCGAGGCGAACGGCCGCGTCGATCTCGGACCGGACGGGACGCCCCTGAGCTTCCCGGGCGTGCTCATCGACGTCGAGGACCGCAGGGCCGTCGAGGCCGAGCGCGACCGCGCCATCATGATGCTGCGCACCCTGACCGACACGCTGGAGCAGCGCGTCGCCGAGCGGACCAGCGAGCTGATGCAGACCGAAGAGGCCCTGCGGCAGTCGCAGAAGATGGAGGCGGTCGGCCAGCTCACCGGCGGCGTGGCGCACGACTTCAACAACCTGCTGACCATCATCCGCTCGTCGGTGGACTTCCTGCGCCGGCCCGAGCTGCCGGAGGCGCGCAAGGCCCGCTATCTCGACGCGGTCTCCGACACGGTGGACCGCGCGGCCAAGCTCACGGGCCAGTTGCTGGCCTTCGCGCGCCGCCAGGCGCTCAAGCCCGAGGTGTTCCATGTCGGCCAGAAGGTGCGTGGGATCGCCGACATGCTCGATACGGTGATCGGCGCCCGCATCCGCGTGGTCGCGGAGGTGCCGGACGAGCCCTGCTACATCCGGGCTGATGTCAGCCAGTTTGAGACCGCGCTAGTGAACATGGCAGTCAATGCCCGGGATGCGATGGATGGCGAGGGGACGCTGACCCTGCGGTTGGCCGGCGGCAGCACCATGCCGGCGATCCGCGGCCATGCCGGCGCGCGGTCCGCCTTCGCGGCCGTGTCGCTGACCGACACGGGCGCGGGCATTCCGGAGCGTGATCTCGGCCGCCTGTTCGAGCCGTTCTTCACCACCAAGGAGGTCGGCAAGGGCACCGGCCTAGGCCTGTCCCAGGTCTTCGGCTTCGCCAAGCAGTCAGGCGGCAACGTCGACGTGACGAGCACGCCGGGGCGCGGGGCCACGTTCACCCTGTACCTCCCACAGGTCGAGGTTGACCGCGAGGCCGACGAGACCGACGGAGCCTCGGCGCCGCAGGCGCCTCTGGGCGCGGGGCAGCGGGTTCTGGTGGTCGAGGACAACGTCGAGGTCGGCCAGTTCGCCACCCAGATCCTGCAGGATCTCGGCTACGAGACCACTTGGGCGGCCAATGCCGAGGAGGCGCTCGACCGGCTTGGCCGGGACGGAGGCGGGTTCGAAGTGGTGTTCTCGGATGTGGTCATGCCCGGCATGGGCGGCCTCGCCCTGGCCCAGGAGCTGGCGCGCCGCCTGCCGGACCTGCCGGTCGTGCTGGCGTCGGGCTACAGCAACGTCCTGGCCCAGGAGGGCACCCACGGATTCGATCTGCTGCACAAACCCTATTCCGCCGACCAGCTCGGGCGTGTCCTGAGCCAGGCGGTCGGCCGGACGTCGCAGGCACCGGATCCGTCGACCGCCCATTGAGGGACCGACCGGGCCTCGGAGCCCTCTACGCGGCCGGGATAGCCGCGCCCGCGCTCTGGTGGCCGCAGGCGTGGCAGAATCGCTCAAAGGTGCTCTTGCGCTGCGTGCAGGCCGGGCAGCGCTCGAACAGGCCGAGCCCGCAATGCGGGCAGAAGTTCGTGTCCGGATCGCCCAAGGCGACGGGCCGCTCGCAACCGGGGCAGATCTTCTTGGCGAACCGCGCCAGCGCCTGATCGATCGCGATCTCCGTGCGGCGTTCCTGGTTGGGCCGCGCCTCGACCAGGGCCTGCCGCTGGCGGTAGGCGTGCAGGGCGTTGATCGCCGAACGCCCCCCGATCAGCGTCACGAGCACGCCCACGCCGTACTGGACGTAGCCGCCGTAGCTCGGCAGGTAGGGGACCAGCTCGACGAAGAACGCGAAGGCCGCGGCCAGCGCGAAGCCCCAGACGAACGGCCAGTTGCGCGTGTGCCGCCGCTTCAGAAGCAGCCATCCGGCCAGCGCCAGCAGCGGCAGGGTCAAGGCGAGCCGGTAGCCGAACACCCGGAGTTCCTGGCCGCGCTCGGCCGCGTCGCGCTTCTGCTGGGCCGCTGCGCGCAACGCGCCGTCCGCCTGCGCCTGAGCCGCCTCCCGCTCAGACAGGTCGAGGCCCGTTCGCGCCAGGGCGGCCAGCCGCTCCTCGACCGCCCGCTCCGCGTCCTTGAGCGTGTCGAGCTGCAGCGTGCGCGCGATCAGGCCTGGATCCTGGTCGACGCGCTGCGTCGCGTCCCGGGTTTTCAGCCAGTTGGCGAAGGTCTCGCGCGCACCCTCTGAGGCCGCCTGGGCCGCCTCCAGGGCGAGCCTTTCCTGTTCGATCCGGCGCCGGTTATCGTCCTGATCCCGGCGGATCTGCTTCAGGATGTCGGCCGAGGCCCGGGCCTGGTCGGTATCGAGGAACTGTCCGAGGGTGTAGCGTTGCTCCACCTGCGGCAGGTCTCCGACGATCAGGGAGCCAAGCCCGATCAGGAACCCCGCGAAGAGCAGCGCGACGAGCCAGAGCGCGCGGGTGAACCAGCGCTCGGACAATCTGGAACCGGCACGCACGCCATCGACTCCGCTGATTCGTCGGTCGCCGCAAGCTTTAGCATAAGCCGGCGACTGGCCGAGTGGCTCAGGCGCCGCCGCCCCTGCGCGCGGCCAGTCGCCGGTCCGGCGCGGCTTGGGGCATGGATGGCGCCGCGCGTTCCCACCCCGGCACGAGCGATAGGCCGGCCGAAACCAGGGCGAACAGGATCAGCGGCGTCAGGCTGAGGTTGAAGCTGCCCGTCGCGTCCTTGATCGCGCCGATCAGATAGGGCCCGAGGAAGCCGCCGAGATTGCCCACGGCGTTGATGGCCGCGATGCTGGCGGCCGCCGCGGCCGGCGGGAGTTCCTCGGTCGCCAGGGCCCAGAATGGCCCCTTCAGCATGTAGACGCCGGTGGCCGCCACGGTCAGCGCGCAGACCAGCGGGGCGATACCGGACAGGATCGTGCCCCCTGCGAGCCCCGCGGCCAGGACCAGGAACGGGATCGCCAGATGCCAGCGACGCTCGCCCACCTGATCGCTGTGCCGGCCCCACAGGATCATCGCCAACGATGCGACACCGTAGGGGACGCTGTTCAAGAGGCCGGTCTCGACGTTGCCGAGGCCGTAGCTCTTGACGATCTGCGGCGTCCAGAAGGTCAGGCCGTAGCTGCTCGCCGTCGAGCCGAAATAGATCGCCGCAAACAGAATCAGCCGCCGGTCGCGCAGCATCTCCCCGAGTGAGGGGCGCTCGGCCCCGCCGCTGCGCGCGGCGTTCCGGGCGCCCTCCTCCTGGAGACGCTCCGCCAGCCAGACACGCTCGGCTGCGGGCAGCCACGCGGCGCGGCTCGGCCCGTCGGGCAGGAGCCACAGCACGGCCGCCGCCATCAGGACGGCGGGCAGCCCTTCGAGGATGAACAGCCATTGCCAGCCGCGCAGGCCCCAGCCGCTCAGGCCGAGCAGCGCGCCCGAGATCGGCGAGCCGAGGAACGACGAGACCGGGATCGAGATCATGAAGATGCCGACGATCCGCGCCCGGTAGGCCGACGGAAACCAGTAGGTGAGATACAGGATCACGCCCGGGAAAAATCCGGCCTCGGCCACGCCGAGCAGGAAGCGCAGGGCGATGAACGACCACGGCCCCTGCACGAGCGCCATGGCGATGGAGATGAGCCCCCAGGTCGCCATGATCCGGGCGATCCACAGCCGCGCCCCGAACCGTTCCAGCATCAGGTTGCTGGGGATCTCCATCAGGAAGTAGCCGAGGAAGAAGATCCCGGCGCCCCAGCCGAATACCGTGGCAGTCAGTCCGACATCATGGTTCATCTGGATCGCCGCGAAGCCGACATTCACCCGATCCAGGAAGGACACGAAGTAGGCCAGGATCAGGAACGGCACGAGCCGCCACCCGATGCGCCGCATCGCGGACCGTTCCAGCTCGGTCTCGGCCATGGTGATCCTCCGCGACGGCGGCCGTCTTCGGGCCGCTCAAAAAGGCAGATGCCGTTTCCGCGTGTGCCGGTTCGGTAACCCGCCGAAAGACGTCTTGGACTCGGATGAGCCGGCGATCGCGTGGAGCCAGCCGAATGGCTCGCGCTGAGCGGCCGCCTCAGGGCGCGGCGCCCCCCAGCAGAGCGTGCGAATCATCAGAGGCCTCCTCGCGGGCCACGCGGTTCGAGCCCCGATCTTGCCCCCCCGCGGAACGAGCGCGAAAGCCTGCCGGCCGACAGTCGCGGCGGAGCGATGACTTCGGATCGGCTCGCGCTCGACCGGACGAACCTGTCGTCGGACATTGTCGGATCAGACGAGGCGGCGGAGACCGACCTGCGCCTGGTTGGCTGCATGCCACGGACGCAAAGCCCGACCGCAGCCGGCGCCTGGACCGCATCAGCGGCCGGAGCCGCCCAGGGCTCGGCCGGATGCGCCGCTCACGCCTTCGTCTCGGCCTTCCTCGGCTTGCGGGCCCTGGCCGGCTTCGCGAGAGGTTCGGCAGCCGCACCGTGTCCGTCGGACGCCGGCTCCTCGGCGACGGTCTCCGCGATCACGGTGAGCTTCGGGACGGGCTTCCTGCGCTTGTGGCCCAAGCCGGCGGTGCGGGCGAACTCGGCACGCATCGCCGAGTAGTTCGCCGCCGTCGTCGGGTAGTCGGCGGGCAGTCCGTAGCGCTGCCGGTACTGCTCAATGGTCAGGCCGTTGCCGGTGAGGTGCCGCTTCAGGGTCTTGTACGGCTTGCCGTCGATGAAGCTGATCAGCGCGTCGGGGCTGATCGATTTCCTGATCTGTGCAGGAGTCGGCCTCTTGAAGTCCGGCTCGGCCGGCCCGCTGGTCTGGCCCAGGCTGGCCAGCGCCGCGTGAACACCCGAGAGGAGCGTCGGCAGTTCGGGCGCCGGCACGGAGTTGTTGGCTACGTAAGCCGACACGATGTCGGCAGTCAGCTCGATGAAATCGACCTGCTCTTCCTGCGGCAACGAAATGCTGTCTTCCATGGGCCCCTCTCGCGTGGGAGTGGCCAATGAACGTGTCTCGATCGCTCGCCAGTCAAGTGCATATTTGCGCAGATGCAACTGATTGTGGCCGTTATCTACGGAACTCGCAGTCGGATATCAACATAGATTAGTCATTGCGTTCGAGCGGCAGGGACGGAGACACGACACACCCGGCGGACGGCCTGGAGACGGACGATTAAGGGAATGTTAACCTCACTGTCGTCTCTCGGGGTGTCGCTGCGGTTTCGAGGGGTACGAAGCCGAACGGCAGGCGGGCCGAGCCCTGCCCCTTCAGGCTCGGCCCGCGCCTTCGTCTGCCCGCTGCCGCTCAGGCGTTGGCGGCCTGTCCGACAGGCGTGGCGATCGCGCCACTCTTGGGCGGAGGCACGACTGCCTGGAGCACCCGCGCCGGACCGGACCCGTATTCGGCGCGATAGGTGCGCTCCAGGGTCATCAGCGTGCGCATCGGCCCCTCGGCCAGATCGAGGAGTCGCGCATCGCGCCAGCGGAGCTTGGTGAGCCCGCCGCGGCTGAACCAGCGCGGCCTCTCGTCTTCGACGAGCAGGACCAGCTTGCCCGTCCACGTCTTGCGAAACCAGAACCGCCCCGTGAGCTTGCCCGCGCCGAACATGGCAGCACCTCGCATGAGAGCCACGTGGGTCAACGCGCCGGTAGCTCGGCGGTTTCCCGGCGGCCGCGCAACGAGATCGCCGTCATCCGCCCGCCCGCATGCGCAGGCGATGCCCCGCCCAGGAGAGGATGGCGAGGCCGGCGACCTCGCCGATGAGCGCGGCGCCCGCCTTCACGAGGAAATCGTCGAACCGGCCGTGGCGCGTGCCGGTCAAGGTCTGGGATGCCTCCAGGCCGCCGGCCAGGAGGACGCTGCCGGCCAGAACCCAGGGCCAGTGCCGCGGGTAACTCGCTATCATGAGCAGCCCGGCCGCCGCATAGGCGGCCGCCCGCTCGAAGCTCGGGTTGGCGGTCACGACCGGCCGGAGGCCGATCGGAACGAGGGTGATGGTGATCAGGGCCGCCACCAGTATCCAGGCCGCCAGCCGCACCAGTCCGAGCACCCGCTTGTCCACCATGGAGCGTCGAAGTCCCGTAACATTGCGCTGACGGCTGACGCATACAGTGATCGCCCGCCGGCGGCTGTTGCACATCCGCGGCCAGGACCCAGAAAGCCCACCATGCGCCGGATGCTGGTCGCCGCGATCCTGCTCGCCGTCACGTCGGTTCCGGCCGCGACCGCGGCCAACCCGACGCGCGACGTGCTCTGGGTGGCGCTACAGGCCTGCCTGCTCGCCAAAAAGGCCGCGGGCCGGACCTTTCCCTGCCTGGACGTGGACCTCGGCGATGCCGGGCAACCGGGCACCGCCGTGCTGCGCGCACCGGGCCAGCCGACCCATATCGTCGTGATGCCCACCGCCGATGTCTCGGGCATCGAGGCCCCCGTGCTCCAGGGCCCGCACGGCATCGCCTACTGGCGGGCGGCGCTGGCGGCGCGGCACTACGTGTCGGCTCCGCTGGAGGATCGGCTGCCCGTCGCGGCGGTGGGGCTGGAGGTGAATTCAGTGGGCGGCCGCAGCCAGGACCAGCTGCACATCCATCTCGATTGCATGCGGCCGAGCGTGATGGCGGCCCTGAAGGCGCATGGCGGCGCTGTCGGCGGGACCTGGGCGCCGTTTCCCGTGGCGCTGGAGGACGAGCCCTACGTCGCGATGCGGGTCCCGGCAGAGGAGGTGGATCACTTCAACCCGTTCGCGGCCCTTGCGCGCGTGCCGGGCTGGCGAACAAGCCTGCACGATGCGAGCTTCGCCGCGGTCGGAGCTGCCTCGGACGATCCGCGCGGGGGCATGATCGTTCTGGCCTACAGGGCGTCGGACGCCAGTGCCGAGGAACTGATGGACCACAGCTGCCGGGTCGCCCGTCCGCGGAAAGGCAGCTGACGGACGCCGGACGCCTCGAACTGTTGCCCGTTCGTTCTAGCCGGAGGATCGGAAAATCGGGCATATCGGCGGCATGCGCATGCCCGTGCTCAGCCTGTTGATGATGCTGGTCCTGATCGACGTCGGGTCGGCGGCCGCCGCGACGGCCGATCCGCGCGTCCTCGAACTGGCCTGGCACCGCTGTCTGCGCGAGGCCTACGCGCACCAGCCGCCCGGCCAGAGCCGGGCCGGGGACGAGCGCAACGCCCTGGACGCGTGCAAGATGCACGAGGACGCCTTCGTGGCCTCGCTGATGGCTGCCAGGCCCGCAGATGACGGCCGGCCCGGGACCGTCTGGGCCCGGACCTGGGCGGCGTTCGTGGAGCCCCTCACGGCCTGGATCGGCGGCCTGGGGCACTGACTGCGCGCCGGAGGGTTTTCACGAGGTGGACCACGCGCGCTTCGCCGCCGCGGCGTCCTTCTCGGTCAGCGTGATCGCGCCTTTCGACGTGCTCGACGATGCCGGCATGGGCCCGGCCCCTGCCGGGCCCGGGATCAACGGGGCCAGGACCAGGGCCGACAAGACGGCCCGCGGCGTCGCACCGCGCGCCATTCCCCGAACCCGGCAGCGTGGGGATCGTTGGTCCGGCATGATCGAACAGAGCCCGACACCGCCGCTGGATCAGGTTGCCGACGCCCGTCGCCGCGAGATGGCGACGGAGCATCTCCTGTTCGGCACGATCCGCTTCCTAGCCCGGCGCCATCCGGAACTGTTGGACGAACTCGACGGCAGCCTCGATCACCTCTGGGACAAGGCAGAGGGCGAGGCCCGGAACGATGAGGCCGTG
The DNA here is from genome assembly GCF_030700285.1 of Methylobacterium sp. NEAU K. Classification (GTDB taxonomy): domain Bacteria; phylum Pseudomonadota; class Alphaproteobacteria; order Rhizobiales; family Beijerinckiaceae; genus Methylobacterium. Next base: position 40,561 of record NZ_JAUYZJ010000032.1, on the reverse strand, counting down.
CGCAAGATCGCCGGCCGCATCATCAAGAGCCTGCGGGCCGAGCGCTGAGCGGACCGGCGTTGGCGGACCGACGAACCATCCGCTTCGTCTTTTGACCGCGCGCAGTTTTTTCAATGCGCAATTGCACGACGCTTTTGCGAGCGCCTTCAAGACCAGGAGCCGCAGCAACCTTTTGGCGTCCGCCGTCTACGACGCAGAATTGCGAGCTTGCCGCGCCGGGACGCGGCCACAGAAATTCCGCCGTGAGGGCTGCCCGAACAGGTGTTCGCGCAGCGGAGCGCTGCCATCCTGACGGGCCTTTTTCCGGTTGCAGACGCACAACGGCGCGAAGCGTCTGCATCCGCAGCCGGTCTTCGGGAGGCGCCCCGCCGCGGGCAAGCCTGTGTGCCCCCGCCTGAATACCGCGGACCCGCCCTAGGGGCACCGGCCCCGAACCTGTCAGGTCAACGCGCGCAGCCGACGCAGATGCCGCGGGTGATCGCGTCGTTGCGCTCCTCGATCGGACTGCGCCGCTCGATGCTGCCGGTCTCGTTGGGGCCGAGCGCCCCCGGGTTCGGAACCGTCTGCCCGGTGGCCGCAGTGTACGGCGCCTTCGCTGCCGTCGTCGGGCCGCGACCCGTTCCGGTCTCGCTCACGGTCTGGGCCGATACCGGAAGAGGGGCCACCGCCAACAGCGTGACGGTCGCGATCATCAGGGGTGCGCGCATGTGAAGCTCCTGGCGCAGGGATCCACGAAATTGACGCACCCGGCGGGCGAAAGTTCCGACGCGACAGGAGGATGCGCTGGCCGCGGCCATCGAGGGCCCTGTCGGTATACCGGAAGTTCGCGCCGGACCTTCGCGGCGGCGACGACGCCCTCACCATCCGGGGTAACGGCTAAGCCCTTTTGAGACTTGGTGCCGACGCAGGATCGTCCGTCACTGGCTCCGTCACGATCGAAGGGGCTCACCATGAACCCGACCGTCAAGGATGTGCTGCTGAACGAGCGCGCCAGCGTCCTGTCCGCCCTCGCGGCCCGCGAGGGAACGGTCTCCGATCTGCTCGTCCAGCTCAACGGCGTCGAGAACGACATCTGGCGCCTGCGTCACCGTCTCATCGATCTCGAGGCCTACCTGATAGGCCAGCACATCAGCCTGCCGGACGAACCGGGGCGCCCGACCGGCGCCGCCGACCCGCCGGACATCGCGGTCGAGGCGGTCGCGCCGCGAAGCCTCCCGGCCTGCAAGCCCCTCGATGAGTTCGTGCGCTACCGGACCGGAAAGCGAAAGGCTCTCGCCGACACCGCATCGCACCGCGTCGGGGACGTCTGACTGTCGAGCCGATGACCATGAGCGAGCGCCGAACCCTGGCCGGAACCCGATCGCGGCACGTCCGCGACAGGCGTCCCCTGCCCGAGAGCCTGACGCGGTTCCTGACGGATGCGAAGGCCGAGGCCCCCGCGGCACCGGTCTGTCTGTCGCGACCTGGAGGCGCCCCCGGACGAGCCCGGGACATCACCACGGTCCTTCTGGCCGCGGCTGTCATCCTATGGGTCGGCGGACACGCCATGCAGGCCTGGTGACCGATCCGGACGCCGCCCTACCTCCCTTGGGCACGGCCTGAGAGGAACGCGCATGTCCGAACTTCCGAGCCACCGCTGCTGCCAGCGGGGCACCCGGGCTGCCGCATGCCCCGAGGCCGCCGGGACGCTCCGGCGTCCGCACCGCGTGCGGGCGGCGCAGGGACACGCCTCCTGATGGCACATCGGCCAGGGCCTAACCGGCTCCCGCGACGCTCCGAAGGGGACGCATGATGGGCAACGGGGACGGCACCCACGCGCCGAACGCGAGACTCGCCGAGGTGCAGCGCCTCGCCACCGCTCTCGCTGCCCGCGTGCGGTACGCGCAGCTCGTCCGGCGGCCGATCTATGAGGACCAGATCAGTGCCCTCGTCCGGGCCGCACGCCTCATGGACGAGGAGAAGGTGCCGTGGCCGCCCATGGTGGAGGAGGTGCTGATGGAGCTGGCCAAGAGCATCGAAGCCACCCCGGCGGCCGAGGCCGGCGCGCCGGAGCCCGGCGGCGCGGCGGTTTCGCCGGCGACGGCTCCTCCTGCGGAGAGCCCGTCAGGGTGACACGGCGCGCGCATCCGACCCTCAGGCGACGCGGCGGACGGTGGGGCAAGGAGCGGGAAACGCGGGATCCAGCGCACGGATCCGTGAACAGCATGCTTCAGGAACTTCGACGCGAGGGTTTGATTAGGTAGAGCAGCGTGCGAGCAAAGATCTCGCCCCATCCTGATCGCGCGTGTTGGCGGCGTTCCGTCCCACCGACATCCCCTGAGGAGACCCGTGCGCCACATGAGCCTGAGCCTGCAGTCCGTGCAGGTCGCGACGAAGAGCGACGATGCGGAGAGTCAGCTTGTCTTCGCGGACGGCTTCCTTGTCGCGATCCTGGTCCGCCTCTCCGAACTACACGGCGACGAGGCGGGTAAATGGTTCCTCGAGGTGGGTTTCGGGCCCGTCGATCCCCTCTGCCCGCCGCTCTTCACCGACCTGGACGATGCGCGAGACTGGATCTCGGGACAGCTGCCGGCCGCGCAATGAGATCCGCTCGGCGCGGGATTGTCAGTCTTGCTGCGCCGGGACTTGGTTTGGCGCGGCGACCTTCGCGGTCCTGACGGCGTGACCGCCGCGGCGGTGCCAAGAGCACGGCTCCGAAAGGTGGCCGCCGGCTTTCGGACAAACGCGATGCAGCGGGACTCCGTGGTCCATGCTTTGACGCTTTGGAGTATCAGTGTCGTCACTCCGGGGCCGCGCAGAGGAGACCGGAGTCCGGATCCGCGGCCGGCGTCAAGTTGGCGCGTAAATATTTGACATCCAGATGCTTCTGGATTCCGGGCTCTCGCCTATGGCGAACCCCGGAATGACTGCGCGTCGCTTTGAAACAACCTTCATCTGAAGCACGACAGAACGCCAGGGTCCGGCCGGGGCCGCCGCCTCGCCGAGCAGCGTCTGGACGACGATCTTCATGGGCGCATGCGGCTTCTTCTTTTGGAAGTCGGGGAAGGACAGGCTGTCGTGGACCGACGCGTCGGCGCAGCCGAGGATGACCAGCTGTATCGACGGGTCGAAGCCGTCCGTGCCGACGCGTTCGGTCAGGGCCTCGGTCGGGAAGTGGGGTGGCCGAACGGGTCAGCCATGACAAGGCGCTGAGCCCGGATGGACGGCAACAGGTCACGCGTCCCACACAAAGGCGCGACCGCGACGCCTACCCGGAGCGGTGAGACCCGCGGTGGCGGTGCGAGTCCACGGGGTCTTGGCGCCGGGTCCACCGTGCCGTTCACGACGTCTTCCCCGGCCGGAGCGTCGACAGGGTCTGCAGGAATGGTCGGACGGGGAGCGGCCGGGCACTCCGAGCGCTAGGAATCTGTGCCCGACAGCGGTACGCCTTCGACGCATGGTATTCGGGTCTCGGTCCCCGGGTCGATCCTGGAGGAGCAAGGCCGTATCCCGGGCCGGCCCGTGAGGGCATGTTCGCGTGAGCCGGCGCGCGCGGCCCGCCTCGGCGGAAGGATCGCACATGACCTCTCCCGCCCAATCCTACCGGGGCGTCTTTCCGGTCGCCCCCACGGTGTTCGACGCCGCGGGCGCCCTCGACCTCGACGGGCAGCGCCGGGCGATCCACTTCATGATCGATGCCGGCAGCCAGGGCCTGTGCATCCTGGCCAACTTCTCGGAGCAATTCGTCCTCACCGACGACGAGCGCGAGACCGTGATGCACGCGGTGCTGGATCAGGTCGCCGGTCGCGTGCCGGTGATCGTGACGACCACGCATTTCTCCACCCGGGTCTGCGCCGCGCGCTCGCGCCGCGCGCAGGAGGCCGGGGCCGCGATGGTGATGGTGATGCCGCCCTATCACGGCGCCACGATCCGGGTTCCCGACCTCGGGATCTACGACTTCTTCCGCGCCGTCTCGGATGCGATCTCCATCCCGATCATGATCCAGGACGCGCCGGTGGCGGGCACGCCGCTCTCGGCCGCCTTCCTGGCGCGCATGGCCCGGGAGATCGAGAACGTCGCCTATTTCAAGATCGAGACCGCCGGGGCGGCGGGCAAGCTGCGCGAGCTGATCGCACTGGGCGGCGACGCCGTCGTCGGCCCCTGGGACGGCGAGGAGGCGATCACCCTGATGGCCGACCTCGATGCCGGCGCCACCGGGGCGATGACCGGCGGCGCCTATCCGGACGGCATCCGGCAGATCACCGACGCCTACGCGGCCGGCCGCCGCCAGGAGGCCCTGGACGCTTACGAGCGCTGGCTGCCGCTGATCAACTACGAGAACCGGCAATGCGGGTTGCTCGCCTGCAAGGCGCTGATGGCCGAGGGGGGCGTGATCGCCCACGAGACGGCACGGCTTCCGATTCAGCCACTTCATCCGGCGACCCGCGCGGGCCTGATCGAGCTCGCCCGCCGCACCGACCCGCTGGTGCTGCGCTGGGGGCGGTGAGGTGGAGCTTATCGGGCCTGATCGAAGGATGCGGGCATCGACCCGGCACAGGCGCGCGCCCTCCCCCTCAGAGGGGGACGCGTGCGCCATTTCCGGAGTGAGCCTCAATTGAGCCCTCGCGCCAACCGAATCGCACTGTGCGAGGCTCTGCTAGGCGTGCAGGCGAAGGAGTTGCGGACCGCCTCCGGGATCAGTGTGCAAACCCGGACGAACTCCGCCCCAGCACGGCGGTCAGCCGGGCCACCGCCTCCCGCGCCAGCGCCGGGCTGATGGCGAAGCAGATGCGGACGAGGCCTTCGCCCTCCGGCCCGAAGGCGGTGCCCGGTGCGACGCCGACCTTGGCGTCGCGCAGCAGGCGAAAAGCCAGGTCGAGGCTCCGCTCGTCGCCCGCGATCCGGGCCATGAGGTAGAACGCCCCGTCCGGCGGCGCGACCGTGACGCCGGGCAGGCGCGAGAGTCCGTCAACCAGGATCGCACGGCTCTCGGCGCAGCGGTCGACCATCGTGCGGATGAAGCCGTCGCCCTCCTCGAGGGCCGCGATGCAGGCGTGCTGGATGAAGCTCGGGATTGAGGTCGTGCTGTACTGCCCGAGCTTGGCGAAGGTGGGCGCGAGGCCGCGCGGAAAGATCACCCAGCCGGCCCGCCAGCCAGTCATCGCCCAGTTCTTCGAGAAGGTGTTGGTCACGATCAGGCGGTCATCCTCCGTGCAGATCTGCAGGAAGGACGGCGCGATGCTGTTGCCGTAGGTGAAGTGCGCGTAGACCTCGTCCGACAGGATCCACAGGCCGCGGGCGCGGGCGAGGTCGCGCAGGGCCTTCATTTCTGACAGCGGCATGGTCCAGCCCGTGGGGTTCGAGGGCGAGTTCACCATCACCACCCGGGTGCGCGGCGTCAGTGCCGCCTCGATGTCGGCCAGCGGCAGCGCGAAGCGTCCGTCAGGCAGGATGCGGTACGGCACCGTCACGGGCACCCCGCCAGTGATGCGGACCGCCTCGGCGAGGTTCGGCCAGGCGGGCGACGGGATGATGATCTCGTCGCCCGGCTCCAGCAGCACCTGCGCGGCCTGCATGATCGCGTTCATGCCGCCAGCGGTGATGGCGAAGCGGTCCGGCGGGATCTCCGCACCCCAGTGCCGCGCGTGGTAGGCGCCGAGCGCCGCCCGCAGGGCCAGCAGGCCGAGCGAGGTGGTGTAGCGCGTATGCCCGGCCATCATTGCCCGGTGCGCCGCCTCGACGATGAACGGCGGGGTCGGCAGGTCGCCCTCGCCGATCCAGAGCTTCACCACCTCGGGATCGTCCCTGCCGCGATCCGCCACCAGGCCGATCTGGCTCGTGCCGATGCCGCGGATGCGCGCCGAGAGCGCGGCGGCGAGGTCGACGGGGGGCGCGGACACAACAGCATCGGCCATGGTTCGTGACAGCTCTCGTTATGGCGGGGCAGCTCGCCGAGGCCACCTAGCGTGCGGCGCCACGGCCCGATGGCGGGCATCGCGCCTGCAAGGTCCCGGCTTCTGGGGAATCTCCGGGAGCCTGCCGTGTCCGGATCCGCGCGTCCAGGCCCTGTTGGCGACCCTGCCCGGTACGGGACGCTCGTCGGTGAGGCATCCGGCGCCAAGACGCAATTTATCGACTTTTCAGAATTTTCTGAAATTGCTATATGCAAAGCCATTGACCCCCGAGCCGGAGATCCGACGTGCTCGCCAATCTGGACCCCCTGATCCTCGCCCGCATGCAGTTCGGCTTCACGGTGGCATTCCACATCGTGTTCCCGGCCTTCTCGATCGGCCTGGCGAGCTTCCTCGCCGTGCTGGAAGGCCTGTGGCTCGCCACGGGGCGACAGGTCTTCATGGACCTGTTCAAGTATTGGATTAAGATCTTCGCCATCGCGTTCGCCATGGGCGTCGTGTCCGGTTTGGTGATGTCCTATCAGTTCGGCACGAACTGGTCGGTGTTCTCCGACAAGACCGGCCCGATCCTCGGCCCGATGATGGCCTACGAAGTGCTCTCGGCCTTCTTCCTGGAGGCGGGCTTCCTCGGCGTGATGCTGTTCGGGATGACCAAGGTCGGGCCGCGGCTCCACTTCGCCGCGACCCTGATGGTGGCGTTCGGGACCTTCTTCTCGGCGTTCTGGATCCTGTCGGTGAACTCGTGGATGCAGACGCCTTCCGGCTACGGCACCAACGCGCAGGGGCAGTTCGTGCCCCAGGACTGGTGGGCGGTCGTGTTCAACCCCTCCTTCCCGTTCCGCCTCGTGCACATGGTGCTGGCGGCCTACCTCACGACTGCCCTGGTGGTCGGCGCGGTCGGCGCGTGGCATCTGCTGCGCGATCGAGCCAACCCGGCCGCCCGGACGATGTTCTCGATGGCAATGTGGATGGCCGCTCTGGTGGCGCCGGTCCAGATCCTCGCGGGCGACGCGCACGGGCTCAACACCCTGGAGCACCAGCCCGCCAAGGTCATGGCCATGGAGGGCCATTACCGGAGCCATCCGGACGGGGCGCCGCTGGTGCTGTTCGGCCTGCCCGACCAGGAGGCCGGCACCGTGCGCTACGCGGTGGAGATCCCGAAGCTGTCCTCGCTGGTGCTGAAGCACAGCCTGGATGCGCCGCTGGCGGGCCTCGACAGCCTGCCGCGAACGGACTGGCCGCCGGTTCCGATCGTGTTCTGGTCGTTCCGCATCATGGTCGGCCTCGGCATGCTGATGGTGTTGCTGGGCGGCCTGAGCCTGCTCGCGCGCTGGCGCGGCACGCTCTACGCGTGGCGCCCCCTGCACCGTTTCGCCGTCGCCATGGGACCGGCCGGCTTCGTGGCGGTCCTGGCGGGCTGGATCACCACGGAGGTCGGGCGCCAGCCCTATACGGTGTACGGCCTGCTGCGCACGGCCCAGTCCGCCTCGCCGCTCCAGGGGCCGGCCGTGGCCGCCTCGCTCACCGCCTTCGTGGTGATCTACTTCTCAGTGTTTGCCATGGGCACCCTCTACATCCTCCGGCTGATGGCGCACCCGCCTCATGCCGGCGAGACCGGGATTGAGCCCGGCGCGCCGATCCGGACTGCGGGCATCACGCCCGCCCCCTCGGTCGATCCGGACCGCCACCTCCAGCCGGCCGAGTGAGGCAGCCATGGCCTACAGCGTCGATCTCACCGTGGTCTGGGCGTTCGTGATCGCCTTCGCGGTCTTCGCCTACGTCGTCATGGACGGCTTCGATCTCGGCATCGGCATCCTGTTCCCGGCCCTGCGGCCGGGGCCGGAGCGGGATACCGCGATGAACTCGATCGCCCCGGTCTGGGACGGTAACGAGACGTGGCTGGTGCTCGGCGGCGGTGGCCTGTTCGCGGCCTTCCCGCTGGCCTACGCGGTGATCCTGCCGGCCCTGTACGCGCCGATCATCGCCATGCTGCTCGGGCTGATCTTCCGCGGCGTCGCCTTCGAGTTCCGCTGGCGCGACCCTCGCCACCGCGCCGCCTGGGACTTGGCCTTCACGGGAGGATCCCTGGTGGCTGCCCTGGCACAGGGGATCGCGCTCGGCGCCCTGCTGCAGGGCATCGCCGTGGAGGGTCGCGCCTATGCCGGCGGCTGGTGGGACTGGCTGACGCCGTTCAGCGTGCTGGTCGGGGTGAGCCTCGTCGTCGCCTACGCGCTGCTCGGAGCCACGTGGCTGGTGATGCGCACCGAGGGTCTGCTCCAGCTTCAGGCCCGCCGCTTCGCCCTGCGCCTCACCGTCGCCACGGTGGCGGCCATCGCGCTCGTCAGCGCGGCGACCCCGTTCCTTCAGGGGCGCTACTTCGAACGCTGGCTGACGATGCCGAACGTCCTCGTCTCCGCGCAGGTGCCGCTCCTCGTGGCGCTCGCCGCCTACGCCCTGTGGCGGACATTGCGGGGTGGGGCCGAGCGGAGGCCGTTCCTGATCGCGCTCGGCCTGTTCGCCCTCTCGTTCGTGGGGCTGGGCATCAGCATCTTCCCCGACGTGGTGCCGGGCCGGATCACGATCTGGCAGGCGGCCGCTCCCGAGGCCAGCCAAGTGTTCATGCTGGTCGGCGCCTCGATCCTCATCCCGGTCATCCTGATCTACACCGCGTATTCATACTGGGTGTTTCGCGGCAAAGTCGACGCGCACGGGTATCACTGATGGCCCCCGCGACGACTCTTCCGCTCTGGAAGCGCCTCGCCTGGTTCGCCGCGATCTGGGGCGCGAGCGTCGTCGGCCTCGGGGCCGTCGCGACGCTCCTCCGGTTCTGGCTCAAGACCTGATAAGCCGAGCGCGACGCCGGCGAGGCCGGGGTCGAGCCTTCGTCGGATCGCTACCGTGCAACTGCCTCCGCTCGTCCAGACCTTCGTGCTGCATTTCGGCGAGATGGGCTCCCGCTGGGGCATCAACCGGACCGTGGGGCAAATCTACGCCCTGCTGTTCGTAGCCGAGCGACCCCTGAATGCCGACGAGATCGTCGAGCGGCTCGGCGTGTCGCGCTCCAACGTGAGCATGGGCCTCAAGGAGTTGCAGGCCTGGCACCTCGTGCGGCTCCAGCACGTGCCGGGGGACCGGCGGGACTACTTCGCGACCCCCGAGGACATCTGGCAGATCGTCCGCACCCTGGTCGAGGAACGCAAGAAGCGCGAGATCGACCCGACCCTGACGATGCTACGCGAACTCCTGATGCAGGAGGCGGACACTGAGGCGGAGCGCCACGCCCAGGCGCGGCTCGGGGAAATGCACGACCTCTTCGAACTCTTCGCCGGCTGGTACGCCGACGTGCGCCGCCTGGACACCGAGCGGCTCGTCCAGCTCCTCACCCTCGGCGCGAAGGTCCAGAAGGTGCTGGAGATGAAGGACCGCCTGACAGGCTTGCCGGGCCGGCTCGGCGGGCGAGCGGGCAAGCCGAATTGACGCGGACCGACCCGGCACCGCGTTCAGCGACGCCCCCAGGCCTCGTGGCCGTCGGCAGGCTGCCGCTCCTCACACCCGGGACTTCCGCCCGCCGATGCCGGCCGGTCGCCGCGGGCAACAGGCCTCGCAGGCCGATGCTTTGCCAGATTGGCGGCATCGCCGGACCGGCTGCCGCGTCGGCGGCGAGCACGATGACCGGGATCAGAAATCTCGTATGATGCGCAGACGGATCTGCGCCGTGTCGGCAGAACTGCTTGCCCGGATCGGCACGCCGTTCACGTTGATCCCGTTCGGGTTCTTGTTGGCATCATTCGTCACGCCCTGCAGCAGAGCAGCGCGCACGTATTCGCCTTCCAATCCGATGTCGAGATCGCGCACCGGCGACCAGATGAGGCTCGCGCCTGCCACGATCAGGCTCGTGTCGCGCAGGGTGTTGCTATAGCCGAACGCCGCGAGGTTGGCCGCATTGATGGTGCCGTTCGAATTAAAGATCGGAGCCAACCCGAATCCGATCGTGGCCAGTTGATACCGATCGGCCTTGCCGAACCTTGCCTCGCCGTAGCTGGCAAAGACGGCGGAACGCCATTCCGGCGTCCAATTGTGCAGCAACGCTCCGACCAGCGTGAAGCTTTCGGACAGATCGAATTTGCCGTTGACCGGATTGACCACGGCATCCACGAGGTACCGCTGGATCGGGGAGCCGTTGAAGATCACAGAGGAGACCAGCCCGCCAGCGCGGAATTGTTGAATGCCGGTATAAGATTCGGCACCGCGGCCGTATGATCCCTGCAAGTAGAGAATGTCGCCGGGGGCGATGAATGGGAGATTGATTTTGATGCCAGCCTGCACGGCCCAGCCGTAAGCACTAGAGGAACGGGGAACATTTGCGGCCGCGGGCGCGGTTCCACCGTTGATGCCGGCGAGGAAGGCGGCATTGCCGCCGTTGATCTCGTGGATGGCGGCGGAGACTTGGGTCGAACCCCAATCCGAATCATAGCGCGCGACGCCCACGAAGTCCGGGAGGCGGCTCTTCTGTGTGGCGTCTTCAAGAGCGATGACCGTCGGCATGCCGACCGCATTCCGGGCGACGATGATGGGCGCCACGGCCGTCGCGTTTCCATACGGATTGAAGACCCCGAATGCCGTCGGTGCCGCTTCGGTGGCCGTTCCGCTCGCATAGACCGGCTGGCGCCGTTGGAGGGGATCTTCCATCGACACCGTCGCAGAGAACCCGGGCGCGAGCTTTGCCGTGTAGGCGAGCAGGTTCGTGGAGGACACGTCCGACCCCAATGACCCGCGCGAGATCTCAAGGTCGTGCGCATAGAAATCGTAGAAGGACGACGCTCGGCCAGCTGTCAGGCCGGCAAACTGGATGAAAGCCTTGTCGGCCTGCACATAGCCCTGAGCGCGGCTGTAGGCATCGGGGCCGAGCCCTGGGAAGGCAGCGCCGAAACGCTGAAGCGTGCCGGACGTCTCGGGGGTCGATCCGGTACGGCTGGCGAGTTCAAGGCGCACGAAAGCACGCAGTATCCCATAGTCCGTTTGCGTTCGAGCATCGAGGTTGAGCCGCAGGAGCCCGCGGTACTGCGAGATATCGCCGTTCGTCGTGCTCCGGTTGGCCGTGCCTATAACGCCATACTCAAAACGCGCACGGCCACCGACACGCAGGCAGGTGTCGGTTCCTGGCACGTAGAAGAAGCCCACACCTTCCGCCGAGCACACGCGGACATACGCCACAGCGGCACCCTTCTGATCCGGGAGTTCCGCTGCATCGACGTTGCCGATCGCTGCAGTCCCGAACACCAGCGACGCCACGGCCGCTCGCAAGCGTATCCTCCGCGCCTCGTTGCCGACGTCCATGGATTCCCGACGGGGTGAAAGCTTCCTTGCGCCGCTTACTTCAGAGAATAAAATTGTATAACTACCGCAAGACATAGAACAAGTTCTCGTGTAAATCAAAATTACCGTATCTATCGGCAATATATAGATCGAGTCAACACTGCCTAGGCGGCATATCTCGACGACAATCCCACCGACATGGTATCTGCGGCACGTTGGCAACAGGGCTTGGAACGATCCCAAGCCGTGCCTGCACGTTGGAATAATCTCGGTTTCAAAGCCTTTGACCTGCCCGGTCTTTCGGAACGGACCGAGAGGCCGCCGCATGATGGCGGCTCCATGCCGCCGAAAGGCGCAAGCGCCCGCCACGGAAGACGAAACGGGGTCGGCGGGAGGACGTCGAAACGGAGACCGAGGACCGCCCGCCGGGGCGATCGGCTTCTCGCGGCCGGTCGGGCTCGCGGCGGCGATAGGGATATCCATCCGGCGGGGCGGCGACGGGCTGGATTCCGTTCCTAGAATTGGCTATTCGTCCGAGCGGGGCGGTACGCGCGGCCCTGGGGCGTGGAAACCCCTGTTTGACGGTTTGGTGCCGGCCGTGACGGCACCCGAATCCTTGACCGCGCGGTCGGGGAGCCTGCGATGCATGTCCAGGCGTCCCGGCGCTAAAGGTCGTAGGGACCGTTCAAGCACGGTTTTCCAACTCCCCGACTACGGGTGGTCGAGAGGACTTGTTTGCGGGGGCGTACCGCAGACATGAGCTTGCCGGGGGTGGACCATGGGTTCCAACGATCCCGAGTTGCGGGCGCGCCAGCTCGCCGCCCTGCGCGCGGTCTACGAGTCCTGCCCGGGACGGACCGACGATCGCACCGCCAGCGGGATCACGCGGCACACGAAAGCGCTGCTGGGCAGGATCCTCATCGTGTTGGGGGGATTGCAGGAGGGCACAGGGACGCGGCGATAATGCCACCGGGCAGACGCGGATGAGGGCCGGCCCGATGCATCGGTGAGCGACGGCGCGCGGACCTCGGCCGCCTGCCGGACCGCTCAGGCCATCCGTCGCGCTGCGCGCCGGGCCTCGGTGACCGCGTGCGGGATGCGCTCGATCAGCGCGCCGACCTCGCGGGACGGGCGCGCCGGGCTGCACAGAAAACCTTGCGCCGTGTCGCACCGCCGCCGGAGAAGCTCGGCCTGCTGCGTCGTCTCGACTCCCTCCACGGTGACGTCGATGCCGCGGCCCCGCGCAATGACCGCGATCGCCTTGATCACCCCAAGACATTCACGGCGACTGCTCAGGTTGCGCACGAAAGCATGGTCGATCTTGAACTTTTTGACCGGTAACTGGGTCCGATAGCTGAGCGACAAGTAGCCCGCGCCGAAATCGTCGAGCGCAAGCCTCACACCGCGCGCGTAGCGCACGCAGACTGTCCAGGACATGCGCCGGGTTCGCCGATTTCTGCGCGGACGCCGTCGATGAGGTAGGGCGCGCACAGGGCCGCCACGGCGGACCCGGCCAGAGCCTCCGCTTCCGCGGGGGTTCCGGCTGCGGTGGAGGATTGCGAACTCGCCGCCGCCGAGCCGGAAGACCTGCGCTTCCGCCCCGAAGGTCACCGAGACGGGACGCGACCTCTCGGCGAACGAGATCGAGCAAACATCCATGGCGTGCGGCATCGTCAGGATCGGCGGAGACAAGGACCGTTCGCGGGATGACAGAGGGCCCGGAATTTGCTTCAAAAAGTGACTCCCGGCCGAGCACGCAAAGAAAAAGGGCCATCTGACGTGAGAAAGGCCGCTCTGGGTGCTGTCATAGCGCTCCTGCTCTCTCAATCCGCCATCTATGCTCAAGATATCATTGGATTGGACGCGCCGGACTCGCCAAGTTCGGGCGCGCAATCGGACGTGGAGATGCGAGCAAGGGTCGCGGCCGAGTTTCCGGACACCCTCTTGATCCGCTTCCGCAATGTCAGGCGCATCACCTCGGAAGCCGGGCACGAGGTCGAGTTTTGCGGCCAGGTGAGTGCTATGGATCCTGGGCGGCCTGAGCCGAATTACCAGGTTTTCCTGTATGAGCGGACCGGCACGACCGAAAACGTACGCATCCTCGGCGCCGACGCCTTGAATGGCTTCCGTATTGGGCGAAAGATGATCGGTGCCTTGAAGCGTGTCGGATGTCTGTGAACCCCATCCTCCCGGCCTTGGACGAGATGCTGGCGCCGGCGCACTGCGACGTGTGACGTCGCTCGGCGACGTCCGACTTCATGCCGAATCGTGGTGGGCGAGCTTGGCTAAGCCGGCCATCGCCCCCAAGCAGACATTCGGACTCCGGTGGCCGCCCCGCGATTCCGACGGACCGGACAGAGGCTTCGGTCGCGTCCCCGGAGTGGAACGACAAAAATCGCGAAGTCGTCGAGCACCCTTGAGCGTGACCGAACGAATGGCAGGCCGTCGCTGCCCAACCCGAGAAGATCGCCGTCGGAATGACGGGTATTTTAGGAGCTTGCCACCACTCTCGGTTGGATCAAGAGACGGCGGATCCTAATATAAATTTTACTTTCACCTGTCGACGCAACCGGCTCGCAGGTTCGCGATTTCTGCTATGCGTCCCCCAAGCGCGTCGTCGCTTGGCAGAGCGAGGAGTTATTGACAATGCGTCTCTCGATCATAGCCGCCGGGCTGCTTGCTGCACTTGAAATGACCGCACTGACGAGTCCCGCAGCGGCGGTTCCTGCCGGACCGGACGCGAAGGTCGCGGCCCCCGCCGACATGTTGACGGCTGTCCGCGCACGGCGATCGGCTCGCCGAGCAGGCCTTGTTCGCCACCAGCGCTTCCAGTTCAACAAAGTCACGCGTGGCGCACCGGCTGGGAGTTCAGGTGGCAATGCAGTCACCGGCAGCGGCGCGGCTCCCAGCGGAAAAGATTAGATTTTCGATCCTGCAATGTGGTGTGAACGATCGAGCCCGAAACGTTCGGGCTCTTTCGTCCATCGTTTCGTTCGGCGGCGAGATCGCGCTTGCATCGCGAGCCAGTCTCGTCTTGTCCACCCACCCCTGACCCGCGCCGGGTCTTCCGGGGGCTCCACCTGTCATGCCCAGATCGATTTGCACCCCTTGGCTGCGTGACCCGAACCAAACGGACTCCGGGAAATCCGGGGCGGTTCACTCCGACCGGCGCGGCGAGTCCCGTTTCATCCTGAGCCAGAGCCCGTCGGGCGCTGCCTCGACGTCGAACAGGCGAAGGGCGCGAAACGACCAGCTCGGCGAGACAGATCCGTCCTGAAGGTCGAAGGAGGCAAGATGCCTGGGGCAGAATAGCCGTCCGCCGGCGCACCGCCCGAGAGACAAATCAGCGCCCTCGTGCGGGCAGGCTCGTTCGGTCGCCACGATCCGCTCACCGTCTCGCACGAGAAGCAGGTGGTGCCGTCCCACGATGATCGGCATCAAGGTTCGACCGCCGAGAAGGTCGTTGGGGCCGAGGCGGATCCGCTCCGGCCGTTCCGTCTCAGCCACCGAGGTAGGCTTCCCGCACATGGGGATCGGCGATGAGGGCTTGTCCCGTCCCCTCGAGCACGATGCGGCCGGTCTCGATCAGGTAGGCGTAGTCGCAAAGTTCGAGGGCCGCGAACGCGTTCTGCTCGACGAGGAGCACGGTCGTGCCGGCGTCGCGGATCGCCCGGATCACCGCGAACATCCGCTCGACGATGTTGGGCGCCAGACCCAGCGACGGTTCATCGAACAGCACGAGTTTCGGACGACCCATCAGGGCACGGCCGATCGCCAGCATTTGCTGCTCGCCGCCCGACAACGTGCCGGCCGCTTGGTCATGGCGCTCTGCGAGGCGTGGGAACTCCCCATAGATGCGCTCCAGATCCGTCTTGATGGCCGTCCGGTCGCGGCGCAGATACGCGCCCATGGCGAGGTTTTCGGAGACCGTCATCTGCGGGAAGACGCGTCGTCCTTCCGGGCAATGGGCGATACCCTCGGCCAGGATGCGGCGGGGCTCCGCGCCCGCGATGTCACAGCCGGCGAACCGGATCGCGCCGGAGCGCGGCGAGACAAGGCCGGAGATCGCCCGGAGCGTCGTGGATTTGCCAGCCCCGTTCGCCCCGACGAGGGCCACGAGCTGGCCCTCGCGCACGTCGATCGTGAGCCCTTTCAGGGCGGTGACGTGGCCGTAGCCGCAGACAAGGTCGCGGATCTCAAGCATGGACCGCCTCCCGGGCAGACGCGGCGGCCTGCCGGGCGGCGCTGCCCTGGCCGAGATAGGCCTCGATCACAGTCGGGTCGCTGCGGATCCGGTCCGGCGGCCCCTCGGCGATCAGGCGACCGTAGTTGAGGACGACGATGCGGTCGGAGACCTCCATCACCATCGGCATGTCGTGCTCGACGAGCAGGATGGTGATGCCGCGCTCGCGGATCTGCCGGATCAGCCGCACGAAGACGCGCGTCTCGGAGGCGTTCATCCCCGAGACGGGCTCGTCGAGGAGGAGCATGGCGGGCTCCGTGGCGAGCGCAAGTGCCACCCCGACGAGGCGCTGCTCGCCGTAGGCCAGGGCGCCGGCCTTCTCCCGCGCTCTGTCAGCGAGGCCGACCCAGTCGAGGAGCGCCTCGGCGCGGGCCCGCAGGCGGGTCTCGCTGGCGCCCGAGCGGCCGAGAAGCGCATCGAGGAGCGGCGTTCGGCTGATCCGGGCGCCGTGCCTGTGCAGGCCGATCATCACGTTGTCGAGCACCGTGTCGTCCGGGAAGACGCTGGTGCGCTGGAAGGTGCGGGCGAGGCCGAGGCGGGTGATCTCGTGGGGCTGCAACCCTCTCAGCCCGGTGCCGCGGAAGCGCACCGCACCCTGGCTGGGCTTCAGGAACCCAGTCATGACGTTGAAGGCGGTAGTCTTGCCGGCCCCGTTCGGGCCGATCAGGCTGACGATCTCACCTTCCTGCACGTCGAAATGCAAATCCGCGATGGCGACGAGGCCGCCGAAGCGAACGCCGACATGCTCGACCGAGAGGACCGCGCTCATCGCTGCACCGCCGGATTGGCTTCGAGAACGGGAACGGCCCTGGCCGGTCGGCCACCGAGCAGCACCGCAAGGCCCGGCACGATGCCCCGCGGCATCACGAACAGGATCACGATGAGCACGACGCCGTAGACGATCCACTGGGCTTCCGGCGCCATGACCGGGCGCAGCGCCACGGGCAGCAGGCCGAAGATCAGCCCGCCGACGACCGGCCCCATCAGGGTGCCCTTGCCGCCCGCCACGACCATGATGACCATGCTGACCGTGGTGGCGAACAGGAACACGTCGGGGTCGATGATGCGCAGGTAATGGGCATAAAGACTGCCCGCCGCGCCGGCCATCGCGGCCGAGATCACCGCCGCCACCGTCAGCGTCCGGGTGGCGTTGATGCCGACCGAGAGCGCCAGCGGCTCGTTCTCCTTGAGGCCTCGCATCGCCCGTCCGAAGCGCGAGCCGACGAGGCGGGCAATCGCGAGGTAGCAGAGCGTGCCCACGCCGAGCACGAGGTAGTAGTTCTGCAGTTTGGTCTTGAGGGTCCACATGCCGAGGCCCGGCAGGCCTAGCGTGATCGCCGGAATGTTGGTGAGCGCCAGCGGCCCCTGGGTCAGCTCTACCCAATTGAGGGCCACGAGCCGCACCACCTCGGCGAAGGAGATCGTCACGATGACGAAGTAGGCGCCGCGCACCCGGAAGGAGAGCCGCCCGATCAGGTAGCCGCACGCGCCTGCCGCGACCGTCGCGAGCAGGAACCCGAGAGCCGCCGGCCAGGGCTCGTGCACCGCGCGGATGCCGAATCCGAGATCCACGTCGAAGCCGAGGCTCGTCAGCGCGCTGACATAGGCGCCGATGCCGAAGAAGGCGATATGGCCGAGGCTGAGCTGCCCGGTGAAGCCGAGGAGCAGGTTCAGGCTCATCGCGCCGATCGTCAGGATGCCCGTCACGATCAAGGCGTTGAGGAGGTAGGGGTTGGGGCCGAGCGCCAGCGGCAGGACCACGAGGCCGGCGAGGAGCGCGAACGGGAGAAGCCGGCTCATCCGATGCGCTCCGCTTTCGCGAACAGCCCGGTGGGCTTGTAGAGCAGGACCGCGATGATGATCAGGAAGCCCATCGCGTCCCGGTAGCCGGAGGAGACGTAGCCGGCGCCCAGTTCCTCCGCGAGCGCCAGGATGAAGCCGCCGATGGCTGCGCCGGTCACGTTGCCGAGGCCGCCCAGGATGACGATCGCGAAAGCCTTGAGCTCGGCGAGCCCGCCCATCTGCGGGAACACCACGTAGACCGGACCGAGCAGGGCGCCGGCCGCCGCCGCGAGCGACGAGCCGAGCGCGAAGGTGGCGGTGTAGATGCGGTGCACGTCGACCCCCATCAACGCCGCGGTGTCGGCGTCCTGGAAGGCGGCGCGCATGGCTAGCCCGAGCTTGGTGCGGTTGATCAGCGTGTATGTGAGCGCGATCAGGCCGAGCGCGGCACCGAGCACGAACAGGCGCAGCCAGGAGACCGAGACCGGGCCGATCTGGAGAGGCGCCTCGGGAAAGGGCGAGGGAATCGCCTTGGCGACGCCGCCGAAGATCCAGAGCGTGCCCGATTGCAGGACGATGCCGGCGCCGATCATCACCAGCATGGTGGTGTCGATGTCCGAGCCCCGGAACGGACGCAGCAGCACCAGCTCGATCGCGGCCCCGAGGAGGAGGCCGCCCAGGATCGCCACCGGCAGCGCCAGGAAGAAGTTCAGCCCGAGAGCGGCCGCGGCGAGGTACATGACGTAGGCACCGACCGTGTAGAGCGCGCCGTGGGTGAAGTTCACGACGTTCATGATCCCGAAGATCAGCGTGAGGCCGATCCCCAGCAGGGCATAGGTGCCGCCGAGGATGAGCGCGTTGACGAGGTGCTGGATCAGTTCGTCCATGGGCGGCCTCCGGGAATGGCGCCCCGGCCGGGAGAGGGCCGGCCGGGATCGAGGGGACTGGCCTGAGGACGGTCAGGCGGACGGCACGGCAGCGCTCAGAGCGACGGCACGACCACGCGGCCTGCCTTGATCTCGATGAGGTAGACGTCTGGCTTGCTCTGCCCGCTTTCCTTGCCGGCAGGACCGGTTTTGGCGAAGCGGATCGGCCCGTTGAGCCCGACGAAATCGACCGACCAGAACGCCTTGGCGATGGCGGCCGGATCGGCCGAGCCGGCCTTCTCGATCGCGTGCGCGATCGCCCGGATGCCGTCGTAGCCACGGAAGCTCTCGGTGACGCCGGCGAACGCGAAGCCGCGCTTCTTCCACGCGTCGATGAAGGCTTCGGTAGCCTTCGGGTCCGGTGTCCTGTCGGGCGACCACGGCAGGAACGTCGTCAGGTGCATCGTGCCATCGGCGGCCGCGCCGGCCTGGGCGATGATCTGGTCCGGGTTCTGGGAGCCTCCGGTGGTGATCACCCGCTTCTTCAGGCCGAGGGCGGCCATCTGCTTGAACAGGAGCACGAGCTGGTCCACGGAGCTCGTGATCATGATCGTGTCGGCATCCGAGGCCTTCAGCTTGGCCAACTGGGCGCTCATGTCCTGCGCGCCCTGATCCATGGTCTCGACGAGGCCGACCGTAACGCCCTTGTCCTTGAGCATCTTGCCGAAATCGGTCGCCGCGCCGCGGCCGAAATCGTTGTTGAGGACCAGGAAGTCGACCTTCTTCATGCCGAGGCGGTCGACCATCGGCGCGAAGGTCTCGGCCTCCAGGGACGAGGGCGGCGAAATGCGGAACACGTAGGGATTGCCCGACGTGGTGATCTTGCCCGACGAGGAGGTCTCGACCAGCATCGGCGTCTCGTAGTCCATGAGCTTGGGCATCACGGCGAGCGTCAGGCTGGAGCCCCAGGCCCCCATCATAACCGGGGTCTTGTCGCTGGTGATCAGCTTCTCGGCCACCGAAGCGGCCTCGGTCGGGTTGCTCTTGTTGTCCTCGATGACGAGTTCGAGCGTCTTGCCGAGGACGCCGCCCTTGGCGTTGATCTCGTCGGCGGCGATCTTGGCGCCGTTCACCACGTAGGTGCCCGAGGCCGCGAAGGGCCCGGTCAGCGGCTCGTTGACGCCGATGCGGATCGCGTCCGCCCGGGCGGCCGTCGCCGCGAGGGCCAGTAGGATCGCGGTCGTGAGGGTGAACCTGCCAAGCATTCTCGTGTCTCCGGTGCGGGGGAACAGTGGGGTGCGGTCAGGAGCGGCCGAGCCACGCCGCGAGGCGCGCGCGGATGAGACTGAGGAGCAGGTGAAGCGGATTGAGACCGGCAGGCGCCGGGACCGCAGCGCCCGATAGGCGCGCATCGAGGTTGCGGACGAGATCCGCCGCGATGCGGCCGGCGAGGTCGCGCACGAGGCCGGGGCGGCCGAACTGCGCGAGCGGCCCCGTCAAGGTGTAGCCGACATCCAGCTCGACCCGGGCCGTGCCCGGCGTCGGTCCGGATTCGACCCGGTAGCGGATTTGTCCCTCGGTGGCCGAGCGGCCACCCGCATCGCTGCCGGCCCCATGGACCGAGCCGCTCCGCGCCGCCTCGTCCCGCTCGATGCGGGCACGGCCGCGGAATGTGGCGGCGATCGGCCCGATCCGCACCTGCAGGCCGCCCTCGACCGCATCGGGCGCGGGCCTCGCCGTGAGCACGGCCCCCGGCAGGCAGGCAGCGACCGCCTCGATGTCGCCGAGGAGCGTGAAGACCGCCTCGGGCGGGTGGGCGAGATCGAGCGCCTGCGTGAAACGGTGAGCGGGCTCGAAGGCCGCGGCAAGGTCCGATACCGCCGCGGGAGCGACCGAAGCGACGGGGCTCGTCAGACGGCGCACCGGCGCGACGATCGTCTCGCCAATCCGGGCACCGACCGGGCCGAGGGCGCGTGCCGCGCCGGTCTCGGGGAGGATGCCGCGCCCGCGTCGGTCCGCGATCACCGCCATCACCGCCCGCACGATGCCGGCATAGCCGGTGCAGCGGCAGAGATTGCCGGACAGGGCGACGCGAATCCGTCGCTCGTCGGCGTCCGGCAGACGCAGGACCAGGTCACGCGCGGCCACCAGCATGCCGGGTGTGCAGTAGCCGCACTGGAGCGCATGCTCACGGTTGAAGGCGGCGCGCAGCTCACCCGCGATCTCGTCCGCGTCCAGGCCCTCGATCGTGGTGACGGCGGCGCCGGCGCAAGCGCCCGCGAAGGTGAGGCAGGCGCGGGCCGGCTCGCCGTCGAGGAGTACGGTGCAGGCGCCGCAGACGCCGTGCTCGCAGCCGAGATGCGTGCCGGTGAGGTTGAGCCCCTCGCGCAGCACGTCGCCGAGATGGCTCCGCGGCTCGGCCTCGACCCGCAGCGAGCGGCCGTTGACCGTCAGCGGGAGGGCCATGCGGCCCGTCCCAAATTCCGCCAGCGCGGCGCTCATGCGGCCTCCGGAAGATTTAACGGCACGGGCTTGGCGGCCTGCGCCACCGCGCGGGCCAGGACCGTGACGTGGACGTGGCGCTCGACCGCGTCCGTCATGCCGGCGGCGCGCAAGGCCGCGTCCGCCGCCGCCGGGTCGAAGCGGTCGGCGAAGTCGGCGCCGATGCGCCCGCCGAAGAGCGGGCGGGCATCGGCGAGGAGCACGGGCGGCCCCTCGACCGCGCCGATCACCGCGCGGCCCCGGCCCTGGCCGGGTTCGAGGCGCACGGCCCCGATGGCGTGGGCGAACTCGCCGATCTTCGCGCAGTGCTTGACGTAGCCCCAGGCCGCGCCTGCCGGCAGGGCCGGTACGCGCACGGCGACCAGGATCTCGGCACGACCGAGGGCGACCGTGAGCGGTCCGGTCACGAAGCGCTCAACCGGCAGGGTCCGGCACCCGTCGGGGCCCGCGATCTCGACCTCGGCACCGAGGGCGGTGAGGGCGCTCACCCAGTCGGCGGCCGGGTCGGCATGGACCAAGCTGCCGCCGACCGTGCCACGGTTGCGCACCGGCCGGTAGGCGATCGCGGCGGCGACCCGCCGGAGGGCGCCCCGGGTGAGGTCGCGCACGCGCCCGTCCTCGATGTCGGCGTGGGTCACGCAGGCCCCGAGCACGAGCGTGTCGCTCTCGACGCGCACGGCCCGTAACTCGGGCACGCCGGTGATGTCGAGGATGAGATCTGGCTCGACCAAGCGCAGGTTCAGCATCGGCCCGAGGGACTGGCCGCCCGCGATCAGCTTCACGTTGCCGGGGGCCTCGGCGAGGCGCGCGAGGAGCGCGGCGAGGCTGTCCGGGCGCTCCCAGGCGAAGGCGACGGGCTTCATGCGGCCTCCCGCGCGGGTTCGGGGGTCGGCCGGGCGGCGAGCACCGCCTCCACGATCCGCCGGGGGGTGATGGGGGAATGGAGCAGCTCGACGCCCAGCGGCTGGAGCGCGTCGTTGACGGCGTTGGCCAGCGCCGCCGGGGGCGCGATGGCGCCGCCCTCGCCGATGCCCTTCTGGCCGAAGCGCGTGTAGGGCGAGGGCGTCTCCATATGGTCGATGCGGGCCATCGGCACGTCGGCCGCGCCGGGCAGCAGATAGTCGGCGAAGGTCGAGGCGAGCGGCTGGCCGCGGTCGTCGAATCGCATCTCCTCGAAGAGCGCCGTGCCGATCCCCTGCGCGAGGCCGCCGTAGATCTGGCCGTCCACCACCAGGGGGTTCACCAGCGTGCCCCCGTCCTCGACGATGACGTAGTCGAGGATCTCGACCGCCCCGAGATCGGGATCGACCGCCACCACGGCCGCGTGCGCCGCGTAGGAGAAAGTGCCGGAATCCCGCACCGGCTTGTAGCCGGCGGTGACTTCGAGGCCGCCCGGATCGGTGTCGGGCGCGAGGTCCTGCGGGCGCCGGTACCAAGTGCGGGCGATGGCCTCGAGAGGAATGTCACCCGAGGGGCCGACCACGTGGCCGCCCTCGAAGCGGCAATCCTCGGGCCGCGCCTGGAGCAGGTGGGCGCCGATCCTGACGGCGCGGGCACGCAGCTCCTCACAAGCCGCCGCCACCGCGCCGCCCGCCATCACCATCACGCGCGAGCCCCAGGAGCCGGTGGAGTAAGGCGTCATCGCAGTGTCGCCGTGGACGAGGCGAGTGCGGGCCACCGGGACGCTCAGGATCTCGTGGGCCACTTGGGCGAGGGTGGTTTCGAGGCCCTGGCCGTGCGAGTGCGCGCCGATCCGCAATTCCAGGCCGCCATCCGGTGTCAGGCGGGCGCTCGCCTGTTCGTGGCCGGGGACCATCGGGATGCCCCAGCCGGAATAGACCGAGGTGCCGTGCGCCGCCTGCTCGCAGTAAATCGACAGCCCGAGGCCGATCCGGCGCCCGTCCGGCTCGCCCTGCCGCTGTCGGGCGCGGACCGCCTCCACGTCGATGGCCTTCAGCGCCCGGGCGAGCGCCTCCGGATAATCGCCGCTGTCGAAATGCTTCTTCGTGATGTTTTCGAACGGCATCTGCTCGGGCCGAACGAGGTTCTTCTCGCGCACCGCCTCGGGCGGGATCCCGGCCGCGCGGGCGACCGCGTCGAGGACGAGTTCCAGAGCGAAGCAGACGCCCGTGCGGGCCACGCCCCGGTAGGGCAGGATCGGGCATTTGTTGGTCGCCACCGACCACGTGCGGCAGCGATACGCCGGGAAGTCGTAGGGGCCCGGCAGGATGCTGGCGACCTGCGCGGCCTCCAGGCAGGCCGAGAACGGGTAGGCCGAATAGGCACCGGAATCGACGGTGGCCTCGCAATCGATGCCGCGCAGGGTGCCGTCCCGCTCGGCGTAGGCGGTGATGCGGTAATGATGCTCGCGGCAATTGGCGTTGGCGGTCAGGTGCTCGCGCCGGTCCTCGAGCCAGCGGACCGGATGGCCGCAGCGCAGCGCGAGCCAGGCGAGCGCCACGTCCTCGGCGAGCAGGATCGCCTTGTAGCCGAAGCCGCCGCCGACATCGGGCGAGACGATGCGGATGCGCCCCTGTTCGATCCCGAGACATTCCGAGAGGCCGTTGCGCACGATGTGCGGCATCTGGGTGGCGGTGTGGACGACGAGCTGATCCAGGCGATGATCGAGCTGCACCACGGTGCCGCGGCCCTCGATCGGCGCCATGCATTGGCGGCCCGTCGAGATGGTGCGGCTGACTTTGATCGGCGCGTCGAGGGCGCTCTCGAAATTCACGTCGACCACAGTTTCCAGGAAGACGTTGTCGCCCCAGTGCTCATGGACGAGGGCGGACCCCGGTTCACGTGCGGCGAGCATGTCGTGGACGGCGGGCAGCTCCTCGAGATCGAGCACAACGGACGCGGCGATGTCCTCGGCCTCGGCGCGGGTCGGCGCGACGCATAGGGCAACGAGTTCGCCCACCTGCCTGACCTTGCCGGTGGCGAGGACCGGCTGCTCAGAAACCTTGAAGCCGGGCAGGCCCGAGACCGCGCGGATCGGCAGCACGCCCGCCAGGTCGGAGGCGGTGAACACGCGATCGCGATACGCCTCCGGCACGTGGATGGCGCGGATCCGGGCATGGGCCAGCGGGCTGCGCACGAAGGCGACGTCCTGCATGCCCGGCAGGCGGATATCGGCCACGTACTGTCCGCGCCCGCGCATCAGGCGGTCGTCTTCCTTGCGGGGCAAGCGTGCCCCGACCCCCTCGCCAGTCATCGGGCACCTCCGAGAAGCGCCTGCGCCGCGCGGACCAGGATGCCGTCGGGCCTGCGGAAGCCGTTGAGGATCGAGAAGTGATCGGCGCCCGGCACAGGCAGCAGGGCGCCCGGGGCATGGGCGGCGCTGCGCAGGGCGTGGAAGTTGCGCGCGTCGTGGATCAGGGCCGGGAGTTCCCTGCTGCCGTAAGCCAGCGTCATGGGCTTGGCCGTCACGGGCAGCCGCAACGGCGACAGGGTCTCGATCTCGGCGCCGGTCAGCCGGAGCTTCTCGTTCAGGTACGTTTCGCGGATCGGGGCGAGGTCGTAGACGCCGGAGATCACGAGCGCCGCCACCACGGCAGAATGCTTGAGGTGGAGGGCGGCGAGCTGTGCCCCCGCGGACCAGCCGGCCAGGACGATCGGTCCGCCGATCCCATTGGTGGGTCCGTCCTCTGCGAGCCAGTCGAGGGCGGCCCCGATCTCCGCGACGATGCCGGCGAGGCTGGCGTCGGGTGCCAGGGTGTAGCCCGGCATCGCCACCGACCAGCCGGCCGCGTTCAGGCCCTCGGCGAAGCAGGCGAAGTCGGCCCTGGCGTTGCGCTGCCAGTAACCGCCATGGACGAAGACGAGGCAGGGCGCCTGCGCGTCCGCCGCCGGGTAGAGGTCGAAGGCGGTGCGATCCCCTTCCGCGTAGGGGATATCGAGGCCATCCGGGTGCGCGGCCCGGTAGGTCGCCGAGGCCGCGTTGCGGGTCGCGACCTGGGCCGCGCTGTCGGGAACGCCCGCATTGTTGTCGTAGCAGGCGCCCCGGGCCGCCGGGTCCAGGCCGTCCCAGCGGCGGCGCGGATCCGGCGGTGTCGGGTCGTCGAGGACGAAGGCGGGCACCGGCGCCATCTCAGGCCGCGATCGCCTGGGGCAGGATCGGCGAGTCGGCCTCGAAGCGCCTGCCTGCGCGCAGGCAGAAGGCGGGGCGCAGCAGGCGCTCGGCCACCACCCGCGTGTCCTCGTTATCGCGCAGCAGGAAGCGGCCGCGGTCGTCGTGCAGCACCGAGACGTCGGCCGCGTAGCCGACCCTGAGGGCGCCGATCCGGTCGCTCATACCCAGCATCTCGGCCGGGTGCGCGGTCACCATCGGCACCACCTCCTCCAGCGGGATACCCAGCGCCATCATTGAGCTCATCGCCTGGGTGAGGCTGAAGCGGGCTTGGCCGAGGAAGGGGTGGTTCTCGTCGTCGTGGTGCTCGTCCGGGGTGCCGGCGGGCTGGGGCACCTCGGTGTTGTAGCCGTGCATGTCGGCGCCCAGCGTGTAGGGGATCACGCCGGCCGGCAGCGAGGCCCGGGCCACGCGGTAGGAGAAATGGCTGCCGTGGCCGACATCGACCTTGAGCCCCGCCTCCATCGCCCGGCGGATGATGTGGTGGACCTCGCCCTGCTCGTTGATGAAGCCGCCCGGATGGCGGGTGAAGGGATGGGCCAGCACGTCGCCCGGCCGCAGCAGCGGGATCACACGCTCGACGATGGTGTCGGCGTCCTCGCCGTTGGCGCCCGATTCCGGCAGGCCCCAGAGCTGGCCGAAATGCACATAGAGCGGCAGATCGGAGCGCCGGCTGATCTCGGCCGCCATCTCCATCACCTTGATGCCCCAGCGGGCGAAGCCGCCGATCTCGGCGTGCCCCTTGATGCCGCGCACGAGGTCGCGGTTCTCGGTCGCCGACTTGACCGTCGCGTCGATGTCGACGCCGTCCGGGCTGTACAGGTTCGGGTAGAAATGCCCCTCGAGGCCGCCGACGAGATAGGCCGACAGGAAGGCCAGCACCCGCGTGTCGGAGCGCTCGGCGATGAAGTGGCGGAAGCCCGGCAGTGTCATGCAGGAAGGGCCGCCCTGGTCCACGACCGTGGTGACGCCCGAGCGGACTCCGACCATGTCGGGGTTCAGGCCGAAGCGGCCGGTGACGTACTGGTAGACGTGGGCGTGCGTGTCGATCATGCCGGGCAGGACGAGCTTGCCAGAGACGTCGATCACCTCGGCGGCAGCCGACGGCAGGATGGCTTCCTCCACCGCGGCAATGCGCCCGTCCTGCACCGCCACGTCGCGGATGCCATCGACGCCGGAAGCGGGGCAGATGACCCGGCCGCCCCGCAGAATCAGATCGTAGCGGCGATTGTCCATCTCGACCTCGTGATCCAGGCCGGCTCGCGCCGGCCTCGCCCTTGCCAAAAGCGAAGCATGCTTCGTATCCAACTTCGCATAGGGCGTGCCAGGATGGGAAGCGTTCTGCGGAGACGGACGATGGATGAGGCCCTCCAGGCCGGACTGGCAGAGGGGACGGCTGCGGCGGAGGCCCCGGCAGAAGCGCGGTGCTGGCCCTTGGTCGAGCGCCCGGGCTTCCTCGCCCGACGCATGCATCAGATCCACGTCAGCCTTTTCTCAGAGCGATGTGCCGCTTTCCGCATCACGCCGCTGCAGTACAGCCTGCTTTCTCTCCTTCGAGACCTACGCGAGGCCGATCAGACCACGCTCTCGAACGCGGTCGCCCTCGACCGGACGACGACCACGGGTGCCCTCAAGCGGCTTGCCGCCCGCGGGTTGGTCAGCCGCTCGACTTCGCCCACGGATCGCCGGGCGCAGGTCTGCCGCCTGACAGCCGAGGGAGCGGCGCTTCACAGCGCCATGGAGCCGGCGGCGCGGGAGGCCCACGCTCTGACCGTGGAGGCACTCACTCCAACCGAGCAGGACCTTCTCACCAAGCTCCTGAGACGTGTCATCGAGGGTCACGGTCACCGGAGAGGCCAAGCCGACATCGAGTAGGTCGGCTCTCGTCGAAGCCTTGCGCCTCACTCCTTTGAATCCCGATCAGCTACGTCCGCGACAACGTCCGTGTGCGATCGCTGGGCTGCCGCATGGCTGGCAATGTAACGACGCCAGCCGCTGAACCGGGTGATGTCGGTCGCGCCGTCGATCCCGGCGGCCTCGACCAGAAAGCCCTTCGGCGCGGTGCCGTCGGCGAGCCGCACGGTGCCGATCCCAAGCGGTGCGGGGATGCCGGCCACGAACGCCCCGAAAGCGGCGGGCGCCAGCGCCCATACCTCCGTCTCGATGGGGCCGCCACCGCCTTCGACCACGCGCAGAAGGCCCGGGCGCTGCGGCGGTCCGCCGGGCAGGACGTGGAGGCGATAATCCGGTCCGGTCTCCGCCGCGCGCAGGTAACGCGCCCCTCGCTCGGTCAACTCGCGATTGAGGGGTAGCCCCGATAGATGCGCACCGACGACGACCAGCTCGATCTCACCCGGCTTGGCGCGAGCCGCCCCCGCTTCCGCCGCCGGCACGGGCAGCGTTCCCGCACCGATCCGCGGGGCCGCCACCGCGTGCAGGCGCGCGCCGAGCGCGGCGAGCAACCCGTCATGCCCGCGCGGCGCGAGCAGCGTGACGCCCGAGGGAAAGCCGTCAGCCCGTTCATGCCCCGGGACCGCGAGGGCGCACCAGTCCAACAGGTTCACGAAGTTGGTGTAGGTCCCGAGTTCGCTGTTCGGCCCGATCGGGTCGGCCCTCACGGCGGCGCAGGTCTGCGGGCGCGGGTAGGTCGGCACGGCGAGCACGTCCACATAGTCCCAGAGCGCATCCGCGGCCCGGCGCAGCTCCGCAAGGCGATAGAGGCCGGCGAAGGCGTCCGCCGCGCTGTGCCGGTCGGCGGCGCCGATCACCGCCCGCGTCGTGGGGTGCAGGATATCCGGGCGCGTCTCCATCACCGGGCGGATCGCCGCGTAGCGCTCGGCGACCCAGGGCCCGTCGTAGAGCAGACCCGAGACCGCAAACATCGGCGCGAAATCGACCGGCGCGGCTGCGCCGGCGAGCTCTTCGAGGTCGGCGACCGTCGCGGCAAAGGCAGCCTCCGAGAGCCCGTCCCCGCCGAAGCGGAGGCTCGCCGCATCCGGCACGCCGAGCCGCAGGCCGGGCGGAAGGCCGGCGGGGACGGAGGCTACAGGAAGGGCTCGCGACCAGGGATCGGCGCCGTCGGGGCCGGCCATGACGCGGAAGGCCGCGTCGGCGTCGGCGACCGTTCCGGCAAAGACCGACAGCGTGTCGAGCGTGCGGCAGGCCGGCAGCATGCCCCGGGTGGAGATCGCCCCGAGGGAGGGCTTGAGCCCGACGACGTTGTTGAGCCCCGCCGGCACTCGGCCGGAGCCCGCCGTGTCGGTGCCGATTGCGAAGGTCACGATCCCATGGGCAACGGCAACGGCGGAGCCGCTGCTGGAGCCGCCGGGCACGTAGGCCGGATCGATCGCGTTGCGCGGGGCCGGGTAGGGCGTCCGCAGGCCGACGAGCCCCGTGGCGAACTGGTCGAGATTGGTCTTGCCGATCAGGATCGCCCCGGCCGCGAGCAGGCGCGCCACCGCGGGCGCCGTCTCGACAGGGGTATAGGCGAAGTCCGGGCAGGCGGCGGTGGTCGGCAGGCCGGCCACGTCGATGTTGTCCTTGACGGCGAAGGGGATTCCCCAGAGCGGCCTGGACACGGGATCGAAGGGCGGAAGCGCGGCGGCGGCATCGCGCACCGCGCCCTCCGGCACCAGCGCGATGAAGATGCCGGGGTCGTCGATCGCGGCGAGCCGCCGGTAGGCCTCGGCCACGACGGCGCGCGGGTCGAGGCCCGCGGCATAGGCCGCGTGCAGGAGCGGGATCGTCGGGAAGGGCGGCACGGCGGCTCCTCGTGTCCGGGCTCAGGGCGTGCGCCGGCCGCATCACGGCGGCGCGGCCGGCGCGTTGGTCAGGACTCGTCGCCGGTCGCGCGATACCAGTCGAGGATCTCGCCGCCCTGCATGAAGACCACGTCGCTGCGCGCCATGAGTGCGTCGAGCAGACGTTCGAGCAGGCCGATGCGGTGCGGCACGCCGGTGATGTAGGGATGGATCGCGAAGCTCATCACTTTGGCGCCCCCGAGGGGGCCGGAGCCGGCCGCCTCGGCCGAGAGGCGGTCGAGGTTGGCGAGCGCCCGTTCTACGAACTCGTCGGCCCGGTGATGCTGGATGGCCAGCAGCGGGATGTCGTTCAGCTCGACCGAGTAGGGCAGCGCCACGAGGGGTCCCGAGCGCGTGGCCACCCGGCAGGGGCGGTCATCGACCACGAAGTCGCCGACGTACTCGATGCCCGCTTCATGCAGGAGGTCGGGCGTGTCGAGGGTCTCGGTGAGGCCCGGCCCGAGCCAGCCGCGCGGCAGACGCCCGGTTACGTCCGCGATCGCCGCGACCGTGCGGGCGATCATCCCGGGCTGGTCCTCGATCCGGTGGGTCGGGACTTGGTGGAATCCGTGGGCCATGAAGTCCCAGCCGGCTTCATGTGCGGCGCACGCGATGCGGGGATAGGCGGTGCAGACCGAGCCATTGATCGACAGGGTCGGGCGGATGCCGCGGCTGGCGAACGCCTCGAGGAAGCGCCAGAAGCCCACCCGCATGCCGTACTCGTGCCACGCCCAGTTCGGCAGGTCGGGCAGCAGGCTCGCGGCGGTCGGCGGCACCAGGATCTGGCGCGGCATGGGGTGGTCGATCAGCCAGTGCTCGACATTGACCACGGGCCAGACGGCGACGTGCTTGCCGCCGGGCAGCGCCAGGGGCAGCCGGTCGACGGCGGCGCGGTAGGCGAGGCGGTTCTCGGGCCGCCGGGGATCGTCGAAGGCGATGTCCATCAGGCGGCCGCCCGCGGGGCGTGGTGGCTGTGAAGCTGCGCGGCCAGCATCCGGCGCAGGTCGTTGAAGGCCGGGCTCGACACGTCGCGCCGCCGCGGCAGATCGACGGCGTGCACCGCCTCGATCCGGCCGGGGCCCGGCGACATCATCACGATGCGGTCCGCCAGGAAGATCGCCTCCTCGATGGCGTGGGTCACGAACAGGATCGTCAGCCCCGTGCGGGACCAGAGGTCGAGGAGCTCGTCCTGGAGGCGCTCGCGGGTCATGGCGTCCAGTGCCCCGAAGGGCTCGTCCATCAGCACCACCTCGGCCTCGTTGGCGAGCACGCGGGCGATGGCGACGCGCTGCTTCATGCCGCCCGAGAGCTGGTGCGGGTAGGCGTCAGCGAAGGCCTGGAGGCCGACGAGGGCGATGTAGCGCTCGGCGGTGTCGCGCACCTCGGCGGAAGGCCGCCCACGCGCCTTGGGGCCGAAGCCGATATTGTCGCGCACGGTCAGCCACGGGAACAGGCCGTAATCCTGGAAGACCATGCCGCGGCTCGGCCCAGGACCTAGAATGGGCTTGCCCCACATCAGTGCCTCGCCGGCACTCGGCGCCTCGAAGCCGGCGGCCACGCGCAGCAGCGTCGACTTCCCGCAGCCGGAGGCGCCGAGGAGGCAGACGAACTCCCCGCGTTCGACGGTGAGGTTCGCCTCGCGCAGCGCCTCGGTCCTGCGCCCGCCCGCCGCATAGGTCTTCGAGACCGCGCGCATGTCGAGGATCGGGATCGTGGGGTCAGCCATGGTTCGGGCTCCAGGCGAGCAGCCGGCGGCCGAGCAGCATGACCAGCCAGTCGGAGACGAAGCCCGCGACCCCGATCACCGCCATGCCGCAGATCACGATCTCGGTGCGCGAGAGCTGGCGCGCCTCCATGATGATCGCCCCGAGGCCGGTCTGGACGCCGGTCATCTCGCCGACCACGATCACCACCCAGGCGAAGCCTAACCCGAGCCGGAGGCCGGTGAAGATCGACGGCAGGGCGGCCGGCAGCACCACCCGGAGGAACTGCGCGGCCCCGGTGCATCCCAGCATCGCGGCCGCCTCGAACAGCCGCGGCTCCACAGAGCGCACCCCGAACACGGTGTTGACCAGGATCGGGTAGAACGCCCCGAGGAAGACCAGGAAGAAGGCCGAGCGGGGCCCGAGGCCGAACAGGATCATCGCCAGCGGCAGCCACGCGGTGACCGGGACGGGCCGCAGGACCTGCAGGACGGGATCGAGGAGCGCCCGGATGAGCGGGACCCGGCCGATCAGCAGACCAAGCGGCAGGGCGGCGGCGGCCGCCAGCGCGAAGCCGCCGTAGACGCGGCCGAGCGAGGCCGCGAGATGCGTCCACAGGGTGCCGCTGAACGCGTCGTCGTTGACGCCCCCGACCGCGAGATCGCGCAGCTCGGCCCAGACCTCGGCGGGCGGCGGGATCAGGCTGTAGGGCCGGCCCGCGGTGGTAAACTGCCAGACAGCGACCAGCGCCGCGGGCACGACGCAGGCCAGCGCCAATCGGCGCAGGCGGGCGAGCCCGACGCCGGCCCGATCGGCCTTGCGGGCAGGCGCGGGCATCGTCGCCGGCAGGGCGCCGGCCTCGATCCCGGTGCTCACGCTCGCCCCATCGCGTCGACGAAGCGGGTGTCGATGAAGCCGGGCTCAGGCAGGCGCTTGATCTGCTTGAGCGCGAGCATGTGCTGCGCGTAGGCGCCGGCCTGCCGGACCTCGTCCGGCCCCAGGCGCCAAGTCAGCTCGACATTCGGCGCCGAGCGTTCCAGCGCCTCGCGCTTCTGGCCGAGCTTGGCCACCGCCATGGCGATCATCGCCTCGCGGTCGCCGGCCGCGAAGTCCGTGGCCTTGCGGTGGATCTCCAGCATGGTCCGGACCAAGTCGGGACGCTCGGCCAGCGTGTCGCGGTGGGCCCCGAACACCATGTTCAGGGATCCCATCTCGGTGCCGTAGGGATATTCGACGAGTTGCCCCACGCCCGATGCGAGGCTGACGCCGGGGCCCGGTTCGGCGCCGACATAGGCGTCGACGTCGCCGCGCGCGAGGGCGATGTGCATCTCCGAGAAGGAGACCCGCACGGGGGTGATGTCCTTCACGGAGAGGCCCTCCATGCGCATCCGCTCCAGGACGAAGACCTCCTGGGTGCTGCCGGGCCAGATCGCGACCCGCTTGCCGCGTAGGTCCTTGATGGCGTGGATGTCGGAATCCTTCCTGGCGATCACCGCCATCCCGCGGTTGCAGGTGGAGGCGATGACCACGAGCGGTTCGCCCGCGGCGGCCCCCAGCGTCGCGGCGGCGATGCCGAAAGTCCCGAAGTCCACCGACTTGGTCACGACGGCGTTCTTGCACTCGGTCGGGCTCTCGAACGGCACCACCTCCACCTTCACGCCCGCCGGGGTGAAGCGCTCGTAGAAGCTCGGCGCGATCGAGTGGATCAGCTTGAGCGACCCCATACGGATCGTCACGGGCGCGCCCTGAGCGCGCGCGCCGCCGGACAGGGGTCCGAGGGTAAGGCCGGCCCCGAGACCGGCCAGAAGGGTGCGGCGGCGGATCATCGAACGGTTCCTGCAGAGTCCCGATGCTGAAGAAGCTATGAGCGGGGTCTGTTGCAAGGAAGTGCTATTTTCTGAGTATGCCGTTGCATTTCAGGCAACGGAACCGCAGGATGCGGGCGTGAAACATCTGCGCACGGTCACCTACGTCGCCGAGGTCGCCCGCGCC
Organism: Methylobacterium sp. NEAU K; assembly: GCF_030700285.1. Taxonomy (GTDB): domain Bacteria; phylum Pseudomonadota; class Alphaproteobacteria; order Rhizobiales; family Beijerinckiaceae; genus Methylobacterium. The sequence continues at coordinate 8,337 of NZ_JAUYZJ010000032.1, read as the reverse complement.
GGCTCGATCCGGCGCGCGGCGGAGCGGCTGAACATCACGCCGTCGGCCCTCACCCGGCAGATCCAGGACCTCGAATACGAGCTCGGCACGCCGATCTTCGAGCGTCTCGCACAGGGCATGCGGCTCAACGCGGCCGGCGAATTGTTCGCCCGGCACATCCGCGATCAGATGGCGGATCTCGACCGTGTCCGCTCGCAGATCGCCGACCTGTCGGGGGTACGGCGGGGGCATGTAGCACTCGCCTGCAGCCAAGCCTTCGTCACTCAGGTGGTGCCGGAGGAGGTCGAGGCCTATCGCGCCCGGTTTCCCCAGGTCGGCTTCACGGTCCAGGTCCGCGACCACGCGCAGGCCGTGACCGCGCTGGCGGCCTTCGAGGCGGACCTCGCCCTGATCCTGCAGCCGCCGCCCTCGGCGGAGCTGCACCCTCTCTATTCCGGCCACCAGACCCTGTGCGTGCTGATGCGCACCGGCCACGCGCTGGCGGCCGAGACGGGGCCGCTCCGGCTGCGCGACTGCCTCGCCCACGCCCTGGCGTTGCCCGACCATTCGCTCGCCATCCGCCACCACATCGAGCACGCGCTCGCCCGACGCGGCGTCGAGCTCCGGCCGGTCGTCGAGTCGGGCTCGCTGGAATTCCTCCGAAACCTCACCCTGAGGGAGGACGTGATCAGCCTGCAGATCCCCAGCGGCATCCCGGAGGATCCGCGCCTGCGCAGCCGCCCGATCGACACCCGCGATCTCACGCCCATGACGCTGGTTCTGGCTCAGCTGCGCGGGCGATCGCTCTCGGTGGCCGCGGCCAAGTTCGCCGATCAGCTCGTCGTTCGGCTTAACCGGGAAGGGGCCTGACGGGCCGTTCAATTTCGCATCGTTGCCGATGTCGGACGCTCTGACGAGCAGCCTGGAGGCGGCAGACGGGTGCATCATTCGCGCTCCCGGCGTTGCAGCGTCAGGGCGACCAAACCGGGCCGTTGCTCGGTGCCGCTTCGCATCGGGAGCCGCGGCTGGCTTGCCGCGTGAACCCGGCCATTCCGCTGGGTGCCCATTCCAGTCGTCAAAGCGTTCCGCATCGCCAGCCGAAGCGAATGTCATTGGCCCGGGACGCTGCAATGGGGTGATTGTAGTCCGGCCTCCGCCAAGTTCTGGAAGAACCGGCGCTGGCACTCGATCGTCGTCGACAATGCGGCGGGCAGCCAAGCGGCAAGTCCAAGTCCCGACGGCGCATCGGAGGGATCACGTCGCCGCCAGCGGACAGCCAAATGGCGCGATGGGGCTTCAGAGAACTTGCGAGAGGAATCGGCGGGTGCGCTCGTCCTGCGCGGACGCGAAGAACGTCGCTGGCGGCCCATGCTCGACGATCACGCCGCGGTCGGTGAAGTAGATGTGGTCGGCCACATCACGGGCGAAGTTCATCTCGTGGGTCACGAGCAGGCAGGTCATGCCTTCCTCGGCGAGTTCGCGGATGGTGACCAGCACCTCCTTGACCGTCTCCGGGTCGAGGGCGGCGGTGACCTCGTCGAACAGCATCACGTCGGGCCGCATCGCGAGCGAGCGGGCGATGGCCACACGCTGCTGCTGGCCGCCGGAGAGCTCGCCGGGATAGGCATCCTCTTTGCCGGCCAGCCGCACCTTGGCCAGCAGCGCGCGGGCCCGGACCTCGACCTCGCGACGGTCTTGCCCGAGTACGTGGATCGGAGCCATCATCACGTTGGCGAGCGCGGTCTTGTGCGGGAACAGGTTGTACTGCTGGAATACCATGCCGACCTTGCGGCGCAGGGCCAGTTTGTCGAGCTTCGGGTCGGCGACCTCGATCCCCTCGACGCGGATCGTGCCCGCGGTGACCGGCACGAGGGCGTTGATGCAGCGGATCAGCGTCGACTTGCCCGAGCCCGAGGGCCCGATGATGCAGACCACCTCCCCCTTGCGCACGTCGAAGCTGATGCCCTTCAGCACCTCGAACGAACCGAAAGACTTGTGCACGTCAATCAACTGCACGATCGGCTGATCGGGGGACCAGTCTTCAGGTCGGGGGCCGGCCATGGTCAGGTGGTCTCGGTTCAGCGGGTCTCGAAGCGCCGCTCTAGGCGAGCGGTCAGCCGGTCGATCGGGTAGCAGTAGAGGAAGAAGCATAGCAGGGCGAAGCCGTAGAGCGGCGCGAACAGCTCCGGCCTCCCCCCCTCGGCCGCGTGGACCTGTGCGGTAAGGGTCAGCATCTCGGTGACCCCGACGATCGAGGCCTGCACGGTCGCCATCGCGATCAGGGCGTAGACGTTCATCCAGGGCGGCAGCATGCGCTTGGCGCATTGCGGCAGGATGATCCGCCACAGGATCTGCCGGCGGGTGAAGGCCAGGGATTCGGCAGCCTCCCACTGCGTCGTCGGCACGGAGCGCACCGCTCCGCGGACGATTTCGGCAACGTTGGCCATCACCGGCAGACTGAACCCGAACGTCGCCTTGACCCAGTCGGGCAGCGGCACGCGAAGGCCGAAGACTGTGACCTGGAACGGCACCAGGAACATCACGAAGAACAGCAGTACCAGCCAGGGCACGTTGCGGAAGACCTGCGTCACGGCCCAGGCGACGCGGCGCAGGACCGCGCCCTCGGCGAGCATGGCGAGTCCGAGCCCCGTGCCGGCCAGCGTGCCGAGGAGCATCGCCATCAGCGAGATCGCGACGTTGAAGGCGAAGCCCGTGAGCAGAAGCGGCGCCCATTTGAGCACCACCTCCAGCGGCGGCAGCGAGGCCGTCCCGGCCTGGGCCCAGGCCGGGAGCGCGACCGTACCGAGGCCGCAGAGAAGCCACGCATGGGCCGGGCGCAGCCGCGCCTCGCTGCGCGGGGCCACGAAGGGCAGCAGGACCGGCAGGCCGCCTGGACGATCGGGCCCGCTCATCGGCCGTAGCCCGGGATGCGCAGCGCCCGCTCCCAGCGATGCATAATCCACACGAGCAATCCGACGAGGACGGCATAGGTGGCGAGCAACACGAGCATCATCTCGAGGACGTTCTGCGACTCGGACCAGATCTGCTTGACCGCGTAGAGAGTCTCGGGGACGGCGATGGCGTAGGCGAGCGTCGTGGTCTTCAGGAGGTTGATCAGGTTGTTGTTCAGCGCCGGCAGGCAGACCCGTAGCGCGAGCGGCAGGACGACGTGGCGGTAGGCCTTGAACCGGGTGTAGCCGAGGGCCTCGGCGGCCTCGGCGGTCGTCCTCGGCACCGCCTCGATGCCGGAGCGGAAGATCTCGACGTTGAATGCCCCCGCAAACAGCGAGAGGGAGAGGATCGCCCATTGCACGTTGTCGAGGAGCGGAATTCGCAGGCCGTCCGCCGTGCGCAAAGCCGGCAGCAGGGTGCCGAGGCCGAAGTAGAAGAAAAAGATCTGTACCAGGGGCGGTGTGTTGCGGAAGACCACGACGAAGCCGTTGACAAGCCCCCGCAGCAGGCGGGACGGGCCGCTCTGCAGCAGCGCTCCCACCGCGCCGATCACGAGACTCGCCAGGATGGTGGTGACGCTGAGCAGCAGCGTCATCCGCAGGCCGCCGATGTAGCGGTTCCAGTCATAAGGGTCATAAAAGACCGTGAAGTTGAGGCCCGTGGTCTCGTAGAGACGCTGAAACCAACCCTGCACGGCCTCGATCATCGCGCGCCCCGCGACGGATCGCGCGAAGTTACTGGATGCACGCGCATCAGTTGGTGGCGTTCTTGTATTTTTCGTGCATCGCCTTCGAGTACGTGGTCGGCTCGATGCCCCACTTCTTCTCCTCGTCGACGATTAGACCGGTCTTCATCCAGTCTTTGGTCGCGGTCTCCACCATCGTCTGGAGCGACGTGTTCCCTGGCGCCACTGCCATCATCCAAGGTGCATCCATGATGCCCTGGAGCGGCAGGGCGTATCCGGCCTTCCAGTCGTCGTCGAGGAGCTTACCCTGGAGCATGCTCTGGTCGTAGAGGTAGCCGAGACAATTGCCCTGCTTGAGTGCGAAGAGCGGCTTCTCGGAACCGTCGAAGGCGACGATCTCCGGACCATAGGTCCGCGCGACGTCCTTGTTGTACCACGCTCCCGAGGTCGCGCAGAGCGGCTTGCCCTTCAACTGCGCCCAGTCCGTGATGCCCGACGTCTTGGGCAGGAGCACGTTGACGAAGTCCGAGTAGTATTGCGGGTCGATGGCCTGCACCACGCGCCGCCGCTCGGGCTTGTCCGACAGCGTGGCGATCAGCAGGTCGACCTTGCCCTGCTGCAGGAACTCGATCCGGTTCGCCGAGACGACAGGCACCAGCTCGAGCTTCACGCCGAGCCGCTTGGCGAGGTCGGCCGCGAGGTCGGGCTCGAGGCCGATGATCGCCCCGCTCGGATCGCGGAAGCCGAACGGCTTGTAGTCCGCCTTCACGCCGACGATCAGCGTCCCGCGCTGCTTGATCGCCTCGACCCCGTCGGCGGCCTCGGCCCGACCGAGCGTCGCCAGGGTCGACGTCGCAGCAAGCGCGGCCAGCACGCCGGCTGTCGTGATGGCGCGAATGGTCTGTCGCATCGGATCGGTCCTGTCCTTTGGGGCTGAATGTGACACAGCTCGAAGCAATCGACGAGCCATCAGCGGGTGCTTCAGCAGAAGCGGGCGAGGGCAAACGGGGCGAGGTCGACCAGACCGCCGCCGCCGGCCAGCTCCGCGGCCACCGCCTCGCCGATGCCGGCCGAGTGCTTGAAGCCGTGGCCGGAGCAGGCGGAGACCACGAGCACGCGGTCCATCTCCGGGTGCCGGTCGATGATGAAACCACGATCGGGGGTCACCGTGTAGACGCAGGCCGCGGCCTGGACGACGTCCGGGGTCGCGCCGGCCAGCCGGCCTCTGACGCGCAGCCGGTACATCTCGGCTGACTCCAGCGGATCGATCCGGCGCTCGACCGCCTCGGCGGTGGTGGTGGTGCTGTACTGCTCCGTCGCGACCTTGATGGAGCGAGAGCCCGGCATCGGCGGGAAGCCGTAGAGGTAGTCCGTGTCCCCCGTCCCGTACATCCAGATGAAGACCGGCGCCCGCGGCCCGTAAGCCGAATCATCCTCCAGGGCGTACCAATGCAGCAACTGGCGCCGGACCGTGAGAAGCCTGTCGAACGGGCGGCCGAGAAGCGGGGCGGTCCAGGCGCCCGCGGTGACGACGGCGCGGTCCGCCAGGACCACGCCGTCCGCGGTCTCGATATGGACGCCGGCGTCGTCCTGCCGAAGCGCTACCACCTCGCACCCCGTTCTGGTCTCGGCCCCCAACTCGCCGGCGCGCCGCAGCTGCGCCGCGACACAGCGCTCCGGGAACACGTATCCGCCATCGGGCTCGTAGTAGGCCTTCTCGTCGCCGGCGAGGTTCATGAATTGCGGGAACCGGCGCCCGACCTCGCCTCCGTCGAGCACCTCGTGGACGATCCCGGACGCCTGCGCGGCGGCGATCGAACGGCCGACGAAGTCCGGCTTGCCGTGATGGGAGGAGATGCCGTTACCGGGGGCCATGACGAGGGCGCCGCAGGCATTCAGCAAGGCCTCGCCCGTCTGCGCCTCCAGTTCGCGCCAGATGCGGTGAGAGGCGGTGACGAACGGAACGTAGTCGCGCCCCTCGCCGACCGCTTGGCGGGTGATACGCGTCTCGCCGTGGCTCGACCCGAAGGCATGCGGCGGCACGAAGCGATCGAGTCCGATCACCGCGGCGCCTCTACGAGCCAACTGATAGAGGGCAGCGCTTCCCATCGCGCCCAAACCCAGCACCGCGACGTCCAACCGTTCGACCATCAGACGGCCTCACGCAGGGGAGCTCGATAGCAGCCCCCATCCCGGATCGGGAAGGCGTGCCGGGGCGCGTCGGGGTCGGGCATCTGTGAACGTCCTTTGACGGTGACGTCGAACGACCTCGAAGATGGCCGGTCGTGACCGTTGCGTTTGCCCACAAGGGACGCTTTCTTGCCCGTATGGGACAAGCGGATGCGGAATGGCGCGGCGATACCCGCTCGGCGCCCGGCGACTTCCAGCAGGAGATCGGCTTCATTCTCGTTCCCGGTTTCGCTCTGCTGTCGTTCGCCTCGGCCTGCGAGCCCTTCCGGGCCGCCAACCGGCTTGCCGGACGCGATCTCTACCGGCTGCGCTACTTCGGCGAGACGGCGGAGGGTCGGGTCGCCGCCTCGTCCGGGGTGGAGGTCCCCACCGAAGGGTTGCCCCGCGAGCACGGAGACCTCCACACCGTGTTCGTCTGCGCGGGCGGTGAGCCGACAGATTGGCATCGACCGGCCATCCACGCCGCGCTGCGGCGCCTCGCCCGGTTCGGTGTCCGCATCGGAGGCATCTCGGGGGGCGCCTATCTCCTGGCCGCAGCGGGGCTCCTCGCGGACCGTCCGTTCACCATCCACTGGGAATACGCCGGCGCCACGGTCGAAGCGTTCCCGGATCTCCCCCTCACGCGCGCTCGCTACGTCGTGGATCCAGTTCGCCTCACCTGTGGTGGCGGCGTCGCGCCTCTGGATATGATCCATACCCTCATCGCTGCGCGCATGGGGGAAGCGTTCGCACGGCGCGTCTCGGATTGGTTCCTTCACACGGCGATCGGTGCCGCTGCCGATCCGCAGCGAGCCTCCACGGCTGAACGCTACGGCGTCCACCATGCCACCCTGCTCTTCGTCATCGAGACGATGGAGAAGACCGTGGAAGCGCCGCTCGGCCGTTCCGCGATGGCCGGCCTTGCATCGATCAGTGAGCGTCACCTCGATCGCCTGTTCCTGGACAAATGCGGCCTGAGCTTCTCGGCCCAATATCGAGCGATCCGCCTAACCCATGCCCGGCGCCTCCTGCGCCAGAGCCCCCTCAAGATCAGTGAGATCGCGACGGCCAGCGGATTCTCAAGCGTCGCTCACTTCTCGCGTTGCTATCGAATTGGCTTCGGTTGCAGTCCGTCCGCGGAACGACAAAGACTCTCTCGAAATTTAGTGGGTGATTCGAAAAGCCGCTCACAATAGCATTCAGATTGATCATGACGAGAAAAAAACTTATCGAGCCACGACGTAGCAGTTTCGCGTCACGAGCGGTTGTTGGCCCGATGCCTGCGAGCGGACATTCGGCTTTGAACCGATTGTGTTGAAAAATTCGTGACCGGGTCAAAGCACCAGTGCTGCTGACCTTGCCCCCTGGTCTGCCCTCGTTCTGAAGCTAGGGTCCGTCGATGAGGAGACGGACGATGAAGAAGAGCCGGTTCAGCGAAGAACAGATCATCGGCATCCTGAAGGAGCAGCAGGCTGGGCTGCCAGTGGCTGAGATCTGTCGCCGCCACGGCATCAGCGATGCGACCTTCTACACGTGGCGCTCGCGTTTCGGCGGCATGGAAGTCTCGGACGCGCGCCGTCTGAAGGCGCTCGACGAGGAGAACCGCAAGCTCAAGAAGCTCCTGGCCGAGGCGATGCTCGACGTGGCCACGCTTCGCGAGGCGATGGGAAAAAACTTCTGACGCCCAGCGCACGGAGAACGGCCGTGAGCTGGGCCATTGAGGAGAAGGGCTACTCGCAGCGTCGCGCCTGTGGGCTGATCGGCCTGGAGCCGAAGTCGTACCGCTACGCCTCGACCCGCGGCGACGATGCGACCGTGCGGGCACGCCTGCGCAGCCTGGCTGGCGAGCGCCGCCGTTTCGGCTATCGGCGTCTGCTGATCTTGCTGCGCCGGGAGGGCCTCACGCTGAACCACAAGAAGCTCTTCCGCCTCTATCGGGAAGAGCGGCTGTCGGTGCGCAGGCGTGGTGGTCGCAAACGGGCCCTTGGCACGCGAGCGCCGGCCGCCGTGCCCCAGGAGCCGAACCAGCGCTGGAGCCTCGACTTCGTCTCGGACATGCTCGACGATGGACGGCGCTTCCGCATCCTCGTCGTGGTCGACGACTGCACCCGGGAGTGCTTGGCGCTGGTGGTCGACACGTCGCTGTCCGGGCGGCGGGTCGCGCGCGAACTCGACCGGATCATCGCTGGCCGGGGCAAGCCACTGATGATCGTCTCGGACAATGGCACCGAGCTGACCTCGCACGCCATCCTGCGCTGGCAGGAGGAGCGTGCGGTCGAGTGGCACTACATCGCCCCCGGCAAGCCGCAGCAGAACGGTTTTGTCGAGAGCTTGAATGGGCGCTTGCGCGACGAGTGCCTGAACGAGCATCTGTTCCGGAGCCTGTCGGCGGCCCGGACCATCATCGAGGCCTGGCGGGTCGACTGTAACACCTGCCGCCCTCACACGAGCCTCGGCGGGCTCACCCCGAACGCGTTTGCAGCCCGGTCCCGACAGGACCAGAACCAGAACGGACTCTGGTTATGAACGGGGGCAAACAGGGGGCAAGGTCA
>NZ_JAUYZJ010000031.1 GCF_030700285.1 Methylobacterium sp. NEAU K | reverse complement strand
GACAGCTTCCGCACCGGCTACGCGGTCGGCGGCGGCATCGAGTACGCCCTCCCCACCGACTCGTTCCTGAACTTCTTCCGCTCCAGCGCCGTCACGCTCAAGGTCGAAGGCCTCTACGTCAACCTCGACCGCAACACCCGCAACCAGGGCGCGTTCGTCATCAACGCCGCCAATAACTTCCCCGTCGTCTACAGCGGCATCGGACGCCGCAGCGACGAGTTCGCCGTCGTCCGCGCAGGCCTGAACTACAAGTTCGGATCGTACTAAGACCTCGGGACGGCGGGCCCCGGCCCGGCCCCCTGGAACGCGACGGACCAGAGAGCCCGGCCGAGAGGCCGGGCTCTTTCGCGTCGGGGACCCGCGAATGAAGTTTTCGCAACCTCCCCTGACAAAGCGTCGCCGGGCACCCATGTCCTCTGCGGCCGTGCGGCGCGTTCGAGCCCGCGGATACGACTTGAGGAGGACGACTCCATGAACAGCGAAGAACGCGAAGTCATCTCCGGCATCTTCCAGCGGCTTGAGCAGGCCCAGAGCCAGCCCCGGGACGCGGATGCCGAGCGCTTCATCGCCGAGAAGCTCCGTGCGCAGCCCTACGCGCCCTACGCGATGGCGCAGCTGATCTACGTTCAGGAAGAGGCGATCAAGAGCCTGAACCAGCAGCTCGAACAGGCGCGCAGCCAGGCCGCGCCGGCCCAGTCCTCAGGGGGCGGCGGTTTCTTGTCGAGCATCTTCGGCGGGGGCAGCCAGCGCCAGGAGCCGCAGCCCGGCTACGGGCAACAGCGTCCGGCGGGCCAGCCCTGGGGCGGCGCGGGCGGCGCGCCGCCCCAGGGCTATCCCCAGCAGGGCTATCCCCAGCAGGGCTACCCGCAGCAGCCGTACCCGCAACAGGGATACCCGCAGCAGGGTGGTCCGTGGGGCGGCCAGCAGCCGCCGGCGCGCGGCGGTGGCTTCCTGGCGAACGCACTCCCGATGGCGGCGGGCGCGGCCGGCGGCATGCTGCTCGGGAGCGCTCTCTCGAATGCCTTCGCGGGCGGCCATTCGAGCCTCGGTAGCGCCGCAGCGGCCGGTCTCGGCGGCGGCGGCGAGACGGTCGTGAACAATTATTACGGCGAGGGTGGCAATCAGGACCTCGGCTCGGCGCTCGACGGCAGCGGTGGCGGCGGTGATTTCCAGGACGCTAGCTACAACGATCCGAGCAACGATTTCGGCGGCGACCTCGGCGGCGGCGACGACAGCGACTGGACCTAATCGGCCCAGCGTCGCGACGAAGCCCGGTCGCGCTCAGACGCGGCCGGGCTCATTCTTACCGATCGGCTGCCCGGCCCCCTTTCGGGACCTGGACGGCCGTCAGAGGACTTCGACGCGGGTACCGACGGGGACGCGCTCGTAGAGGTCCATCACGTCCTCGTTCATCATCCGAATGCAGCCAGACGATACGGACTGGCCGATCGTGGTCGGCTCGTTGGTGCCGTGGATGCGGTAGAGTGAGGAGCCGAGATAGAGGGCCCGCGCTCCGAGAGGATTGGCCGGCCCGCCCGCCATGTGGCGCGGCAGGTCTGGGCGGCGGGCCAGCATCTCCGCCGGCGGCGTCCAGTCCGGCCACTCGGCCTTGCGGCTGACGGTCTTGAGGCCGCTCCAGGCGAAGCCCGGACGGCCCACGCCGATGCCGTAGCGCAGCGCCCGGTGGCCCGGCTGCACGAGATAGAGGTGCTTCCCCGAGGTATCGATCACGATCGTTCCGGGTCGCTGCGGCCCCGGGAACGCGACCTCCTGGCGCAGGTACTCCGGGTCGACCGCGCGGGCGATGCGGGTGGGATCCGCCTGCGGCACGCCGTAGGCTTGCCGCGGCATGACGGCCGTCGCGGGCTCCGGATCCGCCGGCAGCAGGTCCCCTGAATAGGCCGCGACCCGCTGCGGCGCCGCGGAACGCTGCGGCCAGCCCCGCCCTCCCCCGGCGGCGCTGCCAGTGACGAGATATTCGATCAGGCCGCCGCCGTAGCCGCCGCCTTCGGCGTAGCGCGCCTGCTGCGCCTGCGCGGGCGCGCACGACCACGCCACGGCCCAGACCGCGCACAGGCCACCGAGGCAGATTTGCGCCGGCAAGCCAACGCTTCGCCCGCTTGAGCTTGTGTCCGGTCGCAGATTTCCGAAGCTGAACTGCAGGACGCGTTTGCGAAACCTGCTGAGACGGACAGAACCACGCATCGCCGCACGCTCCCGGGGGCACAGGCCCCGATCCGCGCAGGATCAACCCCGAACTGACGAATCCGGTGAATCAAGATGGTGAATCAGTCAGGATGTCGGGCCCCCGACCCGGCCGCTCGCCGTTAGCGTGAATAGACGGTAAAGCCCTACCGGCCACAACCGTGGATGGGCCAACGGCCTGACGAAGGCCACGATCGCCGCCCGACAGCTTGGCAGTCACAGTCCGCTAACCGATTGTGGTAGAGAGTTGCTTCGACCGATCCCGAAGGCTCACGCCCTGACGATGACCCAGAAGCGCTATCGCATCGAAGAGAGCCTCGGGCTTCCGGGGCTACGGCCAGCATCGGTTCCAGAAGCCTCGAACGAGCGCCTGGACGAGATTCTGAGCGCCATCCAGGACCTGCGCCGCATCACCCAGATGAGCGCAGACGAGACGATCGAGACGTGCCGGCGCGAACTGCACGACGCGCTGGCGATGCGATCCGAACTCGACCTGATGAAGGAAGCGATCACCCGGACGAAGTCGGAACTCGCGACGCTGCACCGCTCCGAGAACAGCGGCAAGGGCATGCGCCGGGCGGCGGATGAGCTGGACGCGGTTGTCGAATCGACCGAGCGTGCCACGACTCAGCTCCTGAACGCGGTCGAGGAGATCGAGGCGAATGCCGGCATGCTGTACGCGGCGAATCTGCCACCCGGCATGAAGCACCACGTCGATGTCATCCAGGAACGGGTGATCTCCGCCTACGAGGCCTGCAACTTCCAGGACCTGACCGGCCAGCGAATCAACAAGATCGTCGGCGTGATGAAATTCATCGAGGAGCACCTCGATCGGCTGATCGCGGCCTGGACGGAGCTGGACAGCTTCCGCGACCTCATCACGGTCATGCCGGTCACGACCGCCCTCGACGATGAGAGCGGCCTGCTCAACGGACCGAAGCTCGACGACGATCCCGGGCACGTCGACCAGACCGACATCGATTCGCTGTTCGACTGATTCGACGCGGGCGGACGGCGCGTCGATTTTCTCGGCCGCCCCCGTCCCCCTCGGCGAGAGAAGCGCTTAGATCTGCGGTATGAGCCGCAGAGCCCTTTCAGACCTGCCACCCGACACCTTCGACGACGGCCGCGACGCCGAACGGGACGAGGGCACCGACGAGCCCGAGGTCGGGCTCCAGGCCGACGATTCACCCGAGATCGATTTCGATTTCGAGCCGGGCGCGGTCCAGGCCGGCACCGAGGTGATCCGCCGCTTCTGGTCGACGCTGCCAGCCTCGCCGGGCGTCTACCGGATGTTCGATCATCGCGGCGACGTGCTGTACGTCGGAAAGGCCAAGAATCTGAAGGCCCGGGTCGGCTCCTACGCGCGGGGCCAGGCGCATTCGAACCGCATCGCCCGGATGATTTCCCAGACGGCGGCGATGGAATTCGTCACCACCGCCACCGAGACCGAGGCGCTGCTTCTCGAAGCCAACCTGATCAAGCAGCTCAAGCCGCGCTTCAACGTCCTGATGCGGGACGACAAGTCGTTCCCCTACATCCTGGTCACGAGCGACGGGCCCGCGCCGCAGATCGTCAAGCACCGCGGTGCCCGGCGCCGGAAGGGCAATTATTACGGCCCCTTCGCCAGCGTCTGGGCGGTCAACCGGACGGTCAACGCCCTGCAGCGCGCCTTCCTGCTGCGCACCTGTACCGACAGCTACTACGAGAACCGCACCCGGCCCTGCCTGCTCTATCAGATCAAGCGCTGCTCCGGCCCCTGCACGGGCGAGATCGCCGAGGGCGATTACGCCGCGATGGCGGATGCGGCCCGGGCCTTTCTGGCGGGCAAGTCCAATGCCGTGAAGGACCGGATGCGCACCGAGATGCAGGAAGCCTCCGAGGCGATGGAGTTCGAGCGCGCGGCTCGCTACCGGGACAGGATCGCGGCGCTCTCGGCGATCCAGGGCGTGCAGGGCGTCAACACCCAGGGCGTCGAGGAGGCCGACGTGTTCGCCCTCGACGAGCAGGCCGGGCAGTTCTGCATCGAGGTGTTCTTCTTCCGGAACTTCCAGAACTGGGGCAACCGCGCTTACTTCCCCAAGGCCGACCGCTCGATGACCCCCGACGAGGTGCTCGGCTCGTTCATCGGCCAGTTCTACGACGACAAGCCGGCCCCGCGCACGGTGCTGACCAGCCATACGATCGAAGATGCGGAACTGGTCGCCGCCGCCCTGTCGAGCCGCGTGGAGTACCGGGTCGAGATCCACCGGCCGAGCCGCGGCGAGCGGAAGAACTTGGTCGACTATGCCCAGCGGAATGCCAAGGAGGCGCTGGCCCGGAGGCTCGCCGACACGGCCTCTCAGGGCAAGCTCCTGGCGGCCCTCGGCCAGGCTTTCGGCATGGACAAGGCGCCGCGCCGGATCGAGGTCTACGACAACTCGCACATCATGGGCACGAACGCGGTCGGCGGGATGATCGTGGCCGGCCCGACTGGCTTCATGAAGACGCATTACCGCACGTTCAACATCAAGTCGGAGGAGCTCACCCCGGGGGACGACTACGGCATGATGCGGGAGGTGCTGCAGCGGCGCTTCAAACGCCTCGTCAAGGAGGCGCCGCGCACCGAGGGCGAGGCCGCCGCTTCGGCGGTGGAAGGCGGTGCAGCGGAGCCTGTCCCGGCAGCCGCCGAGGACGGCGAAGCGTTTCCCGCCTGGCCGGACCTCGTTCTGATCGACGGCGGCAAGGGCCAGCTCGACGCCGCCCGCACGGCGCTCGACGCGATCGGCGTGTCGGGCGTGCCCCTGATCGGCATCGCCAAGGGCCGCGACCGGGATGCCGGCCGCGAGACGTTCTTCGTGCCGGGCCGGCCTCCGTTCAAGCTTCCGCCGCGCGACCCGACGCTCTACTTCGTGCAGCGGCTGCGCGACGAGGCCCATCGCTTCGCCATCGGCAGCCACAGGGCCAAGCGCAAGCGCGAGATGGTGAAGAACCCTCTGGACGAGATCGCCGGCATCGGTCCCAGCCGCAAGCGCGCGCTGCTGCACCATTTCGGGACCGTCAAAGCGATCGAGCGCGCCGCCTTCGAGGACCTGGCCAAGACCCCGGGCGTCAATGCCGCGACCGCGCGCGCGGTCTACGATTTCTTCCATGCCGGCGCCTGAGGATCCCACCGCCATGGCCGAGCCCGCAGTCGAGACGTTGACGCCCGGGCCCAGCTCTGATTTCACCCCCGCGATGAACGCCGTCCTTCCCCGACGACGGTCGCCGGCCTGGACGCTTGCGAATTGCCTGACCTACGGGCGCCTCGCCGCGGTGCCGGTGATGGTCGCATTGCTGTTCTGGCCCGACTCGCACACCGCGCGCTGGACGGCGCTCGGGGTGTTCGTGGCGGCCGCGATCACCGATTACCTCGACGGCTACGTCGCCCGCACCTACGACCAGAGTTCCGCGCTCGGCCGGATGCTCGACCCGATCGCCGACAAGCTGCTGGTCTCGGCCTGCCTGCTCATGCTGACGGCGGACCACACCATCGTCGGCCCGTCGATCTGGGCGGCGATCGTGATCCTGTGCCGGGAGGTGCTGGTCTCCGGCCTGCGCGAGTATCTCGCCGAGCTCAAGGTCGGCGTGCCGGTCAGCAAGATCGCCAAGTGGAAGACCACGGTGCAGCTCGTGGCGCTTGGCTTCCTGGTCGCCGGCCCGGCGGGTGAGCAGGTGCTGCCCGGCACTGAACCGCTCGGTCTCGGCCTGCTGTGGCTCGCCGCAGCGCTCACGCTGTGGACCGGTTGGGACTACATGCGCGCGGGGATCAAGCACGTTATCGACGATCCGCGCTGAGGGCGCGGTGAGGCGGCGTCCAATCCTCGGCCACCCCTGCGCGATGGTGTTGCGATGAAGCTCGTCTATTTCGCCTGGGTACGCGAGCGGATCGGCCGCGCCGAGGAAGAACTCGCCCTGCCGCCTGAAGTCGCGACCATTGCCGACCTCGTGGCTTGGCTGCGCGGGCGCGGCGAGGAATATGCCTACGCCTTCGAGGATCCGGGCGTCGTGCGGGCCGCAATCGACCGGACCCATGCCAAGCCAGACGCGGCGATCGCCGGCGCAGGCGAGATCGCCTTCTTCCCGCCGATGACCGGCGGCTGAATCCGCCGGCGATCCACGCACGTAGTCCACCGGACTTGAAACCGTCGCGGCGCCAGCGTCATTGGCGCCGTCGCTCCGGCCGCGTTCCAGGCCGAACGGCACGCGGGCCGAGCCGAGTTCCTTTACGGGTTCGGCCCGCATTCCGAGCACCGGAAATTGCGGAACGCTCAAGCTGGCGCCGTCGTTACTCGGGACCGAAATCAATTCCGGAGTCCCCGTATGCGCACGACGTTCCTCGCCACCGCCGCCCTGTTCAGCCTCTGCGCCGCCGCCCAGGCTCAGACCACCGTCATCGAGCGCGACCGGCCTGCCGTGGTGGTCGACCATCCGGCTTCGGAGTCGAAGTCCGTCACCGTGCACGACCACGGCGATGGCTGCGTCTCCAAGACCGTCCGTAAAGAGAACGACATGGGCGACTCGAAGACCGTGAAGAAGGAGTCCTGCGACTGAGGCAGGGCCCTTCGCCCGGGCGGGCATCCCGCCCGGGTCCGTACGGTCTGGAGCGCTCGCGCCGTCGCTGACTCAGCAAACCGAGCACGGCAGGGCAGCAACCCGGATCTGTACCCGCTTGCGCGACGATCGGGTACAGCGTCCGGGAACGGGCGGCGCCGGCCGCTCGAGCCGGAAGGTTAGGTCGATGACGAGTGATGCGCAGATCGTCGAGGTCCTCTCGAAGGTCACGACGGCCACGATTACGACAATCCTCCTGAAGAAGGGTCTCCGCAACGTCTGGCTTCGCGGCACCCGCCCCCTGAGGCCCGGCCAGCCACGGATCGTCGGACGCGCCTTCACGCTGCGTTTCGTGCCGGCGCGCGAGGACCTCGCCACCCCCGAATCCTGGTCCTCTCCGACATCGACCCGCGCGGCGATCGAGGCGATGCTCGCCGGCTGCGTCGCGGTCGTGGACGCGATGGGTGTGACCGATGCCGGCATCTTCGGCGACATCCTCTGCGCGCGGATGGCCAAGAAGGGCGTGGCCGCTCTGGTCACCGACGGCGTCGTGCGCGACGTCGCGGGCGTCCTGGGCACCGGCCTGCCGGTCTGGTGCCAGGGCGCGGCCGCGCCGCCCTCCGTAGCCGGCCTCACCTTCGTGGCTTGGCAGCAGCCGGTCGCCTGCGGGGGCGTCGCGGTGTTTCCCGACGACGTGATCGTGGTCGATGAGGACGGCGCCGTCCTGGTCCCGGCCGCCCTGGTGGATATCGTAATGGAACTCGCCCCCGAGCAGGAGCGCTTCGAGGGCTGGATCATGGACGAGGTCGACAAGGGCGCGGCACTGCCGGGCCTCTACCCCCCCAACGCCGAGAACAAGGCGCGCTTCGAGGCCAGCAAGGGCTGATCCCTGGCGAGTTCGGCGACCAGCCGGCCCAGTCTCGCCTTCTCGTGCGCGGGCCGGAACAGGTCCGCCCGCGCGGCGCAGGCCGTGCCGAGGTCGCGAAGGAAATTGGGATCTCGCTCGGCGCGCAGCATCAGATCTGCGAGCCCCGCGGTATCACCGACCGAGACATAGCCGGGATAGTCCGGCCCGAGCAGGCCGACGGATCCGACGATCCGCGAGGCGAGCACCGGCAAGCCGGACACCAGCGCCTCCGAGATCACGTTGGCGCCGCCCTCCATATGTGAGCTGAGGACCATCAGGCGGGCCCGCGCCATGAACCGGCGTACCAGCGCCGGTGGCCTGTCGCCGAGCCATTCGTAGCGCGGATTTCCTTCCATCTCGGCGCGAGCGGCCTCGGCCCAGGCCGGATCGGACGCGGCGCCGAGATGGACCACGCGGCTGCGCGAGTCCGCGGGAAGGCGCTGCGCCGCGAGGGCCGCGCGGAACGGGTCCTTCTCGGCGCGCAGGTGGCCGACGACGAGCACCTCAAAGCAAGCTTCGTTCGGCGGAGCGCGCTCGGCGCGCCCGCGGGCGGACTGGTGTATCACCCGGAGCTTGCCGCGGTGGCGCTCCGGGAGCGCCTCCCCGACGCGGTCGTGCAGCCCGATCAGCTGGTCGGCGAGGTCGAGGGAGTGCAGGGTCGGAACCGGCTCGGCGTCGAGGTAATGGTAGAGGTCGGTCCCGGTCAGTGCGACCGCGAGGGGCCGGTCCGGATGCGCTATCCGGAACCGCGCGATCGACGCGGCGCTACGCCAGGCGTGCAGGGCGATCATCAGATCGGCCGGTTGCCCGTCCCACGCCGTGCAGATCTCGACCACGTGGCCGAGTTCGCGAAGGAACCCGGCCCAGCGGGTCGCGGTGGCGCGGTTGCCGGTGCGCCGGGTGGCCGCCGCCGGCGTGACGAGGACGATCCTCACGGTGTGACTCTGGCCGGGATTGCACGGAGGGTGCGCAGCGGCGAGTTAAGGACAGGCCGGCGGCGCGAGCCATCGGACCGTCTGCAGGCCGGGAGTACCCCTTGAACGCCGTATCGCCTCCCCTGCCCGCCTCCGCCGAACTGATCGCGCTGTTGCGCGACGCCAGGGCCCGCACGCTGGAACTGGTGGACGGGCTCGACGGCGACCAGCTGATGGGCCCGCAGCTCGACATCGTGAATCCGCTGCTGTGGGAAATCGGACACCTCGCATGGTTCCATGAGCACTTCGTCCTGAGGGGCCTCGACGGGCGGGCATCGCTGCGGCCCGATGCCGGTGCGCTGTATGATTCGGCCCGGGTGCCGCACGCAACGCGCTGGAGCCTGCCGCTGCCGCGGCTTTGCGACACCCTCGCCTATATGGCGCGCGTGCAGGACGCCCTGGCGGCCCGGCTCGCCGGTCGCGAGCCCGACGCTCAAGAGCGCTACCTCTACCGGCTTGTCGCCTTCCACGAGGACATGCACGCGGAAGCATTCACGTATACGCGCCAGACGCTGGGCTATCCGGCGCCCGCCTTCGCGGGAGAGCCGGCGCCAGAGACCGGCGGCGGTCCGTGGCCCGGCGACGCCGCGATCCCGGGCGGCACTTTCCGGCTCGGCTCGGAGCCGGGCGGTGCCTTCGTGTTCGACAATGAGAAATGGGCGCATCCGGTGGAGATCGCGCCGTTCCGCATCGCCCGGGCGCCGGTTACGAACGCGGCCTTCGCGGCTTTCGTAGAGGATGGTGGCTACCGCTCCGACGCATTCTGGGACGCGGAGGGGTTGGCGTGGCTGCGGGCAAGCGGCGCGACGGGTCCCGCCTACTGGCAACGCCGGGATGGAGGATGGGTCACCCGCGTCTTCGACCGGCTGGAACCCCTCGCCCCGGATCGCCCGGTGGCGCACGTCAACTGGCACGAGGCCAATGCCTGGTGCCGCTGGGCCGGACGTCGCCTGCCCACCGAGGCTGAGTGGGAGGCCGCCGCGATCGGCGAGCCGGGAGCCGACGGCGCGTTGAGCCGCGTGAAGCGCACCTATCCGTGGGGTGAGGCCTTCCCCGATCCAGCGCTGGCGAATCTCGACGGCGGCCGGCTCGGCTGCGTCGACGTCGCCGCGCATCCGGCCGGCGACAGCGCCTGGGGCTGCCGCCAGATGCTGGGCAATGTCTGGGAATGGACGGCGAGCCCCTTCTTGCCCTACCCGGGCTTCGCGCCGGACGCCTACAAGGAATACTCGGAGCCGGCCTTCGGCACCCGCAAGGTCCTGCGCGGCGGCGGCTGGGCGACCAGGGCCCGCCTCGCCAACGGCACCTACCGCAACTTCTTCGAACCGGACCGCCGGGACGTGATCGCCGGGTTCCGGACCGCCGCTCTCTGAGCATCGGGACAGAGGGCCGCGGGATGCCGATACAGTCCGGCGCAGCATCACGATGCGGCGCAATCGCCCGCTCAGCGCCAGCCCCCGTCGACGAATTAGCCCTGCACCGTGCACATGCGCACATCGTCGAAGGCCAGAAACAGCACCAGCGCGGCGACATCGGAAGGCTGGATCCGACCATCCAGACACTGGGAGGCGACGATCTCCGCCTCCCCTTCCGGGGTGTACCAGCGTTCCTGCCGGGGCGTGTGGACATTGCCGGGCACGATGGTGGCCACCCGGATGCGGTCGCGCCCGAGGTCGCGGGCCATGGCCCGGGTCATCCCCTCGATCGCCGCCTTGGCGGTTTGGTAGATCGGCATCTCCTTCAGCCCGAGGTGCCAGCTGATCGACCCGAAGTTGAGGATCACCCCCCCGCCACGCCGCATCGCCGGCACGGCCGCCTGCGCGGCGAAGAACAGGTGGGGCAGGTTCACCGCCATGCGGTCGTCCCAATAGGCGGGCGTCACGTCCTCCAGCTTGTGGCGGTCGTCGTTGCCGGCGTTGTTGACCAGCACGTCGAGGCCGCCCAAGTCCGCCTCGGTCCCCACCACCAGCGCCCGGACCGCCTCGACGTCGGTCAGGTCGCAACGCCTGTAGAGCGGCGCGTGCGCGGCGCCGGGCGACAGCCGCGCGACCAAAGCCTCCGCAGCGTCGTCGGCGATGCCGCAGAACAGCACGCGGGCGCCCTGCGCCACGAAGGCCTGGACCAGAGGCCCTCGCCGATGCCGGAAGCGCCGCCCGTCAGCAGCACGCGCCGACCCCGTAATCTGGGATTGACCGCGCGTTCGGACGATGACGACATCGGGCAGGCCTCCAGTCGGTGAGCTTCGGCGACTCGCGCATCGAGCGAGGAATATTTTCCCCGGACGGCCAGCATCCCGGCCGCCATCCCGTCGCGCCGGGATGGCGGCTTCAACGGCGGCCATTGTCCAAACGTTAACGCTTTCCGAATGAGATCCGGGCGTCTTCTAGAAAGGAACACGCGATGCCGCTGCGCCTGGAACTCAAGCCGTTCGAACGGCTGATCATCAACGGGGCGCTGATTCGCAACGGCGACCGGCGCTCGACATTCCTGATCGAGACGCAATGCAAATTTCTTCGCGAGAGTGAGATCATCACGGAGAGCGAGGCCGACACGGCCTGCAAGCAGATCCATCTGACCCTGACGGTCATCTACCTCGCCGACGATCCGGCCCAGGGAATCGACCTGTTCTTCCGCCAGGCGGGCGAATTGATTCGGCTGGCACCGGCTGCGGCGCCGCAGATGGCGGCCATCGCCGAGGCCGTCGAGACCGGGGAGTATTACCGGGCGATCAAGCTCGGCCGGAAGCTGATCGAGTGGGAGAACGCGGCGCCCGGTCCGGGGATCCCGGTCAAGGAGACGGAACCGCACGCCTGACGGTGCCCATCTGGACCGGGATCAGCCCGGATTGCCCTGCAACCCGGCGGCGATCTCGTTGTTGATCGCGACCAGCGCGGCGATCTTCTCCGAAGTCGGGGCGATCATCGTGTCGACGCAGTTGCGAAGCACGAAGACACCCAGGTTGCCGATGCCCTGCTTGATCTCGACGGGTAGCGGGTTCTCGTCGGACGTCGCCTCGGTGGCGAGCAGTGTCCAGACCCGCTGGTTGAACGAGAGGGCCTCGCAGAGGCGCTTGGTGTCGCCGGACGCGAGGGCGTGGCTGGCACCGATCAACTGCTGCGCCGCCTTCAGCAGGACCGCGGATTCGGCTTCGCGCGGCGACAGTGCGGAACGCGAGGTTCTGGCATAGGCGTTGGCGGCGTAGGTCATAGGCGGTCCAGCCCCGTCGAAACACCTGCCAGGCGGGCAGGCTTGCGTGTAGCTGTCGCAGACCAAGTGTTAAGGCCGCGTGAGCATCAGGTCCGCCATGATCCCGCCGGGTTGGACAGGGACCAGGAAGTGTGGCCCCAAGGTATCTGGCCCCGGATCGCGTCACCGATGCTGAATTTCTTCCTTGGTACTGTTGCGGGCGGCCTGATCGCCTGCGTGCTGACCATCGTGCTGGCCCGGCAACCGGAGGTTCAAGTGCGCCTCGGGCTCAAGCCGGCCCCGGTGGTCGCTGCCCTGGCGACCGTAAGGAAGCCACCGGAGCCGGATTGTACGCGCTCGATCGACGTCCCGAAGGTCGGTACGCAGGACATGTTGTTCAACCGACAGCGATTCTGGTCGGTCGCGCCCTGATCAGAGGGTGCCGATCAGCACGAGCAGCATCGTCGTGGCAACGGTGGTGCTGATGAAGCCACAGAGGGCGGCTGTGAAGGATGGCCCGGTCCGAACAGTGGACGAGGCATTGATCTCGGTCGACAGCGTGGCGGAGGTCATCGGCGCAAAACCTTCTCGGCGACATACGTCGCCCGTGTTGGGATGATGCTGCGGGAGCAGGCCGATCGAGGTGCGCGTGCGCACCCGATCAGTCGCAGCGGTTGATTTTCTTGGCGATCCGCAAGGCCCGCATTTCGCTGCGCAGATCGATCGCCACCACGCCCTCGCCGCAGCGCTCGAAGGCGTCGCGGGCGTCGTCGTAGCGGTCGCCGACCTCGTCGAGCGTGTCACAGACGCGGTCGTGGTTGCCCAGCCGCATCTCCTGACGCGCCTGGAAGCGCAATGCGTTGGCCTCGTCGACCTTGCGCTGGGCCTCCAGGCACGCCGGCAGGGCCAGCGCGGAGGAGGTCAGGGCAAGACCCGCCAGGGCGCCTGTCAGCGCCTTGGTGACGAAGCCGAGGGCAAGAGAGGCCGAACTGGCACTCACGGGATTACTCGCGGACTGGTTGCTGTCGCAGCCCCGCGGACGGGGGTGCCGGGTTTCTCGGGGCGGCGCGTGTCCACCCCCTCTCTGTCCGCTGAAACGGTGAAGCTGACGTGAAGGTTCCGCCCCGATCAGGCCTTCCGACGCAGACGCGAGGCGAGGATTGCGGAGAGGCCGACGGGAGCCGGACCCATCGGATCGACGCCGACATCGTACTGCTTCGGCATCGGCTTGAGCTTGCCGTGGCTGTGCCCGTGCAGGTTGAGTGCCCCTCGGCTCATCCCGTTCCAGGTCCGGAACGCGTAGTGGCACAGCACGATCATGCGCCCCTCAACCTGGGTCTCGGCGTAGTGGCGCACGGAAGCCCAGCCGGGTGCCTCGACGGTATCGACCCCGTCGTTGTTGCCGACGATCAGGTGCTTCTCGCCATTCAGCCCGGCGAGGATCTCGCGAATGCGCGCCCGACTCGGGCCGAGCGCGAAATCCCCGAGATGCCAGACGATGTCGTCCGGCGCCACCGTGGCGTTCCAGGCCGCGATCAGGCCGTCATCATGGGCGGCGAGGTCCGAGTAGGGCCTGTGGTCGAAGCGCAGGGCTCGCTGGTCGCCGAAATGGGTATCCCCCGTGAAGTAGGTTGCCACCAGTCCGCTCCGTCCGCGCCCGGAACCGCCCCGGGGCTGCGCCCGAAGCGCATCGCGGTCCCTCAGGTTCCATCCAGACCGTGATCGAGGGCTGTGTTGACGCCGCCCTCCGCCGGCGCGAAGCCTGGGGTCGAAATCCTGGGTCGGGAGAATGGAGATGCTGGGGACGGTCGGGTTCGCCTTCCTGGCAGGACTCCTGTCGGTGCTCTCGCCCTGCGTCCTGCCGCTGGTGCCGATCGTGCTTGGAACTGCGGCGTCGGAGCACCCACTCGGGCCGGCGGCCCTGGCTGTCGGCCTGGCGCTCTCGTTCACCGCCATCGGCCTGTTCGTGGCGACCATCGGCTTTTCCATCGGGCTCGACGGCGACGTATTCCGCAGCGCCGGGGCTTTGCTGCTGGTGATCCTGGGCGTGGTGCTGATGCTGCCGCGGCTCCAGGCGCAAGTCGCGACAGCCGCGGGGCCGGTGGGTGCCTGGGCCGAGGAGCGCTTCGGCGGCCTCGGCACAAATGGCCTGTCCGGGCAGTTCGCCGTGGGCCTGCTACTCGGGGCGGCCTGGAGCCCCTGCGTCGGCCCGACGCTCGGCGCCGCCTCGCTGCTGGCTGCCCGGGGCGAGCATCTCTGGAGCGTGGCGCTCACGATGCTCGCATTCGGGATCGGGGCCGCTGCGCCGCTGATGCTGCTCGGCTTCGTCTCGCGGGAGGCGCTGATGCGCTGGCGCGGCGGCCTCGCGGCGGCGGGCCGCGCCGCGAAGGCCGCCCTGGGCGTCGTTATGGTGGCGCTGGGTCTTCTGGTCCTCACCGGCTTGGACAAGCGCGTCGAAGCCGCAGCCGTAGCCGCCTCGCCGGACTGGCTCAACGCCGTCACGACGCGCTACTGACGGCCGGCGCCCGTCGACGGGCGCCGCGGCCGGAACGGAGACCCGCTATGACCGATGCCCCCCGTCTGACAAGTCTCGCCCATGGTGGCGGCTGCGGGTGCAAGCTCGACCCGGCGGTCCTGCGCCAGCTGTTGGCCGAGCAGCCGGCCGCCGGACCGTTCGAGCGGCTGCTCGTCGGCAACGAGACCTCGGACGACGCGGCGGTCTGGGAACTCGACGACGGCACCTGCATCATCGCCACCACCGACTTCTTCACCCCGATGGTGGACGACCCGACGGATTTCGGGCGGATCGCGGCGACGAACGCGATCTCGGACGTTTACGCCATGGGCGGCCGGCCGATCCTGGCGCTGGCGATCCTGGGCATGCCGGTGGGCAAGATCGCCCCCGAGGTGGTCGCCCGGATCCTGCGCGGTGGTGCGGAGAAATGCGGCGAGGCCGGGATTCCGGTGGCCGGCGGCCACTCGATCGACACGCCGGAGCCGATCTACGGCCTCGCGGTGATCGGCACCTGCCGCCGCGAGTCGGTGCGGCGCAACGCCGACGCGCTGCCCGGGGATGCCGTGATCCTGACGAAGCCCCTCGGCGTCGGGGTCTATTCCGCGGCCATCAAGCGCGAGGCGCTGGACGAGGCCGGCTACCGCGACTTCATCGCCACCACCACCCTGCTCAACAAGGTCGGCATGGAACTCGCCGCCGAGGCATCCGTCCACGCGCTCACCGACGTGACCGGCTTCGGCATCCTCGGCCACGGGCTCGAACTCGCCCGCGGTGCCGGCCTGACCCTGGCCCTCGACGCGAATGCCCTGCCGCTGCTGCCGCGAGCGGCGGCGCTGGCGCAGGAGGGCTACGTCACCGGCGCTTCGCACCGCAACTGGGCCGCGTTCGGCGCCGACGTGGACCTGCCTGCCGGCTTCGCCGACTGGCGCCGCCACCTCCTCACCGATCCGCAGACCTCCGGCGGCTTGCTGGTGACCTGCGCGGCGGCTCAGGCCGAGGCGCTCGTCGCACGCATTCGGGAGGCCGGCTGCCCGGCAGCCGCGCTGATCGGCCGGATGGAGGCGGGCCCGGCCCGGATCCGCGTGGCCGGCTGACGCGCGAGAGGCACCGAGAGGCAATCTTCAACATTCGCGGTCAGGCTGCCGCCCCCGCTCGACCCGCGAACCGATCTTGACCGACGCCGCAGACATGTCACCGCCCGCCCACGGGGTCGCCGGCTGGCCGTTCGGACCAGCAGGCCCAGGCGTAGGCCGTCCCGCCGCCCTGCCCGACGGTCGCCCGTGGCCGGGGATCCGCGTCGTCAGCGTCGCACGTGGCGGCGCAGACATGCGCGTGACGGTCGCGTCGGTCATCCGTCAGGACTACCCCGAGCTCAAGCACGACCTCTTGCCCCCGGGCTGCGGCCGCGCCACGGTGGAGCGGATGCTGGCGGAGCCGGCCTTCGACTACCTGCTCTGGCTGGGCGCGGGTGATCTCCTCGCCCCGGGGGCGCTGACCGCCCTGGCCCTGGAGGCGGCGCTGACCGGGGCGGCCGCGGTGGCGGGCCTGCGGGTTCTGTTCGCGGACGCGGTCCGGAGCCTCGACGTGCCCGCGCTCGCGGGCGCCGCAGCACCGGGCGGCATACCGTTCACGGGCGGCGAGGTGCTCTGGTCGCGGTACGCACTGCGCGCCCACGCCGTCCTCGACGCCGACGGGCTGCCGGACGCGGCTACGGCCTGGTCGACGCTCCCGGTTTCCGCGCGCAGGCGCATCGGCCGCCCGGTGCTGCTCCAGCGGGTGGCCGAGAGGCCGGCGGCGCGGCTGGACGGCCTCTCGATCGTCTCCCTCACAGGCACGGGCACGCAGGGGGGGGCCGGCGTCGCCCAAAGGCGGCTCGCCGAGGCGCTCGCGCTCGCGGGCCACCGCATCGCGAATGTCGCCTTGAGCGGTCGGCCGGAAGCCGCCGAGTGGTCCGACACCTTCCCCCGGGCTGAGGCGGCGGTCGCCGCCGCGGCGCCCGATCTCGTCCTGGCCGGCAATCTGCACGGTGCGACCCGCAGCCTCGACGTCGTCGAACGCCTCGCCCGGCGCGGTCCGTTGGCGCTGGTGCTGCACGACCTGTTCCCGCTCACCGGCCGCTGCTGCCACCCGCGCGATTGCGAACGCGCCGCTGCCGGCTGCGACGCCGCCTGCCCGAGCCCGGACGAGTATCCCCAACTGGCCCCCGCTCGGATCGCCGGCATGCACGGACGCAAGCGCGCCGTGCTCGCCAGTTCCTCGGGGCCGTGGCTGCTGGCGAATTCCGACTGGACCCTGGCGCGCGCGCAGGACCTCGCGCCGTCCGGCACGGCCGCCGAGCCGATCCGACTGGCCTTCCCCACGGCGGTGTTTCGGCCGGACGATCGCGCCGCCCTGCGCCGCAGACTCGGCCTGCCGGCCGACGACGTGCTGATCCTCGTGTCCGCGGTGATCGTCGACGGGCCGGACAAGGGTTTTCCCGACTTGCGCGAAGCCCTCAGGACCGTGGCGCGCCCGGGGGTCGGCGTCGTGGCGATCGGCAGGCTCGACGATCCGGCCCGGCTCGGCGTCCCGAACCTGTTCGCGCCGGGGCTCGTCGCGGACGAGGAGACCCTGGCCGCCTGGTACGCCGCCTGCGACCTCCATGTCACCGCAAGCCGCCACGAGACCCTGGGGCAGACCCCGATCGAGGCCGGCCTGTGCGGCGTGCCGACCCTGGCCTACCGCACATCGGGGCTGACCTCCTCGGTGATCGACGGTGTGTCCGGCCGCCTCGTGCCGGTGAAGCCCGGCGCGCTCGCGCAGGCGCTGGGCGAATTGGTGGACGACGCGGATGCCCGCGCGCGGCTCGGCGCCTTCGCGCGGATCGCCTTGGAGAGCCGCTACAGTCCAGCCGCCTCGGCCCTTTCCCTGGATGGGGTCTTCCGGCGGCGCGGGCTGATCGATGACGACGCGGCGCGGCTGAGCTTCGCCCCCCCGATGCTCGGCCATTTCCCGTTCGCGGCAGAGCCGCAGCGGGGTGCGGCCGGCACGGTGGCGGCAGCCTCGCGGCCGCTCGTGCGATGGTTGCGACGGGCCAAGCAGATGGTGCTCGGGCGCCGCATGCCGCTGTTCGTGCGCCGATGCCTGTACCTCGCCGGGACGCTCCGGCGGAGCGCCCCGTGATGCCGGGGGCACGACGGCGGATCTATCTCGATCAGACACATCTGCGGTCCCACGTCACCGGGATCGAGCGGATCACCCTCGACCTGTTCGCGCCCGGACGGCTGGCGCCGCACGAGGTCAGGCCGATAACGAGCGGCTCTCTGCCGGGCATGATCGCGCAGCAACAGCTCGGCCTGCCGCTGCGGGCGCTCCTGGACCGGGGAGCGCTGTTCCTGTTTCCCGGTTTCCCGCCCGGGCCGCTCTGCGCCGTCGCGGCCGAGCGCTGCCTGCTCTATGTCCACGACACCTTCCTGCTCGACAGGCCGGAGGACCTGAGCCTGCGCAGCCGGATCTATCTCAGCCCGAGCTTCGCCAGTGCGCTACGCTGGTGTCCGAACCTGTTCGTCAACAGTCGCACCACCGGCGAGGCGGTGCGCGCCGTCTGCGCGAGGCGGGCCCGGATCGCCCTGCTGCGCCCCGCCGTGCGCGATGCGTTCGGCCTCGGCGACCTGCCGGGACCTGCCACCTATGTCCCCGGAGTCCCCCTGCGGCTGCTCGCGATCGGGACGATCGAGCCGCGCAAGGATTACTCGGCCGCGCTCGCGCTGACGGCGGCCCTCAACCGCGCCGGCGTGCCGGCCGAGCTTCACCTCGTCGGGCGGGTCGGCTGGGGCCGCCATCCCTTCCTCGACGCCCCGCCGCCCTATCTGCACCTGCACGGCTACGTGTCTGACGCAGAACTGCGGAGCCTCGCGGGCTCGTGCCACCTGCTGCTCTCGACCTCGAAGGCCGAAGGGCTCGGCCTGCCGCTCCTGGAGGTTCAGCACGGGGGTTTGCCGGTGGTGGCGCCGGACGCGGCGGTGTTCCGCGAGGTGCTGGGCAGCTCCGGCCTGCTGATCCGGCCGGAGGCTCCGGATGCCGCCGCGGCGGCCCTCACCACGTGGATCGCCGGGGGCGGCCTCGCCCGGGCGGCCGGCGCCAGCCGCGCGAACGTGGCACGCTGGAACGCGGACGCGGCGGAGGACGAGCGGCGCTTCGGACGGTTCCTCGCGGGGGATCCGGCGGCCTATGAAGCGGCAGGCTCGACCATCGCGCCGAACGTCGTCCCATGACGCGGGATACGTAGTCCCCAGCAAAGACAGGCCTTTCCAAGCCACAAAGTCGTGACAGGGCAATCTGCCTCCGTATGCGATGTCTACAGGATTCCTAATGCAGGATCCGCTGCGAGGCGGGACTACTGGTTCGGTATGCTGATTGCTGCTCCGTCGTCGAAGATACCGCCTCGATGGCGGACCTGTCCCGGATCGGCACGGTGTGACCGGAAAGGGGACGGGCGTGAGACGGCGGTGGAGCGCGGCAGCGGCCGCCTCCGGCAGGTCAGGGAGCGAGGCGTATGTTCGACTTCTCGACGCGGATGAGCGGTGACCAACCCGTCCGCATGGTGCTGCCCCAGGTGGCGCCCCGAACGGAAGCCCGCGTGATCGTCCGTCGCCTGTGGCGGGGCAGCGGATTCGTGATCCTCGGGGCCCTGTTCATGGTCGCTGCCGCCGTGGCGCTGCTCGGCCTGATCCCGCCGCGTTACACCTCCAGCATCCAGGTTCTCGTGGACCCCAGCGACGTGCGGGTTGTCGATAACGACCTCAATGCCCGCCAGCCTCAGGCCGATAGCGGCGTCTCCATCGCCGAGAGCCAGGTGCGGGTGATCCAGTCCGACAGTGTCCTGCGCCGCGTGATCGCCAAGCTGCACCTGGACCAGGACGACGAGTTCGTGCTGCCGGACGGCAACAACCCGACGGTCGCCTGGATCAAGGAAGCGCTGGGCATGCTGCCTCCTGCCGCCAGCCGCGACCCTGCTAACGCCGCTCTCGACACGCTCCAGGCCAAGCTCAGCGTGCGCAGGGCCGAGCGGACCTTCGTGATCGACGTCTCCGTACAGTCGCGCGACCCCGAGAAGGCCGCGCGGATCGCCAATGCCATCGGCGACGCGTATTTCGCCGAGGAATCCGCGGCCCGGACCGATACCGCGCGCCGCGCCTCCGACGCTTTGGCGGGGCGCCTCGGCAACCTGAAGCGCGACGTCGAGCAAGCCGAGGGTGAGGTCGTGCGCTACCGCGAGGCCCACCGGCTCGTGGCATCGAGCGGACGCCTGCTCACTGACCAGCAGCTGGGCGACCTGAACCAGCAGCTCGTGACAGCCTCTATCAAGACCGCGGAAGCCAAGTCGCGCCTGGATCAGGCCCGCAGGATGCGCTCGTCCGATCCCAGCACCGCGCTGCCCGAGATGCTGCAATCCCTCGAGATGCAGGCGCTGCGGCAGCAATACGCAACGCTGTCGCGCAACACCGCCGAGCTCGCCACCCGCCTCGGCGAACGCCACCCGGCGATGGCCGAGCAATACGCCCAGCAGCGCGACCTCCAGCGTCTGATCCAGCGCGAGAAGGAGCGGATCATCGAGACGACCCAGAAGGATTACGATCGCGCCGCGGCGAGCGAGGCGGCGATCCGGACCAATCTCGACCGGGTGAAAAACGAGACGGTGAACAGCGATCGGGCCTATGTCGGCCTGCGCGAACTGGAGCGGACGCTGGATGCCCGCCGGGGCGTCTACGAGGCCTACCTGAAGCGCGCCCGGGAGGCGAGCGAGCAGGAGCGGCTCGACACCACCAATGTCCGGATCATCTCGGCGGCGACCCCCGCCCGCCAGCGGACGTTCCCGCCCTCGCCGAAGATCGTGCTTCCGGTGGCGCTGGTGCTCGGCCTGATGCTCGGCGGAGGCATCGCCCTGGCGCTCGGCGCCGACGGCGACCGGCGGCGTTTCCAGCGCGCGGCGGCACGCCCGGGGACGAGCTTTCGGGCCGCCGATGCGTGAGGTCGAGGGCGTCGGCCGGACGGCGCCCGGCCCGGTCTGGCGGGGCGGCGCCACCTCGGTGCCTCCGGCCGCGACCTCGAACGTGACCCTTTTCGGGCACAGCTTCCACACCGGCTCCGCCGCCGCGATCGTGGCCGCTGTCGCGGCGCGGCGGGCGGACGGCCCGCGGATGATCGTCACCGCCAACGTCGACCACATCGTCCGGCTCGCCGAGCACGCGGATTTCCGGGGGGCTTATGAGCGGGCCGCGGCACGGACCCTGGATGGGATGCCGCTGGTCTGGTTCGCCCGGAGGGCGAGCGGCCGGCCGGTCGAGCGGGTCACCGGTCACGACCTCCTGGCCTGCATCCTCACCGACCCGCCCCCGTTCGCCCGGCGGGTGTTCTTCGTGTCAGCACGCCAGGATGCGGCAGACGCACTCGCTACCCGCCTCCAGGCGGCGGGACTGCCGGACGGGGCGGTGGCGAGCGCGGTGCCGCCATTCGGCTTTGAGGACGACACATCCTACGGCCGCGCGCTCGCGGAGCGAATCCGCGCCCACGGCACGACGCTGCTGGTGATGGGGGTCGGCGCGCCGAAATCGGAGATCTGGGTCGACCGGCAGGACCGGGCCCTCGGGAACCCGGTGGTGTTCTGCGTAGGCGACGCGCTGGCGGTGGCGGCGGGATGCCTTCCGCGCGCGCCATGGCTGATGCAGCGCCTCGGCCTCGAATGGATCTTCCGCTTTCTGTGCGCCCCGCGCCGGCTGTTTCGCCGCTACTTCATCGAATCCTGGCGATTCGTCGGCATCGCCGCCCGGGATCGCTTCCCGCGCCGTCGCGGCTGAGCGGGAATCTCAACCCGCGTCCGTGAAGAGGTCCGGCCGCCGCAGTTGCAGCGCGAACAGCAGCACGAGCGACTTCATGTCGGTGAGGGCGCCCCGGCGCGTCATAGCCACCAGTTCCTGCAAGGGGATCTCGTGCACGGCCACCGCCTCGCCTTCGGCGGCCAAGCCGCCGCCGGGCCCGCTCCTGTCAGCCTCGCCGTAGGCGGCCAGAAACAGGTCCATCCGCTCGGTGGAGATGCCCGGCATGGTCCAGGCGCTGGCGACGAGTTCGAGCGCCCCGAGCCTCAGCCCGGTCTCCTCCAAGGCCTCACGCCTGACCTCGTCCTCAGGCGCACCGTCATCGAGGAGTCCGGCCGGCACCTCGACATGGCTCGGCGGACCGCCGGAATAGAGCACCGGAGCCCGGAACTGCGAGACAAGCGTCGCGACCCGCCGCTCCGGATCGTACGGCAGCACCGCGACCGCGCGGCCGTGATCCTCCATCTCGCGGGTGATGCGGCTGCCGTCGTCCTGCATCACCTCGGCCACGAGGTACCGGGCCCAACCCTCGTGCACGAGGCGCACGCCCCCGATCCGTGGTGCCATGCCGTCTCCGATCATTCCCGGGAGCAGAACGGATCGCTCAGGAATGCGGCGGCTTCGCGGAGGACGTGATTCGGAAGCGCACGCGATCGCCGCACCGCTCGGCCGCGCCGAGATGGGCGCCTTCCTCACGTACGAGGTTGGGGATGTCGATCATCGCAAGCGGATCGGTGCATGTGACAACGAGGGTCCGGCCGGCGTCGAGCGTACGCAGGGCCTTGCGGGTGCGCAGGACCGGGAGCGGACATTTCAGGCCGCTGAGGTCGAGCTCGACGCAGTCCGGCTCGTCATCCCTCAAACAGAAAGCTCCTGGGCCCGGGGGAACCCTGTGGCGGAAACGTCGAGGACGTTTATGGGCTGGGGTTTCAAGAGGCGCGCTTACCAATCGTGATAGCCGAAGGCAGGGCCGTGATACGTGTCCGGCGCGAAGAGGTAGTAGCGTGGGCCGTCATAGCCGTATTCCATGCTGCGGCCGGGGGTCGGCGCAGAGGCGTAGCCGTATCCGAAGGGTACCGGATAACCGTATTCACCATAGTAGCTGTATTGCGCCCTGGCACGCGCTTGACGCACGACCGCGCCGCGGCCGTCGAGCGGCACGCCCTCCGGCCCGCGATCGGGGCCGAGATCCGCCGCCTCACAGGTGCTGCCGATGGCGGCGAGGGTAGCCACGATGGCCATGAGAGCGGCGGTGGAGCGGATCATGGGCAAGGTTCCTCACGCCGGCGTGGTCCGCCTGCGAGGGATCCGACGGCACGGAGCCCCGGGATGCGCGGTTGCGCACGAGCCCGAGCAGGCGATGGCAGGACGACGTCGCGACCAGACGGCCCACCCGGATCGACGGTCAGAACGAAGACGCCCGGCCCCGAGGTAACCGGGACCGGGCGCAACGTAGGCGTCGATGCTGGCGGGAGGCTTACCAGCCGTAATAGTCGTAGCCGTAGGCCGGGTAGCCATAGGCCGGATACCCGTAGGTGCGGGCCGGTGCGTAGCCGTATCCATAGGCCGGGTAGCCGTAGCCGCCATAATAACCGTAGCGGGGCGCGGTGCTCGCGGCGAGCGCACCGCCGATGAGGCCAAGGGCGGCGCCCGCCGCCACGGCACCGGCCACGCGGCCGCCATAACCACGGCGGTAGCCGTAGCCGCCGTAATAGCCGCGGCGCCAGCCGACTGTGTCGACGGCGGCGTTGTGGCCGCCGACCAGAACTGCGCTCTGCGCGGGCAGCGGCGCCGCGTCGGCAGCGGTAAAGGAACCGGCGATCATAGTCAGGGCCGCAGCGCCGGCCACAACGGAAGTCGTGATGCGGGACATGGATGCGTTCTCCTCACGATGCGGGATCGGCGTAAGAACTGTACACTATCGAACTTCGTTCCAAGAGGCGTGTGGCTGCGCACGCAGCTTCTGACTGTCCCGTCAGAATACGCATTCCGAGAAGGTGCGGCGCACGCAGGCGCCCCAGCGACCCTCGTAATCGGCGAGCAGGTCGTCGGCCCGGGTCCGGCCGGCCGCGACGATCGCCTCGAGCGGCTGGAGATAGATCGACTCGTCCCGGCCTTCGGCATCCCGACGCGCCCGCGCGCGCAGACCCGAGCGGGCGATGGCCAGGGCCTCGGCGGCCACCGCGCCGAGCGTGGTGTTGGCCACCGGAGCGGCGAGGCCGAGGCGGGGGGCCGTAGCCCGCGCAGCCTCACGGTTCGCGGAACTCCAGCCCTTTACGAGGTCGAGGGCGGCGTCGAGGGCCGACTCGTCGTAGAGCAACCCCGCCCAGAAGGCGGCCTGGGCGGCGATCATGTCGGGGCCGCCGACATCCGAGCCCCGCATTTCCAGGAAGCGTTTGAGCCGGACTTCCGGAAACGCCGTGGACGCGTGGTTGGCCCAGTCCGAGACCGTCGCGTATTCTCCCGGGAGTTGGGGCAGCTTGCCGGCCATCAGGTCGCGGAACGAAGCGCCCGAGACGTCGTGATAGGTATCGCCGCGCTTGACGAAGTACATCGGCATGTCGAGCAGCCAGTCGACATAAGCCTCGTAGCCGAAGCCGGCCTCGAACGCGAAGGGCAGCATGCCTGTGCGGTCGGCATCGGTGTCGCGCCAGATCTCGGAGCGGCGCGAGAGGAAGCCGTTCGGGCGGCCGTCCGTGAACGGGGAGTTGGCGAACAGGGCGGTCGCCACCGGCTGGAGCGCCAGAGAGGCGCGCATCTTGCGCACCATGTCGGTCTCGGAGGCGAAATCGAGATTCACCTGCACGGTGGCGGTGCGGAGCATCATATCGAGGCCGAGCGATCCGACCTTGGGCATGTAGGCCGCCATGATCCGGTAACGGCTCTTGGGCATGATCGGCGTCTCGTCGCGGCGCCATTTCGGGCTCATGCCAAGCGTCAGGAAGCCGATATCGAGGGGATCGGCCGCGCGCTTCGTCGCCGCGAGGTGGGTTGCGAGTTCGGCCACGGTCCCGTGCACGTCGGGAAGCGCCGCCCCCGACAGCTCGAACTGTCCGCCCGGTTCGATCGAGATCGCACCACCCTCAGCCGCCGAAAGGCCGATGATGTTGCCGAGATCGAGGATCGGCTCCCAGCCGGTCTCGCGGGCGAGCCCTTCGAGCAGGGCGCGGATGCCGCGATCCCCCTCGTAGGGAACGGGCGTCCGGCTCTCCCGGTAGAACGGGATCTTCTCGTGCTCGGTGCCGATGGCGAATCGCTCGCGCGGTTTCTCCCCCGCGGCGAACCACTCGATCAGCTCGGCGCGCGTCGTGAGCGGCGTCGTGTCGTTGCTGTCGCGCGCCATGCGCTGCCTGCCCGTGCGAGTGACGTGTGCCTGGGATGCGAGCGCGCCGAAAGGCTCCGGCGAGTCCGTCCGGTTCAACCCCGACCCGCGAGCGGGGTCCAGACGGTCACCCGCCGCGACCTCTATAAGCGCGGAGCGGGTTGCGTCCGCACATGGACATAAGCGAGGCGCCGGGAACCGACAACGCGGCGCCGTCGACCGGGACGCCCCTTCGTCGCCGTTCCGCGGAAACAATCCCGCCGCCCGCCGCCCTCATGTGCGCCGGCACACACGGTTGGGATCGGCCGTGCCGTCAGTGCGCGTCGCCCAGCACCGCCTGGACGAGGGCGAGCACCGCGA
The DNA here is from genome assembly GCF_030700285.1 of Methylobacterium sp. NEAU K. GTDB lineage: Bacteria > Pseudomonadota > Alphaproteobacteria > Rhizobiales > Beijerinckiaceae > Methylobacterium. The sequence goes on along the minus strand of NZ_JAUYZJ010000031.1, from coordinate 40,224 downwards.
CAGCGGCGGTATCGGCCCGCAAGATTCGCGGCCCCAGGGAGAGAGCGACGGTGTTCGGCCGCGCGCGGATCAGCCCCCGCTCCTCTTCCGAAAAGCCGCCCTCCGGGCCGACCAAGACGGCGAGCGGCGGCGGCGCCACGGGATCGGCCGCCGCGCGCAGGGCTCGCACCGGATCGCTCAGCGGAGCATCCTCGTCGCAGAACACCAGCAGCCGGTCAGGCTCGAGACCCGCCAAGGCCGTGGGCAGCCGCTCCGGCTCGGGGCAGGCCGGGATCGCCAGGATGCCGCATTGCTCGGCCGCCTCAACGGCGTTGGCGCGGAGCCGATCCATGTTGAGCCGCTCGCCCTGCGTATACCGGGTGATGACGGGCCGGATCGCTCCCGCTCCCATCTCTACGGCCTTCTGGGCGACGTAATCCAGACGCGCACTCTTCAGGGGTGCGAACAGGTAGTGCAGGTCAGCCGGCGACGTCTGCGGACGCGTGCGTTCGACGACGTGAAGGTCGGCCCCCTTCCGCCCGGTCTGCACGAGATGCGCGCGCCACTCGCCGTCGCGGCCGTTGAACACCAGCACGGGATCGTCGGGACCGCGGCGCAGGACATTGAGCAGGTAGTTCGCCTGCGCTCGATCGAGCGGCAGGACGACATTCGCGGCTAGGTCCGATTCGACGTGGAGGCGCGGAGCGGTGAAGTCGTAGGCCGGCATGGCCGCGTGGTCGCGCGGCCCGACGGACCTGTCAACGCGCCGCGCCGGCACCCGCGCCCGAAAGTGTTGCCAGATAGTTACGCGTGACGGTTTTTGGCGCCCTGCACACGAGCGCATGGCGTGGCCGGTTTGCCGCTCGATTGACGCCACATTCCTATGGCGAACCCAGGGTAAGGGAACGGGGCCGGCGTCGCGCGGGCTTCTGCAAGGACCTCGAAGGAGTCGCGGGATGGCACATGGGAGCTTGAGTCTGGGAGCGGTGGCGCTCGTCGGCAGCCTGCTGTTCGGGACGGCGGCTTTCGCGCAGGGCGCGGCGCCGGAATGCGGCACCATCCAGAAGACTCTGGCGGACCGGAAGGCGTTGATCTCCCGCGCGAACGCCGCATCGAACTCCAAGAAGAAGATGACGCCGCAGGAGGCCTGCGCGCTGTTCGGCAAGCTTCAGGCCAACGGCGCCGAGGGGCTGAAGTGGATCGCCGCCAACAAGGAATGGTGCTCGATCCCCGATTCCTTCGCCGAAGGCTTCAAGGCCGACCACCTCAAGGTCAGCGGCATCCGCACCAAGATCTGCAATGTGGCGGTCCAAGCCACCAAGATGGAAGCCCAGGCTCGCGCCCAGGCCCAGAACGGCGCCAGCAGCGGCTTGCTGGGCGGCCCGGGCTTGACCGGCAGCTTCAAGCTGCCGCAGGGCGCATTGTAAGATCGTTTGAGAGGATCACGGATCCGGCGCGGATGCTCCTCTGCTACGGAGCGGGATTGGCGTGGGACGACCGGAGATCCAACCGATGAGCGGCACGGCGCTGCAGGACGGGCGGCCCGCCGACGCGGTCGCCGGACACTGGGTCGAACGCGCGGCCCCGCGGCCCTGGCGCCCCTACCTCCGCTTGGCACGAATCGACCGGCCGGTGGGATGGTGGCTCCTTCTCCTGCCCTGCTGGTGGTCGGCCGCCCTCGCGGCGATCGCGGCGGATCGGACCTTCCCCGACCCCTGGCACTGCCTGCTTTTCCTGATCGGGGCGGTGGCGATGCGCGGGGCAGGCTCGACCTACAACGACATCGCCGACCGCGATCTCGACGCGCAGGTTGAGCGGACGCGCCTGCGCCCCCTCCCCTCCGGGCAGGTCCGCCCGCGCCATGCGGCCGTGTTCCTGGTGGTCCAGGCCCTCATCGGGCTCGCCGTGCTGCTGCAGTTCAACGATCAGGCCGTGGTCGTGGGGCTGTGCTCCCTGGTGCCGGTGGCGATCTACCCGTTCATGAAGCGCGTAATGCCGCTGCCGCAGGCGGTGCTGGGGCTGGCCTTCTCGTGGGGTGCGCTGATGGGTTGGGCGGCGGTGTTCGCCCGCCTCGATCCGCCGGCGCTGCTGCTGTACGCGGGCGCGCTCTGCTGGGTCGTGGGTTACGACACGATCTATGCGGTTCAGGACATCGAGGATGACGAGATCGCGGGGATCCGCAGCTCAGCCCGCCTTTTCGGTCGGCGCCTGCGGCTCGCGGTGGGCCTGTGCTACGCGCTGGCGTCCCTGTTGGTGGCGCTAGCGGCCCGAGGCGCGGGTGCGGGCCTCGTCGGCTATCTCGGGGTCGCGGCGTTCGCCGCCCATCTCGGCTGGCAAGTCCTGTCGCTGCGGGAGCGCGACGGGCGCGGGGCGCTCACCCTGTTTCGCTCGAATCGGGGCGCCGGGCTGATCCTGTTCGCCGGCCTTTCCGCGGACGCGCTGCTGCGGGGCCTGTCCTGACGGTTCGGAGGACGGTCAGCTGCGGGCGATGATCTCGTTCTCGCCGCGGAAGATCTGCGGGCGGGCCGGCAGGCGGCCGGTCTTGCGGCGGGCCAGGAAGCGCGGACGGCGGGCGCCGAGCCCGGCATGCCGCCGGCGGATGCGCACCTGTCCGAGGATCAGCCGACCGATCTGCTGGGAGACCGGCACGAGCACGCCGTCCTCCCGGACGATCATCCGCACAAGCCCGGCCCGGGCGGCGATGTCGCGCCACACGGCGACGACATCGTCCTCGTCGAAGTTGCCGAGGCGGTGAACCTCTGCGCCCTCGGCATCCACCAAGATCAGGCTGAAGCGGTCGGCGCCGCAGATCTCGGCGTCCTCGATGGCATAGGCCAGGGCGATCGCCGTGACAGCCCGGGCGCCAGAGGACCGGCCGATCACCGGGAGCGGCGAGGCGGCAAAACGGGGAGCGGCCTCGGCGGCGTGCATCGGATGTCCTGCGCGGCGTTCGTCCGTGAATGGGGAAGTGTTCATCTGTCCGAGTCCCTGGAGCAAGTGGCGGTCCCAGCGGGGCCGTCCGTTATGCCAAGCAAAATCGCACCCGATCTCCTCCGCGCAGCTTAAGAGCCGTCGTTAAGCGATTCTGGACGGCGCAGTCATTTGCGGAATGCTCAATGCTTCCTTGAATGCTCAACATTTCCTTGCGAAGATCGAGCAGTGTCGATCGATCGACGCAGCCGCCGTTCCGATCCTTGTGGCGGTGCGGGAGGCGCCCTACAACAGGCGGCACCGGGCGGCGGGCGCCCGGCACTCTCGATTTTCAGCCGCGCCGGCTCTCAAGGCCGGGCGGGCGGCCCGTTCCGGGCCTCACGGATTCCCCGCGGAGCGCGATGCCCGAGCCCATCACCGACGAGGCCGTATCCGCCCTGATGCCGGAACTGCGCGCGATCATGCGCGAGGCGGCCGACATCGCACGCCCGTTCTTCAGGCTCGGCGGCCAGACCACGGCCCGGATCTGGTCGAAGGCCGGTGGCTCGCCGGTGACGGAGGCCGACGTGGCGGTCGACGCCTTCCTGAAGGTTCGCCTGAGCGCACTCGTGCCGGGCGCGGCGTGGCTGTCCGAAGAGACCGCGGACGATCCCGTACGCATCGGCCACGATCTCGTCTGGATCGTCGACCCGATCGACGGCACCCGTGCCTTCCTCTCGGGCCATCCCGACTGGTCGATCGCGGTCGCCCTCCTGGCCGAGGGCCAGCCAATGATCGGGTTCGTGCATGCGCCGGCGGGCGCGGCGGATTACGAGGCGGTGCGCGGCCGCGGAGCGACCCGGAACGGCGAGCCGATCCGGGTCCACCCCCGCGAATCGCTGCCGGGCGCGCGCATCACCGGGCCGAAGCCGATGCTCGACCGGCTGGCGCGAGGCGCCGGGCCCGATACGGATTTCGCCCGCATCGACCGCATCCCGTCGCTCGCCTTGCGGCTCGCCCGGGTGGCTGAGGGGACGGTCGATGTCGGTCTGATCTCGGGCAATGCCCGCGATTGGGACATCGCAGCCGCGGACCTCGTCCTGCGCGAGGCGGGGGGCATGGTCTGCGATCTCAGCGGGCAGGCGACGACATATAACCGGGCCGATCCGGTCCACGGCGAACTGCTGGCCGCGCCGGTCGCGTTGCGAGACCCGGTGCTGACTGCCTGGGATCGGTGAATGCGGGCGCCGTGCGCCCGATCTGGGATCGGGCGCGGCCGCTTAGAGTGCTGAAGGCGGCGTCGGCCCTCAGGCCGCCACGGCTTCACGTACGATCACGGAACCGGGCGCGAGCCCGAGCCGCTCGGCGAGATGCCAGTGCAGCTCTCGCGGGGAATGGTAGTTGTAGGACCGGTCGATCAGGTGGCTGAGATCGGCCCCGGTCTCGTTGGCGGTCTTCGCCCGGGCCAGCCGGCCGACCCGAAAGGTCGGCGCATCCGTGACGGGGGAGCGGACGCCGCGACGGCGGGTGAATTCGAACATCATCTGTTTACGTGTCTTTTCTTTTATGAACCGGACGTCTGTGTGCGCCCGGCGTCGTTTCTGGCGATATTGCCTCCGGCGCGACCAGTCCCGGACGGTCTCGCCCTGGGTCGGAAGCGTCGGAAGGGGGAGCCGCATCATGCGGCCGGTTCAAACCCGGATGACGGTCAGGCCGCCTGGAGGTTTCCGGCGGCGTCCTTGCCGCTGCGCTTGTCCGTGAGGATCTCGTAAGTGATCCGCTGGCCCTCGATCAGGTTGCGCATCCCAGCGCGCTCGACAGCCGAGATATGGACGAACACGTCCTTGCCGCCGTCGTCGGGCTGGATGAAGCCGTAACCCTTGGTCTCGTTGAACCACTTCACAGTGCCGGTGTTCACGTAGTCTACCTCATCGTCCATAGGCCATGCGCGCGGCGAGAGGGCCGCGTCATGCACCACGGTCTTGCTGGATTGGCCAGTGCGGCGGGGCGCGAGACGCTGAACCTTGAAGAGCGTCAGTCTCGGTGGGTAAGCCCCCCGAACTCCTATTTAGGCGCTGGCTGCGGCGGCAACAAGGCGGTCGGGCCGCGACTTCTGCGCCGAGGCTTCGCCGCTGCCGCGTCGGCAACGACCGCCCCCCTGTGTTTCCCCGCGTTCACGATGCATATACGGAACGTGGACAGACAGTTAAGGCAAGTGGCTCCGAGCGGTACATGGCAGGCATTTCGGTCTCGCTGGAAGGCGCGAACATCCAGCTCTCCTTCCAGAAGGACGATCAGGCGACGGCCGTGGTGATGGACGCCCGCGCCGCCCGGGCCCTTGTCCGTGCCGTCGGGCAACTGCTCACGGCGATCGACGACACGGACGAGCCTGACATCACCGAAGGCCTGGGCGACGAGGAAGTCGCCATGCTCGACGTGACATCCTCGGCCATCGAGATCGGCACCGATGATGAGGGTCAGGCCGTGGTCGCCTTGCAGGCGGGGGCGCTGCCGCCGTTCCAGCTGCGCCTGACCGACGAGGAGGCCCGCCACGTCGTAACAAGCCTCTCGGAGATCCTTAGTGCGCCGCGCGACGTCCGCACGTCGCACGGAGGGCATTGATCGTCGGCCATCGATCTTCGCCGGGTCGGCGCGTCTCACATCCGCGTGCCGGGATCCGTCGGCGTGCCGGGGAAGATGTCAGGCTCGGAGCCCGGACCGCCCGGCTCGCCGATGCCCGGATCGTTCACGGGATAGGGCGTGCGCGGCCCGGTCGGGCCGATATCGGGCTCTTCGTCCGGCGGGGGCGGCGGAGGTGGCAGATCGCCAGGCGTAGGCTCGGGTAGGCCGGGATTGGCCATGACGCGGCTCCTCATGGTTTTCGGGATGCTGGACCAACGGGCCGCTCACCCAGGGGGTTCCGCAGATCGCGGCCCGAGGTCATGCGACGGGGAACGACGGCACCAGGCCCTCCGTTAGCCGGACAGATCCCCAGTACGGAGGCCCTCATGCCCGATATCCGCCAAGCCAAGATCCTGATCCTCGCCACCGACGGCTTCGAGGAGAGCGAGCTGACGCTGCCGCAATCCAAGCTGGCCCAGGCCGGCGCGACCGTGACCGTGGCAGCCCCGCAATCGCGCGAGAGCAAGGGCACGATCCGCGGCTGGGACAAGACCGATTGGGGTAGGGAAGTCGCGGTCGATATAGACCTCGAGCGGGTCGATCCCGCGGCCTACGATGCCCTGGTCCTGCCGGGCGGGCAGATCAACCCCGACAAATTGCGCCTCGAGCCCAAGGCCCTGGAGGTGATCAAGAGCTTCCTGACCACCGGCAAGGTCGTCGCCGCGATCTGCCACGCGCCCTGGCTACTCATAGAGGCGGGCGCGGCCAAGGGCCGCGACATGACTTCGTTCACGTCGATCCGCACCGACGTGATCAATGCCGGTGGCCGCTGGCACGACAAGGAGGTCGTGACCGATCAGGGCATCGTCACAAGCCGCAATCCAGACGATCTCGACGCCTTTTGCGCCAAGATCGTCGAGGAGATCCAGGAAGGCGGCCACGGCAGCCGCCAGTTGGCAGCCTGAAATCCGCCCTGCCCATCCGGATCGGGGCCACCCGATCCGGATCCAACATGATGTGTGTCTCCCGGCCGGATGCGAGATCGGCCGGGAAGGCATTTTTCCTTGGCGCCCGCGATGTCGGGCGTTGCAGTCGCGCACGGATCCGCTCCTACGATCTGAGATCGTTCCACGTCTGGCCGTCGAGGGAACATGCCTCGCACAAGGGGATCTGAGGCCGAATTTCCGATCCACCAAATATTTTTCGAATGCCTCAGACGAGATTGAATAAATAGTTCACGTAATATTTACGGATCTGAGTTTATTTTAAAATCGCGACCGTATTTATGGTCACGGTCCAATACATTGGCTGAGGCCCCATCTTGCCTGACAAGAGTGAGCGCCTCAGCAGGCGTGTCGATCTTGATCTATTCAAGACGTTTCTCGTCGTCGGGATGGTTCTCGCTCATACTATTCAGCTCCTTCAGGAGCCAATCGATATATTTGCGAAATGCATATCGAACTATGTAAATCTTGTAAGCTTCTCAGGATTTTTATTCGCTTTCGGTTGGGGCACAACACTTTCTTTCGGCACCAATAAAGTCAGAACCGCCTGGGATCGGCTCAGAGGGCCAGCGAAAATTCTGCTCGCGTTCTACCTGACTGCAATTGCCCATCTCGTCTTGATTGACGGTGCCGGATGGTCGGCCACGCGCATCCTTGACGTGGCTACACTGATGTACCTACCGGGACACGGCGAATTTCTCGCTTCGCTTTTTGCTATGAGCATCGTGATGATTTGGCTCGGCAAAGAACTGAGTCTTGTCAGCGGAAATCCGACCTGTCTAATTATGGTCTCCGGAATTTCAGTCTTATGTGGATGCTTTCATATTGAGTCGGAAGATCTGCCTTGGGTACCAATCCTCATCGGCACGAAAAACGCTGTATCTTTCCCGCTCGCACCGTATGCAATATGGGTTTTTTTGGGATCCTACTATGCGCCGAGGAAGGGTCCACCCAGCCACCTCGAATTTTTTTTGGCCGCCCTGGCGACTTATACATTTGTCGCTGTTGCGATGACAGACGATCATCTCGCCTCTCGTTTTCCGCCGTCAACATTGTGGGTAGCGGGGCCGGCCCTGTTCCTCTTGCTTTATCGTGCGGTGAGCATGGAAATCGTCAAACGCATCAAGCTCTCTCCGATTATAACGCTTCCCGGGCATCACATTCTGGTTTTCTTGGTCGCATCGAATTTTATTTTATTCGCATTACACAACATATTTGGACGCTTTGTTCAAAACATAATCGAATCTGCAGCATTGACGGCCATTATTATCGCAATAATATCGAAATTGATTGAATTATTTTACGGATCGATAAATTCTTCACGCGATGCCGCTCCAATCTCGTCGGTATAGATGATTTTTATAGATCGTATCATCCGGAAAAAGCTCAGACATACGACGGATCCCAACCGAGAACTTGGATTTTCATAGGGCGATAAGCATTTCAGCGGCGCTGAAGCAGACAGCCGCAGCTCGCCGGCCTCCGTCCTGCATTGGCAATAGAGCGCAGACCTTTATCGCCCATGATTTCTTCAAAACACGAACGGAATTCGCACGATATTCTGCCAGTTATTGATTCGTCGCCCGCTCTAAATCCGCTCGCCGATGATCTCGATCGCCGCGAAAGCGCGGATCGGGCGCCCGTACTCGTCCGTTCCCTCGACCGTAAGCCGGTGGGCGCCGGGCGCGAGGTCCTCGGGTAGGCGCGCGGTCCAGATATGGGTTGAGGCCGTCGCCTGCACCCAGCTCTTCTTCGTCTCCGGGTAGCGCGCGTACAGTTCGGTGACGAACGGATCGAGCCGGCGGGTGCGCGCCATCGCCTCCGGCACCCGGTCGCCGATCCGGTAGGTCAGGCTCGTGCGTGGGCCTCCGTCGAAGACATTGACCACCAACTTGGTGTCCCCCAGCGCGTCCTGCGGGATCGGCGGCCGCAACGCCTGGATCGGCCTGGTCGACCGGAAGACCTCCGGGGCGGCAGGCCGCAGCTCACTCTCGAACGCGATCCGCATCGTCTCGTCCGGCTCGCCCTGCGCGGTGACGTAGCGCGTCGTGTAATCGGTGCCGCGGACCGAGAGAACGTGGAAGCCGTTGGGCGTGCCGTCGCGGCTATCGGCCGACGGAATTCCGGTGCGGGTATCCGGACCGCTCCACCACGAGCCCGATACCGCTGTGAGAACGTGATGGTGGTGCCCATCTGCCAGATAGTGGTGCTCGGTGGTGTGAGTGTGTCCGGCAAGGCTCAGCACCTTGCGGTCCGCCAGGACTTCGAGGAGGGCGACCCGGTCGATCGTCGCACTCCGCGGATCGTCGCCGGTATCGGTCTGCAGCGGGATGTGGGTGGCCAGGACGATCAGGTCGTCCCGGGGGACCTCGGCCAGGAGATTGCGCAGGAAGGCGAGGGTCCGCTCGCCGATATGGCCCCGGTAGGTATTTGCCCCGACCGGGACCGGCGGCCCGAGCCACTCGACGTTGTCGAGCATCACGAACAGCACCCGTCCGTGCCGGAAGGCATAGCTCGGGGCGCCGAACACACGCTTCCAGGTCTCGCGGCTGTAACGGGCGTCCGGGGCCTGCATGTTGAGGTCGTGGTTGCCCGGCAGGCTGTACCAGGGCAGGCCGATCCGGCCGACGATGCGGTTGGAGCGGCCGTAGAGCGAGAGATCGTCGAACATCACGTCGCCCAGCGTGAGGCCGAAGGCCGCCGGGATCGCCATGGCCCGGGCGACAGCGGTGTCGCGCACGTGGTCGAGCTCGAACCGGCTCTCAGGCTGCGGATCGGTGAACAGGATGACGTCGAAATCCGCGGGCTCGTCCACGCGGGTCAGGGTGAAGTCGATCGAGGCAGGCAGCGGGCCGGTGGGCGTCAGACCCGCGTAGCGCAGGCCGAGGCCGGCGGGGGTGCCGCCCGGCTGGTGGATGTAGGAGCGGCGGGGCACGTTGTCGGCGTCGCACGGCAGGGCGTAACCCGGCGGCTTGATCACGAAGACCGCGCCGTCCCCAGGCATCGGCAGGCGGTAGCGGCCCTGGCCATCCGTGCGCACGACCTCGCGCCCGTTAGAGACCAGCACGTCGGGCAGCGGGACCCGGCCGGCTCCGGCCGAACCGGCCGCGTAGACGATCCCCATGGCCTCGACGGCCTCCTGGGCTCCGGCCCGGCCCGCGACCAGCCCGAGAGCCGCGGCGCCGGCCACGGCCTCCCGTCGGGTGAGGTATCCGTTTGGGGAGGTTGACTCGCGCGCCATGGGGGCCTCCTACCGGGCTCTCCCACGGCCAAGCAGACTCGTTTGACCGCCCGATGACACCGCGGCCCGGAACGCACGAGGCCCGCACCCCGGGCAGGGGGCGGGCCTCGTAGAATCCACGCCGGACCGAAGGCTCCGACGCACGGTGAGACGGCTTATTCCTCGTCGCCGGGCTCGAAGGTCTGGGGCAGCGGCTCGGCGCTGGCGACCGGGGTCGGCGCCCCGATGGTCGAGGGCACGTTCACGCCGTCGCGCTTGTAGATGTCGTCTCGGAACTGCACGAGGCCGTCCGGGGTCGACCATGCGGTGATGTAGGTCCAGTAAACCGGCACCGGCTGGGCGATGTTGGCGTCGATGCGCTTGCCGCTCTCGATCGCCTGCTCGACCTGCTCGCGGCCCCAGCCGGGCGTGTCCTTCAGGAGCCACGTGATGTACTCGCGCACGTTCTGCACGCGGACGCAGCCGGAAGAGATGAAGCGGAAGTCGTCGCCGAACACGCCCTTGGTGTTCGTGTCGTGCATGAACACGCCGTAGGGGTTCGGGATGTTGATGCGCACGATCCCCATCGAATTGAAGTCGGCGCCGGATTCCTGGCGGTAGGTGTAGCGCGTACCCTCGTCCGAGAACCAGTTCACAGCCTTGGGCGAAATCTCGCCGCTGCCCGACAGGATGTGGATCTTGTTGTCGGTGAGGTAGTTCGGATCCTTCTGCATCTTCGGGATCAGGTCCTTCTTCACGATGGAAGCCGGGACCGTCCAGGTCGGGTTGAAATTGATCTGCGTCGCCTTGGTGTTCATGATCGGCGACTGGCGGTCGATCTTACCCACGCCGGCGGCGTGGAGCGTCACGACCTGCCCGTTCTCCACGGTCTCAACCAGCGCGGCCGGGATATTGGTGATCACGAAGCGCCGCCCCAGGTCGCCCGAATAGGAGCGCAGGCGCACGACGTTGATCTCGAGCTGGTGGAGCCGCACCTCGGCGGGCACGTTCATGGCCTGCTGGGTGGCGAGGCTCATCGCGCCGGTCTGACTGAGGCCGTGGCGGGCCTGGAACCGCTTCACGCCGGCCGCGACGTAGGAATCGTACACGCCTGAACCGCCGGCGGCCGGATCGAGGTCGCCGGTGACGATCAGGCGCTGGCGCACGGCGGCCACGGCCGGCCCCTTCGCGCCGACGCGCAAGCGCTCGGCACCGGAGACGGGGCGCCAGCCGCCGCGGGCGACGATGTCCTTGTAGCGCTCGACCATCTGTTCGGTCGCCGCCACGGTCTGGGGCGAGAGGATCGGCACGGTCTCGCGCTGCACCTGCATGCCCGCGGGGGAGGCGTAATCCTGCGCCCACTCGGCCTGGGCGTAGTTGCCCTGGTCGCGGGCGGCGGCGGCGCCGATGCCGAGCGTGCCGATGGCGGCGACGCCCAGGACCGCGGTGAACCGGTTTGTTGCCTTGATGCGCATCAGTCGCTGGCTCTTGTCCGGAGTTCGTCAAATCGTGGCGAGAGCGGGTTTTCTCGGCCGCCACGGTGTCGGGATGCCGTTAAGACTCCCTATCGAAGGGGCCGGATTGTGGCGTCGCCGTGCGCCAGCGCACGCCGCGTTCGGATGCGGCACGGTGGCAACAGCCACGAACGGCCCGGTGTGGCAGTCACGTCACCACCGTCCGATCCGGATGGCCAGCAGGAGCAGCATGGTGTCCGGCCCGGCCACCCCGAACCAGACCGACCTCCGCTCCAGGGCAAGCACCCTTCGGGCAGCCGTGGCGGTGCTCGCGCTCTACGCGTTCCTGCTCGTCTTTTTCCTGGGCGGCCTGACGCCGATGGCCGCCGCCGTGGACGGGCTCTGCACCGGGCATGCGCAGGCCGACGAAGGTCCCGGCAAGGCGATCCCGCATGATTACGCGGATTGCTGCACGGCAGCCCAGGCCGCCGGTGCCGCGCTTCCGGCCCGGACCGCTCCCGAGCCGGTGGCTTGGCCGTTGGTCGGGGGTATACGCACGGTCGGGAGCGCGGCAGAAACACCGCGCGCCCGCGCCCCGCCCGGGCGTATCGCGCCGCCGCGGGGGCCACCGGCGGCCTGAGCGATCTTCTCAATCGGATCCCTCAGGACGGAAGCATTCCCATGAAGATTCTCTACTCGATAACCCTCGCCCTCGGCCTGCTCACGACCGCAGCGCAGGCCGAGCCCGTCAAGGCCGGCGACCTCACGATCGACACGCCGTGGCTGCGCGCCACGCCGAACGGCGCCAAGGTCGCGGGCGGCTACGTGCGGATCACCAACACCGGCACGGCGCCGGATACGCTCACGGGCGCTGCAGTGCCTTTCGCCAAGTCAAGCGACATCCACTCCATGTCGATGGAGGGCGGCGTCATGAAGATGGCCCCGGTCTCGGACGGCCTGACGATCAAGCCCGGCGAGACCGTCGAGCTGAAGCCGGGTGGCTACCACCTGATGTTCGAGGGTCTCACCGGCTCACCGAAAGCCGGCGAGACGGTGTCCGGGACGCTGAGCTTCCGGCGTGCCGGCGCCGTGCCGGTCACGTTCTCGGTGGCGCCGATCGGCGCGAGCGCGCCCGGCGGCCCGCACCAGCATCAGCATCAGCACTGACGTCTCTCGCGAAGCGCGACCCGGAGCGGCCAACCGAGAGGACCGGGCCGCCCCGGGTCGCAGCGCTTGGCCTTCGTAGAGCGAGGGCGCGCGGATCGGCTGCCACCGGTTCGATGCCGGACGAAGGTACGGAGTATTCGGCGTCGGGCGGATCTCATCCAGAATGCTTGCCCGCCTCGTCATAGGCCATATTTTAACCATCGGCCGGCACATTAAGGTTAAAAAAGATCTAACCCTGATGCTGCCGCGGTTCGGCGCTAGGATTGCTGCGTCGTCGGAGAGCCACGGCCGGGGTGTCCCGGTCCGGGACGGTCAGGGCCGTCGGGCGGCACAGGAGAGGCAGCATGAACGGCTTCGATGTCACGTTCCGGGACGATCGGGACTGGGTCGACTTCGGCAAGACCTACGTCAATTCCGAAGCGTTCAAGGCGCTGTTCCGTGACGGCATGATGCTCGTGGAGGAGACGGCGGCCTATCTCGACGGCGAGGGCCGCGACGAGTCGCGCCTCGTCTCCCGCGACGCTACGCTGAGCTACGCCGCCGAGAGCATGCGCCTCACAACGCTACTGATGCAGGTCGCATCCTGGCTGCTGGTGCAGCGGGCGGTCGCCGAGGGCGAGATGACCCCGGCCGAGGCCCTCCTGGAGAAGCACCGGGTCAAGCTCGGTGCCGCCGAGCCGCCGAAGCCCGAAGATTTCACCCTGCTGCCGATGCGCCTGCAGCAACTGATCCTGCGGGCGCGCCGCCTGCACGCCCGCATTCTCCATCTGGATTCGCTGATCGCGGAAGACCGGCCGACGCCCGTGCCGGTGGAGAGCCCGGTGGCCGCGCAGCAGGGCCTGTTGCGCATGGCGTTCCGGCTCGGCGACGCCTGAGCATCCGAGCGATCAGCCGGCGAACCGGAATGTACTCCGGCCCTCGGCCTTCGCCCGGTAAAGGGCTCGATCTGCGCGCCTGTAGATCGCCAGGGAATCGTCGTCGCCGGCATGCACCATGGCGATCCCGATGCTGAGTCCCACCGACAGGCTGTGACCTTCGATCTCGATCGGCTCCCGCACGGCGCCGATCAGGCGCTCCGCCAGGACGGTCGCGCAGGCCGTCCGATCGGCCCCGGTCTGGATAATCACGAACTCGTCTCCGCCGAATCGGGCGACCGTATCCTCCTGCCGGACCGCCCCGAGAATACGCGCGGCCACGACCTGAAGCAGTGCGTCGCCGACGAGATGACCATGGGTATCGTTCACGGCCTTGAACCGGTCGAGGTCGAGACAGAACAGCGCGAACGACGCTTGGCGGCGGACGGCCCGGGCGATCTCCTCGCCGAGGCGCGCGTGAAACAGGGTCCGGTTCGCGAGCCCGGTCAGCGGGTCGTGGCAGGCGAGGTGCGCGATCTTGGATTCGGCCTCTTTGCGGGCGGTGATGTCCAGGCTGAGGCCCACGACCTCCGAGGGCGTTCCAGCCTCGTCGACCTCCACCTGCCCCAGGCCAGCGATCCAGCGCACCCTGCCATCCGGCAGGATCACGCGGTAATCGGCGACGAACCTTCCGCGGCTGGCGATGGCCGCCTGGAGATCGCCCAGCGTCCGCTCGGCGTCCTCGGGATGGACGCGCGTCCGCCAGTCCCGCTCGATATCGATCTCGATCGCCTCATCCCCGAAGCCGTTGTGCCGTGCCATGCGCTCGGAGAGCTGGGCGCGACCCGTGGCCACGCAGTAGCGCCAAGTCCCGGCATCGGCGGCCTGAAGCGCGAGATCCAGCAGTAGGGTCTTCTCGGCGAGCCTCTGGTTGGCCACGCGCAGCTCGGTTTCGCGTTGAAGCTGAAGCGTGAGTATCCGCTGGGATTCCGACAATCTGGCATTTTTCGCCTGGGAGCGTTGCATCCCGCCGATCCCGATCAGGTTGACGCTCACTACGAGGGCATACAGGCCCAGGATCGCCGCGACCGATGAGGCGCCCGTGGCCGGGGCACTCGTCGGCAACACCAGGAGCCACACCGTGAGGCCTGACAGAACCGCGCACAGGATGGCCGGCTTGGGGCCGCAGAAATAGGCGGTCAGGATCACCGCCGGATAGAACGTTAGGAAAGGGAATCCGCCAGGGAGAAGCGCGCGCAGCGCAAGGGCCAGTAGGACCGCGCCGATCGCCACCGCGTAACCGTGCGAGCCGCTCCTCAAGTTGAGGCCTCCGAGCGGGATGCGACGTCCGGCTCCGGCGCGCTCGGCACAGCTGGACGACGCAGGCGCAGGCGTCGGCGCAACATCGTCCATAGGTCCCTCGATTTGCCCGCGGAAACTGCCTCAGATAGATCCGAGACGGCCAACTCGTTGGATTCTTTTATATTTGTCGTATTCAACAATCATTAATTCTAAAGTCCAACGCGAAATTTCTAAATCCCAACGATGCAATTGATCAGATTCAAAACTCTTCCGGGAAACACCCGAGTCCTGCCCCCTCATCCCGGTGACAGACTTGAACGGCTGGCAAGGCGATCCGCGAAAGAAAACGGGCGGTCCCGCAAGGAAACCGCCCGTCCTGAACGCGCCACGCCTGCTCCGCGAAGGGTTCAGCGCTTGCCGAGATTACCGAACCGGGAGTTGAACCGCGAGACGCGGCCACCGCGGTCGAGCATCTTCTGCTCGCCACCGGTCCAGGCCGGGTGGGTGAGCGGGTCGATGTCGAGGTTGAGGGTATCGCCCTCCTTGCCGTAGGTCGAACGGGTCCGGTACTCGGTGCCGTCCGTCATAACGACCTTGATGAAATGGTAATCGGGGTGCTCGGTCCCCTTGGCCTTCGCGGCCGCGTCCTTCGCCATGACCTGTCGTCCCTGCTCTGGCACGCCGGCGGGAAGCGCAAGAGGCGCCGCCCGGCCCGGAATGCGGAAGATGTCACCGGTTGCGCCGAACCGTAGGTTCGTGCAACGGCACGTCGAAGCCGACCGTGGTGGCGGCCCGCGGCCATTGAACACGCGCAATCGGATGAGGGGCGGCGTATACCGCAGGCTTTCTCCGGTAACAAGCGCCGGTGGATAGGGAGGGATGAGACGCATGAGGCGTGATGGCCCGTAAGAAGAAAGCCGCCGCGGAAAGCCGGCCGAAAGCCCCGCTGAGCGCGCTGCGGCCTCTGCTTCCTTTCGCCCTGCGCTATCGCGGGCGGATCATCGCTGGGCTCCTCGCCCTCGTCTGCGCCTCGGCCTCGACGCTGGTGGTCCCGATCGCCATGCGCCGGGTGATCGACCACGGCTTCACGGCCGACGGATCGGAGGTGATCGACGCCTACTTCCTGGCCCTGCTGGGCGTTGTCGCGGCCTTCGCCCTGTCGAGTGCGGCGCGGGTCTACACGGTGGTGACACTGGGCGAGCGCGTGGTGGCGGATCTGCGTAGCGCCGTCTTCGCCCGGCTGACGATCCTCGATCCCGCCTTCTTCGACCGTGCGCAATCCGGTGAAATCGTCTCCCGGCTCACCGCGGACGCGACGCAAATCAAGTCGGCCTTCGGCGTCTCGGTGTCGATCCTGCTGCGCAACCTGTTCCTGTTCGTGGGCGCGACCGCCATGATGGTGATCACGAGTCCCCGCCTCTCGGTGATGGTGCTCGCGGCCATCCCGGTCATCGTCTTCCCGCTCATCGTCTCCGGCCGCGGCGTGCGCCGCCGCTCCCGGGCCGCGCAGGACCGGCTGGCCGACGCTTCCGCGTATGCCGCCGAAGCGGTCGGGGCGGTGCGGACCATGCAGGCCTTCGGACGTTCGGGCACCACGGCGGCCCGTTTTGCCGCCGCTTCCGAGGAGGCCTATGCCGCCGCCCGGGACTCGATCCGAGCGCGGGCGCTGCTCACGGGCGTTGCGATCTTCCTGATCTCGGCCTCGGTCGTCGGAGTGATGTGGTACGGCGCCCAAGGGGTTCTCAACCACACGATGACCGGCGGCGAACTCTCGCAATTCGTGCTCTACGCGGTGTTCGGCGCCGGCGCGCTCGGCCAGCTCTCCGAGGTCTACGGCGACCTCGCCATGTCGGCTGGCGCAGCCGAACGGCTGACCGAGATCCTCTCCACCGAGCCCGCGATCCGCGCGCCCGCCCCAGCGCTGCCCCTGCCCGAGCCGGCGCAGGGCGCGGTGACCTTCGAAGCCGTGCGCTTCGCGTATCCGACCCGCCCCGGACATGCCGCCCTCGACGGGCTGAGCTTCGCGGCCGCCCCCGGCGAGCGCATCGCCATCGTAGGTCCATCCGGGGCCGGCAAGTCGACGGTGCTCCAGCTCCTCCTGCGCTTCTACGACCCGCAGGGCGGCCGCGTGCTGGTCGACGGCACCGACATCGCGCAGGTCGATCCCGAGCACCTGCGCGCCCGCATCGCCCTGGTCCCACAGGACCCGGTGGTGTTTTCCGGCAGCGTCTCCGAGAACATCCGCTACGGGCGCCCCGAGGCGGCCGAGGCGGAGATCCGGCGCGCGGCCGAACTCGCCAACGCGCACGGCTTCATCATGGCGCTGCCGCAGGGCTACGGGACACAGGTCGGCGAGCGCGGCGTGACGCTCTCCGGCGGACAGCGGCAGCGTATCGCCATCGCCCGGGCGATCCTCAAGGATGCGCCTGTCCTGCTCCTCGATGAGGCGACCTCGGCGCTGGACGCGGAATCCGAGCGTGCGGTCCAGGCCGCCCTCGATACGCTGATGCGCGGGCGCACCACACTGGTGATCGCCCACCGGCTTGCAACCATCCGCGCCGCGGACCGCATCCTGGTCCTCGACGACGGCCGCATCGTCGAGACCGGGACCCACGAGAGCCTGCTCGCCCAGGGTGCGCTCTACGCGCAGCTGGCGAGCCTGCAATTCACCGACGCTCTGGATGAGACCGCCCGCGGCAAGGGTTTGCGCGCCCGAGGCGAGCGGATCCCTGCGGCCGAGTGATTCTTCCGTGGCCGGGGCCCGCATCCCTCAGCGACGGAAGCGGGCCTTCCATCGCGCGAGCCCGGGACAGGGCGCGCCGCGCGGTGTAGAATCGCCGCGATGCGCCATCTCGATCTCGCCCGCTTCCCCCGCCTGCCGTTCCTCGCGCAGCCGACCCCGATCGAGCCTCTAGACGGGCTGATGCGCCATCTTGGCGCCGCCCTCAACGGCGTTCGGCTCTTCGTGAAGCGCGATGACGTGGCCGGGATCGGCCTCGGCGGCAACAAGCTTCGCAAGCTCGAATACCTGCTCGGCGCCGCGCGTGCAGAGGGCGCCGACACGGCCATCACCGTCGGCGCCATTCAGTCCAATCACGCCCGGCTCACCGCCGCGGCTTCAGCGCGCGCGGGTCTCGCCTGCGAGTTGTTTCTGACCCGCAGCGTGCCGCGCCAGGACCCAGACTATACCGGCAACGGTAACCGCCTGCTCGACGACGTGTTCGGTGCCGCGGTCCACGAATTGCCCGGCGACGCCGATTCCCTGGCGGCCGCCGAGGCGCGGGCTGCGGAACTGCGGGCCGAGGGACGCCGGGCCTACGTCTTCCCATCGGGCGGATCGAGCCCGACCGGCTGTCTCGGCTACGCCAATTGCGCCGCCGAGATCCTCGCCCAGGCGGACGACCTGGGCGTGCACTTCGCGCAGGTGATCACCGCCAACGGCAGCGCCGGCACCCACGCCGGGCTCGTGGCCGGCCTCGCCGCCATGGATCTCGACCCGACGCTGGCGAAATCCTTCGCGGTGCTCGCCGAGGAAGGCCGCGCCCGGGCTGAAGTCCTGGAGAAGGCCAATGCTACGCTCGCCCTAATCGGATCCGACCGGCGCGTGTCGCCTGAGGCGATCAACCTCGACGGCCACCATCGCGGGCCGGGCTACGGCATCCCCACGGAGGGCATGCTGGGAGCGGTCCGGCTGATGGCCCGCACCGAGGGCAAGCTGCTCGACCCGGTCTACAGCGGCAAGGCTTTCGCGGGCCTGCTGCACGACGTGCGCGCCGGGCTCTATCCGGCGGGCTCGTCGGTCCTGTTCCTGATGACCGGCGGGACGCCGGGGATCTTCGCCTACAAGGAGACGCTCTCCGGCCCCTGAGCCCGACGGGCGATACGAACCAGCAACCGCAGCGCCGGAATGCGCCGCCGTGACCGTCGCGCTGGTCGAGATGGGTCGCAGAGACCCCGCGACCGGTCCGGCCATGATCGCGCGACGACGACATCAGGGACACCCGACGCGGCGGCGGAGCGCCCTGGTGCGCCGGCAACGAGCTATCATCACTGAAAGCGAGTCCCGGAACGATCGAGCCGCCCACGGCCGTGATCGCCGAATGGGCTTGCGCTGTGGCGGCCGTGAAGCTCCATGCGGAGCTGCCGGCGACCAGAGCACCCAGCCTAACAACCAGACACCTGCACGCCGACCCGGCAAGTCCAGGTAGCAGTCGAACGATGCAGGCCTCGAACACACGATGATGCCGAACCTGCCGCCTGCTACCGCTCCGTAAGCTTCATCTCGATCCGGCGGTTCCGGGCGTAGGCATCCTCCGTGGTGCCGGCGTCGAGGGGCTGGAACTCACCGAACGCCCCGGCCAGCAGGTGCTGCGGCGGGATGCTCTTGCCGGCGAGGTACTGCACCACCGCGATGGCGCGCGCGGCCGACAGCGCCCAATTCGACGGGAACTGCGATGTGTTGATCGGCCGCGCATCGGTGTGGCCGTCCACCCGAAGGACCCACGGCAGATCCGCCGGGATCTGCTTGGCGAGGTCGGAGATGGCGCCGGCGATCCGGTCGAGTTCTGGCCCGGCCTCGGGCTTCAGCGTCGCGGAGCCCGCCGGGAACAGCACTTCGGATTGCAGGACGAAGCGGTCGCCGACCACGCGGATGTCGGGGCGGTTGCCGAGGATCTGGCGCAGGCGCCCGAAGAAGTCCGACCGATAGCGGGCCAGCTCTTGGACCTTCTGGGCCAGCGCGACGTTCAGCCGGCTGCCGAGCTCGGCGATGCGCGCCTGCGATTCGCGATCCCGGGTCTCGGAAGCCGCCAGGGCATCCTCCAGGGCCGCGAGCTGGCGACGCATGGCGCTGATCTGCTCGTTCAGCAGGTCGACCTGAGAGAGCGCCCGCTTGGTCGCGCCGCGCTCGGCCTCCAGCTGCTTGTCGAGCGCCCCCGCCGCGCCCTGGCTGACGGTGGCGGCCTCGGCCTGGGACTTCGCCTGGTCGCGCTCGGACTCGACGCCGGCCAGCGTCGTGCGGAGGTTGCGCGCCTCCTCCTCCTGGTTGCGACGATTCGAGCGTTCCAGGGCGAGCAGGTCGGTGAGGTCGGCGATCTGGCGGTTGAGCTTGGCGAGCGTCGCGTCCCGCCCGGTCAGCTCCTGGGACAGGAAGAACTGCCCGACCACGAACACCGTGAGCAGGAACACCACCGATAGGAGCAGCGTCGCCAGCGCGTCGACGTAGCCCGGCCAGACGTTGAGGGTGCGCCGGGAGCGTGCCGCCGTCGACGCCACTACACCCGCTCCCTGCCCAGCCGGTCGAGCACCTGCTTCAACTCGCGCTCACGGCTCGCCTGAGCCTCGACCCAGTCGCGGATCATCTGCTGCTCCGCGCGCATATGCTGGACGAGGCCCTGGATGCCCTCGGCGAGGTTTGTCATGGCGAGCGTCGCGGCCCGCCCGCCCCCGCCCTCGGACACCACCGCGGTCAGCCGCTCGACAGCCTCCCTGAGTTCCTGCGAGCCGGCGGCCGGCCGGATCGCGGCCGGGACCGCCGTCTCGGCGGCCGCCGTGCCGGACATCAGCCAGTCCTGCAATTCGTTGTGGAAACGCGCATGGGCTTGGCCCGCCTGAAGCTCCAGGAAGCCGGTGATCAGCGAGGAGGCGAGGCCGAACAGCGAGGCCGAGAAGGCCAGCCCGATCCCCGAGAGCGGGACCGCAAGGCCGGATTTCAACTCGTCGAACATCACGCCGGCATCGCCGCCGCCGCGCATTCCCTTGATCACCCCGCCCACCGCCGAGAGCGTATCGATCAGGCCCCAGAACGTGCCGAGCAGACCGAGCAGGATGAGGATCCCGGCGATGTAGCGCAGCATCTCGCGCCCCTCGTCGAGGCGCGCCGCGATGGTGTCGAGATAGCCGGTGGTGCCCGGCAGGATCGTGCCCGAGGCCCGTGCGGCGATCATCGGCGCCATCGGCGCCAGAAGAGCAGGCGGCCGCCTGGCCTGGGCGCCCCCCGCGACCGCGTTGACGTAGTTGGCCTCGCGGAAAAGCCGGATGACCTGCCCGAAGGCGATCAGGACCGCAATCAGAAGAACCCCGAGGATGAGCCCGTTAAGACCGGGATTGGCCAGGAAGGCCGGCGTGATCTGCTTGAACAGGATGAAGGCCAGGAAGCCCACCAGGATCAAGAAAATCACCATGCGTCCGAGATAAATCCCGGGCCGCGCCAGCGGCTGACTTGTGTTTTCGCCGGTATCGCGGGCCGCCATCGGTCGCTCTAGCCTGGTCTCAAGATGGGGGCCGCCGACAGGCGGGATCCGTCGCGGCCACTGTGGGGGCAGCCCCGGACGCGATCAAGTCTCGCGAAAGACACGCCCACGCCGCAACCTTCCGTATCGGGCCGGGTCACGCCCCCAGCGCTCCGGACCGGCGCGCGCAGTCTCGCCGGCCTGGCATCGCCCTCGGCGGCGCGGCCTCAGTCCCAGAAACGCGGCCAGCACTCCTCGAGGTTCGGCCCGAGGCGGAGGGCCGCGACCTTCTTGGCGAGACCGCGCGCATCGATCTCCAGGGCGACGCCGCAGAGCGTTCCCTCGCCGGTCGCCACCTCGAAGCGCGAGCCCGGCGTCTTCTGGATCATCCGGCGAATCGGCTCGTCCTTCTGCATCCCGATGATCGAATCGTAATCGCCGCACATGCCGGCATCCGACATGTAGGCGGTGCCGCCGGGCAGGATGCGGTGGTCGGCCGTGGGCGTGTGGGTATGGGTCCCGACCACGAGGCTCGCGCGGCCATCGAGGTAATGGCCGAAGGCCTGCTTCTCGCTGGTCGCCTCCGCGTGCACGTCCACCACCACGGCGTCCGCCGCCGCCCCAAGGGGGCAGGCGGAGATCTCGCGCTCGATCGCGGTGAAGGGATCGTCCATCGCGTCGAGGAAGACCCGGCCCATGACGTTGACCACGAGCACGCGGGCGCCGCCCTGCGTCTCCACCACGGTGGCGCCGCGGCCGGGCGTTCCTGGGGGATAGTTCGCCGGCCGAACCAAGCGCGGCTGGCGGGCGATGAACACCAGCGCCTCGCGCTGGTCGAAGCTGTGGTTGCCCAGCGTTACGGCGTCCGCCCCGGCCTGGATCAGCTCGTCGCAGATCGCCTCGGAGATGCCGAAGCCGCCGGCCGCGTTCTCGCCGTTGACCACGACACAATCGAGCCGCCACCGCTCCCGCAACCTGGGTAGTTGCTCGCAGACGACATTCCGGCCCGGACGTCCGACGACGTCACCGAGAAAGAGCAGCCGCATGAATCAGACTATCCTGTCGAAACGGATCACGCCCGCCTCGGTGACCACACATTGCAGTGGCCGGTCATGCGGCTCGGCGGGAACCCGAGCGACCTCCTGCGCGGCGAAGCCGATTCCGACGGTGATCAGGGGATGCAGGCCGGACAGGCGCGCGATCGCGCCGTCATAATAGCCGCGCCCGTATCCGATGCGCTGACCAACCCTGTCGAAGGCGGCGAGCGGCACGATCAGCGCGTCGGGATCCACCGGCGGCAGCGCCGGGTCCGGCTCGCTCAGGCCGAAGCGGCTGACGACCAGCCTATCCCCGATCCGCCATTCCCGGAACACCAAGCCCTCGCGCGTGACCTGCGGCAGGGCAACGGCTTGCCCGCGGGCGAGCAGAGCCTCGGCGGCCGGTCGCGGATCGACCTCGCTGCGGATCGGCCAGAAGGCTCCGACCAGCCGAGCCTCGGCAAGCTCGGGCAGCGCCAGGAGCGTATGCGCGATGGCAGCGGAGGCGGCCTGCCGGGCGGCCGGGTCCAGGGCGTCGCGGGCGGCGAGCGCTGCCCGGCGCAGTTCAGCCTTGTGCGCCGCGCCGGAGGCGGCGCCGGATTCGGAAGTGAGCGAGTGCGGAGCCACGTGAGCCGTTGGAGGATCGATCCCGGGAAACCTACAGTGTAGGTGGGCGCCGTGTTGGCCAAGTCCAGGAACGAGGCCAGGGACAGCTCCCGGGGGAGTCGATAAGGCCCCGGGGAAAGTGCTCCTGACGAACTCTGCAGCCCCGCTGCAGCAATGTAGCGATCCACGCGCACTCCCGCCAGGGCCGGCCCGGTCTAAAATTCGATGGCCGGGATCGGGTCGACCGGGACCCACCCCGGCGACAGCGCATCGGCGTCCCCCCCGTGGCAGGCCGCAGTGCCTCCCGCTGAAATAAGCGCAGACCGGGATCGTCTCTATCCCGGCCTCGCACACGCGGCAGACAGCCGAGGCGGCGTCGGACCCGAGATCCCCAACCTGGGCAGTTCCAGAAGCTTCCGATGCGCCCCAGAAGCGGCGTTCGAGCGGAATGTTTCCAGCCGCAGCCGGCGGCGCCCCGGAAAGCTCAGGCGCGCCCCGCCATCCGGATCCGGCATACCCGGGCCGAGCCGTCAATGAATTCGAGGCCGCCCCCCGCGTTCACGGTGTGGAGGCGGCTCCCGGGCCAGGCCGGGCCGGGCTCGATCCGGCCGATGACCGTCTGCGCGAATCCCTCTGGGTCGAGGCGGTCGATCCGCGCCAGTCCCAGGGCGCGGCCGTAGCCCCCGGAGCAATCCTGGACCGGGCGGATCAACGCCCCACCGCGCGCGACGATCCGCCCGGCAGGGCGGGCAGTCGCGGGATCGATCAGCACGGGATTGGCCGGATGCGGCGTGTAGGGCCCGCGGAAGTCGGGAGCCGACCAGAGATGGAGCGTGTCGTGGTAGGAGCCGGCCCCGGAAGGCGCTCCGGACCCGGCATCGCGCACGGTCGCGAAAATCCACCAGCGGCCGGCATGCTCCAGGAGGGTCGCATCGCTCGCGACGACGCCGGACAGCAGCGTCGCCTCCTTGACCCAGCCTCCGGGGAAGCGCGTGGCACGGTAGAGCTCGACCGTGCCGGCTGCGGAACTCTCCGGCACCATCCAGACGGAGCCCTCGCGCTCGAACACGAATGGGTAGGAGAGATGATGGGGCTCCTCCAGCACCGGGACAGGAGGTCCTTCGGGGCCGGCCGGACCGAAGCGGACGGCCGAGATGATCGCCTTGCCGGTCTCGTGTGGAAAATCCTCGACGAAGACATGCGTCGACCCGGCGAAAGCGATCGGGAATGGGTCGGCGTAGAAGCGGCGGCCGTCATCCGGGAGGATGTTCCAGCCGGCCTCGGGATGGCGCCCGAGGTCGATCAGATCCGGACCGTCGAGGCGCCGCCAGCCGCAGCGCCAATGGGGTGCTCGGTAGCAGAGATGGTAGAGGCGGTGGACGATAGTCCGGGCCAGGATTTTCAAGGCCCGGGTACTTAGTGCCGCGACGGCGAGAGTTGGTCGGATCGTCGACGGCGTAACCCGTGCGCCATGGGCGGGGCCACTGCGCCCGGCGATGCGGCCCCGCAAGGCCGCCATCACCAGCGTCACGGTCCGGGCGAGCGCGTCGTCGTGGCTCGCGACCGTGATGCCCGGCAGATCGCTGCCGAGCCGTCCCGCGGACACGATCCGCCCGTCCTCGACCAGTGCAAGCTGCGGGACCGCACCGGCGAGCAGGCTCGCGAGCAGGGCCCCCTCTCCGAGCCGTCCATCATAGGCCAAGTGCCAGATCGTGGGGCCTGGCGAGACATCGCCGCAGAGGTCGAGCACCAGATCGGGGGCGGTATCGAGGGTCGCACCGGCCTGACGCCACGCATCGAGCGCGGTCGGGGACAGAACGGCCGAGCCGAGCCGCGGCAAGCCGTGGACCAGCGACTCCAGCCGGAACAGCAATTCGGCATTCGTCGGCCACGCGTCCGGGCCCGGCGTGGCCTCGACGCTTACGGCAGCAATGCCGGGCATCCCGGCGATCCGTTCCAACAGGCCCGCCTGCCAGCGGCGCGGCCTCGCGCCATCGAGACGCACTCGCACATGCATGATGAGCGCGCCTCCGCTCAGCCCGTTGATCCGCCGAACGCCGGCCGCAAATCCGACCTATTCCCGAACTGGTAACGGGAATGATAACTGTGCCGGCTGACCGCGAACTTGTTGCAGGGCGTTTACCAGATGCTCAGTAATCGGCGCTCGTGACCGCGACTCTCAAAAGTCTTGAGGAATTGTCAGCGGTCTGCGCGACTCTTGCAGTAGCGCATGGAGTCCGCGTGGGACCGAACCAGATCGAGACGTTGGTGACCGATCGTGGCACAGATCGACCATAACATCGCTGTCGCGACCTGGCTCGCGCCGGTCCAGTCGGCGCATCCAGAGCGGCCGGGCCCGCCCAGGCCCGACACCACCGCCGAGTTCGGCGACCTGTGGCGGATCCTGTGGCGGCGCAAGCGTACCGTGCTGGGGACCGCCCTTCTGCTCGGCCTCGCGGTCCTGGCTTACGCCGTGCTCACCCCGTCGCTCTACACGGCGACCGCGCAGATCCTGATCGACCCGCGCGACCGGCAGGTGGTCTCGAACGACGTCAATCCCGGCGCGCTCTCTCCCGACGGCGGCATCGCCCAGATCGAGAGCCAGGTGAAGGTTATCGAGTCGGACGCGGTCCTGGGCCGCGCCGTGACGCAAGCCGGACTCGAGAGCGAGCCGGGCTTCGGCGCGCCCAGGGACGGGCTCATCGCGCGCACCGTCGGGTCGCTGCGCGAGATGGTGCTCGGGCCTCGGCCGGAGCGGCGCATCGACCGGCGCGGGCAAGCGCTCGACCAGTTGCGGCGCAAACTGGCGGTCAAGCGCGCCGACAAGGTGTTCGTGATCGACGTGGTCGTCACCACGGTGGACCCGGACCTGTCGGCGCGCATCGTCAACGCCATCGCGAACGCCTACCTGGTGGACCAGACGGAGGCACGCTCCGACGCCGCCAAACGCGCCGCGGGCGACCTGCGCGGGCGGTTGGACGAGTTGCGCAACGGCGTCAACGCCGCCGACAAGAAGCTCGAGGACTACAAGGCACGCAACGGCCTGATCGCCTCCAGCGGCCGGCTCGTGAACGAGCAGCAACTCACCGACTCGAACGCCCGGCTAGTGGCCGCCCGCGCCCGGACGGCCGAAGCCAGGGCGCGCCTGCAGGGCGTCAGGGACGCGCGCGGCCAGGCGATCGGGTCCGGGTCGATGCCGGAAGCCGTCCAGTCCTCGGCGATCGACCGGCTGCGCGGCCAATACGCTGAGCTCGCCGCAAAGGAAGCGGACCTGCGCACCAACCTCGGCGAGCGCCACCCCTACATCGCCGCCGTCCGCACCCAGATGCAGGACGTCCGCCGCTTGATCGACGCCGAGCTGAACCGCATCGCCGGAGCCGCCGAGACCGAATACCAGCGTGCCCAGGCGAACGAGCGGACGCTGGCGGCCGAGCTGGAGCGGCTCCAGCGGCAATCGACCGTGACCGCCCAGTCATCGGTGCAGTTGCGCGAGCTGGAGCGGGAGGTCGAGGCTGCCCGCACGGTCTACAACACGTTCCTGGTCCGGGCCCGCGAAATCAGGGAGCAGAGCAGCATCGATAGCTCCAACGCGCGGATCATCACGGCGGCCCGCCCGCCGCAGGATCCGAGCTGGCCGCCGCGGCTGATCCTGGTCGCCGCCGCTCTGGCCGGCGGCCTCGGGCTCGGCGCCGGCCTCGCGCTGACGCGGGAATATCTCGAGCCGACGGTGCTGTCGCCGCGCCAGCTCGAGCGCCTGTCGAACGCCCCGGTGGTCGCGGTGATCCCGGGCCTTCGGCCGGGGGGCGCCAGCACGGCGGCGGCGCGCTTCACCCTCGACCATCTCGCGGCGACCGAGGGCGTGCGCGGACGCTCGCTGGCGCTGCTGGTGACATCGGGCGAGGCGGACGAGGCCCAGCGCCGGGCCGTGATCGGCCTGCTCGCATCGGTGGCTGTGGCGCGCGGCGACCGGGTGCTCCTGGTGGACGCGGACCTGCGCGCCGACGGCTCGGGCAGCGGCGGCCTCCTCGACGTGCTGCGCGGCGAGCAGAGCCTGAACACCGTCACGCAGGTCGATCCGAAGACGGGCGCACGCCGAATCGGGCTCGGCGATACCCACAAGCCGATCCGCGATGCGTTGACCCCCGCCAACATCGAGCGTTTCATCGCCGGCGTGAAGGGCCGGTTCGAGCTTGTGATCGTCGACGGCGGCGTGCTGTCCGAGAACCTGCGGCTCGGCCCGATCGCCGCAGCGGCGGACCGGCTGCTGGTGGTCGTCTGCAATGGCGCCACGCGCCAGCGCGACCTGATCGACCTCGTCGACACCTCCGAGGCCCTGGGTCGCCCAGTCTCCGGATCTCTGCTGCTCGACAGGCGCAGCGCGTGAGAGCCGCTCGGCCGGCCGGCTTCGCGCATCGGCGGCGGTCGCGCGCGCGGCCCGCAGCGGCGCTGCGCGGCCTCGCGCGGGTGGAAACCCTGGCCTTCGTGCTGCTGACGCTGGTCCTCGTCGGAGTCTCGGGGGGCCTGCTCTGGGCGCTCGGCCTCAACTACGACGGGATCAGCGGCTCGGCCCCCTCGAAGATCCATCCGGCAACCTACATGGCGGTGGCGCTGGTCGGCTGGATCCTGCTGCGCGCCGGCAATCCCGTGATCCCGGTGGCGCAGGCCCTGAACCGCCGGCCGGCCTGCGTGCTGCTGGCGGTCTGCGGGGTGCTGCTCCTCATGCTCATTGCGGCCCGCGGCGGCACGGGGCTGGCGGGTTCGATCGACACCTTCGTGCTGGCCGGCGTGATCCCGATCCTGCTGATGGATCGCGATGCGGCGACCCTGGGGCAGATCGAGACGGTCTTCCACCTCGTCATGCTCGCCAACGCCCTGCTCGGCCTGTTCGAGTTCGCCAGCGGCCAGCGCTTCTTCCCGTTCCGCTTTGACGGCATGGCGTTCGAGACCGACACCCGTTCGGCCGCGCTCCAGGGCCACCCGCTCGCCAACGCCACCATGACCGCCTGCTACATCCTGGCCCTGGCCAAGGGCGGCGGCCGGCTGACGCCAGCGATCCGCGCCGGGATGATTGCCCTGCAACTCGTAGCCCTGGTCACGTTCGGCGGCCGGTCGGCCACGGTGACGACCCTCGCGCTCGGAGGCTTGGTCGGGCTCTTCGCCCTCAACCGAACCCTGCGCAGCAACCGGATCCCCCTCGTCGGGGCGGCCTGCGCGTGCTTCGTGCTGACAATGCTGCCGGTGGTCGTGGCCGTCCTGTCGGCCGTGGGATTCTTCGATACCCTGCTGAGCCGGTTCGTTTCCGACGGCGGCAGCGCTCAGGCCCGGGTCGACATGCTGGCGATCTTCGACGCGATCCCGTTCCGGCAATTGCTGCTCGCCCCCGACCTCCTCCAAGTCAGCACGCTGCGTCGGATCTACGGCCTGGAATGGGGCATCGAGAACTCGATCGTCTCGGACGTGCTCTACCACGGAATCCTGGTGACGGCGCTGCTGGTCGTGGCGGTGGGGCTCTACCTCGCCGAGATCGCGCGTGGATGCCGGCGCGGGGTCTGGCTGCCAATCCTGGCGTTCGTGATCCTGGTCAACACCTTCGAGGGCCTGGCCGGGAAGACCACGATGCTGGCGAAATTCGCCCTCATGCTGATCGTTCTGTTCCCGCCGAACGCCGCCCGCGACCGGCCCTGACCGCAGGTCACGGCCGCGCCGCGAGCCCGAGCGCGGCGACCAGCGCGGGATCGACGGCGTGGGCCTCGTCCATCAGCCCGAGCCCGTCGAACAGGTTCCAGAACGACCACGCGAAGCCCGCCTGCTCCGCCGCCTGCCGCACATCGCGGAGATAGGCTGCTCGGTCGGGCGCTTTCGAAGCCGTGTAGCGCGCGTCGGTGCGCAGGGCACCGAACTCACCCATCAGGACGTGGCGGGCCGGGATCCCGTAGAGATCGGCCCAGGTCGAGACCGGAGCCATTTCCTTCGCCAGATAGGCGGGTCCGGGCTCGGCCTCGGCATAGTCACGCAGCTTCGCCTCGATCACCGCGAGGTCGCGGGCCTTCTCCGCCTGCGGGACCGTGCGGTCGGCCGCCATGCGGGCCCGTACCGCGACGAGGGTTTCGGGCAGGCGCCCGCGCGCGCCCGGCCAGGGCACGGCATTGAGCCAGCGATAGAACGGCTCCTCGGTGAGCCAGGTCGCGCCCTGATGGGAGAACAGATACGGCTCGTAGAAGTGGAAGGTGTAGAGCAGCGGCGCGAACCGCGCGAGCGGCGCCGGGTCCAGGGCCGTCAGCCCGGCGACGAGGCTGCCGCAGGCCCCCGTCGCTACCAGGGTCAGGGACGGCGCCGCCGCCCGGGCCGCGGTGAGCAGCCCCGCCTGCACCCGGTCCCACGCGCCGGACCCGCAGGCCTGGGGCGGTTCGTTGACCGGTTCCAGTGCAACCCGGTCGATGCCCTTCCGGACGCACAGCCGGGCGAGTTCGGCGACGAGGTCGCGATAGACCGACAGCATCGGCGCCCGGTCCGAATCGTAGAAAGCGTCCGGCGTGTAGTGGTGTGTGGCGGCGTTCGCTTGGACGTTGACGAGCACGCGCAGTCCGGCCCCCAGCACATCGTCGATCGCGGCCGACAAGGCGCGGAAAAGCTCGGCCCGCCGCGCGCCCGTGAAGGCCACGAACGGCCCGGGATCGAGGGGAAGCCGCGCGAAGTCGAAGCCCAGCGCGGCCAGGCGGCGGAGGTCGTCCCGGGTCGGCAACGGGCGGTCGGACTGGAAAGGCGGCCACGCGTAGTCCGTCCGCGGCGCCGGGAACTCGGTGGTCAGCGAGAACCACGGCCAGAGGGCGATGCCGCGGCGCAGGGGCAGCGGCCCAGGATCGGCCCGCACCGGCAACGCGCCCGCACCCGCCAGGGCGAGGCCGCGCGCCAGAAACCCGCGTCGGTTCGCGCTCACCATTCGTTACCGACCGTGACAGAGTCCGGGGAGCCGATCGTCGCCCGGGGCGGCAGCGGCGGGTAGCCGCCGACGCGGCGCGCCTCGGCCTCGTAGGCCGCCAGCACGTCGTCCCAGCGGAAGCTCTCGGCGCGGGCCCGCGCGGCCTTCCGGGCGGCGGCGACCGCGTTGTCGTCCGCCAGCACCCTCTCGATCGCGGACGCGCACGAGGCGCTGTCGGTGAAGTAGAATTGGCCGTCCCCTGCAGTGCCGCGGTTGAACGGGTTATCGTGGGCGATCACCGCGTTGCCGGCCCACAGGGCCTCCACGAGCGACGGGTTTGTGCCGCCCACCGTGTGACCGTGGAGATAGGCGCGCGCGTGCACGCGCAGAGCCTGCACGCGCTCCGCTTCGTAAAGCGCGCCGGGGAGGAGCACCTCCGGCCCTGCGGCATCTTCCACGGCGCGGTGATAGGGATTGGAGACGCTCAACGTCCCGAGCACCACGAGGCGCATGCCCCTGGGCCGGCGCGAGAACGCCTCGACGATCGTCAGAATGTTGTTGTCGGGCTCGATCCGGGCGATCGACACGAGGTAGCGGCCGGGCTCCAGGCCCAGCGGCGGCGGGGCCGGATCCGCCGGCGGCGGGTCGCCCCCGTACGGGATCGTCGCGATGGCACGCCTCGGACGGCGCCGGGCGAGATGGTCGGCGATGGCCGGATGGTCAGCGACCAGGCGCTGCGACGACCAGGCGGCGATCCACTCGCTCACGTAGAAGTACGCCCGGACCGGCATCGACCATTTCGGCCGCCGCCACTCGATCCCGTCCATGTTGGTGAGGATCCGTCCGCCGCGCGCGCGCAGGTAAGGCAGGAACGCCGCGCCATTGTAGCCGAGCACGAGGCAGACGCCGCCGCGGGCCGCCGCGTCGCGGACGCACAAGGCATCGAAGGCGAGCGTCGCGGCCGGACCGCGCAGGGCCACCTCCACGGTGATCAGCTCAACGCCGTTCCACATCCGGGACGAGACCCGGTTGCGCACCCGTTCGACCTCCTCCTGGCAGTAGACGCCGACGCGCCAGCCGCGGCCGGCCAGATACAGCGCGAGGCGTTCCGCGAAAGTCTCGAAGCCGCCGTGAGCAGCCGGAATCCCCCGCGTCCCAAGAATAAGTAACGCGGGCGCAAGGTCGACCATGGTTCTTTCTTCCCTGTCGGCAGCTCGTATTGTAAACGGTTTCGATTACCGAGCAGGCGATTAGATCACGCGCACAAAGGCTGACGGTACATGACAGATTATCAGATTATGGTGGATAATTCGATACGCTGCATGTCTTCGACTGCGGAAGAGCCGGAAAGGTCGGCGCACGAGGCGTTCCGGCCGGCCCGGAGCAGCGTGCCCGTCGCGCGCATCACCTGCGTGCACCAGGGCTTCGAACTGTACGGCTCGGATCGCTGCTTCGTCGAGACGGTGCGCACCATCCGGGCCGCCCATCCGACGGCGCGGATCGACGTCGTCCTGCCGCAGCACGGCCCGATCGTCGCGGTTCTGGAGCCTTTCGCAAACCGCATCGTGATCGAGCCGCTGTGGATCCTGCGGCGCAAGAACCTGGCGCGGCTCGCCACCTTGGGCCTGATGGCACTGCCTTTCGCGGTCGCTCGCGCGTACGCGCGCATCCGCGCGAGCGACCTTGTCTACGTCAACACCACGGTGGTGGCCGACTATCTTCTGGCCGCCCGGCTTCTGCCGGGACGCAGCATCGTGCACGTCCATGAGATCCCGGAAGGGTCCGTGCTGAAGGTTCTGCGCTGGCTGATCCGCTGGAGCGGCGCCAACGTCGTGTTCAACTCGCGCGCCACTGAGGCGGCCTACGCGCTGCCGGCGGGCGCCGCCGCAACCCGCGTCGTCTACAACGGCATCGCCGGGCCGGCCGAGCCGAACCGGCAGGTTTACGACGGGACGCGCCCGCTGCGCGTGCTGATGCTCGGCCGGATCAGCCGGATCAAGGGGCAGGACGTATTGGTCGAGGCGCTGGCCTCCCTGCCGGACACAGTCCGCCGGCGGATCGAGCTGCGGATCGTCGGCAGCGCCTTCGAGGACGCGGCGCGGGAGGAGGCCCTGGCGGCGCAGATCGCCGAGGCCGGCCTGTCGGAGCAGGTCAGCCTCCAGCCGTTCGTCGACGACCCGGCCGCGCTCTACCGCTGGGCCGACGTGGCGACGATGCCCTCGCAGCGGCCCGAATCGCTCGGCCGGGTGGCGATCGAGGCGATGTCCTTCGGCGTGCCGCCACTTGTGACCCGCATCGGCGGCCTGCCCGAAGTGGTGGAGGATGGAAAGACGGGATGGGTGGTGCCGCCGGGCAGCCCGCAGCCGATCGCGGCTGCGCTCGCGCGCATCGCCACGGATCCCGCCCGCTGGCGCGGCTTCGGCGAGGCGGCGCGGGAGCGCTACGAGAACCTGTTCTCGGAGGCCTCGGCCGCAGAGGGTATCGAAGGCATGGTGTGGGCGACGCTGCGGCACGCCCGGGGCGCGGAGCCGGCGGTGGCGGCGACGCAGCCCACACACCCCGCGGCATGACCGAGCGCCGGACAAGACCCTTTCAGTGGTACGTCCGCGAGGAGAGCATCGTCGGGACCGACGCGGCGGCAGACGCCCGCGTTCAATCTTCGGTGGACAATCACCGTCGCATCAAAACTCGGTAAGCACAGTTCCGGGATAGTGCTCGCCAGGCGATCCGGTTACGGCGCAAGCGGTTCGAATGGAGCCGGTGAGCTGCACGCGCCGCAGGGTAAGCACCGGGCGCCCCGAATTCGCCGAGCGGGCCGGTCCGGCGAAGGGAAACGCCTCTTCATGGAAGTCGTCGACTTCATCCAGCGCATCACCGAGAAGGTCTCGGCCGAAAACCTGATCGCCGCCGGACTGCTGTTCGCGACCGCGTTCGGCTGCGCGCTGATCGCCTATCTGCGCACGGCGGAGCGATATTCGCTCGCGGAATTCTTTGAGTTCGCGCTACCGCACGAGGTGATCACGCACCCGTCCGCGCGGGCGGACCTGCTGTTCTACGTCACCCGCAAAGCGATCATGCCGTTCCTGCTGATCCCCGCCGGGGTGACGTTCGTGGTGGCGGTGGGCTACGCGACCAACCGGGGGTTCGGCGCGATCCTCGGCATCGACCAGCCGATCCTCGGCGCACCCGGGCCGCTGACCGTGGTGATGTTCACCGTCACCATGCTGCTCGCCTACGACCTGTCCTATTACCTCTATCACACGGCCCAGCACCGCTATCCGTTCCTGTGGGAACTCCACAAGGTCCACCACTCGGCTGAGGTGATGGTCGGCATCACCAAGGACCGGGTGCATCCGCTCGACGAACTGATGAACCGGGCCTGGGACGGGGTAATCCCCGGGATCTGCTTCGGGATCTGGAGCCTGCTGGCGCTCAACCCGGTCGAGCTGACCGTATTCGGGATCAACGTCTACATCATGCGCAATATCTTGATGATGGATTTCGTCCGCCATACGCATTTCAAGATCTCGTTCGGACGTCTCAATGCGGTCATCCTCTGCCCGCACTGGCACCAGCTCCACCACTCGACGGCACCGCAGCACTACGACAAAAATTTCGGCCTGCTGTTCTCGTTCTGGGATCGGTTTTTCGGCACCCTCCACGTCCCGGAACCGAACGAGGACTTCAAGTTCGGACTCGTCGACCGGGATGTGGCCGACTACCAATCCCTCTCGGGCCTCTATCTGCTACCCCTCAGGAAGATGGGCCGGCGAATGATGCGGCAGATGCGCCGCCTGCGCGGCCTCCCAGCGCAGCCGCGGTCGGGCGCCTGACCATGGCTCCCGAGCACTTCGAGACGATCCGCACGGCCGAGAGGCTCGCGGCCGTCGGACCGGCCTGGACCGCCCTTTGGGCGCGGAGCGGCGCGCTCGTGTTCCAGAGCCATGCCTGGATCTCCGCTTGGTGGGCGAGCGCCTCCGACCGCGACCGCCGGGCGCTGGCGATCGTGCTGGCGTGGCGGGCTGACAGGCTCGTCGGCGTGCTGCCGCTCGCCACCGTGCGCCGCCGGGGCTTCCGCGTTCTGGAATGGGCCGCCAAGGACTGCTCCGATTTCGGCGACGCGCTGCTCGCGGACCGCGCCGACGCGGGGCTCCTGCAGCGGATGTGGCACCATACCGGCCGAGTCGGCGGCTTCGATCTCGCCTACCTCAACCGGCTCCTGCCCGACGCTGCAGCGCGGGCGCTGCTCGACGCCTCGACCGGGGGCGTCCGGCTGCGCCCGAACCACCGCGACGAGGCGAACTGGCGCGTGCGCGGACCCTGGCCGACCGGGCAGGCTTGGTTCGATGCACAGTCGAAGAAGACCCGCCAGAACTACCGCCGCGGCCAGAAGTTCATCGGCGAGCGCGGGCCGCTGACCTTCCGCCTGCTCGGCCCCGAAGAGCCGCTCGGGCCGGTGCTCGACAGGCTGACCGCCTTCAAGCGGGCCTGGCTCGCGACCCACGACCTGCCCTCCACGGCATTCTACGACGAGGGTTCGGGCGCCCTCCCGGCCATGGTGCGGGTGCTGGCCGAGTCGGGGCTGCTGCACGCCTTTGTGCTCGAATGCGGCGATGCAGTCGTGGCGGTGTCGATCAACTTCGTCCAGGCCGGCACGATGATGGCCTTCGTCACAACCTACGATCCGGCCTTCGAGCGCGGCTCGCCCGGGATGGTGCTGATGATGGACTACATCATGTGGTCGATCGACCACGGGCTGCACACGGTAGACTTCCTCTGCGGCGACGAGGGGTTCAAGGGCCGATTCGGCACTCAGAACCTGACCTTGACCTCGATGATGGGCGCACGCACGCCTCAGGGCGCTGCAGCGCATCTGGTCGACCGCACTCGACACGCGTGGCGGCAGCGGTTCGGCAAGCCCGCGACCGCGGAGCCGATGCCCGCCGAGGCAGCGGCCTGAGGCGCTGGCGCGATGCTCAAGGCCGCGGATGCCGGTTCGGCATCGGAATGCGCGGGGTGGCGCCGGTGCGCAGCAGCCTCGTCGGACGAAGCCCTTACCGGCCGCTCACGGGATGCGCGGTGCCCGCGTTCGAACCCGGAACGCGCCCACCGACCATGCGAGCGTGGCGGCCTCGGAGGTGAGCAGGCCGAGGAGCGCGGTGGCCGGCGGCAGCAGCAGCAGGAGCGGCACCATGATGGCGAAGCCCAGCGCGGCGCTCGCCACCGCCCCGGCGGTGATCGTCCGGAAGGCCGCGGACGCCTCAAGGTAGGCGCGCGGGATCGCGTAGAGCAGCGACACGGTCACCACCGCCCAGACGCCGAGCCCGATCAAGCCCATGCGCTCGTCCGCGAACCGCCCCTTGAACAGCATCTGCTCGATCAGCGGCAGGGTCATCGCCATCACCACCCCGTAGGCGAGGCAGGCGCAGCCGATCAGCAGGGCGTAGCGCACCACGAGCCGACGGACTGCGTGAACCTGCCCGGCGGCCAGCAATCCGCTGATCTCCGGCAGGACCATGTTCATCAGCGCGTTCGTGGGGATGCGTAGCGGTGCGTACAGCACGAGCGTCGCGGCGATCGGCGCATAGGCGGCCGGGCCCGCTATGAGGGCGAACAGCAGCGTCAGGCCCTGTCCCTGCACGGTGAGGCTGGTGACGCCCGCGAGCGACCACGCCAGGGTCCGCCAGATCGCCCTGTAGCGCGCCCGCGCGCGGGCATGGAGCGAGAGGCGCAGCCGCTGGCGCAACGCCCCGTAGGCCACCGCGATGGCGATCGCATGGGCCAGCGCGATGGCGAGAAAGGCCCGCTCGAGGAGCGCCGTGCCCTCGCCGTTCAGCCCGCTCCAGACGAACAGGGCGCCGCAGACGGCGTAGACGAGGTCGCTCAAGCCCGCGATCTGCGGCCGCCCACGGGCGAGCAGCACGATCCGCAGGTAGCTGCGGAAGCCGTAGAGTGCCACGAAGGCCCCGGCCGCCAAGGCGCCGAGGCCCATCACCGGTACGAGCGCCGCGCCGGTGGCGAGCGCCATCAGACCGGAGACCAACGCCGCCCCGGAGCCGAACATCACGTCGTAGCCGAGGGCGGCCGGCCGGCCGAGGCTGCGGGCGAGGTGAAGCGTCGCCGGGATCGCCACAAGGGCGCGGATATAGGTGATGCTGACGGCGCCGACCGTGAACACGATGGCGAACAGCCCGTAATCGTGCGCGCCGAGCGCGCGCACCAGCAGGATGTTCAGCACGAAGTGGAACAGGCTCTGGATCAGCTCGCCGGACAGGATCACGGCAAACCGTCCGGACAGGGCGGCACGCACCGAAGCGGGCAACCGCAGGCTGCGGCCGGTCGCCGGTGCGCAAAGGGTCTCACCGGGTCGCGGCATGAATCTCGGCATAATTCGGCATAATGTTGCGGGCGGCGTCCTTCCGGATGAAATGGCCGCGCTTCCGCCGCGTCATCTAGGCAGGGCGGCCGCCACGCCATCCGCATTGGTCCGGCCACGACTTCCGAAACTATCCGCGACCTGTTTCCGTACCGTGTGCGGCAAGACCGTCGAACGCGCCCGCCAGAGAGGCGAGACAGCGCGCGACGTCGACCTCGTTCGCCCAGACGTGTGGACTCAGCCGCAGCGCTCCCGACCGCTCGCTCACGAAAACGTGCTCTCGCTCCAGGCGCTCCACGAGGCCGACAGGCAGGCCGCCGGGTGCGCGCAGCCCGAGGATGTGGGGTGTCCGCAGGGGCCGCGGCGCGACCGCGAGGCCCAGCGCGCTGACCCCCTCGGCCAGTCGGTCGGTGAGCCCGCGGAGCCTCGCGGACACCGCCGGCATGCCCCAGCCGGCGATCAGTTCCAGGCCGGTCGCCGCCATCGACAGGGCTACGGGATCTTTCAACTCGCCCCGGTCGTAGCGCCGCCCCCCGGACGTCGGCGACCGGTTTCCAAGATTTTCCTCGATCGGCACGCCGTCCTGCCGGTCGGGCGCTGCATACAGAAAGGCGAGGCCGTAGGGACCGAGTGCCCATTTGTAGGTGGGGAAGGCGAGGAAATCGGGCCGCCACCGGCCGACATCCACCGGCACGGCGCCCACCGCCTGCGTCGCGTCGATCACCAGGTCGGCGCCGGCTGCGTGCACCGCGGGCGCCAGACGGTCGAGGTCGATCAGGAGACCGTCGGTCCAGTGCAGGGGCGTCAGGGTCGCGAGGGCGAGCGGCGGGGCGCCTGGGCGCGCGATCGCCGCCAGCAGCGCCGCGGTCCAGTCGCCGTCCGCGGGGCGGGCGACCTCCTCCACGGCGAGACCGCGGGCAGCCGCCAGCCGGTCGAAGGCGTAGCGGAGGGACGGGAACTCGTCAGCCACCCGCAGCAGGCGCCCACCCGGCTCCGGGGCGAGGTTGCGGGCGGCCGTCGCCATCGCGTGGCTCACCGAGCCGACGATCGCGAAATCGTCCGTAGTCGCTCCGATCAGCGTGGCCGCGGCCGCACGGGCTCGCTCGGCCCGGGCGGCAAACGCCGCGCGGGGATGCGTCCAGGGACGAGTCTTGGCCAGGATTCCGGCCTCGCCGGCCATCCGGACGGCACGCGGCAAGGGCGACCATGCCGCGGCGTCGAGATAGCTGACATCCGCCGGCACCTCGAACAGGTGTCGCTGGCACGGAAGCTCGTCGGCGGCAGGCATGGCGACGGGGAGCGTAGCGGATCGTACCGGCCGAGGCCACGGCCCGGGGCTTGATCACACGGCCCCGATGCCGCAAGCCGGCGAGCCATAGCCCCGCGAGGCGCCCGTGCCGACCCGCCCCCTGCCCCCGACCGACACCGCGCCGCAATGGGCCGCCTGAGCCGCGACTGTTTTGACGCCGCGCCCGCACCGATGCGGGTCGCCGACGCGGTGGCGCTGCTGCGCGCGCGGCTGCCGGTCCTATCCGGGATCGAGACGGTCCCCCTCGAGCGCGCGGACGGGCGCATCCTGGCGCAGGACCTGATCGCGCCGGTCGATCTGCCGCCGTTCGACAATGCGGCGG
Organism: Methylobacterium sp. NEAU K; assembly: GCF_030700285.1. Classification (GTDB taxonomy): domain Bacteria; phylum Pseudomonadota; class Alphaproteobacteria; order Rhizobiales; family Beijerinckiaceae; genus Methylobacterium. The sequence continues at coordinate 2,913 of NZ_JAUYZJ010000031.1, read as the reverse complement.
TCGACGGCTACGCCCTTGGGGCGGGCGATCTCCCCCGAGCCGGCGAGACGCTCCTGCCGCTTGGCGGCCGCGTACCGGCCGGTCACGCGCCGGCCGATCCGGGGCCGGGCTACGCCGTTCGGATCTTCACCGGGGCGCCGATGCCGCCGGGCACCGATACCGTAGCGATGCAGGAGGACGTCCGGGTCGCGGGCGACGCCGTCGTCGTGCCGGCCGGCCTCGCGCGAGGAGCCAATCGCCGCCGGGCCGGCGAGGACGTGGCGCGCGGCAGCCTCGCGATCCGGGCCGGCACGCGGCTGGGCCCCCGGCACCTCGCCCTGGCGGCCGCGCTCGGCTTGCCGGACCTGCGACTGCGCACGCCCCTCAGGGTGGCGCTGTTCTCCACCGGCGACGAGCTGACGGCGCCCGGATGCCCCCTGCCGCCCGCCGGAATCTACGACGCCAACAGACCCATGCTGGCGGCGCTGCTGCGGCGGCTCGGCGCCGAGCCGGCCGACCTCGGCATCCTGCGCGACGCGCCCGGTCCCCTGCGACAGCGCCTCGAGGCGGCGGCCGCGGAGCACGACCTGATCCTCACCTCCGGGGGCGTCTCGGTGGGCGAGGAGGATCACGTCCGCGCCGCCGTTGAGGCGTCGGGCGCGCTCACCTTCTGGCGGCTGGCGATCAAGCCGGGCCGGCCGGTGGCCCTGGGGGATGTGGCGGGCACGCCCTTCGCCGGCCTGCCGGGCAACCCGGCCGCCGCCTACGTGACCGCGCTCGCGGTGCTCTACCCCCTGGTGCTGCACCTCTCCGGCGCACGCGATGCGATGCCGGCGCTGACCGTGCGCAGCGGCTTCGCCCGGGAGAAGCGTGCGGGCCGGCGCGAATACCTGCCCGTCTGCCTCCGCGCGGGCGCCGACGGCGTGCCGGAGGCGGTGCCGGCGCCGGCAGGCGCCATGTCGGGCCTGTCGGCGAGCGACGGGCTGGCGGAACTCGCCGAGGATCTGGGTGCGATCCGGGTCGGCGACGCCCTGCCGTACCGGCCGCATGGGGATTTGAGCTGAGCTGTTGTTACAAGGCGCGAGCCTGTAGAGCGTCAAGCCCGTTCACGCCCGACCCGTCCGAGATCCCGTGCCCCTGCTCGCAGACCGTGCCCCCGCCAAGGTGAATCTCACGCTCCACGTTCTCGGGCGGCGGGCTGGCGACGGCTACCACGAGTTGGAGAGCCTGGTGGCCTTCGCGGGCGTTGCCGACCGGCTGACCCTGAACCCCGCAGCCCCGCTCGGCCTCGCGGTCAGCGGCCCGACCGCCGGCCCGGCTGGCCCGACAGACGACAACCTCGTCCTGCGCGCCGCCCGGGGGCTCGCGGCGCGGGTGCCGTCCCTGCGGACGGGGGCCTTCCATCTCGTCAAGCGCCTACCAGTCGCCGCCGGCATCGGCGGCGGCTCCTCGGATGCCGCCGCGGCCCTGAGGCTGCTGGCGCGCCTCAACGCGCTACCGCTCGACCACGCGGCCGTCGTGGCCACCGCACGCGAGACGGGGGCCGATGTGCCGGTCTGCCTCGATCCGCGGGCCCGTATGATGCGCGGTGCCGGCGAGACCATCGGCCCGGCGCTCGGCCTGGCACCGCTCTCGGCCGTGCTGGTAAACCCCGGCGTTCCGGTGCCGACCGCCCCGGTGTTCAAGGCGCTCGGCCTCGCGGTCGGGCAGAGGCTCGACGGCGCGCCGCATCCCGGCATCTCCGAAGATCTCGGCGGCGACGCCCTCGTGGCGGCGCTCGTTCCGGCCCGGAACGACCTGGAGGCGCCGGCCCTCACGGTGGCTCCGGTGATCGGCGTCGCGCTGGCGGCGCTGCGTGACTGTGGCTGCAGCCTCGCGCGGATGTCGGGTTCGGGGGCGACGGTGTTCGCGCTGTTCTCCGACCGGCGCGCCGCCGTGCGGGCGGCCTCCGCGCTGCGTGCCGCCCATCCGGGCTGGTGGGTGGCACCGACCTTCCTGCGCTGATCCGTCCCGGCGGCGACGCCGGTCTCAGGCGGGTCCCGCCTCGAACACAGTTGCGAGGCCGCCGGCCTCCGGGACCATGACGCGCCAGCGCGTGGAGTGGGGCAGGTAGGCGGGATCGACTGCGCTGGCGACACCGCTCCCGATGTCGAAGGTCGTCGCCCGCCCCGCCTCGTCGCGGCCGCACAGATAGGCGCTGCCATCGCCGAGATGGAGGGCGGGGAAGGCGGCCGCCGCCGTGACCCGCCCGAAGGCGAGATCCGTGATCGCCCGGCTCGGCACGAGGTGGGCTTCGCGCAGCTCCAGCACGTCGAAATCGGCGGCGACATCCGTGGCGTGGGGCAGGTGCCGCCCGTCCGCGTGGCGGCGGTTCAGCACGAGCACCCCTCGGAGACCGTCTCGCGTGACCACCAGGGCTAGGGTCTGAACTCAATCAGCTTGGCCGTGATGATGTCCGAGAAGGGTGGCGAGCGGACGCTCAAATGCTACGGTTAGCCAGTGATCGTCCCGATTGGGTATCTGTCATGTTACTGTATCTAATTCCATATGTCGCGCTTTTGTTGCTAATATTTGGTTTCGCCGTTGGCTATCGTAAAGGTAAGCAGCGACCAAGATTAGGGTTAAAATCGCCGCTGAGTTTATTTTTAATCATATTAGCAGCAATAATATTTACTAAGGCTATAGACAAGAATGGATTTTCTGGCAATGCAGGGCATATCATATTCTTGATAAGCTCTTGCCTACTTTATGCTTCTCTTTGGATCGGAGCTTCAATCGGAGGCTGGGCAAGTAAATTTGGTCACCGAAAAGTTTCCTGAGTTGCAACGTCCATGACAAGGCCGCAATTCTGCTTCCACACTCAACCTGACCGTCCGCAATGGGTCGAAAGCGGGCGGCCCTCCCAGGGTCAAGCTGATTAGGTTTTGACCCTAG
>NZ_JAUYZJ010000030.1 GCF_030700285.1 Methylobacterium sp. NEAU K | reverse complement strand
AGACAGGGAAGTACGAGCCCTTGCGCAGCTTCGGCATGCGCAGCGCGACCGTACCCGCCCGCGTCTGCCAGTCCCGGTCAGGGTAGCCGTTGCGCTGGACCAGCCGCTCGGCGCTCTTCTCGCCGTGCGCCGCGCCGGTCAGGCCGCCCACCTCCAGCTCCATCAGCCGCTCGGCCGCAAAGCCGATCAGCTCGCGCAGGGCCATCATCTCGTCGGTCATCGGGGGGCGCTCGGTTCGGGGCTGGCTGTCGCAACCCGACCCTACCCGGCAACCGCCGATGACCACCCCGCGAGGAAGCCCGCCCGCTACAGCGCGGGGGAGAGCGCCCAGGCGGGCTTCCTCGCTACCGGCGAGCTAAACCACCAGCAGGGACACGACCGGATGTGCGGCCGTACCACCTCCCCGGGCCGGATCGTAGAAAAGCGGCCCTGATCCGGATGCCCTGACGAATTCGAGAAAGCCTTGCCCGATCAGGTGCGGATGGAGGGGAACGTCGCGCCAGCGGCCCGTCTTGACCCGCCCCGCCTCCGGTGTGATCCGGATGACTCACACGTGGTCATCTTGGCGGATGTCGCAGCCGCGGAGCTATGTCATCTCGTTGACGCGTGCACCACCGTAGGCGCAGAGCCAAGGCACCCATCGGCGGGCGTCGGCATGCCGGCGCGAAAGTCGTGGATCGTGCGGCCCCAGCGCCCCCCCCGCAGGATCGTGGCGGCCTCCGCATCGGTGAACTCGCGATCGCGCGTCTTCGGTTTGTCGGGCACCGCCACGACCACTCCCGCCGCCGGATTGGCTGGGAGCCGCGCGTTCGCGACCGCCCAGTTCATCACTGCGTTGACCGCCGCGACGTAGGCATCCCGGACCGTGCGCGGATCACGCCCGGACGCGAGCAGCTCGGACTTCCACGCGATCAAAGCCTCGCGCGTGATGCGGACGAGGTCGTCCGTTCCGACGGCGTCCTCCAACGCGGTCAGAACGCCCGTCCAGCGCTTGACCGTCGCCGGCGCCAGCTTCGCCTCCGAAGCGTAGCCCGCGAACACGGTACGCCACGGAGCCGGTTCCGGAATCGGCCCGGCGACGCACGTCGAAGGAAAGGCGACATCCTCCACCCTCCGGGAGGCCGGCATGGCAATTGGTCGCCCCGGCCATTTTCGGAAGGAGGGATCGACCGGCTTGGCGATGCCGACGATCGATCCCGTTCCTTGCGGATCACCGTACAGGGCCGCGAGGGCGCGTCTCAGGACGGTCCCACAGCTCGTCGACCTCCGCGGCGGCTTGAAGGTACCGCGTCCTGGCGAGAGCCGGCTCCTTCGTTCCGAGCGTCCTGCGCTCCTCGCACCTTCCGAGAAGCGGCTGCAGTTCCTTTGGCACCCGGCGCCGGAACCAGTACATTCCGGCCTTCGGATGGCGCCACGGGCGTGCGAACGGCATCGGCATGGTGTGTACCACCGCGACGGCCGCGAGCATCTGAGATGCTTGAACTTCTTCTGAATCAAGGGCTTTGGGAAAGAATGGCGGAGAGGGAGGGATTCGAACCCCCGATGCCCTTGCAGGCATGCCGCATTTCGAGTGCGGTGCATTCAACCGCTCTGCCACCTCTCCGCGAAGCGACATCTAGATGCCGCGCGGTGCCTAGCACGCGCGATCGGGCTTCACAAGCGAGCGTCACACCCGGTTTGGATCACATCACGATGGTGATCGCCTGCGCGGCGCGGGTCAGGCCGGTATACAGCCAGCGGGCACGGTGCTCGCGGAAGGCGTAGGATTCGTCGAACAGGGTCACCCGGTCCCATTGCGAGCCTTGCGCCTTGTGAACGGTGAGTGCGTAGCCGTAGGTGAACTCGTCGGTTTCGCGGCGCAGGAACAGCGGGATCTCCTCGTCCGTCCCGGTGATCATCGCGCGCAGCACCTTGATGTCGGTGGGCCGGCGGCGCAGCGCCGGGTCGTCCTCGGGCACCACGTCCAGGCGAACAAGGTCGGGGCGCGGCGGAGCGCGCAGCGCCTGGACCGTCCAGGTCGAGCCGTTGAGCAGGCCCTTCACCCGGTCATTCCGGAGGCAGACCAGCTTCTCGCCGATCGCCGGCATCGGGTCGGTGTGGCCGGCAAGCTCCCGGAGCCGGCCGTTATAGAGGCGGCGGGTCTTGTTGAGGCCGACCAGGACCTGGTCGCATTCGAGCACCTCGGCCGGGTCCAGGGTACGCCGGGACACAACCCGGCTCTGCCCGTAAGTGCCGGGTTCCAGCCGGCCGCCCTCGCGCACGGTCATCGCCATACGGACGATCGGGTCGTCCTTGGCCTGCCGGTGGACCTCGGTGAGCATCACGTCGGGCTCGGCCTCGGTGAAGAAGCCGCCGCCGCGAACGGGCGGCAACTGGGCCGGGTCGCCCAGCACCAGGACCGGACGCTCGAAGGACAGGAGATCGTTGCCGAGATCGGCATCGACCATCGAGCATTCGTCGATGATGATCAGGTCCGCCTTGGCGGCCGGACCGGAGCGGTTCAGCGTGAAGGTCGGGCCGCCCTCCTCAGCCTCCTTGGTGCGGTAGATCAGCGAGTGGATCGTGGCGGCGTCGTAGCAGCCCTTCTGGCGCATCACCGAAGCCGCCTTGCCGGTGAACGCCCCGTAGACCACCGTGCCGTCGACATCCTCGGCGATCCGGCGGGCGAGCGTGGTCTTGCCGGTACCCGCATAGCCGAAGAGCCGGAACACCTGGCTTCCGCCGTCCCGACGCCAGGCGGCGATGGCCTTCAGCGCTGCGTCCTGCTGCGGCGCGTAGGCGGCGGGCAGCCCCGCGCTCACGGCCAGCGCACGGTGGGCGGCAGCGAAGACAGGATCGAGGCGACGTTGCCGCCTGTCTTCAGACCGAAGATCGTACCCCGGTCGTAGAGCAGGTTGAACTCGACGTAGCGCCCGCGCCGGACCTGCTGCTCGACACGGTCCGCCTCGGTCCAGACCGTCCCGACATTGTCGCGGACGATCCGCGGATACGCCTCCAGGAACGCCTGCCCCACCTCACGGGTGAAGGCGAGATCGGCCTGCGGCTCGCCGCTCCAGTGGTAGTCGTAGAAGATTCCGCCGATGCCGCGGGGCTCATCCCGGTGCTTGAGATGGAAGTATTCGTCGCACCACGCCTTATAGCGAGCATGGTCGATGCCGTGGGCCTCGCAGGCGCGCTTCAGGCAGGCGTGAAAGTGGCGGCTGTCCGGGTCGTCCTGGTTGCGCCGCCGCTCCAGTACCGGGGTGAGATCGGCGCCGCCGCCGAACCACGCCTTCGTGGTCACGACGAAGCGGGTGTTCATGTGCACCGTCGGCGCGTGCGGGTTCCAGGGATGGGCGATCAGCGAGATGCCCGTGGCGAAGAAGCGCGGGTCCTCGGCGGCCCCGGGCATCTGCGCGCGGAACTCGGGGGCGAACTCGCCGTGGACGGTCGAGATGTGCACACCGGCCTTCTCGAACACCCGGCCCTTCAGCATCGCCATGACGCCACCGCCGCCGGGCTGACCGGTATGGTCGGTGCGGTTCCACGGCGTCCTCTCGAAGGTCCCGGGCTGCTTCGGGGCATCCGGGTGGAACGGCCCCTCGGCCTCGGCCTCCAAAGCTTCGAAGGCCGCCAGGATGCGGTCCCGCAGGGTCGCGAACCACGCCGCGGCCTCGGATTTCATGGAGGCCACGTCGGCCTCGGACAAGGGGGCCATCAGGGCAGCGCGGGCGTCGTCCGGCATCGTCATGCGATAGGCTTTCCCACCGAGCAGAGTGGGCGTCAATTCGCGGACGTCAATTCGGTTTCGACAGGCCGGCGGCGCCCGTCACCTCAAGACGGCGTCGGCCGGTCGCTCACGGGCTTGAGCAGGCCGGTTGCGCTCGCCACCAGTTCACCCCGCGTGTCGCGGATCTCGGCCTCGCAGAAGATCACCGAGCGACCGGCCCGGGTGACCCGGCCCTCCGCAGTCAGGACTCCGCTGCCGGGGACGAGGAACCGGGTCTGCATGTCGAGGGTCACCACAGGTCGCCCGGCCTTGAGGCGGGCGGCGGTGCCGAGGGCGACATCGAGCAGGGTGCAGATCACGCCGCCATGCGCGATGCCGAGGTTGTTGGCGTGCTCCGGCTGCAGGGCGAGGCGCAGCCGGGTGCGGCCCTCGTGCACGTCCAGCGCCTCGATCCCGCAGTGGTTCACGAACGGGATGTGGGCTCCGAAGACGGTGCCCTGCTTCGATGGTTGGTCCACGCCTTCATCCTCGGATCTGTCCCTGACGGAATCGTTATGGCGCAGGCCGGCGCACAATCCCACGCGGCTGGAATCCGACGGGAACGCCGTGTTTCTGGTCGCTCGCGAGACCGGCCAGCGATTTCCTTAGACGAAGCGGCCGGATTGGGCCCTGCCGGAGGCGTAACGCGCGAGGCCCTGGTGCCCGGGATGCGGTCCAACTGCGCCTCCACGCCGCCGGTTTGCTCGGGGGACGATTTCAGCTGCACCGCCGGCTTGAGTAATATGCGTGTTCATGGGGTGTGCGTTGTGTAAGGAAATCCTCGACGACGACTTGATTTTGCTGCACAGACGATAGAACCGTGCTCCCACCGTCGGATAGAGGGAATCATCGATGGACGACATCGCCACAGAACAGCAGCAGACCTTTATCGAGCAGGCGTCGGACATCGTGTCCGCGTATGTCTCGAACAATTCCGTTCCGATCAGTGAGCTGCCCGCGCTCCTCGCCGGCGTCCACGCGGCGCTGACGAAGCTCTCAGCCCCGGCGGCCGCCGTCACCGAGACCGCCGACAAGCCGACGCCGGCCCAGATCCGCAAGTCGGTGACACCCGACGCGCTGATCTCGTTCATCGACGGCAAGCCGTACAAGACGCTGAAGCGCCACCTCTCGCGCAACGGCCTGACGATCGAGCAGTATCGCGAGCGCTTCGGCCTGCCGCGGGACTATCCGTCGACGGCCGCCAGCTACTCGGCGCAGCGCTCGGAACTCGCTCGCAGCCTCGGCCTCGGCCAGCAGCGCCGCAAGTCCGCAGCCGCGGCTCCGGCGCCGGAGCCCGTCGAGGAGCCGGCCGAGAAGCCGAAGCGGGCGAGCCGCCCTCGCAAGGCCAAGGAAACGGCCTGATCCCAGGCGCCCCGGTTCGGGGGGCTCGATCCGGATGACGGATCCTGGGCGGCACGCCTGCAGCGTGCCGCCCCCGTAACTTATGCGTTGCAGGCCCCGGCCGGGACGGAGGTTTCGCCGTCCGGTCGGCCGCCGCGCCGATCAGGCGAAATCGGCGAGATCGTCGGCCACGTCCCCGGCAGCGATCTCTGTCTCGGCCTTCCCGACCTCGGTCTTCTCAGCTTCCGTCTTCTCGGACCCCTGCTCGGACCGCCGATCGACGGAAGCGGGCCGCCCACCGTCGGCCGGCGCGTCGGCACCCTGCCCGTCCGTGGCTCGATCCGGCACTCGGCTCGCCATGTTGCGCTCTCTCCATTGACGTCTCGGCTGCCGGGAAAAAGCGTCCAGCCCCCGCTCGTTCCGCGCCCGCTCCGTGACAGGCCGTCCCGACCGGAAAGCAGCGGGCGTTCAGACCTTTACGGAACGAAAGGACGCCGGTGACACGAGAGCGGAGAGCGCGAGCCGCCGGTCTTGAGGGGCAGAACGCACGATGGCAGACGCGCAAGCCAGCCCGGATCAGACCTTCATCCTGTCGCCCAACAAGCTCCCGTGAACGCCGAAAGGCTATCCCGAGCGCAGGTCCGACCGATGCATGCTCACCGGAGACATCAACGGCACTGGCTTCCACTGTAATCGTGTCCTCTGATGGCCGGGCTCCATGAGCGCGCCGCCCCCTCACATCACCGACCGGTTCTGCAGGGTCCTGTCCGGCACGTGGTGGCCGACAGCGGGCGGGATTTCACCCCCCGCCTGCGTGCCCGCGAAGGCCGACGGCGTCATGCGCCGAGTCTGAGCGGGTTCGCGAAAAGGTCCCGCGGTTCTGCTTCGAAGACCTGCGCTCGCTCAAAACTGAAGAACGCGGATATGCTGCGGTGTCCTCGAGAGAGCAGCCAGTTCCAGGACCGATCGACCGGGCGGCGACCCGCTCGCGGGCGCCCGCGTTGCACGCCGGGGCACACAGACCGGGAGCACGTGTTGGGCAATCGCTACGGGCTGGAGATCCGCGCGGCGGCGGGACCCGATGCCTCGGGGCTCGCGGGTCTGCTGGGCGAGGCGGGCGTCACGGTCGGTGCGGCGGACCTCGCCGCCCGGCTCGATGCCCTGCAGCGCGAGGGCGGCACGGCGCTCGTCGCTGTGGAATGGGGACCGCCGAGCGGCCTCATCGCGCTCGGATCCGTCCGCACCCTCGAGGCGGCCCGGCCTGTGGGCCTGATCACGACCCTCGTCGTCGCGACTGATTCCCGGCGCAGGGGCATCGGCCGGGTGCTGCTGAAGGCGGCCGCCCGGGCGGCGCGGCAGGCCGGCTGCGACCGCCTGCTCCTCACCGTCGGCCCCGGCCAGGACGACCTGCGCGCCTTCTGCGCCGCCGCCGGCTTCACGGACGAAGGACACATCCAGGAACGCCCGTTGCTGAAGCGGGGATCCGGGGAGACGTGAGCGCCGCGACACCGTGGGCGCAGCCGGCGACCGCTATTGGGCGTTGACCGGGGGAGACTGGAGTTCCGCCGATGACGCTTCGATCCGAGACCCCTCCCCCGCCCGGAAACCTGCAGATCGACCCGCCGCCTGATTCCGATACCCCGACCTCGGCTCAGCTCAAGGGCGACATCGACAGCGGACGGACCGCCGACAAGGCGCCCCACATGGATATCGGGGCCGCCCCGCTCGGCACCTGCGACGAGGCCGGAGGGACGCCCCCGACGCCGCAACGGGTCAGGCTCGCGCGTCTGACCGAGCGTGCGCCCTCGGACAAGGCTGCGGCCGGCTCCGTGCACCAGCGTGCGCCCCGGGTCCTGCCCGCCTTCGTCGGCGTCATCATCGCGGTGGCGGGGGTGCTCGTCCTGGCGCTCTGGCTGACGCATTGAGGCCGGCCTCAGCGGCACTGGGCGGGTTCTCAGAAGGGGACTGAGGTCGCGATGATGCAGGACGGCACGGTCCCGATGGGGGCGGCTTAAAGGTCGATTCACGCCGATGCGGTTAGCGTGAGCTTACTGCAGTCCTGCGTAAACCGATCGTCCATGCCCCCATCCGTCGACACTCCGCCGGACCTGTCCGGGCTCCTCGAACTCTCACGGATCGAGAATCTCGATCTCAAGCCGGTGATCCTCCGGGTGCAGACCGACCTGTTCGTCCGCGCGCCGGGCCGGGACCGGGCCGAGGTCGAGATCTTCGAGTCCTTGGCCTGTGGCCTGATCCCCACGGTGGACGACGAGACCGCCCGGGTGGTCGCCGGCAAGCTCGCCGCCTTCCCAGAAACGCCCCCGTCGGTTCTGGAAGCGCTCGCCGTCCGGGGCGGCACTGTGCGCGACACGGTGGTGGAACTGGCCCCCGTCCTGAGCCATCGCCTGATCGAGGCCGCGCTCGCGGACGGGTCCGACATCGCCGCCCGCATCGCCGCCCGGGTCGGGCTGAGCCGCGAGGCGGTGGACGAACTATCCCGCGAAGGCCGCTCGGAGATCGACCTGGCGCTGGCCGACAATCTCGGCATCACGCTGCGCGGGGCGGCGCTCGCCCGTCTCGTGGGCCGCGCCCGCAGCGCGCCCGAACTCGCGCGCCTGCTCATGGTCCGGCCCGACGTCTCGGCCGCTGACCTCGTCCCCCTGTACCTGCATGCCGACCCGATGCGCCGCCAAGTGATTGGGCGGACCGTCGAGGCGACCGCGGCCCTGCGCCCCTGCCCGCCGCCGCCGCGCGGGCTCGGCGAGACCCTGACCGGCCTCTCGGCCGCCCACGACGTCCCGGCCTTCGTCGCGGCCCTGGCCGACGGTCTCGGCCTCGCGCACGATTTCCTCACCGTGGTCGCCGATCCCGGGGGGCGCTACGACCTGCTGACCCTCGGGCTGCGCGCTGCCGGCCTCCACGAGGAGGAGGCCGTCTACATCTTCCTCACGCTCAACCAGGGCGTCGCGCGCTCCGCCGAACGGGTGGCCGACCTCGTGCGGCTGTTCCGCACCGTGAGCCGGGCGGCTTCCCGGGACCTGATCGCGGCGATCCTCGACAGGCCCCTCTCCGAGCGGGGACGGGGCGAGGCGCATCAGCCCGTGCACGGCCCGGAGGCCAAGCTGCGCCAGGGTGCCGAGCGCATCGGCGCGCAACGCCCGTCCATGCCGATGCGCGGACGCCGGGCAGCGGGCGGAGAAACGGGCTGACGGATCGCGGCGCCGCTCAGTGCGGCTCCGCTCCCCGCCAGGCGGGCTGCCGGTCGCTCGCTTCCAGCGTGTCGTGCGAGGCCGGCTCGGGTCCGTCCGCCGCCGCCCGGCGGCTCAGCTCCGCCATCAGGCCCCGGGCCAGCACGGCGCGCACCGCACGGTCGCGGCCCGCGGCCGGGATCGCCTCGAGGGCGGACGGCAACGTCGCCTGAGCACCCGTCACCGCCGAACCCGTGAGCCTGCGCGCCTCGGCGGAGGGATCCGCGCCGTCGCGCAGCAGCGCGCAGTACGAGAGTGCGCCGATGACCAGCGCGGCGCGCAGCAGAAGGGTCATCGGACGGGTTCCTTCGCGGGTGTCGAGCGCGAAAATCCGCCAGATCTCGTGAACTCAACCTCAACCGATCCGGGCTTTCGCGCGCGATGGTGAACGAAGTTTATTCAAAGCCGGGCGGTTACCTTGCGGAAAGCATCCCGAGCATTCGGACAAGTCCCGCAACACTCGTTTAAGCCGCCTCTGCGACCGTCCAGAAGTCGTTTTGAAGTCGAGCCGGAGGCGCGTGGAATGCCGAGACGCATTCAGCGCGGCGCGTGTGAGCCTTGCCCATTAAAAAAGCCCTGACTTCTCTCCTCGACGAACGTCTGGCGGGTCTCGTCCACGAATCCGTGGTCGACGATGCGAGCGTTCGGTTCCGGCACGAGCGCTTCCTCGTCTCGCGGCTGGCCACCGGCGTGGTGATGATGGCGGCGCTGCCGCCCTACCTGCTCTGGCGCGGGGTTCCGTCGGGCATCGAGGTGCTGGCGATCGCGAGCCTGCTCCTTCCGGTCCTGGCCGCGGTCCTGCTGGCACGCACCGGATCGCTCTGGCTCGCCCACGCGCTCTCGTCGGCGGGCCTGACCGGCCTCGTGGTCTGCCTCGCGGGCCTCACGGGCGGAGCCTCCTCCCCGGCGGCGGTCTGGCTGGTGGCGATCCCCCTGGAAGCGCTGGTCTCCGGCTCGGTGCGCGCCACGGCCGCCGCCGCCTTCCTGGCGGTGGTCGGCGTGCTGGCAGTGGTCTCCCTGGATTCCTGGTCGGGCGCCCTGCCGATCGTGGACATCTCCGCCAGCCTCGCCCTGCCGGTCTTCGCGATCACGGCGATCGGCCACGTCGCCGCCCAGGCCCTGGAACACATGCGCAACGAGGGCACGTGGCGCGAGCGGCTGCGCGATAACGAAGCCCGCGACCGGCTGCTGCTGTCGGCGATCGACGACCTCGTGACCTGGCACGACCGCAACGGGCGCGTTCTGGAGGCCTCGGTCTCGGCGATCCGTCTCGTCGGCAGCGACGCGGCGCAGCTGCGCGGCCACGGGCTCCTGGAGCGGGTCCACGTCGCCGACAGGCCGGCCTTTCTCAAGGCGGTGAGCGACGTCGCAGCCAGCGGCCGCCCCGCAACCCTTCCCCTGCGCCTGCATGTCGAGCCGGCCGCCGGCCGGCCCGACGGCGCGCGGCTGATCCATGCCGAGATGCGCGCCCACCGGATCGAGCACGGCCCGCACGATGCGGCCAAGACGGTCGTGGCGGTGACCCGCGACATGACCGAGCACCACCGCCACGCGGAGGAGCTGGAGCGCGCCCGCGCCGAAGCCGAACGGGCCGATGCCATCAAGGGTCGGTTCCTGGCCAACGTCACGCACGAGCTGCGCACGCCCCTCAACGCGATCATCGGCTTCTCCGAAGTGCTCGCGGGCGAAGGCGCGATCAGCCTCGGCCCGGACCAGGCACGGGAATATGCCGGGATCATCGGCGCGTCCGGCCATCACCTCCTCGGCGTCGTGAATACGCTCCTCGACATGAGCCGGATCCAGAGCGGCAATTTCGATTACGCGCCTGAGACTTTCGACGCCGCCGCCCTGGTCCAGGCCTGCTGCGACCTGATGCACCTGAAGGCCGATGCGGCCGGCGTCACCTTGGTGGCCTCCCTGTCGGGCCCGGTTGAGATCACCGCCGACCCGACCGCGTGCCGGCAGGTGCTGATCAATCTCGTCTCGAACGCCGTGAAGTTCACACCGCGGGGCGGTCGGGTCGACCTGTCCCTGCGCCGCGGCCCGGACGGGCTGGACATCATCGTGGCCGATACCGGCGTCGGGATTGCCGAGGGTGATCTGCCCAAGCTCGGCACCCCGTTCTTCCAGGCCGGGAGCGGCGGCTACAAGCGCGCGCACGAGGGGACCGGCCTCGGCCTCTCGGTGGTGCAGGGCCTCGTCGGCCTGCACGGGGGCACGATGCTGATCGAGAGTTCGCCGAATGCCGGCACCGCCGTGACGGTGACGCTGCCCCGCGTCTGCCGGAAGCCGGACGCCGCCTCCGGCCCAGCCCCGCTCCGCACGGCCGTGCGCGGTGCGGCCCCACCGCGCCGGGCGGTGGTGCGCCTGCCGCTCGGCCTGTTCGACGCGGAGCCGAGCGCCGCCTCGGCCGCACCGCGTGCCGCCTCCGAGCCGGACATGCGGCGCGCCGGCTGAGCCATCGATCCGCGACAAGGAGACACGATGTCAGGCTACCGCGAGATCACCGTCCCGAACGAGGCGAGTCGCGCCCGCCGTCCCGCGCCCCGGCGCGCCGCCGCCGTCCAGGGCGACTGGCGCGCCGTACTCATGGGTGCGCTGAAGGCGACGGGTGCCTCGTGTCGCAACAGCCCGGGAACGGTGCTCGGCAGCGTCCTGGCTGTGGGCGCGGCCGGCTTCATCTGCGTCAACGCGCTGGGCCATCAATCCGGGCGTCATCCGGCGCCGATCCTGCCGAAGGTCGCCGCCCAGAAGGTGCCACCCCAGCGCGAGGCGGGGCTGACGCCGAAGGAGGCGATTCGGGATGTCGCGAAGGAGCCGGTGCGGCCCGATCCCGATCGGGCACCCGCTCCGGCGAGGCAGGCCGCCCGGGACCCGATCGGCGAGCTGATCCGCTCCGATGAGACCACCGCCTCGGTGACGCCGCGGGCCGCAGGGAAGCCGGCTCCCAAGGACGCCTCCAAGGATGCCTCCAAGGCGGCGAAGCCCGAGAAGGATGCGGATCCGGTCCTGCAGGCGCAAAGGGCCCTGTCGAAGCTCGGCTATTCGGTCAAGCCAGACGGCGCGATGGGTCCCGGCACGCGGGCGGCGATCGAGAAGTTCGAGCGCAGTGCCAAACTGCCGGTGACCGGCGAGGCCGCCGGCCGGACCTTGCGCGCGCTGGTCTCCCGCGCCGGCCAGGGCTGAGCAGATCTCGCAAACGCGTCCTGCCGTCCGGCGTCAAAACCCCCGCTCGACGAAAAGGCCTGGCAGCCACGCATCGGTCCGCTCACAAGGCTGCTCGGGGCGGCGGCCACCGTCTGGACCTCGCCCCCCCGGCTGAGCTCATCGTGACAGCCGTCATAGGCAGAGCGGCGGCCTAGCTACCGGAATGCAACACAAGCAAGCCTTCCATTACTGGGTGCGGACGAAGCGGCAGATCGACTTGCCTCGTCGGCCGCCATTACCCTGACAAGACTTCGCATGGCCTATCGATCCAGTCGTATACCGGGTCTGATTCCCCCCAGCCGGCGGATCACGATCTTGCAGGGATCGCGCCGGGTCGCCTGGCCTCTCGGGCAGGACTATCGGCTCGCGTCCCCCGATAGATCCATGAGCGCCTCCGACTGGCGCTCGCCAGCGGATCGAGAAGATACCCAATGACTGCCACCGGACCGGAGCCCGTGCGCATCCGCGATCCGGTCTGTTTGAGCGTGGTTCCAGTTGCCACGGCAGGCGGATTCGCGCATCTCGGATGCGCTTCCGGGAGGCTCGACACGCATGCGCCTGCGCTCAGACTTCTGGGTCTCGGCCCACCTGCGCCGCCTCGGTGTCGAGGGCATCCCGGCGGTCCTTCGGCGGCGCGGGTCCCCGGAGGCCGGGGCGATCTTCGTGAAGGTCGACCGCCTCGACGGCACCGCCGACCTCTACGGGCCCGCCCCCCAGGCTCTGTTCGAGGCCGAGGAAACCGGTGGCCGCCGCTTCACCGCCCTGGTCACGGGCGGCACCCCGCTCGACGCGGAAGAGCGCCTGACAAAGGAGATCCGGTTCGATTCCGACCTCTGGATCGTCGAGGTCGACGACCGGCAGGGCCGGCATTTCCTGGATCTGGCGGAGTAATATATTACTCGTTTGATTGAATTATTGATGTTTTATCGTTCGCGAGATCGAATCCTGCTCCAGAAACAATTCTCAGACCTGAATTCGTCAGGCATGTTGGCTTGACGGATTGCCTTGGGTCGAGAGCGATCATCCCGTCCCCGCGCGATCCGTCTCACCCCCTACCCCCACAGCTCCGGCTCGGGCGGGTGGACGATGCTGCCATCGTAATGCAGCGGCGGGTCGCGGTCGCGGGCGAGCAGCAGCGGCCCGTCGAGGTCGACGAAGTCGGCCTGGGCGGCGAGCAGCGTCGCGGGCGCCATGCCGAGCGAGGTGCCCAGCATGCAGCCGACCATCACGGAGAGGCCCCGGGCCCGGGCCTCGCGGGCGAGCAGCACCGCCTCGGTCAGGCCGCCGGTCTTGTCGAGCTTGATGTTGATCGCATCGTAGCGCCCGGCGAGGGCGTCGAGGCCGGCGCGATCGTGCAGGCTCTCGTCGGCGCAGACCGGGACCGGATGGGCGATCTCGGCCAGCAGCGCGTCGGCATCGGCGGGCAGCGGCTGCTCGATCAGCGCGACGCCGGCCTTCAGGCAGGCTTCAAGGTTGGCCTCGACGGTCTCCGGCCGCCACGCCTCGTTGGCGTCGACGATCAGCCGGGAGTCCGGCGCGCCGGCCCGCACGGCGGCGATCCGCTCCGGGTCCCCTTCCCCGCCGAGCTTGACCTTGAGGAGCGGGCGATGGGCCGCCGTGCGGGCGGCCTCGCCCATGCTCGTAGGGGTGCCGAGGCTGAGCGTGTAGGCGGTCACCGCCGGCATCGGCGCCGACAGCCCGGCGATCTCCCAGGCACGGCGCCCCTGGAGCTTCGCTTCCAGGTCGAACAGGGCGCAATCGAGGGCATTGCGCGCCGCACCCGCCGGCATCCGCTCCGTCAATTCGTCCCGGCCGATCCCGGCGCCGATCGCCCCGGCCTGCGCCTCGATCAGCGCGACGACGCTCTCGACGCTCTCGCCGTAGCGCGGATAAGGCACGCACTCGCCGCGCCCGACCCCGGTCTCATCCGCGATGGTCGCCACCACCACGGCGATCTCGGTGCGGCTGCCGCGGGAGATCGTGAAGGCGCCCGCGATGGGGAAGCGTTCGACCGAAAGACTCAGGCGGCGGCCCATGTCAGGCTCCCGGGAAGTCGGCGACGATCCGATCCACCAAGCCGGCGACGCCGAAGCGCACCGGGTCGGTGGCAGGCAGGCCGTGCTCGGCGGCGAGACTGTCGAGGAGCGCCAGCGCCTCGGCCTCGCCGAGCGCCTGCGTGTTCACCGCGATGCCCACCGGCTTGATCTCGGGGTTGGTCAGGCTTCCGAGTTGTACGGTGAGGTCGATCACCTGCCGGATGGTCGGAAGCGGATGCTTCACGCCGCGCATGGTGGTGCGGGTGGGCTCGTGGCAGACCACGAAGGCATCGGCCTGCGCGCCGTGCAGGAGCCCGAGGCTGACACCCGCGAAGGACGGGTGGAACAGCGAGCCCTGCCCCTCGATCAGGTCCCAATGGTTCGGGGCGGCGTCGGGCGAGATCGCCTCGACGGCACCGGATATGAAGTCGGCCACCACGGCGTCGATGGCGACGCCCCGGCCCGAGATGAACACGCCGGTCTGGCCGGTGGCGCAGAAATCCGCGTCGAGGCCGCGCTCACGCATCCCGCGCTCCAGCGCCAGTACGGTGTACTTCTTGCCCACCGAGCAGTCGGTGCCCACGGTGAGCAGGCGCCGGCCCGTGCGCTTGGTGCCCTTGCCGGTAGGGAAGCGTTCGTCGGTGTGGCGCACGTCGTGGAGCTTTCGGCCGCGCCGCGCCGCGGCCTCCGCGATGGCCGGGACCGCGCCGAGCTTGACGTGCAGGCCGCTCGCCACGTCGAGTCCGGCCTCGATCGCCGCCACGATCTCCTTGACCCAATGGTCCGGCAGCACGCCGCCGGCGTTGACGACGCCGATCACCAGGGTCCGGCAGCCCTTGGCCAAGGCCTCGGCCAGGGTCATGTCGGGAATGCCGAGATCGGCGGCACAGCCGGGCAGCCGTATCTGGCCGATGCACCAGTCCGGGCGCCAGTCCTTGATGCCGTAGGCGGTCTTGGCCGCCAGCGTGTCGGGCACGTCGCCCAGGAACATCAGGTAGGGCGTGGCGATCTGCATCGGTCGAGCAACCTTCTCCGGAGGCCGGCAGCCCGTCTATGCGGGATCGCGACCGCCCGGCGCAATGCACGATGCCGGCCAGGAGAGTGAACTTCGCCGCCTCCGGCGCATCTCCGGCATGCCCGGGATGCGGTCTCGAGCCTCCACGGGCGAACGATCGGGGCGTCCGCGTCCCGTTTGTACGCCGGAATCGCGCGTCCGGCCCGCGACGTCCGGAACAGGCCCACGCCGAGCACGATTGGCGGGGCACCCCGTGCTCGCGATCCGCGGACTGCGTGGATCGATCAGCCTTCCGCTTCCGGAGGTCATCCGATGATTTTCATGACCGACGCCTC
Source organism: Methylobacterium sp. NEAU K (assembly GCF_030700285.1). Lineage (GTDB taxonomy): Bacteria > Pseudomonadota > Alphaproteobacteria > Rhizobiales > Beijerinckiaceae > Methylobacterium. Next base: position 50,516 of record NZ_JAUYZJ010000030.1, on the reverse strand, counting down.
GGGGGCCTTGACCTATGTGAGCCCCGAATGGCGCGGCCTCACGGGGCAGGATCGCCTGGAGGCCGTCGGGAAGGGGTGGTTCGAGCGCCTCCACGCCGAGGACGGCGCGGTCCTGAGGGCCGTCATCAAGGAGGCGGCTCAGGCCCAAGCGGAGTTCATGGTCCGGCTCCGCCTGTCCCGCGAGGGAGGCGCGCCCATCTGGGCGGCGGCCGGAGCGGTGCCCTCCTACGGGCCGCCCGACCACACCTTCCTGGGCTTCCTCGGGTCGATCACCGAGATCGCGCCCGACGCCGCCGAGACGCCGCAGGCGCAGGGCAGCGTCGGGCGCTTCGTGCCGCCGCCGCCGCGCTCCTCGACGACTCCCGCCTCGACCCTCGACCTCGTGGCCGATCACCTGTTGATCGCACACAGCCTGATCGAGCTGGATGGCGGCAAGGCGGCGCTGGCACCCCTGCGGGAAGCCCTGTTCCGGATCGGCCAGGCCATCGCGCAGAAGATGGCCGTCGTGCCCACCGAACCGAAGGGCGAAGACGGCGAGTCGGTCCACTGAGGCCGCAGCCCTGCCCCGCGGCGCTCACCGGGACCCGTCCCGTCGCGGGAGGTCAGGCGGCGCGTCGTCGCGCGACCCCCGCCTCGGCGTTCACGGCCTCGACCGGCGCGGCGCGGCCGGTCGCCCGGACCATCCCCTCGACGCCCGCGAGCGCTCCCGGGCGCAGCTCCAGTCCGAGGAAGCGCGCGCGCTCGAACGGCCCCGGCAGGGTCAGGCCGTCCGCCAGGGCACGGTCGAACCCGAAGCGGGTATAGTAGGGCGCGTCACCCACCAGCAGCACCGCGCCATGGCCGAGGGATTCCGCGCGGCCGAGAGCGGCCTGCATCATCACCGAACCGAGCCCCTGACCCTGGATCGCCGGATCGACCGCAAGCGGCCCGAGCAGCAGGGCGGGCCGGGCGAGGCCGGCCTCGACATGCCACAGGCGCAGGGTGCCGACGAGGCGCCCCGCCCGGGTGGCCGCGAAGGCGAGGCCGCGGGCAGGCAGCCGCCCCTCGCGCAGGCGCTCCGAGGTCTTGGCGCGGCGATTGCCGGGAAAGCAGGCGTCGAGCAGGCGCTCGCGCGCCCCAACGTCGTGGATATGCTCCGCGCGGATCTCGATCATGGGTGTGCCCTCCCCGGGCCGGCGAGCGGGAGAAGCGACAGGTCTTCTCGGCGGGCGGCCCGTGGCCACCCGCCGGGGGCGGTGTCTGACCAAGCTCGGGCGGCGGCCCGGGCCGTACGGTCGATCAGATGACGATCTGCTGGAGGGGCGGGAAACCGTTGAAGGCCACCGCCGCATAGGTCGTGGTGTAGGCACCCGTGCCCTCGATCAGGACCTTGTCGCCGATCGAGAGCGAGACCGGCAGCGGGTAGAGCTGCCGCTCGTAGAGCACGTCAACCGAGTCGCAGGTCGGCCCGGCGATGACGCAGGGCTCGGTCCGGTCCCCGTCCCGCGCGGTGCGGATCGGGTAGCGGATCGACTCGTCCATCGTCTCTGCGAGGCCGCCGAACTTGCCGATGTCGAGATAGACCCAGCGCACCTCGTCCTCGGCCGCGGACTTCTTCGACACCAGCACGACCTCCGCTTCGATCAGGCCGGCATTGCCGACCATGCCGCGGCCCGGCTCGATGATCGTCTCCGGGATCCGGTTGCCGAAATGCTTGGTCAGGCCGCGGAAGATCGCCTCGCCGTAGCTCTCCACGCCCGGCACCGCCTTGAGGTACTGGGTCGGGAAGCCCCCGCCGAGGTTGACCATCGACAGGCCGATGCCCCGCTCGGCACACTCTCGGAAGATCCCCGCCGCGGAGGCCAGCGCCCCGTCCCAGGCCTCGGTGTTGCCCTGCTGCGACCCGACATGGAACGAGATGCCGTAGGCCTCGAGACCCTGCCGGTGGGCATGCTCCAGCACGTCCGCGGCCATCTCGGGCACGCAGCCGAACTTGCGCGACAGCGGCCAGTCGGCGCCGGCGCCATCGCACAGGATGCGGCAGAACACCCGCACCTCGGAGGCCGCCACCGCCACGGCTTCGGCGGCCCGGGCGATCTTCTCGACCTCGGCTTGGCAATCCACCGCGAAAAGTCGGATGCCGAGCTTCAGGGCGCGGCCGATGCAGCGCTCCTTCTTGATGGTGTTGCCGAATGAGATCCGGTCGGCGGTGGCGCCGGCGGCCAGCGCCATCTCCATCTCGGCCACCGAGGCGGTGTCGAAGCACGATCCCATCTCGGCGAGCAGCCGCAGCACCTCGGGGGCCGGGTTGGCCTTCACGGCGTAGAACACGCGGGTATCCGGCAGGGCACGCGCGAAGGCGGTGTAGTTCTCGCGCACGACATCGAGGTCGAGGACCATTACGGGCCCCTCGTCCTGACCGAGGTCGCGGCGCACGCGCAGGAAGTCACGGATGCGATCGGTCATAGTCTGCTCCCGGCACGGGTTCGCGAGCGCCCTACGCGGGGCGCGCTGTCGAAGGTGACGGCCTGGACAGGCCGCCGGCGTCAGGGGGCGATGCGTCGCGCGGACCCACGCGCTTTGGAGACGCGTGTCACCGAGCGGGCGCAGAGCACCCGGAAGCTGCCGTGGATTGGAAGGGAGGACCCCCACCGCACGCCGGGCAAAGAGAAACAAGCCTCTTCGGTGCCGGCCTGTGGAGGGCCGACGAGACCAAAAAAGCCCGTTCGTCGTTGCTTTAAGCTGCGTCCCCCGTGGAGAGCGGGGTTCGCCGGTTTCGCCTCCGGCTGCCGGTTGTTGTCGGGGTCCGGTGTTGCCACCTGGATGCCGGCCGTAGGGATCCACCCTTGCGACCATCGATCCTTTAAGACCCCTGGCGGCTGTCCGGCAGTTGACCGGATGCCCACCAACCGGCACGCGGCCACAGGCACGTGCGAAATTGGGCACGGCGCATATACGGAGATCGCCCCGTCCCGACAAGTGGATGTGACGCCGGTCGACCCGTATTTCCGCCCTAAATCCACACCTCGCCGACATCGTTGCAAAAACGCCGCATCCCGGGCGCGGCGGCGGCCGCGCCCGGGCTTCCCAAGCGGGGCGGAAGCGGGCATCTGACCGGCGGAGCGATGTTCTCAGGCGGGTGAACGATGGCCGGGCCGAACAGATCCAGCGCGACGGCCCGGGCGTGAGCGCGCCCCTGCGCGACCCGCGCGGCGAAGGGCTCCCGGAGCCGGTGATCCGCACGGCCTGCCACGACGATCTCGACGCCCTGATCGCCCTGGAGCACGCCGCCTTCGCGACCGACCGCGCCGAGCGCCGGGCGATCCGCCACGCGATCCGCTCCCCCAGCATGGATGTGCTGGCGGCACTGCTCGAGGCGCCGAACGGGGATCTGGGGCCGGTGCTCGTCGGCGCGGCGGTGCTGGAGCGCCGCCGCGGCAGCCGGATCGCCCGCCTCGCCTCGATCGCGGTGGCGCCCAACCGCGGCGGCCTGGGGATCGGCGGCAGGCTCCTCGACGCCGCGGAGGCCCGGGCCCGCGCCCACGGCTGCGACCGCCTGCGCCTCGAGGTCCGGGCCGATAACGGTGCCGGCATCCGCCTTTACGAACGCCGGGGCTACACCCGCTTCGCCGTACGGCCCGCCTATTATGAAGACGGAATGGAAGCTTGGCGCTACGAGCGAGGGTTGTAGGGGGCCTTCGCCCCTCGCCCCGCTCCCGCCCAGTTAGGGGAGTTTTACGGGTCACACGCTACATCGCTGAGGCCGCCCCGGAGAGACCGCCGCGCATGAGACGCCGTCCATGGCAGTGATCGCCGCCTTCGTCCTCAATGCGGGGCTCAACTTCGTCCTCGGCCTGCTGATCGCTAAGCTGCTCGGGCCGGCGGATTTCGGCCGGTTCGCGCTGGCGACCACCGGGGCGATCGTGCTGAACACGGTCCTTTTCGAGTGGCTGCGGCTCTCGGCGACGCGGTTCTACTCCGGGCGCGTGCGCGTCGACGAGCCCTGGATCCGGCACGGGCTCGACCGGGCCTACCTGCGTATCGGCCTGCTGTTGCTGTGTGCCGCCGCCCTGTGCGGGGCCTTCGGCTTCGCCGGCGGCGCAGCCGGGCGCGAGGCGGTCTTGTGCGGCACGGGCCTCGCGGCCCTGGGCATCGGGGTGTTCGACTACCACGCGGCTTTGGCCCGGGCCCGGTTCGACGGAAGACTCTATCTCGGGCTCGTCGCGGTGAAGAACCTCCTGTCCTTCGCCATGATGGCTGCGGCTGCATGGTGGCTGCCGCAGCCGGCCTGGGTGTTGGCGGCGGCGGGCCTGAGCCAGTTCGCCGCGGTGTTCCTGCTGCGGCACCCGCTGCGCGATCCCCGGACCCCGTTCGAGCGGCCGCGCCTGACCGAGACCTGGCGGGTCTTCGCCCGCTACGGTCTGCCGCTCATCGCGGCCAACACCGCCTACCAGTGCCTGGCCTTCGTGAACCGGGGCGCCATCGCCGGCCATGCGGGTTTCGCGGAGGCCGGGTACTTCGCGCTCGCGGCCGACGTCACCTCGCGATCGCTGATGACGCTCGGCACCGCGCTCGACCTGCTGCTGTTCCAGTTCGCCGTCCAGGCCGAGGAGCTGCACGGCCGCGCGGCCGCCGAGGCCCAGGTGGCCGAGAATGCCGGCACCGTGTTCGCGCTGCTGGCGCCCTGCGCGGTCGGGTTCTGGGCGGTGCTGCCGGCCCTCCAGGGGCTGGTGGTGCCCGATGCCTATCGCGGCCCGTTCGAGAGCTACAGCGTCGCGCTGATGCCTGGCCTGTTCTGCCTCGCCATGATGTTCTACGCCCTCAACCCGGTCTTCCAGATCCGCCGCCGGACGTTCCCGGTGATCGCCGCCGCCCTGGTCGGGCTCGCAGTCAACGGCGCCGGCCTCCTGTTGCTGCCCGACCGGATGGGCGGGATGGGCGTCGCGCTGGCCCAGACCCTGGGGCTCGCCGCAGCAGGGCTCTGGCTCGGCTGGCGTGCGCTCACGGGTCCGCAGCGGATCGTGCTGCCCTGGGGCCAGATCGGCGCTGCGGCGCTCGCCTGCGCGGCGATGGGCCTCGCGCTCGCGCCGTTCCGGCAGTTGCCGCCCGCCGCCGCACTGGCGGTCCTGGTTCCAGCCGGGATGGCCCTGTACGGGGCGCTGGTCTGGATCTTCGACATCGCCGGCCTGCGCCGGCAGGTCCTGGCGCGCCTGCGCCCAGCGCGGACGATGGTCGCGGAGTAGGCGGATCAAGGGCTACGTTTTCATCTTGCGCGCTCCTGCAAGCCCGCGACGCCACCTCCGCTTGAATCCTCCGCCCGTTCCGGCGACACCCGTCCTGGAATGGATCCAAAAAGAACCGGGGCGGAGACGATGGGCGGCTACGAGCCCGGCAGCGAGGCGGAGGCCGAGGACATCGTGCGGGCGGCCGCCGGGCGCGGCGAGCGCCTGCGACTCGCCGGCGGCGGCACGGCGGCGGGCCTCGGCCGGCCCGCGCAGGACACTGCGACGCTGTCGGCGAAGGGCCTGTCCGGCATCACGCTGTACGAGCCCGCCGAGATGGTGGTGGCGGCCCGGGCGGGCACGCCGCTCGCCGAGGTCGAGGCGCTGCTCGCCTCGCGCAACCAGATGCTGCCTTTCGAGCCGATCGACCTGCGCGGCCTCTACGGCACCACCGGTGCGCCGACCCTCGGGGCGGTGGCGGCGATCAACAATGCGGGGCCCCGCCGGATCAATGCCGGGGCGGCCCGCGACAGTCTGATCGGCGTGCGATTCGTCAACGGGCGCGGCGAGGCGATCAAGTCGGGCGGCCGGGTGATGAAGAACGTCACCGGGCTCGACCTCGTGAAGCTCATGGCCGGCGCCCACGGCACCCTCGGGCTGCTCACCGAGGTCACCTTCAAGGTGCTGCCAGCCTGCGAGCGCGTCGCCACCCTGGTGTTTGTCGGCCTCGACGATGCCCGCGCGGTCGCGGCCCTGGCGGCGGCACTGGGCTCGCCCTTCGAGCTCACCGGCGCGGCGCACCTGCCGGCCGGGATCGGCGCCCCCGAGGCGCGGACGCTGATGCGGCTCGAAGGGTTTTCGGAATCGGTCGACTACCGGACCGGCGAGCTGCGCCGCCTGCTCAAGCGCTACGGCGCCCCCGAGATCCTGGAGGGCGAGGCCGGCGCCGCCCTGTGGCGCTCGGTGCGCGACGCTGCCACGCTCGCGGAACCCCGGGAGGCCGCCCTGTGGCGGATCTCGACGGCGCCCACCCATGGCCCGGCTCTGGTGGCGGCGATCGCGGCCCAGCGCGACGCCCGCTGGTTCTACGATTGGGGCGGCGGCCTGATCTGGCTCGCCACCGGGTCGGCCGGCGATGCCGGCACCGCTATTGTGCGCGCCGCAGTGCGGGGTCACGGCGGCCACGCGACGCTGGTGCGGGCCCCCGATGCCGTCCGGGCCGCGGTGCCGGTGTTTCAGCCCCTGGCGGAACCGCTGATGCGGATCACCGCCGGGATCAAGGCGGCGCACGATCCAGCCGGGGTGCTGAACCCGGGCCGGATGTACGCGGGGGTTTGAGTTCGGGTCCCTCCCCGCGTGGAGAGGAGAGCAGCAGGAAGGCATCGTGCAGACCAATTTCAACATCGCCCAGCTCGCCGACCCCGCCATGGCGGCGTCGGAGAAGATCCTGCGGACCTGCGTGCATTGCGGCTTCTGCACGGCGACGTGCCCGACCTATCTGCTGCTCGGTGACGAGCTCGATTCTCCGCGCGGGCGGATCTACCTGATCAAGGACATGCTGGAGGGCGGCAAGCCCGCCTCACAGGAGGTGGTCAAGCACGTCGACCGCTGTCTCTCGTGCCTGTCCTGCATGACCACCTGCCCGTCGGGGGTGCATTACATGCATCTCGTCGACCACGCCCGCGCGCATATCGAGGCGACCTTCGCGCGCCCGGCCGGAGACCGGTTCCTGCGCGCCCTGCTGGCGCAGGTGCTGCCCTACCCGAACCGCTTCCGGCTGGCGCTCATCGCCGCCAAGCTCGGCGCCCCGTTCCGCGGGCTCGTGGCGCGACTGCCGCGGGTGGGGAACCCGCTCGCCGCGATGCTCGACCTTGCCCCGGCGCGACTGCCCGGCCGCGAGCCCACGAACCGGCCCGGCCGGTTCCCATCGGGCAGCGGGCAGGCGGCCAAGCGTGTCGCCCTGCTGCGGGGCTGTGCCCAGAGCGTGCTGCGGCCGGATTTCAATGCGGCGGCGATCCGGTTGCTCAACCGCCACGGGGTCGAGGTGGTCCACGCCGAGGAAGGCTGCTGCGGGGCACTGACCCACCACATGGGCAAGGAGGCCTCGGCCCACGCCCATGCCCGGCAGACCATCGACGCCTGGGACGCAGAGATCGCCAAGGGCCTCGATGCGATCCTGGTCACGGCCTCGGGCTGCGGCACGACGATCAAGGATTACGGCTTCATGTTCCGCGACGACCCGGCCTATGCCGAGAAGGCGCAACGGGTCTCGGTCCTCGCCAAGGACATCACCGAGTACGTGGCGCAGCTCGATCTCGCGGCGACCACCGAGAGCGACCTCGTGGTGGCCTACCACTCCGCCTGCTCGATGCAGCACGGACAGGGCATCCGCACCGAGCCGAAGGCGCTGCTCAAGCGCGCCGGGTTCACCGTGAAGGACGTGCCGGAGGGGCACATCTGCTGCGGCTCGGCCGGGACCTACAACATCCTGCAACCCGAGCTGGCGGCGAAGCTGCGCGCCCGCAAGGTCGCCAACATCGAGCGCGTTCGCCCAGATGTGATCGCCACCGGCAATATCGGCTGCGCCACGCAGATCGGGAAAGGCACCGGGATCCCGATCGTGCATACGGTGGAGCTGCTGGATTGGGCGACCGGCGGGCCCAAGCCGGCCGCGCTCGCCGGAGTGGCGCCGCGGCTCGAGGCAGCGGAATAGGATCCGGGGCGGATGTCCGCTCCGATCGACCGCGATGCGCCACGCCGGCGCACGGTCGCCGTGACGATCCCGTGACATCGTCCCGCTCTTGACCCTTGCCAAATCCCGGCGGCGGTCTGTAATGATATCGACCCTTCTCCGGTCCCGCCGGCCATCGCAACGGCCCGCGGACGCGGCCGAGTTCCTTCGAGAAACCGGGCGCGGCGTCGCGACGGGCCGTTTCGGCCCGTCTGGCGACGACGGGTGTCTTTGCCGATCGGGCAGGTGTCGAACGACGCGGTGGAGATCCTCCGCCGCACCCAGGAATTCACGGCCGGTCCCATCCGGCCGAGATTGTTTCGCGAGGTCGGGACCAGGATGGACGGACGCACGGCCCAGCATGGCGCTGCGCGTGCCCCGGAGGCGCGAGAGACGCGTCGCACCGGTCCGTCACTCCTCCCGGCCAGGTTCAACCCCAGGCGCCCAGGGCGCCGAACGGCGGTTGACGGCAATTTCCCCTCGAACCCAGCCGCCTCGGCGACGAGGCCGGTACCGCGCCCGACAGGTTTGACGTCGGACGGGGCGCCGCCGGGACCACGGGCACGGAGAACGACGTCGGCCGCCATGCCGAGAGTCCGACATGGCCAACAAAATGCTGATCGACGCGATGCACTCGGAGGAGACCCGGGTCGTCACGGTCCACGGGTCTAGGGTCGAGGAATTCGATTTCGAAGCCGCCAACCGGCGGCAGCTGCGCGGCAACATCTATCTCGCCAAGGTCACCCGGGTGGAGCCGTCGCTCCAGGCAGCGTTCGTCGAGTACGGCGGCAACCGCCACGGCTTCCTGGCCTTCAACGAGATCCACCCCGACTATTACCAGATCCCGCTCGCCGACCGGCAGGCGCTGCTCGAGGACGAGGCGCGCGATGCCGAGGAGCACCGCGAGCGCGAGGAGCGACGCCGCCGTTCGCCGCGCCGCTCCCGCGGCCGCCGGGCCGAGGCCCGCACCCGCTCCGATGAGACCGTGAGCGTCGAAGACGCCTCCGAGGCCTCGCAGGGGTCAGAGCACCCGCAGGACTCAGAACACCTGCAGGGCTCGATGTCCTTCCAGGTCGAGGGTCGCGACGAGGTGCAGGGGGCCGGAGCCGATGCGGCGGGAATGCCCGATGCCCTCGCCGAGAACCCCGAGGCCGTGCAGGAGGCCCTCGCTTCCGAGGTCGAGGCCGGGGACATCCCGGCGCACGCCGAGGGCGCCAGCACGCCCTCCGAGGCCCAGCCCGAGCCGCCCGCTGAGCACGACGGCACGGTCGAGCCCGAGACCGTGGTCGCCGTGGCCGAGGCGCTGACCGTGGCCGACGCACCGGCCGAGACCGTCGCCGAGGACATCGCCGCGGCCTCGAGCCCGGGCGGGTCCTCGACGGGCGAGGCCGACGATGTGGTCGATGAGGAGGAGTCGGAGGACGAGGATTCCGACGAGGAGGACGACGAGGACGATTCAGAGGAGGATGACGAGGACGAGTCGGACGAGGATTCCGACGATCCCGACGCCGAGCCCAGGATCGCTCAGGTCGGCGGCAACGGCGACGCCCTCGCGGAGATCCCCGAGCGGCCCCGCCACTACCGCCGCCACTACAAGATCCAGGAGGTGATCAAGCGCCGCCAGATCATCTTGGTGCAGGTGGTCAAAGAGGAGCGCGGCACGAAGGGCGCTGCGCTCACGACCTACCTGTCGCTCGCCGGCCGCTACTCGGTGCTGATGCCCAACACCGGCCGCGGCGGCGGGATCTCCCGCAAGATCACTTCGGCCGCGGACCGCAAGCGCCTGAAGGAGGTCGTTCAGGACCTGGAGGTGCCGGACGGCATGGGCGTGATCCTGCGCACCGCCGGCGCCTCGCGCTCCAAGCCCGAGATCGCCCGCGACTTCGAGTACCTGATGCGCCTGTGGGAGTCGGTCCGCGAGCTGACCCTGACCTCGATGGCGCCGGCGCTCGTCTACGAGGAGGGCTCACTGATCAAGCGCGCCATCCGCGACCTGTACAACAAGGACCTCGACGAGGTGCTGGTCTCCGGCGAGGAGGCCTATGCCGAGGCCAAGGACTTCATGCGGATGCTGATGCCCGGCCAGTCCAAGGTCGTGAAGCCCTATCGTGACCCGACGCCGATCTTCGCCCGCTACGGCGTCGAGCAGCAGCTCGACGCGATGTTCTCCACCCATGTCTCGCTGAAGTCCGGTGGCTACCTCGTGATCAACCCGACCGAGGCGCTGGTCTCGATCGACGTAAACTCCGGTCGTGCCACCCGCGAGCACGACATCGAAGACACCGCGCTCAAGACGAACATGGAGGCGGCCGAGGAGGTCGCCCGCCAGCTGCGCCTGCGCGACCTCGCGGGCCTGATCGTCATCGACTTCATCGACATGGAGGAGAAGCGCAACAACCGCGCTGTCGAGAAGAAGCTCAACGAGTGCCTGAAGAACGACCGCGCCCGCATCCAGGTGGGCCGGATCTCCCCCTTCGGCCTCCTGGAGATGAGCCGTCAGCGCATCCGCACCGGCGTGCTCGAATCCTCCTCGATCCCGTGCGTCCATTGCGGCGGCTCGGGCTACGTGCGCGCCACCGCCTCGGTGGCGCTGCACATCCTGCGCTCCATCGAGGAGGCGCTGCTCAAGTCGGCCTCCCACAACCTGATCCTGCGCACCCGCACCGAGGTGGCGCTGTACATCCTCAACCAGAAGCGCGGGCACCTGCGCGAGCTGGAGCTGCGCTTCGGCGTCACCATCACGATCGCGGCCGATGAGCGGCTGGCGGTCACCGCCGCATTCCAACTCGACCGCGGCGAGCCGGCCCAGCGCGCGGAAGGCCCGGTGACGGGCGTGCGCGCACAGGCGATCTCGCCCGCGATGGAGTTCGAGGACGAAGACGAGACCGAAGAGGGCGACGAGGCCGAGGTGGAAGCCGAGGGCGAGGCCGAGGAAGGCGGCGCCGAGGCGCGCGAGGAAGGCGACGGCCGCCGCCGCCGCCGCCGTCGTCGTCGTCGCGGCGGCCGCCAGGATGGTCGCGCCGAGGACGGCCAATCCGAGGAAGGCCGCTTGGACGGCGAGAATCGGGACGCTGACGACCAAGACGAGGAGCGCGGTGCCGAGGGCATGTCCGATGCCGGTGAGCCCGCGGAAGCCCCCGTAGCCGCCGAGTCCGACGAGACCGTCGCCGGCCCAGACGAGGCTGCCCGGACCGAGGAAGACGGCGGACGCCGCCGTCGCCGCGGACGCCGGGGCGGTCGCGGGCGCGCGGAGGGCCGCACGCGCGAGTCGGGCGAAGCGGAGGGCTCCGCCGAGGCGGAACCCGATGCGGTCGCCCTGTCGGCCGAGGAGCCGGTGAGCGCGCAGGCCGTGGCGGAGGCGGTCGAGGCCGCACCGTCGACGCCCCGGAGGGAGACCGCCGTCGAGCTGACGGTTGCGGCCGCACCGGACGTCGCGCAGCCGGCCGACGCCCCCGCCGAGGCGGCAGCCGGACTCGAGGTGGCGACCGCAGTGGCTGCACCACCGCCCGAGCCCGTGGCGGTGGTGCTGACGCCCCCCTCCGATCCGGATCGGCCGAAGCGCGCCGGCTGGTGGTCCCGCACCAAGGCTGCCCTGACGGGCGAGTGAGAAGCAGCGGCGCTCGCGGACGGTTTCGTCCGGGAGCGCCCTGCGCTATGCCCTCCGACGCATCGGCGGCGTCCGGCGCAGGAGCACGGCCCGCAAGCGCTGACAGTCTCGCAGCTGAAGTAGGATTGGGTTTATCCTTCATCTTCGGTTGAAGATTCCATGCGAATAAAGCTCCCGAATCGTCGCTCGGAGGAGTCCCGCATGTTCAGTTTGCGCCGCAAGCGCCCGAACCCGGAGATGGTTGGGGCCGCGGTCACGGCCTTCAGTCCGGCTGAACCGCCCGTCATGGTGCCCGCGGAGCCGGCCCTGCCGGGCGCGTCCGTTCCTCCTCTGGACCGCGAATTTCTGACCCTCCAGGCGCGCCTGTCGGCCGCAGCCTCGGATGCCGGCACCTCGATCGGCTGGCTTACGAACGATGCCGCCGGCACCGCCGAGCAGGCGCGCCTGATCGCGGCGGCCAGCGAGGAACTCGCCGCCACCACCAGCGAGATCGCCGCCCGGTCGTCGTCCGCGGCCGAGACGGCCGAGACGGCCCGCTCCGGCATCGCCACCTGCGTCGGCGACCTCCAGCGCGCGGCCGAGGGTATGCGCGGGATCGAGCAGGGCACCGAGGAGATCGGCAGCCGGCTCGACAGCTTCTCGGCGGCGGCCCTGCGGATCGAGGAGATGGCCGGCACCATCGCGGCGATCTCGGCGCAGACCAACCTTCTGGCGCTGAACGCCACCATCGAGGCGGCTCGGGCCGGCGAGGCCGGACGCGGCTTCGCGGTGGTGGCCGCCGAGGTGAAGGTCCTGTCCGCCCAGACCGCGAAGGCGACTGACGAGATCCGCGCCCGGCTGGGAAGCCTGCGCGAGGAGATGGCTGCGATGCAGGCGGCGGTCACGCGCAGCCGCAGCGCGGTCGAGACCGGCGCCGCCGCCATGGAGCGGGCCAACCTCCGGGTCGAGGCGGAGAGCGGCGCCGTCGCCACCGTGGCGGCGCAGATGCGCGATGCCTCCGAGATCATGAGCCAGCAGATCCAGGCCACCGGGGAGATCGCCCGGAGTGTGGGCCGCATCGCGGAAGGCACCGACAAGTCCCGCCGGGAGATCGGCGATGCGCTGGGCCAGCTCGACCGGATCGAGGAGCTCGGCCGCGACCTGCTCGACCGGCAGACCGGAGCCGAGGCGGAGTTGCGGATCGCCCGCATCCCGGCGGACTGCGCCGCTTGGCGCCGTGCCATGGCGGCGACCCTGGTCGGAATGCGGTCCGTGGATACGCCCCCGGTGGGCATTCCTGCCAATCCGGCCCGTCCGGCCGCCGTGGAGTCGGCACTGACGCAGGCCCGGGAGCAAGCCGCGGCGTTGGCCCGCCATGTCCGCGCCCACGCCTGGGACGAGGCCACCGCGGCCTTCGTCGCCTTCGAGGCGGCCCTGGCCGAAGCGCAGTCGGCCGCCGCGGCCTGAAGGTCGGGTTCTAGCGTCGACCAAGCCGATTCGGGTTACGCGGGCGACCTCGTCGCACGCGCTGGCCGGATCTCCGGGGATGCCTCTCGAATGCCGGCCGGATCTCGGCTGGGCTGCGCCGGCGACCGAGGCCGCGACGAGCGTCAGCGCAACGCTTGGTCCGGCCACTGTCCGGCTGGGTCCGCATGCGCACCGCTCGGCCGCACTGCGCGCCGCGCGAAGGCCTCCCCAGCAACCGGGGGGCGTTATGTCGTCCTGGGGTTGGCTTGGGACGTCAGTCCGTCGGCGGCCTTCCTGCGGTCGCGCTCCTTGCGTAGCTCCCGCTCGGCCAACAGCCAGAACTCGATCTCGAACCCTTCCGGGCGGTGATTGCGCTCCCAAAGCTCGTAGGCGCGCTCACGGATCTGCTCGAACGGAATCGCGTCCGGCGTCCGTGTCGGGATGTTCGGTGATTTGTCGTCGCACGCGGTCGATGACCGGGGAGGACGAGGCTGGTTCCCCGGAGCGAAGGGCTCCGGGGATGGGTGAAGGCCGAGACCGGTTTCCGACGCCGTCGGCCGCATCAGGAGGCCGGCTTGTCGAGATAGGCGGCAACGCTGGTGATCCGGCTCCCGACGATGGTGACGGCCTTGCGCAGCCGCTCCTCGCTGACGCCGAAGCGCTGCGCCCATTCCTCGCGCACAGCCCGGTCGTAAATGTCGATATGCGTCTTGCCTCGGAATCCGGTCGACATGGTTCACGCGCTCTGAGTGTCGGTAGGCCGCGGCCGTGCCGGGCTCTCTGAAGGGACAACCGGGGTCGGCGTGTTCGGTTGCCGCCCCCCGGGCGCGGCGGGATCGGCGGGCGTCAACGGACGGATCGCTGCGCGATCGATCCGGGCAGCAGAACCGAGCCCGCGATGGTCGCGGCCGTTCCGGCAGGTCGCGCAGCCCGAATCGTTGGAAGGTTCAGGATGAGGCGCGGCGACGGCCTCTGCAGGCCCCTTGCGGGATCTTCGATCCCGAATCGCACGGACCGAGCCGGAAAGGCCCGGCGAGAACCTGTTTGCCGGGGATTTGAAGATCCGAGAGCCGCAGAGCGTCGCACGGCTCGCTCCGCCAGCGCGTCTTCTCACGCCGCGCCGACGACCACCTCGGCGAAGTTGCGCTATGCCTATTTCACGGGAAATAAGCGCGCCCGGCGATCCAGGATCAAGGCGTCTGGCGCGGCTGCATTCCATCGCCGGGTCCTTCGGCCACAGCCTCGCAGGCGAATGGTGACGGCGGTGCCTCGACGCCACGCCAACGGGCGTAGCGCCAGGGGCGGTACCAGGTCGCCCCGTCCGGCAGCCGTTCCGGCACGAGATCGATGCCGTGCGTGCCGAAGGGCCCGCAGCGGCAGATCCGTGAGAACCCCATCCAGGCGCCCGGCCAGAACCCGTGCCGGGTTATGGCTGCATCGGTGTATTCCGAGCAGCTCGGCCAGTGGCGGCACTGGCGACCGATCAGCCCCGACAGGGTCAGCTGGTAGGTGCGGATCGCCAAGTGAGCGGCGTACCGGATCATGTCCCCGAGCAGGTTCCGCACAAGTGCCTCGCGGTTTCGCGTCGGAGACCCGCGATCGATCAAAAGCCTAAGCGGCCTGCCGCTTGGCCGCGATCTGGTCGAGGGCGTCGACCACCGCGTCGAAGGTCAGCAACGTCGAGGCATGGCGCGCCTTGAAGTCCCGGACCGGCTCCAGAACCGCGAGGTCCGCCCAGGCCCCGCCGGGCGCCGGGCCGTTCTCCTTGAGCATCGCCCGCATGGTCTCACGGACGCCGCGCAGTTCCTCTTCCGAGGCGCCGACCACGTATCGGCCCATCAGCGACGAGGAGGCTTGGCCGAGCGCGCAGGCCCGCACCTCCTGGGCGAAGTCGGCGACGCGGCCGTCATCGCCGAGCACGAGATCGACCGTCACGGTCGAACCGCAGAGGCGCGAATGGGCGGTGGCGCTGGCATCGGGATGGGCCAAGCGGCCCAGCCGGGGGATGTCGGCGGCAAGTTCGAGGATACGGCGGTTGTAGATGTCGTCGAGCATCAGGTCCTCGGCCGGGTGCGCACTTCCCCTCCGGATTATGCCCATCGGGAATCTGCCGCGCGGCGCGCGCATTGCGTGTTGCCTCGCGAACAATGATATAGGCCACACACGGTCGCTTCGCGAGGAGGCGACCGATCGACCAGGGTCGCGCCCACGGCCAAGGTAGTTCCCTAGGCTCAGTCCAACCGGGGCGCCGGCTCGAATCCGTTCGAGCCCGGGATCATCCCTCCAAGCCCGACGCGATCCGACGATGTACGCCAAGCCTGACAGCACCACGATGAAGTCCCGTGTGGCGCGGGCCGGAGATGCCATGGATGCCGCGCTTAAATCATTGTCCTACCGCAGCGATGGGCACGATTTGCACCGGAACGGTGTCGATGGGCAGGGTCTGGGGCAAGGTCTGACGGGCATGCGCGACGACAACCGTCCGGTCGGCAACGGCCATCCCGTGCCGCTCGAGGTCGCACCGGAGCCGGCCTCCGCCACACGCGTGCCGGAGGGCATCGAAACCGGCCGGCCGAGCCGCGCCGAGGCCGAGGCCGCCGTGCGCACCCTCCTGCGCTGGGCCGGCGACGATCCTGCCCGCGAGGGTCTGCGCGACACCCCGGCCCGGGTCGCAAAGGCCTACGAGCAGCTGTTTGCCGGATACGTGATGGACGCCGAGGCCCTGCTGGCCCGCGTCTTCGAGGAGGTCGAGGGCTACTCGGATATCGTGCTGGTGCGCGACATCCCATTCTACTCCCATTGCGAGCACCACATGGTGCCGTTCATGGGCCTCGCGCACATCGCCTATTACCCAACCCGCGGCGTCGTCGGGCTCTCGAAGCTCGCCCGGGTGGTCGACACCTTCGCGCGCCGCCTCCAGACGCAGGAGACCATGACCGCCCAGATCGCCGACGTGATCGAGAGCATCCTCAAGCCCCGCGGCGTCGCCGTGATGGTGGAGGCCGAGCATCTCTGCATGGCGATGCGCGGGGTGCAGAAGGCCGGGGTCTCGACCATCACCAGCCAGTTCCGCGGCGTGTTCAAGGACGACGCCAGCGAACAGGTCCGCTTCCTGACCCTGGTGCGCGGCGGCGGCAAGTAGTCTCAACCCCGTAACCTTCGCCCCGTAGCCTCCAGCCAGATTCCCGGGACCTCCCTTCGGCGCCATGACCGCGAGCGACAGCGCTTTCGATCCCCCCGGCACCCGCGCCGAGCTCGAAGAAGGCACGGCCTTCACCCCGCGATTCGACCGGGACGGGCTGGTGGCCTGCATCGCGGTCGACGCCCATGACGGGCGGGTGCTGATGCTCGCCCACATGAACGCCGAATCGCTGGCGCGCACGATCGAGACCGGGGAGGCTTGGTACTGGTCGCGCTCCCGGCAGGAACTCTGGCACAAGGGCGCGACCAGCGGCCAGATCCAGCGCATCGTCGAGATGCGGGTCGATTGCGACCAAGACGCGCTGCTGATCCGCGTGGAGGTCGATGGCGACGGGGGCTGCTGCCACACCGGCCGGCGGGCCTGCTTCTACCGCAGCGTGGTCCGGTCCGCGGAGGGCGGCGTCGCCCTGAAGGCTGCCAGCCCATGAGCCCGACTCTTGCCGCGAAGCGGCAAGATGGTCAGGCCGTGCCCCATTTCCGTCCCGGGACCGTCGAGCCGGTCCGGCCGGTGCCCAGTACCGGCCCACGGGTCGGGCTCGCGCTGGGCGGCGGATCGGCCAGAGGCTGGGCGCATATCGGGGTGATCCGGGCGCTGGAAGAGGCCGCGATCCATCCGACCGTGGTGGCGGGCTGCTCCATCGGCGCCGTGGTCGGCGCCTGCTATGCCGCCGGGCGCCTCGACCGCCTGGAAACTTTCGCCCGGGCGCTGACCAAGCGCCGGGTGGTCGGGCTGATCGATCCGCGCCTGCCGGGCTCCGGCCTGATCGCCGGCAACCGCCTGCGCAAGCGGCTGTTCGCCGATCTCGGCGCGCGCCGGATTGAGGACCTGCCGATCCGCTTCGGCTGCGTCGCCACCGAGTTCGGCAGCGGCCAGGAGGTGAGCCTGATCGAGGGCCCGGCGGTCGAGGCGGTGCGCGCCTCCTACGCGATCCCCGGCCTGTTTCCCCCGGTGACCTACGAGGGGCGCGTGCTGATGGACGGGACGCTGGTCAACCCGGTGCCGGTGGCGCTCGCCCGGGCGCTCGGGGCCGATCTCGTGATCTGCGTGAACCTCAATGGCGACACGGGCGGCCCGGTCGTCCATGAGGCGCCCGCGCCGGTCCCGCGCCGCAGCCTCTTCCAGGTGGTACGCGGGCGCCTGCCGGGCTTCGACCGCGCCGAGCCCGAAATTCCCGTTCCCGGCATCGCCCGGGTGGTGCTCGGCGCATTCAACATCACGCAGGACCGGATCTCCCGGGCGCGGCTGGAGCGCGACCCGCCGGACGTGGCCATCGGCCCGGACGTGGCGGATTTCGGCCTGTTCGACTTCCACAAGGCGGCCGAAGGCATCGCCATCGGGCACAGGGCCGCCCGGGCGGCCCTGCCCCGGATCCGCGCCGTCCTGAAAGGTGCCGCCGCGCGCGCGTAGGATGTCACGCGGCTGTCGCGACCACTTGCGATGGAGGCCTCAACAGGTTTGAGGACTTCCAATGTATGCGAGCCGCCGCCAGATCCTTCTCTCCGGGGGTGCGAGCCTCGTCGGGATTGCGACCGGCCTCGCCCGCCCCGGCCTGAGCCGGGCCGCCGATCGGCCGATGCTCACCCACGGACTCCAGTCCGGCGACGTCGGTACCGATTCGGCGGTGGTCTGGGCGCGCTCGGACCGGCCGGCGCGGGCGATCATCGAGTGGGCGACCACCGAGAGCTTCTCCGAGATCCGCGGGGGGGTCTTCGCCGATGCGCTCCCCGAGACCGACGGCACCGTGAAGGTGGCGCTGACCGGGCTGCCACCGGGACAGGACGTGTTCTACCGGGTCAGGCTCCAGGACGTCGCCGCACCCACGATCGTCGGACCGGGTGAGGTCGGGCGGTTCCGCACGGCGCCGGCGGACCGGCGATCAGTCTCGTTCTGCTGGTCGGGCGACACCGTCGGCCAGGGCTGGGGCATCGACGAGGCCCGCGGCGGCATGACGATCTACTCCGCGATCCTGAGGAACCGGCCGGACTTCTTCATCCATTCCGGCGACACGATCTACGCCGACGGGCCGATCCAGGCCGAGGTGAAGCTGCCGGACGGCAGCCTGTGGCGCAACCGTGTCACCGAGGAGGTGTCGAAGCCCGCCGAGACGCTCGCCGAGTTCCGGGGCCGCCACAAGTACAACCTCACCGACAAGAACGTGCTGGCTATGAACGCCGCCGTGCCGATCCTTGCGCAGTGGGACGACCACGAGGTCACCAACAACTGGTGGCCGGGCGAGCCGCTCACCCGGGCCGAGCACCTGAAGAAGAAATACACCGACCCGAACGTGCTGGCCCTGCAGCTGCGCGCGTCCCGCGCCTTCCACGAATACATGCCGATGCGATTCGAGCCGGCCGAGCCCGGCCGCGTCTATCGCAAGATCGCCTACGGGCCCCTGGTCGACGTGTTCATGCTCGACATGCGCTCTTACCGCGGCCCGAACGGCGAGAACCGGCAGACGGCCTACGGCCCCGATTCCTACTTTCTCGGGCCCCAGCAGCTCGCCTGGCTGAAGCAGGCGCTTGCCGATTCACGGGCGACCTGGAAGGTCATCGCAGCCGACATGCCCCTGGGCCTCGTGGTGACCTACGACACCGACCGCAACTTCGGCTCGGAGGCGGTAGCGCAGGGCGACGGGCCGCCGCTCGGGCGCGAGTTGGAGATCGCCGACCTGCTGCGGTTCATCAAGCGCGCGAACATCCGCAACACGGTCTGGCTGACGGCCGACGTGCATTACACGGCCGCCCACTACTACGACCCGAACAAGGCGCAGTTCCAGGATTTCGACCCGTTCTGGGAGTTCGTCTCCGGGCCGCTTCACGCGGGCACCTTCGGCCCCAACGCCCTGGACAACACGTTCGGGCCGCAGCTGCGCTACGTGAAGGCGCCCGACAAGGGACAGGTGAACCTGTCTCCGGCAGCCGGCTACCAGTTCTTCGGCCACGTCGCGGTCGACGGCGCCACCGAGCAGATGACCGTGACACTCAAGGACGCGGCCGACACCGACCTCTGGCACGTCACCCTCGATCCCGCGAAAGCCTGAGGCCCATGGGCCTCACGGATCCTCGCGGAGCGAAGCCGGCTCAGGCCGTCGTGATGTAGTCGCGCAGGGCCTGATGCTCGGCTTCGACGCTGGCGATCTTGCGCGCGACCACGTCGCCGATCGAGATCAGGCCGACGAGGCGGCCGCCCTCGCAGACCGGCACATGGCGGAAGCGGCCCTTGGTCATCAGCTCCATCACCTCCTCGATCGAGGTGCTCTTGCCGCAGGTCGTGACCGCGGTCGTCATATGGGCCGAGACCGGCGCGTCGAAGGTCGCGCCCCCATGCTGGGCGAGCGCCCGCATGATGTCGCGCTCGGAGATGACGCCGGCCACCGATCCGTCGGCATGAGCGACCACGAGGGCGCCGATGCGCTTCTCGGCCAGGATCTGGATCACGTCCTCGAGGGTCTTGTCGGGGCTCACGGTGACGACGGAAGTGCCCTTCTCGGCGAGGATGCGTGCGACATTCATGGCTCTCTCCCTTGTGACGCGTCTGATGCGTCGTCAGCCCGCGGCGCCCGCGTTGCGCTGTCGTCCGGGTAGACCCCGGCTCGTTCACATTGTGGCGAGTGTGTGACCGAACCGTCGTGTTGGCAAGGTGTTCAGCGCCGGACCCGGTCGCGCGGATCCAGCAGCGGGAAAAGCAGGAAACCCGCGATAAAGCCGCCGAGGTGGGCATCCCACGCGATGGCGGCGTTCTCGGCGACGAGCGGCACGCTGACGAGGCCGAAGAGCAGGTTGGTGACGAGCCAGATCGCCAGGAATGCGACCGCCGTCCGGTTGCGCAGAAGCTCGGGGATCGTCTCGACAGGCCGACGCGGCGGCAATTGCCAGGGCGGCCCCTCGTAGCCGGAGGCGGGGGGCTGGAAAACGAAGCGGGCGGCGGCGGCCATCAGGGCCGAGATCCCCGCCGAGGCGCCGACCAGCGGCCCCGCGCTCAAGGGATCGATCAGCACGTGCAGCACGCCGCCGGCCGCGGTGCCCGCCAGGGCGATCGCCCCGTAGCGCCACGCGCCGCAGCGCCGGGCCACCGGCGAGCCGAAGGCGGCCAGCCAGACGCTGTTGAAGACCACGTGCATCCAGGAGCCGTGCAGCAGGGCATAGGTGACGAGCGTCCAGGGCTGCAGCGCGTGCTCGGAGACGATATAGCGGGCGAACGCCTCGCGGGCGGCCTCCATGTCAGCGTCGCCCGCCCCGGCCGCCGCACGGATCACGTCGACCGCCTTGTCGGGATCGAACCACACCGTCCAGCGGGCCGGCACCAGAGCGAGGTCGAGGACGACCTGGATGTCGAGGGTGTCCGGCAGCAGGAATGCGCGCACCGCCTGGATCGCCATCAACAGCCCGATCGAGAGCGTCACCACCCCCGGCATGTTGAAGACGGGCACGCGGCTCTGGCGCGGAAATTCAGGGGAGGCATCCATTCCGGCACCATGTCGGGGCGACGGGCGTTCGGGCAAGTCCCGGCGACGTATTGAAGCCTTATCGGACCGGGCCGCAGGACCCAAAGCAGTGCGGCGCGTCAGGAGTCCGAGGGGCAATCTGCTCGCAGCGTCACGAAAATCATATCGGCGGCAGCGTGGCGAAGACCCCCGGCGATTACGAGCCCCAGGTCGATGCCCCGCGGCCTACCGGTGCCCGTAACCGGCCCAGCCGAGGCCACCCGGGAGAGGAGGCCACCCGGGAGAGAATGTCCCGCGCCGGGCGGCACGCCGCATGCGCCTTGAGCCCGAGATCGCCCCGGAAAGGCGGCGCGTCCCCCGCGGATGTGCCAAGTCGATCCGGGGACGGGCAACAGGCGTATCAAATCGGGACACCGATGAAACATCCCACGAGCCGCATGCTTCATGCCTATTGGGAGCGTCTGCGCGGAGAGCGCGCCGCGCCCGAACGCGCTGAGATCGAGCCGGGCGAGATCCGGCACCTGCTCGCCGACAGCCTGATCCTGGAGCTCGATATGGCCGAGCGCTCGGCCACCGTCCGGCTAGCGGGCACCCGGGTCTGCGCCCTCTACGGCCGGGAGCTGAAAGGCGAGACCTTCGCAGGGTTGTGGGGCGCGCAGGCGCCGGATCCCTGGCGCATCGTCGAGATCGTCGCCAGCGACACCCTCGGGGTAGTGGCTGGCCTGCGCGGCACGAACACGGCCGGCGAGGCGGTCGACCTCGAACTCCTGCTCCTGCCGCTGCGCCACCGCGGCCGCATGCAGGTCCGGGCGCTCGGCACCCTGAGCCTCGAGAGCCCGCCCCACTGGATCGGGCTGCGCCCGCTGGTGCAGGCGGAGACCACCTCTCTGCGCATCCTTCCCGGGCGCAGGAGCGAGGCGACGCTGCCGGCACGGCCGGCGATCCGCGCAAGCGCCGGCTCTCCCGGCCCGGTGCGCCGGGGTCACCTTCTCGTCCACGCGGGCGGCCGCGCCTGAGGTCTTGGTTCGGGACGCCTTGTCCGACGCTCGCGCGTTGGGGTTGCTTGCCCAGGACAGACGAGAGGGAGATCCTCAAGTCATGTGCGTGATCGACGACAGGGCGCCACAGAGCGATATTTTGATAAGGTCGATAAAGCCTGCACCGGGAACAAGGCTTTCGTAACGGTCCCGGCCTAGCCTGCGGTTCCGATTGTCACGGCGCAGGACCCATGTCGGTATGATCGCGGTCGACGCCACCGCCTGGAGGGATGCAGCCGGCGCGCCCAGCGCGGGGCGCAACGCTGCCGACCAGCGCCGCCACCAGCGTGTGCGGGTCGCCGTGCTCGGGCGCTACATGCTGGCGGACCGCCGGGAATATCCCTGCCAGACTGTGGACATGTCGCCGGGCGGCGTGCGCCTGACCTGCGCGGTGGTGGGCGAGGTCGGCGAACGCGTCGTGCTCTACCTGGAGCATATCGGCCGGATCGAGGGCATCATCGCGCGCCACAGCACGGGGGGCTTCGCGGTTCAGCTCAGCGCCACGCCGCGCAAGCGCGACAAGATCGCGTCCCAGCTCACTTGGCTTGCCAACCGGGAGATCCTGGGGCTGCCCGAGGGGCGCTCCCACGAGCGTCTCGTGCCGACCCAGACGGCGGTGGTCCTGCGCCTCGACGGCGGCCGGGAGATCCACGCCCGGCTCATCGACATCTCGATGTCGGGCGTCGCGATCTCCAGCTCTGTCTCGCTCCCGCTCGGCGCCGCCGTGACGGTGGGCAGCACCCCGGGACGGCTGGTGCGCTACTTCGAAGGCGGCTTCGGCGTCCAGTTCCTGCTGCCGCTCTCCCCAGATCGCTTCCATGCCGGGATGACGCTGTAGAATCCGGCGGATCAGATCTTCTTGGCCAGCTGCGCCGCGGTCTCCTCCGCCGGGCGCGAGAGGTCGAGGGCGCCGAGGAAGCGGTTCTGCGCGTCCATCACGTAGACGATCGCGGTGTGCTCCATCGTGTAGTCCCCATCCTTGCCGGGCACCTTACGGGCGTAGGCGCGGTATGCTTTCTCGGCGGCGGCGACCTGCTCGGGGCTGCCGGTGAGGCCCGTGATGCGCGGATCGAAGCTCGACAGGTAGGTCTTCAGGCTGGCCGGATCGTCGCGTTCGGGATCCACGGTGACGAAGGCGACGCGCATTCGCCCGGCCTTGGGACCGAGGGCGGCGAGCACGTCCGAGACCTGCTGCAGGGTCGTCGGGCACACGTCTGGGCAATGGGTGAAGCCGAAGAACACGAGATGCGTCGCGCCGGCGAAGTCGCGCTCGGTGACGCTGCGCCCGTCCTCATCGACCAGGGTGAACGGCCCGCCAACCCCCGGCACGCCCACCGGCGCCCGGTCGGGCATGAACGCGAACACCGCCGCCCCGGTGATGCCGACGAGGCCGAGGCAGAAGGCGAGAAGCGGGATCAGGGCGCGGCGCATGTCTCGGTTCCGACCTCCGTGCGGTGACTGGCACAGCACGGAACGGCGCGCGGTGGCAAGCCTGCAGCGTGCCGCCGGCTGTTTGTCGGACCCGCGGGCCTGCGGTCGCGCGAACCCGTCAGGGCTTCTGCGCCGGCTCCCCCGCGGGCGCGGCGCCCTTCGGCGGCTCCTTGCCCAGGTAGACGTATTCCGGCGCGGCCTTCAGCTGGTCCTTGGTCGTGTCGATGCGCGCCTGCAGCGACTTGCCGTCGGTGCGGTCGAGCTTCAGCACGGACGGGTCGACGGCCACGTATTTCGAGCCGAGCCCGAGGAAGCCGCCGACCCCGATGATCCAGGCCTTTACGCTGCCCTTCTGATCGAGGACGAAATCGGCGATCTGCCCGATCGTCTCGTTGGCAGCGTTGGTCACGCTCGCCCCGATCAACTTGCTGGCGACCATATCGTCGGCGGTCTGGGCCACGAAGGTCGGGCGGAGGTTGTCGGCCATCGTGGCGGGCTGACCGGGCACCGGCGCCGCGGGGCTGCTGCCATCCGGGTTTGGGCCTGCATTCTGCGCCGAGGCAGTTGCGAGGGCCGCCAGCAGGAGGGCCGAGGCGAGGAGCGGGGTGCGCATCGGGTCAGGACTTTCGGACGAAGGGCCGCGGACAGGATGCGGCCTTAAGGCTCTGGCGCAGCGTAAGTTCCGCCAATTCTCATCGCACGCCCGGGATTGCGCAGCCCGTTGCCGGCTGAGCGGCGACCATCCGGGGCTTTGACGGCGGGGCGCCCGAGCACCACAAGGCTGCTCCCATGCTCCGCCTCGCCCTCTACCAGCCCGATATCCCGCAGAACACCGGCACGATGCTGCGCATGGCCGCCTGCCTCGGCTTCGCGGTGGAGATCGTGGAGCCCGCGGGCTTCGACGTCTCGGACCGGCACCTACGCCGCTCGGGCCTCGACTATCTCGACCATGTCGCGATCACCCGGCACCGTGCGTTCGCGGCCTTCGAGGCGTGGCGGGCCGAGGCCGGCCTGCGGCTCGTACTCGCCACCACGGCCGGTGCCGTGCCCTACACGGAGTTCGCGTTCCGCCCGGACGACTGCGTGATGGTCGGGCGCGAATCGGCCGGCGTACCCGACTCCGTCCACGCTGCGGCCGATGCCCGGGTCGTGGTGCCGATCCGGCCCGGCCTGCGCTCCCTCAACGTCGCGGTGGCGGCCGCCATGATCGCCGGCGAGGCCCTCCGGCAGACGGGCGGCTGATCCGGACGCGTGGCGCCCATCCCGGGGGCGCCTCGACCGTCCCTACTCCGCACGCATACCCTGCGCGATGCTGACCGAGGCGGGCGATGGATCGCTGCGGGCCGCCGAGCTCGGCGCAGTGGCGCAGATGGCCGAGGCCTGCGGAGCGGCACCCGAAGGATCCTGGGCCTCCTCGGCGAGGCGCCGACGCTCCTCTGCGTAGCCCCCCGCGATGGCCATGTCGACGAGCCGCCGGGTCAGCCGGAAGGCCAGCCAGAACAGGGCGAGGCAGACGATCGTCGCGGCGGCGGCCTTGAGCGGGTCCACGGGACTCCCCGAAAAATCTCCCCTATGTCGGGCTGGTCCTCTTAGAGCCGCCGCCGATCGCGTTGCAATTGGACTCGGCTCCAAAACGTGGTTTGCCGCGCTCTCTCGCCGGACCGGAGCCGTTCCGGCAGCGGGCGCCCTTGATCAGGCGGGTGCCGTTGCGCGAGACCTTCCATATTGAAGTCCTCGGACCGGACGCGGACGAGGTCCAGACTCGGATCTCCGTGCGCGTCGGCAGCTTGGAGAGCGCGCAGGAGCGGGCCCTGCGCCTGTTCGCCCGCGCCCGGGTCCCGCAGAGATCCGGCGAGCCCGCCCAGGCCGTGCGGGTGATCGACGGGGCCGGCCGCGAGGTGTTCTTCCGCAGCCGTTTCGACGCTGGAGATTGAGCCGAGCCATGCGCACCGCGCTGATCCTTCCCGGGCTTGTCCTGCTGGCCTGCGCGCTATTCCTGCGCAGCTACACCCTACCCCCGGCCCCGGACCGGCGCGGCGGTACGACGCTCCTGCTCACGTGGCCGAACCACCCGGCCTTCGGCAGCCCGCGGGCCGACTGCCTCGGGACGCCGGCAGACGAGCCGGTCATGGCCTGCTTGATCGCCTCCGTCGGCCACGGGCACAGCGACGGGATCCCGGTGGTGCAGCTGCCGTTCTGCGCGACCTGCTACGCTTTGTCCGAGCGGATCGCGCTCATCGGTCGGGACGACGCGGCGACGCGGGCGCGGCTGGCGCAGATCGCCCGCTTCGGCTGGTGAGGCGCGCCCGCGCTACGCGCTCGCGGGCGCGCTCCAGGGCCTGGGCCGCCGGGAATAGCGGGTCACGCTCCGCCTCGACCAGGAGGTGGGCAATCGTCCGCCGCTCCGTCCAGAAGGTTGAGCCGAGGGCGAAGTCCGGCGGCGCGCAAGAATCGATCCGGTCGATCCCCAGCTGGCCGGCGACCGCCGCTTCGGTCAGGCGGTGGACGAGCTGCACCCCGGGTGCGGCCTCCGGCTGTGCCTCGTCGTGGGCGATCTTGAGGACCCATGCCTCGGATCCGGTGAGCGGCAGGATCAGGGAGGCCAGCGTCCGGCCAGCCCGGCGCAGGCGGGCGACGCGCACGCGCCCTGCGGCCCCGAGATCGGCCAGGACGGCCCGCAGGAAGGCGACCTCTTCCGGCCGCTGCCCCAGGCCGGTGCCCGCCCGGCCCTTCCAGCCGGCCGCCTCGAGGGCGACGTGGTCGTCCAAGGCGCCATCGAGGGCGGCGGGCGCATCCAGGATCTCGAGCGTGACGGGACCTTCCACCTCCAGGCGCGCGCGGGCGCGACGCAGCTTGCGCCGCCGCTGGCCCGAGAGATGGTCGAGATAGGTTTCTCGCGCCTGCGTCGCTCGGCCGGTCACGTCGAGCAAGCCTCGTTCATGGGGCCAGTAGGCGGCGCACCGGACGCTGCGCCGCGCCATCAGACCGGCCAGTGGGCCGTCCGCGGGCGCGTTCGGCAGGAGGAGACGCGGCGGCAAGCCGAGCACCCGCGGCGCTGCGAGCAGGCCGGCGAGCGCGGCTTCCGGGTCGGCGGCGTCGAGGAGCGGCGCCCCGAAGGGACAGTAGCCGTGGGTCCAGCCCGTCAGCACCGGCAGCGGCACGCCCCAGCGCCACCAGGACTTGCGGAACGGCCAGGCGGCCAGCAGCCGCGCCCCCGGCGCCTCCGGGGGGCGGTCGGCGACGATCAGGAGCCGCACGCCGTCACCGAAGCCCTTTCGCGCGGCGAGCGCGTATCCGGCCTCGTAGAACGGGTTCGGGACCAGGGCCGCCGCGCCGAGGGACCGCCAGGCCGGGATCCAGGCGGCGGAGGGGACGAGGGGCCGGACCGCCGCCACGAGGCCGCCGGGAAGGGGCACGGTGGCCGGCATGGCGCGACCGTCAGGCCGCGAGCCGGTGGCGGATCGCGCCGGCAAAGCCGAGCACGTCATAGCGCCACGCGGTCGCCCCCGCCGCCGCGGCGAGCAGGACCATGCGCAGGGCCTGCCCGGGCGGCATCAGCCCGCCCGGCACCAGGCTGATCCCGACGATCACCACCCCGCAGGCCAGGGCGGAGCCGGCGATCCCCGCCATGTCGGCGAGCGGCAGCGGCATCGCGGTACCGGCCCGGCGGGCGCCGAGGACCAGCACCAGGCACGCCGCCGTCTGGCCGCCCGCGAAGGCCAGGGCCGCCCCGGCGGCGGCGAGCGTCGGGATCAGCAGGAGCGAGAGCGCGGCCACCGCCGCCAGGGTGGCGACGGCTGCCCCCGCCTCCAGACGGCTGGAGCGGGTGAAGTAGATCACCTGCCCGAAATAGTAGGCGCGGAACATCATCAGGATGCTCGCCAGGATCAGCACCGGGGCGAGTTCGCGCGCCTCCGCCCGGTAGTCGGGGCCGAGCAGCACCGCGACCACCAGATCGTCGAAGCAGAGGAAGAACACCGCCCCGAAGGCGGCGACCAGGGTCATGGCCCGGGCGGCGTCGTTCAGCACCGCGGCGGCCGCCGCCATGCCGCCCGCCCGCGCCTCGCGCTTGGCGATCGAGATCAGCGACAGGGCGATCGCCTCGCCGAACACGATGAAGCTCTGCTTCAGGAAGTCGGCGAGCGCCCCGTAGGCGCCGAGCCCCGCCGGCCCCACAGTCTTGGCGATGATCAGCCGGTCGAGGCTCTGGGCGAGCGCAGCCGTTCCGAACGAGAGCACCAGCGGCCAGCCATAGGCGAACAGGCGCAGGGCCTCGGCCCGGCTGCCGCGGCCGGGCATCATCGGGGCGATGGTCAGCGCCGCCGGGAGCGCAGCGAGGGCGTTGGCGGCGGCCACCGCGAAGGCGAGGTGCAGGGGATCGGCCGACAGGTGCAGCGCCAAGCTGCCGAGGCCGAGGATCAGCACTGCCCGGCACATCACCGAGGCCGCCACCGCCCCGGCCTTCAGGCGCGTGCGGGCGATCTCGGTGGCGCCTTCGAACAGGGTGGTGCCGATGGCGAGCCCCAGGATCGCCCCCGCCATCCGGGCCGATACGAGGCCGAGCCCGGCCGCCAGGGCGCTGCCGAGCCCGGCCAGCAGCAGCGTGCCCGCAAGGATGCGCACCACCGTGCCGACCTGGGCCGGCTCGCGGGCCTCGTCATAGAGGGCGAAAAACGCGAATTTCGGCCATTGGCAGGTCGCGCCATAGAGCACCAGCGCCCAGGACAGGACGTACAGGTAGGTGCCGTAGCTCTCGACCGGCGCGAGCCGCGTGAACACCGCCACGGAGGCCATGTTGAGGGCGGCGGCGAAGCCGCGCGAGCCGACATAGATCAGGCTGTGCCGGGCGATCATGTCTTCGTGCCCCGTCGGGCATGACCGATCGATTTCAAGACGCGCCCGTCATCCCGGGGCCGCGCGGCGGAGCCCGGAATCCAGAACCGCCGAGATCGTGCGAGTCAGGCAGGTCGTTCCGCATCATCCCCTTCCACCGGCGGCTCCGGTTTCCGGAATCGCGCCTCCGCCGAGTTCCGGAAGGACAGGGCGGCTTTCGGAGACGAAACAATACGACCGATAAATCGCGGAGGGCTTTCCGAACAGGCGACCAACTCGCCCCGCTTCGGGACAGAAAGATCCCGCGAAGGGACGTATCGTGGGGGCTTCGCACATGGCAGCTCGCGCTCGTGCAGGCGCCGTGCCGCCAGTCCCGCTCAGGGCCCGGGCGCCCTCCGGATCAGCGACACCCCGGTCATCTCGGCCGGCTGAGCGAGGCCCATCAGGTCGAGAAGGGTCGGCGCCACGTCCGCCAGACGGCCGTCGGCCAGCGACACCCCGTCGACGCCCACGAGCATCACGGGCACCGGGTTGAGGGTGTGGGCGGTGTGGGGCTCGCCGGACCTCGGGTCGCGCATCATCTCGCAATTCCCGTGGTCGGCGGTCACCAGCAGCGCGCCCCGGCAGCCCGTGATCGCGTCGACCACCCGGCCGAGGCAGGCATCGACCGTCTCGACCGCCGTCACGGCGGCGGCGAGGCTGCCGGTATGGCCGACCATGTCGGGGTTGGCGAAATTCAGGATGATGAGGTCGTACCGCCCCGAGCCGATCGCCGCCACGGCGCGGTCGGTCAGTTCCGGGGCCGACATCTCCGGCTGCAGATCGTAGGTGGCTACCCGGGGCGACGGCACCAGGATCGCGTCCTGGCCCTCGAAGGGCGCTTCGCGGCCGCCGTTCATGAAGTAGGTGACGTGGGGGTACTTCTCGGTCTCGGCCATGCGCAGCTGGGTGCGTCCGGCGCGGGCCACGGTCTCGCCGAGCCCGTTCGGCAGGTCGAGGGGCGCGAACAGGGTGCCGGCGAAGGCATCGATCTCGACGCTGTACTGGACGATCCCAAGGGCGGCGGCGAACCGGATCGTCCGCGCGCGCGGGAAACCCGCAAAGGCCGGGTCGAACAGGGCCTCGAGGATCTGCCGGGTCCGGTCGGCGCGGAAATTGAAGCTCAGCACGCCGTCGCCGTCCCGCATGCCGGCGTAATCGCCGATGATCGCGGGGCGCATGAACTCGTCGGACAGATCTTCGGCGTATGCGGCGGTGATCGCCTGCAGCGCCGTCTCGAAATGGGCGCCGCGCGCGATCGCCATCGCCTCGTAGGCGATCTGGACCCGCTCCCAACGCCGGTCCCGATCCATCGCGTAGTAGCGTCCACACACGGTCGCGATGCGCGCGCCCTCCGGGAGCGCGGCCTCCACGGCCTCGATGCAGGGGGTGGCGGAACGCGGCGGCATGTCGCGCCCGTCCGTGAACGCGTGGAGACGGACCGGCAGGCCGGCCGCGACCAGCACGCGCGCGAGCGCAACCGCGTGGTCTTGGTGCGCGTGGACGCCGCCGGGCGACAGCAGGCCGACGAGGTGGCAGGTCCCGCCGGTCGCGCGCAGCGCGTCGATGAACCGGACGAGCGCCGGGTTCGTGGCGAGCGAACCGTCGGCGACAGCGGCATCGATGCGCGGCAGGTCCTGCATGACCACGCGGCCCGCGCCGATATTCAGGTGCCCGACCTCGGAATTACCCATCTGCCCCTCGGGCAGGCCGACATCCGCCCCGAAGGTCCGCAGGCGCGCCCGGGGGCGCTCCCGCATCAGGCCGTCGAAGATCGGAGTTCGCGCCTGATGGACGGCATTGTCGGCGACCGCGTCCCGGAGACCCCAGCCATCGAGGATCACGAGCATCACGGGGCGCGGGGTCCTGTCGGGCACGGTCACAACTCTCCACGGCCTTCGCGCGCGGCACATCCGGGGCTTCCGGGACGTCCGCACATCATGCGCGTGTCGATAATCGGCTTGGCCGCGCGGGACTACCGGCCGGCGCGCGGAATTCGCGACGGGTGTGGGACGACGTCCGGCTTTTGACATACCCCGGACGTCCGCTGGGGCCGCGCGGGACTTCAGACCCCGCGCGAGACGCTGGTGAAGCGCGGCTTCCGGCCCAGGGCGGTCCGCACCAGCGTCTTCCGATAGCCTCGATGCGACAGGAACCCGGCGGCCCAGGACAGGTGCATCGCGATCGCCGCCAGTCCGCTCATGACCAGGACGGGTTCCCGCGAGCGGAGCGCCAGGGCGAGGCCGCTCAGTCCGCAGATTCCGGCATAGAGCGCCAGGAGGATCAGAAGCCCCGGTGCGACCGTCGCGAGCGCGAGGGCGGCGATGCCGTAGAGCAGGACCAGGGGCGGCAGCATCTGGCGCAGCCGCGGCAGGCTGGCGTGCTTCTCGAGGGTCCGGGCGCAGCCGCGGCCGTACAGGAAGTACTGCCGCGTCAGGCTGCCCAGGGTCGCACGCGGAAAGTAGGAGACGGCGAGATCCGCCGCGAGATAGATCCTGCCGCCCGCCGCGCAGAGCCGTCGGTCGAGTTCGGCATCCTCGTTGTGGGAGAAGCTCTCGTCGTAGCCGCCCACCCGCAGGAACTCGCGCCGGTCGAAGATGGCGTGGTGGCCGTGGGACACGTAGCCCGAGATCCCGCCCAGGCGATGCGCCGATCCGCCGTTGCCGAGGCGGCTGTTCTGGGCGGCCGCGATGGCTCTCTGCAGCGGCGTCACCCCGATGGTCCGCAGCGGCACGACCACCGAGACCGCCTCCCGCAGGCGGATGGCGTGGATCAGGTCCGGCACCCAGTTCCCGGGATACGCGGCGTGGCAATCGGCGCGGACCAGATAGGTGGAGTCGGGATGCGCGAGGCGCGCGGCGAGGTTGATGCCCGAGGCCTGGATGCGGCGCTCGTTGGGAATCAGCCGGATCCGCGGATCCTGCGCACTCAGCGCCCGGACGATCGCGCAGGTATCGTCGCTGCTCCCGCCATCCATCACCAGCAGTTCGCATGCGACCGCGTCGGGCGCCGGCATCACCGAGCGGATCGCGTCGGCGATATGGCGGGCCTCGTTCAAGGCCGGCATGGCGATCGTTACCAGCGGAATGCCGGCAACGTCCGAGGCGTCGTTCATGGCGGTTCTCCTGGACCTGGGCCCGATCTTCTGCCGAACCCGCGGCGGCCCCGTTCCGGAGGAAGCGCCAGGCCCCGGCGATGGGCCGCCCGCCCCGCGCAATGGCCCGGGCCGGCCGGACCGGACTCGACGGAGGCGACGTCCCGCGTCTGGGGTCTCGTCGGTCATGATAGGCGGCCAATACGGTCTTACTCGACAACCACCTCTTCAGTCGGGAGTGTCGTTACGACGAAAGGTGTAATTCAAGCCGATCTACCGCAGTGATAGCCCAGCTCAGCGGGATCACCGATCGGGCAGCCGAGCGCCTCGACATGATTCCCGCGAGCGCCGATTGTCGTGCGGGACCGCCTCGAATGATGGAATCTCTGGACGCGCTGGTACTGGACGCATCAAAGCACGCCGTGGCCGGATCGAGCCCCGAACTGGCGGCGATGCCCGTCACCGAGATCGCCCCGGAAGACCGGATCCTGGCCTTCGATGCCACGAGCGTCTGGCGCTATCGCGGGTTGCTGCGGGTCCTGATCCTCCGGGACCTCAAGGTGCTCTATCGGCAGACCGCGCTGGGCGCCTGCTGGGCGATCGCCCAGCCGCTCTTCACGGTGCTGATCTTCACCATCATCTTCGGCCACTTCGCCAAAATGCCGACCGACGGCGCGCCCTACGCGCTCTTCGCGGGCAGCGCCATCATCCTGTGGACCTACTTCGCCGAGGCGGTGCGCCGGAGCTCCACCGGACTCGTCGCGGAAGCCGAACTCATCCGCAAGATCTACTTCCCGCGGCTTGTCATCCCGCTCGCCACGGTGGTGTCGCCGATGGTCGACTTCGCCATCGCCCTCGGCGTGATGCTCGCCCTGATGGTCTGGTACGGGGTTATGCCGGACTGGCATCTCGCCTTCGCGATCCCGACCCTTGCCGTCACCGCGATGCTGGCGCTCGGCGTGAGCCTCTGGCTCGGCCCGATCAACGTCCGCTTCCGCGACGTGAAGCACACGCTGCCGTTCGTGATCCAGATCTGGATGTACGCCTCGCCGATCGTCTACGCGTCCAGCATCGTCCCCGGCTCGGTGCGCTGGCTCTACGCGCTGAACCCGATGGTCGGGCTGATCGAGGCGTTCCGGTTCGCGATCCTCGGGGGGACGCCCCCCGACGCCTTCGCGCTCGCGGTCTCGGTCACGGCCGCGTCGCTGCTGCTGTTCACCGGACTGATCTTCTTCCAGCGCATGGAGCGCTCTTTCGCGGACGTAATCTGATGTCGATGGCGATCAGCGTACAAGATATCGGCAAGCAATACTGGCGCGCTCCCCGGGCCGCGCACCAGAATTCCCTGCGCGAGGCGCTCAGCCAGAGCATGCGGGGCCTGATGTCGCGCCGGACTGAGGCGCGCCGCTCCAATGAGGGCTTCTGGGCGCTCAAGGATGTCAACTTCGGCATCAGGCACGGCGAGAATGTCGGCATCATCGGGTTGAACGGGGCGGGCAAGAGCACGCTCCTCAAGCTCATCTCCCGGATCGCCGCCCCGACCACCGGCAGCATCCGCCTGGTCGGCCGGGTCGGCGCGCTCCTCGAAGTCGGCACCGGCTTCCACCGGGAGTTGACCGGTCGCGAGAACATCTTCCTCTACGGCTCGATCCTCGGCATGGGCCGCCAGGAGATCGCCGCGAAATTCGACGCGATCGTCGAGTTCTCCGAGATCGGCGACTTCATCGACATGCCGGTGAAGCGCTACTCGAGCGGCATGTATGTCCGTCTGGCCTTCTCGGTCGCCGCGCATCTGGAGCCCGACATCCTGCTCCTCGACGAGGTCCTGGCAGTCGGCGACTACGCCTTCCAGAAGAAATGCATCGACTTCGCGCGGCGCCTTCAGAGCAAGGGTTCGACCATTCTGCTCGTCTCGCACAACATGTTCAGCATCAAGACCATGTGCCAGCGGGTCATTTACATCAAGAACGGCCGCGTAGCCTTCGACGGCCCGACCGACGAGGGCCTGCGCCACTACGAGCAGGACAGCTACCTCGCCGACGCTTCGTGGTTCCGGCCGGAGAGTGGCCACCATCCGGTGAAGATCCGGGAGGTGACCATCGCCGACGAGTCCGGGGCGCCGAAGACGCTGTTCCGGCACGGCGAACGGATGCGGATCCGTGCCCTTTACACCGCGTCGGAACCGGTCGCCGAGCCCCATGTCCTGTTCTCGATCACGCGGTCGGACGAGCTTCTCTGCAGCAACTTCAGCACGCTGACGGATCGTGCCAAGCTGGCACCCCTGTCGGGCGACGGCGAGATCGAGCTGCTGACGCCGCCGCTGACGCTGAATGCGGACACCTACACGGTCTCGGTCGTGGTCCGGCAGCGCGGCTTCGAGCGCCTGCTCGCCGCGCAGGTCGGCGGCCGCTTCCATGTGGAGCACCCGGTCTTCGCGCCCGACGTGTTCGGCGTGTTCCACCAGCCGGGAACCTGGACGTCCGACGCCGCCCCGCATCGTTGAAGGCCGGAGAGCATGATGGCAACCGTCGCGTCAGGGGTCCGTCACGACGGGGCCGAGGGGGAGACCGCCCGGCGGCCCGGGCGGATCCGGATGAATTTCGACGCCTTCGATACCCGGGTCCGGCACGCGGAGCGTCTCGCGGCGGCCGGCGACGATGCCGCTGCTGCCGTCGAGACCGCCATCGCGGCGACCCTGGCGGCGCATCGCCATTGCGGTGTGTTCGCGAGTCCCCGCCTAGAGCGCCTGATGGCCGAGGTCGGCCGACGGCTGGAGCCGCCGACCGATGATCGCCCGGCCGCGGACCCGGCGCCCTTCCGGCGCGTCCTCCACGTCTGCACGCAGCTCGCCCCGGTGGGGGGCCTGACCAAGATGCTCGCGCTCTGGATCAACGCCGACCATCACCGGATCAACGGGGTCGCCCTGACCCAGCATCGCGGCCCGGTCGATGCCCGGATCACAGAAGCGGTGCGCGGGAGCGGCGGCGCGATCCATCACCTGAACCATCGGCAGGGCGGGAAGCTGGCCTGGGCGCGCGAACTGCGGCGGGTCGCCCGGGACTACGACGTCGTCGTCCTCCACATCCATTGCGAGGACGTCATCCCGCTGATCGCCTTCGCGGATCCGGCGAAGCATCCGCCGGTCCTCATCCTCAACCACGCCGATCACCTGTTCTGGATCGGGACACGGATCAGCCACGGGGTGATCAACCTGCGCGAGGCCGCGCGCAGGCTCGCGATCACGCGGCGCGGCGTCGAACCGGCCCGGAGTTTCCTCCTCCCGACGCTGATCACGCTGCCCGAACGCCAGCGCTCCCGCAGCGCGGCCAAGCAAGCCCTCGGCGTCCCGGACGACTGCGTGCTCCTGGTCTCGGTCGCGCGCGGCGCCAAGTACCGGAACGTCGGGCCGGTGACCTACGCGGACCGCCATGTCGACCTGCTGGCCGCACACCCCAACGCCCGGCTCATCGTGGTCGGCCCCGGCGAGCGGGCGGACTGGGCCCCGGCGCAGGCCGCCACGGATGGGCGCATCATTGCCTATCCGGAGCAATCGGATCCGCGGATCTTCTTCGAGGCCGCGGACATCTACGTGGATTCCTATCCCTTCGTCTCTTCGACCTCGATGCTCGAAGCCGCAGCCTACGGACTTCCGCTGGTGACCCGCTTCGAGGCGCCCGAGGCGGCGGAGATCGTGGCGATCAACCATCCGGGGCTCGACGCCACCGCCCACGTCGCCCACGACCAATCCGCCTACGAGGCCCACCTGACCGCGCTCATCGCCGATGCGCCGGCGCGCCGGGCGGCGGGGGCCGAGACCGCCGCTGCCATCGCGCGCCTTTACGCGCCGGCCGCCTGGCTGGCCGGGCTCGACGCGGTCTACGCACAGGCCCGGGCGCTGCCCCGGCTCGCGTCGGACGCCGCCGACCCGGTCCCGGCCGAGGCTCCCCATCTCGGCGAGCCGGACCTGCGCCACCAGGACATGTTCGGCTCCGACTTCCCGGTCTCGGGGATGACCAAGAACTACATCGGCATGCTTCCCCTGCGCCAACGGATCGCCTCCTGGGCCGCCCTGCGGAGCGCCGGTCACTTCTCGGGGCCATGGGAGCGGGTTCGCCTGCTCCTCCCGGAATGGCTGGTGCGCAATGTGAAGGACCGGTCCGGGCTCCTGCGCACGGGATCCATCTGATCGGCGTGAGCGCCGGACGCTGGCCGGCCTGAGCCCGGATCTCTGCGACCGGGCGGGTTTGTGCCGGACGCGCGCGTCGCCCTCTCCATCCGCGGAGGAGGGAGGGCGCGCTTCATCCCGGGACGGGGTTCCCTTTCGAGCCGCCGACGATCCGGAACGCGAGGTGCGGGAGCCCGAACGGGAGAGGGCGCGCGGCGCGTCCGGTCCTATCGGGCCGCCGTCATGTCTGGCCGTGTTGCCCCGCGCGGCGAGCCCCCGGCCAGACGGCGCCGTGATCCGAGGAAGTCCCTCCCGAGCCGGATGACGAAGCTCTACCGCGTCTCCGGCTCGGCCGCCGCCAGGGGCCGGCTCGCCTGCGCGGCGGCGGTGGCCAGCAGGGCCGCGCGCAGGTGCGTCGGCCGGATCGCGTCCTTGATCGCCCGGTGCGGCATCAGCCGGAAGGCGGAGGCGAGCGCGCGCAGGGCGGCGCGCCGATCGCCGCGGGCCGCGTGAGCCTGGGCGGCAGCCGAGAAGGCGTCGTAATAACCCTGCACCGTCCCGAAATAGAGCCGCAACGCCGCGAGCGGCGAGACGCCCAGCGCCGGCGCGTGGCGGCGGAAGACCAAGCGGGTGAAGCGGATCCGGCGGGCGATCAGGCTGTCGAAGGTCCCGGCCGGCCGCTGCCGGAAGTGCACGCAGGGCGCCGCGACGAAGCCGGCCCCGTGCCGGCGCACCGCGCGGATCTGCCAATCCCAATCCTGGTCCCCGAGGAGCGCCTCGTCGAACAGGCCGATGTCGTCCACAAGGCTCCGGCGCACCAGCGTGGCACCGATTTGCGGGAAGTACCCGCTCATCATCCTGCGCAGCAGCGTTCCCCTCTCCTGCGGGAGATCCGCCGGCCAGGGTCCGTAGACCGGCTCCAGCTCCGGAGAGGTCGTGACGATCTGCCCGAAGACGATCCCGAGATCCGGGTCGGCCTTGAGAAGCCGGAGATGGCCGCGGACGTGGCCCGGCATCCAGACGTCGTCGTCGTCGAGGAAGGCCACGTAGGGGGCGCTGGCCCGGAGCAGAGCCACGTTGCGGGCCGCGCCCGCACCGGGGCGATCGACGGGGACATGGATCGCGCCGAACTCGGCGGCCACCCGAGCGCCCGGCCCCGGCTCGCCGTTGTCGCCCACGATGATCTCGAAGGTGAGATCGGCCCCCTCCAGGGCGCGGATGCTCGCCAGGGCCTCGCGAAGAAGGGAAGCCCGGTTGCAGGTGGGCACCACAACGGAGACCTCGGGACGGCGCGCGGTCTCGGTCATATCCACTCCTCCCAGGCATCGTAGGCCCCCCCGAGAAGGGCGCCGAAGACGAGATCGTTGTCGAAATACGTGACGAAGCTGCGCCCGACCGTCCCGCCCGGCCGCGTCTCCACGGCCTGCGCGTAGACGATCCTGTAGCCGGCCCGCTCGGCGGCGCGGGCGGCAGCGGGCGTCCAGTTCGCCGACTGGCCGAGGGGGATCGCGAAGCTGTCCGGCCGGATACCGAGGCGGGCCGCGATCGCGCTGCGGGACCCTTCCAGTTCCTCGGCCGCCTGCTCGGCGCTGATCCGCCCGAAATCCGGATGGGTGATGGAGTGGCTGCCGATCTCGGCGCCGGCCGCCGCCAGGGCCTCGACCTCCCGCCAGCCCAGGACTCCGGGCGGGCCGGTCCCGGGCCGGTCGAGCCAGCCGGAGACGACGAACAGCGACCACGGAACCTCATGCTCGCGCAGAATCGGCGCCGCCGCGCCGAGCACGCTGTGCCAACCATCGTCGAAGGTGATCGCGAGGTCCCAGGGTTCGCCCCGGCCCTCCGCGATGGTGGCCGCCGGCACGAAGCGGTAGCCGAGGCGCAAAGCCAGCTCGATCTGGTGGCGAAAGCGCCCGGGGGTGAGGTCGTTGACCCCGCATTCCGGCTGCCCGATCGCGTGGTAGCAGAGGATTCGCCCGCCCGGGAGGGCGCGGCGCGGCCCGGCCAAGGCCAGGGTCGTGCGCTCGCAGGCCATCCGGGCGGCCGCGACCCGCGGGCGGGTGAGCCCCACGGTGCGGGCGAGGCTCTTGATCGGCCGGGGGATCATCGCAGGGCGGTGCGCAGGCCGGCGACGACCTTGTCCTGCTCGGCTTCCGTCATGGCCGCGTAGAGCGGCAGGAGGATTGCGTGATCGCGCGCGCGCTCGGATTCGGGCAGGGCGAAGCGCCGCGGCGCCTCGGCGTAGGGCGGCTCGAGATG
The DNA here is from genome assembly GCF_030700285.1 of Methylobacterium sp. NEAU K. Taxonomy (GTDB): domain Bacteria; phylum Pseudomonadota; class Alphaproteobacteria; order Rhizobiales; family Beijerinckiaceae; genus Methylobacterium. The sequence goes on along the minus strand of NZ_JAUYZJ010000030.1, from coordinate 13,030 downwards.
CGCGCACATGATACCGCGGCGGGTCGCGATGCCCAGGTCGAGCATCGTCTGCATCACCGTGCCCTGGTCGGCCGCCTCCGGCAGGCGGACGCAGTAGCTCTGCCAGTTGCTGCGCAGGCCCATCGGCTCGGGCGGCGCGCCCACCTCCGGAAGCTCGGCCAGCCGGGCGCGGTAGCCCTCCGCCAGGGCGCGCCGCCGGGCGATCAGTCCGGGCAGCCGCGTGAGCTGCGCGCGGCCGATGGCGGCCTGCACGTCCGTCATCCGGTAATTGTATCCCGCGACGGAATACTCTTCGGCGACCACCCGCGCGCTGCCGTGCCGGGCGATGTCGGACACGCTCATCCCGTGCTGGCGCCACAGCCTGAACTTGCGGTCCCATGCGGGATTGGCAGTGGTGATCATGCCGCCGTCGCCGGTGGTCAGCACCTTGCGCGGGTGGAACGAGAAGCAGGCGACGTCGCCGCTCGGGCCTCCGATCGGCCGCCAGACATCGCCCTGGAGGCGCTCGGAGCCGATCGCGCAGGCCGCGTCCTCGATCACCGGGATCCCGGAGCGGCGCCCGATGGCCACGATGGCGTCGATGTCGCAGGGCATGCCCATCTGGTGGACGCAGACGATCGCCCGGGTGCGCTCCGTGATCGCCGCCGCGGCGGCGTCCGGACGCATGTTGAAGGTCGCCGGGTCGATGTCGACGAAGATCGGCGTCGCCCCGCACTGGGCGATGGCGTTCGCGGTGGCGATGAAGCTGTGGCTCACCGTCACCACCTCGTCCCCGGGGCCGACCCCGGCGGCGAGCAGCGCGAGATGCAGCGCGGTGGTGCAGTTCGAGACCGCGCAGGCATGGGGGGCGCCGACGACCTCGGCAAACGCCGCCTCGAAGGCCGCGACCTGCGGCCCCTGGGTCAGCCAGCCGGACCGGACGACGGCGGCGGCGGCCTCGGCCTCGGGCTCGCCGACCTCGGGTTTCGCGATCGGGATCATGCCAGCGCCCGCCTCAGATGATCCGATCGGGCCTCGTCCTGCCACCACGCCACGAGGTCGGCGAGGCCCTCCGCGGCACCGATCTCGGCCTCGAAGCCGATCAGCTCCCGGGCGCGCCGGGTGTCGCACAAGCGCCGCGGCACCGGGTTCACGGCCCGCTCGGCCTCGTGGAGAAGCGGGGTGCCGTCCCGGCCCATGATCCGGGTGAGATGCGCGGCGAGGTCCACCAGGGAGGTCTCGACGCCGGTGCCGACGTTGAGCACCACGTCGGTCGCCGGTGCCGTCGCCGACAGGATGTTGGCCCGGGCGATGTCGCGGACATGGACGAGGTCCATGGTCTGCAGGCCGTCACCGAACACGATGGGCGACTGGCCATCGGCCAGGCGCTGCATCCAGCGCACCATCACCTCGGTGTAGCGGCCGGTCAGGTCCATCCGCGGTCCGTAGGCGTTGAAGTATCGCAGGGCGACGTAATCGAGCCCGTACATATCGTTGAACGAGCGCAGGAGACCTTCGCCGAAGGACTTCGCGGCCCCGTACAGGGTCCGGTTGTCGTAGGGGTGATGCGTCTCGTCGGTCGGGAAGGTCTCGGCCATCCCGTACACGGAGGCCGAGGAGGCCATCACAACCTTGGCGACGCCCGCCTCGACGCAGCGCTCCAGCAGGTCGAAGGTCGCGGTCGCCATCACCTCGAAGGCCTGGCGCGGCTCGGCGGCACATTGCGTGATCCGCAGGGCCGCCTGGTGGAACACCACGTCGGTCCCCTTGACGAGGGTGTCCATCAGGGCCCGGTCGCGGATGTCGCCCTGCACCAGCCGGACGCGCCCGGAGCCGAGGGCGTCCTTCAGGTTCTCGGGGCGGCCACGCACCATGTTGTCGATGGCCACGATCTCGTCGCAGCCGGCCTCGACCAGCAGGTCGATGATGTGGGAGCCGATGAAGCCCGATCCGCCGGTGACCAGGATCCGGGTCCCGCGCAGATCGCCGCTGAAGCGGCTTCCCTTGGTGACCTCACGCAGCTTGGGCATCGGCGACCTCGCAGTAGCTGGAGACGGCCCGGCAGACGGTATCGATCTGGGCAGGCGTCATTTCCGGGAACATCGGCAGGGACAGGGTCCGGGCGGCTAGGCGCTCGGTGACCGGCAGGCGTCCGGCTCCGTCGTCGAGGTGGCGGTAGGCAGGCTGCCGGTGGACGGGGACGGGATAGTGGATGCCGGTGGCGATGCCGGCCTCGTTCAGGTGCCGGCGCAGCCCCTCGCGGTCGACGGCGCTGACCGCGTAGACGTGGAAGGCGTGGTCGCGTCCGGCCGGACCCGGCAGGTCGAGGCCGAGGCCCGCGAGCTTCGTGCCGTACTCGGCCGCGATCGCCTGCCGGGCGCGGGTCCAGGCCTCCAGGTAGGGCAGCTTGGTCCCCAGGACGGCGCCCTGGACCCCGTCCATGCGCAGGTTGAAGCCGTGCCGGACGTGGTTGTACTTCCCGGCCTGCCCCCAGTCGCGCAGGCATCGTGCGGCCTCGGCCAGATCGTCCCGGTCCGTGACGATGGCGCCGCCCTCGCCGTAGGCTCCGAGATTCTTGCCGGGATAGAAGCTGAAGCAGCCGATATCCCCCACCGTGCCGGCCTTGCGCCCGTGACGCTCGGCGAGATGCGCCTGGGCGGCGTCCTCCACGAGGGCGATCCCGTGGCGCCGGGCGATGGAGCCGAGCGCGTCGAGATCCGCCAGGCGGCCGTGCAGGTGCACCGGCAGGATCGCCTTGGTGCGGGGCGTGATCGCCGCCTCGACCAGGGCCGGATCCATCGTCCAGTTCACCGGGTCGATGTCGACCAGGACCGGGGTAGCACCGGCGTAAAGGACCGCCGCCACCGTCGCCACGAAGGTCGCCGAGACCGTGATCACCTCGTCGCCTGGACCGATGTCGAGGGCGAGCAGGGCGAGATGCAGGGCCGCGGTACCGCTGCTCACGGCGACCGCGTGCCGGGCGCCGCAGGCCTCGGCGAAGGCCTTCTCGAACGCGGTGACGGCCGGCCCGAGGACGTAGTCGCCGCTGCGCAGGACGTTGAGGACCGCAGTCTCGACGTCGCCGCCGATGGCCGCGTACTGCGCCTTGAGGTCGAGAAACGGGATCACGAAGCCCTCGCAAGTGGCATGAGGTCGATCGGGTGGCCGTTCTGGCGCAGGGAGCGCATCGCGGCTTCGAGCAATTCGACCACGCGCAAGCCGCTGTGGCCGTCGGTCTGCGGCGCCTTGCCGGTCGCGATGCAGTCGACGAAGTGCTCGATCTCGACGACGAGCGCCTCGCGGAAGGAGAGATGCGGCGACCACATGTCCCCGGTCCGGTAGGAGACCATCAGCTCGGTGATGTCCCCGGACCCGTCGCCGACGGTGACGCCGCGGTCGTAGACCTTGACCTTCTCGATCGGGTCGAGGTCGTTGTAGACGATCATCTTCTTGCTGCCGCCGATCAGCGTCTGCCTGACCTTCACGGGCGCCAGCCAGTTGACGTTGATCTGCGCGACGACGCCGCGTGGATAGAAGATCGTCAGGTGGGCCATGTTCTCGGGGCGGCCGCTGAAATGCCCAGTGCCGCTCGCCGAGATCGCCACCGGCGCGAGGTCCAGGACGTGGTCGAGGATCGCGAGGTCATGGACCGCCAGATCCCAGATCACGTTCACGTCGCGCTGGAACAGGCCGAGATTCACCCGGGTCGAGTCGTAGTAGAACACCTCGCCGAGCGAGCCGTCCTTGACGAGTTCGTTGATCTTCTCGACCGCCCCCGTATAGACGAAGGTGTGATCGACCATGAGGGTGAGGTTGCGCTTGGCGGCCTCCTCGATCAGCAGCCGCGCCTCGAAGGCCGAGGACGTGATCGGCTTCTCGATGAAGACGTGCTTGCCGGCCCGGAGCGCGTTGATGGCGATCTCGAAATGCGAACTCACCGGGGTCGCGACCATGACGGCGTCGATCTCGGGATCCGCGACGAGGTCGCGCCAGTCCTGGTAGAGGCGGACGGAGGGGTGCCGCTTGCCGGCTCGCCCGAGCGCCGTGGCCGACTGGTCGGCGATGGCCGCAAGCCGGCACTGCTCGGTCTCCGACGTGCAGCGGGCGAGGTTCGGCCCCCAATAGCCGTATCCGACGATTCCGATGGCGATCATGTGCGTGTTTCCCCTCAAGCGATCTGCAGAGGCTTGGCCGGCACCGGCCGCGACGGCCGGCGGGATCGAGCGCGCTTCTCGCGCGTGTCGCCGATGACCCGGGCGGGGCAGCCGGCCACGATGGCGTAGGGCGGGACATCGCGGGTCACGACGGCGCCGGCCCCGACGAGGGCGCCCTCCCCGATGGTGATGCCGGCCACGATGGTGGCGTTGGAGCCGATCGACGCCCGCGCCCCAACCACGGTCTCGACGAGGTCCCAGTCCCCGTCGCGCTTCAGGCTGCCGTCGTCGTTGGTCGCCTCGGGGTAGAGTTCGTTGGTGAAGACCACGCCGTGCCCGACGAAGACTTCCGCACCGATCGAAACGCCTTCGCAGATGAAGGTGTGCGAGGACACCTTGCAGCGCGGGCCGATGCTGCTGTTGCGCTGGATCTCGACGAACGGTCCGATGCGCGACCCTGCTTTTATTTCACATCCGTAAATATTTACGAGATCCGGGTAGAAAATACCCACATCATCCTCAATATCGGCATCGGTAATCGGCATCCCAGCGGCTCCTTTTGCCGAATTTCTGTACGGCAAAACTGCGCGGAGCTGCGGACGATCGGGAACCCAGGCTTTCGATACCGGTCCTCCGTCGAAAGGCGGCCATCGTCCGCACGCGGCGGCCAACCCGGCGCACCTCCGCCGATCGGGCCGGCCGGCCATACATCGAAAGGGGCAATCCGCGGCCCCGGGCGGTGCGGCCGGCCCCCTTTTGGATGAGTCCCGGCGAACTGTGCCGTTACGCATCATGCCGCTCCAGCCATCCATGAGCGGCGAAACCGGCACGCGGTGGGGCCGCGTGGGGGCCGAACCCGCGCCCGAGCATGAGGGATGCCGCGTGAAGACCTGGCCCAATCCAGCACGCCAAAGAATCCGTGAAACCCGAGCCGGCCGGCGCGGAGGCCTCGCGGCGCTCGCGGCTGTCCTGCTCGGGATGGGGGCGCACCCAGCCTCGGCGGAGTACCGGATCTCGGCCGGCGACACGCTCGAGGTAACGGCCCTGAGCATCCCCGCCTTCAAGCAGGAGGCCACCGTCGGGATCGACGGCACCATCATGGTCCCGCTGCTCGGGGAGGTTCCGGCCGTGGGCCTGACCCTCACGGAGCTTCGCCAGATTCTGCAGAAGTCGCTTCCGGCCAAGGCCGTGCGGCAGCGCAACTCCGACGGCAAGGAGTCGATCGCCGTGATCGAGCCCGACGAGATCGGGGTCCGGATCGCGAAGTACCAGCCGGTCTACCTGAGCGGCGACGTGACCAAGCAGGGCGAGCACCCGTTCCACCCGGGCATGACCGTCCGGCAGGCGATTGCGCTCGCGGGCGGCTACAATCTCCTGCGCTTCCGGATGGAAAACCCGGTCGTCGAGACCGCCAACCTGCGCGCCGAGTACGACAGCGTCTGGGCGAGCATCGCCCGGGAGAGTGCCAATGTCTGGCGCCTCAAGGCGATCATCGCGGCGGCGCGGGCCGACAAGGCGCCTGCGCCTCCCCCGGCCGCCACGGATGCGGCCCTCGGCGCCCCTGGATCACGCGCGACCGTCGCGCAAAAGCTCGCCGAGCAGCAGCTCCGCCTTCAGATCTCGGACATCACCAAGGAGAAGGAGCATCTGCAGCGCTCCCTCGCCCGGTCCCAGACCCAGCTCGCGAGCCTGACCGAGCAGCAGGCCAAGGAGAAGGAGGGCGTCACCGCCGATGCCGATGAGTATGATCAGGTGCGTGCCCTGTTCCAGCGCGGCGCCGTGGTGACGACGCGCCTGACCGACGCCCGGCGATCGGTGCTGCTGTCCTCGACCCGGGCGCTCCAGACGTTGGTCCAGGTGACCCAGCTGGAGCGGGACAAGAGCGATGTCGCCCGCAAGCTCGAACGGGTCGACGACCAGCAGGCCCTGGATGCGCTGGAGAAACTTCAGGTCGCTGAGAGCAACCTGACGGCCCTTCGCTCGCGTCTGAACAGTGTCAACGACAAGCTGGTCTATACCGGCGCGCTGCGGACCCAGCTCTTGTCCGGAAGCCGAGCGCGCGCGTCGCTCGCCGTCTTCCGCCAGAACAAAACGTCACCGGACAAGATCGATGCGGCTGAAGAGACGGAGCTTCAGCCGGGCGACGTCGTGGAGGTTCTGCTCAAACCGGATCCCGCCCTGCGGGGGATCGGCGACGGGACCGGCCAGAACTGACGTTGCGCGGATGCGCGGCCCCGCCGCGGTGAGGGAACAGCCATGAATCGACATTCGACCAGCGCGTCCTTTCTCCGGGTCGATCCTGCCGGCCCCGGCCTGGCAGGACCGTGGAGAGGCGCGCCGATGCCGGCCGAGGCCGAGGCCCAGGTCTCGATCCTGACGGTCGTGCGGGAGCATTGGCGGTCGATCCTGGCGCTCAGTTCCCTCGGATTGATCGCCGCGATCATCTACGTGGCGACTGCACCGTCGATCTACACCGCAAAGGCGCGCGTCTACATCGAGAGCCGCTCGAGCCCGGTTACGGCGCGCGACACGCCGGGCGCGGCGACTCCGCTCGAGATCGCCGAGGTCGAAAGTCAGGTCGAATATATCCGCTCGGAGAAGATCGCGCTGGCCGCCGTGCGCAAGCTCGGCCTGCCGCCGTCGCAGGACCTGTCCGTGCCGCCGCATCCGCTGGTCGCGAAATTCCGCGAAGCCATAGGCGCGGCCAAGGAATTCGTGCATCGTCGCTTCGGCGCCTCGGCCGCCGGCAACGAGCATGTCGCGGTGAGCCCGGAGCAGCGGCAGGCCGGGACGGTCCGCGAGAACCTGGAAGCCGCCCGCATCGGGGCGGCCTACGTCATCGAGGTCGGCTACAGCCTCGACAACCCCGCCGAGGCGGCCGCCGTCGCGAACGCCGTCGCGGACGCCTATGTGAGCACGCAGCTGGAGAACCGGTCGCAGCTCTGGAAGGTCGCCGGCGAGTGGATGCTGCCGCGGCTGAAGGAGCTCCAGCAGCGTTCCAGCGAGGCCTCGCGCGAGGCCCAGACCTACAAGGCCGAGCACGCCATCATCGATCTCGGCAAGCGCGGCCTGGTCGGCGAGCAGCAGCTTGAAGAGCTCAACACCGCCGTGGCGAATGCCCGGTCCAAGACCGTCGACGCCCGGTCCGTCCGCGACCAGATCCGCGGGCTGCTCGATTCGGACATCGCTGATCCGGGCATCACGGAAGCCTTTAAGGACACGGTGATCATCCAGCTGCGCAAGCAGTATGTGGATCTCGTGCAGCACGGCGATGATCTGAAGCGCCGCCTCGGCCCTGACCACGAGGCGGTCCAGGCCGTCCAGAGGGACATCCTGGCGGCCAAGCGGTCGCTGCGCACCGAGCTGGAGCGCCTCGCCGTCTCGCTGGATCACGATTACGAGGTCGCTAAGGCGCGCGAGGACAGCATGACGGCGGCCTTCGACGCCCTCATCTCGAAGACGCTCGTCACCAGCAACGCGCGGGTCAAGGCGAAGGAACTCGACCGGGCCGCGGAGACCTACGACCAGATCTACACGAACCTGCTCCAGCGCTACATCGACGCCGTCAACCAGCAATCCTACCCGCAGCCCTCCGCGCACGTGATCACGTCCGCCAGCGTCCCCGAGCGTCCGAGCGCGCCGCGCGGCGGCCTCATCGCGATGCTCGGGATGCTGGTCGGCGCCGGGCTCGGGGTGAGCGGCGCCTTCGCCCGGCACTGGTTCGACCGGACCGTCCGATCGCCCGGGCAGCTGACCGGCAAGGGCCTGACGTGCCTCGCCGCCCTCCCCGAGTTGCGGCGCGAGCCGGGCTACCGGGCGTCCCTGTCGCTCGCGCAGGCCCATGCCGGCGAGGCGCAGCGCCCGACCAGCGTGGAGGCGTTCAAGGCCAGCGCCGTGCGGTTCATGCCGCAATCGGCCTTCGTCGAGCGCCTGCACAGCCTGAAGACCCATCTGCTGGGCAACGAGCGCCAGGGCCCGGTCTTCGCGATGGGCATCACGTCGATCGGGGCGGGCGCCGGCAAGACGACGTTCGCCAGCAATTTCAGCCAGTTGCTGACCCGCGCCCGCTCGTCTTCCGGGGGCCGGATCCTGCTGATCGACGCCGATGTGCGGCAGGCCACGCTGTCGCGTCTCAACCAGGCCGCAGACGTGCGCGGGCTGCTCGACGTGCTTGCCGGCCGCTGCTGCGCCGAGGAGGCGGTCCGGCTCAAGCTCGGCGATGTCCGCCTGCTCGCCTGCGGCAGCCTCCAGCCCGGCGATCCGCATTTCAGCGATCTGATGACCCCGGACGGGATCGCCGGCCTGGTCCGGGACGAGCGCACGAATCTCGACCGCATCGTCGTGGACCTCCCGCCGGTGGAGGAGCTTCCCACCCTGCGTCCGCTCCTCGACGTGCTGGATGGGCTGATCATCGTGGTCGAGGCGGGCAAGACGAACATCGACGAGGTCGCCGCCGCCGTTCACGACCTCGAATCCCGCGGCTTCACCATCCTGGGTGTCGTCCTCAACAAGACGACCGAGGGCCCCACGGTCCGACGCGGCACCACCGTGGACGCCCTGGTCCGGAAAGTCGCGGTCTCGGCCGACCCGCCCCGGGTCGGCCGGCCGTGGCGGCGGCGGACGCGGCCCGAGGTGTCCGACGCGGTGCGCAGCCGGCCCCCGGGCCCTGGTTCGGAAGCCTCCGCATGACGGCGCGCAGCACGCCATGATGCGGGTCGACGCAGGCGCGGAGGCCCTCGGGGCCGGCCCGGAAGTCTCGTCCGGTCTGGTCGCCTTCTTCGGCCACGACCGGGTCGAGCCGACGATCCGGAAGCGGGTCGGCGCGATCCGGCACGCAGGCTGGTCCGTCATCGAATACATGTTCGTGCGGGCGCGTGACGGCCTGGCCGATCTCACGATCGTGGGCGACGCCGTCCCGCTCGGGCGGACGGTGGACCGGCATTATGGCCGGCGTCTGCCGGTGCTGGCGCTCGGCGTCGTCCGGGCGCTCCGGCGCTGGCGCGACCTCCGCGCCGCGGACGTGGTCTACGTGCGCAACCTCGATATGGCTCTGGTGGCCTGGGCCTCGGTGCGCCTGGCGGGCAGCCGCGCGCCCCTCGTCTACGAGGTGCTCGACATCCAGCGGCTGATGGTGCGGCCGGACTCGCCCGGGCGGCTCGCCCGCGCGGTCGAACGCTGGATCCTCGGCCGATGCGCACTCCTGGTCGTCAGTTCCCCGGACTTCGTGACCCGCTACTTCGAGCCCGTCCAGGGCTTCGCCGGCGCGTGGCATCTCCTGGAGAACAAGGTCATGGCGCACCGCCTCGGCGAGGTGGCGCATCGGCTGGATCGCGACCGCCTGGCGGGGCCGCCCTGGGTCATCGGCTGGTTCGGCACCCTGCGATGCAGCAGGAGCCTGACGATCCTCGCCGGCATCGCCGGCGCGCTCGGCAATTCGGTGCGGATCGTCATCGCCGGGCGCCTCTCGGAGGAGGACATCGATCCCCGCGACCTCGCCGAGACGCTGAGCCGGCACCCGAACATGTCGTTCCGTGGCCCCTACGCCAATCCGGTGGAGCTGCCCGACATCTATGAAGGAGTGCACTTCAGCTGGGCCGTCGATTACCTTGACGACGGCCTAAACTCGGACTGGCTGCTGCCGAACAGGCTCTACGAGGGCGGCCTGTGCGGGGCGCTGACGCTGGCGCGCGCCGACACGGCAACCGGCCGTTACGCGGTCTCCGAACGGTTGGGCTGGGCCTTCCCCGAACCGCTCGAGCACGCGGTCATCGCGTTCCTGCGCACCCTCGACGGCACGACCTACACGGACATGCAGAGCCGGCTGGTCGCCTGCGAGCTTTCCAAATTCGTCGACGTGCACGGCATGCGCGATCTGCTGGACCGCATCGCCTGAGCCCCCGCCGGGACATCTCGCCGTCGACGATTCGACGCCCCCCTTGGATCCACGGGCCTGCACGGGCTCCACTACGCAGACCCATCAACGAAATCAGTAGCCGCGCGTCATTTCGACTGCGAATTCTGCATTTCCGCCGACAAAAATCGGTAGCTGGAATGCATCCGCGCACCGACGGCCCGTCAAGCAAAACAGATATCCGAAGGCCCCTTCGGCGCGCTGAATTCCGCACTCGAATGTCCCGGACGGCTTGGCGATAACGCCGGCTGCGCAGACCGAATATTTTTCTACGCCGGGACTTCCGATCGATTCATTCGATACCGCTCTCCCGCGCCGAAGAACAGCAGGAGACGCACAGTGACTTTGAAAATTCGGCGCAAGATCTAATACCGAGATCAAAAACGATTATATTAAATGCTACGTACGTAGTCTGAAACTGATGTAGTTTGCCTTGAAATTAAATCCCCTCGGTAGCGATAGGGTATTTACAGCGCTTTTTACGAAAGTTAGCATTATATCCGCGGTTATCGAGAGGGGCTCATTACGGCACCGCAAGAGCCGCCGCCCGCCAGTGTCACGTCGATGGCGTGTTCAGTGCGTTTCTACGCCGTCGCCCGGCAATGGGCTTCCTGCGAAAGGAGGTAACTTCTTATGGCCAGTCTTGGTACTCGAGACGAGCTCGTCATCGTTGAGCGGGACACCCCCGAGAGCCGCCACGGCTTTTCGGGAGCGCAGGGCGGTGACGGTCCGACCGTCATCGAGCAGCGGGATCCGTCCACAGCCCGCACGAATCGCATCGTGATCATCGATCGGAGGCAACTCGTCGGTCGATGCCTCGCCGCGTCCCTCAGGGAAGCCGACAAGGATACGTCGTTCGAGGTCTTCCCGGATATCGAGACGTGGAAACGCCAGACGCCCTTCGCGGCAGCGAAAGTGGTCGTGCTCTGCCGTCCGGACGGCAACCTGTCGGAGAGCGAGTGGGCCGAGATCACCCGGGAACTGACGCTGCTGCAGGGCGAGGTCGATGCTCCGCCTGTCGCCGTCATCTCGGACGGAGAGAGTCTCGATCAGATCGTGCGTATCATCAAGCTCGGGGTCAAAGGCTATATCCCGACGACGACCTCCGTCGACATCGCCCTGCAGGCCCTCCAGCTTGTCCAGGCGGGCGGCGTCTACATCCCGGCGGAATGCCTCTTTCCCCTTCTGGCCAGCATCAAGGTGGAAGAGCCGGTCGAGACCGGCGAAGACGAGATCTTCTCGCCGCGCCAGCTCTGTGTCGCGCGGGCGCTGCGCAAGGGCACGCCCAACAAGATAATCGCGTACGAGTTGAACATGTGCGAGAGTACCGTGAAGGTCCATGTCCGCAACATCATGAAGAAGCTGAAGGCCAAGAACAGGACCGAGGTCGCGTATCTTACGAACAAGTACTTCCTGCGGGAGGATTCGAGCCTAGCCGGCCTGAAGGCCCCCGCGGCTTGATCGCGGGTCGGCCGCCGCCGGAGCGCGCCTTGCGCGGGATGCCGTTTCGGCCGGGGGCGAGTGCGCACGATCACAGGCGCCACAGGATGAAGGCCCGATCCAGCGCGATCGGGCACGGCTTCGGGGCCTCCTCCCGATCGCCTCGAAGGGCGATCGAGGCGGAGGCCCGTTTTTTATCCGCGCACACGTTTCGGCCACCGCGCCGGATCAGGCCGGATCAGGAGGCCGGCGCCTCGGCGCGGCCGATGCTGCTGTAGGCGAACCCGGCGAGCCGGACCTCTTCCGGCCGATAGATGTTGCGCAGGTCGATCAGCACGGGCGCGGCCCCGGATGGCGCCATGGCCTGGCGCAGCCGGTCCAGATCGAGCGCCCGGAAGGCGTTCCACTCGGTCACGATCACCAGCGCGTCCGCGCCCTCGGCGCAGGCGTACGGGTTCTCGGCGTATTCCACAGACGGCATCAGCGCGCGCGCCTGCTCCATCCCCTCGGGATCATAGGCGCGCACCGTGGCGCCGGCATCCTGCAGGCCGGCCACGATCGCCAGCGAGGGCGCCTCGCGCATGTCGTCGGTGTCGGGCTTGAAGGTCAGGCCGAGCAGCGCGACGGTCCGGCCCCGGACGCTGCCGCCGCAGGCCTTGATCACCTTGCGGGCCATGGCGCGCTTGCGCTGGTCGTTGACCGCCACCACGGTCTCGACCAGCCGCAGCGGCGCCCCGGCATCCTGAGCGGTCTTGACCAGGGCGAGGGTATCCTTCGGGAAGCACGAGCCGCCATAGCCCGGCCCCGCATGCAGGAACTTGGTGCCGATCCGGTTGTCGAGCCCGATGCCGCGGGCGACCTGCTGCACGTCGGCACCGACCGCCTCGCACAAATCCGCGATCTCGTTGATGAAGGTGATCTTGGCGGCCAGGAACGCATTGGCGGCGTACTTGGTCAGCTCCGCGGTGCGACGCCGCGTCACCAGGATCGGCGCGGCGTTGAGGTAGAGCGGCCGGTAGACCTCGCGCATCACCGCCTCGGCCCGGGCATCCTCGGCGCCGACCACGATGCGGTCGGGACGCTTGAAGTCGGCGATCGCCGCGCCCTCGCGCAGGAATTCCGGGTTCGAGACCACGGCGACATCCGCCCCGGGGGCGGCCTCGCGGATGATGCGCTCGACCTCGTCGCCGGTGCCCACCGGCACCGTCGACTTGGTCACCACCACGGTGAAGCCCGACAGCGCTCCCGCGATCGCCCGGGCGGCCTCGAACACGAAGCTCAGGTCGGCGAAGCCGTCGCCCCGGCGCGAGGGCGTGCCCACCGCGATGAAAACCGCGTCGGCCCCCGCCACCGCCTCCCGCAGGCTCGAGCCGAAGCCCAGCCGGCCCTGGCGGACGTTCTCGGACACCAGCGCGTCCAGCCCGGGCTCGTAGATCGGCATGCGGCCGGCGTTCAGGCTCGCGATCTTGTCCGGGTCGCGGTCGATGCAGACAACGCTGTGGCCGAAATCCGCCAGGCACGCCCCGGAAACCAGGCCGACATAGCC
>NZ_JAUYZJ010000003.1 GCF_030700285.1 Methylobacterium sp. NEAU K | reverse complement strand
GCAGGTTGAACTTGCCACCGGCCTGCACGGCCCAGCCATAGGTCGTCGGCGCGCGCCCCGCCGAGGCGATCGTCAGGCCACCGGTGTTGCTCGTGGACACGAAGGACGCGTTGCCGCCGTTGATCTCGTGGCTCGCAGCCGAGAGCTGCAGCGAACCCCAGGCTTGGTCGAGGCGGAGAACGCCCACGACGTCGGGGACACGGTTCTTCTGCGTGACGTCGACGAGGGCGATCTGGTTCGTGCCCACCACGATCGGCGAAAGGAACGTCGCCGACCCGAAGGGCGCGAAGCCGCCGTTGAACGCGAGCGGAGAGGCGGCGGTGTTCGATCCGCTGCCGAAGACTGGAAAGCGCCGGAACGTCGGATCTTCGGCCGAGATCGTCGCGCTCAGTCCGCCGCCGAGCGTGGCGGTATAGGCGAGGAGGTTGGTGCTGTACGTATCGGAGCCCGTCGTGCCGCCGATGAACTCGTAGTCGTGGGCGTAGAAATCGAAGAACGACGACGCGCGACCGGCCGTGATGCCGGCGAACTGGATGAAGGCCTTGTCGATATCGACGTATTGTTGCGCTCGCCCGAACGCATCCGCGCCAAGCGCAGGGAAGGCAAGTGCTTCTCTCTGGCGCGATCCGGAGGTGAAGTACGGCCCGGTCCGGTTCTGGATCTCGATACGGGTGAAGGCACGGAGGGTGCCGTACGCAGTCTGCGTCCGCGCATCGAGGTTCATGCGGGCGACCGATCGGTAGCCTGAGACGTCGCCGTTGGTGCCGCTCCGGTTGCCGCTGTTCTGGTACAGGTACTCAAAACGCGCCCGGCCCGAAACTCGAAGACATGTGTCGGTTCCGGGGATATAGAAAAATCCCGCCCCGTAAGCATTGCAGACGCGGACATACTCGACTGCGGCGGCCTTCTTGACCGGCAGGTCAGCGGCTTGGCCGGCCCCGACGGCCGCGAATGCAGCAGCGGACCCAAGCAGCGATGCTTTCAAAAATCTCATCCGTACCCCCAAAACATTCGAGACCCGTAGCCTGGGCGATGCCCGGTTTTCCGGGTCACGCCGCTCGTTTTTGTTCGGGCCTGCGTCTTGGTGGCGGGCTCCAGCAAGTTCACAAATCATGAATGCTTGCTGGCTCCGGATCATGCCTGAGCCGTTACGCTCGGCAACATTTCTTTTCAAAATAAAGTTTTAAACTTGCGGGCGGGAAGCTCGCGAGTAGCACCCGTGGGTGGCGCGCCTGTGTTCTGGAAGACACGACGCGGAGAAAAGTTGAGGCCTCGCAATAACAAGTGCGTTAAATATCGCAATCTTTGCGCAGTGTTCTCGAAGGGGGGTGTCTCGACTGCTCCGACCCGGGTTTCCAAGGTCCTGATATCGAAAACGCCGAGAGATGTGGTGTATGCGGCGTTGGGCGGCGCTTCGCCGGAGAGCACGCTTGAGGCGGAGTTTGAAGTGAAAATCGACTTGCTAAGGCGCCTTCTCGATGAGGCAGTGCGCCTAATGACGGATGGATTTCCTGCTGCAAGCACAAGACACGCGCGAGAGCGCCGAATTCTGCGCGGCTTTCGCGCGCGCGCATGATATGGTCCAATCGAAGCAAGCTAACGTCGCACTCGTCGCCTGCCGCGCTGTGCCGGCGCTAACTGCTCTGCTCTGCGCTGACCTGACTGGAAGTTCCGACGGTTTCGCCATACATCATGAAAAATAAAAAAACTTTAAATTTCAAAGTAAAATTATATTTATAGATGTAAAAACCCTGTGATGACGGGCGGAGAAGTAGTATTACATATTGAATTTTATCTAGATCCATTTACGTTGAAGAGTGCGAGAACAATTATGTTGGCCTCGTACCGAAAGCGCCTGCGTCGATGATTTTAACGCCCTTGATCCTTCGACGCGGGCGCCCCCCCCTTTGCCGGTGTAAAGTCCACACACAACGGCATTCCGACCCCCTTGCACTTGGCCCCGCGGCGACCGCCGCGGGGCTCTTGTGTTTTGGCGTGCAACTTTGGTTCTTCCGCAGGTTCGGTGCTGACGGTCGGAGGCCTTCGGTCTGGTTTGTCGGGCGCTTCCTGGTCCGCCTCACGCGGGGTAAAGGACGCGCTGCCGGAGCAGGTCGAGGCCGGCGCGGTCGTACATGGAGCGCTTGATCATCTTCAGGCGATTCACCTGCCCCACGACCGCCCCGTTGCTCCAAGGCTCGTCGATGGCTCCAGGGACGGCGGCCTCGTCCTGCCGCAGCCCGGCGACGAAGCCGCCGATATCACGCGCGGCGGCCGCCTCGGCCGTCGAGGCGCCGAGGCCAGCAGCGAGGCCTGCTCCGCACATGAGAAGACTGCGGCGTTCGAGTGTCATTCGGGTGAGTTCCTTCTCCGGCCGCGTAGGAAAGGCGCTGTGATCTGGCTCGACACTGGGCACGGGATCAGCGCGGTCCGGTTCCGGATGGCGGTGCTTGTTCGCGCGGACCGGTCCCGTTGACTGCCTGCCCGTAGAGGTCGAGCAGGTCGTCGTTGTGGGCCTGGCGGGTCTTGGAGACGGAGCCGTTGAATTGCGGGTCCTGCGGCTGCTCCTGGCCGTCGACCGTCCTCCCATTGCATTCGGAGCCGGGCACGAGGAGGCGCCCCGGCCCGCGCGGTTCGTACATGCGTAGGTCAGGGTCTGAGGCGGTGCCGGTACCCGGTTGCAGGTCGGCCGCATCTTGATGGCGTCAGATCAGGGCATGCGCGCTGACGCGCGCGCGCCGAGCGACGCGGCGACATGGACCTTGGATCCCTCCGTCAAGTCGGAAGGCGGGCTGAGTACCACTCGCTCGTCGCCGGACAAGCCGTCGCGGATCTCCAGCTCCTTCCCGAGATCACGGAAAATCCGAACCGTCTTGAGGTGGACCGTGTCGGCTTCTCCGAGCACCATGACCTGCGTTCCATTCTCGGCGAAGATGAGCGCTTCCGCCGGGATCAGGACGTCCGCATTGGCGCGCGGTATGGCGATGGTGGCGTAGATGTACAGGCCCGTCCGCAGGTCGTGATTCCAGTTCGGGATATCGATCTGCGCGGTGAGCGTCTTGGCCGAATCCAGCAGGCCGACCGAGGTGCGCGACACCGTACCGGCGAACGACTGCTCGGGCAGTTGCGGGACCTGAACCGAAGCCGGCAGCCCGTCGTGCACGCCGACCGCGGAATTCTGCGGGACGCTGACCGTTGCGCGAAGGATATCGTCCCGCTCGATGGAGAACAGGGGCGTCCCGGTCTTCGAGTCCGCGTTCACGAGGTCGCCCACATCCACGTCGCGTGTCGTGATGACGCCGTCGAATGGCGCGACCAACTGCTCGAACGCCGCCAGGGCTTCGAGCCGGTCCACCGCGGCCTGCTGCTCCTTCAGGTTCGCGCGCGCCACGCTCACGCTGGCCTCCGCAGCCCGCAGGTTCGCGGCCTGGGACAACACCCCGGCCTCCGTGTCGTCGGCCCGCTGCTTCGTCGCCCAGCCTTGCCCTGCCAGGGTGGAAGTCCGCGCGTCCGTCACCTTCGCGAGATTGAGGTTCGCCCTCGCCTGCTCGACACCAGCTTCAGCCTGGGCGAGCGACGCCTGCATCTGGCCAAGGCGCGCGTGCGCTTGCGCAAGTTGTTGGTCGAGGTCGGGGGCGGATATCCGGAGCAATAGGTCCCCCTTCTTCACACGCGACCCGATGTCGACCTTGCGCTCCGCGACGTATCCCGTCGCACGGGCGTAGAGTCGTGCGGCATCGAAGGCGCGCGTGTGGCCCGGCAACGTCAGTTGCATCGGTGCGTCGATCCGTTTGGCGTCCGCGGTCCGGACCGTTGGAACAAGCTCGGCCATCCGCCTGGTGAAGGCATGGGCCTCGCTCTGCCGCTGCTGCTGACCGTAGGCTCCAAAGCCCACGAGACCCGCGAGGACGCACGCCCCAACGAATAAGGGGACCTTGCTCGCTGGCCTGACCGCGTGCTTCGGAAACGTCTCAGGCGCGTGCATCGGAGCCTCTCGATACGAAGTTGCGGAGCGGTTGAACGGGCGCCTGGCGCATCAGCGCGTACAGGAACGGTACGAGCAGCAGGGTCGAGCCGGTGGCTGCGCCGATGCCGCCCATGACGGCCCGAGCCAGGGCCGCGTTCTGCTCGCCGCCCTCGCCCGAGCCGAGGGCCATCGGGATCAACCCGAGGAACATGGCGCCCGCGGTCATCAGAACCGGGCGCAGGCGGATCTCCCCGGCCTTGAGCGCCGCGTCGTGGGCCGAGCATCCGGTCGCCTCCCGGTACTCGCGCGCGAAGGTGACGAGGAGGATCGAGTTTGCCGAGGCGACGCCGACCGACATGATCGCGCCGAAGAGCGAGGGGATGGAAAAGGTCGTGCCGGTGGCGAAAAGGCTCAGGACGATGCCGCAGAAGGCGACCGGCAGTGCCAGCAGGATGACGAAGGGGTCGCCCCAGCCCTGGAAGTTGACCGCCATCAGCAGGTAGACGGCGGCGATCGCGATGGCGAGGCCGACCTCCAGGCGCCCGAAGGCCGACGCCATGCTCTCGATTTGCCCCCGAACGACGATCTTGTCGGGTGGGGGCAGAGTCGTCTGTTCCTCGGCGACGATCTTGGCCAATGCATCTCGAACAGATGCCAGGTCGGTTCCCTGCACGTTGGCGAGCACGTCGAAGGTCGGCTGCGTGTTGACGTGATTGATCACGCTCTGGGTCGGCTGCCGATGGAAGGTCGCGACGCTGGAGAGCAGCGTCAGCGAACCTGTCTCGTTATGCCCGGACGCCTGGACGAAGATCGGAGTGTTGCTCAGGGCGGTCATGCTGTCGTTGCGCCACTCGGGCGTCTGGACCCAGAGCTGGTAGGGGATGCCGTTCTTCGGATCGACCCAGAAGTTCGGGCTGACCTGATAGCTGCCGGACAGCGATACGGTCATCGACTGGGCGATCTGCTGCTCCGTCACGTTCAGCTCCGAGGCGAGCCCCCGATCTACGTCGACGAACAGCTCCGGCACGTTCATGATCTGGTGGATGTGCACGTCCACCGCGCCAGGGACCTGTTTGAGGCGGCGTTCGATCCGGCGGGAGGCCGCGTAGTCCTTGGCGGTGTCGCGGCCGGCAACCTGAATGTCGATCTGCGCGATGGTGCCGAAGTTCAGGATCTGCGTGATGATGTCGGATGGCTGAAAGTAGAAGACCGTATCGGGAAAGCGCTCCGCGAGCTGCTCGCGGATCACCTTCATGTAATGGGATATCGGGCGATGCTCCCCTTTGAGGTTGATGAGCATCTGCCCATCATTGTAGGCGACGAAAGAACCATCGGAGAATGCAAAATTATAGTTCATAGCCGGCAGACCGATATTGTCTAGGATCAGGCCAAGTTCGTCTTCGGGAATGATCTCCCTGATCGTCGCCTCGACCTTGGCGAAGGTCTTCTCGGCCGTTTCGAGGCGCATCCCCGGGCGCGTCCTGACATGGAGGGTCATCTGCGAAGCTTGAATTTGGGGGAAGTAGTCCTGCCCGACGAAGGGCATTAGAGTTCCGCCTAGGGCCAGCACACCGAGCGCCGTCGCTCCCGTGGCCAACCGATGCGTCAGAACCGCGGTCAGGAAGCGGACGTAGCTGGCGTGAAACCGCGCGAAACCGCGCTCGAACGTGGCGCGGAAGGCGGCGGCCGCCCGCACCAGCGGGGAGAACAGGCGTGATGCCGCAGCAGCGCGCCTTCTCGCGCGCAACGAGAACTTCCACTCATCCCGAGGAGACCAGGTCCTGCCGTCGGGCATCAGGATCTCGCCATGGCGCTGCCGGAACTCCGGCTTGACCAGCACGTCGATGAGGACCGGCACCAGCGTCCGTGACAGGAAGTAGGAGGTCAGCATCGCGAACACGACCGCGAGCGCCTGCGGTGTGAAGAGATACTTCGGCGTGTCGGCGAGTGCGAAGACGGCCACGAACGCCGCGCAGATCGAGAGCGTCGAGATGAGGGCGGGCTTCGCGATACCGGAAGCGCCCTCGATGACCGAAGTATAGAAATCCTTGCCCTCCTCGAAGAGCCGGTAGGTGTTCTCGACCGCCACCGTCGCATCGTCGACCAGGATGCCGACCGAGAGCGCGAGGCCGCCGAGCGTCATGACGTTGATGCTCTCGCCGAGGGCCGTGAGCACGGCGAGCGAGGTCAGGATGCAGAGGGGTATCGAGATCAGGACTACGAGGGTCGACCGCCAGGACCCGAGGAACAGAAGGATGGTCAGCCCGGTCAGCGAGGATGCGAGGACGGCTTCGTGGACGACGTTCTCGATGGCCGCGGAGACGAACACGGACTGATCGAACAGCGTCCGGATGGTCATCCCCTCGGGGGCTGCCGCCTTGATCGCCGGCAGCATCTCCTTGACGTGGTTCACCACGTCGAGGGTCGAGGCGTTTCCGTTCTTGAGCACCTGCATCAGCACGGAGTGCTGGCCGTCCGACCGGATGATGTTGAGCTTCGGGGGCGACCCGTCGCGGACATAGGCGACGTCGCGCATCAGGATCTGATGCCCGTCCACGACCTTGACGGGGATGCGATTGAGCGTGTCGATCACCTCGGGGGCCGCGTTGAGATGGACGGGGTATTGTTGCTCCCCGATCTTCGCGAGCCCCGAAGGGACGGTGAGGTTCTGCGCGAGGACCGCGTTCGTGACATCGAGCGGCGTCAGGCCGACCGCCTGCAGCGCGTGTAGGTTGAGATCGACCATGACCTGCCGCGGAGCGCCGCCGTACGGCGGCGGCAGGGTGGAACCGGGGACCTGAACCAGGGTCTGCCGGATCCGGTACTGCGCGTAGTCGTAGACCTTCGTGAGGGTGTCCTTCGTCGATGTCAGCGCGAGCTGGATCACCGGCACGGAGGAGGCTGAAAACCGCATGATCACCGGCGGCTGCACGCCGGGCGGCATGAGTGCGCGCACCGAGTTCGTGGCGGACACCACCTGCGAGATCGCAAGATCAATCGAGACAGTCTCGTCGAAGTAGATCTTCTCGATGGCGACGCCCTGCAGCGTCGTCGACTCCATGCGCTTGATGTTGTTGACGTTGTTCGAGATGGAGAACTCGCTATAGGTCGTGATGCGCTGGCCCGTCTCGGTTGGGCTGAGTCCGTTGTAGGTCCAGACGACGACGACGACCGGAATGTTGACGGACGGCAAGACGTCCTTCGGCGCCATGATGATGGATCCGATGCCGGCCAGCACCATCAGGACGGCCAGGACGTAGAAGCTGACCCGGAACTTCAGAGCGTATTGAACCAGCCCCATTCACCAAATTCCTCTCAGGTGGCTTGCGGGTAAGAGCTTGGATGAGCGTCCCGCGGTGACTGCTCGGAACGTTGGCCCGTACAGGCTGTCTTGGCGGCCCTTGGAAAAGGCATCCGCCGGCCAACGAGGGCTGCAACGCGTTCTCGCCGGTTCGCACCGGTCGACCGCCGTCATCGAAGGAAGGTCGTCCGCGGCGGCCGCCTACGGGCGCGGGACGCCGAAGCCGTGTGAGTGCCCAGGGCCGGCAGCGCCGAGACCCGTTGGGCGGACCCATCTCACGGATGGCCTTTCGCACGGGCCTGGGCCACCGCCTGCCTGAAGCCGTCGTAGTCCAGCGCGGCGGCGACCTTCAGTGGGCCGATCAGGAACACCGGCGTGCCCTGCAGTCCGAGGGCGTCGGCTTGGTCGAGGTTGCGCTGGAGCAGCGCCGCGATCTGGCTCTGTTGGGCCTTCCGGTCCTCCTCCAGGCGGCCCATGTCGACCCCGGAGGCAGACACGGCCTCCAGCATCCGTTCCTTCGGGATCTTGCGACCCGGGATCGCCATGAGTGCCCTGTGAACCGCGTCGTAGCGGCCCTGGTACTTCGCCGCGAGCGCGAGCTGGGCGCCGTAGACGGAAGCGTCGCCGAGGATCGGCCAGTCCTTGTGGACGAGGCGGATTCGCCCGTCCGCCTTCACCAGGCGGAGAAGGTCGGGCTCCGACTTCTTGCAGAAGGGGCAGTTGTAATCGAGGAAGGCGACGATCGTCAGGTCGCCCGCCGGGTTGCCCGAGACTGGCGCTTCTGGGTCATGCAGGATGGCGTCGGTGTCGATGCCCTCGGCGTTGGCAGGCCTTGCGCCCGGCAGCGACAGCAGGGCCGGCGCGAGCGCGACGGTGGGGAGAAGGGCGAGCAGGGTCCTGCGGTCCATAACGGTCTCCGTAAGTGCGTCGAAGAGGCGTCGGCTCATGCGCCGACGAGGGCGAGGCGGCGCGTCAGGTCGTCGACCGAGAGTTCTCCCTCGGTGCGGGCCTGCCGGATCTCAGAGCCGTCGGGCCGCATCAGGATCAGCGTCGGCGGCCCGACGACCGTGAAGCGCTGCATCAGGGCGCGCGCGTCGGCGTCGTCACGGGTGAGGTCGACTCGGATCACGGTGACAGCCTTCAGCCGTTCTCGGATGGCGGCATCGGCCAGGACCGTCCGCTCGTTCGTCCGGCAGACGGTGCACCAGTCGGCCGCGAACTCGACGAGGACCGGCTTGCCCTCCGCCTGGGCAGCCTGGAGGGCAGCCTCGAAGGCAGGCACGGATGAGACTACCCGGGTGCCGGCGATGTGCCCCGCTTGCTCCTGGCCGAAGCCGCGGAGGGGCCTGAGCGGGTCGGTCCCGCCGGCCGCGGCGCCGACGGCAAGGACACAGCCATAGGCTATGGCGACGATGCCCACCGTCTTGCCGATCCGGGCCGCGGGCCCGTTCGTGGCCATCGCCGCGACCGACAGCCCGAAGCCGATGGCGAGCGCCCCCCAGAGCAGGAGCGCGAGCGCGTCGGGCAGCAAGCGGGTGACGAGCGAGACAGCCAGCGCCAGAAAGACGAAGCCGAACGCCTGCTTCATGCGCACCAGCCACGGGCCGGATCGCGGCAGAATGCCGGCTCCGAAGGTCCCGACCACCACGAGCGGCGCGCCCATCCCGAGACCGAGTGCGAACAGCGCCAGCGCCCCCCGCAGGATGTCGCCGGTCTGGCCGACGTAAAGGAGCGCGGCGGCGAGCGGCGGAGTCACGCAGGGCCCGACGACCAGGGCCGAGCTGAAGCCGAGCAGCGCGGCGCCCGGGATCGATCCCCCTCCCGCCGCGGGCGCGCCGCCGGCACAGTTCCGCCACCAGCGCGGCGCCTGCAGGTCGAACAGGCCGAACATCGAAAGCGCGAGGACCGCGAAGGCGCCGGCCATCAGACCCAGGGCGACCGGGGTCTGGAGTGCAACCTGCAGGTTACGCCCGAGCCAGGCCGCGGCGAGGCCGAGGCTAGCATAGGCCGCGGCCATCGCGAGGACGTAGCTGCCCGAGAGGACGAAACCGCGCTTGGACGACAGTTCCCGGCCCGAGCGGACCAGCATGCCCGACAGGATGGGCACCATCGGCAAGACGCAAGGCGTGAACGCCAAGAGGACGCCGAACCCGAACATGCCGGACAGGAGGCCGAACAAGTTGCCGGTGAGGAGAGAGGCGGGGCCTTGGGTCAGGACGCCCACGGGGACGGCGTCCGGCATCTGGAGGCCGCGGCTTCCAGTCGGACTGGCGGCTGCCCTCCCCTGGCCTGAGGGCGCTGCATCGGTAATCGCCAAATCCGACAGGTCGACGTGATGCGTCACGTGCGGATAGCAGATGCCCTTCTCGGCGCAGCCCTGGAAGGTGACCTGCACCTCGTGCACGCTTGCGAGCGCCGCGCCCGGCACGATGGCCTCGGCTGAGCCGTGATAGATCTCGGTGGGCCCAAAATTAGGGTCGTCCTCGATCTCGCCCGACGCGGTGGAGACAGGAAGAAGGCCGGTTCCGGCTGCCACGCCGATCTTATCCCGGTAGAGGTAGGTGCCGGGAGCGATGGTCCAGCGCAGACGCAGCGAGAGATCCGCGTCCCGGGTGGCCGCGAGTGTGAAGGGAGTTTGCGGGGCGGAGCCTTCTTGGCACTGCCCCGGGATCCAGTAGGAGGCCGCACAGACCAGGGCGGCGAGGGCGATTAGGGCGACGCGGTTCGGCATGAGCGGCGGGGTCCGGTCTCGGATCGGTCCGCCGCGAGTCTGAAACGCAGCTTAAGCCAGGCTTAAGCCGGGCTCGGAGGATGGCGGCAGCCAAGGAGACACGCATGCGCATTCTCGTCGTCGAGGATGACCCCATCCTCTCGGACGGCCTCCGGGCTGGGCTCTCTTTGAGCGGGGCGACGATCGACTGCGTCGCGACCTGCGCGGACGCCGATGCCGCGCTCGCGGCGAGCCGGTTCTCCGCGGTCGTGCTCGACCTGATGCTGCCCGACGGCTCCGGGCTGGAAGTGTTGCAGAGCCTGCGTGGGCGGGGAGACCGAACGCCCGTCGTCTTGCTGACGGCCCGAGATGCCGTGGCCGACCGGATCGCGGGGCTCGACGGGGGAGCCGACGACTATCTCGGCAAGCCCTTCGACCTCGACGAGCTCTCCGCCCGGATCCGCGCGGTCGTCCGGCGCGCCTCGGGACGAGCAGCGGCCGGTCTGGAGCACGGCGGCATCAGGCTCGACCCCGGCAGCTTGTCCGTCACGGTGGACGGGGTGCCGGTCACCGTGTCCCGGCGCGAGCTCATGGTCCTAGCGGCCCTGATGGAACGGCCGAACGTGCTGCGCTCGAAGTCCGAGCTGGAGGACCGGCTCTACGGCTGGCAGGACGAGGTCGAGAGCAACGCGGTCGAGGTTCACATCCACAACTTGCGCGCCAAGATCGGCAAGCACGCCATCGAGACGGTGCGGGGCCTCGGTTACCGGATGAGAGCGCCCGCATGAGGTCGCTGCGCGTCAGGCTCTTCGCCATCCTCCTCCTCGCGACCGGGCTGATCTGGCTCAGCGCCATGGCCTGGATCTATCTGGGCTCGAAGCACGAGGTCGAGCAGGTCCTCGACAACCGGCTCCAGGAAGCGGCGCGCATGGTCGGCTCCCTCGTCGGGACGGTGGGCGGCAGGAACCCGGACGGGACTCAGCCCACGATCCCGGCGCCGACCGCCTACGAGCGGCAGCTCTCCTGCCAGATCTGGTCGCTCGACGGGCGCATGGTCGCGCGGTCGAGCGGCGCCCCCGAGCAGCGTCTGACCGACGCCCCGGCGGGCTTCTCGGAACGCGAGGTGGATGGCGAGGCTTGGCGGGTGTTCACCGTCGAGGACTCCGAGAAAGGCATCCGCGTGATGGTCGGAGATCGGCTCGGCAGGCGCCAGCGCCTCGTCACCGACCTGATCATGGGTCTGCTCACGCCCGCGCTCCTCGTCGTCCCGCTCCTCGGTATGCTGATCTGGGCCAGCCTCGGTCGGGGTCTAAGCCCCTTGCGGCGGATGGCTCGGAACCTTGCGGACCGGGACGCCGACGACATGAGCGCCATCGACGCCCGCCAAGCGCCGGCGGAAGTGCGCCCCCTGGCGGAAGCCCTCAACGGGCTCTTTCTCAAGGTCGAGGCGGCCCGCCGGCACGAGCGGGAGGTGACCGCCTTCGCGGCGCATGAGTTGCGCACGCCGCTGGCCGGCCTGAAGACACAGGCGCAGGTTGCCATGGCGGCTGCGGACCCGGACGTCGCGAAGGCCGCTTTGCGCCAGATCCTCGCGGCCGTGGACCGGACCACGCATCTCGTCCGCCAACTCCTCGATGCCGCCCGGCTCGACGCCGCCGGGGAAATCAGCCCCGTGACGGATGTCGACGTCGGCGTGCTGATCGCCGAGATCGTGGAGGGTATGCGAGCGCCGCCCGGAATCCGGACGGTGATCGACCCCGGTCTGCGCGGCTTCACGATGCGGGCCGATCCGGAAAGCCTGCGCCTCGCCGTTCGTAACCTGCACGAGAATGCCGTTCAGCACATGCGGACCGGCACGGTTGAGTGGCGGGCGCGGCCAGGAGGGCGAGGCATCGTCGTGTGCGACGAGGGACCCGGCATTCCGGAGGAGGAACTGTCACACGTGACCAAACGCTTCTTCCGGGGGCGCCACAAGAGCGCGACGGGAAGCGGGCTGGGGTTGGCCATCACGGAGATGGCGGCCAAGCGTAGCGGCATCACCCTTCGGCTGCGCAACCGGACAGATCGGCCGGGCCTGCAGGCCGAGATTCTCTGGGGCTGATCCCGGGATCGATGCATTCTCCGTCTCGGATGGCTTCGGCATGGCGCGTGCCCCACTGCCTACCTGTGCTGAGTCTCCGCTCCGAAGGCGCCAAGAGGAGATCGCACGCATCTACAGGAGAAGCGGGCACCCGCATCACACTGCTGCCGCGTTCTGCGCGCGTCCTTAGGCAATGGCGGTGGCGGACCGCCAAGCTCACTCCGTCATGGAGTGCACCGCGTGCTGAATACCATCCTGGCCCTTCTGACCGTCCTCGCCGTCATGGCAGCCCATGCCGTCTATCGGCTGCTGCGGCTTCCCTTCCGGCTCCTGCGCGGCCTGTTTCGACACAACTCTAAGCCTGCCCAGGTGACGACGCGCTGACCCAGCCTCGGCACCATCCTGTCTGGGGCAAGTTGCGTATCAGCCCAACCTCCGGTGACATGCACAAACGCACCCGATAAAACCGATGACCGAATGAGGCGCTGGGGCCGAGCCGGCTGTGCGCGTCGAGGAGGCGGCCAATGCCGGATCCGAGCGAATCGCAGCTGTCTGACGAGGAACTCGACCGGCTGGCGCGGAAACTGTTTGCCGAGGTTCGGGCCGAGAGCCCCGAAGCCAAGGCGGACAGGGCCCTCAAGACCGCCGGAGAGGTTGCCGGGGAGATAGTCCCCGGTCTACCCGACTGGCTGCTGGACGCCGGCAACGACGCCGATGAGGGTGGCAGCGGGGACTGAACCGGTTCACTTGGTCGCGCAGCGGCGGCTTAACACAGGACAGGGCGTGATGGCGCGCGCGGCCATAGGGCTGTGCAGGCGAACGCCCGGAGATCCTGATGGACGAGAACGTCGAGACCGAGGTGAGGCGCCTCGTCCGCCGGGTATCTGAGAAGGCGATGCAGGGCGGCGGGATGGACCGGCTGACCTACGAGACCCTTTCCGAGGCAACCGCGGCGCTCATGAGTAACGCGCTCGCCGGTGAGCGCCAAGGCCGGGGGGAAGCACTCTACGCCATGCGGGAGCGCCTTCGCGCCTGCGGTTCCGAAACACACGCCTAGGCGACTTCGGGAGCCGCCCGGTACCCACCCGTGTGCCGGAGGTGGCTCGCGCTGCACAGTCTGCGCGTCCCGCGGTTCGGACGGCGCGCGGCCGACCCGCGCGGTGTCCATATGGGTGACGTTGCCGTGCCGGTCCTGATAGGTGCGCGGAGCCGGCTCATTGTCGTCGGGCAACACCCGAGATCTCCATCGTCGCCCGTGACCGCGGTGGTTGCTACAGAGAGCCGACGGTGCGGGCGCTGCCGAACGCCATCCAGGTCGCCGACCACTGGCACCTGAGGGAGAACGCTAGCGCCGCCTTCCTCGACGCTGTGCGCGAGTCGATGTCCGGCATCCGCACCGCGGTGGGAGCCGCGACGGTCGATCCCGAACGGCTGACCTGCGCCGAGCGTCTCCACTACGAGGGCTATCTGCGGAGATAGGCGACCGGCGAGGCGATCCTGACTCTGTCGCGCCCGGGCATACCGGTCAAAAAGATTTCCCGATCGACCGGCCACCGCCGTCAGCTCATGCGCAACGTGCTATGCGGCCTGACCAGCGACGTCTTCCGCGCCCGCCAGAGCAGCCTGGAGGCCTATCCGCCCCGGCTCGATTGCCGAGTGGGCGGCCGGCTGCCGCACCGTGGCCGAACTCTGTCGGCGGCTTCGCGCCAGCGGGTTCACCGGCAGCCTGCGGGTTGTCGGGGAATGGGCGACACGCCGGCGACGCACCGAGCGTGCGCCGGAAGGATCGCCAGGCGAGGCGCCATCAGCACGCATCCACTCCCGGCTGATGACGACCGGGCGGGACAGCCTGACGAAGGCGGAAGCCGTCATCGGGGCGACGATCGAGACGGAGGTGCCGACGCTCGCCGATGCCCGTTCCCTCCTGTTCCGCTTCCAGGTCATGATCCGCGAACGGCGTTGACCTGATCTCGACGCCTGGATCGAGGCTGCAGCCCGCAGCCTCCTCGCGTCCATTGCCGGCGGCCTGCAGAAAAACAAGGCCGCCGTTGCGGCGGCCCTGACGCAGATTTGATCGAACGGCCAGACGGAAGGGTAGATCACCCGCTTGAAACTCGTGAAGCGGCCGATGTTCGGCCGCGCCGAACTCGATCTGCTCGAAGCTCGGCTGATCGGCACACCATGAGCCGATCAGCATCGAGATTGCGTCAGACCGAAAGTTGAAAGCCGAAACACAGCCCAGGCGATGAATGGTCCAGCTGAGATCCAGTTGGATCAGTCGCTGCCGCAGGCTTGCCCGCGACCACGAGGCCACCGTCTCCTCTGCACTCGCCTTCTTTGTGCTCGCCGCAGCTACGAGCCTCGTCAGACGCCTCGCCAGAGACTCATGAAACAGGGTCTTATTGTCAGGTAGGAAAGGCGACGTGCCCTTTTCTTCGCGGAGTAGGGATCGGGGAATGCAAGGTGCCGGACGGTGCGGGATCAGGCCCGTTTGGCCGGCGGCCCGGCGGCGATCGCGGCGTCCGCCTCGCTCAGGGAGGGTCGCACCACCGGCGGATGTCGAGGATCGTAGCCCTCGGGCATCGCGTCCCGCATGGTCCTGGAGCGGGTCACCAGGAAGTCGATCAGGTGGTTGCGCAGGGCATAGTATCCGGGCGCGTGGTGAAGCTGCGCGCGGTCGCGGTCCTTCGGCAGCGGGTTCTCGACGATCTCGGCCACCTTCGCCTCTGGGCCGTTCGTCATCAGGACGATCCGGTCGGCGAGGTAGATCGCCTCGTCCACGTCGTGGGTGATCATGAATACAGTTTGCCCGGTCTCGACGCAGATCCGGCGCACCTCGTCCTGCAACGTGCCGCGGGTGAGTGCGTCGAGCGCCGAGAAGGGCTCGTCCATCAGGAGGATCTTGGGTTCGATGGAGAGCGCCCGGGCGATGCCGACCCGCTGCTTCATGCCCCCTGAAAGCTCGGAGGGGCGCTTGTGCTCGGAACCGGCTAGCCCGACCGTGGCGATGGCCTTCCTGGCGCGCGCGTCGACCTCTGCCTTGCTGGCCTTCCGCCAGCGTGAGGACACCGCGTAGGCGACGTTGCCGAGAACGCTGCGCCAGGGCAGCAGCGCGTGGCCCTGAAAGATCACCGCCCGGTCGAGGCTGGTGCCTGCGATGGCCTGCCCGTCCACGATGACGACGCCCTCGCTCGGCGCCTCAAGCCCAGCCAGAATGTTCAGCACTGTAGTCTTGCCGCAGCCCGAATGGCCGATCATGCATACGAACTCGCCGCGCCGCATCGGCAGCCACAGGTTCTCGAAGATCGTGGTGGTCTTGCCCCCGGGGGCTGGATAGCGCCGCGCGATCCCCTCGATGGAGATGAACTTCTCTGACGAGGACGGACGCAAGGTCCCGGCAGCGTGGTCGGGAGCGACAGGCCGCGCGCGTCGCGCGAACGGAAGAAGCTTGCTCATTGGTGGCCTCACTCCGGGAAGGTGACGAGGTGCTGGGCGCGCGCCAGGATCTGGTCGAGGACCATGCCGACGAGGCCGATCACCAGAATCGACGTGATCACATTGGTGATCGAGAGGTTGTTCCACTCGTTCCAGACGAAGTAGCCGATGCCGGTCCCGCCCACGAGCATCTCGGCGGCGACGATGACGAGCCACGCGATGCCGATCGAGATGCGCATCCCGGTCAGGATTGTAGGCGCCGCCGCCGGCAGGATAACCGTGAAGGCCCGCCGGATTGGACCAACCTCCAGGGTACGGGCGACGTTGAGCCACTCGCGCCGCGTGCCCGCCACGCCGAAGACCGTGTTGATGAGCATCGGCCAGATCGAGCAGATGAAGATCACAAAGATTGCCGATAGGCTCGAATCCTTGATCGTGTGGAGGGCGAGTGGCATCCAGGCCAACGGCGAGACCGGCTTCAAGATCTGGATGAACGGGTCGAGCGCCCGGCTCATCAGCGGCGACATTCCGATGAGGAATCCCACCGGGATCGCCACCAGCACCGCGAGGCCGTAGCCCAGCGCCACGCGCCCGATCGAGTAGGCGAGTTGGATCCCGATGCCCTTGTCGTTCGGGCCCCGGTCGTAGAACGGATCCTTCAGGTGCTTCCAGATCGTCGCTCCGACATCCAGGGGGCCCGGCATGGCCGACCTGCCGGTGATGGCGGTCTGCCCCATCAGGGCCGCGTATTCCGGGTCCATGGCCTCGGTCTTGGCCGTGCCGCTCACCGCGATCTGCCAGCCGAGGAGTATTAGGATGAGGACCGTCAGCGAGAGAGCGCCGGCTCGGACGGACAGGGAGCGTTGCATGGCTCAGCTCGCGCGCTTGATCTTGAAGGACGCGAGGTATTCCTCGGGCTTGGACGGATCGAAGGTCTTGCCCATCACCACGATGGTCTTGGTGGTAGCCTGCGGCGGGGTGAGCCCGTCCTGCTTCATCAGCTTGGCGGCGTCGGTCGCGCGGTAGACCTGTTTCGCGACCGCTGCGTAGTCGACGTCGCCCTTGATCTGCCCCCAGCGCTTCATCTGGGTCAGCGTCCAGATGGCGAAGCTCTCATAGGGGAAAGGATCAAAGTCGACCCGCTTCGGGTCCTTCTTCACGCTGCCGAGCCCGTCCGCGTAGGTGCCGGTGAGCACCTGCTCGACGACGGTCAGCGGCTGGTTCAGGTAGTTCGCGGGCGCGATGGCGGCAGCGATCTCCTTCCGGTTCTCCGGCTTCGAGGCGTAGGCGGTCGCCTGGAGGATGGCGCGCAGCAGCGCGGCCGTCGCGTTGGGCATCTCGCGGACCGTGTCCTGCGCGACCGAGAAGGAGCAGCAGGGATGCCCGTCCCAGATCTCCTTCGACAGGACGTGGATGAAGCCGGCACCGTCATAGACGGCGCGCTGGACGATGTTGTCGGGGGCGAGGAAGCCGTCGATGTTGTCGGCGCGCAGGTTCGCGACCATCTCGGGCGGCGGCACCGAGCGGAGCTGCACGTCGGTGTCGGGGTCGATGCCGTGTTCGGCAAGGTAGTAGCGCAGCAGGTAGTTGTGGTTCGAGTAATCGAACGGGATCGCGAGCTTGAATCCCTTCCAGTTCTTCGGGTCGCGATTGTCCTTATGCTTGTTGGCGAGGCAGATCGCCTGGCCGTTGACGTTCTCGATGGCCGGCACCGTGAAGGGCACCGGGTTCGACCCGAGCCCCATCGTGATCGCGAGAGGCATCGGGGCCAGCATGTGGGCGGCGTCGTATTCCCTGTTCAGGGTCTTGTCGCGCACGACCGCCCAGCCGGCGGTCTTCACCACCTCCACGTTCAGTCCCTGCTTCTCGTAGAAGCCCATCGGCTTGGCCATGATGATCGGGGTGGCGCAGGTGATCGGGATGAAGCCGACCTTGAGGTCGGCCTTCTCCGGCTTGCCCGCCTCCGCCAGGGCCTCAGCTATGAACTTCATCGGCAGGAACTGGCTCACGGCCGACGCAGCCGTCGCGAGACCGACGCTCCGCAGGAAGGCGCGGCGCTCGGCATCGCGTGGGAACAGCGCCCTCATCATTGTCGCCTCGACGGTGCGCTCGATCGCGGCATCGCCCGTCGGCATCGCCGCGTCGTGGGTGGCTTGGTCCGCGTGGATCCCGCAGGAGCAGCCGCCCCGGATAAGGCGGCGCCTGGCGTCGAAGGGATTGTCGAACGGGGCCATCGAGATCTCCGGTGGTGTGGTCTGGAAACCCTCAGCAACAGTTGCGCCAAGACCGCCGCTCCATTGTTTGTCAAAAGCAATCAACGGCTTGGTGCAGTTTTTTGTGCGGCGATTTAGGGATCTGCTTTCGACAATGTGAGTAAAATGTCGACATTGTCGGCGAAGATCTGATCAGCCCGTCAGGCCGCCAGCCAGGCGGTGACGTCGCCGCCACGCCGCTGCTCCATCGAGAGGCGGCTCTCGGTCTCTTCGACGACGTACCACGCGGCGTCTGCGACGGGTGCACCGTGTAGCTCGATCGGGACAGAGCGGGTCTTCAGCCGGATGACGGGGGCGGCGTGCGCGTAGCCGGGACCCTCCCGGCCAAGGATCGCCTGGGCGATGACCGAAGCCTGGCGAGCGACCGGCTCGATGAAGCGGCAGGGACGCCCTTCGATGCTGATGCAATCGCCGAGGGCGAAGATGGCGGGTCCGCTCGTGCGCAGCGTTCTCGGATCGACGACGATACCGCGGTCGAAGGCGAGACCCGCCCCTTGAACGAGGCGGGAGGGCGTCACGAGCCCGGTCGCGGCGATCACGGTCCCGGCTACGAAGCTCGTCCCGTCCGCAAGGGCGAGGGCGATGTCACCATCCGGCCGGCGGCCGAGGCCGCTCACCAGGGTGCCGCCCCTGAAGCGAACGCCCAGCCCGTCGAGGCCGGCCAGGAGCCTGCGTCCGGCCTGTTCCGGCAGGAGTTCGGGCAGGGGCAGCGCCTCGGCCCCGATCAGTGTGACGGCATGGCCGGCTCGCGCCATATCCTCGGCCAACTCGCACCCGACCATGCCAGCGCCGATCACCACGACGGTGCGGGGACCACGCGCGAGTTCGGCATGCAGGGCCGACCAAGCTGCGAGGTTGTTCACCCGCCAGCATAGGGCCGGGTCGAGGCCGGACGGCAAGGCAGGGCGCGCGCCGTGGGCCAAGACGAGGTGAGTGTAGCCGAGGGTGCCGCGCGTCGTGCGCAGGCTGCGGTGCTCCGGCGAGAGGCCGACCGCGACCGTATCGCCGAGCAGCCGCACTCCGAGGCGCGCCGCCGCCATCGCCCCGGTTTCCCGGCGCAGCTTGTCCGGCGAGAGGCCGCGGGCCAGCGCGACCGAGAGTTCCGGCTTGTGGTAGATGTCGCCGCTGCAGGCGGTCACCAGGGTGATCGGAACCTGCGCGTCGTCGGCCCGGATCGCCTCCGCCGTGCTCCATCCCGCGATGCCGCCGCCGACGATCACCACGCCCGGCCGGCGCCGTGGCGCCACCGCTGCCGGCATCGGCGCGACCGGCGCCCGCCGCTGGTAGGGCTCGAAATCCGACTTGGCGACGCCGCAGATCGGGCAGGCCCAATCATCGGGGATATCCGCGAAACGCGTGCCGGGGGCCAAGCCGCTATCGGGATCGCCCTCCCCCTCATCGTAGACCAGCCCGCAGGCCCGGCAGAGGAACTGTTTCCAGGGGCCGAGGCCGTCGGTGGGCTCGAGGATGGTCATGCCCGGCCTCCCGTGCCGGCGCCGGACGGCAGGACCTCGCGCGAAAGCCGCGCCATCTCCCAGCGCAGATGCTTGATCGCCGGTGTGACGATGGCGACGAAATGCGCCTCGCGGATGCGGCGCTGGGGGGGCGCCGACATCATGTAGCCCCTCGCTCCCTGGTGCAGCAGCGCCGACTGCGACGCGCGGAAGGCAAGTTCGGACGTCTGGGCGCGGACGTCGAGGACGTCGATCAGGTAGTCGGTCGCGCCGTCGTAGGGCGTCTCGGCGAGGCGCATCACGCGGGCACGCAGTTCGGCGAGTTCGGCCGCGATCCGGTCGGGACGGTCGTCGAGGAATTGGTTGACGTGGCCCAGCGTCTCCTCGACCGACAGCATGGCGTCGAGGCTTCCCTCGACGACGCCGAGACCCATGCCGCACTGGAGCAGGATGAAGGCCCCACGGATACGGCCGATGAAAGGGCGGGCCGGGTCGGCGATCAAGTCATCCCGGCCGACGAAGTATTCGTCCAGGCGGACGCCCCAGGTGCTGGTGCCCTCCATGCCGGAGAATTGCGGGCAGGGCCGCAGCTCGGCGCGGTCACAGCGCAGCAAGAACATGATCTCGTGGCTGATGGCCTCGCCGGCCCCGAGCACGCCCGCGATGGCACCGCAATACTGGCCCGGCCCGATATGGCTGACCCAGGGCAGCATGCCGCTGACGCGGTAGCCGCCGGGAACGCGCCGGGCGCGCAGCAGGATCGGCTCGATCCCGGCGAACGCCTTCATCGGATTGGACAATGCCGTACCGCCGAAGGTCCGGCCCGCGACGTGGTCGTCGAGCACGGCGCCGGCCAGGGCCGGGTTGGCCGACTGCTCGAAGTACAGACCGCAGACGTCGTGGCACCACATCAGAAAGCCGGTGGCGCCGCAGCTCCGGCTCGCGGCCTGCATCGCGGCCAGCGAGAGGCCGATGCGCGCACCGTGCCGGTCGAGGTGGACACCCAGCGCGCCCGCGCTTCCGAGCTGGCCCATGATATCGAGCGGATAGGCTCCGTGATCGATCGCGGCCGCCGCCGCGCTCAACGGCCCTTCGGCTATGGCTGTCGTCTCGGCGAGAACGGCTTCGTCCGTCCATTCGAGGCCAACCGGTCGTGATGACAGAGCCTCCGCCTCGGGGGCATCGACCAGCCGAAGAGCGAGTGCGCTCGACATCGTGCAGTCTCCTCAGGATGGTGGAAGGAGTCGGGGCACTCCTGCCCCGCCCTAGGGCTCAGTCGGCCAGGCCGATCTTGAAGGCGATCGGGTTCCGCATGGTGTTGGCCACCGGCGAGTAGAAGTTCGCGTGGCGCACGATCTCGTCGAGTTCCTCGCGGCTGGCGTCGCCCGCGATGGTCACGGCGACGCGGATTTCCTGGAAGCCCATCTCCTCGGGCTTCTTCTCGGCACCGCCGGCGCCCCAGGCGGCCGGGTTGCCGATATCGCCCTCGAGGTGCAGTTCCAGGCGAGAGAGGCGCACCTGCTTCCAAGTCGCGACGGCGGTGATGCCCACCGCGAGGCAGCCGCCGAGCGCCGAGAGCACGATCTCTCCCGGTGCCGGCGCCGTGTTCTCACCGAACAGGTGCAGGGGCTCGTCGACAACGACGGGCTTGTGGTCACCGACGTAGCTGAGGGTGCGGTACTGTCCGTCGACGACGGTGTGCACCTTGTTGGTGCCGCGCGAACCGGGATTGCAGCGGCCCTTCTCGGCGAACTGCATCAAACCGTCACGATCGATCGGACGCAGATACGTGGTGATGGTCTTCGGGGCGGCGCTCGCGCTCATTTCTGGCTCCTCTTCCGGCGCGGCCCCGCATGTGTCGGAGCCGGCTTGGAGCGACTTGCGCAAGGCAGATGCCAGACTAAGCGAGCATGCTGCTTTTTTGGAAAATCTTTTTGAATCAAGATCTTAATGATGCAGAAGGCCCTCCTGGCCTCGACGCTCCATCGATGAATGCCGACATTGTGTCGACATTGTCGGACTTCGTCCGATCCGCTCAGAACGCCGCCCGGAGCTTGCGCCAGCGGTAGGAGAATTGGCGTTCTGTCAGGCCGAGCCTTTGGGCGGCCCGGGTCTTGTTGCCACCGGCCTGCGAGAGAGCCATGCGCAACTGCTCGTGATCGTGCGAGTCGGCCGGCAGATATGGGCGAATGACGCCCATGGGGTGGAAGGACGCCCCCATGTCGGGCGCGTGGAACGGTGTCGGCCTCGGGAAAGTCGGCGCAGGCGCTGTCGTCCCGTCTCCTTCGAGCATGGGCCGCAGGTCGTCGATGTCGAGGACGCCGTCGCTCGCCAGCAGAACCAGCCGCTCGATGAAGTTGGCGAGTTGGCGGATATTGCCCGGCCAGGGTTGACGACCGAGGTACCCGACCGCCGCCTGCGTCAGGTTCACGTTGCGCTGGTTGTCCTGGTTTGTCTTCGTGAGGAAGTGGAGCACGAGGTCCGGGATGTCGCCCAGTCGCTGGGAGAGCGGAGGCAGGGTGATCGGGACGACATTGAGCCGGTAGAACAGGTCCTCCCGAAAGCGGCCGTGGGCGACCTCGGCGGCGAGATCTCGGTTCGTCGCGGCCACGAGGCGCATGTCGACCCTTATCTCGCGCTTGCCGCCGAGGCGCACGACCGTCCCCTCCTGCAAGGTACGCAACAGCTTGGTCTGAAGGATCGCCGGCATCTCGCCGATCTCGTCGAGGAAGATCGTGCCGCCGCTCGCCTGCTCGAACCAGCCGGCCCGCGCTTCGACCGCGCCTGTAAAGGCGCCCCGCTCGTGGCCGAATAGCTCAGACTCGAACAGGCTGTCGGGGATCGCGGCGCAGTTCACCTTGATGAAGGGCCGATCCCGCCGCGGGCTCGCGAGGTGGAGCGCACGGGCGAACAGTTCCTTGCCGCTCCCGGACTCCCCGAGAAGCAGCACGCTCGCCGTCGCGCCCGCGACTTTCTCGACCTGCCCGAGGGCGCGCAGCAGGGCGGGCGAGGTGCCGATGATACCGTAGCGGGCACGCTTGAGGCGCAGCTCCCGCGCCAGCATGTCGTTGTGTTCTTCCAGTGCCCGCGTCTTCTGCTCCACCCGCTCGTTCAGGGTGAGCAACTGGCTGACCATGGTGGCGATGATCCGCAGGATGGTCAGGTCGTCGGAGAGCGCCCGCTCCCGGTGCCGGATCCGGTGGCAGGCGATGGCGCCAACGGTCTTGTGGTCGACCCGGATCGGCAGCGCCAAAAACGAGACCGCACCACGGGGAAGTTGCGCGCGCTCGACGGCACGGCCGAGGAACGTCAGATCCTTGTCGATATCCTGAACGATAATGAGATGTCCGTCCTGGATGACGCGTCCGGTGATGCCTTCGCCGGGTGCGTAGCGACCTCGGGCGATCTCCTTGCGCGTAAGGCCGTAAGAGTATGCGATGCGGTAGCCGTCTCCGTCGGGGTCCTTCAGGACGATGCGCCCTCGGTTGAGGCCGACGATCTCGGACAGAAGATGCAGCATCTCCCGGGCGACCTGATCGAGGCGGATTCCCTTGCCGATCAGGTTCATGACTTCCTGGATGAGGAACATCTCCTGTGTGCGCCAATGCGTGTGGGACGCGCTCTTGGTGACACGATCATCCATCCTGCGGCGCCCCCCAGCTCCTGATTGGCATCTCGGCAGCCTGCAAGCTTCGTGCAATCGTCGGCGGACAGCCAAAGCGATTGCTAGGAGGAACGCGATGCGGCTGGCCGGATCTGGCCGATAAGCGCCCGTTCGCCTCTCAGCGATCAATGTCGCGACGATCGCTGGGAGGTAGCCCCTTGATGCCCGTGGAGATGGGCTGGACGAACGAGACCAAGCTGGCGAGCGACACCAGCGGCTCTCTGAGGGGTGGGGCCTGCGGCGGACCGTTCATCGGTTAGCAGCGGTCGCCAAGCTGTCGCGCTCGACGATGACCACCGCGCCGCGGCGCAGCTCGATCAGTCCCGCCTCCGCCCAGTGGCCGAGGATGCGGCTGACGACCTCCCTTACGCTCCCGATATCGTCGGCGAGCTTCTGGTGGTTAATCGCGACGACCCCAGAAGGATCGGCTTCGACGAGCAGCCGCTGGGCGAGGTGCTGCTTCAATGGGGAGAAGGCCACCGCATCGATCAGCGTGAACAGCCCCGCCATCAGCCGCGTGTAATCGTCGAGGACGAAACGCCGGAACTCCGCGCTATCGGCCATGAGCTGTTGGAACGTGGACACCGGCAGCGCCGCGAGCTCCGTCCGCTTCTCGGCCACGCTCTCAGCCGGGAAGGTACCGCCCGATAGAAGGCATCGGGTCGTCAGCACGCAGGTGCCGCCTGGGCCGACCTTGTAGATCAGCACCTCGCGCCCATTCTCCGACATGCGGACGATGCGCCAGCGTCCCTTCAGGCACATCAGGTAGTTCGCGCATTCGCCCTCCAGCTCGTAGGCGACGGCGCCGCCCTCCAACTCGGGGAACCGTCCCGAGGGCAAGCTGAAGATGCCCGGGACTGAAGCCGCAGATGAGGGAGAAGCGCTCGAACCAGCGCTCGACCCTGTGGCTGTCCGGAATGGCTGGCGTCGCACCTGCCGTGACGAGGGGCGAGCCGTCCGGCTTTTCTTGGTTTTTCTCCCGCCGCGCCTCCCTTGTGTGACCTCGGTCACCGACGGCTTGCGGCTTCACCTCTTAGCATTCTCTCACAATGAGGACGATTCGGAGGCCGCCGAGACCGCTCTCGTCAATGCCTCGAAGGACTGGCTCACCGCCCTCACGACGTGGCTCTGACGGGCCTTCGGCCCAGGATGGCCGCCCGATGCGCGAGTTCACGTGCATCGAAGGTCCGGAGGTGCAGCGCTATGTATCCTATTCCTATGCCAATTCCGGCCTCGTGAAGGCCGGGGACTCGACATGGCTGCATCGAGGCTCGGATCATCCGGTAGCGGCCGGGGCTCTCCGCCCCGGCGCGCTGCTACAGCACGGCCTCGGCCCCGCCCTTCAGCTTGACTGGGATGGTGAGGTAGCGGACGCCGTTCGCCTCGGCCGGCGGGAACTTGCCCGCGCGGATGTTCACCTGGATCGACGGCAGCAGCAGGCGCGGGGCGGCCAGCGTGGCATCGCGCGCCGTGCGCATGGCCGCGAAGTCCTCTTCGCTGACGCCCTCCTTCACGTGGACGTTGCGGGCGCGCTGTTCGGCTACTGTCGTCTCCCAGGCATACACGTCGCGACCCGGCGCCTTGTAGTCGTGGCACAGATGAAGCACCGTCTCCGGTGGCAGCGAGAGCAGCTTGCGGATCGAGCGGTAGAGCGTGCGCACGTCGCCGCCGGGAAAGTCAGCCCGGGCGGTGCCGAAATCGGGCATGAACAGCGTATCGCCGACGAAGACGTGATTGCCGATCCGGTAGCAGATGTCGGCCGGCGTATGGCCGGGCGTGTAGAGTACCTCGACGGCGAGGTTGCCGATCCGGAAGGTCTCGCCGTCCGCGAAGAGGCGGTCGAAATCGCTGCCGTCGGTCTTCAGGTCGGTGGCGTTGAAGACCGGGCGGAAGATCTTCTGCACCTCCTTGATGTGCTCGCCAATGCCGATTCTGGCACCGGTTTTCGCTTTCACGTAGGGCGAGCCGGATAGGTGGTCGGCATGGGCGTGGGTCTCCAGCGTCCACACCACGGTGAAGCCTTCCTCGTCGGCGGCCTTCAGCATCGCCTCGACCGAGCGGGTGTCGACGCTGCCGCCGTTGTGGTCGTAGTCGAGGACGGGGTCGATGAAGGCGGCCTGCTTGGTCTCGGGATCGGCCACGATGTAACTCACCGTGTTGGTGGGCTCGTCGAAGAAGGCGCGGATGAAGGGTTCAGCCATGAGATGTCTCCTGTCTGGATTGGGGCGGGCCGGAGCGGGCGCGGCACCGGGCGCCCCCTCCTGCGGGTTTCACGGAGCCGCGGCGAAGGCGCCGGCGTTGCGGTAGAGCATGTAGCCGGCGACCCCGAAGATAACGGTGGCGAACACCGTATTCAGGGCGCCCTTAAAGCCGGCGAGCCGATTGGCGAGCTGCATCCCGAGGAAGCCGCCGATGAAGCCGCCAGCGATGAATTCTCCGGCGACCGCCCAGTCAACCATGCCGGACAGGGCATAGTTCAGCGCCGTGGCGAGGCCGAAGGCGCCGACCGCGAGCAGCGAGGTGCCGACCGCCGTGATAAGCGGCATGCCGGTGGCGAAGACGAGGCCCGGCACGATCAAGAAGCCGCCGCCGATCCCGAAGAAGCCCGACAGGACGCCGACCGCGAAGGCCACGCCCACGACTTTCCCGCTCGGCACCGGACCGCAGCCGACCGACTCGGCCGTGCCGCCTTGGCCCCGCCGGCCGCGCAGCATGTGGATGCCGACGACGATCATCAGCAGCGCGAACAGGAACAGCAGGCGCTGTCCGTCGACGGCCTTACCGAGGGACGAGCCGACAAGGGCGCCGAGGATGCCCACGAGGGCAAAGACGGCGGCGCAGCTCCAGCGGACGTTGCCGACCCGGGCATGGCCGGCGAGCGTCAGGAACGCGTTGGCTGCCACCGCGAGCGCCCCCGTCCCGATGGCGAGGTGCGGCTGGGCCATGCCGACCCCGTAGAGCAGCAGCGGCGTCGCCAGGATCGAGCCGCCGCCACCGATCAGGCCGAGCGTGAAGCCGACCCCCGAGCCGGACAGAAGGGAAGGAAGCGCGCTCATCGGCGATGGTCCTCCGAACTCACCGGGAGAAGCCCGCGCGGCATTGCCGGGCCGCGGCATCGGCCTATCGATTAATAAAAATATGTAACGAAGAACCGTCCCCCTATCGTCTCATTAAACTGCTCTCGCTTGCCGTGCCTGTCAATATGTGTTTTACTTTATCATTCAGATCAAATAATTGTATTATGAAATGAGGAAAGCGCCGTGGATGCGAGACGCCTCACGCCCAACCTGTCCGTCATGGGACAGATCGTCCCTGCCGATCTCTCAGATGCCGCACGTGCCGGCTTCCGGGCCGTGATCTGCAACCGTCCGGACGGGGAAGGAGCGGATCAGCCGAACTTCCAGGAGATCGAAGCCGCCGCCCGTGTGGTGGGGCTCGAGGCTCGCTACCTGCCCGTCGTGTCGGGCAAGGTCTCGGACGAGGAGGCGGTGGCCTTCGGCGCGGCGCTCGCGGCGCTGCCCAAGCCGGTGCTCGCCTATTGCCGCACGGGGACCCGCTCGACCACATTGTGGTCGTTGAGCGAGGGGGGGCGCGGCCGGCCCCTGCCGGAGATCATCGCGGCGGCGAAGGCGGCGGGCTACGACATGTCCGGCGCAGTCCGGCGCATCGCCTCAGGCGGGCGCATCCAGCGCAAATCGGCCGAACTGTTCCACAGCGTGGTCATCGTAGGGGGCGGGGCCGGCGGCATTGCCGTGGCGGCAAGCCTCAAGGCGCGCAAGCCCGACCTCGACATCGCGCTGATCGACCCGGCCGACGTGCATTACTACCAGCCGGGCTGGACCATGGTCGGCAGAGGCATCTTCGCGCCCGCCGACACGGCCAGGACCATGGCCTCGCTGATCCCGGACGGCGTGCGCTGGATCAAGGCGGCGGTGGCTGCCTTCGAGCCGGAGCGCAAGGCGGTGATCCTGGAGGGCTGCCGGGTGGTACGCTACGACCGCCTCGTGGTCGCGCCCGGTCTGAAGCTCAACTGGGCCGCAATCGCAGGGCTGGCCGAGACCCTCGGGCAGAACGGCGTTACCTCGAACTACCGCTACGACCTCGCGCCCTATACCTGGGACCTCGTGCAGAACCTGCGCGCCGGCCAGGCGCTGTTCACGCAGCCGCCAATGCCGATCAAATGCGCTGGGGCGCCGCAGAAGGCAATGTACCTCTCCGCCGACCATTGGCTGCGCCAAGGTCGACTCAAGGACATCATGGTCGAGCTCTACAATGCCGGTCCGGTGCTGTTCGGCGTCAAGGAGTACGTCCCGGCGCTGATGGAGTACGTGAAGCGCTACGACGCGCATCTGAACTTCCACCACACGCTGACCCGGATCGACGGGCCGGCCAAGCGCGCGTGGTTCTCGCGCAGGACCGAAGACGGCTGCAGCGAGACGGTCGAGACCGGCTTCGACATGATCCACGTCGTGCCGCCGCAGCAGGCGCCGGACTTCGTTCGCGCCTCGCCGCTCGCCGACGCGGGCGGCTGGATCGAGGTCGATCCGGCGAGCCTGCGTCACCCGCGCTTCCCTGAGATCTACGCCCTCGGCGACGCGTGCAGCGCCCCCAATGCCAAGACCGCAGCCGCTGCTCGCAAGCAGGCGCCGGTGGTCGCCCACAATCTGCTCGTCGACATGGGCTACCTGCACGAGGCGGAGGTCGCCTACGACGGATACGGCTCCTGCCCGTTGACGGTCGAGCGCGGCAAGATCCTGCTCGCGGAGTTCGGTTACGGAGGGAAGTTGCTGCCGAGCTTTCCCTCCTGGCTCATCGACGGAACGAAGCCCAGCCGAGCGGCATGGCTCCTGAAGGAGCGCATGCTGCCGCCGATCTACTGGAAGGCGATGCTCAAGGGCCGCGAGTGGATGGCCAAGCCCCACGAGGCCGAGAAGGCGGCCGCCTGAACCCGAGCCCATGGGCGTCGGGACCGAGAGGAGAGTGGGCGATGAGACCATTCCTGCTGCCGGGTGACTTCGCAAGAGGGACTCGGGTCGAGGTCAGCGACCATCTCATTGCCCGGCGCTGACGCGCTGGAGCCAAATCGAGAAAGGGGACTAGCCATGACTGAAGACTGGGCCGCGATGATCGCCGGGATGAACACGGCGGTGGGCAATCTGCGTCAAGCCTCGCCCGAGGTGATGAAGGCGTTCGGAGCCATGTCCCGGGCCGCCCATGCGGACGGGGCACTCGACGCGCCGACCAAGGAACTGATCGCACTCGCCATCGGCGTGGCGGTGCGCTGTACGCCCTGCATCGCCTACCACGCCGAGGGCGCCATCAAGGCAGGCGCCTCACGCGAAGCGGTGGCCGAGACGCTCGCCATGGCCGTCTACATGGGGGCCGGTCCCTCGGTGATGTACGCCGCCAAGGCCCTCGACGCCGTCGATCAGATGGCTACCTGAAAACGCATCGTCGGACGGCTGGCGCCCTCCTAATCCGCGCCGGCTAGAGCGCCCTCCGCCGAAAC
The DNA here is from genome assembly GCF_030700285.1 of Methylobacterium sp. NEAU K. Classification (GTDB taxonomy): domain Bacteria; phylum Pseudomonadota; class Alphaproteobacteria; order Rhizobiales; family Beijerinckiaceae; genus Methylobacterium. The sequence continues at coordinate 213,757 of NZ_JAUYZJ010000003.1, read as the reverse complement.
GGATGCCGGTTCGACGGAGGCGAGCGCGTCGAAACAAAATCTCGGAGCTGTTGCCGGTCGCAACGCGATCGGGACCAGCTCTAGAAACCACGGCACTGGAGTGAGACCATGTCCCTTCGCCTCGGTGATACCGCCCCGGACTTCGCGGCCGATACCACGGCAGGCCGCATCCAGTTCCACGACTGGGCGCGCGGCTCCTGGGTTTTCTTCTTCTGGCACCCAGCCGACTACACGCCGGTCTGCACGACAGAGATGGGACGGACCGCGCAGCTCGCGGCCGAGTTCCGGCGCCGCAGCGTGAAGCCGCTCGGCCTCTCGACGGACTCGGTCGAGGAGCATCGCGGATGGGTGAAGGACGTCGACGAGACGCAGAGGACATCCGTCTCCTTCCCCATCGTAGCGGACACCGACCTGTCGGTGTCCCGGCTCTACGACATGCTCCACCCGAACGTGAATGACACCGAGACCGTGCGGACGATGTTTCTGATCGATCCGGATCTGAAGATCCGCCTGACGATGGCCTACCCGATGACCGTCGGGCGCAACTTTTCCGAGATCCTGCGGGTCATCGACGCATTGCAACTCACCGACCGAATGGAAGTGGCAACGCCGGCCGACTGGAACCCGGGCGACCGGGTGATCATCCGCCCCTCGCTCCCCGATGAGGCGGCGCGGGCGAAGTTCCCGCAGGGATGGGACGCCCTCAAGCCCTACCTGCGCCTAACCGAGGTCGAGCGGCGGTAGGATCTTCAAGCGATCCGGCGAGATTGGCGCTCACGAGCGGTCTTCGACCCGCCCAAACATCGCCGCTTGGCCGAGTGCCCGCGCCCGTGCGTCCGGACCGCGCGACGGCAGCCGTCGCTGAATCCGACCGGCGATCAGGATGTCGTCGAACGCATCCAGGAGCGCGCGCATCCGCGGGTCGGTCAGGCTGTAGAACACCACCTTGTGCTCGCGCCGCGTCGCGACGACCTGGGCGTTGCGCAACTCGCCGAGCTGCTGTGACAGCGTCGGCTGGCGGATGCCGAGGCGCTGCTCGATTTCCGAGACCGAGCATTCGCCCTGCGTCAGAAGGTAGAGGATCCGCAGGCGGTTGGGATTGGCGACCACCTTGAGCAGGTCGGCGACGCCGGTCGCCGTTACCTCGTCGGTGCCCGGGGCCATCAAGCGCCTTCCAGGCGGTAGTACCAATCGGCCCCACAGGCGCCGACCTCGTCACTCGTCAGCGGTGGATTCGCCAGCACCGGCTCGCCCGGCTGCCAGCCCTCGGGCGTCGAGATGTCGGCCGCATCGCTGGCTTGAAGTGCCTTCACCAGCCGCAAGATCTCGGCGACGCTGCGCCCGACGGTCAGAGGGTAGGCGATAAGGGCACGCACGATCCCCTCCGGATCGATGACGAATGTGGTACGCACCGTAGCACTCGACGTCGCCTCCGCCGGCAGCATGCCGTAGGCCCGCGCGATGCCCATGGCCGGGTCCTCGACGATGGGAAAGGGTACGCGCACGCCGAAGCGCTGCTCAATGCTGTGCTGCCACGCAAGATGCGAAGTCAGGCTGTCGACGGACAGGGCGAGCAAATCGCAATCCAGCGCCTGGAACGCCTCGTGGGCCCGCGCGAAGGCGACGAACTCGCTGGTGCAGACGGGGGTGAAGTCGGCCGGGTGCGAGAAGAAGACGAGCCAGCGGCCGCGATAGGCGGCGAGTGTGCGCGCGCCCATCGTGGTGCGGGCCCGGAAGTTCGGTGCCGCGTCCCCGATAATGGGTGGGCAGGCGGTTGAAGGCACAACGGCGGGAGTGCCGCTGGTTTCGATGCTCATAAATCGACGCTCACGGTATCGAGTCTCTCGACCGTGTAACTCCCCCGCCTAAGAGGTCAATATATTTCTGCATGATGTTAAGCTGTAAGTGCCATAAAATATGAATTGACATGCTTGCGCACGGGCGCGAGATAATCCTGACGGGTCGCGAAATCGACCGGATCGGCCGTCGCGCGCCCCATCCTTGACGGGGACCGATCCGATGCTGGCCGACCATCTCCCGAGCGCGCTCGACTTCGCCCGCAGCCAGTTCGCGTTTATCGTCGTCTGGCACTTCCTGTTCCCAGCCTTCACGATCGGGCTCGCGAGCTACCTCGCCGTGTTGGAGGCTTTCTGGTTTGCAACCGGGCGGGACGTCTATCTCGACGCCTACCGGTACTGGCTGAAGATCTTCGCCGTCGCCCTCGCCACGGGCGTCGTGTCCGTGCTGGTGAAGAGCTACCAGCTCGGCACCAACTGGTCGGTCTTCTCGGACAAGACCGCTCCGGTGCTCGCGCCCCTCCTCGGCTCCGAGGTGCTCACCGCCTTCTTCCTGCGGGCGGCCTTCCTCGGCGTCATGCTAATCGTGCTGGAGAGGGCGGAGCCGCGCCAGCACTTCCTGGCGACATGCCTCGTGGCGGGCGGGCCGATGCTCGCGGCCTTCCGGATCCTCTCGGCCAATTTCTGGATGCAGACGCCCGCCGGCTACGTCCTCGACTCTGACCGCCGCTTCGCGCCGGAGAGCTGGTGGGCGGTGTTCTTCAACCCGTCCTTCCCCTACCGTTTCGCCCACATCGTCACCGCCGCCTACCTGACGACGGCGATGATCGTCGGCGCGGTGGGCGCGTGGCATCTGCTGCGCGATGTGGACGGCGGCCGTCGTCGCCCCCGTGCAACTGGTGCTCGGCGACCTTCACGGCGGCAACACCCACCACCAGATCGCCAAGGTCGCGGCGATGGAGGGCCGCTTCGACAGCGTGACCCGCGCACCCTCGATCCTTTTCGGCTGGCCGGACGCGCAGGCGGCGAAGTCCAAGTGCGAGATCGGTATCCCCGGCCTCGCCAGCCTCTACCTCGCATGATCTCAATACGAAGGTCACGGGGCTGAAGGATCTGCCGCGCGACACTTGGCCGACCAACCTGCTGCTGGTCTTCTGGGCCTTCCGGGTGACGGTGGGCCTCGGGCTCCTGATGATCGCACTCGGGCTGTGGTCCCTGTACCTGCGATGGAAGGGACAACTGTTCGAGACGCCCTGGCTGCACCGCTTCGCCGTCGGCATGGGCCCCTCGGGGCTGGTCGCCGTGACTGCCGGCTGGGTGGTGACCGAACCCGGACGGCAGCCCTTCACGGTCTACGGGCTGCTGCGCAACGCCGACAGCCATTCGCCCATTGCGGCGCCCGCCGTGGCGACTTCGTTCGCGGCCTTCGCGGTCGTATACTTCGCGGTCTTCGGGACGGGCATCTGGTACCTGATGCACCTGTTCAACCAACCGCTGCCCCCGCACGAATTCGGCCCGCCCGTCGGCCAGCCGGTGCGAACCGCCGGCATCACCCCTGCGCCAGTGCTGGCGGATGATCTACAACTGCAACCGGCCGAGTGAAGGAGGCTTCGATGGAACTCGACATCACTCTGATCTGGGCCATCCTGATCGCCACCGCCGTCTCCCTCTACGTGGCAATGAACGGCTTCGACCTTGGCATCGGCATCCTGTTCCAGCCGTGCGCGGGAAGGCCGACCGGGACGTGATGGCGAACTCCGTCGCGCCTGTCTGGGACGGCAACGAGACTTGTGTCGTGATCGGCGGCGGCCTTTTCGCGGTCTTCCCGCTCGCCTTAGGCCACCATCCTTCCGGCCTTGTACATGCCGCTCATCCTGATGCTTTTCGCCCTGGTGTTCCGCAGCGTCGCCGTCGAGATGCGCTTTCGAATAGAAAAGCCGCGCGGCCAGCTCAGGTGGGACCGCGCCGTCTCCTGGGGCAGCTACGTCGCCGCCTTCTGATAGGAGCTGAACTCAATCAGCCTGACCACGTCAAGGACCGCTATGGGTGGCTTTCTGCCGGTCCGCTTTCGGTCGGTAGACGAAGGTTGCAGACCTTCGGTTGCGGCATGTCTGGTCGGCTCAGACCCTTGTTGTCAGGGCCGTCAGCCAAGTCGGCGAGACGTTCACCAGAATGGTCTCCATCACCTTGTCGTAGCCGAGCACGATGGTCACGCCAGTCACGATGAGGATCAGACCAAGAGCCGCCTTCAGCCCCTTACCTAGCCCTATCATCCGGTCGCGCCATCGCATCAGCACTTCACGCGACAGGCTACCGAGGACAAGCAGCGGTAGGGCTGCACCGAGGCCGAAGAGAAACATGGTGAGAGCAACAACTCCCAGATCGCGCCCCTGGGATGCCAGAAGCGACGCCGCACCAAGGGTTGGGCCCACGCACGGGCTCCACACGGCGCCTAGAAGCAACCCGACGCCGAATTGGCCCGGCAAGCCGGAGGTCGAGAATCCGCCGAACCGATTTTCCGTCCAGTTGCTCATGGGACCCGCGACCACGGCCAGCCGTGTCTGGGCGGCGGGCACCATCAGGACCAAGCCGATCAGGATCAGCATGATGGCCGCGCCGGTCCGGAAGATGCCGGCGTCGACGCCGATGGCGAAGCCGACGGTGGCCACGAACAGGCCGATGACGACAAAGGACAGGGCAAGGCCGGCGGCGAGCGCCGCCGGGCCGAGCCTGTGCTCCGAGGCGGCCGCGCCCAGCACCAGCGGCAGCAACGGCAGTACGCACGGGGACATCACCGAGAGGATGCCAGCGAGGAAGGCCAGGCCGAGGCTCGTCACCATCGTGGTGCCTCAGATCGCCTTGTCGAGGAGCGACGAGATTGCCTCGGGCTTGGTCTCGCCGGCCGAGCGCCCGGTCTCCTTGGCGCCTTTGTAGGTGATGAGGGTGCTCTGCATCGTGGCACTGAACTGCTTCACCACGTCCTTGCGGCTGTCGAAGTCGACATCGAACACCTGCAGGTCCTTAAATTTGGGCTCGGCCTCCAGCTTCGAAAGGATCGGCTTCTGTGCCGCACAGGTCGTGCACCAAGGGGCGGTGATGTGCACGAGGATCGGTTTACCGGCCTTCTGAGCAGCCTCGAACGCGGCCGGGTCGTAGGGCATCTCGGCGGCGATGGCCCCACCGCCGAAGAGCGGAAACGCGGCGAGGAGGCCGAAGAGGATGCGACGGGTGGCCATGGACGTGGTCTCCGTGATGTCTGTTGAAGGCGATGAGCGAGGTTTAGTTGGCGACCTGGGTGATGGCCCGATCGACGTTCACGCGTGCCGACCAGTCCTTGGCACTGTCCTGGCCCTTGAGGGCCACGAGGCGGGCGCCGCTGACGTCGACGTTCTTGAAGTCAGCTCCCGAGACGGTCGCGCCCGTGAGGTTGGCGCCCGACAGGTCGGATCCCATCAGCACCACGTCGGTGAGGTCTGCGTCGGTGAGGTCGGCGTATTCCAGACGCGAACGACCGAGGTTAGCGCCCTTCAGTTTGGCGCCCCGGAGGTTCACCGAGACGAACACGGCCCGCATCAGGCCCATGGACTGGTTCTTGAGGTCGGCACCGCCCCTGAGGTCGACCAGCGTGGCCCCGCTCATGTTGGCACCCTTGAAGTCGCCGATCGGCAAGGACCGGCTGAGATCGGCCCCGCTGAGGTTGGCGTCCCGGGCCGTGATGCCGAACATCTTTGCGCCGATGAGCTTGGCCCCGTTCAGGTCCGCCTTGATGAACCACGCCTGTTCGAGGTTTGCCCCGCTAAGGTCTGTGCCGCGCAGGTTCGTTTTGTTCAGGCGCGCCGTTCGCAAGTTCACGCCCTGGAGGTTCAGGCCGGAGAGATTGAGGCCAGACAGGGCCTTGTCGTGCAGGTCGATCGGCTTGCCGTCTGCGGCCTTGATCATCGCCTCGACGTCGGCGCGGCTCATTTCGGCTTGGGTCATTGCGGGCGAGGACATGTCGGCACCGAGCAGCAAATCCTGCTCGGCGGCGGCCGGACCGCCAGCGAAGGCAGCCAGCATGAAGCTCAGAGCGAGGCGGCGCATCGGTTCACTCCCATCGGGTGCCGCACATGGCCAGCACCCGTATCGTGTTTGTTGTGCCGCGATGCTATGCCGATCCTGCGCGCCCGGTCGGTGACCTGGGTCACACAAGCCCTGCACGACGGGAGAAAACCCGAGAAAGACCGGACGATAATCCTCTCGTCACGGTCGGAGACCAACGCCAGCCATGCAGGACAGCTACAAGATCGAGCGTTGGGTCGAGCGTTTCCCGTTCATCCGCTGCTTCAGTGCCAACCACCTTCAGATCGCGCGCGGCACGGTGCATTTCCCGGTGCTAGAGGCAGGCGCGATTGCCTACGAACTCCAAGATGCTTGCGCGAACTACCTGATGTGCATCGACGGCCGGACCAGGGTGTTCCGGATGTCCGAGGGAGGCCGCGAGATGCTGATCTATAAGGTCGGTGCTGGCGGCACCTGCGTGCTCACCACCCAATGCCTGTTGTCAGGCGGCGGCTTCCCGGCACAGAGCATAGCCGAGGCCAGGACCGAGTTGGCGGCGTTGCCCTCCGATACCTTCCGCCAGTTGATGCGGGAGAGCGACGCGTTCCGTGACTTCGTCCTCGACGATTACACCAAGCTCCTGTCCGGGATGTTCGACCTGGTCGAGGAGGTCGCCTTCGCTCCTTTGGAGCAGAGGCTCGCGAGGCGCTTGCTCGTCGAGGCCGACGCGGAAGGCATCGTCTGGAAGACCCACCAGCAACTGGCCTCGGACGTCGGGAGCGTGCGCGAGGTCATCAGCCGCCTGTTGGGAGAATGGGCCGACGGTGGGCTGGTCGAGGTCAGACGCGGGCAGGTGCAGGTCATTGACCGGGCGGCCCTGGCCGCCGGGAGACCGAACTGATCCGGAGGGGTCCATCGATTTCGGACGCCTACGACCTTCTCGGTACCAGCGACTGCCAGGACAGCACAGTGACGACGGCCCAGCTACAATCCACGCTCACTTGCCCGCATTGCGGTCATCGGATGACCGAGACGATGCCAACCGACGCCTGTCGCTTCTTCCACGACTGCGAAGGCTGTGGTGTCGTCCTACGGCCCAAGGCCGGGGATTGCTGCGTGTTCTGCTCCTACGGGGACGTACCCTGTCCGCCGATCCAGAAGGCATTCCGAACCAGCGAACGACCCAATTGTTGCGGGTGACCATTGGGCCTCAGGCTTCAGGGATGGACGTAGGAGAAGCCCATGCCCTGGAGCCGAACGATCTCCGCGACCCCGCTCGGAACGATGTCGGCCTCCGTCACGCCATGGAGTTCGTGCCAGTCGATCTTCCGCTGGGTCAGGGTGTTATTGCAGATCAGGAATTTGACGCCCTCCGCCTTGAGGGCGTCGATCTGGTGCGCGAGCTTCGGGTCCTTGGCAGCCATCTGGAACAGGTCGACGCCGTCGCCGAAGTCGACGACACGGATCTGGACATGATCCTTGCCTACCGCCTCGACGTGGTTCTTCAGGTTGCCAAGGATGTGCTTGAAATAGGTCGCGTTGTCCGGCACCCCGCCGTCGTTCTGGTAGACGGCCTTCTGGTCGGGATAGTAGCCTGCAGGTACGTCGCCCGCCGCCATGGCGGGAACCGCCATCAGCGCGAACAGGGACAACAGGGCAGTGAACGTCCGGCGTCTCATGGGGTCTTCTCCTGATGTTCTCGGTTCGGCCAGGGGTCAGGCGGCAGCCTTCGGCTTGGCCATCCATTCCCGGCCCTTGAGCATCCCATGCCTTTAGATGGGCGGGAGCATCCGCGCTTCTTTAGGAGCCAGGCTGCGGTATCCACCCCACGTCTGCCTACGAGCAGTGTTTGGTTGCGGAACGTCGTTGGGATGTGGCGCATCGGGCGAGCCAAGCATACGCGTGGCGTTTTGACGGTTTACGCCGCCGTGCCCCTGTCCGGAGGGCCCGCTGATGCTCGCCATCCACCCTCAAGGTAGCCGTAGCGGCCGTACTCGCACGCCAAGGCAATGATGGCGTGGGTCAGCGCATCCTCCTCGGTCGGCAGCGCGGGCACGTAGCGTTGCGTACCGCGGTGCGGGCCGACGATCCGGCTGGCTTGACGCTCCGAATGGCCAGGGCTCGGCCGATGCCCTCCGCGCCGGGAGCGTCGGATCGGCCTGGTGACCGGCCGGATCTAATGGCAGGCATCGTTCGATCGCCGGTCTCGCGCGGCGTTGAGTCCGGGGCCTTCAACCGGTGAAGCAGGTTGGGTTGCACGCCCGATGCGACGTGCGCTTCGCCATCACCGAGCCAGGACCAAAGACTTCGGACCACTCGCAAGACATGTTTGGCGTTGGATTGGACGCCGCAGTGTAGATGTCCGCCACCAAGCGCCCGATGTCCCGCCTCGTTATATCGGCGACCTGTCTCCCGCGGAAACGCGCGATCTCGCCTGTACGATCCCGGGATGTGGTGTAACGGATCAAGCCTGAAGCGTTTGGGCTCTTTCGTCCAGACCTGTAGGACATGCTCGTAGGGTGTGAGGCCGCGCAGGGTCTTGAGCCGATGGCGTAATCGGCAAAGCGCTTCTTCTTAGGCTTGTCGCCCTCCATCTCGGGCAGGCGGCTGATGCCATGCCGCTCCAGGCAGCGGTGCAGGCTGGAGCGGGTCAGGTGCGGGATCGTGGGCTGCAGGCCATAGAGGCAGTCATCGAGCGGCAGCAGCGTATGCCGCCTGACGGCGACGATGACCGCCTCTTCCTCCGGCGTGAGGACGGTCGAGCGCGGCTGCTTCGGACCCATGGCAGCATCTGTCATCGACTGCCGCGCGCCACTTCTGGATCGTCGCGGGCCTGACGCCGTAGCGCTTGGCGGCGGCCCTCACGCTGTCTTTACGTAGCTGTATTGCGCGACGGACCGCCTCTGTCTTGGGGCGCTGCCGTGAAGAACTTGGCCCATAGCGCATCCCTCACAGCATGGTGGTCAACCGTACCACCACACCGCGGGATCAAACAGCTGGGGTTTATGTCGCTCGGGCGGTCGTTGGGCTGCGACCCTTGATATCCGCCCCAGCCAGATCGCCGCGGATTCGCGTGCCGGGGCGACCACCGGGGCACGATGTCCCTTGGTACGGTGCAGGTGCGAGCCCAGCAAGGCTGTCAACGCAGGTCATGGGTCCTGTTCCCAGCGTGTGCGCGTATCGCACCAACCGGGCGCGGCCCCCCTCCGCGTCGTGAGGACGTCTTCCAGCGATTTTCCCTCGGGCTCCCGGACACATCTGAAACGATCTCCGGTTCAAGGACGCGCGCGGTCGCCGTCCGTAGTGTGTCTCTGGGTCGCTTCTCTGCGCCCGCGATGACGGTGCGGGACGATCGGCCGAGCTATTCAGCTGGAAATTGTATTGCACCCTCGAGGTCGAGTTCGTCACCAGCGACGATGCCTGTCGTGATCTATCCATCGACATTGAGGACGCCCAAATTCGGTGGCGCCGTCGCTCGGCGCTCGGCTGCATCACGCCCGAGCAAGTGGAGCGGAACGCGAGCTAAACTCCCTGTCCGCGAAGGCGCGGGCGGATCATGCGACTGTGAACCTGAATGTGGGGTCGACCTTCGGTTCTCGGCAAGGGAGCCGGCGGTCGGCGATCTCAGTCGCTGTGATCCGGCCTCAATCCAATCTGCATTGAATGTGTCATTTTTACTTCAGTAACCGATATTCGTTCCAATTTTATAAGGACTCAGCTTTAAGTCGTGGGTCCGAAGACCTGCGGGTATTGACCGACTCGGCAGCCCTCCCGGAAGATGCTGCGAGTCGCCTGTGGCCTGTACAGGTCGTTGCGGAGGTTGGGATTGGCCGTGAGACGTCCGCTCCTTCTTACGCTCGCGCTCTTCGCGGCGACGGCTGCCCAGGCTCAGGTCGGCTCGGGCAACGGCAACGGCAATTCCGGGGCCGGCAATGGCAACGGGAACGGCAACACCAGCACCAATACTCTGTCGGCCTCGGCGGGGGCGGGCGCATCGAGTGCCCTCACCATCCGCGGTGGTCGCAATACGCCGAGCATCCTGGCGCCCGGCCTCGCGGCGGCCGGGATCGAGAGCTGCCTCGGCAGCGCCAGTGTCGGCGGGGCGGGACCCGGGTTCGGCATCACCATCGGCAGCACCACCACCGACAAGGGCTGCAACCTGCGCCTCTACGCCCGGACCCTGTACAGCCTCGGTCACACGGTCGCCGCCACGCAGATCCTGTGCAACGATCCGGAGGTCGCCGCCGCGCTGGCGGTCGAGGGGGTGCGCTGCCTTTCGGGTGCCGGTGCCGAGGCGCAGCGCGCCCTGTCGCCTCCTGTTCCCGAGGCGTACGGGGCTATGGCCGATCTCGATTCTGAGGTTCGCTCCGAACCCGAGGATATCCTTCCCCGCCGGGCGCCGCGGCGCAGGCACGCCCGCGCGAAGGACGCACGCTGATCCATCCGGATGCTGGCGCGCAGGGAGCCCTCGGGCGGCCTGCCCGAGGATACGAAGACGGCGCCGCGGCGGGCTCGGATCGCGGCCGGAGGCTCAGGGCGCGTGGGGCCGGACGGGCTTCGGCGCCGTCACGTGCGGGGTGAGCGACATCGCGATCTGGGTGCGGTTATGGAGCCCGAACTTGCGCATGATGTTGCCGATATGCGTCTTCACCGTGTTGGTCGAGATGCCCATCTCGTAGGCGATGCCGTCGTTCTGCGATCCTTGCGCGATGTGGCGGATGATCTCCTGCTCCCGGGCTGTGAGCGTGAGGCGGGTCTCAGCATTCGGATATTGCGGGTTCGGCTGCATCATCGTTCCCTCTTCCTGCGCCGGGGCGCGCCCGGCCGAATCCGTCATTCCATCTTGAGGGCATCGACCGGGTCGAGCCGCGACGCCCGGTGAGCCGGATAGTATCCGAAGAACAGTCCGACGAGCGCCGAGAAGCCGACAGAGAGGACGATCGCCTGCGGGTCGACGCGTGTGACCCAGCCCGCGGAGCGGGCCACCGTGAGGGAGATGCCGGTCCCGACGGCGACACCCGCAAGGCCGCCCAGCAGGCAGAGGACCAGGGCTTCTGAGAGAAATTGCAGGCGGATGTCGACCCCTCGCGCGCCTACGGCGCGCCGGATCCCGATCTCCCGGGTTCGCTCGGCCACCGTGACGGTCATGATGTTCATGATGCTGATGCCGCCGACCAGCAGCGATACGCCCGCCACGGATGTGAGGAGCAGCGCGATGGTGCGGGTCGCCCCGCGCTGGGCGTCCATGGCGGCGGCGGGATCGGAGACCTTGAAGTCGTCCTCGTCGCCCGCGGCGATGCGATGGCGCTGGCGCACGAGCTCCTCGATCTCCCGCTTCGCGCGGACCATCGCCTCGTCGGACTCGGCCTTGGCGACGATGTAGGCGACGGCGTCGCGGTTGACCCCGCTGGCGCTGCCGAGGAAGCGCAGCTTGGCCGTCTCCAGGGGAACGAAGGCGACGTCGTCCTGGTCCGGTCCCTTGGGGTCGAGCACGCCCACCACCTCGAAGGGCACGCTCATGATGCGGATCTCGGCCCCCACCGGCTCGTCGCGCCCGAACATTTCCCGCGCCACGACGCTGCCGAGAATGGCGACCTTGGCCGCGGTTATCTGCTCGGTCCCGTTGAAGTAGCGCCCCGCTGCCAAGCCCCAGTCCCGCACCAGGAAGTGACCGTTCGTGGTGCCGTTGATGGTCGTGTTCCAGTTCCGGCTCTCGCGCACCACCTGCGCGCTGCCGGACAGGGAGCCCGCGGCGGCGCGCACCTGGGGCACCTGCGCGAGGATCGCATCGACATCGCCCTCCGTCAGGGTCAGGCGCGTCCCTGCCTTGAGCCGGACCCCATCCTTGCGGGCCGTCCCGGGGTTGATCATCAGGACGTTGGCGCCGACGGCGCGGATCTGGTCGGCGACCCGCCCCTGCGCGCCGCTGCCGATGGCGAGCACCGTCACCACCGAGGCGACGCCGATGACGATGCCCAGCATCGTGAGGAAGCTGCGCATCGGGTTGAGGCGCAGGGACCTGAGGGCGACGAGAAGAGTCTGAGAGAGGTTCATGCGGCATCCGCCCGCCAGGCTGCCTGGCGCATGTCGGCCACGATCCGGCCGTCGCGCAGTTGGACGACGCGCGCGCAATGTGCCGCCACGGCGGCGTCGTGGGTGATCATCACGATTGTCTGCCCGTCCCGGTTGAGCTTGCGGAACAGGGCGAGGATCTCGGAGCCGGTGCGACTGTCGAGCGCCCCCGTCGGTTCGTCGGCGAGCAGGATTGCCGGGTCGCCCACCAGGGCCCGGGCGATCGCCACACGCTGCTGCTCGCCGCCGGAGAGCTGCGACGGGAAGTGTGTTTCGCGCATCGACATGCCCACCGATTCCAGGGCCGCACGGGCGCGCAGGCGGCGCAGGCGCGGCTGGACGCCGGCATAGATGAGGGGGAGCTCCACGTTCTCGACCGCGGTGCTGCGGGGCAGCAGGTTGTACGACTGGAACACGAAGCCGATCCGGCCGCCGCGCAGGCGCGCCCTTGCGTCGTCGGACAGGCGCGCCGTATCCTCGCCGTCGATCTGGATCGTGCCCGAGGTCGGCCGGTCGAGCAGCCCGACCATGTTCATCAGCGTGCTCTTGCCCGATCCCGAGGCCCCCATGACCGCGACGCACTCGCCCGCGTCGATGACGAGGGAGACATCCCGGATCGCCGGGACCGAAACGGTCCCGACCCGGAACGTCCGGTGAACGGCGTCGAGCACGAGGAGCGTCATCTCAGAACCCCAGCCGCACGCCGAACAGGCGCCGGCCCGCCGGCGGGTTGGATTGTCCGACGATCACCTCGCTCCCCTCGGAGAGCCCGCTCGCCGTCTTCAGGGCGACCAGGTCGGCGCTCGTGGCGCCGGTCTCGACGCGGATCGCCTCCAGGCTCCCGTCTGCGGCCCGCACCCAGACCGAGGAACCCGCCGGGTCGCGGGAGGCGCCCCCCTCCGGCCGGAATCGCAGGGCCGCCAGCGGCACCTTCAGGACGTCCTCATCCCGGTGGATCGTCAGCTTCACCAGGGCGGTCATCCCGGGCAGCAGCAGGCCGCTACGATTGTCCGTCTTCAGGACGACCGTGTAGGTGACGACGTTCTGGGTGACGAGAGGCGCCTTGCGGACCTGCCGGACCACGGCCTCGAACCGCCGGCCCGGATAGGCATCCACCCCGAAGGTGGCGCGCTGGCCCGCCGTCACCCGGCCGATATCGGTCTCGTCGACCCGGGCATGGACCTCCATCTCGGCGAGGTTCTTGGCGATGGTGAAGGCGGTCCGCACCTCGAGCCCGGCCGCCAGGGTCTGGCCCTGGTTGACGAAGCGGCCGACCACGACGCCGTCGGTCGGCGAGCGGATCACCGTGCGGTCGAGGTCGATCTCGGTCCCCCGAAGGCTCGCTTGGCGCTGCGGCACCGCGGCCCGGGCCTGAGTCAGCTCCGCTTCGAGGCGGCGGACTTCCGCCACGGCGGCCTCGACAGCGAATCCGTTGAGGTCCAGCACCGAGTTCGCCTCGCGCAGCTGCGCCTTGCGGGAGGCGAGGTCGGTCTGCGCCTCCTCCAGGGCGGCCGATGAGGCCACCTCCCGCGCCCGCAGGGTGGTCTTGCGTTCAAGCGTGCGCTCGGCCGCGAGCATCTGCGCCTGCGCGTTCTCGATCTTGGCCTGGAGCACCGCCTTGTTGCCGCGGGCATTGTCGAGGTCGATCCGCGCCCGGTCGAGGCGCGCCTGCTGAACCCTCACGTTGGCGACCGCCATGTCGAAGGCGGCGCGGGCTTCCTCGACCTTTGCGATGAAACTGCGCTGGTCGAGTTCGGCCAGAGGGTCTCCGAGGCGGACCCGGTCGTTGAAATCGACGTGCAGCCGGGCGATCTGCCCCGGGAGTTGCGAGCCCACCTCCACCGTGTCGACCGGCTGCACCGTTCCGGTCGCGGTGATCAGTTGCTCCAGGGAGCCCCGCTGGATGGGCGCGGTGATGAATTGGCCGCCCTCGGGTGCCGGGGCGGCGCCCGCTTCCGCTGCGGCGACCGCTGGCGATCCGCCAGGCGCAACGCTGGGAATCCCGAACCCGGGATTCACGTAGGACAGCAGGGCGAAGGCGGCCACCGCCGCGAAGCCGAGCGTCAGCAGGTTGTCGGGCAACCGTCGCGCCACGCTGTTTCACTCCCGTGGGTCCGTCCGGCTGCCCGGTAAATCCCCGGATCTCGGGACGGCGGCCGCGGGTGCCACCCGGGCCTGTTCCATGTGGTCGCAGAGATTGCCGCGCTTGGGTATTCAGGGCGGTCCCGTACGTATTTGCGCGTATAATTCGGCATCAGAGCAGGCCGGCCTTCGCGGACTTGCGCACAAGAGACTGGACGCACGAGCACCCTGTTTTCGTCATGACCTTTGCCCGGTGGATCTCCACGGTGCGGTGACTGATATCGAGCAACAGCCCGATCTCCTTGTTGGTGCGTCCGAGAAGGACGTGCTCAAAGACGTCTCGCTCCCGGCCGGTCAGGCCCTCGACCTGCGCGGCGAAGGCCGCGTCGGCCTCGTGCCGCATCCCGGCCGCGTTGCCGCCTCCGAGGGCCGCGTCGACGGCGCCGAGCAGGAGCGGGGTCGTGAACGGCTTTTCTAGGAAGTCCGAGGCCCCGAGCTTCATCGCCCGCACCGCGGTGGGAATGTCCCCGTGGCCGGTCATCATCACGACCGGGACGGTCGAGCCGGCAGCCCGCATGCGGTCCAGCATCTCCAGGCCGTCGACATGCGGCATGCGCACGTCCGCCACGACACAGCCGGTCAGCCTCTCGACATCCGCGAGAAGCCTCGCCGCGCCGTGGTACTCCTCGATGCGGTGTCCGAGCGCCCCGAGCAGAAGCGCCAGGGAGTGCCGCATCGCGTCGTCGTCGTCCACGACGTGGATCGTGCCCGCGGCAGCCCTCATTTCAATCCTCGACGGTCGGCAGGGTGAAGTGGAAGACGGCTCCGCCACCTGGGACGCGGTCGACCCAGAAGTCGCCCCCGTGCGCACGCACGATCGACCGGCTCACCGACAGCCCGACGCCCATTCCGTTCGGCTTCGTGGTCACGAACGGCAGGAAAAGCGTCTTCGCGACGGACGCCGCGATCCCGGGGCCGGTATCGGCAACGCTGATGCGGACCATGCCGTCCTGCGTGGGAGCCGCAGTGATCGTGAGTTCCCGGCGCCCGCTGTCGTGCATCGCCTCGTGCGCATTCCGAATCAGATTGATCAGCACCTGCTGGATCTGCACCCGGTCCGCGAGCACGCAGATCGAGGGGGGACCCGGTTCGATCCGCAAGTCGACTCCCTGCTCGCGGACCCCGATGAAGGCGAGGGCGCAGGCGTCGCTGAGGAGCCCTGCCACGTTCTCGATGCGCCTGTCCGTCTCACCCCGCTTCACGAAATCCCGCAGGCGGCGGATGATCGCTCCGGCCCGCAGTGCCTGCCCGGCCGCAGCGCTCAGGGCCGCGCGCGCCGCAGCGATCTGCGTCTCCCCGGGCTCGGCGAGGAAGACATCGCAGGCGGCCGCGTAGTTGCTGATGGCCCCGAGAGGCTGGTTGAGTTCGTGGGCGAGGGCCGAGGCCATTTCCCCCATCGTCGACAGCCGCGAGACGTGGATCAAGTCGGCCTGCATCCGCTGGAGGCGCGCCTCGGCGCGCCGATGCTCGTCGATGCAATAGACGACCCCGCGGAAGCGGACCGGGCGCGCATCCCGGCCGAGTTCCGCACGTCCGTGCGACCGCACCCAGCGGATCCTGCCGCCGGCTTGACGGACGCGGTACTCGACCCCGTAGCGACCGCCGCGCTCCAGCGCCCCCCGGATCGCCGCCGCCCGGGTCGTGCGGTCCTCGGGATGCACGACGGCCTGGAAGGCGTCGTGGTCGAGCAGGCACCGGGCCGGAACCCCGAGCACGTGGCGACAATTCTCGGACATCGTGACCCGGCCCGTCGCGGGCTCGAGCGACCATGTGCAGATCCCGACTTCGTCCAGGGTCTCCCGCAGATCGTCCGCCGAGAATTCATGCTGCGTGTCCGGACCATTGCCGGGGCTATCGCGTTCCAGGGTCTGCACTTGGCGTCTCCCCTCCGTCGCGGTCTTCGCCACAACCCACGCCAATGTGGCGAATCATTCACCCCGCATGAAGCACCATAACTCTACTGCATATAGATTGAAAACTATATTCGTGAATCGATATTGGATATATATTCTATATCATGCAAAAATATGGGACACGAATTCTGAGATTTTCAATAACTTAGGTAAGTTTTTTTCTTATCCGATCAGGTGCCGGCTGGCATACCCAATTCGAATAGTGCCGTACTCGAATAGAGTAACCATCGTGAATTAGCTCAAATTTACGCCTATACCGATCAGGTCCATCAAACCAACTTGGCGCCGTTGCTCAACCGGAGCAATGGACCGCATCGCCCGGATCCCAGCAGGTCTTGGGCATGCATCGGATAGGAGGACTGCCATGAGGACAATTCTGCTCTCGGCTGTCGCCGTACTCGCCCTCGCCGGCATGCCCTCGATGGCGTCCGCTCAGGCGCTCGGCAACGGCAACGGCAACGGCAACGGCAACATCGGCTCGGGGAACGGCAACGGCAACGGCAACGCCAGTGCCGGCTCGCTCAACGGCAACGGCAACGGCAACTTCAACTTCGGAAACCTGAACGGCAACCTGAACGGGAACATGAACGCCGGCTCGGGCAACGGCAACCTGAACGGCAACCAAAACATCTTCGGTGTCGCCAACGGCAACGGGAACGGAAACTCCAACACCGGCTCCCTGAACGGCAACGGCAACGGCAACCGGAACTTCCTCGCCATCGGCAACGGCAATCTCAACGGCAACAACAACTTGGGCAACCTGAACGGCAACCTGAACGGCAACCGGAACAGCCCCTTCTGATCAGCTGAGCCGAGGGTCCAGGGCGTGCGCTGCCGAAGGCGCGCGCCCTGAAGGATGTGACGGGACGGCTGTGCCAATTCGGCCGGGTATCGATCGAGGCGCGCCGGGGACCGTCCGGTACGGAGCAGGGAGTCGCGCGATGAAGTCTCTACGCCTTTCGATGGCCCTTCTCGGGCTTGCCTGCACGGCCGCGCTCCCGGCGCAGGCTCAGATCTTCGCGATCGGGAATGGTGTCGGCAACGGCAACGGGAACCTCGGCTCCCTGAACGGCAACGGCAACGGCAACTGGAACCTCGGATCGGGAAACGGCACCGGCAACGGCAACGGGACCGGGACCCCCGTGGTCAACGGGAATGCCGGCGCCTTCAATACCGGCTCGAACAATGTCGGTGCCTTCAACAGCGGGACCGGCAACGTCGGCGCCTTCAACGGGGTCGGGAATACCGGTGCTGGCAACGGCAACGGCAACGTCGGCGCCTACAACGGGAACTACAATTCCGGATCCGGCAACGGCAACGGCAACGTCGGTGCGGGGAACGGCAACCTGAACGGCGGGAGTGGGAACGGAAACGGGAATATCGGGGCCGGAAATGGGAACCTCAACGGCAATTCATCTATGCCGAGTTTCTTCCGCCGCTAGCCGGAAGAAGCCGCTGAGGCCGATGGAGCAGGAAGCCGATGCCCCGTGTCCTCAAAACCCTCACCGTGATCGGGCTCGGCACTCTCGGCCTCGCGATTTCGTCAGCAATCCGAGCCGCACCGGAGGCCGCGAGCGTCTTCGCGTGGCCGCGCCCGGATCTGGAGGCGGCCCGTGCTGCGCCCCAGCAAGACCGGGGCGGCTTTCTGGTCGGGAAGAGCGGCAACGGGAACGGGAACGGGAACGGGAATTTCGGCAACGGCAACGGCAACGGCAACCGTACGAACGGCAACGGCAACTTCGGCACCGGGAACGGGCGCGGCAACGGCCGCCCGTCGCGGGTTTAGACGAGGAACCGACACCGCTCGCACGCAGGATTTCAACCCTGCCCGAGCGGGCGCATCCCGGGGCCGGCGCGGGCCCAGATCCAACGCGATCGGATGCCGCTTCCGACCCTTGATCACGGCGCGCCTCGCAACCGGCCTCCTGAGCGAACGCGCGATCCTTGCGCTGGATCAATGCCGGCTGGCGGGCGCTGGCCCACGGTGGGCGTCTTCGTCCCGGGGTTTGTCCGGGACCTCTACAGGGAGCGCGCGCATGATCGACCGTACGATCCGGACGGCGGTGACCGGCGCATTCTCCATCGACGACGGTAACGCGATGCGCCCACGGTTGTGGCCGTCTACGCCGAGCGTGCTCACCGGAATAGCGCGGTGCGCGCTCGAAGATCAGCTCAGACTCGAGTGATGTGATGTCCGACACGCCTGCCCTGCTGATCCCACACGACGGGTACGTCCTCGTCGGCGATGGCCGGAAGGTCATCGTGCTGTGCAACGTCGGCCACCCGATGAAGCCTGATCTCGAGGTGCGCCGGGTTTTCGAGGCGCCTCCGAACCCGGCCACGCATGACCAGGGGACCGACAGGCCAACCCGCGTCCGTATGGGCGATCGCCGAAGCGCGATCGAGCAGACGGATTGGCACGACTTGGCCGAGCACCAGTTCGCCAAGGCTGTCGCAGAGGCGCTGGGGCGTATGGCCGAAGCGATCAACGCTCTCGTGATCGTTGCTCCGCCACGAGTCCTGGCAGACTTGCGCCGAGAACTTCCGGATGCGCTGCGGCGGGTCGTAATCGGGGAAATCGCGAAGGATCTGACCAAGCATCCGGTTTCGAAGATCGAGAGTTGCCTCTTTGAAACCTGATGCGGCAGCTTTTAGGACCGCGTTCCGGGCTAAATGTCTACGAATAGATCCGTTTTTATTTGGCATGCAGGAAGGGAATTCGATCATGAAATCGCTGCTTTCCATGTCACTGCTTGCCGCCTCGCTGAGCGTTCCGTCGGTGGCACAGGCGCAACCTGATGCCCGCGCACCAGCGTTGCTCTTCCATGGTAATTACTGCGGCCCGGGCAACAACGCGCCGCTTCGCCCGATCGACGCGCTCGATGCAGCCTGCGCCCGACACGACGCCTGCGTCCCGGGCAATGGTCTGCCGTCGCGCGTCTGCAACCTGCGCCTTCAGCAGGAAGCCGATTACATCTCGCGCGATCCGAGACAGCCCAGCGATCTGCGTGCCATGGCGGGCTTTGTCGCGGCTGGGGCAGCTATGCTCCCGTTCGATCCGAATTCGTTGGCGGTCGCGGAAGCGGTGCCGATACCCGCAAGACACTGGGAGAAGGTGCGCCATCACAGGTCCCATCGGCGCGACATCGTCCAAGCCGAATGACGGGCGGGCCGGCCCGTCGAGCGCGCGCCGCGTGGGCTCCTCCGGGAAGCCCTCGCGCCGATCGCTCACCCCTGCCCTGTTGGCTGCTGGCCGCGGTCGCCTGATCGTTCCACACACCGGCCGGTGATCGCGGATGCTCACCGGACAATCGAGGTCGCGCGGACCGTGTCGCGTCAGCGCGTCTGAACATGCAGGTGCTGATCGAACCAGTCCGCGGCGGCACGCGCGACCGCATCGAGTGTTCCGGGCTCCTCGAAGAGATGCGAGGCCCCGGGCACGACGATCAGGCTCTTGACGCAGGACAGCTGCGCCAGCGCCTGCTCGTTGAGGGTCAGGACCTCAGGATCGCGGCTGCCGACGAGGAGCAGCGTGGGCGCCCGGACCAGAGGCAGGGCTGCGGACGCCAGGTCCGGGCGTCCGCCGCGTGAGACGACCGCTCTGATCGTATCCGGATGGGCCGCAGCGGCGACCAGCGCCGCCGCGGCGCCTGTGCTGGCGCCGAAATAGCCCCGCGGCAGCCGGGATAGCTCCGGCTGTCGCATGAGCCACTCCGCGGTGGCGTGGAGACGGCTCGCGAGGAACGCGATATCGAAGCGCAGGTGACCGCTCGGACGATCGATCCCTTCCTCGTCCGGGGTCAGCAGATCAGCCAGGACGGTCGCGAAGCCGGCCATATTGAGGTACTGCGCGACGCGCCGATTGCGTGGACTGAAGCGGCTGCTGCCGGAGCCGTGCGCGAACAGGACGATGCCGCGCGCGCCCCGGGGAACGCGGAGGATGGCATCCAGGATCACGGCGTCGGCCGGGATCACGATGGCCTGTTCCCGCGGATCGTCGGAAAGACTCATGTCCGTCTCCTTCGCGCGGTGAAGCAGCGCGCAAGCGCCGCGGCAATGCGCTCACAGTCCGACCGGGAAGGTCTCCGGAACCTCGCCCGCCTCCCAGCCCGCCGTGCGCTCGAGCGGCGTCACCGCGCGCGTCTCGTCGAAATGAAGGATCGCGTCGAACTGGTCCGGCAGACGCGCCCGGAAGTAGTGGCTCTGCCGCTCCGTATCGGGACGGTAGATGACGCCGATCGCCCGCTCGATGCGCGCCGGCCGAAGCAATCGCGCCGCCTCGCTGCCCGGCGTGAGCGGCAGGAGGAAGCGGCCCGCACCGACGGCGTGGAACAGCGCCTCGTAGCTGCCTGGGAGGGCGGACCGGATGCGCTTGCGCTCGGCCGGCGCATCCCAGTCCGAGGCGGCGGTCACGGTCCCGGTGTAGGTGGTGAAGCCGATGCTCACGACCGCGTGCCCGTGGCGCTCCCGCATCAGCTGCCCGATATTGAGCTCGCCGCGATCGCCCATCTCCGTCGCGCGCGCATCGCCCAGATGCGAGTTGTGCGCCCAGACCGCGATCTTCGGCGGACGGCCGCCCTGTCCCAGATGGGCGATCAGCGATTCCAGGCTCTCGACCATGTGGCGATCGCGCAGGTTCCACGAGGAGACCTCCGCGAGGAGCATCGTGCGGTAGTATTCCTCGGCAGCCTTGACGACACGCGCGTTCTGCTCGGCGCTGAAGCGCTCCTCCCTGTCGGTGCTGCCGCTCCAGGCCAGGGTCTCCGCCGTGCGCCGCTGCAGGGCCAGGAGCTGGGCCACCGCCTGTTCCTGGCACGTGCCGACGCCCTTCAGGCCGGTCAAGAAGCCGTAGACTTGGCCGCTCTCACCGAAGCGGTCGAAGCAGGCGTAGCGGGCGCGCGCCGCCTCGGCCGCAGCCGGATCGACGGTCTCGAGATAATGCAGCACCGCTTTCATCGATGCACGCAGACTGTACAGGTCGATGCCGTAGACCCCGACGCGTGGCGCGTCGGGCGGGAGTGCCTGATTGTACGAGCGCAGCCATTCGACGAAATCGACCATTTCGGCGTTGCGCCACATCCAGGTCGGGAAGCGCCGGAAGCCGGAGAGCGATTCCACCGCATCGAGGTCGTCGCTGTCGCCGCGGACGTAGCGGTTGACCCGCCAGGCATCCGGCCAATCGGCCTCGATCGCCACGGCCGTGAACCCCTTCTCCCGGATCAGGCGCGCGGTGATCTCCGCCCGCTCGCGATAGAATTCGCGGGTCCCATGGGAGGCTTCCCCGAGCAGGACGAAACGGGCCTCGCCGATCAGTAACAGCAACGGGTCGTAGTCGCCCGCATCGCCGGTCAAGCGGATGGCCGCGGCCTCCAGGCGCGCGATCAGGGTCGCGTCGGGTTCGCCCTCGACGCCGTCGCCTCCGGTGCTCGCGGGCTCCACGGCGGCCTGTGCGCGCCCGAGCAGGCGTCGCACCTCGTCATCGCTCGTCTGCGCGAAATCCTTGTAGGAGGCGCCCACAGCCCGGAACGGCTCCGGCAGGACGGCGCAGACCACCTCGTCGGCCTCCTGCTTCAGGCGCTCCACGGTGTCGCGAGACGCGGTCGGCACCGCAACGACGATGCGCCCCGGCTTGCGCATCCGGATGGCCCGGACCGCGGCCTGCATCGTGGCACCGGTGGCCAGGCCGTCATCGACGAGGATGACCGTGCGGCCCCGGACCTCCGCGGGCGGCCGGCCGCCCCGGTAGAGCCGCTCGCGGCGCAGAAGCTCCTGCCGCTCCTCGGCGGCCACCGACTCGATCAGGTAGGGCGGGATCTTGAGCGAGGCGACGATGTCGTCGTTGATCACGCGAACATCGCCGGTGGCGATCGCGCCCATCGCCAGTTCCTCGTAGCCCGGCACGCCGAGCTTGCGCACGACGAACACGTCGAGCGGTGCGCGAAGGACGCGCGCCACCTCTGCGGCCACCGGAACGCCGCCGCGCGGAAGCGCCAGAACGACGATGTCCGGACGTCCCGCGAACGCACCGAGGTTGTCGGCGAGTTCACACCCGGCTTCCGCCCGGTCGCGAAAGATGCGCTCGGCCATCGAAAACCTCCCGCGACAAGATTCCGAGAATGACTGGATTCCGAGAATGACCGGCGTTGCGCGGAGCGGGTGGTTTAAACGGCCGACCCGCTCCACGCCCCGCAGCGGCCTGTCAGACTGAGCGCCCGCCGCCGATGCCAATATCGGTTCGGCGCCAGCGAGCATGTCGAATCAAAGAAAGACCCGCAGCAGTTTCGGGTCGCAACATGATCGGGAGCCGCGCTAGGCGGCCTTGATCTCAACCGTCTTCTCGGCCTTCGCGTCGGTCGTCTTGGGCAGCGTCACCGTCAGGACGCCATTCTTGAGGACCGCCTCGATCTTGTCCGCATTCGCCCCGGGCGGAATACGAAAGGACCGTTCGAAGGAGCCGAAGCGGCGCTCGGAAAGGTAGTATCCTTCCTTCTTTTCTTCTTTTTCCTCCTTCTTCTCACCCCGGATCGTCAGCATCCCGTCCGAAACCTTCACCTGGATGTTCTTGTCGTCCATCCCCGGAAGCTCGGCCGTGATCTCGTAGCACGCGGCTTTACTGACGATGTCCGCGACTGGCGCGATATGCCACATCGCGGTGCTGCTCATGATTGGCTCGATGTCGCCGCCGGAGAAGCCGAGGGGTATCCGCCTCAAAGTGCGCCCGAGGTCATCGATGAAGAGATCGACGTCCCGGCGTAAAGTCTCGAACGGTCGCCATTCTGTCGGGGCAATCGAGCGGTTCGCGGCCTTCTCGCCCTTGGCCGCCAGTTCCGTGCCGGATTCAGCCATTTGGAACTCCCTAGTTTTGAGGATTTGATACCAGTATGCAGGCTGCGGGACCGCACATTGATTTACCTCAATGACCGAATGGGCGCGTTGCCAGGATTGTGGCTCGGTTGATGGTTCAGGCAATGAACGTCATTCGCGCAGCGTGATCTTGGCCTTCGCGCTGTGCGGGTCTTGGGAACAGTATTTGGCCGTACCGGCCATGATCAGCATCTGACCCGCTGCGGGAGAAGCCACATGCCGATCGATATCCTGACGCGCGAACTCGACGAAGCTCTACGGCAGCCAACCGAATCCGGTCGCCAAGAGGCGATCGTGCACGTACTCGCACGCGCGATCCGTCAGGTGGCTGCGCTCCAAAACCGCGTTGCCGAGCTCGAGCAGAGAGCGACGGTTTCGGAAGAAGGCGTCGTCCCAACGAGGATGCGAAGTGCATAAAAGTCTTACGTGAAGGACAGGATATAGAAATTGCTCGAATAGATCCGGCTGAAGCTTGATCTGATCGAGATCGAAGATGCCGCTCGGGCGTAATCCGGTCGCCTGCCTTATCGAGCGGTCGGAACCGGGGGGCTTCATGGATTGCGTCGGTAGCGCTGCCAGGCTCTGCAGTGTCTGGAGGCTCGATCAGCCCCTCGGACCTCCGTCAGGTCGGCGCGGATCCTGATCCCATCCGCCGGCCCGGAGAACCGTCCGGGTATGCAAGCGAACCCGCGTTCCCGGCGGGCCGCTTGATAACGGTATCGGTGGTGCCGGAGGAGGGATTTGAACCCCCGACCTTCGCTTTACGAAAGCGCTGCTCTACCACTGAGCTACACCGGCGACCGGCAAGGCCGGCGGACCGGCCTCGACCTCCTGTCCCGGGCGTCCATGCGGACGGTCCGAGCCAGTACTCCGAGACGGGAGCCGCCTCGGCACGTCCGGACCTCGACGGTCTGGGCGTGGCAGGCTCTTAGCCGCCCGACCCGCGCAAGGCAAGGCCGACGGCGCGTCGGATGCGATCAGGACCGCGCGGCGGCGAGTTCGTCCTGAAGGAAGGCCCGCACCTCCGCACGGTCCACGCCCGGCGCGATGAAGCTCCGGCCGATCCCGCGGGCGAGGATGAAGGTCAGCGCCCCGTCGCGGATCTTTTTGTCCTGGGCCATTGCGTCGAGGATGGCCTCGGCATCGCCGCAGCCGCCCGGCACCGCCTGCAGGCGTGTCGGCAGGCCCGCCAGCGCAAGGTGGTTGGCGACCCGTCCGGCCTCCTGCCCGGCGCAGAGCCCCAGGCGCGCAGAGAACCGGAAGGCGAGCGCGAGTCCGATCGCGACCCCCTCCCCGTGTACCAGCCGGGCGGACTCGTAGCCGGTCAGCCGTTCCAGGGCATGGCCGAAGGTGTGGCCGAGGTTCAGGAGCGCCCGCTCGCCGTCCTCCCGCTCGTCGCGTGTGACGACCGCGGCCTTGGCGCGGCAGCAGGACGCCACCGCCTCCTCGCGCTGCGGGCCGCCGCAGAAGATCCCGCGCCAGTTCGCCTCGCACCAGTCGAAGAAGCCGGGATCGGCGATCAGCCCGTACTTGGCGACTTCGGCGTAGCCGGCGCGCATCTCGCGCTCGGACAATGTGTCGAGGGCGGCGGTGTCGGCCAGCACGAGGCGGGGCTGGTGAAACGCTCCGATCAGGTTCTTGCCCAGCGGCGCATTGATCCCGGTCTTGCCGCCCACGGAGGAATCGACCTGCGCGAGCAGGCTGGTCGGCACCTGTACGAAGCGCACGCCCCGCCGCAGGGTCGCGGCGGCGAAACCAGCCAGATCCCCGACCACGCCACCGCCGAGCGCGACCACGAGGTCACCGCGCTCGACCTTCAGCGCCAGCAGGCCGTCGCAGACCTGCGCGTAGCCAACATAGGATTTCGAGCCCTCCCCCGGCGCCACCGTCACCACGCCCGAAGCCAAGCCGGCGCTCTCCAGGCTGTCTCGCAGGCGCTCGCCGTAGAGCGCCCCGACATTCCCGTCGGTGACGATCGCCGCCCGCCGGGCGCCGAGGGCAGCCACGTGTGCGCCGGCCGCCTCGATCAGGCCGCGCCCGATCAGGATGTCGTAGGCCCGGCCCGCGTCGAGCGGCACGCGGACTGTCAAGGGACCCGGATTGGTCGAGGGCTCGGTCACGGATAAGCTCGCTCAGGTCTCAATGCGCGGCGATGAGGCTCGGGCCCCGCCGCCGAGGTGGGCGTCCAACGCCTCCAGCACATCCTGGACGACGCGGTCGTGCGAGACCTCCCGGGAGATCACAACCACGTCGGCCGCCGCGTAGACCGGGTGACGCACCGCCATCAGGTCGCGCATCGTCGCTTCGGGATCCGCGGTCAAGAGCAGGGGCCGGTTGCCGCGCTTGCGCACCCGCCGCATCAGCACGTCGAGATCTGCCTTGAGCCAGACCGAGACGGCGGACTCCGCGATCCGCGCGCGGGTGGCCTCGCGCAGGTAGGCGCCGCCGCCGGTCGCCAGCACCAGGGGGCCAGCGCGCAGCAGGCGTGAGATCACGCGCTCCTCGCCGTCCCGGAAGCTCGGCTCGCCGTAGATGGCAAAGATGTCGGGGATCGTCAGGCCGGCCGCCGCCTCGATCTCGTTGTCGGCGTCCTTGAAGATCAGCCCAAGCCGGCTCGCCAGACGACGGCCGACCGTGCTCTTGCCCGCCCCCATGAGGCCGACGAGCACGATCGAGCGCGGACCCAGCGCCCGGCGCAGGCGTGCCTCGATCGGTTCACCAGCCTCCTCCTCGCTCATCGACGGCAGCATCGCATGGTTGTGGCGTCTCCGGCCCCTCGTCGCCGCCCCGCAAGCGCCTCGACGGGGGGCTCCTCATCCTGAGCCAGGCACTTAGCGCGTTTTGAGCGGGCAGCGAAACGCATCGCTGTGTCCTTCCCGGCCTTGTCAGCGCCTTGATCGCGTGATGGAAACCGGGGACATGCGGCGGCTCGGAGGAGGCCTCCGCGCGTTTCCCTCCCCGCCGATTGCGCCCGTCTGCCCGAGGTTCGACCGACGTGCCGACCCTGTTTCGTTTCTTTGCAACCCTCGCGGTCCTGGCGGGTCTCGCCTTCGCGGTGATGTTCGCGCTAGCGAACTTCGTCGTGCCGACCCCACGGGAGATGAGCGTGACCATCCCGGCCTCGAAGTTGCAACCGGGCAACCGTTGAGCGCGGCCGGGGATGATGGCGGCACGGCACCCCCTCCCTTCCCGGAGGTCGCAGCCTATCTCGACATGCTGGCCGCCGAGCGTGGTGCCGGCGCCAACACGCTGACGGCCTACCGGCGCGACCTCGAGGACTACCTCGCCTACCTGGCTCGCGAAGGCATTGCCCTGGAGGAGGCCGAGACGCGCAGCCTCAGGGCCTTCGTCGCCGATCTGGAGACGCGCGGGCTCAAGGCCTCGTCGGCGGCGCGGCGCCTGTCCTGTGTCCGCGGCTTCCACAAGTTTCTCTACGCCGAGGGTTACGCCGAGGCCGATCCAAGCCTCGCGGTCTCCGGACCCCGCCGCGGCCGAACGTTGCCGAAAGTCCTCTCGATCGCCGAAGTCGACGGCCTCCTCGCCGCCGCCCAGGCGGCGGCCGCGCCCGACCGGGAGCCGGGGCCGGCGCGCCGCGGCCGCCGAATGGTCTGCCTACTGGAACTCCTTTACGCCACGGGGTTGCGCGTCTCGGAACTCGTGGCCTTGCCGCGCACCGCCGGCGCTACCCGTGAGCGATATTTGATCGTCAAGGGGAAGGGCGGCCGCGAGCGCCTCGTCCCGCTGACCGAGGCGGCGCGCGCCGCGATGGCCAACCACCTCGCCTCGGTTCCGGAGGAATCCCCGTGGCTGTTTCCCGCCGACAGCGAAAGCGGGCATCTCACCCGGCAGGCTTTCGCCCGCGATCTCAAGGCCGTGGCCGTGGCGGCCGGATTGCGGCCCGATCGCGTGAGCCCGCACGTCCTGCGCCACGCCTTCGCCAGCCATCTGCTGCAGAACGGGGCGGATCTGCGCATCGTGCAGGAGCTGCTCGGCCATGCCGACATCTCGACAACGCAGATCTACACGCATGTCCTCGGTGAGCGTCTGAAGGCGATGGTACGCGATCTGCACCCGCTGATGGACGGCTGAACGCCAACCGCGCGGAAAGCCGGCTCACTTCAGGGCCGTGAGAATTGTACCGGTTTCGCGAACTGACTAAGAGTGACCTTTCGGCATACCGGTACGATAGCTCGCATTTACCAGAGAGAGTTCAACCTATGTCAGGCCCGACTGCTTCGCAGAGCGGCGCTGCGCCGAACCAGGCGGGTCTCGCGACCGTCGACACGTCATCGCAGCAGGATCGGCAACGCCTCGACAACCAGCTGTGCTTCGCGGTCTACGCCGCAGCGCACGCCTTCGGTCGCGCCTACCGCAACCTCCTCGGCCGCCACGAACTCACCTACCCGCAATATCTCGTCCTGCTCGTCCTGTGGGAGGAGGACGGCTTGTCGGTGAAGGAGATCGGCAACCGCCTGTTCCTCGATTCCGGAACGCTGACGCCGCTCCTCAAGCGCCTCGAGGCCTCGGGCCGCGTGCGGCGCGCCCGCGACCGGGTCGACGAGCGGCAGGTCAGCATCTTTCTCACGCCGGCCGGCCAAAAACTGCGCGACGTTCTCGCCTGCATTCCAGACGAGGCCGGGGAACTGACCGGCCTCGATGTGCAAGGGCGGCAGAACCTGCTGAACGACCTGATCACCCTGCGGCTCGGCCTCCAGGGCGGCCTTCTCCCCTAGGGCGCTCGCCGACGGACCGGCGTTCCGTTCGGCGCGATCCTGCCGCTGCGATCGCGCTCTCCAAAGGCAGAAGGCATCCGCGCGGCCGCGCGGATGCCCTCGGGTCTCGTTGCGCCGCTCGTCTGTGCGTCAGGACTGCGTCTTGAGGTAGGCGATTACGTCGTTGATCTTCTTGTCGTCGGGGTACCCCTGGAAGATCATCTTGGTGCCGGGAACCTTCGCCTTCGGGTTCTTCAGCCATTCATGGAGATTGGCCTCGTCCCAGGTGATGCCCGAATTCTTCATCGCGGCCGAGTAGCTGTAGCCCTCGTAGGTGCCGGCCTTGCGACCGACGACGCCCTTCAGGTCGGGGCCCACGCCGTTTTTCTGAAAGTTGTGGCACGCTTTGCAGGGCGCGAACGCCTTCTCGCCGGCGGCCGCATCACCGGCCTCCTGGGCCTGCGCCGAGAGCGGGATCAGGGCGGCGAGGACGGCGCCGAGAACGAGTGAACGCATGGATTTCCTCCTTATGGCCGCTGTCGCGGCAGCGGTTAGGGCAGAGCTTGCTCGCCTGGAACAGCTCTAAATGATTACACGCACGCGGTGCAACGGCCTAGCCGTATGAAGCTGTCGTCCCGGTGAATGGGCAGCACGGCCACACCCGACCGCCGGAGCCTCAACACCGTGCATCGGCCTTCATCGCCTGCGGCGGATCGAAGCTGGAGGATGGACGCCGCGCGGGGTGAGGATGGTCGCGATATCGTGCAGGTCCGCACCAATTCGCTGGTGCGACCAAGTTGCCCGCTCGCCGCTCGCCGGGGCCCACGCCACTCAGACGCCGTGGTAGCTCCGGTACCAATCCACGAAGCGCCCGATGCCGAGCTTCAGCGGTGTCGCCGGCCGGAAGCCGGTGTCGCGGACGAGGTCGTCGATGTCGGCGAAGGTGGCCGGCACGTCGCCCGGCTGCATCGGCAGCATGATCGTCTCCGCCTTCCGCCCCAGCGCCTCCTCGAGAAGCGCGATCATCTCCATCAGCTCCACCGGCTCGTTGTTGCCGATGTTGTAGACCCGATAGGGCGCCGCGCTGGTGCAGGGATCGGGCGCGCCACCGCTCCAGGCGGGGTTCGGCGCGGCCGGCCGTCCAGCCAAGGCGACGATCCCCTCGACGATGTCGTCGATGTAGGTGAAGTCCCGGCGCATCCGCCCCTCGTTGAAGACGCGGATCGGCTCGCCGGCCAGGATGGCGCGCGTGAACAGGTACATCGCCATGTCCGGGCGTCCCCAAGGCCCGTAGACGGTGAAGAAGCGCAGGCCCGTGGTCGGCAGGCCGTAGAGGTGGCTGTAGCTGTGCGCCATCAGCTCGTTGGCCTTCTTGGTGGCGGCGTAGAGGCTCAGCGGATGGTCGACGTTCTGGTGCACGGAGAACGGCATTGCGGTGACGCCGCCGTAGACCGAACTCGATGACGCGTAGAGCAGATGCTCGACGCCGCCGTCGCGGCAGGCTTCGAGGATGTTGAGGAAGCCGACGAGATTACTCGAAGCGTAGGCGTGCGGATCGGTCAGTGAATGACGAACGCCGGCCTGGGCGGCGAGATGCACCACCGTCCGGAAGCCGTGGCGGCGGAACAGCGCGTCGATCCCGGCACGGTCCGCGAGATCGAGACGCTCGAAGCTGTGGCCCTCGAAGGGGGCGAGTCGCTGGAGCCGCGCCTCCTTGAGCGTGACGTCGTAATAGGTGTTGACGTTGTCGAGACCGACGACCCGCCGGCCGGCCTGGAGGAAGCGCAACGCGAGCGCATTGCCGATGAAGCCGGCGACGCCCGTGATCAGGACAGGGGGCAGGGACATGATCGAACGCGGGCGGGCGGGCTGTGCCGCCGGGTCGACGATCTGTAGCACGGGCCTGCATCGTCACAAATCGGACGGTCAAAGATGCCGAAGCCTCCGATACCCCGCTGAAGAGGCTTGCCGCCCGGTATCGACAGATTTTAATCTGTATCTGCCGTGAAGACGCACGATCGACCGCTCCCGAAAAGCCTGACGCGCTACCTCTCCGCGCCGCCACCACGCCCGGCCCGAGATAGCCCGGTGCGGCGCATCCCGGAACCAGCCGCGCGGGGTTCCGCGCACCAGGCCCTGGAGGCCGCGATCGTGCGCGGATGCGTGTACGCTACGGCAGCCCTTGTCTGGCTCGTGCTGCTCGGACTGTTTTTCCATCACCTCGCGCGGTGAGCGCAGGCCTCTGTGGATATCGGTCAGCGCTAGGCCTGAAGGTGTCGTCGACCGGTACTTCGACGGCCAAGTCCGGTATTGGGGCGTCCGATAACGAGCATGAGCGCTCCGGACGGTCTGCGCGCGAGGATGGGACGATGGCTCTGACGGGGCGCTTCTGGTTCCGGAGATCTTGGACCGGCCGGCTAGTTCTTCTGGTCGAGGAGGAACGCCCGCGCTGGTTCGGCCGCGGTACCGGTAAGCCGCGTTGGCGCAACGCCAGGCTGCTGGATTTTGCCGAACCGGAGTTGCGGCCGCTGATGACGATGGAGAAGCATCAGCGAACGGCGGCCGCCCCCGCCACCGTGCGGAACCTCCGGCCCGTACCCTCGACCCCGCCGGCGAGATTCGCGAACGGCTGAGCCCTTTCGCCGATCGATCCGCCCCCGCGGAGCACCCGGGTGCTGATCGGAGCCGGCGCGATCCCCACCTGGGGGTAGCTTCCTTCGGGGGGCGTTCAGGACCGGGGACGGGGGCCATGGCGCGTTATTTCTTCCACACGCATATCGGCGGGGACGTGATCACCGATCCGACCGGCGTCGAACTCCTCGACCCGGATCAGGCCTGGGAGAAGGCCCGCGACACGATCCGCGCCGCCCTGCAGGATCCGCGGGACCAAGCCCGTCTCATGACCGCGTGCCTGGTGGTCACCGACGCGGAGGGCGAGGTCGTCCTAGAATTCCCGTTCAGCGAGGCCGTGACCCTGCTGCCGGACGAGGATCCAACGCTACACTGAGCGCGGCGGCACGCGCCCCGCGCCCTACATCGCGGCGGACGCGACACACGAGGAGCTGCGCCAGGATGGACTCGCCCCCGAACGATCTCGACGCATGCGCGCTCGGCCGAGCCGCGCCCTGGAAGGGCCTCGCCCGCGAGGCCTGCCCCTACGCCGAGGGGACTGAGGCGCGCACGCTCTGGCTCGCCGGCTACGACGATGCCGGATCCGACGGGGTCGAGCCCGTGACGGGGGGCATCGCCAAGCATCCGGCCGGGGAGCCGGTCCGCTGATGGATGCCAGGCCCGAGGCGCTCGCCGGCGCGCCGCAGCACCCGATCCTCGACCGCAAGGCGGTCGGCGCCGTGGTGTTGGGCAACGCCCTCGAGTTCTACGATTTCACCGTCTATGCCTTCTTCGCGAAGCCGATCGGCGAGGCGTTCTTCCCGGCCTCCGATCCGACCCACAGCCTGCTCGCCTCGCTGGCACTGTTCGGGATCGGCTACGTCATGCGGCCGATCGGCGGCGTCCTGATCGGCGCCTTTGCGGACCGGGCCGGGCGCAAGCCGGCGATGCTGATCACGATCGCGCTGATGGCGCTCGGCATGCTGATGCTGGCGGCCTGCCCGCCCTACGCGGCCATCGGCATCTGGGCGCAGGTGATCGTCATCGTCGGACGATTGGTGCAGGGCCTCGCCCTCGGCGGCGAGGTCGGCCCGTCGACCGCCTATCTCTTGGAGGCGGCGCCGCCGGCCAAGCGCGGATTCGTGACCAGCTGGCAGATCGCCAGCCAGGGCTGCGCGGCCCTGTTCGCCGGCATCTTCGCGACGATCCTGGCGCTGGTCATGGGCGACCGGGCGATGGCGGACTGGGGCTGGCGCATCATGTTCGCGCTGGGCCTGTGCGTCGTGCCGGTCGGACTCGTGATCCGCAGCCACCTGCCCGAGACGGCGGGCGCCGAGGAGGATCCCGACGCGGCGTCCTCGACCCTGGCGGTGGTCGGGCGGCTGCTGCGTGAGCACGGCCGCCTGCTCGGGCTGACCTTCCTGGTCATCGCCGCCTCGACCGTGTCGAACGCGGTCGGTACCAACATGCCGGTCTATGCCGGCGCCACGCTCGGCCTGAGCGAGACCGCCGCCACCGCGGTGCCGATCGCCCTCGGCCTCGCTTCGGTGATCTTCCCCCTGCTCGGCGGCTGGCTCGCCGACCGGGTCGGCCGGCGCCCTGTGATGATCTGGCCGCGGGCGCTGATCCTGTTGCTGGCGGTGCCGGCCTTCGCCTGGGTGGTGCGCTCGCCCAGCGCGGCGAGCGTCTACGCGGTGACGTTCCTGCTCTCGGCCCTGTCCTCCATCAACGCCGCCGCGGTGATCGTCGGGATCCCGGAGGCGCTGCCGCGGGCTGTACGCAGCGCCGGCCTGTCGATCGTCTACGCGGTGTCGGTCTCGGTGTTCGGCGGCAGCACAAACTACGTGGTCAACTGGCTGATCGCCGTCACCGGCGACCGGCTTGCGCCGGCCTACTACCTGGCCGCCTTCAGCCTCGTCGGGACCGTCGCCGCCCTGCTGCTGCCCGAGACGCGCGGCCGTGACCTCGACGCAGAGAGCGAGGCGTAGCCGCAAACCGGCTGCCCTCCTCGGGCCGCGCGTGCATCGGAAGCATCACTGGGTCCGGCGCATGTGCCCTCCGCAGGGCGGGAATGGACTCGATGTGCGCTCCCGCACGGCGCGGATGCCGGCCGGTTCGTCGCCGCATCATCGGCGCTAGGTCGGCGCGCGCGCGAGGCCTAGACCGCGCTCATGCCGACTCCCTCCGAGACACGCCGCCCGCTGGTCCTTGCCGCGGTGATGGCGGCGATGTTCATGATCGCGATCGAGGCCACGATCGTGTCGACCGCGATGCCGCAGATTGCCGGTCAGCTCGGAGACCTCCACCTCTACGCCTGGGTGTTCGCCTCCTTCCTGCTGACCCAGACCGCCACCACGGTGGTGTTCGGGAAGCTGTCCGACCTCTACGGACGGCGGCCGGTGCTGTTGTTCGGCATCGCGGTCTTTCTGGTCGGCTCGCTGCTGTGCGGGCTGGCTTGGTCGATGCCGTCCCTGATCCTGTTCCGCCTCGTGCAGGGCGTCGGTGCTGGGGCGATCCAGCCGGTGAGCCTCACGGTGATCGGCGATCTCTATCCGGCTCGCGAGCGCGGCCGGATCCAGGGTTATCTCGCCAGCGTCTGGGGCATCTCGTCGGTGGCCGGGCCGCTGGTCGGCGGCCTGATCATCGGCCACCTGAGCTGGCCGTGGATCTTCTGGATCAACCTGCCGGTCGGCCTCGTGGCCGCCGGACTCTTCCTGGCCAATCTGCGGGAGAGCGTCGAGCGCAGCAGCCGCCCGATCGACGCCCTCGGCGCGGCCCTGTTCACTGCCGCCATCGCGGCGCTGATGATGGCGCTCACCGAGGCCGGTACCTCGGCGTCGGCCGCGCTGTGGCCGGCCCTGGGCTTCGCGGTGGCCGCCACCCTGTTCGTGCTGCAGGAGCGCCGCGCCGCTGACCCGATGCTCGATGTCCGCCTCTGGATGCAGCGCCCGATCGCCACCGCCAACACCGCGACGCTGCTCTCGGGCATGACGGTGATCGGGCTCACCGCGTTCCTGCCGATGTATGTGCAGGGCGTCCTGCGGCAATCGCCCCTGGTGGCCGGACTGACCCTGACGCTGATGGTTCTCGGCTGGCCGATCGGCGCTACCACGGCGGCGCGCACCTTCGTGCGCTTCGGCCTGCGCCCGACGCTGCTGGTCGGTGCGACCCTGCTGCCGCTCGGGGCGACCGCCTTCGTGTTCCTCGGCTCCGAGACGTCGCCCGCGGTGGCCGCCTGCGGCTCGATCGTGATGGGGCTCGGCATGGGGTTCCTGTCGACCGCGGCCATCGTGATCATCCAGGACAGCGTCGCCTGGGCGCAGCGCGGCGCGGCGACCGCCTCCAACATCTTCTCGCGCAACCTCGGTTCGACGCTCGGGGCCACGGTGCTCGGCGCCGTTCTGAACTACCGGCTCGCGCATCCGGAGAGCGGGCCGGTGGTCGGCTCCGATCAGCTCCGGCGCCTGCTCGACGACCCGGGCAGTCTCGGCGCCGGCGGCGACGCGGTCCGGGCCGGGCTCCAGCACGCCCTCCACGGCACGTTCTGGACGGTCTTCGCGGTCGCGGTGCTGACGCTGCTCCTGTCGCTGCTCGTCCCGCGGGTGGCGATCTCGGACGGCCCGCGCGAACTGGCGGTGGAATAGAAGCACGCCCCGCGGGCTCGCACAGGGGCGGCTGCGGAACAGATCCGGAAAGCCGGTTTCCCCTTTCCCACCTCATGCTCTAGCCTCCGCCCATGCCACTTGTGCCGCCACCGCGCCCCGCAGCCTCGCCCGCGGCGGATACCCCGCCGACCAGCGTTCTCACCGCCAACCAGCCCGAATGGACGGTGGGTGAGCTGGCGGGTGCGCTGAAGCGCACCCTGGAGGACGCGTTCGGGCACGTACGCCTGCGCGGCGAGATCTCGGGCTATCGCGGGCCGCACGGCTCGGGCCACGCCTATTTCTCCCTGAAGGACGGGCAGGCGCGGATCGACGCAGTGGTCTGGAAGGGCGTATTCGGGCGCCTGCGCCAGAAGCCCCAGGAGGGGCTGGAAGTGGTCGCCACCGGCCGCATCACCACCTTCGCGGGAAAATCCTCGTACCAGATCGTGGTCGAGAGCTTGGAGCCGGCCGGCCTCGGCGCCTGGATGGCCCTGCTTGAGGAGCGCAAGAAGCTTCTCGCGGCCGAAGGGCTGTTCGCCCCGGACCGCAAGAAGGCGATTCCCTATCTGCCGGGGGTCGTCGGCGTCGTCACCTCGCCCACCGGCGCGGTGATCCGCGACATCCTTCACCGGCTGGAGGACCGTTTCCCACGCCCCGTTCTGGTCTGGCCGGTGCGGGTCCAAGGCGACGGCGCGGCCGAGGAGGTCGCAGCGGCGATCCGCGGGTTCAACGCCCTGGGCCCCGATAGCGCCATCCCGCGCCCCGACGTGCTGATCGTCGCGCGCGGCGGCGGCTCGATCGAGGACCTGTGGGCCTTCAACGAGGAATGCGTGGTCCGCGCCGCGGCCGAGAGCGCGATCCCGCTGATCTCGGCGGTCGGGCACGAGACCGACACCACGCTGATCGACTTCGTCTCCGACCGCCGGGCACCGACGCCCACGGGCGCCGCCGAGATGGCCGTCCCGGTCCGCGCGGACCTGATCGCCACGGTCGCGGACCTGTCGGCCCGAGCGGTCGGGGCGATCGGTCGTCGGATCGACCGCGACCGCTCCGACCTGCGGGCACTCGGCCGCGCGTTCCCGAGCGCCGAGGCCCTGCTGGCGGCCAAGCGCCAGCGGCTCGACCTCGCCGAGGCACGGCTCGCCCCGGCGCTGGCGGCCGGCGCCAGCCGGCATCGCGCCCGGCTGCAGCTCCTTCTCGACCAAATGGCCCGGCGCTCGCCGGACGTGGTCCTCGCCAACGCCCGGGCACGGCTCGGGCGGATCGACCATCGGCCGCTCACCGCGTTGCGCAACGACGTGCAGCGGAAGGGTGAGGCCATGGCCCAGCTCGGCCGCCGCCTCGTCGTCGCCCGGGACGCGAGCCTGGAGCGGGCGCGGGCGCTCCAGGCTCGCCGGGCCGACCGTCTCGTTGCCCTCTCCGACCGCCTCGTCCAGGCCGGCGCACGGAGCGTCGAGCGCCGCCGCGACAGGCTGGCGGGCCTCGCGCAGCTGCTGGGCTCGCTCAGCTACCGCGCCGTGCTGGAACGCGGCTACGTGCTGGTGCGCGACGCCGCCGGCCTGCCGGTGCGCCACGCCGCCGAGGCGGCGGCCGCGACTCGTCTCAGCCTGCAATTCGCCGACGGGACGGTGAGCGCGGTGCCGGACGGGACGACCGATCCTTCCCTGTCCGCCAAGCCGGGCCGCCGCGCCGCGCGGGCACAGCCGACGTCTGCCCCCGCGGCCGGGAAGCGGACGCCTGCGAACATCGCCACGCCAGCCCGGCAGGGCTCGCTGTTCGATGCCTGAGGCATCGCACGGGCTTTCACGCCGTCTCGCGCGCGATGCGGTAGTGGTACCGGTAGAGTTCGCGATCGAATCCTGAAGCCCGGTACAGCGCCCGCGCCGGCGCGTTTGCCGCCGCCACCTGCAGGCAGGCTGCCCGCGCGCCCAGCGCCTGGCCCCAGTGCAGCAGCGCACCGACGGCGCGCCGGGCGTGACCTCGGCCGCCCAGGGGCTCGGGCGTCGCCACCGACTCGATCACCAGCAGCTCGCGGTCGAGCACGCCGAACGCGATCGCGCCGATCCCGCCTTCCGTCGCCGCCGCCGCGAAGGCCCGCGGCAGGACCAGCATCTCCGTCGTGTTGCGAAACGCCTGCGCGGCGGCCGGGTCGGCCCGGTTCACCGCGTCCCGCAGCGCCAGCCAGTCGGCGTCGGGCGTCTGGGCGAGCGCCACGGAGCGATCCGGCTGTTCGGGCAGGCCGTCGAGGCCGCGGTAGAGGGTGCAGGTCTCGTCGACGATGGCGAAGTCGCGCTGCTCCAGGAGCGGATCCATCTGCGGCGCGATCGCCGGCACCCGGAAGATGGCACGACGCCCGAGTGCGCCGTAGATCGTACCCGCCGCTTCGATGGCCGGCTCGGGGGCGCCGCTTCCGCGCAGCGGGTTCACGGAGTTCTGCCGCTTCGAGGGGCCGCCGGCGGCGCGCAGCAGGTAGCCTTGGACGAGGAGCTCGCGCGGGCTCGGCCAGGCGTTGAGACACGCCTCGTCTACCCGCCAGGCAAGATCGGTCTCCGACGTCATGGCTCTCTCCGGCGCCGTGATCCCATGCCGGCCGCGCACGCGCCATCCCGTCCGGGCCTGAGCGTCAGCGCCATGCGGCGTCGCGTACGCTTGAAGCGGTCCAGGTCCGCGCGATGTCCCGGCGATGGCCAAGCCTGAAGTCCTTTTCTGCCTCCATTTCCTTGGCGGCAGCGCCCGCAGCTGGCAGCGTCTCGCCTACGCCCTCGGCAATGCTCCGACCTGCGTGCCCGTCGATCTCCCCGGCTTCGGCAACGCGGCCGGCAGCATGGGCTTCTCCGTCGACGCCATGGCCGACCACGTGGCGGCGGCGATCCGGTCCCGGGCACCCGCGCGGTTCGGCATCGCCGGCCACAGCATGGGCGCGAAGGTCGCGCTGGCCCTGGCGCGCCGGTCCGAGGACGGCGAGCCGGGGCTCGAAGGGCTCACCGACCTGATCCTGGTCTCCGGCTCGCCGCCGAGTCCCGAGCCGATCCCCGAGGATCGCCGCGCCCGGATGATCGCCTGGGTCGACGCCGATCCGGAGACCCGCTTTCGCGAGGCCCGGGCGTTCGTGCGCGACAATGTCGGCGCCGGCCTCGATCCGGAAGCCGAGACGCGCGCGACCGCTGACGTGCTGCAGGCCTCGCCGCAAGCCTGGAAGGCCTGGCTCGGATCCGGCGCCCGCGAGGACCTGTGCCGCCGGGTCGGAATCCTGCACACGCCCGCCCTGATCCTGGCGGGCTCCGAGGATGCCGACCTCGGCCCGGACGCGCAGCGGGCTCTGACAGCGCCGCATCTCGCCCGCCACCGCCTGGTCACCGTGGACGGCGTCGGCCATCTTCTGCCTCTGGAGCGTCCCGAAACCTTGGCCGACCTGCTCGTCGCCTATCTCGGTGACCGGTCGCTTCCGGAAGCCGCTCCGGCGCCCGCGGTGCCGCCCGCCTATGCGGCTCTGATCGCCTCGAATCGGGTCAACGGCCGCCTGCGCACAGCGCTCGGCGCGCGCGCCGCAGCGGACGATCCCTTCTACCGGCCGGAGGCCCTCGATCCGGTCGAGCTCGCGATCCTGCGCGCCG
This sequence comes from Methylobacterium sp. NEAU K, assembly GCF_030700285.1. Taxonomy (GTDB): domain Bacteria; phylum Pseudomonadota; class Alphaproteobacteria; order Rhizobiales; family Beijerinckiaceae; genus Methylobacterium. Next base: position 176,352 of record NZ_JAUYZJ010000003.1, on the reverse strand, counting down.
TCTTCGCCCGTGTCCTGCCGGTACCGGGCCTCGACCTCGCCGCCCGGCTCGACCGGCGCCTCGGCAGCGGGGGCGGCGACGGCTGGCGCTTCTCGGCGCTTCCGCCGGACCCCGAGGCCTATCGCGCCGGTCTGCGCACCCTCGACGCGGCCGCCCGCGCCGCGCACGGCAGACCCTTCCTCGTCCTCGAAGGACTGCACCAGGACGCGCTGCTCACCCTCGCCCAGAAGGGCGAGCTGACGGTGCCCGGGTCCGTCGGCGGCCAGCTGGATGGCGACCGGATGCGGTTCTGGTTCGAGGACCTGCGCGCCGACGCGGCCCGGCTCTGGCTCGCCCATCCCGCGTCCCTGGCCCGGATCGGCTTCTCGGGCATCGGCGCCGGCGGCGACCGGCCGGGGGCGATCGCGGATGGACTGCCGGGCTTCCATCAGGTCGGGCTCGACGCGCCGGAGCCCTGGGAACCGCGGGCCGCACACGAGGAGGCGGTGCGATGAACCTCGACGGGATGCGGGCCTATCGCGAGGACGAGACCGTCGACGCGGTCATCGTCGGCACCGGGGCGGGCGGCGCGCCGCTCCTCGCGCGCCTCGCGGCGGCCGGCCTCAAGGTGGTTGCCCTCGAGGCGGGACCGAACTTTACCCCGGAACGCTTCGCCTTCGACGAGTCGTTGGCCGACGAGATTTACTGGACCGAGGAGCGCCTGAGCGGTGGCTCGACCCCGGAGGCGTTCGGGGCGAACAACAGCGGCACCGGCGTCGGTGGCTCGACGCTGCACTGGGGCGCCTTCGTGCCCCGGGCCGATGCACGCGACCTGCGGCTCCATACGGAGACCGGCGAGGGCTGCGACTGGCCGCTGACCTATGAGGAACTCGCCCCGTTCTACGAGAGGGTGGAGCGCTTCATCGGCGTCTCCGGCCCGCAGAGCTATCCCTGGGATCCCGGCCGCCGCTATCCCCTCCCCCCCGTACCGCGCAACGGGCCGGCCCAGATCATGGCCGGGGCCTGCGACACGCTCGGCATCCGCTGGGCGGATGCGCCCGCGGCGGTGGTTTCGCAGGATTTCGAATCCGAGGCCGGGCCCCGGCGCAACGCCTGCATCAATTGTGGCTATTGCCACCAGGGTTGCCGCAACGGCGCCAAGGCGAGCATGGACGTGACCTACCTGCCGCTGGCGGTGGCCCACGGGGCCGAGATCCGGCCGGGAGCTTTCGTCCATGGTCTGGAGCGCGGCGCCGACGGCCGGGTCAAGGCGGTCGTCTACACGCAGGACGGGCAGGAGCGGCGTCAGCGCAGCGGCGCCGTGTTCCTCTGCGCCGGCGCCGTCGAGACGCCGCGGCTGCTGCTGCATCTCGGGCTCGCCAATTCGAGCGGTCAGGTCGGCCGCAACTACATGGGCCACGTCGCCACGCAGGTCTGGGGTACCTTCGCCAGCGAGGTGCGGATGAACCGCGGCTACCCTTCGTCGCTGATCACAGAGGATTTCATCCGCGCCGGCGCGGATTTCGCGGGCGGCTACCTCATCCAGAGCCTCGGCGTGGTGCCGCTGACCTTCGGGAACGCGGTGGTGCGCGGACGCGGCCTGTGGGGGAAGCCGCTGCTCGATTACCTCGACCGCTACAATCATCTGGCCGGCATCGGCATCAACGGAGAGACGCTGCCCTGCGACGCCAACGTGCTCACGCTCTCCGATGAGACCGACGCGCACGGGATGCGCAAGGCGTATGTGAGCTTCGGCTACGGCACCAACGAGGAGCGCCTCAACGCCCATGCCACGAAGGTGATGCGCGACCTGTGGCAGGCGGCCGGCGCCGAGGACATCTGGGTGCTGGAGCGCGTCGCCCACACCATCGGCACCTGCCGGATGGGGCGCGACGGGTCGAGCGCCGTCGTCGACCCCTATGGCCGCAGCTTCGACATCGATAACCTGTGGGTGTGCGACGGCTCGACGTTCCCGAGTTCTCTCGCCGCGAACCCGGCCTTGACCATCATGGCACTGAGTCTGCGCACCGCGGAGGCATTCTTGGCTGCCAGTATCCCCGGATCGTAGACGGCCGTTCCAACAAACCTTGCGGCAACCCGGATTCGGTCTTCGCGCGGTGATCGATTTGGCACCGGTATTGGCCGTACCCCGTGATTCCGCGGCGCCACGGCGAGCCCGAAAGCCAGATGCGCCGGCGGTGCGATACGGTTCCGGTTGGATAGCTCGGCCGATCGGCCCGCGCCGTCATCGCGAGCGGGGCTCGCAAAGACGGTGACAGGCGCTGCGAATCCTTCAAACGGCGACCGCGCAAGGTCCCGATCCGTATGCGTTTCGGGATCCCGGGCGCCGTTTCGCGTCGCGGGACGACATAGTGGGTGATCCGGCGGCAACCGCAATGTCAAACGCTCGCCAGGATTGGGTTTCCCTGAAGGATATCACGGCGTGGCTGCGGGGCCCGAAAATCATCCCGCCTCGGCGCGCAGTTCAGCCAGCCCGCGCCGCTGCCGGCCGTCCCCGTCGAAATTTCCGGGGTCGAGCCACGCCGCGAAACCGGCCCGCACCCGTGGCCATTCCGCGTCGGTGATCGAGAACCACGCGGTGTCGCGCGAGCGACCCTTCACCACCACGGCGTTGCGGAAGATGCCCTCGAAGGTGAAGCCGTAGCGCAGAGCCGCCGCCCGCGACGGCGCGTTGAGACTGTCGCACTTCCACTCGTAGCGGCGATAGCCCAGCTCGAAAACGCGGGCCATCATCAGCGCCATCGCCTCCGTGGCGGCGGGGACGCGCTGCAGCCGGGGCCCGAAATGGAGGTGGCCGACTTCGATCACGCCGTTGCCCGGATCGATCCGCAGGTAGGATGCGATCCCGAGAGCCGTTCCGCTCACGCGGTCGAGGATCGCGTGGAACAGCGGGTCCCGGCTCGCCGCCATCGTCTCGATGCGCGCCCGGTAAGCCGTCTCGCTCTCGGGCAACTCGTCTCCCAGATAGGTCCAGCCGCGTCGGTCCGGCGCCGCGCCATAGGTCGCGAACAGATCCGAGGTGTGGGCATCAGGATCCAGCGGAGCGACCCGGCAGGTCCGGCCCTCCATGGGGGTTCGTGGCGGAAGCGGACGCGGCGTCCAGTCCGGCAGGGCCGGGCCGATCGGCTGGCCGAAGGCGTTGAGGCGCGCGCTCACGATCCACTCCGCTCGGTCACCATCGCGGCGAGAACCGTCTCGCCTTCCGCCTGCATCCCCGCGATGACGCCGGCGCGGTCGGCCTCCGGCCTGTTCTGGCTCATCTTCCACTTCCCCTCGATGCGGGTGATCGGGATCTCGATTCCGACGATCGCCCGGAGCTGTGCCGCCACGAAGGGCTCGGGCGCGTCCTCCACCGCCCAGGGGTCGGCGCGCGGCGTTTCGCGTAGGGCGGTGAGGTCGGCGATCTGGCGCCGGAGCCAGTTCGCGTCCTCGATCACGCTCGGCCGCCCCCAGGCGTGGACGGTGGCGTAGTTCCAGGTCGGTACCACGCGCCCGTGCTCGCGCTTGCTCGCGTACCAACCGGGCGTGACGTAGCCCTGTGGACCCTGGAACACGATCAGGCATTCCCCGGCGGCCGCGAGGTCGTGCCATTGCGGGTTCGCGCGGGCGAGATGGGCGCGCAGGGTTCCGTGCGCGCCGGCCTCCTCCAGCAGGAACGGGATCGGGTTGGCGGTGAGGCCGCCGGCGCCGCCGGTGATCAGCAGGCCGAGCGGATGGGCCCGGATCAGTGCGTGCTGCGCCGCGCGCGAATCCTCTCGAAAATGCGGCGGCTGGTACATGAACCCTGTCCCTTGGTCGTTGCGTCAAAGCCATGCTTGACCGGCTGGTGGACCAGGAGAAAGGTCCAGTTTCCGAAATCCGACTGGACCGCTTGCCATGGCCCAGGCCCCGCTGCCGCTGCCCGTCAGCCTCGATCCCGCATCGCCGACGCCGCTGCACGCCCAGCTCCGCGAGAGCCTGCGGGCCGCGATCCTCGACCGGCGCCTGCCGCGGGGGGCGCGGCTTCCGGCGTCCCGCCTGATGGCGGCCGATCTCGGCTGCGCCCGCGGGACGGTGGTGCTCGCCCTGGAGCAACTCATCGCGGAGGGCTATCTGACGGCGCGGCCCGGCTCGGCTACGCGGGTCGCCGTGACCCTTCCGGATGATACGCTCCCGCGGTCGCGGCCGGCGGCGCCGTCGGCCGCGACCGCGGCACCGAGCCTGTCGCGCCGGGGCGCGCGCCTCGCCGCGGTGCCGGGCCGCCGGTACATGGCGGGGCCCGGCGTGCCCGACGCCTTCGCGCTCGGGCGGCCGGCGCTCGATGCGTTCCCCTACGCGGTCTGGGCGCGCCTGCTTCAGGCCGAGTGGCGCCACGGGCCGGCCGAGCGGTCCGACCCGCGCGGTTCGCCGGCGCTGCGGCGCGCCGTCGCCGCCTATCTGGCGCAAGGTCGGGGCGTGGCCTGCGAGGCCGACGACGTGATCGTCACGGCGGGGATCCGCCAGAGCCTGCGCCTGCTGGCCGAATTGCTGCTCGATCCCGGCGAGACGGCCCTGGTCGAGGAGCCGGGCTTTCCCGGGATCGCCCAGGCCCTGGCGAGCGCCGGCCTTCGGCCCGTTCCGGTCCCGGTCGGTCCCGGCGGCCTCTCGGCGTCCCGAGCCGCATCCCTGGCGCCGGGGGCGCGACTCGCCGTAGTGACGCCGGCCCACCATTATCCGCTGGGCCACGCCATGAGTCTGGAGAACCGGCTCGACCTCCTGGCCTGGGCGGAAGCGGCTTCCGGCTGGATCGTCGAGGACGATTACGACGGTGCCTACCGATATGCCGGGCGTCCGTTCGCGCCCCTGCGCGCCCTCGATCGCGGCGGGCGGGTGATCTACGTCGGCAGCTTCTCGAAGCTGCTGCTGCCTGCACTCGGCCTCAGCTACCTCGTGCTGCCGCGGGGTCTCGTCGCGCCGGTGAACCAGGCGCTCGCCGAGACCGGCCCGGCACCCTCGGGGATCGGCCAATGGGCGCTGGCCCGCTTCATCGAGGACGGGCACCTCGCCGGCCACCTGCGCCGGACCCGGCGCCTCTACGGTCTTCGCCAGGAGGCCCTGGTCGAGGCCGCGCGCCACCACGCCGCGGACGTGATCGCGGTCGCCCCGATGGAGGGCGGGATGCACCTCATCGCCCGGCCCCGAGCGGCTTGGCCGCGCGCACTCGGCGATGCCGAAGCCGCGGCGGAACTCGGCCGGGCCGGGATCTCCGCGGTCGCGCTCTCGGCCTACCATGTCGGCAAGCCGGAGCCTGGGCTGCTGCTCGGCTACGCCGCTGTGCCTGAGCGGGCGATCGAGCCGGCGGTGCGGCGCATGGGCGAGATCTTGCGATCGGCTCGGTGATACGGCGTCATCGCGAGCGCAGCGAAGTCACCCCGGGACACGTCACGCAGAGGGATCGCGTGAGTCACGGTGTAATTTCGCTGCGCTCGCTACGACGGTGAAAGTCTCCGCGGGCCTTCGACCGGAGACCGCGTGAGGCCTACCGCGTCGACCTCGAAGGACGGCGTGGGTGGGGAACAAGTCCACCTCCCATGTGGTCACTCGCCCCGCGGCGTCAGCGTCACGGTCACGGAGCCGCGGCCGACCCGCAGCTCCAGGCTCCGCAGGGCTTTCGGCCGCACCGTCGCGCCGCTCGCCTGGGCGATGCGCTGCACCCGATCCCCGTCGAGGCGCAGACTGAATGCGCCGTCGCCGGTGAGTCGTAGCAGCGGCGTCTGCCGGAAGGACTTCAACGGCACCGGCGTCCAGGCCGACCCGACCTCGATCCGCGTCGGCGCCGGAACGACGTCGCGGCGGGCCAGTGCCAGAACGGCCAGGCCGGCGATGACCGCGAGGGCCAGCACGACCTGACGGAACCGGCGTATCCCGCTCCGACGCGCAGCCGTGCGGATCGGCAGAAGGGGAGCCGCTGGCGGCGCTCGATCCAGTCTGGCGGCCGGGAGCGGGCGTGGCTCGTTTGCCCGAGGTTCGGGTGCCGCGGCCGGCTCCAGGTGGAAGGTGACCGGCGGCGGCTCAGGCGGAGGCGCCGGGGCTGCCGGTTCGGGCTCTGGCGGGGTCTGCCGGGCCCCGCAGAATGGGCAGAACCGCACCGCGACGTAGTGGCCGCGGCCGCAGGCGGCGCAGTGCCTTGCGGGCGGCGGAAGATCTGCGATCACGGCGGGGGCGCGGTCAGTGGACGATGGTGCCCGTCTCCGTGAATCGGACCATCCGCTCGACGAGCGGCGCGACCATCACCCGGTCGAGCTGCCGCAGGAGCCCGCGACGTGCATGCGCGACGTTTGCCTCGGCCTGCTCCCGGGCCAGGCGGCGCCAGGCGGCGCGGTCGGCCTTGCAGTCGGCCCAGGCCGTCTCGATCGCCCGGAACACCTGTGGCAGGCGCTCCATCGGGTCGGCGATCAGGTCGTAATGGTGATCGACCAGGCTGCCGAAGGTGTGGAAGCCGAGTTCCGACAACCGCGCGACCGCGCGCGGCGCGCCGACCGTCACGAACGGCAGCCCCATGGCGGCGGCCTTCAGGGACTTCTCGGTGACCCGCTCGACACCCAGCTCGAAGAAATCCGTCTCGGAAATGACGGTCAGGTCGCAATTGGCGTAGGCCTGACTGTCGAGGGTCAGGACCAGGTCGCCGCCCTGCGCGGGAGCGTCGATCCGCTGCGCCTGCCGGGGGATCCAGGCACCGACATCCGCCAGCAGAGGCGCGAAGGCCGCCGCGATCTCCGGCGGTGCGTGGAAGACATCGATGCCGCCCGACTTCGGATTGTCCGGGCCGATCCCGTGGAACGAGATCAGGCCGTCGCGGTCCATGCCGTTGAGCTGGAACCAGCGGTAGAGCAGCACCCGGTGCCAGCGCAGGGCGGCGTTCTGGCAGAGGAAGCGGGGCGGCCCGGAGTCCCGCGCCAGCGGCGCGTAGCCGGTCCGATCGAGGGGGTGTTCGGCAAACAGCCTGGGGCCGGCCTCGGCGTCGAGCCAGAGGGCGACCTGCAGCGGGAAGAATTCGAAGGTCCAGAAGCGCAGGCCCTCGCCGTAGTGCCGCTCGTAATCCAGGCGGAGCAGCCGGTTCTGGCTCACCAGGATGACGCGCGTGCGGGGGATGTCGAGCCCGTCGAGGTTGCGGTGGAGCGCATCGAAGGTCGGCGCATGGAGTCCAGGCCCCTCGTTCGACAGATCGAGGACGAGCGCCGCCCGCCCGGATCGCAGGTTCTCGATGTCCCCCGGCTCCAGGATGTCGAGCCGCCCGTTCGCCTCCGGGAAGCCGAGGCGGACGAAGTCCAGGACGGGCAGGCAGAGGAGGTGGTTTGCCGCGCCCGGATGGGCGGTGACGGTGATCCGCTTGCCCATCCAGCCTAGGGCCGCCGGCAGGAAATGGCCGCCCTCCCCGCGCGGGACGAGGACGATCTCGGGGGACGTTTGGCTCATCGCGACGCTCGGGCGGCCGGTGGTACGGCGGTCCTTCAGCCGAGCCACCGCACGATGCCGGATACCGGCTTACCGCGGACGCGTCGATCCCCGGATATCCGGCTCAGGCCGGGACCGGCTCTGCCGCGCGTACCGGCGTCGGCCCGGCCCGGTAGGCCGCCGAGGCCTCGTCGGTCCGCCAGCAGGCCACTTGGTGGCCCGCGCTGATCTCACCCACCGGCGGCATTTCCCGACGGCAGCGATCCTCGGCCAGGAAGCAGCGCGGCGCGAACGGGCAGCCGGGCGGACGGTTGGCGAGGTCGGGCGGGCTGCCCGGGATGGTCTGGAGCCGCGAGCCCTTCGCGAGCGCCCCCTCCGCCCGGCTGCGCAGCAGGCCGATCGTGTAGGGATGGTGAGGATCCAGCACGACCTGATGGGCGGTCCCGGTCTCGACGATCTTGCCCGCGTACATCACGGCGATCCGGTCGGCGACCTCCACGGCCGCCCCGAGATCGTGCGTTACGATGATGATCGACAGGCCGAGATCCCGCTGAAGCTCGCGCAGGAGCAGCAGGACCTGGATCTGCACCGTTGCGTCGAGCGCCGTGGTCGGCTCGTCGGCCAGTAGCACCTGCGGCCGGCAGGCGAGCGCGAGCGCGATCATGGCCCGCTGGCGCATGCCGCCCGACATCTCGTGCGGGTAGTTGTCGAGCCGCCGCTCGGGGCTCGGGATCCGCACCCGCTCGAACAGGGCGAGCGCGCGCTTGCGGGCCTCCTCCTTGGAGATCTTCTCGTGGCGGTGGATCGCCTCGGTGATCTGTTGGCCGACCGTGTAGACCGGGTCGAAGGCCAGCAGCGGCTCCTGGAAGATCATCGAGACGTCGCCGCCGCGGAAATCGGCGAGCTGTCGCTTGGTCAGCGCCTGCACGTCCCTGCCGGCCGCGCGGATGTTTCCTTCGATCCGGCTGCGGCCCTCCGGGAACAGCCGCAGGATGGCGCGGAGCGTCACGCTCTTGCCCGAGCCGGATTCGCCGATGAGCGCCATCGCCTGCCCGCGCTCGAGGGTCAGGTCGACGCCGTCGACGACCTGGACACTGCCGAAGGCGACGCGCAGCTTCTCGAGCGCGACTGCGGGCTCCGAAGTGGGGATGGGGTCGCTCATGCCGCGAGCGCCCGGGCCGGCGCTGCGGTATGGCCGGAGCCGGGCTGCCGCGCGAGGCAGGCGACCCGGTGCAGCGGACCGACCGTGTCGAGCGGCGGCTCCGTCTCGCCGCAGACGCTCTCGGCGAGGGTGCAGCGGGGATGGAAACGGCAGCCGGAGGGCGGATCGATCGGGTTCGGCGGGTCGCCCTGCAGCAGCGCGGCCTCCGTGCGGTTGTCGGGATCCAGCGACGGCATCGAGGCCAGCAGCGCCTCGGTATAGGGATGGGCCGGGGCGTCCAGCACCGTGTCGGAGGGGCCGATCTCGGAGACCCGGCCCAGATACATCACCATGACCCGGTCGGAGATGAAGCGCACCACGTTCAGGTCGTGGCTGATGAAGATGTAGGTCAGGCCGAATTCGGCCTTGAGGTCGAGGAGCAGGTTGAGCACCTGTGCCTCCACGGACTTGTCCAGCGCCGAGACCGCCTCGTCGAGGAGCACCAGCCGCGGCTCCAGGGCCAGCGAGCGGGCGATGTTGACCCGCTGGCGCTGGCCGCCGGAGATCTCGTGCGGGTAGCGGCCGGCGAAGCGCTTCGGCTCCAGGCCGACCCGGGCCAGAAGGGCGCGAGCCCGTTCCACTGCCTGCCGATTCGGGACGCCGTTGACCTTCGGGCCGAAGGCGATCGACTGCTCCACGGTCATGCGGGGGTTCAGGGAAGCGTAGCTGTCCTGGAACACCATCTGGACCTGGCGGCGATAGGCGCGCCAGGGCATCGCGTGCTCGCCGATTGCCTGGCCATCGTACAGCATCGTGCCGGAATCGCGCTCGATCAGGCCCATGAGCAGCTTGGCGGTGGTCGACTTGCCGCAGCCGGATTCGCCGACGATGCCCAGCGTCTCGCCCTTGAGCACCTCGAAATCGACGCCGTCGACGGCGCGCACAACCTGCTTCTTCCCACCGGCCTTGCGGACGGGGAAATGCTTGATCAGGCCCGAGACTGACAGGAGCGGCTGGGCAGGTCCGCCGCGGTCGCGGGCGAACGGATCGGGGGCGTCCGGAATGACGCTCACTGGCGAATCTCCATGGCTGCGCGCAGTCCGTCCGAGAACAGGTTGAAGGCGATCGAGACGATGAAGATGCACAGGCCCGGCAGGGCCGCGACCACGGGGTTGACGTAGATCGCGGTGCGCAGGGTGTTGAGCATCAGGCCCCATTCCGGCTCCGGCGGGCGCACCCCGAGGCCCAGGAAGGAGAGGCCTGAGGCCAGGATCATCGAGACCGAGATCAGGCTGGTGGCGTAGACGAAGATCGGCCCGACGACGTTGCCGAGCACCTGCACCCGCATGATCGTCAGCGCCGAGGCGCCGGACAACTTGGCCGCGTCGATGTAGTCGCGCTTGCGGATGCCCGTAGTGACGCTCTCGGCGACCCGGGCGATCTGGGGCACGAACACGCAGGTCAGCGACACGATCGAGTTGAAGATGCCGGCTCCGAGCGCACCGGACAGCGCGATGGCGAGCAGGACCGAAGGGAAGGCGAAGAACACGTCGATGGTGCGCATCAGGATCGTGTTGGTCCAGCCGCCGACATAGCCGGCCAGGATGCCGATGCAGGAGCCGATCACGAAGGCGATCAGCACGGGGGTGACTCCGATGAATAGGGAGAGCCGCGAGCCCAGCATCAGCCGGCTGATCATGTCGCGCCCGAGTTCGTCGGAGCCGAGCCAGTAGGTGGCATCGCCGACGTGCTTGAGGCGGCGCAGCATCGAACCCTTGTACGGGTCCATCGGGGTGATCCAGGGCGACAGGACCGCAATGATCACGACGAGCAGGATCACGGCGCCCGCGCCCATGGCCACGGGATCGCGCACCAGCCTGTGGCCGACATGGCCCCAGAAGCCGCGGGATGGGACGAAGGCGGCATCCGGCCCGTGGACGACATCCTCTGCGGCCAGGACGCCGCCGTCGAGGGCCACGGAGGCTGCGGTGACGGGAGCAGTCATCATCGACCTCCGGGTCAGGCGCGCTCGATGCGCGGATCGAGGGCGGTCTGCATCACGTCCACCAACAGGTTGAGGACCACGAAGAACATCGCGAGCACGAGGATAGAGCCCTGGAGCAGGGGCAGGTCGCGCTGGAAGATCGCGGCGTTGAGGAGGAAGCCGGTGCCCGGCCACGCGAACACGGTCTCCACCAGGATCGAGCCGCCGAGCAGGTACCCTAGCTGGAGGCCCATGATCGCCAGCGCCGTGGGCGCGGCGTTGCGCACGACGTGCTTGAACACGCCGAACTCGTCCATGCCCTTGGCCCGCAAGGCCTCGACGAAGTCCTGGGCCAGGATGTCGGCCACCAGGGCGCGGACGGTACGGGCGATGATGCCGGTGGGGATCACCGACATCGTCACCGCCGGCAGGATCAGGTAGCGCAGATGGTCGAAATCGGGCCGCCAGTTGCCGGACCCGTCGGGCCCCGCGCCGGTGGGCGGCAGCCAGCCGAGCGTCGCCGAGAACACGATCACCAGGACCATGCCGAGCCAGTAGTGCGGCACGCTCACGCCGAAGACCGAGAGGGCGGAGGCGGCCCGATCGGCCACCGAGTTGCGGTGGTAGCCGGCCACGAAGCCGAACAGTGTGCCGAATGTGAAGCCGATCACGGTCGCCACCGAGGCGAGGATCAGCGAATTGACCACTGCGCGGCTGACTTCGCTCAGCACCGGCCGGCCGGTTGCGATCGAGACGCCTAGGTCGCCGTGCAGAACGTGCCACAGCCAGATCAGGTACTGGACCGGGAGCGGCTTATCGAAGCCGTAGGCGGCGCGCATCTCGTCGATGGTCGCCTGGGTCGCGTCCGCCGGCAGCACCGCACTCAGGGGATCGCCCGGAGCAAGGTGGACCAAGAGGAAGCAGACGACGCTGACCCCGAACGCCACCGGCGTCACGTAGACCAGTCGTTTGAGGATGTAGAGCAGCATCATGTGCCTTGTGCTGGTCGGAAGATTCCCCTCGCCCGTCTGTGGGAAAGGGTGGCCCCTGCATCGGCAGGGGTCGGGTGCGGGGAGCGAAATTACCGGATGTTCGCGACGGGCCTCATATCCTGACCCGCCGCACTGCCCCTCCCTCCCCTGCTGCGCAGGGAATCCTCGCCCGCAAGGGTCGAGGAAATCCCGCGATTACCGCCCTGCCGTCCCGATCGTGATCTTCGAGAAGTCCTGGAACCAGTTCTGCGCCTGGACGAAGCCCTTCACCTTCGGGCTCATCGCCCGGGGATTCACGTCGTGCGTGATCATGATGAACAGCGCGTCGTCAACATATTTCTCGTGGATTTTCTCCAGAACCTTGGTCTGCTCGGACTTATCGAAGGTATTGCGGACTTGATCGAACAGCTTGTCCATCCCCGGATCGCAATAATAGCCCCAGTTGGTGCCGTTCGGTGGGGCGAGATTGCACTGGAGATGCCGGATGAGGCCCGTAAACGGATCCTGGATGAAATACGAGTAATTGATCGCCGAGACGCCGCGGGAGATATCGGCCTTTGCGCCCGCCCTCCAGATGTTGATGAGCGTGTTCCACTCCACCACCTCGTAATCGACCTGAATGCCCACGTCGGCGAGGTTCTGCTGCACGAATTCGTTCATCGGCAGCGGCTGCATCTGGCCCGAGCCCGAGGCCGAGATCGCGACCTTCAGCTTCAGCGGCTTCGCGGGGCTGTAGCCCGCCTCGGCCAGCAGCTTCTTGGCGGCGTCGGGATCATACTTCACGTCGAAGGTCGGGTGTCCGAACCACTGGTGGCCGGGCGGCATGAAGCCCTTGGCAGGGATGGCGAGGCCGCCGAGCAATTCTTTCAGGCCCTCGCGGTCGATGGCCAGGTTGGCGGCCTTGCGCACCCGGATGTCGTTCCAGGGCGAGCCCTCGACCCGAGACAGGTGCCAGGTCCAATTATGCGGATAGGCGTTGGTGACGATGGTGAAGCCGGCGCCCTTCAGCGAGGCCACGGCGTCGGGTGCGGGCGCCTCGATCCAGTCCACCTGGCCCGAGCGCAGGGCGGCGACCCGCGCGTTGGCCTCCGGCAGCGGCACAAGCACGAGCTTGTCGAGCTTCGGAATACGGTCCTTGTCCCAATACTCCTTGAACGGCACCATCTCGGCGCGTTCGCGGGGCGCGAACAGGGTCAGCTTCCAGGGGCCCGTGCCCGAGGGCTGCTTTGCGAAGGCGTCCCAGGACTTGCCGAGCTTCTCCCACTGGGCCGGGGACGACATCATGATCCAGGCGATCTGGTAGGGCAGCGTGGCGTCCGGCGCCTTGGTGACGATTTCGACGGTCAGCGGGTCGATCGCCCGGTAGGTCGCCACCGCGGGGATACGTGTCTTCCCCTGCGCCGATTGGCGCGGGTCGTATTGCGGGGCGTCGGCCTTCAGGAGCTTGTCGAGATTCCAAACCACGGCATCCGCGGTGAAGTCGGAGCCATCGTGGAATTTCACCCCCGGCCGCAGCTTGAAGGTCCACTTGGTCTTGTCGGCCTCGTCGACGCTCCAACTGGTGGCGAGGCCCGGCACGAGGTCGGAGGCGAGCTCGGCGCTCGACAGGTCCCAATTGATGAGGCCGTCATAGACCGTGTAGCCGAGGAACCGCATGCCCTCGCCGCCATTGTCGGCCTGGCCGGTGGTCAGCGGGATGTCGGACGCGGTCATGCCGATCCGCAGCGTGCCCTGCGCGAAGGCGGTCGTGCTTGCCGAGAGCGCGAGGGCACCGGCCAACGCCGCGCGGGCGCCGAGATTTCTCAAACGGGACAGCATATCGGATCGGATACTCGCGTTGGTTCGGGCCTGCCGGCCGGAATACCCTCCCCCGTATGCAAGCCCGCGGCCAGTCGGGCGCCGTCCATGCATGCACAGCTTCGATTCTATGCGGCGTCGATCAGGCTCACATGGGCCGCGACCACGCGCCAGCCCTCCGGGAAACGCACCCAGGTCTGGCTCTGACGGCCGACCTTGCCGGGCGCGTTCTCCCGGGTGAACAGAGTCATCGCCGTGGCGAAGTCGCGCCCGTAGGTGGTGATCACGGTCTGCGCCAGCATGCGCTCCAGGCCGACGGGTGAGCGGGCCCGGCGGAAGGCCCGGATCGCGTCCATGCCGTAGAGGTTCTCGCCGATGCCGTACCGGACGGTCCGCGGATCGTCCCGGAACAGAGCCTCCAGGGTGGCGACGTCGTTGGTCACGAGCGCCGTCTCGTAGGTCCGGAACGCAGCCTCGACTTCGGCCTTCACGGCGGGATCATCGGTCACCATCAGGCAAGCTCCGCAACGGGCGCCGCGCAGACCCCCGTCCGTTCAAGGTGGCGCGAGACGCGCAGGGCCAGGTCCTCGCGCCAGGGGGCGGCGATGACCTGAACGCCCAGCGGCAGCCCGGCATCGAGCCAGACCGGCGTTGCGACCACGGGCAGGCCGATGAACGAGATCGGCTGGGTGAACACGCCGATATTGGCCCGCACCGGCAGCGTCACGCCGTCGAGGATGAAGTGGGTGAGGCCACCCCTCGGGGCGCGGCAGGGGGTGGCGGGGGCCAGAATGACGTCGACCGTGTCGAACAGCGCGAGCACCGCGGCCCGGTACCAGCGGCGGAAGCGCTGGGCCCGCTCGACGAACGGCGCCGGGATCATCGCGCCGGCGATCAGCCGGTCGCGAACCGCCGGGTCGAAATCCCGTGGCCGGGCGCGCAGGCGGTCAAGATGGAGGGTCGCGCCCTCGGCGGCGGTGATCAGGTAAGCGGCGGCGCGGGCACGCCCGGCCTCCGGGAGTTCGACGGTACGACTGGCGCCGAGGGCATCGGCGACGCGCGCGACTGCCGCGAAGGCCTCCGGGTCGCCGCCGCGGGCGAAGTAACCGCCGGCCACCGCGATGCGCAGGCCGCCGATCCCGGATTCGAGATTTGGCATTGCGGGCTCGGGGGGGCGGCTCGTGGCGACCGGGTCGTCCGGGTCCGGCCCCAGCATGGCATCGTAGGCCAACGCGAGATCGGTCACGCTGCGGGCCATCGGCCCGAGATGGTCGAGGCTGCCGACGAACGGGAAGCTGCCGGCCCGGCTGAGCCGCCCGTAGGTCGGCTTCAGCCCGAAGCAGCCGCAGAAGGCGGCGGGTACCCGGATCGAGCCGTTGGTGTCGGATCCCAGCGTCAGGGGCACGAGACCGGCCGCCAAGGCCGCGCCCGAACCGCCGGACGAGCCGCCGGTCATGTGGGCGAGGGCGTGCGGGTTGTGGGCGTCGCCGTCATGGACGTTCTCGCCGGTGAAGTCGTAGGCGTATTCGCCCATGTTGAGGGCGCCAACCAGGATCGCCCCGGCCGCCTCCAGGCGCCGCACCAAGGCGCCGTCGCGCTCGGCCGGGGGGCGATCCCTGTTGATCTTCGACCCCGCGCGGGTCGGCAGGCCCGCGATGTCGATCAGGTTCTTCACCGCGAAGGGAACGCCTGCGAGAGACCCGGCCGGCTCGCCGCGGCCGAGGGCGCCGTCCAGCGCATCGGCCCGGGCGAGCGCCCGCTGGGCGAGCACATCCGTGAAGGAACCGACGCGCCCGTCGATCCTGGCGATACGGTCGAGGGCTCCGGCCACCGCCTCGCGGGCGCTCGAACGACCGCTGGAGACCGCCGCGGCGATCGTGGCGGCGTCGGACAGGGCAAGTGCGCTCATGCCTCGAATCTCGGTGCCGCCTCGGCCTCGTCGGGCAGCGCGAAGGCGCTCACGAGTTCCGCCGCCGCCGCAAGGACACGCAGGTTCGCGGTGATCGGCACGATCCACGCGGGATCGAGGGCCAGGCCTAGGAGGCCCGCGGCCACCGAGGCGTAGGAGTCTGGGTCGAACGGGAGTGGCGTCTCTGGCATCGCGGTCCTCACGTCGGCAGCTCTATGGCCGGCCCAGTCGATTAGCAGGCATCGTGCCGAACGACCTTTCGCGTTACGCCCCGCCGCATCGCGTCGGTTGCCTAATTCCTGGGCGCTCCAGCGGCCTCATCAAGGGCGACACTCGATCTTGAAGACGATTGCCTATTTTCTAGGCGTCATGTTCCATGTCCAGGGAGACCGGCGCAATCGACGCGAAGTCGCAATCCGCTGCCGTACCATCCTCGTGGACCAGCATGGCGAAGGTGCCCGGCGCGCAGAGGGTCATCATGTGCGCGTGCCAAGCCCCCGCCCGGTAGTTGATGCCGACACGGCCCGGGACCCGGAAGGCCTGGATCCGCGCCTCGTCTGGGCTGCCGTGGCGGTCGGGTGCCACGACCACCACGTATCCCTCGACCGAGAGGGGCAGGAAGGCCTGATTCGAGTGCGGATGCCGCTCCAGCCGGCACAGTGGCTTCAGCCGGTCGAACGGATCGCTGCGCACGAGAGCGAGATTCGCGACCGCATCCGGGCGCGTGTTCTCCATCCGGCCGGCACGGTCCTGACGGGGCGGCGTGGCCGGGACTGCCAGCAGGTCGCCGTAGGGTGCGAAGGCTTCCGAGGTGATGTCCGCGACGGGAATACTGTGCATGGAGGGTCCTTGCGCCGTGGCTTCGGCTTGTCGGTGAAACACGAGGCACCTTCGGCGCGCCGATCGTGCCGATCAAGGCTGCAGGTCTTCGATGCTGTCGCGCGCCATACGTGTAGCATCGGCCTCGCAAGCTGAAGGTTCGATCACCGCACGTCGAACGCCCTCGACATGTCGCCGCAAACGGGCAAGCGTGCCGCGCCTGCTCGGCTTGCCGCCTCCGTGGCCGCGACCTATCTTTCAGCCAAGTCAGGTCGAGTCTTCGGCTCGGCCCGGAAAGCCGGTGTCGGACTTCAGGCCGTCGCGCCCAACCGTCGGTTTGAGGTTTTTCGGCATCGTCGAGCAAAACTTTTACAGAGATGCCGTGGATTGTCGCTCTGCCGGCCACCTGAGTACGCGGACACGATTGCGTCCCAGGGTAGGCGGGAGCTAAGGGCTTTCCCGTTTTTCCAGACATGGTCCGACCCGAGCGCTCGAGCGCGAGCTGAGCGCTCGGGTCGGACCATCGGCAGCGCCGGTGGATCGGTGCGGTTCCAGGGCCCGGGGACGGCAATGGAACCCGTAGACTCAGTACGTGCCCGGCGTAGCCGGACGTCCCCGCGAAACGCGTGACGTACCCAACCGAGAAAGGTCAGATGAGCGCATTCGACTACAGGAATTTCGACGACCGCCGCCAGAACTCCCAGAACGCCAAGGCCGCCCTGCTGGCCAAGTTCAAAGCCCGTCCGCCGGCCGATGATCCGGAGGTGATCGCCAAGGCCCGGGCCCGCGCCGAGGTCGCCAAGGCCCGTGATGAGCGCGCCCGCGAACGCGAGGCCGCCCGGATCGCCGCAGAGCGGAAGGCCGCGGAGGAGAAGCGCCTGCGCGAGGAGACCGAGCTTGCCGCTCGGCTCGCCCGGGAGGCTGCCGAACTTGCTGCCGCGCAGGAGCGCAAGGCTGCAGAACTTGCAGCCAAGAAGGCCCAGCGCGACGCCCGCTACGCCGCCCGCAAGGCGAAGGCCAAGCGCTGAGCGGCCATTCACCGACAGCCTTGACCACGAGGCTCGGACGCCGTCCGCCGGAATGGTGGGCGGCGTCGTCGTATTCTAGATCTATCCGAGCGCCCTGGAGCCAGGGCCGTCCCCAACCATCGCCCGATGGCGGCGGTTGAGAGCGGACCCCGGGTCTTGGTGGGCGCGCAGGGCCATCCGTTCTACGGACCGGCCCGGACTGCGAGGAAGCGATGTGGTCACGAACGATGCTGACGGCGGTGCTGGTCGTCTTGGCGGCGTGCTCTGCCCGGGCGCAGGATGGCACTGCGGTGACCGCCTGCGATACACTGATCGCCGCCCGCCGGATCGATGCCGCCTCCGGGTCAGCGCGGGATGCTCCGCTGGAAGCCGGGTGCCGTCGGATACCGCGCGGCGAGATCGGCACCGTGGAGCAGCGGGCGATGATAGGCGGTGCACCCTACGAATGCATGACCGTCGCGGGTTCCGGCCGCTGCCTCTGGATCGTGCCGTGACGCGGTAACCACACGGCGGAAGAGGGACGAAAGCGGCATTGCGAGCCGCGATCCAGCTCAGGTCTTGTTACGGTACGGTCTTCGCGACCGAAAACGGCGATCGCGTCGATCAGTGCCCCGTCGCAGCGCCCCGGCAAGGCTGCGCGATGAACGGCGGCGGAGCGAAGGTCCGCGCGTGTGTCGGCCGCGGAACGCCGCAATTCACGCGGCCTATGGCGGCCCCTGCCACGCGCATGCGTTCCGGTCAGCCCGGCGCATGATCGCGGGCTCGAACGGGTGCCAGTCGATGGCGATTTTCCAAACGAAGTCAGCAATCTGACAAAGCTTCACGGCACAGCCGGCCGCCCTATCTCGCCATACGGTAGGATGAGGAATACGTTCCGGTATGTCGAGTATCCAGGCCAGGACGCCGATCCCAGCATCGATATCGGCTGGCATCTTGATAGCGGTCGCCCTGGCGCTGGGATGTGCCTCTGCCCGGGCTGAGCCGCCGATTCGCAGCCCCGAGGATGCGGCTTGCCGCACCGAAGCGCGCGCCAAGGTCTTCTCCACCCCCAATCCCCACGGGCTCGAACTCGAGGAGATCGGCCGGCGGATCTACCAAGCCTGCATGAGCCGGCTCAGCCAAGTTGCCGCCAGGCCGCCCAAGCGCGGGGGCGGCCACCGTCACCGGGCACGGCAGCGCTGAACATGACTTCTGCCTGACCGTTCAGGCGTCGAGGGGAGCCCCGATCCGGGCGCGCAGCTGGACGCGCAGGGCCTCGTTGCCCCCCTCGGCGTCCAGCGCCGACATCAGGCGCAGGAGCTTGCTCAGCGGAGTGGACCGGCTCTCAATGGCCTCGGCGATCTGCTCCGGCAGGGGCTTGGCCGCCGGCACGAAGCGCGGTGCTGGGCTGGCCTGATGGGTCTGGTTCATGCGCGGAGCTCGTGCTTTGAGACATTCCAGATGGCGGGCGGGTCGCTACGCCTTCCGATCGGTCGGCGCCAGCCCCATTCGCGCAATTACGTAGCCGGCGTCGTGCTCCGTCGCCGCGCTGCAACACAGGGCACGGGAAACAGTGGAGGGTTCGAGCCCTGCCGCCGAATCGGCTTGCCAGCGTCGCTGATCAAGTGGATGCCAGCAGCGAATCGTCGAAGCCGTCGAGCAGATCCTGCGGATCACGGTAGATTTTCACGCAGCCCGCAGCGGACAGCTCGGCCTCCGGGAAGCCGCCGCAGAGCATCCCGATGGTGCGCAGTCCCGCCTTCCCGGCGGCTTCGGCATCGTAGGGCGTATCACCCACCACGATCATCGCGTCCTTATCGATACCTCCGAACTTCTTCACTGCGGCTTCGAAGATATCCGGATGTGGCTTCGAACGGTCTGCGTCGTCCGAACTCGTGGCGACGTCCACCAAGTCGCCGATTTGCAGGATCTCTTGGTACCGCTCGACCTCGGCGCGCTTGCCCGAGGAAGCGAGCGCGATCTTCAGTCCGCCAACGCGGATCCGCTCGAACAGCGGCCGAACCGCCGGGAATGGACGGACCTCAGAGAGGTATTTCCGTTTGAACAAGTCCGAACGATAGCTCTCGATCGCCCCGCCCTCGCGTGCCAAGCGCTCGCGCGGCAGGAACACCGGCATGAGCTCGTCACCGCCTTTGCCGATCTGGCGGCGAACCTCCGTCTGATCGGTCTCCACGCCGAAATGCGCAAACGCCTCGACCCAGGCGCGGCCGTGCAGGTCAACGCTGTCGAGCAGCGTTCCGTCGATGTCGAAGATCACCGCGCGCATCATCGGCTCCCTCGCGGCGCTCCGCGCGCGCTAGCGCGGACATACGGTGCCGCGGCGGACCTGTTCCGTTCAGGCGGTCCGCGAACGGCAGGAGCCCGCCCCTCGGCGAAGGGGCGGGCTCCTGAAGCGCGGTCGCGGCGCGAAGGGCGCCGACCGGTCAGTGCATCGAGGCCGGGGCGCGGGCCGGCTTCGCCTTAGCCGCGAGGCCCGCGGTCACGGCAGCCTTCGAGGCGCGGGCGGGCTTGGCGGCAGCGGGTTTCGGTGCGGCAGTCTTCGGAGTAGGAGCCTTCGGCGCAGCCTTGGCCGGCGTAGCCGTCTTGGCGGTCTTGGCGCTAGCGGACTTGGCAGCAGACGCCTTGGGTGCACCCGCCTTGGCGGCGGCAGCCTTGGCGACGGGCTGTGCGTCAGCGACATTCAGCGCCGGCGCGGACGCGCCTTCCGCCAGCATCGCATTGGCATGCAGTTCGGCTTCCGCGCGAATCCAATGCGCGGCGGCATGCCCGTGGATCCGGCCCTCGTTTTCCCAGATGTAGTAGGCGCACTCGCGCACGTGATGTTCGCTGATCTGCATGCGTTCGATCTCCTGTCGGTCCCGGGACCGACGATGCGAGCGCATGGTTAAGGGGCGATTAACCCCGCCGGTGGCGCTGTCGCCCTACCCGGCGATCCCGAGCACCCGCCGCGTCTCCGCCAGCAGCACCGCGTGCCGGGCCGCGCCGGGGCCGTCGTCGGGCGCCTCGCGGCCGGCCCGCGCGATGATCTCTTGGAACCGGCGCCGGTCGAGGGCACGGTGCCCGATGCAGTCGAGAACGGCGCCCAGGACGGTCCGCACAGCCTCGGTGCGTTCCTCGGCGACCGCTACGGCCTCCGCATCGGCCGCGCGGGACGCCGCCTCCGCAAGTTCGGCCACCAAGGCCGCCTCCCGGGCGCGGGCGCCAGCGAGTTCGGCCGCGAGTCGCTGCTCGTTCTGCCACGCCAGATCGTGCTGGTGCGTGCGCAGGGCGAGCAGCACCTTGAGCGAGGCCGCATCGTCGCGCGCCGCCTCCAGCTTGGCCTGGGTCGCACGCAGGTCCTTCAACAACTCCTGCGCGAGGGTCTCGTCCCCGGTCACGTCCACTCCCGGCTCCGTTGGCATCTCGATCTCGCCCGTCCTGAAGCGCTGCCGGCCGAATGTCCACTCTCCGGGCCGGGCGGCCGGTTGAGAAAATCCGGCCGCCGGTCCACATGGGAAGCGGCGCCCCGCGCGCCTGTCCCGGCCGGCCTTGAACCGGCGCAGCGGAGTTCTCCCATCATGTTCATCCAGACCGAAGCCACACCGAACCCGGCCACCCTCAAGTTCCTGCCCGGCCGGGTCGTCCTTCCCGAGTCGACCTTCGAAGCGCGGGATGCCCAGGCCGCCGCCCGCTCACCCCTCGCCTCCGCGCTGTTCGCCGTGCCCGGCGTCTCCGGCGTCTATTTCGGCCACGACTTCATTTCCGTCACCAAGGCGGAGGACGGCTCGGAATGGGCGCAGGTGAAGCCCGCCGTGCTCGGCGCGATCATGGAGCATTTCCAGTCCGGCGCCCCCGTGATGGTCGAGGGCGACCACGAGGACCACGAGGCCGGCGACGAGTTCTACGACGAGGCCGATCACGACACGGTTGTGACCATCAAGGACTTGCTAGAGACGCGGGTTCGCCCGGCCGTGGCGGGTGACGGCGGCGACATTACCTTCCGCGGCTATAAGGAGGGCGTGGTCTACCTGGAGATGAAGGGTGCATGCTCTGGCTGCCCGTCCTCCACCGCCACACTCCGGCACGGCGTCCAGAATCTGTTCCGGCACTTCCTGCCGGAGATCCGCGAGGTCCAGGCGATCTGAGCGGTTCGATCCGTGTGCTTGGCGGCAACCGGCGCAAGCCGGCAACACTCCGCCGCCAACGCGGTTCTCACGGCCGGCCCGCGCTGACGGGGCGGCTGTTTTGCTCTAACGCTGGGATCTTCGCGCCCTTCGGGGCTGCAGGGGGGCGGTAGCTGGTCCGGACCGGCAAGCGGGAGTGGGCGTGCGTATCCTTGCCATCGACACAGCGCTGGACATGTGCGCCGCCTGCGTCGCGGCGGATGATGCCGATGCGCCTCTCTCCGCAGAATCGCTCCCGATGGTGCGTGGCCATGCCGAGTCCCTGCTGCCCCTGATCGAGCGGGTGGTGGCCCGGGTCGAAGGCGGCTTCGAGGCGATCGACCGCATCGCCGTAACGGTCGGTCCCGGAAGCTACACCGGGCTGCGGGTCGGCCTCTCGGCGGCCCGCGCAATCGGGCTCGCCACCGGCAAGCCCGTGGTCGGCGTCGGCACTCTGTCGGCCCTGCTCGCGCCCCTGCTGGCCGAATCCCTTGAAGGCATGATCGCCGCGGCGATCGACGCCCGGCACGGCGCCGTCTACGTCCAGGCCCTGGGCCCCAGCGGCGGGCTCGCCCCCGCCCATCTTCCGGTGGAGGCGGCCGCGGAACGCTTGGGTCCGGGCCCCGTGGTGTTGATCGGCTCCGGCGCCCCGCTGCTGGCGGCGGCGCTCTCCGCCCGCGGGGTGAGCGCGCGGATCGCCGGCCTCGGCGCTCCCGAGATCGCCTCCGTTGCCTCCCTCGGCCTCGTGGCCGATCCGTCCCAGGCCCTGCCGCGACCCCTGTACCTGCGCGGACCGGATGCGCGGCCACAGGATCATGCGAGGATCGCGCGGCGATGACGCGTCCGCTCCCGTTCTGGCCGCTCGACTGGTGGTTCGCTTGGTGGGATGCCCTCACCCCGGAGCCCTACGTCACGCCGCTCAGCGATGCCGCGCAGGCGCCGGCCCTCGCCCGTCTCCACGCGACCGCCTTCGCGCGGCCGTGGGACATGCACGAGTTCGAGCGGATGCTGTGCGAACGCTCAATCCATGCGCACGCCCTCTGGCGGACGGGTACGCTCCAGGGCTTCGTGCTCTCGCGCCGGGCCGCCGACGAGGCCGAGATTCTGACCGTCGTGCTGTCCCCGGCGCTCCGCGGCGGCGGCCACAGCCGCAGGCTCCTGCGCGAGCACCTTTCGAGCCTTGCCCTCGCGGGCGTCGCCCGGGTCCACCTGGAGGTCGACGAGGGCAACGCGCCCGCGCTCAGGCTCTACGCCCGCCACGGCTTCCGGAAGGTGGGCGAGCGCACCGGCTACTATCTCAAAGCCGACGGCAGCCGGGCGACCGCGCTGACGATGAGCGCCGACCTGTGACGGCGTGAGCCGCTTCGGCCTCACTTGGCGCCTCGCGGCGCTCACCCTCGCCTTCATGGTGCTGGCGCCGCCGCACTGGATCGCCTTGCGGCGGCTTCGTCGCCGCTCGGTCCTGGCGCCGATGCTGTTCCACCGGGTGTTCTTGCGGCTCTTCTCTGTCCGGGTGACGCAGAGCGGCACGCCGCCGGAGCCCGGAGAGGCGGCCCTGGTGCTCGCCAACCATGTCTCATGGCTCGATATCGTGGCCATCGGGTCCCTGCGGCCGCTCTCGTTCGTGGCGAAATCCGAGATCGCCGGCTGGCCGGTGATCGGCGCGCTCGCGGGGCTACAGCGCACGATCTACATCGACCGGCAGAGGCGCGGAGCGACCGCCGCCGTCAGTGCCGCGATGGGTCACAGGCTGGCCGAAGGCGAACTGGTGGTGCTGTTCGCGGAAGGGACCACCGGCGACGGCAACCGGCTCCTGCCGTTCCGGTCCGCGCTGGTCGGCGCGGCGCGGGCTGCCCTGCAGGCCGAATCCGGGTCAGGACGGGTGCGCCTCCAGCCGCTCGCCATCGCTTATCCCAGGCGCAACGGCCTGCCGGTGGTGCGCTCCGAGCGCACCGAGATCGCCTGGTACGGCGACATGGAGCTGGCGCCGCATCTCGCCGCCTTCGTGAACGGCGGCCCGATCGACGTTCACGTGATCTGGGGGCCGCCGATCGCCTTCGAGGCGAACACCGACCGCAAGCTGGCCACCGCCGCCGCTGAGGCGGAGGTCCGCGCCGCCCTGCAGGGCGTCATGACGGACCGTGCGCTGGCCCCATCGGCGGCCGGCATTCGCCCCGCTCCGTCCGGTCTTGCCGTCGGCAGCCCCGAGATCGCGGCGGTCTGACGGCGCCAGCTCGCCCGCCGGCCTTCGCGGCCCGACCTGTCTTGAGCCGCCTGCGCGGCGATGCCGGATGACGTCCAGACGTTCGCCGACCGGGCCATCCTCTCCGACTTCTGCCGGGCGACTCAGTTAGGGTCGGATACGGCCGCTTCTCCCGCGCGACTCGGTTACTCCGTAGAAAGTGCCCCTGGATACATGATGCATGCGCGTTGAGCGGCCCGTATCTCTCTGCTAGCTAGGCCGAAACCCCGTGACAGCCGGGGTATTGGGAGGACGCCCGTTGCAAACCTGGAATCAGGTCTATGATCCCTTCGGGAGCCCGTGGCTCTCGACAATCGCCGCCGCCGTGCCGGTGATCGCGCTGCTCGCGATGATCGCGAGCGGTCGCGTCAAGGCCCACATCGCGGCCGTCATCGCCCTGGGACTCGCCCTGCTGGTGGCCATCGCGGGCTTCGGCATGCCGGTCGGGCTCGCATCCCGGGCGGCGATCCTCGGAATGGTCACCGGTTTCTTCCCGATCGGCTGGATCATTCTCAACGTCATCTTCCTCTACCGTCTCACGGTGGAGAAAGGCTGGTTCGCCGTGCTCCAGCAATCGGTGGCCGGCATCACGGCCGACCGGCGCCTGCAACTCCTGCTGGTGGCTTTCGCGTTCGGCGCCTTTTTCGAGGGCGCTGGCGGCTTCGGCACGCCGGTGGCCGTCACCGGGGCTATCCTGATCGGTCTCGGCTTTTCGCCGCTGGCGGCATCGGGCCTGTCGCTGATCGCCAACACCGCCCCGGTCGCCTTCGGGGCGCTCGGCGCGCCGATCCAGGGCCTGGCCTCGGTGACCGGCTATCCGCCCGAGATCCTGGGCGCCATGATCGGCCGGCAGCTGCCGCTGTTCTCGCTCATCGTCCCGTTCTGGCTGATCTGGGTGTTCGCGGGCTTCCGCGGCATGGTCCGAGTGTGGCCGCCGATCCTGGTCTGCGGTGCCTCTTTCGCGATCGCGCAGTTCCTGATCTCGAACTACGTCAATCCCTGGATCGTCGACATCGGCGCATCTCTGGCCTCGATGCTGTGCCTCGTCCTGTTCCTCAAGGTGTGGCAGCCCCGCGAGATCTGGACGTCGCCGGCGCTTCGCGGCCACGATCCGTCCCTGGCAGTGGCCGCTCCACGCCCGGTGGCGCTCGGCGCCGGCGTCCCGGGTGGGACAGGCGCCCCGCGCCAGGCCGGCATGCGCACCGCCTCGCAGGGCGAGATCCTGATGGCTTGGGTGCCGTGGATCATCCTCTCGGTGATCGTGGCCGTCTGGGGCACCGGCTGGTTCAAGGGCTTGGTGAACCCGCTCTTCACCTGGAAATACGAGGTGCCGGGCCTGCACAACATGATCATGAAGGTGCCCCCGGTGGTGCCGAAGCCGGCTGCCGAGAGCGCGGTGTTCCTGTTCACCTACATGTCCTACACCGGCACCGGGGTTCTGATCGCGGCGATCATCTCCGGGCTGATCATGCGGTTCTCGCCGGTGCGCCTCGTCACGGCGTATTTCGAGACCATCTGGGCGCTGCGCTACTCGCTCATCACCATCGCGGCGATGCTGGCGCTCGGCGTGTTGACCCGATACGCGGGCGTCGACGCCACGCTGGGCCTCGCCTTCGCGGGCACGGGTATCCTCTACCCGTTCTTCGGGACGCTGCTCGGCTGGCTCGGCGTCGCGCTCACCGGCTCCGATACGGCTTCGAACGTGCTGTTCGGCGGCCTCCAGCGCATCACCTCGGAGCAGCTCGGCCTCTCGGGTGTTCTGATGGCGGCCGCAAACTCGTCGGGCGGCGTGATGGGCAAGATGATCGACGCCCAGTCGATCGTCGTCGCCTCCACGGCCACAGGCTACTTCGGCCAAGAGGGCAAGATCCTGCGCTTCGTCTTCTGGCACTCGATCGCGCTCGCCTGCCTCGTCGGCGTACTGGTGATGCTCCAGGCCTACGTGCCGTTCTTCCAGAACATGGTCATCAGCGCCCCCGCTCTCGCGCCGGCAGCCCACTAAAAGGGCGGCGGGAAACCCGCCGCCTCCACGCATCGACCGCAGGACCGTCCGCATCCGCCGGGCGGTCCTGCGGCTTTTCCGGGGTTTGCCCTCAGGGCTGACCGGGCGCCGCGACGGCCCCTGCGATCCGTGCTACAGGCCTCCGGCCGGCCGATTTCCGCAGGATCGGCGCAGGATCGATGGAAAGCGGATGGTTTCGGGACGGCGCGCGTTGAAGAAGGCCTTCGTCAAATCCTACGGTTGCCAGATGAACGCCTACGACGCGGCCCGCATGGCCGACGTACTGGGCGCTGAAGGGTTCGCGGCCACAGATTCGGTGGAGGAGGCCGACGTGGTCGTCCTCAACACCTGCCACATCCGCGAGAAGGCCGCCGAGAAGGTCTATTCCGAGCTCGGCCGCTTGCGTGTGCTCAAGGACGAGCGGCAGGCGCGCGGCCTCGACACGCGCATCGTCGTGGCCGGTTGCGTCGCCCAGGCCGAGGGCGCCGAGATCCAAGCCCGGCAGCCCGCCGTCGACGTGGTGGTCGGGCCGCAGAGCTACCACCGCCTGCCGGACCTTCTGGCCCGCTCCCGCGAGCGCCGCGTGGTCGATACGGACTTCCCGGTCGAGGACAAGTTCGACCACCTGCCCCGGCGCCGTACCCCGGGGCCCTCGGCCTTCCTCACCGTGCAGGAAGGCTGCGACAAGTTCTGCGCCTTCTGCGTGGTGCCCTATACCCGCGGCGCCGAGGTCTCGCGCCCCGTCGCGGCGGTTCTGGCGGAGGCCGAGAGGCTCGCCGATGGCGGCGTCCGCGAGGTCACGCTCATCGGCCAGAACGTCAACGCCTATCACGGCGCGGGTGCCGACGCCGCCCCGGTCGGCCTCGCGGAACTCGTCCGGGCGGTGGCGAAGATCCCCGGCCTCGCGCGGATCCGCTACACCACGAGCCATCCCAACGATTTCGATGACGCGCTGGTCCGCGCCCACGCGGAAGTGCCGGCCCTGATGCCGTACCTGCACCTGCCGGTTCAGTCGGGCTCGGACAGGATCCTGTCCGCCATGAACCGGAAGCACACCGGCGACCAGTATCGGCGCCTGATCGACCGGGTGCGCGCGGCGCGGCCCGACATCGCCCTCTCCTCCGATTTCATCGTCGGCTTTCCGGGCGAGACCGATGCCGATTTCGCCGACACCCTGAGGCTGGTGCGCGAGGTCGGGTTTGAGAGCGCCTTCTCGTTCAAGTACAGCCCCCGCCCCGGCACCCCCGCGGCCGAGCGCGAGGACGCTGTCCCAGAGGCCGTGATGGCGGCGCGGCTGGCCGAGTTGCAGTCGCTCCTCGATGCGCAGCGCCACGCCTATCAGCGGGCCGCGGAAGGCCGGGTCTTTGAGGTGCTGGTGGAGAAGACCGGACGGCATCCGGGCCAGGTCGCGGGCAAGACGCCGCACCTGCTCGCGGTGCAGTTCGACGCCGACCCCCATCATATTGGGACGATCGTGCCGGTGCGGATCGTCGAGGCCGGGACCAACAGCCTGTTCGGGCAAATGGTCTCTGAGGCGGTGGCGGCGTGAGGACGGGGGCGTTGGACATGGTGGCGAGGATCGCGACTTGAGCGCTTCGGACGGGGCGGGCGTGCGCGGCGCCCTTCTGGGCCGCGGGCCGGCGGCACTGCCGTCCGGATCTGACGAGACGGTCGAGGTTCCGCTGACCTTCGATGACAATCGGCTGGCCAGCCTCGTCTTCGGCCAGTACGACCAGAACGTCGCCCATATCGAGCGGCGTCTCGACGTCACCGCCACGGCGCTCGGCAATCACCTCGTCATCAAGGGCTCCGCCGATGCGGCCGAGAAGGCTAGGCGGGTGTTCCAGAAGCTCTACGCCCGGGTTCGGACCGGCGGAAGCACACTGACGCTGGGCGACGTCGACGGCGCGATCCGCGAATCCACCGCGCAGGCGAGCCTGTTTCCGGCCGAGGCGATCGCGGCCGAGGCTGACAAGCCGCATTTCGAGCAGATCGCCACGCGCCGCCGGGGCGCCGTGCGGGCGCGCAACCAAGCGCAGGACACCTACATCAAGCTGCTGCGCTCCAACGAGTTGGTCTTCGCCGAAGGCCCGGCCGGGACAGGCAAGACCTGGCTGGCGGTGGGCCATGCCGTGTCGCTCCTGGAGCAGGGCCACGCTGAACGGCTGATCCTCTCTCGCCCGGCCGTGGAGGCTGGCGAGCGCCTCGGCTTCCTGCCCGGCGATATGCGTGAGAAGGTCGATCCGTATCTGCGCCCGATCTACGACGCCCTCTACGACTTCATGGAGGCGCGCCACGTCGACCGTGCCCTGCAGACCGGCGTCATCGAGATCGCGCCGCTCGCTTTCATGCGCGGGCGTACACTGACCAACGCGGTGGTTCTGCTCGACGAGGCGCAGAACACGACCTCGATGCAGATGAAGATGTTCCTGACCCGGTTGGGCGAGGGCTCGCGCATGATCATCACCGGCGACCCGAGCCAGATCGACCTGCCGCCGGGCCAGAAATCGGGACTGGTGGAGGCGGTGAACGTGCTCGATGGGGTTGATGGAATCGGGCGCGTGACGTTCAAGGACGTGGACGTGGTCCGCCACGACCTCGTGCGCCGGATCGTCACCGCGTACGAGCGCGCCGCCCACGGTGAGGGCGAGGCCGACCGCAACCCCAACCCACGCCGCCGGCCGCTCGCTTGAAGATGTCCGCCGCGAACGTGTTCGGTACGGCCACGCGCCTGTCACCCGTCCCCGCATGCCGACGAGCCGCTCTACACATCGTCAGCAGGCTGGCCGGACCCGGTTCGCGCCGCGCTCGATCCGTTTGCCACGTCGAGCGCGGAACCCCTCTCCTGAACGGAGGGCGGTTAGACCGTTCCGGACGATTCTTCGCCATCGCCCCAACCGGCTCCCGCTCGGGAGCGAGTCGCGTATCGCGTGGACCGATGCGTGAAAACGATGGGCTCTGCGCGATAGGGTATCGTGCAGACAAGCGAGGCAGCGGGGCAGCCCGACAGTGCAGGTTTTTACCGGTACCCTTTCCTGGGAACCGTCGCTCACCTTCCGCGAGGGTGCATCCCGACCCGACACCCGCTGAGGCAGGGGCCACCCGGCCCCGCAGACGTTGGAGCGAATGCGGCGTGGTTGGCGTGCGATGACCGGCCACGAGATCGACCTCGCCATCGAAGACGGGCGCTGGGAAGCTGCCGTACCCGCTCTTGAATCCCTCGTCCGGCGCGCCGTGGAGGCCGGGCTCGCCATCGCCCCGGAATTGCCGGATGGGCCCGTTGAGGTCAGCATCGTCCTCACCGACGACGCCACCATCCGGGATCTGAACCGCACGTGGCGCGGCAAGGACAAGCCCACCAACGTGCTTTCCTTCCCGGCCGCTCCGCAGCCGAGGCATGCGGGCGCCGCGCTGCCGCTCGGCGACGTGGTCCTTGCCTACGAGACCCTGGTGCGCGAAAGTGCGGAGCAGTCGAAGCCGCTCCAGAATCACCTCGCCCACCTTCTCGTCCATGGCACCCTGCATTGTCTCGGTCAGGACCACGAGACCGGCGAGGCCGAAGCCGAGGCCATGGAAACGCTCGAGGTCGCGGCCCTCGCGGCCCTCGGCATCCCGGACCCTTATGCTTGAGCCCGCGACTCCCGAACGCCCCCAGATCCGAGAGACATGAGCAACGATCGAAGTCGCGGCGCGGCCCAGGCCGCGCCCAGTTCCACCGAGGGTGAATCCCAGACCCGGGATCCCTGGTACGACCGCCTGCTTCAGGCCCTTCACCTCAAGCCACGCGATTCGCTGCGCGAGGGCCTGGAGGAGGCCCTCGCCGAGCCCGATGCCGGCGAGAGCGGCCTCACTCCCCTTGAACGGCTGATGCTCAAGAACGTGCTCGGCCTGCACAAGGTGCGAGTCGACGACGTCATGGTGCCCCGGGCCGACATCGTCGCTGTCGCCAATGACACGAACCTTGGCGACCTGCTCAAGCTGTTCCGCGCGGCCGGCCATTCCCGACTGCCGGTCTACGGCGACACGCTGGACGACCCCCGCGGCATGGTCCACATCCGCGACCTCGTCGATCACATCGCCGCCAAGGCCGAGCCGACCCGGCGTAGCGCCGGCAACGGCACCGCCGTCCGGCCTGCTACCCCCGTCGAGGGCGACGCCGACCCGGCCGTCGCGCCACGGCCGCGGCGCGCGCCGGTCCGTCTCCCGCGGAGCCTCGACCTGGGCAAGGTCGATCTCACAACGACGCTCGCCGCCGCGCGCATCCAGCGGCCGGTGCTGTTCGTGCCGCCCTCCATGCCGGCGATCGACCTGCTCGTGCGTATGCAGGCGACCCGCACCCACATGGCCCTGGTCATCGACGAGTATGGCGGCACCGACGGGCTGATCTCCATCGAGGATCTGATCGAGGTGGTGGTCGGCGACATCGAGGACGAACACGACGTCGCCGAGGCCAAGCAGGTCCAGCGGGTCGAGGGCGAGGACGAGGTCTTCGTGGCCGACGCCCGCACGCCCCTGGCCGAGGTCTCCGAGGCGACCGGGGTCGATCTCGCGGCGGCTGTCGGCGAGATGGCCGAAGAGATCGACACGCTGGGCGGCATGATCGTCACGCTCGCCGGTCGGGTGCCGTCTCGCGGGGAGCTGATTGCCGGGCCGGGCGACCTGGAGTTTGAAGTGCTCGATGCCGATCCGCGGCGGCTGAAGCGGCTGCGCTTCCACAAGGGCGCCGCGCGGATCGGCGCGGTCGTGCCGCTCGCCCTCCCGCCGCCCGCCAACTCACCGGTCGCCGAGACGCCGCATCCATGACGTTCTCCGCGTGACGGTCTTCGCGTGACGGTCCTGAGCGATGGGTATGCCCGGGTCGCCGCCGCCCCGCGCGAGCCCGCGGGCGGCCCTGTGCCCGGCCTCGCCTTGGCTATCGGGTGTCTGACCGGCTGGCGTCGTTTCGGGCTCGCGTGGCTCGCGGGCGCGCTCGGTGCTTCGGCTATGCCGCCCTATGGCTTCCTGCCTGCGCTGGCCGTCTCCCTGACGGTGGCGGTCTGGCTCATGGACGGGACCGCTGCGGGCCGGAGCACCCTGCGCCGGCTTTGGCCCTGCTTCCTGATCGGCTGGGCCTGGGGATTCGGCTATCTCACCGCCGGGCTGTGGTGGCTCGGGCAGGCCTTCCTGGTGGAGGCCGATGAGTTTCTCTGGGCGCTGCCGCTGGGCGTCGTCGGCCTGCCTTTCGCGCTGGGCCTGTTCTACGGCGCGGGGTTCGGCGCGGCGGGTCTGCTGTGGCTGCGCGGCCCGGCACGGATCGCCGCGCTGGCCTTCGGGATCGGCGCCGCAGAGTGGCTGCGCGGCCACCTGTTCACCGGCTTCCCCTGGAATACGCTGGGCATGGCGTTCGGCCAGAACCTTTGGCTGATGCAGTGGGCTGCAGCGATCGGCCTCTACGGCCTCACCATCCTGGCGGTGCTCGTCTGCGCCGCGCCCGCGACGCTGGCCACCGGATCCCACCCCCGCAGCCGGTTCGGGCCGAGCGCCGCTGCGGCGATTGTTCTCATCGGCATGGCCCTCTACGGGGCCGCGCGCCTCGGTCCGCCCGATCCGGTGGTCGCGGGCGTCCGGCTGCGCCTCGTTCAGCCGAACCTGCCGCAGGACGCCAAGTTCAGGCCCGAGAACCGCGCCGACATCGTCGACCGCTACATTGAGTTGAGTCAGCGTCCCCCGGAGGTCGGCGAGCCCGAGCCGACCCACATCGTTTGGCCGGAATCAGCTTTCCCGTTCCTGATCCAGCGCGATCCAGAGGCCGTCGCCAAAGTCGCGGCCGGGCTCAAGCCGGGTCAACACCTCATCACCGGTGCAGCCCGCGCCGAGGAGCCGCTGCCCGGCGAGCGCCTGCGCTACTTCAACGCCGTCATGGTGATTGGCCCGGATGGGACGATCTCCGACACCTACGACAAGGTCCACCTCGTGCCGTTCGGCGAATATCTGCCGGCGCCGCTCGACGCCGCGTTGCGGGCGCTCGGCCTGCGTCAGTTCGTGGCCATCCCGGGCGGCTTCTCTGCCGGCACGCTGGCGGCGCAGCGCATCCTGGCGGTGCCGGGCCTGCCGCCCGTGGCCGCCACGATCTGTTACGAGGCGATCTTCCCGCACGCGATCCTGCCAGCCGGGCATGTCCCGCCGACACCGCAGCCGCCGGGGCTCATCCTGAACGTGACGAACGACGCATGGTTCGGCGACACGCCGGGCCCGCGCCAGCATCTCGCCCAGGCGCGCCTGCGCGCCGTCGAGGAGGGGCTGCCGCTTGTCCGCGACGCCAACACGGGAATCTCCGCGGTGATCGATCCGCACGGCCGCATCGTCGCGCGCACGCCTCTCGACCAGGAGACCTGGCTCGACGCCGACCTGCCGGCCCGCATCGTCGGCGGCACGCTGTATGGGCAGTTCGGCGACGCGGCCTTCGCGCTGATGCTCGCCGCCTGCCTCGGCGGGGCCGCGATCGCCCGGCGCCGGCCGTGAGCCCGGAGCCCGCGGACTCGCGGCGCCATCTGGTCGGCCTCGCGCTGATGCTGGTCGCCTTCAATCTGCGCCCGGCGCTCAGCACGATCGGACCACTTCTGGCGACGATCCGGGACAGTACCGGCCTCAGCGCAGGCGGTGCCGCCATCCTCACGACCCTGCCGGTCCTGTGCTTGGGCGTGGCTTGTGCGCTGGCTGCGCCGATGATCCGCCGGATCGGGCCAGATCTGTCGGTGCTCGCCGGCTCCACGATCCTGGCCGCGGGCCTGACCGTGCGCGGCCTCGGCGGCCTCGTGCCGCTCTTCGCCGGGACGGCTCTGGCGGCGATCGGGATCGGGCTTGCCAACGTGCTCCTGCCGGCGCTGGTGAAACGCGACTTTCCCGGCAGTGGCGGCCTGATGACCGGCCTCTACACGATGACCCTCTGCCTCGGCGCGGCGGCGGGGGCCGGGGCGGCGGTCCCGGTGGAGCATGCGCTGGGCGGAGGATGGCCGTCGGCGCTGGCGGTCTGGTCCCTGCCGGCGCTTGCCGCCGCGCTCGTCTGGATCCCGTTCGCCCGGCGTTCGGTCCCGACCGCGGCGCCCTCCGCCGGGCGGCTGCTCCGCGACCCTCTCGCGTGGTGGGTCACGGGCTTCATGGGCCTGCAATCGTCCCTGGCCTACATCCTGTTCGGCTGGCTGCCGCTGCTGCTGCAGGGGCGTGGTCTCACAGCCCTGGACGCCGGCCTCTATGCCTCGCTCGTGACGCTGATCCAGGCGCCCGGAGCGTTGCTGACCGCCATGCTGGCAGCCCGCAGGCGGGACCAGCGGGCCTGGATCGTCGCGATCCCGGGGCTCACGGCGGCGGCCTTCCTTGTGCTGGCGTTCGGGGCGGCTTCCCTGCGCATCCCCGCCGCCTGCGCGCTTGGCTTCGGCATCGGCGGCTGTTTCGGGCTCGGGCTGACGCTGATCGTCCTGCGTGCGGCGGACGCGGCGAGCGCCGCCGGCCTGTCGGCCATGGCGCAGGGGATCGGCTACACCGGGGCGTGCCTCGGCCCGCTGGCTTTCGGCCTCGCCCACGAGGCGACGGGGGGATGGGGTTTGGCGGGGGCGCTGTTCGTGAGCATCGCGGTGATCGCGATCCTGGTGGGTATGGCTGCCGGACGCGACCGCAAGGTGAGCGCCGCCGAGCCGGACCTCCGATCCGACGCATCGACGCCGCCCCCGCTTCGCCCGGCAGGGTCGGCCGGCGGGCGCTGATCGTCCGACGCTTTCGATCCGGCCTCGGAGGTCGCCAGCGGATCTCGTGCCTCGAAGGCACGGGATTCCCCTTGCCGTGCCATCCAAGGACGCGGTCTGCTCGCGTGCAGATCCATGTGGCGAAGGGGGAGCCTGCGGCGCCCGGGCGTCCGTGTGACGCTTCGAGACTTTTGAATCGGCAGCTGATGGCCGATCCGAGGATCGCGCTCACCGATCCTTCACGGCGCGATGCGCCCCGCATCGCAGGTCCTTTGCACCGTCGAGGCCCGATCCTGGTCCGGCCCGAATCTGCTGCGGCGGCGAAACGATAGTCGTTGCCGAACCGATCGTAGATCAAGCGCCGTTTTCTCGCGCAGATCGGTATCGAATGATCGAATTATCCTGTACGGGCAGGCGATCTGCGTCGTCGGACAACGATGTCGCGTTCGGATTTTACAAAAACGTACAGTTTCTATGTAAAATTACTGTAGTAATGGTCAATATTATCATTATATAGCAGCAAAAAATTTGAAAAAAAGGAACGTATTAATGTTTTCGAGAAGAAATGAGTCTGAGATCGTCATGGACCTTTTGGAAAATCAGGGCGGCGTCGGGTTGTGGCGGGCATACCTGCACACCGGTGATCCGACCCATCCGAAGAGCCGCTGGGTGTGGTCGCGGGAGTACCGACGGCTTCTCGGTTACGATGATGATCCTGATGGCTTTCCGAACGCCTTTAAATCTTGGCTGACCAATCTGCATCCTGACGATGCGCCGGAGGTGATCAGCAGGTTCAAGGCTGCGCGGGACAATATCGCCGGCAAGGGTGCCCATACGATCAGCTACCGCCTCCGGACTCGGGACGGGAGCTACCGCTGGTTCCTTGCCGCCGGTGGTGCGTTCTACGACGCGCAGGGCGTCCCCGTTCGGATGTGCGGGACGCTCGTTGACGTGCACGAGGTTAAGATGGCCGCCCTGCGGCATGCGGAGCGGCGCACGTTGCTCGAACAAAAGGTCGCTGAATTCGAGAAGGAGGTTGCGACACTGCTGCGGAGCCAGAGCGAGGCAACGTCCGAGATGCAAGGGTTGGCGAACGAGGTCGCCGCGATCGCCGCGCGCAATGGTCTGCGCGGGGCAGAGGTCGCCGATGCGGCGATCCGAACCTCCTCGAATGTCGCGATGGTCGCATCCTCCATCGAGCAGCTATTCGCCTCCGTTCAGGCGTTGACGCGACAGGCGACGCAATCGTCCGATCTTGCATCGACCGCGGCGTCCAGGGCGGAGCAGACCGATGGCTTGGTCCAGGCGCTCTCCAGCGCCGCCGATCAGATCGGAACCGTCGTCGGGTTCATCTCGAAGTTGGCTGGCCAGACGAATCTGTTGGCCCTGAACGCGACGATCGAGGCGACACGGGCCGGCGAGGCAGGCCGGGGGTTCAGCGTTGTTGCAACGGAAGTCAAGGAATTGGCAGACCAAACCTCCCGGGCAACGGGCGAGATCGCCGCCCAGGTCGAGGAAATCCGCAAGGCGACCGCCGAGACCGTGGCGGCCATTGGGCATATCCGCACCTCCGCCTCGATGCTGCGCTGTGAGACGGGCCAGATCAGTAGCACCATACGGGATCAAGGCTCGGTGACCGGTGAGATCGCCGGCAATGTCCAGCATGCCGCCGCCGGCGCGCAGGCGGTGAAAACCATAATCGAGGAACTGCGGGACGACATGACCAAGGCCAACGCAGCCGCATCGACGGCACGACACGCCGTCGTCCGGCTCGCGGAGCAGTCACAGACGATCAACATGATCGTGCGCGGCTTCCTGGAACAGGTCCAGTCGACCTGATGCGTTCTCCGGTTGGATAGCTCGGCCAATTATACTGCGCCGTCATCGCTGCGCTGCGCACGCAAAGTCGGTGAGAGGCACGGCGAGTCCTCGACCGTATGACATGGCGCGAGCATGCCGTCGGCATGAGCCCGGAAGGCAAGCAAAGGCCCGCCCGGACCTTTGGGGTCCGGGCGGGCCCTTCGCGAGGCGCAGACTTGCTTACTCGGCTGCGACTCGATGGGCCTGCGAACCGTCCGTGTAGGTCTCTCCCTGCAGGCGCTTGCCCGGGGCGGCGCGGCCCGGCAGCGGCGGCAGGGCCTTGGCCTTCTCCAGGTCGATGCCGGCACCTTCGGCGACGCGGCGGCCATAATCTTCGTCCGCGTGCCAGAAGTGCCAGACCATCCGCAGCTGGATCGGCTCCGGGCACTGCTTCATGTCGGCCACGAGGTTGGCGATCAGGTCCTCGCGCTCCCAATCCGCGAAGGAGCGGTAGCGCACGCCGGCCTGGGTGTAATCATCCTCGGTGCGGGAGGTCTGGTAGCGGCCGAGATTGCCCTGCACCGGCTGGTGGTACTCCTTGGCAGGCTTCGGCGCCTCGACAAGGCCCTCGCCCAGCGTCGAGGGCTCGTAGTTGATGTGCTTGTTCTTGCCGGTGCCGTCGACCGTGTAGGTCATCTGGCCGTCCCGCTGGTTCGAGTAGACCCTCACGCCGGGCTGCGGCGCGTTGATCGGGAGCTGCAGGTAGTTCGGTCCGACGCGGTAGCGCTGGGTATCCGAGTAGGACAGCGTCCTGCCCTGCAGCATCTTGTCGTCCGAGAAGTCGATGCCGTCGACCAGAACGCCCGTACCGAAGGCCGATTGCTCGACCTCTGCGAAGAAGTTGTCCGGCACCCGGTCCAGCACCATGCGGCCGCAGGTCAGCAGCGGGAACTGGTCGACCGGCCAGAGCTTCGTGTCGTCGAGCGGATCGAAGGACATGTGATCATTCGGGCCGTCCGGCATGATCTGGACGGCGAACTCCCATTCCGGGAAATTGCCCTTGCTGATGTTGTCGTAGAGGTCGCGGGTCGCGTGGCCCACGTCCTTGGCCTGGATCTCGGAGGCCTGCTGCGAGGTCAGGTTGCGGACGCCCTGCTTCGGGATCCAGTGGAACTTGCAAAGGTGCGCCACACCCTGGTCGTTGACCAGCTTGTAGGTGTTGACGCCCGAGCCTTCCATCTCCCGGTAATTCGCTGGAATGCCCCAGGGCGATTTGAGGTGCGTCACCATGTGGATCGATTCGGGGTGCTGAGCCACGAAGTCGAAGAAGCGCCACGCCTCCTGGCGATTCGTCACCGGGTCCGGCTTGAACGCGTGGATCATGTCGGGGAACTTGATCGCGTCGCGGATGAAGAACACCTTCAAATTGTTGCCAACCAGGTCCCAATTGCCGTCGACAGTCTTGAACTTAACCGCGAAGCCGCGCGGGTCGCGCTCGGTTTCCGGGCTCTCCTTTGCACCGGCCACCGTGGAGAATCGCACGAACATCGGCGTCTTCACGCCGGTCTCGGTCAGCACCCGGGCGCGGGTATACTTGGAGGCCGGCTCGTCGCCGATCTTCCCATAGGCCTCGAACCAGCCGTGCGCGCCGGCGCCGCGGGCATGCACCACCCGCTCCGGTATACGCTCGCGGTCGAAGTGGGTGATCTTCTCGATGAACTGGTAGTTCTCGAGCGTCGCGGGGCCGCGCTCGCCGACCGTGCGGGTGCTCTGGTTGTCCCGGACCGGATGGCCCTGGCGGGTCGTGAGAATCGGGCGTTGCTCGCTCATGCGTCTCGTCTCTCCGTGAAGCCGCAAACGGCCATAAGGGCCGACGTCTCCAGACTGGAACCGTTCCGGGCCTGTTATGAACTCCGGCGATCCTCATGGCCAATGCATCGTCGCAAAGATGGTGATAGGCAGGGCCTATGAATCTCGCTGGTCTGTCGTTGCGTGACCTGGAGTATGTCGTCGCCGTCGCCGATGAGGGCCATTTCGGCCGGGCCGCCGAGCGCTGCAACGTCAGCCAGCCAACCCTGAGCGTGCAGGTACGCAAGCTCGAGGCGACCCTGGGTTTGACCCTGTTCGAGCGCTCGAATCGCAGGGTTCTGCTCACCGAGGCCGGCCAGGGCATCGTACGCCAATCGCGGGTGGTCCTGGCCGAGGCCCAGCGGCTGCTCGCGCTCGCCACCGAGGGCCGCGGTTCGCCGCTGACCGGCCGCCTGGTTCTCGCCGCCATCCAGACGCTCGGGCCCTATTTCTTCCCATTGGTGTTGCGGCCGATGCGCGAGCAATACCCGCTGCTGACTCTTTCGCTGTCCGAATCACGGACCGCCGAGATTGTCGAAGGCCTGCGCGATGGGCGCATCGATGCCGCCCTGATCTCGCTGCCGCTTCCCCAGGCAGGGCTGGCGGTAGCGCCGCTGTTCGTCGAGCCCTTCTGGCTCGCCTGCCCGGCCGAGCATCCCCTGGCGCGCGGCGGCGCGCTCTCGGCCACCGAGATCGCCGGACCGGACCTGCTGCTGCTCGACGAAGGCAATTGCCTGCGCGATCAGGCGATCGCGGCCTGCGGCGCCGCATCCTCGGCGGGGCGCCACGCCACCAGCCTGGAGACCCTGCGGTCCATGGTGGCCGCGGGGGCCGGATATACGCTTTTGCCGGCGCTGGCGGTCTCTTCCGCCCCCGACCCGACGGGCCTGACCGTCACCCGGGCCTTCGACGTCGATGGCCCGGGCCGCACCATCGCGCTCGCCTGGCGGGCGAGCGATCCCCGCGCTCCCGGTTTGGCGAACCTCGCCGCGTTCTTCCGCGCGCACGCGCCGCCCGTCACCGCCGCTTGTCGGGACGGGGCGCCGCCAGCCTGAACGCCGAGCGATGTGTCCAGACCCGTGGCATCCCCTGAATATCCCCAACCGTCGGACGCTGACCTCGGCGCGGGCCAGACGTATCGAATCTTTGCCGTGACAGGGCCAATATTGCGGTGTAGCGCGCCTCACGCCCGACGGTTCAGTGCGGGTTCGCTTCCGCCGGTCGTCTTGCCCATCTCCCGCACCATCGGCCTGTGGGCCGCCCTCGCCGCCGTGTCCGCGGCCGTTTCGTACGGCCTGACGCGCGCGCAGTTCCCGGCGGCGCTGCTGCTCGGACCGATGATCGCGGCGATCGCGTTCGGGGTCGGTGGCTCGCGGCTCCATGTTCCGCGCTCCGCCTTCCAGGCCTCGCAGGCGATGATCGGTTGCCTCGTGGCCCATGCGGTCACCGGGCAGATCGCCCAGACCCTGCTGGCGGACGGGCCACTCATCGTCGCCGTCGTGCTGGTGACCGTCGCCGCCAGCGGCTTCGTGGGCTGGATCCTGACCCGGCTTCGGGTCCTCCCCGGCACGACGGCGGCCTGGGGCTCGTCGCCGGGGGGCGCTTCCGCGATGGTGGCGATGGCCGAGGAATTCGGTGCGGATCCCCGGCTCGTGGCCTTCATGCAATATGTGCGTGTGGCCGCGGTGGTGTTCTCGGCCTCGCTCGCCGCCCGGTTCCTGATGGAGACCCCGGTCCCGGGCGCGCCTGCCAGTGCGCCCGAAGTCACGGGCGCCGCATCGCTGATCGCGACGCTCGCGGTCGCGGTGATCGGCGCGGGCGCGGCGCTCGCCATGCGGGTTCCGGCCGGTGCGCAGGTCGGGCCGATGGTGCTCGGCAGCCTGCTCCATGCCAGCGGCCTCGTGCGCATGGCGCTGCCGGCGCCGGTCCTCGAACTCGCCTATGCCTGCATCGGCATCTATGTCGGCCTGCGCTTCACGCGCGAGACCCTGAGGCTGACCTTCGTGGCGCTACCCGGCATCCTCGCTGCGACGTTCTCGGTGATCGCGCTGTGCGCGGCCTGGGGCTGGGGCCTGACATTCCTGCTGCCGATCGACTTGCTCACCGCCGTGCTCGCCACCAGTCCCGGCGGCCTCGATTCCGTGGCGATCATCGCGGTCGGCTCGAAGGCGGATGTCTCCTTCGTCCTGGCCGTGCAGACGCTTCGCCTGTTCGTGGTGCTGCTCACCGGTCCGCTGCTCGCCAAATGGATCAGCCGGTCCGTGCCGGAGGTTGCGGTTCGATGAATGCGCTGGTCCTCGCCTTCCTCAATTCCTGGCGCGGGCTGCGGCACGGAGCACGCACCGAGCGGGCCGTGCGGCAGGAACTGGTCCTGCTGGCGCTCGGCGTCCCCGTCGCCCTCTTCCTCGGCTCGACCCTGTGGGTGCGTGTCGCGCTCATGGTCAGCCTGCTCCTGATGCTCGCCGCCGAGTTCCTGAACACCGCGGTGGAGAAGCTCTGCGACCACGTCCATCCGGGCCATCATCCGATGATCGGGACCGTGAAGGATCTCGCCTCGGCCGGCACCTTCATGGCACAGGCGGCCGCCCTGCTGGTCTGGGTCGCGGCGCTCGTGGAGCGGCTGAGCTGAGCGGTGCGGCCCCAGCCACGCTCGCGTCCGGTCACGGGAGGAGCTATCTGCCGGTGGACTCCAAGCGCATCGGCCGAGGCCCCAGACCGTGACGGACTACATCCGGAAGATCCTCACCGCCCGCGTCTACGACGTAGCGATCGAGAGCCCGCTCGACCCGATGCCCCGGATGACACAGCGCCTCGGCCGCCCGGTGCTGCTGAAGCGCGAGGATCTGCAGCCGGTCTTCTCGTTCAAGCTGCGGGGCGCCTACAACAAGATGTCGGGCCTCAGCCCGGATCAGATCGCCCGGGGCGTGATCTGCGCCTCGGCGGGCAACCATGCGCAGGGCGTGGCGCTCGCCGCCGCTAAGCTCGGGGCCCGGGCGGTGATCGTGATGCCGCGCACCACGCCCTCGATCAAGGTCGATGCCTGCCGCGCCCGCGGGGCCGAGGTCGTGCTGCATGGCGACGCCTTCGACGAGGCGTTGGCCCAGGCGAAAATCCTGGAAGCCGAGGAGGGCCTGACTTTCCTGCATCCCTTCGACGATCCGGACGTGATCGCCGGCCAGGGGACGATCGGCAAGGAGATCCTAGAGCAGCATACCGGCCCGATCGAGGCGATCTTCGTGCCCGTCGGGGGCGGCGGCCTCGCGGCCGGAATCGCGACGTTCGTGAAATACCTGCGGCCCGGCACGAAGGTGATCGGTGTCGAGCCGGAGGATGCCGCCTGCATGGCCGCCGCACTGGCGGCCGATACCCGCGTCGGCCTGCCGTCGGTTGGCCTCTTCGCCGACGGCGTCGCCGTCCGGCAGGCCGGCGAGGAGACCTTCCGGCTCTGCCGCGAATATCTGGACGAGGTCATCACCGTCGACACCGACGCCATGTGCGCGGCGGTCAAGGACATCTTCGACGATACCCGCGCGATCTCCGAGCCGTCCGGCGCTCTGAGCCTGGCCGGCGCCAAGCACTACGCGGAGCGGGAGGGCGGAGTCGGAACACTGGTCGCCATCTCGTCCGGCGCCAACCTGAACTTCGACCGGCTTCGCCACATCGCCGAGCGGGCCGAGATCGGCGAGCAGCGGGAAGTCCTGATCGGCGTCACCATCCCGGAGCGTCCGGGGGCGTACCGGGCCTTCATCAACGCACTCGGGCCTCGCGCGATCACGGAGTTCAATTACCGCCACGCGCCGGCTTCCGAGGCGCAGATCTTCGTCGGCATCAACGTCACCGGTGGCAAGCGGGAGAAGCAAGCGCTGATCGGCGCCCTACGCGAGGCCGGCTACCGGGTCCTCGATATGAGCGACAACGAGATGGCCAAGGTCCATGTCCGCTACATGGTCGGCGGCCGCGCGGTCGGGGTCGCGCATGAGCGGCTGTTCCGCTTCCAGTTCCCGGAGCGGCCGGGCGCGCTGATGAAGTTCCTGGACGCCCTAGGCCCGGACTTCGACATCACGCTGTTCCACTACCGCAACCACGGCGCAGATTACGGCCGGGTCCTCGCCGGGATCGCGGTCCCCCCGGCCGAGCGCGCCCGGTTCGACGCCGCCATCGAGGCTCTCGGCTACCCCGCCACGGACGAGACCGAGAACCCGGCCTACCGCCTGTTCCTCGACGGTGAGGGCATCGCATAACGCCGCGCGACGCGACACAAAGCAGCTCTCATGACCCCGCGCAGGGGCGCGGGTGCCGGGGCTCAACTCTCCATGGCTCAACTCTCCATCGTATCCACCGCGAAGACGTCCGGGGTCTCACGCAACTTCTGGGCGATCGCCTCGAAACTGGTCCGCGAGAGCCGGACGAAGATGACGGATACCTCATCGAGGTCCGGGTTTGCAGCCGGGCGGACGGTGAACTGGCGGACCCGCGAGGCGCGCTCGCCCGTGACCGCGTGCAGCGTGTCGATCGACATGGCGCCGCGGCGCACGGTCAGGCGCAGGGTCTGGGCCCGCATCCGCTCGCGCCACCGCTCTTCGAAGGGCTTGATCCCCGCCAG
The DNA here is from genome assembly GCF_030700285.1 of Methylobacterium sp. NEAU K. Classification (GTDB taxonomy): domain Bacteria; phylum Pseudomonadota; class Alphaproteobacteria; order Rhizobiales; family Beijerinckiaceae; genus Methylobacterium. The sequence continues at coordinate 134,914 of NZ_JAUYZJ010000003.1, read as the reverse complement.
GATGCCGACGACCAGCGCCGTGGTCGCCAGCGCCGGCACGTAGAGCCCGCTGCCGATCGCGAGCCCGATTGCCGCCACTCCCCAGAGGCTCGCCGCCGTGGTGAGCCCCTTCACCACCTCACCGCGCAGCAGGATCGTGCCCGCGCCGAGGAACCCGATGCCGGACACGACCTGCGCGGCGATTCGCGAGGGATCGAGGACGACGTTCTTGGTGCCGAGGGCGTCGCTGAACCCGAAGGCCGACACGATCATGATCAGGCACGAGCCGACGCAGACCAGCATGTGCGTCCGAAGGCCCGCGGCCCACAGCAGGCGTTCGCGCTCCAGGCCGATCACGCTTCCGAACAGGGCGGCCAGGGCGAGCCGCGCCACCATCTCTGCGTTGCCGATCAGGGTCGCCTCCGCTCATCCACGCGCGTCTTGAACGGGTGAACCTTGCGGAGTCCGGCGCGGCTGATCAAGCCGGGCCGAGGGCAGCCTTCTCGATCTCGTAGGCGGCCCGGACCGCGACGGCGCCGTAGGTCCGTTCCAGCCGCCGGATCGTAAAGTGGGCGCGCGCGGTCGACTGGAAGTGGTTCATGAAAGCGGTGTTGACTGCCGCGCCGCCGAACGCGCCTAGGATCGGCACCGCCTGCGCGGCGACCTTCTGCGAGACCACGAGGCCGAAGCGGGCGGCGACCTGCGCGGTGAAGCGGATCAGGGCCGGCGCCGACTGGTCGAGCAGCGTCTTGCTGCCGGCGTAGCGCGCCGCCTCCGACAGGGTCTTGGCCAGAGCGGCGCGCACGGCGAAATACCCACTCTCGGTAAGCGCCGACCGTGCCCCGGTCTCGTCGGCCACCCGGCCCCCCAGCGCGAACACCTGAACGCAGGCGAGCGCCCCCTCGGGAGTCTCGAGGTCCTCGCCTTGCTCGCGGGCGATCTCGGCGATCGAGCGCAGCATCAGCGTGGTCGAGACCGGAAGCTCGACCGCGAGCGTTGCCAGTCCGAATGCACCCCCGACCGCGCCGGACAGGGCGGCCATCGCTTTGTGTTTGGTATCGCCGGAGCCGAGCAGGCGCGAGAGGCGGCTCTCGGCCTTTGCGGTGACGGTGCCGATATCGGTGCCCTCGGCGGGAGCGATCTCGTTTCGCGGCAGTGTCGCCAGGGCGACGCGCATCGCACCGCGCATCGCGACCTCGGTGCTCCGCCCCACAGCCTCCGTGACCGGAGCGGGCAACGAGCGTCCGATGATGTCGAGGGGGGCGCCGGCCGCCGAGGAGAGGCGCGCCGCCAAGCTCGGACGCTCGAGCACCTGCACGGCTCGGCGCAGGGCGGCCAGATCCGCGTCGCTCAAGATGGTTTCTGGGTTCGCCGCCGGTAGCGTCTCGCCGGCGAGGGTGAGGTCGCTCGTGCTCATCGGTGGATCCCTGGATCTGTCGGCATTCACGCGGTCCCGGAGGCCCGCACCGTGGAAGGAAGCTCGGCGCCCGTGGTGCGGTTCCCCGCCTCGTCCGTCTCCGCCTCGCCCGAGGCCGGCCGCTCACCGCGCCGCCCGACGGCGAGGCAGAGGGCGAGGACCGGTATCCCGACGAGCGACGTCATCACGAAGAAGGCCGGATAGCCGATCGCCGCGACCACGAAGCCCGAGGAGCCCGCGATCAGCTTGCCCGGCAGCGCGTAGAGCGAGGAGAACAGCGCGTACTGCGTCGCCGCATAGGCCGTGCTGGTGAGGCTCGACATATACGCGATCAGTACGATTCCCGCGAAGGAGCCGCAGAAGTTCTCGACCGAGATCGCGATCGTCAGGCGCCAGATCTCGGGGGCGCCGGCCGAGAGCCACGCGAAGGCGAGGTGCGAGGCGGCGGCCAGAAAGGCGCCGAGCAGCAGGGTCGGGAACAGGCCCATCCGGGCGAGCGCCCAGCCACCCGCGAAGCCTCCCGCGATGCCGACCCAGATGCCGTAGAGCTTGGTGACGGTGGCGATCTCCTTCAGGTCGAAGCCCAGCGTCCGGTAGAGGGGGCTCGCCATCACCCCAGAGAGGAAGTCCGGCAGGCGGTAGAGCGCCACGAGCAGCAGGATACCCCAGAGCGCGCCGCCGAAGCGCCCGTGCAACTCGGTGAGCGGCTCCAGAACCGCCCGGCGCACCGACCAGAACCGCGAATGGCCGGCCGAGTCCGCCTGTACACGCGGCGGCGCATCGAAAGCCGGTGCCAGCAGCGCGGCGATCATCCCGATCAGCATCAGCGCGGCCATGATCAGGTAGGCGAGCGTCCAGCCGCCGGACGCCGCGATGAACAGCGCACCCGCGCCGGCCGCGATCAATCCGAGGCGGTAGCCGAGGTTCGATGTCGCAGCCAGGATGCCCTGGAAGTCGCTGCCGGCCGCATCGATGCGCCAGCCGTCGACGACCACGTCCTGGCTCGCCGCGCAGAACGCCACCAGGAACGCGCCGAGGCCGAGGAGCGCGAGGTTCGTCTTCGGGTCCGAGAAGGCCATGAGGATCAGGCACAGGGCGACGGCGGCCTGCGTCGTAACCATCCAGGCCCGGCGCCGGCCGAGGCGCGCGCTCAAGACCGGCACGTTGAGTCGGTCGATCGCCGGCGCCCAGAGGAATTTCAGTGAGTATGGCAGCGCGACGTAGCTGAACAGACCGATCGTGCGCACATCGATGTCGGAGAAAGCGAGGCGGAGCGTAAAGGTCCCGAGGACCAGCAGAAGCGGCAGGCCCGAGGAGAATCCGAGCGCCAGCATCAGCCCGATGCGCCGATCCTCGATGATGTCGCGGAGGCGAAAGCGGCGCGAAGCCTGTGGCTGGTTGCCCATGGCATGGAACTCCTGAGCCTCTATGGCCTTGATCCCGCGAAATCGTGGCCGTCTTGAGCCGGTCGGATATCGGCCGGATCGGAGGGCCTTGCACCATAAACATGGTCGATGCTTGCTTAACGCGGGGTCCACGTACCGCATTCGCGGGGCGCGGAACGGTCCGCAGCGCCGGGGAGTCGTGCCGGTCGATTATGGGATGATGCGTTGAATTCCCGATCCGAGCCGAGTCCGCCGGTCGCGACACTGGCGGATGCCTTCGCACGCAGCCCGTCGCCGATGGTGATCACCGATGCGCGCGCGCCCGACAACCCGATCTCCTGGGTCAACGACGCGTTCCTGGATTTGACCGGCTACGATGCCCACGAGGTCGTCGGGCGCAACTGCCGCATGCTCCAGGGCTCGGGCACGGATCCGGCGGAGATCCGCCGGATCCGCGCGGCCATCGAGGCAGGCGAGCCGGTCTCGGCGGAACTGCTCAATTACCGCAAGGACGGCACACCCTACTGGAGCGCGATGACCGTTACACCCGTCCGCGACGAGGCGGGCATCGCCTATTTCTACGCCGCGCAGGCGGACATGACGCATACGCATCAGCGCGAAGTCAGCATGCGCGGCACCAACGATGAGCTGGAGCGACTGGTCGCGGCCCGGACCCACGACTTGAGCGCGGCGCTGGAGCAAAAGACTGCGCTGCTCCACGAGGTCGATCACCGGGTGAAGAACAATCTTCAGGTGATCTCCTCGCTGATGCTCCTCAAAGCCCGGCGCACGCCGGAAGGCGAGGCCCGGGACGCCCTCCAGAGCATGGCCGAGCGGATCGGCGCGCTCTCCACCGCGCATCGGATGCTCTACTCCGAGGGTGACTGCACCCATTTCAACCTCGGCGACTTCGCAGCCGAGTTTCTGGCCGACGTGAATGCCGGTCTCGATCACGAACGCCGGCGGATCGAGGCCGAGGTCGAGCCGATAGCGGTGGCCGCCGCCATGGCGGCCCCCCTCGCACTGCTGATCCACGAACTGACCGCAAATGCTCTGCGCCACGCGTTCCCGGACGAGCGGGAGGGGCGGATCTCGATCGTCGCCCGCCGCGCTGAGGGGGGCATGCGCCTGACGATCCGTGACGACGGCGTTGGCCTCGCCGCGGTCCCGCCGAACCCGGCGGGCTTCGGTCGCAATCTGGTCGAGATGGTCGTCCGGCAGCTGCGCGGCACGATCGTGTGGGCGGATGCCGGGCCCGGCACGCATGTCGAGATCGATATTCCGCTGCTGTCGCCAGCTTGAGAATTCGGCTCAGACGTTTCAATCTCGATACAAGCTCAGCGGTCGTGAAACCAAAAGGGAGATCGCATGGGGTTCGGGAACGCCGTCACGGACGCCGCGCTTCGCATCCTCGTCGTCGAGGACGAGGCGCTGATCGCGCTCGAACTCGAGTGTCTGCTGGACGATCTCGGTCACGTCACGGTCGGCGTCGCCGCGACCGCGGCCGAGGCGATCGCGATGGGCCGCTCGACCGCTCCCGACGTCGCATTCGTCGACATCCACCTGGTCGATGGCCCGACCGGGATTGAGGTCGCCCGGGTCCTGTCGGCGGATCCGCGAACGACCGTGGTGTTCATGACCGCGAATGCGAAACGCATTCCGGACGATTTCGCCGGCGCGATCGGGGTCATCGCCAAGCCCTATTCCGAACGCGTGGTCGCCAGCACTCTTGACTTCGTCGCCGACCATCGGGCCGGCCGCGCAACAGAGCACGGCACGCCCGACGGATTCTGCCTCGCGCCCGCCTACTGAGCGGCGGCGACCCCGGTCAGCGCTTTTCCGCGCGCTCGCGCTTCAGCCTGTAGAGCGCGTCCAACGCTTCCCGGGGGGTCAAGGCGTCCGGATCGATGGCGTCGAGCATTGCGCCGAGCGGATCCTCCGCCGGCGGTTCCGGCGGCGGTGGTGGGGCGAGCGCGGCGAACAACGGCAGATCGTCGATCTTGGCACGGGAGGGCCGACCGCGCTCGGCCTTTTCCAGGCTCTTGAGGATCGCGCCGGCGCGGGCGACGACGCTGCCCGGCAGGCCGGCCAGGCGGGCGACCTGCAGGCCGTAGCTGCGTTCTGCGACGCCCGGCACCACCTCGTGCAGGAACACGACGCCATCGCGGTGCTCGGCGACCTTCAGGGTCGCGTTGTCGAGCCGCGCCAGACGGTCGCCGAGTGCCGTCAGTTCGTGGAAATGCGTGGCGAACAGCGCCCGGCAGGCATTCACCTCGTGCAGATGCTCCAGGCAGGCCCAGGCGATTGATAGGCCGTCGAAGGTCGCGGTGCCGCGTCCGATCTCATCGAGGATCACGAGCGAGCGGCGGGTCGCCTGATTGAGGATCGCGGCGGTCTCGACCATCTCGACCATGAAGGTCGACTGCCCGCGCGCCAGATCATCGGCCGCACCGACCCGCGAGAACAGGCGGTCGACCCGGCCGATCCTGGCGGAGGTCGCCGGCACGAAGGCGCCCATCTGCGCGAGCACCGCGATCAGCGCGTTCTGGCGCAGAAAGGTCGACTTGCCGCCCATGTTCGGGCCGGTGATCAGCCGGATCCGGCCTCGGGTCTCGCCTGAGAGATCGCAATCGTTGGCGATGAACGGCTCGCCCGCCCGGCGCAGGGCCGCCTCGACCACCGGATGGCGGCCGCCCTCGATGGCGAAGGCCAGGGACTCGTCGACCTCGGGTCGGCGCCAGTCGAGCTCGACTGCGAGTTCCGCGTGGCTTGCGGCGACATCGAGGGCCGCCAGGGCTTCGGCCACCTTGGCGATCGGCTCGGCCTGGGCCAGGATCCGGCCGACGAGATCGTCGAAGACCGCGGCCTCCAGCGCCTCGGCCCGATCTGCCGCGCCGGCGATCTTCTGTTCGAGGTCGCCGAGTTCGACGCTGGTGAAGCGCATCGCGTCGACCATGGTCTGGCGGTGAACGAACTCGCGCTGGAGCCCCTTGAGGCAGGCCTCGCCGACCGATTGCGGCACCTCGATAAAATAGCCGAGCTGGTTGTTGTGCTTGATCCGGAGCGTCCGGCAGCCGGTCTCCTCGGCGTATCGGGCCTGGAGAGACGCCACCACCTTGCGTGAATCCTGTCCGAGGAGGCGCGCCTCATCGATCTGCGCCGCGAATCCGGCGCGCACGAAATTGCCGTCGCGGCGCGAGAGCGGCAGATCGTCGGCGAGCGCGGCGCGCAGTGTTTCCGGGAGGGCCGGATCGGCCGCCCCGCAGGTCCGGGCGATCTGCGCGAGTTCGGCCGTCGACGCATTGGCTTGCGTCACGACCGCCGCGAGGCCTGCGGCCGCCGTGAGACCGTCCCGGATCGCCGCAAGGTCGCGCGGTCCGCTGCGGCCGAGACCGACTCGCGACAGAGCCCGGGCCAGGTCGGGGGCGCGGACCAGCACCTCGCGAATGGTGCTGCGCAGGGCGTGGTCTTCCACCAAGAGCGCGACCGTCTCTTGGCGGCGATTGATCCGGGCCAGGTCGGTGAGCGGGCCGGCCAGCCGCTCGGCCAGCAGCCGGGCGCCATTGGCCGTCGCGGTCCTGTCGATGGTCGCCAGGAGGCTGCCCGCACGCTCTCCAGAGAGGGTGCGGGTCAATTCCAGGTTAGACCGTGTCGCGGCGTCGATGGCGAGCGTCGCCCCGGCCTCTTCGCGAGTGGGAACCGAGAGTGGCGCGCGCGCGGCGATCTGCGTTCGGGCGATGTAAAGGAGGCCGGTCCCGGCCGCCTGGATCTCCGCCCGGGTGAAACTTCCGAAGCCTTCGAGCGTCGAGACACCGTATTGCTCGCGCACGCGCCGCTCGGCCGCGGCAGGTTCCAACTCCGCCTGCGCAAGCGGGACGACGGCGGCCCGGCTCTCCCGCCAGATGCGCGCGAGGGCCGGATCGGAATGGATCGCCTCGGACAGGACGATCTCGCGTGGATCGTGGCGGGCGATCGCGCCGGCGAGGTCGCCGCCTGACACCTCACTCAGGGAGAAGCGGCCGGTGGAGATATCGATCGCCGCCAGCCCGTACGCGGTGGCCCCCTCCCCGGTTTTCCGGCGCCCGATCGCCAGCAGGAGGTTGGCGCTGGCGGGATCGAGCAGGCGATCCTCGGTGATCGTGCCGGGCGTGACGAGGCGCACGACCTCCCGCCGCACCACCGATTTCGGCCCTCGCCGCTTGGCTTCGGCGGCGTCCTCGGTCTGCTCGCAGACGGCGACCCGGTGTCCGAGCGCGATCAGGCGGCTGAGATAGTCGTCGGCCCGGTCGACCGGGACGCCGCACATCGGGATCTCTGCGCCGCCGTGGCGGCCGCGCTTGGTCAGGACGATGCCGAGCGCGCGCGCGGCGATCTCCGCATCGCCGAAGAAGAGTTCGTAGAAGTCGCCCATCCTGTAGAACAGGAGGCAGTCGGGATTGGCCGCCTTGATCTCGATGTACTGCGCCATCATCGGCGTGGCACCAGCCGGATCCAGGCCTGCGGCGGGCGGCATCTCGGCAGCTGTTCGGACGGCAGTTCGACCCATGCCGCCTCATAGCAGAGTGGGGCCGACGAATCAGGCCGCACCCCGCGACGCATCTGGGGAGAAGCCTTCACCACCGGTGGATGAGACGTAAAAAAAGGACCCGGCGCTCCCGGCGCCGGGTCTCGCCTGGGCTCAGGCCAATCGGCTCAGTAGCGCGGGCCGCCCGTGGTGTTGCCGAGCCGCTGCTGGTAGCCGCGCATCGCTGGATTGCGGGAGTTCGGGTTGCCGTGACGCATCGTATTCAGGCGCCGCATCCGACGTTCGTGGCGCGTGGAGTGGTGGCGGTGCATCCGATGATGGTGATGCATCGCGACGGTGTCCACCAGGCCGTGCCCGGCGAGGCCGGGCTGCGGCATCGCGGGCGCTGCCTCGACAGCCGCCGTTCCGGCGAGGAGACCGCCGAAAAGCAAGCCCGCGGTCAGCATTGAACGAAAAGACATCGCCGAGATTCTCCGATCGAAATCCACAATACCCAACATAATGGGCAGTCGATCGAGAGGTTCCCAAAGAAAATCTGTAAATATCCAATACAAAATTGCCGTCCAGCCGGATTAAGCCCCGACGTCGTTCGTGGCCGCGATCGTGAAACAGCCTGCTGCAGTACCCGACCGTATCGCAGCCGAGCGGCAATCCAGTCGCTTTTTCTGATATGCACTTATCTGCCGTGCCGCCTTCCGATTGGCCGCCCTACGCTCTCGAAAGAATTGCAAAATCGCCTTTCGCCTTCAGCTCCCGCCGTGCGATCCGGGTGGGTGCCGGACCGCTCCGACCAATGGTTCTGGGGCCACGTACGTGCCGCCCTGATGGAACATCCGCAGTTCTCGGCCGCGATCCGTCTGACGAACTGTCGGCCTCGAGCGGGCGCAGGACATTCACTCACGATAGGAACCGCCGCAATTCGGCGTTTACCGCCGCCGGCTCCTCATGGGCGAGCCAGTGGGTCGCCCGGTCGTGCCACCAGATCTGCCCGGCATCGCAGAGTTCGAGGCTCGCCTCCGCGAGGCCAGCCTGAAGGGCGGTGTCCTTCCTGCCCCACAGGATCCGCGTAGGCACCCGGACACGCGGCGGCGCTGTCCGCGGAAGCTGCGCGAGGGCACGATACCAGTTCAGCATGGCCGTCATCGCGCCGGGCCTCAGCCACGCCTCGACGTAGCGGTCGAGGTCGGACGCCGAGAAGGCACCCGGTCGGCTCGTGCCGGCCAGCGCCCGGCGCAGTGCCCGGCACCGATCCGCGGTCAGCAGCCGCTCGGGCAGTACCGGGAGCTGGAACAGGCCGACATAGGAACTGCGCAGCCATTGTCCCGGATGCCGGCGCATATACGATCCGACGACGCCTGGGTGCGGCGCGTTGAGGATCGCGAGCCGCGCGACGCGCTCGGGATGGTGGCTGGCGATCCACCATGCAACGAGGCCGCCCCAGTCGTGGCCCACCAGCCGCACCCTGGCGAAGCCGCAGGCGTCGGCCAGGGCGAGCACGTCTCCGGCGAGCCGGTCCAGATGATAGGCGGATACGCCGCGCGGCCTGTCGCTGAGACCGTAGCCGCGCTGATCCGGTATCACGAGCCGCAGGCCCGCCTCGGCGAGCGGCCCGATCTGGTGTCGCCAGCCGTACCAGAATTCCGGAAAACCGTGCAGCAGGATGGTGGGCGGACCCGCATCCGGACCGGCCTCGCCCACGTGCAGGCTCACATCCGGCAGATCGACCCGGCGAAAACTCACACCCGCCACATCCATGAGGCTCAGCACTCCGTCACGCCCTCGGCACCCGTCGCCATCGTGGATCGCGACGGTGCACCGGCCCGGTCAGAAGCCGAGGGCAGAGCATGCCCCCGCTTCGGCGGAAAGCTGGTCCCGAAGATCGTCCGGCGACGTCCGCGTCCAGAGACAGAGCAGGACGAAGGCCGCACCATGCAGCAGGGCGCCAGCCGAGGCGACATAGGGCGTTCCATCGCTGCCCCGTAGGCTCCGGGCGAGATCGGTGTCGGCGGCGGTCTCGTACGCCCTCGCGAGAAGGTTCGTCATGGCCTTGGGCTCCAGAGTCTTCGTTCCTGGTAGATCGCGGCCCAAGGCATTGGGTTACAGACCATCCGTCGTCTCGGTGCGCTGCCGCACGCCGGCCGCTCAGCGCATCGGGTCGAGCCAGCGGGCCAGGTTTCCGGCGGCGATGTTGGCGCAGGTGTCGCGGTAGCCGAGCTCGGCGGATTCCCGGAAACTCGACCACGCCCGCAAATCGATGCCGGCGAGCGGCGGCTTGAGCAAGGCGGTGGCATGGGCCGCCGCGATCATGGTCTGCGCATCGCTCGACACGGTAGCGGCGCGCAGCAGAAGCGGCGCGAGGCTCGGCATCGCGAGCGGAGAGCCGATGAGCCTCCGAACCAGGCGGCCGCGCCAGCCGCGCCGGGGCATGTCCTCAAAGGCACGATCGCTGCCGACATCGACTGCGAGGACCGGGCCGCGCTCCAATTCGGCCGCCACGTCGGCGGGCAGGTTGTTCATCATGCCGCCGTCGACCAGCACGCCTTCGTCGCTGAGGACCGGGGGCAGGAGCCCGGGAATGGCTATGCTGGCCCTCAGGGCCTTGGGCAGGTCGCCCGAGCGGTGGATCATCGCCCGCCCGGTGGTGAGGTTCGACGAGACGCAGAAGAACGGCAGCCACAGATCCTCGATGCGCATCCCGCCGTAGCGCTCGGCGAGGCTGGCATCGACCTTGGCGCCTCGGGTCAGGGCGTGGATGGGCAGCGTGTAGTCGTTGATCGGGTTGCGGCCCGCGAAGGTGGCCTCGGTCTGCTTCCGGATCTCGCCGACGTCCCAGCCCATGGCAAGGCTCGCCGCGACGATCGCACCCATGCTGGTGCCGCCGACGAAGTCCGGAGCGCAGCCGGCCTCGTCCAACGCCTTCAGAACCCCGAGATGGGCGAGACCCCGGGCCCCGCCCCCGCCGAGCACGAGGCCCCGGGCCGCGCCGCTGGCGAGCCGTGCAAGCCGGAGCAGATCGTCCTGCCGACTGGGGCGGACCTGAATGCGCATCGCGGCGGGGAGCGCCGCGACTTCGGGATGCAGCGCCTTCGGCCGTTGCGCCTCCGGGTCCTGGCGAACCACGAGGTCCATGCGGATCCAGTCTGAGCGGACCCGCTGGAGATAGGCGGATGCGCCCGGACGCGGCGGAGAGCCGGGCTCGGCCAGCAGCAGCACGTGGTCGCCGTGCCGCTGGCTCAGCCGGCACCAGGGACAATCGACCTCGCGTGCCATGAAGATCGTCCGCGCGTGCCGGGCTTCGAAGGCATGGAACCACCCCTCGTCCGCGCCCTCCGGCCAGTCCGTGAGGCAGCCGGTCTCACCCGGCAGGATCGCGTCGAAGGCGGCGGCGAGATGCCTCGCGAACGGCTCGGGATCAGGGCCATCCGTGACCGCCAGGACCACGAAGGTACGTGGGGCGTGATGCACCGAATGGCCTTCGTAGAGTGTGCGCAGGCGGTCGGCGAGCATGCGGGCGAAGTAGAGGAGCGTGTGCGGATGCTCGGCGATCACGGCCTCGAAGGCCGCGCGGGTCAGGCACAGGAGGTGGGAATCGCGCAGCGCCACGACGCTCGCCGCCCGCGGTGCGTCGGAAAGGAGCGCCATCTCCCCGAAGATCTCGGGCGGCCGCAGGCGAGCGATCCGGCTGACGGTCCCGTTATGGTCGCGGGCCGAGATGCCGACCGCTCCGGACACGAGGGTGTAGAGAGCGTCACCCGCCTCGCCCTGCTCGAACAGAGTCCGGCCACCCGGCACCGCCATCGAGACCATGCGGTCCCGCACCGCCACGGCCGCCGCGGGGTCGAGGCCGGTCAGGAACGGAATCTCGGGCGTGCTCACCGCTTCACCACCGCGCTCGCGGTCGCGCGTGACGTCCGATCCCCTCGCATCGCCCCGCTCCCGACTCGCATGGCGCTCAACCATAGCCCGTCGCGCCCGGACGGATGGCGACGGCGAGGTCGCATCTGAAACGGACCGCCCTTCGCGGCGCCGCAGCCGTCCGTTACAGGCAGGACAACGCCGTGATGAGGGAGGAAGCGATGTCGGTGTTGGGTCGGATCGCGATCGTGACCGGAGCAGGTACGGGTGTCGGCAGAGAGGCAGCCTTGGCGCTCGCCGGAGCCGGTTGGAGCGTCGTGCTCTCGGGGCGGCGGCAGGCGCCGCTCGAGGAGGTGGCTGCACAGATCGACGCGGATCGCGCCCTCGTGGTGCCCACCGACGTCACCGACCCGGATTCGATCGCCAACCTGTTCGGACAGACCCGGGCCCGCTTCGGCCGCCTCGACCTGCTGTTCAACAATGCCGGGATCGGCGCACCGCCGGTACCCCTCGAAGAGCTGCCGCTGGAGACGTGGCGGCAGGTCGTCGACACCAATCTCACCGCGCTCTTCCTGTGCACCCAGCACGCGTTCCGGATCATGCGCGATCAGGATCCCCGCGGCGGCCGGATCATCAACAACGGCTCGATCTCGGCGCACGCGCCCCGGCCGAACTCGATCGCCTACACGGCCACCAAGCACGCCGTGACGGGCCTGACCAAAGCGACCTCGTTGGACGGGCGCGCCTACGACATCGCTTGCGGCCAGATCGATATCGGCAATGCCGACACTCCGATGGGCGGCAAGATGAAGGCAGGTGTTCCCCAGGCCGACGGCTCGATACGTCCCGAAGCGGTGATGGACACGGCCCATGTCGGCCAAGCGGTGCTCGCGATGGCGAACCTGCCGCTGGAAGCCAACGTCCAGTTCATGACCGTCATGGCGACCAAGATGCCGTTCATCGGGCGCGGCTGACGCTCGTCCTCCGTCCCGGCCCGGTGCGGCCGGCCCGCCTGCCGTTCTTGAGGTCCGCCACGGTTTCGATTCCCCGACGGCGACCGTCATTTGCCTTGCGGTCGGTGCCGCGATCGGCGGTCTGCAAGGAGCGTTCGTCGCCTATCTCGGCATCCCGAGCTTCATCGTCACGCTGGCCGGGATGCTGGTCTTCCGCGGCCTGACGCTGGCCCTGCTGCAGGGTGCCTCGATCGGCCCGTTCCCGGAGGTGTTCCAGCTTCTCGCCAAGGCCTTCCTGATCAATGTCGCCGGACCCTGGACGTCCGTGCTCATCGGCATCGTCATGTCCGTCGCACTACTGGCGATGGACTGGCACCGCCGCGCTGTAAAGGCCAGCCATGGCGACCAAGCCGAGGGCCTGCCGGCTTTCAACGTCCGCAACGGCGTGTCCTCGATCGTGATCCTGGCCTTCGCGTATCAGACGAGTTCGTATCGCGGTCTCCCGAAATTACTTATCGTCAACTTCCTGCTGGTCATGCTCCTCGCCGCGGTCTGCCTCGACGTCTACAACAAGAAGAACCGGGCTTGACGGGAAACCACCGCCGGTCTGCCTCCGCGGCGCCGAGGAACACCGTGCTTTAAGATTCCCGCGGGCGCTGCCGATCGTTGATGCGCTGCCGATGGGTCGGCACTTCGGGGAGCTTCGAGGCTGGCTGCGGGATTTCCATCATGAGCAGCCGATGTGGCTGCGGGCCCGCCAAGTGCCGCGCCTCCTGCGCCTCCGGGCGCGGCGGCGGACTCCGGACCGGTGCCGGCCGCGCGCGCTTCTGCGACGTCGGCATCGCCGCGAAGCCGGCGCACAGGACTAAGCAACACAGACCGATCGCGACGCCCCTTACGGAGGGCTCGGGATGGGTCATCATGTAGCCGAGGCCGCCGAGCCCCGAGCCGGCGGCCAGGAACTGGGGAGTGGACACGTAGGAGGACATGCCCAATACATCGGGCATGCGCCCCTACCGCCCGGTCAAGCCGATCCGCTCAATTGTCCGGATCGGGGCCGCTCCCGGCCGGGACGCAAGCGCGGAACAAGCCGCGCCCTTATCCCTCAGGTCTTGCGCGCGACGGTGAAGCGGGCGGCGTCCCGAAGCGTGCGCGCGCCCTCACCCCAATGCGCCACCGCGTCCTCGCAGACGCCGACGAGGCGGTCGCATTCAGCCCGGGCGCCATCGAGGCCGAGGCGGTCCACCAGCGTGGCCTTGCCGGCATCCTTGTCCTTGCCGGTGGCCTTGCCCATCGCCTCCGGCGAGGCTTCCCGATCGAGGATGTCGTCGGCGATCTGGAACGCTTGACCCAGGGCCAGCCCGTAGCGCAACAGCGCCGCCCGCTGGCCCTCGTCGGCACCGCCGACCAGGGCGCCGGCCTCCACCGAGAAGGCCAGGATCGCGCCGGTCTTCATCGCCTGCATCCGCAGGGTGTCGTCCACATCCATGTTGCCCGCGCCGAACCGCCCTTCGGCGGTCAGGTCGAGGAGCTGGCCGCCGACCATGCCGCCGAGGCCGGAGGCGCGGGCTAGACCGAGCACGAGATCGGCGCGGATCCGCGCGTCCGGCTGCCAGGTCGGGTCGGCGACGATCTCGAAGGCGAGCGTCTGCAGGGCATCGCCCACCAGGATTGCCGTGGCCTCGTCGTAGGCCTTGTGCACCGTCGGCTTGCCGCGGCGCATGTCGTCGTCGTCCATGGCCGGAAGATCATCGTGCACCAGGCTGTAGCAGTGCACGAGTTCGACACCGGCGCCGGCCGCCAGCGCCGCCGCTTCGGACCCGCCGAGCATCCGGGCGGTCTCGATGGCGAGAAACGGGCGCAGGCGCTTGCCGCCGCCGAGCACCGCGTGGCGCATCGCTTCCATCAGGCGCGGCGGCCGGGCGATCTCGCCGGGACCGACCTCCGGCCCGAGGCGTTCGACCAAAAAGGTCTCGACCGTTCCGGCGACCTGAGCCAGCCTGTGGGAAAAATCGGCGGCGTGCGTGCCTGCCTTGACCGAACCGGTCGGAGCCTGCGTTGAGGGGGTCGGGGTCATCGGGCGTTGCGTCCGGTCCTGGCCTTGCGAAATCAATCGGGCGTCGTTTTGCGCGGAGACGAAATCAAGTCCAACGAGACCGGACCCGGGCGAACCGCGGCGGCGCGCGATCTACCGCGTGCGCGCTCCCGCCGTACGCGCCGGGTCGTGGGCGTGCTCCTGCTGCTCCCCGCCGTCGGATTCGTCTTCACGCTCGCGCTGGCGCTCGTCTATAGCGCAGTGACGCCGCCGTCGACCCTGATGCTGGGCCGATGGTTGACGCTCCAGCCCGTGCGCCGCGATTCCGTGCCGCTCACGGCCATCGCGCCCGTCCTGCCCCAGGCTGTGATCGCTTCGGAAGACCAGCGCTTCTGCCTGGATTACGGCGTTGATTTCGGGGCGATCCGCGAGGTCGTCGAGGATGAGGACTCGCCGAGCCGCGGCGCCTCGACCATCGCGATGCAGACGGTGAAGAACGTCTTTCTCTGGCCGGGCCGCTCCTACATCCGCAAGGCCCTCGAAATTCCGCTGGCGCTGGCGCTGGACGCCCTGTGGGGCAAGCGGCGGATGATGGAGATCTACCTCAACGTCGCGGAGTGGGGCGACGGCGTCTATGGCGCGCAAGCTGCGAGCCGCCACTGGTTCGGCAAGGACGCGAGCCGGCTGACGAGGGGCGAGGCCGCCCTCCTCGCGGCCGTGTTGCCGAACCCGATCGCCCGCAGCGCCGGCCGACCCTCGCCCGGGGTTCGCCGCCGGGCCGCCCGGATCCAGGCGATGATGGGCCAGATCGAGGGTCTCACGGGCTGCCTGCGGCGGTAGCAGGCGCCGAATCGGCTCTGTAAGAGAAGCGCCTGATCCGTGACACCCAGGAAATGACCTGCGATGAGCGACGCCGTCTACCACCTCACCCTCGAGCGCATCGCCCTGATCCGCCGGATGGTGGTCGCCTGGCACGGGGCCGAGCCGGGGGCGCCGATGATCCACCCGGAGGCGCCCTACGGCAGCCGCGACCGGGACGGCGACATCGCCAACGTCACGGGCGACGACGACGGCGCCGAGGAGGAGCACCGGGCGCTTGAGGACGGGCTCGCGGTGTTCTCGCAGAACGCCCGTCTCAAGCCCGGCCGCTACCAGTACCACAACCCGCTCGCCAAGCTGGACTGCGCTGCGATCACCGACGTCTTCCGCGACACTGCGACGGGCGAGACGCCGGAGCACATCACCTTCGCGGTGACGGACGAGCATCTGGCACTGATCCCGTGGCTCAACCTCGGCTGGGATGAGGCTCACGGGGTCCCGCGCATCGACCCGGACCGGCCTTATGGCGGGACGGAGCTCTACACCGTGGCCATGGGCCGCCATCTCGGCGGGCCGTCCGAGCAGGCTGCACGTGGAGACGGATCCCCGGACGATCGGCTTGTCCGCCTCCACCGAGAGATGCAGCCGGCCTTCCAAATTTTCCTGCGGTACGCCGATCTCGGGCCCGGCGCGTATCGTCGGGCAGACGCGTCTTCGGTCTGGGAGCCCGCCTGAGACAGGCAGGCTCGTGACGGTTCAGCCCTCGCGCTTCTTGCGCTGCGCCAGGGTGCGCAGCCGGAGCGCGTTGAGCTTGATGAAGCCCGCGGCGTCGCGGTGATCGTAGGCGACGGCGCCCTCCTCGAAGGTCACGAGGTCCTGATCGTAAAGGGAGTGCGGGCTCTCGCGGCCGATCACGTGGACGCCGCCCTTGTAGAGCTTCAGCCGCACCGTTCCGGAGACCTTCTCCTGGCTTTTGTCGATCAGCGCCTGGATCATCTCGCGCTCGGGCGAGAACCAGAACCCATTATAGATCAGCTCCGCATATTGCGGCATGAGCTGGTCCTTGAGGTGAGCCGCGCCGCGGTCCAGCGTGATCGACTCGATCGCCCGGTGGGCCGGCAGCAAGATCGTGCCGCCCGGCGTCTCGTACATGCCGCGGCTCTTCATGCCGACGAAGCGGTTCTCCACGAGGTCGAGCCGGCCGATGCCGTTGTCGTGGCCGAGCTGGTTGAGCTTGGCCAGCAGGCTCGCGGGCGAGAGTTTTTCGCCGTCGATCGAGACCGCGTCCCCCTTCTCGAACCCGATGGTGATGATGGTCGGCGTATCCGGCGCCTGCTCGGGCGAGATCGTCCGAGAGAAGACGTAATCGGGCACCTCGACCGCCGGATCCTCAAGCACCTTGCCCTCCGAGGAGGCGTGCAGGAGGTTGGCGTCCACCGAGAAGGGGCTCTCGCCGCGCTTGTCCTTGGCGATCGGGATCTGATGCTGCTCCGCGAAGGCGATCAGCTGCTCGCGGGAGCGCAGGTCCCACTCGCGCCAGGGGGCGATCACGGTAACGTCCGGCTTCAGCGCGTAGTAGCCGAGCTCGAACCGGACCTGGTCGTTGCCCTTGCCGGTGGCGCCGTGGCAGACCGCGTCGGCCCCGACCCTTTCGGCGATCTCGATCTGCTTCTTGGCGATCAGCGGCCGCGCGATCGAGGTGCCGAGCAGGTACACGCCCTCGTAGACGGCGTTGGCGCGAAACATCGGGAAGACGTAGTCCCGGACGAATTCCTCGCGCAGGTCCTCGATGAAGATGTTCTCGGGCTTGATGCCGAGCAGCTCCGCCTTGCGGCGGGCCGGCTCCAGCTCCTCGCCCTGGCCGAGATCGGCCGTGAAGGTGACGACCTCGCAGCCGTAGGTGGTCTGCAGCCACTTCAGGATGATCGATGTGTCGAGGCCCCCAGAATAGGCCAGCACGACCTTCTTCACGGTGCTCTTCGCGGGATCGGACATGCTGCTTCCGGAACTGGGGCGGGGTGTCGGCGGCTTATCGCGGGTGTCATCGGCCTGCAACCGGCGTGCCGCCTTGCGCGTAGCGTTGTTGCCGGACGATCGACCGCGTTTCGCCTCACGGTGGCCTTGCGGCCGTGTGAGGCACCGCGCGGCGCGGGCATTGCCTGATCCCGGCCGCATGAGATCATCGGAGAAGCGAAGTCCATGGCGCGCCAGCCGACTCTGGAGTTCTGGTACGAATTCGCCTCCTCGTATTCCTATCTCGCGGCGATGAGAGTCGAGGCCGCGGCCGAGGCGGCGGGTGTCGCGGTGCGCTGGCGCCCGTTCCTGCTCGGACCGCTCTTCGCCTCCCAGGGCTGGACCACCTCACCGTTCAACCTCTACCCGGCCAAGGGCAAGAACATGTGGCGCGATGTCGAGCGTGAGGCCGGCCGCCTCGGCCTGCCGCCGCTTACCCGCCCGGCGCAATTCCCGCAGAACAGTCTCAGCGCGGTGCGCGTGGCCGTCTACGGCCACGACCAAAAGTGGCTCGTGCCTTTCTCGAAGGCGGTCTTTACGGCGAGCTTCGCCGAGGGACGCTCCATCGCCGAGCCGGCCGCCGTGGTCGAGATCCTCGATTCGCTCGGCCTCGACGGCACTCAGACCGTGCGCGCCGCCGCCGGCGAGGCGAACAAGACCCGATTGCGGGTCAGCGTCGAGGAGGCGCGCTCGCGCGGTATCTACGGCGCACCGACCTTCCTGGCCGACGACGGCGAGCTGTTCTGGGGCAACGACCGCCTCGAGCAGGCGCTGGCCTGGGCGGTGGGTGACCGGCCGTCCGGGATCCGGTAGGGCGGCGTTCACGGGCTTGCGCCATCAAAGCGACTCGTCCCCGTGGTTCTGGCAAGGCTCCGCTCCGGTCCGGCCGAAGCGGGCGCTTCCTGATGTTCCGGACGATCCCATGCCCTTTTCTCGTCGTCACCTCCTCGCCGCAGCGGCGGGCGCGTCCTTGAGCATGGGGCTCGGCCGCGCCGCCGCGCAGTCCTACGGCCAGCGCGTCGCGGTGACCGGGGATGACGGCCGGGCGGTCGCGAACTCGATCCTGCCGGGCGAGATCACCGGCCAGATCCCGGCCCTGCACGGCGTCACCTACGCGGGTTCGCGGGAGGCCGAGACCACGCTGTACGAGTTCTTCGACTTCAACTGCCCGTTCTGCCGCAAGGCCGCCGCCGACGTCGTGGCGCTGAACGAATCCGATCCGGCGCTGCGCATCGGCCTCGTCCACAACCCGATCCTGTCTCCGCAATCAGCGCAGGCCGCCAAGGTGATGCTGGCGGTGCAGCGCAAGATCGGGTCTGGAGCCGCCTGGGGGTTCTATCGGACTCTCCTGAGCAAGCCCGGCCGCATCGACGGGCCAAGCGCCCTCACGCAAGCGGCCGCGCTCGGTATCCCGCAGGCGGAGGTCGAGGAGATCGCCGACAGCGAGGAGGTCCGCGCGGCGCTCAAGAGCCAGATGCGGATGGCGGCCGACCTCGGGCTCTACGCCACGCCCTCCTACGTTCTGGGTAACAGCGGCATCCTCGGCCATCCGGGGGCCCGTGCCATGGCGAAGATGATCGCCAGCACGCGCCGGTGCGATCGGCTTGCCTGCTAAGCGGCTGCGCGTCACACTTCCGCCGCCGTATCGCGCAGAGCAGCCCGTGTCCGTGTTGCGTGCGGCCATGCTGGCATGCTAGGCGGTCGCCGCGCCACAAGGGGCGGTTCTCGACCCTTCCCGCTGGTGGCGCGATCCCACGTCCCGAACGGTATCCGCACCGCGTTCCCGGCCGGAGCGCGCGGATCGGGCGGGCAACCAGAGAAGAGAGCGACGGGTGGCGCAGAACGGTTCCGAGGCTGGTCCCCTGGTAGCAGGCGTGGCGGGCCGGTACGCTTCCGCCCTGTTCGAACTCGCGCGCGACGAGCGCCAGGTCGACGCGGTCGCTGAGGGCCTCAATCAATTCGACTCCCTGCTGAAGGAGAGCGCGGACCTGCGCCGCCTCGTCCGCAGCCCCGTCTTCACCGCGGGGGAGCAGGAGGGCGCCATCGTCGCCGTGCTCGGCAAGGCGGGGATCGGCGGGCTCGCCGCCAACTTCATCCGTCTCGCGGCCTCCAATCGGCGCCTGTTCGCCCTGCCCGACATGATCACCGCCTTCCGGGCGCTGGTTCAGGATTCGAAGGGCATCGTGCGCGCCGAGGTGCGAGTGGCCGAGCGGCCGTCCGACGCGCTGATCGAGGAGATCAAGGCGTCGCTGCGCGACATCGCCAAGGCCGATGTCGATCTCCACCTCGTGGTGGACCCGAGCCTGATCGGCGGACTCGTCGTGAAGATGGGCTCGCGCATGATCGACGCCTCCCTGAAGACCAAGCTCAACGGTATCCGCCTCGCGATGCAGGCCGCGCGGTAAGCGCGCCCGATCCGATCCGAATTGCACTGACGAATTAGCGACAGAGGCCCGAGTATGGACATCCGCGCCGCCGAGATCTCCGCGATCCTGAAGGACCAGATCAAAAACTTCGGCGAAGAGGCCGAGGTCTCCGAGGTCGGTCAAGTCCTGTCCGTCGGTGACGGCATCGCCCGCGCCTACGGCCTCGACAACGTCCAGGCCGGCGAGATGGTCGAGTTCGAGTCGGGCGTGCGCGGCATGGCGCTCAACCTCGAGCAGGACAACGTCGGCATCGTGATCTTCGGCTCCGACCGCGAGATCAAGGAAGGCCAGACCGTCAAGCGCACCGGCGCCATCGTGGACGTGCCGGTGGGCAAGGGTCTGCTCGGCCGCGTGGTCGACGGCCTCGGCAACCCGATCGACGGCAAGGGCCCGATCGTGTCCACCGAGCGCCGCCGCGTCGACGTGAAGGCTCCGGGCATCATCCCGCGCAAGTCGGTGCATGAGCCGATGGCCACGGGCCTCAAGGCGATCGACGCCCTCATCCCGGTGGGCCGCGGCCAGCGCGAGCTGATCATCGGCGATCGCCAGACCGGCAAGACCGCCATCGCCCTCGACACGATCCTGAACCAGAAGCCCGGCCACGCCGCAGGCGGCGACGAGAAGGCCAAGCTCTACTGCATCTACGTCGCCATCGGGCAGAAGCGCTCCACCGTTGCCCAGTTCGTGAAGGTCCTCGAGGACCAGGGCGCGATGGAATACTCGATCGTAATCGCCGCGACCGCCTCGGACGCCGCGCCGATGCAGTTCATCGCGCCATTCGCCGGTTGCGCCATGGGTGAGTATTTCCGTGACAACGGCATGCACGCCGTGATCGTCTATGATGACCTGTCCAAACAGGCCGTCGCTTACCGTCAGATGTCGCTGCTGCTGCGTCGCCCGCCGGGCCGCGAGGCCTACCCGGGCGATGTGTTCTATCTCCACAGCCGCCTTCTCGAGCGCGCCGCCAAGATGGGCGACGCCGCCGGCAACGGCTCCCTGACCGCACTTCCGGTCATCGAGACCCAGGCCAACGACGTCTCGGCCTACATCCCGACCAACGTGATCTCGATCACCGACGGCCAGATCTTCCTTGAGACCGACCTGTTCTACCAGGGCATCCGACCCGCGGTGAACGTCGGCCTCTCGGTGTCGCGGGTGGGCTCCTCGGCCCAGACCAAGGCGATGAAGAAGGTCGCTGGCAAGATTAAGGGCGAGCTCGCCCAGTACCGCGAAATGGCGGCGTTCGCGCAGTTCGGCTCCGATCTCGACGCCTCCACCCAGGCTCTGCTGAACCGCGGTTCGCGGCTGACCGAGCTCCTGAAGCAGCCGCAATTCTCGCCGCTGAAGATGGAGGAGCAGGTCGCGGTGATCTACGCCGGCGTCAACGGCTACCTGGACAAGCTACCGGTCAGCAAGGTCCGCGCCTTCGAGGATACACTGCTGAGCACACTCCGCTCGAAGCACCAGGACCTGCTCAGCGCCATCGCCACCTCGAAGGACCTGTCGGACGAGAGCGCCGGCAAGCTGAAGAGCGTGGTCGAGAGCGTGACCAAATCGATCGGCTAAGGCATCGTCCCCTCCCCCATTGCGGGGAGGGGTAGGGGTGGGGGTCCTGCCGGATCGACCGGTCCGGTGCCTTCTGAGCCACCCCCACCTCCAGCTCCTCCCTGCAATGGGGAGGAGAGGCCCCTAGGAACGGACCTGGACCTCACCCGATGGCGAGTTTGAAGGATCTGCGTAACCGCATCACCTCGGTGAAGGCGACGCAGAAGATCACCAAGGCCATGCAGATGGTCGCCGCCGCCAAGCTGCGCCGGGCGCAGCTGGCCGCCGAGGCCGGCCGTCCCTATGCCGAGAAGATGGCCGCAGTGCTCGGCAACCTCGCCGGCAACCTCGTTGGGGGCGTCGGCGCCCCGAGGCTCCTCTCGGGCACGGGCTCCGAACAGACGCACCTTCTGGTCGTCTGCACCGGTGATCGCGGCCTGTGCGGCGCGTTCAACTCCTCGATCGTCCGTCTGGCTGTGCGTGAGTACGCTCAGAAGCTCACCGCCGAGGGCAAGACCGTCAAGATCATGACGGTCGGCAAGAAGGGCGCCGACCAGCTTCGGCGCCAGTACCGCGACCAGATCGTCGAGAGCATGGACATCCGCGGCAACCGCCCGGTGGATTACGAGTTCGCGGCCGAGATCGCCGAGAAGATCCTGACCCGCTTCGAGGCCGGCGAGTTCGACGTCGCCACCCTATTCTATTCCGAGTTCCGCTCGGTGATCTCCCAGATCCCGACTGCCCAGCGTCTGATCCCGGCGGAGCTTCCCGAGGTCGACGCGGCCGCGAAGGCTGCCGCGGGCAATGCCGCCCTGGAATTCGAGCCCTCCGAGGAGGCGATACTCGAGACGCTGCTGCCGAAGAACCTCACCGTGCAGGTTTACCGGGCGCTGCTGGAGAATGCCGCCTCCGAACAGGGCGCGCGCATGAGCGCCATGGACTCGGCCACCCGCAACGCGGGCGAGATGATCAAGAAGCAGACGCTGATCTACAACCGCACGCGTCAGGCCATGATCACCAAGGAACTCATTGAGATCATCTCGGGCGCGGAAGCCCTCTGAGGCTCCGCGACCGGAACGCACAGCTTGAAGGGTAGGTTTACGATGGCGAACACCGCAATCCCCGGCGCCGGCTCCAACAAGGTCGGCAAGATCACCCAGGTCATCGGCCCCGTGGTCGACGTGCAGTTCGACGGCCACCTGCCGGAGATCCTGAACGCCCTCGAGACCAAGAACAACGGCGCCCGCCTCGTCCTCGAGGTCGCCCAGCAGCTCGGCGAGAGCACCGTCCGCTGCATCGCCATGGACACGTCCGAGGGTCTCACCCGCGGCCAGGAGTGCACGGATACCGGAGAGCCGATCAAGGTGCCGGTCGGCATGAACACCCTCGGTCGCATCATGAACGTCATCGGCGAGCCGATCGACGAGGCCGGACCGGTGGTGTGCGACACCTATCGCGCCATCCACCAGCCGGCCCCCTCCTACGCCGACCAGTCGACCGAGGCGCAGATCCTGGTCACCGGCATCAAGGTGGTGGATCTGCTCGCCCCCTACGCCAAGGGCGGCAAGATCGGCCTGTTCGGCGGCGCCGGCGTCGGCAAGACCGTGCTGATCATGGAGCTGATCAACAACATCGCCAAGGTGCACTCGGGCTACTCGGTCTTCGCCGGCGTCGGCGAGCGGACCCGCGAGGGCAACGACCTTTACCATGAGATGATCGAGTCGAAGGTCAACATGGATCCGAAGGAGCATGGCGGCTCGGCCGAGGGCTCCAAGTGCGCGCTGGTCTACGGTCAGATGAACGAGTCGCCGGGTGCCCGCTCGCGCGTTGCGCTCACCGGCCTGACCATCGCCGAGCAGTTCCGCGACGAGGGCCAGGACGTGCTGTTCTTCGTCGACAACATCTTCCGCTTCACCCAGGCGGGCTCCGAGGTGTCGGCGCTTCTCGGCCGCATCCCGTCGGCGGTGGGCTATCAGCCGACGCTCGCCACCGACATGGGTGCGCTGCAGGAGCGCATCACCACCACCAACAAGGGCTCGATCACCTCGGTCCAGGCGATCTATGTGCCCGCCGACGACCTGACCGACCCGGCGCCCGCTGCTTCGTTCGCCCACCTCGACGCCACGACCGTGCTGTCCCGCTCGATCGCCGAGAAGGGCATCTACCCGGCCGTGGATCCGTTGGACTCGACCTCGCGCATGCTGTCGCCTGCCATTCTTGGCGAAGAGCACTACGATGTCGCCCGCCGCGTGCAGCAGACCCTGCAGCGCTACAAGGCGCTCCAGGATATCATCGCGATCTTGGGCATGGACGAGCTGTCCGAGGAGGACAAGCTGACGGTCGCCCGCGCCCGCAAGATCGAGCGCTTCTTCTCCCAGCCGTTCTCGGTGGCCGAGGTGTTCACCGGCTCGCCCGGCGTGCAGGTGCCGCTCGAGGACACGATCAAGGGCTTCAAGGGCTTGGTGAACGGCGACTACGACGACCTGCCCGAGGCGGCCTTCTACATGGTCGGCACCATCGAGCAGGCCCAGGAGAAGGCCAAGAAGCTGAAGGCGGCCTGACGCGCCGTTAAGCCCCTCCCCTTGCGGGGAGGGGCCGGGGTGGTGCCGAGCGAGGCCCGGCGGTTCCTTCTGCACCACCCCCACTCCTAACTTCTCCTCGCGACGGGGAGGAGCATGTGTCGCGGTTCCGGGATCGTCCTGAGATGGCCACCTTCCACTTCGATTTCGTCGGCCCCGAGCGGACGCTGTATTCCGGCGAAGTCTCCGCCGTTCAGCTGCCCGGTACCGAGGGCGAGATGACCGTGATGCCGGGCCATGCGCCCGTGCTGACCTCCCTGCGCGTTGGTGTCATCGTGGTCACCGAGAGCCAGGGCAACGGCAAGCGCATCTACGTCCGCGGCGGCTTCGCCGATATCGGCCCGACCGCCGTGACCGTGCTCGCCGAGCGCGCCGCGCCGATCGAGGAACTGACGCACGAATCCCTCGACAAGGACATCGAAGCCGTCGAACTGCAGCGCGACGCCACCGAGGACCTGCAGAAGCGCGAGGAGTTGAACGGCCAGATCGTCCAGCTCCAGGAGACCAAGGCGCTCCTGAAGCTCTGAACCGAGCGTCCGTCGCCGATTCGGCGGCGAGAATGCCGCGGCATCGAGGATCGAGGCGGGACTGCCGTCTGCAGGTCTTCTCAGGGATCACGTGCGCCGGCCAGTGCCCGAGCCACCAGATCCGCCCGTGACGCTGGTCCTGCCGGGCATCCGCGTTCCAGCCAGAGCTTCCGCGCCGCAGCCAAGCCGCGGCCGATGGCCGGACCGGGGGGCATGCCCGCCGCAACCAGGTCCGCCCCCGCGAGCGGAAAGCTCGGCGCACCGCCCTCCCTTCTCAGCTCCTGAAGCGCCCGTCGCGCGTCATGCGTTACCGCCGGTCGCGGCTCGCCATCCAGGATCGACAGCGCCGCGGTCAGGAGCTGCAGGCCATGCTCGGCGGTGAGCGCCCGCGCCGCCCCGGCATCGATCACCGCGCGACCGTGGAGATCCGCCAGCGCGTCCGCATAGTCGGTCAGCAGGCCGTGCTCCTGCTTCGACAGGCGCAGCCGCCCGCGCAGCCGATCCGCGTCGTGCCGGCTGCCGACCGAGAGCGCCCCGAGACGCATTACCGGCGGCAGCGCTGCGGCCTCGGCGCGCTCGAGCCGCCCGAGTTCGGCGACACCCCCGGTGATCCGCTGGAGCAGGCCGGTCGCGCCGAGGATCGCGATCATCGGCGGTCCTCCGGCAGCGGCCAGCAGCTTGAGGAATTCGGCGCGCACACGCTCGCGGGACAGATTGTCCAGGGCATCCCGGGCGGCCACACAGGCGGCGAGTGCCGCGAAATCCGGCGGCCCGGCGCCGAACCGCGCGTGGAAGCGGAAGAAGCGCAGGATCCGCAGGGCATCCTCGCGGATGCGGGTCGCGGGATCGCCGATGAAGCGCACCCGCCGCGCCTCCAGGTCGGCGAGGCCGCCTACCGTGTCGTGAAGTCGCCCGTCGGTCCCCAGCGACAGCGCGTTCACAGTGAAGTCCCGCCGCTCCGCATCCCGCGCGAAGTCACCCCCGAATCGCACGACCGCGCGGCGCCCGTCGGTCTCGACATCCTCCCGCAGGGTCGTGACTTCGATCGGTCCCTCTTCGGTGACCAGGGTGATGGTGCCATGCTCGATCCCGGTGGGCACCACCTTGAGATCGGGCACCTTGCGGGCCGCGGCCATGACCGCCTGCGGCAGCAGCGTCGTGGCCAGATCGATATCGGCCGATTGCGTCCCGAGCAGCGCGTCGCGCACGCAGCCGCCGACAAGGCGGGTCTCCGCGCCGGGCACGTCGAGGACCGACAGGGCCACGCGCACGCCCGGGCGATCGAGCAGCTCCGACAGCGCGCTTGGATCGACCGCCCGGGTCATCGGAAGCCGCCCGGCACGAGGCGGCCGTTCTCCATATGCGCAGGCACGTAGCCGCCGGCCCTGCGCTCCGAGAACAGGCCTTCGTAGACGAGGGTGCCGATCACCACCGCGAGGCCCGCGAGGACCAGTCGCACGAGGTGCGGATCCCAATGGACCCGGCGCAACGGGTTGCGACCCACCAGCACGAGGTAGACCAGGAACAGCGCGAAGGGGATGAGGAAGAGGCCGAACTCTTCGAGGATGCGGCGCAGCATGTCGATCCGTATCCTCAAACCACCGAGCGGCGGGCGTTCACCGAATCGGGCTCCGCATCCGGGTAGAGCCGCTCCCGTAGGTTGTTCAGGATTCCGGCGGTGACACCCCAGATCAGGCGCTCGCCGAAGGTCAAAGCGTAGAACCAGCGGGTGCGCCCCTGCCATGCCCGCGAGCGCAGGAGGTAGCGATCCCGGTCCATCAGCACTGAGAGCGGCACCTCGAACACGTCCGCCACCTCGGTGGGATTAGGCCTGAAGGTGGCCTCGGACGCGACCAGGCCGATCACTGGCGTGACCAGGAAACCGGTCCCGGACAGGTAGGGGTCGAGATAGCCGAGGAGGCGCACGGCCGCCGGAGGAAGCCCGATCTCTTCGTGGGCCTCCCGCAAAGCGGCGTCCGCGGGTCCGGGATCGGACGGATCGATCTTGCCGCCCGGCAGCGCGACCTGCCCGGAATGGTCGCGCAGGTTGGCGGCGCGCTGCGTCAGCACCAGGGTGGGGCCGTCCGCGCGGAACAGCACCGGCACGAGTACCGCGGCCTGCCGGTGCGGGGGCTGCGGGATCAGTTCCGCGCCATCGGGGTCGAGGCTGTGGTCGCCGCGTGGGTTCGAGGTCGGATCGTCCGGGCCCGGCGGGTCCGGCGACAGGCTGGACGCGGCGCGGGCGAGGAAATCGGCGAGCGGGTCGCTCACGCGGCTTCGGCCGGCGCGATGGTGTGGAACGTGCCTCCGGCCCATAGTCCGAGCCAGCGCCGCCCTGCGACGGTCCGTTCCTCGGCCAGTTCGACGAGATCGTAGGTGAGCGCGCGGGTCACGAGCGCCCAGAGACTTCGGCGGACGTGGAGATAGGGCTTCAACGCACCGTCCGCGCCCTTCTCGAAGCGCAGCGCGTGCTCGGAATCGACGCTCACGAGATCGTCGACATTGGTCCGGAAAGAGATCCTGCGCCCCTCCCCGGTACCGTCAACGGCCATCTCCACGGCGACGAAGGCCGCGTCGTCGACCGTAATGCCGACACTCTCAACGGGCGTGACGAGCACGGTGCGCCCGTCCGGCTCATGTCGAAGGATGGAAGCGAACAGCTTGACCATCTTCTCCCGCCGGATCGGAGATCCGTTATGGTGCCATGTGCCGTCCGCGGCGATACGGATGTCGATGGGTCCGCAATACGGTGGATTCCAGCGCTCCACCGGCGGGAGCCCGCGTTTCGGCAAGTCGCCCAGGGCCGCGCCGAGGCGGCTCAAGGTCGGGTCGGGGGCGGGATCCTCGCTCATGCGCCATAGATAGCGCCCTGCGGTGCCGGCAGCCACGGCCGGAGCGCCGCTTGAGCCTCCGTTGTCGCCCGCGCTCCGAATCGGGTAGAGGCCGGAACGACCCGCCCCGACGTGCGCCCGGCCCACTGCAGAGACGCGCAGGAGATCGAGGATCCTGGGCCGGGTCCGACGGCACCGCGATCGGGAATGGCCTTATGCCGGCCCGGCGCCCTGCGTGTTCACGTAGACCGCGTAGAGCGACTGGCTGGCGGTCATGAACAGGCGGTTCCGCTTCGGGCCGCCGAAGGTGAGATTGGCGCAGACCTCAGGCAGGCGGATCCGCCCGATGAGCTGACCTTCCGGCGACCAGACCGTGACGCCGCTATAGCCGACGGTCCGGCCCGCGTTGCTTGCCGCCCAGAGGTTGCCGTCGACATCAGCCCGCATGCCGTCCGGCCCGCACTTCACATCGTCCACCATGCAATCCGAGAACAGGCGCTTGTTCGCGAGCGAGCGCCCGTTTTCGACGTCAAAGGCGTAGATCTCCCCCTTGCCGCCGGGGCCGGTATCGCCCGGGCCCTTGCCGGTGGACGAGACGTAGAGCGTCTTGTGGTCGGGCGAGAAGCACAGGCCGTTCGGGTCCGGCAGCTGATCCTCGGTGAGCACCCGGTCGATCCGGCCGGTCGGGTCGATGCGATAGACCGCGTTGGGCAACACGCGCCGCGCGGTCGGGAAGCCGGCCGGTTGTCCGAGCCGTGGGTCGAGGCGTCCCTGCGCGTTCGACGGGCCACCGGCTTCGTCCGGCATACCCTCGTACAGGAACCCGCCGTAGGCGGGATCGGTGAACCAGTACGATCCGTCCGCATGCTGGACGATATCGTTGGGTGAATTGAACGGCGTGCCGTCGAAACGATCGGCCAGGACCGTCGCGGAGCCGTCGAGTTCGTAACGCACCACGCGCCGGGTGACATGCTCGCAGGAGAGCTGGCGCCCCTGCCGATCGAAGCTGTTGCCGTTCGCATTGTTGCTGCGCACACGGAAGATGCCGACGTGGCCATCCTCCTCCAGCCATCGCATCTGGCGGTCATTCGGGATGTCGCTCCAGACGAGGTACCGGCCGACGCCGTTCCAGGCGGGTCCCTCCGTCCAGAGGCCGCCCGTCCAGAGGCGGCAGATTGCGCTGTTGGGAACCACGTAGGATCCGAAGGCCGGATCGACGGAGATCACGTCGGGATCCGTGAAGTAGGTTGTCGGCGCAGCCCCGGGCCGGAAGTCGCGCGGCGGCTTCGTCACCGTGCTCGGCGGTTCGTGCTGCCCGAATGCCCTGGTGGACGTCGCCAGGACGGCGCCCGCCCCTGCGAGGATCGCGCGGCGCGATAGGGGTGCTGACCCGGCGAAGGCCTCGACCGGCGGCGCATCGTCCTGCCGCTGCAGCATTGTCTCTCCCCCTTACTCGAAGGCTTCTTCCCCCGGCGGAGGGACGTTTTTGGGGCAATATGTCGCGTGACGCTGCGCGATCAACCGGGTCGTCGTCTCAAGATCTTCCAGACGCCGTCTGCCGACGCCACGAGGCGTTCCCCGTCCCGGACATCGCCGCGCATGAAGACCATGGACCCGGTGCGCTTGACCACCTGCGGGCATATCGCGATCCAGTCGCCGAGGCGGCCGACGTCGATGAACTTCATCTCCAGTTGGATCGTGACGCAATTGGCCCCATCGGCGGCGCGCATCGCGGTCTGGCCGAGGGCGCGGTCGGCGAAACTCATGACCATGCCGCCATGGACCACGCCGATCAAGTTGGCGTGCTTCTGTTCCGCTCGAAACGCGTAGGCGCCGTCCGCGGCGCGAATATACAGCGGTCCGACATGGGCGATGAAGCCACTGTCCTCCACCGGCGCCCAGCCCTCTGCCGCGGGATCGAAGGCCTTCGTGTCGGTCGTCATCACGTTCCGTCCCTATTGCCGATGCGGTTGCGGTCGGTTGTGGGGTGCTTCAAATCCGGCGGAGTCTCAGGTCCCGCGCGGCTTGACCCGCCGCGTCGGCGCCTCGGCGAGCGGGTCCTCCGGCCAGGGGTGCCGGGGGTAGCGCCCCCGCATCTCCGCCCGCACGGCTGCCCAGGAACCGCGCCAGAAGCCCGGCAGATCGCGGGTGATCTGGATCGGGCGCTGAGCCGGCGAGAGCAGGTGCAGGACGAGCGGACGGCCCCCGGCGGTCGGATGCCGGTCGAGCCCGAAGAGTTCCTGCACGCGCACGGACAGGACCGGCTCGTCTGCATCGTAATCCACCGGGATGCGCGAGCCCGTGGGAACCTCGACATGGGTCGGCGCCTGCGCGTCGAGCCGGGTGCGGAGTTGCCAGGGCAGCGAGTCCTGCAAGGCCCGGGCGAGGTCGTCGGCGGTGACGGCCGCCAGCGAGGTGCGGCCCTGGATGGTGGGCGCGAGCCACGCCACCGCGATGTCGGCGAGGGCAGCGTCCGTGAGGTCCGGCCAAGCATCGCCCTCGGCGGCGTGCAGGAACCGCACCCGGGCACGCCATTGCGACAGCGCGGGCGTCCAGGGCAGTCGGTCGATGCCGAGCCCAATGATGCCGCGGACCAGGATCTCAGCGCTCGCCGGATCGGCCGGGACCGGCAGCGGCCGCTCTCCGAGATTGACCGACCCGAGCCGGCGGACTGCTCGGGCGCGCAGGGCTGCGGCCTGCGGATCGAAGGTGACTTCGGTGCGGGCCTCGATCCGATCCGCGAACAGCCGCTCGATCGCCTCGGCGTCGATGGCGGCCGCCGCCAGAATGCGGGCGTTCCCGGCTGCGCCCACGAGATCGGCGATCACCAGGTAGCTCTCGCGGGCGAGCGGGCTCGCCGGGTCGAGGCGCCCGGCCCGGCCGTTCGCCATCACGAACTCGCCCTCGCGGCCCCGGGCCCGGGCGACCCGGTCCGGATAGGCGAGCGCCAGCAGCGGGCCGGCTGCGGCGGGCCCGGCTTCCTGTCCGCCCCCCGCGATCCGCGCCCAGTTCTGCGCGAGGCGGCGCATGTCCATGGCCCGGCCGCCCCGGTCCCGGCGGAAGCGCGCGGCACGCTCATCAAGGTCGATGCCGTCACCCCCGAGGCCGCGCTCCACCAGGACCGCCGCGAGGTCCGCGGCCGCGCCGGCTTGGCCGGTCCCGGCCGCGACCGTCACCATCCGGGCGAGCCGCGGGGGCAGCGGCAGAGCGCGCAGGCGCAGGCCGGTCTCGGTCAAGCGCCCGTCGGCATCGAGCGCCCCCAGGGCAGCGAGCATCGTGCGGGCCTCCGCGAGCGCGGGGGCCGGTGGCAAGTCCAGGAAGGCGAGCGTTCCCGGGTCTGGCACACCCCAGGCCGCGCAGTCGAGAAGCAGCCCGGCCAGGTCGGTCGACAGGATCTCCGGGCGGGTGAACGGCTCAAGGGCGTTGGTGCCGGCCTCCGACCACAGCCGCCAGCACAGGCCGGGCTCGGTCCGGCCCGCGCGCCCCCGGCGCTGGTCGACCGAGGCGCGGGAGGCCCTGGCGGTCACCAGCCGGGTCAGACCGAGGCCGGGCTCGTAGACCGGCACCCGCGACAGCCCCGAATCGACCACGATCCGGACGCCCTCGATGGTCAGCGAGGTCTCGGCGATGCTCGTGGCGAGCACGACTTTGCGGGTGCCGGGCGGGGCCGGGGCGACGGCACGGTCCTGCTCGGCCGGAGTGAGCGCACCGTAGAGCGGGGCGAGCTGCACCTCCGGGCCGACCTTCTCGGCCAGGAGGTCGTGCGTCCTGCGAATCTCGGCCTGTCCCGGCAGGAACACCAGCACCGACCCCGGATCCGCCCGCAGGGCGCGCAGCGTGACGTCGGCCACCGCCTCCTCGATCCGCCGGTTCGGGTCGCGCTCGAGATAGCGGGTCTCCACCGGGAAGGCCCGGCCCTCGGACGCGACGACCGGCGCATCGCCCATCATCCGCGCGACGCGGGCGCCGTCGAGGGTCGCCGACATGACCAGAAGACGCAGATCCTCGCGCAAGCCGCCCTGCGCGTCGAGGGCCAGGGCGAGGCCGAGATCGGCATCGAGGGAGCGTTCGTGGAACTCGTCGAACAGGACCGCGCCGACACCCGAGAGTTCGGGCTCTTCGAGGATCATGCGCGTGAAGACCCCTTCGGTCACCACCTCGATGCGCGTGCGCGCCGAAACCTTCGAGCCGAGCCGCACGCGCAGGCCGACCAGGCCGCCGACCGGCTCGCCGAGCGTCTGCGCCATGCGGGCGGCGGCGGCCCGGGCCGCGAGGCGGCGCGGCTCCAGCAGGATGATCTTGCGCCCTTCGAGCCAAGCCGCCTCCAGCAGGTCGAGGGGCACCCGCGTGGTCTTGCCGGCACCGGGGGGCGCCACCAGCACGGCAGCGTTCCGGGTGGCGAGAGCGCGGCGCAGGTCGGGAAGCGCCGCCTCGATCGGAAGCGCGATGGAAGGGGCGGACATCGCATCCGCTGATGGCCCGGCCGGGCGCCGGGCGCAACCACCCGGGCTGAATGGTGACGCTCGCCCGCGATCGATACCGATCTGGTACCCGAGGCCCTGGCTCTCGGGGCGCGCAGCCGCGATCGTGATCCCAACAACCTGGGAGTGAAACGATGAGAGTTTGCCGCGCCGTGATCGTCGCAGTGCTGGCTGCCCTGCCGGCCGCCGCGATCGCGCAGGACCGCCTGCCGACCATTCCGCCCCAGGACTACACCCCCGAGCAGAAGCAGGCGGCGGACGCGTTCACGCAGGCCCGCGGCAAGCCGCCGTTCGGCCCGTTCGAGCCGCTGATGCACTCGCCCGAGGTGATGACCCTCGCCCGGTCGATGGGTGACTACCTGCGGTTCAAGCCGAAGATCGGCACTACGCTCTCGGAGCTGGTGATCCTGCTCACCGCCCGCCGCTGGACGCAGGATTACGAGTGGTACGTCCACGCTCCCATCGCCGAGAAGACGGGGATCGCCCCCGCGATCATCGCGGCGATCCGCGACGGGCGCCGGCCCGCGCAGATGAGCGAGGACGAGACGATCGTCTACGATTTCACGACCGAGTTGCAGGAGTCCAAGCGCGTCTCGGACGCGACCTTCGCCCGCGCCGAAGCGCGTTTCGGCAAGAGCGGGATCGTCGATCTGGCGGCGATCTCCGGCTACTACACCCTGCTGGCTATGGAGCTGAACGCGGCGCGCTATCCGATTCCCGCGGATGGACAGCGGCTGCCCCGAATGCCCGAGTGAACCGCGCTATCCACAGCCTGCGCGCAGCCCGATCCTCGTTATCCACAGGGTTGGGCGGTTCGTGAGGGCGTGCCCGCGGGGGCGTTGACCAAACGTTAACCATTATGGCTTGTTCTCTTTTCGTTCCAGGGCGCAACGAAGGAGACCTTGATGCTGACCCAGGCGATTGCCACCCGAGAGGATCACGCCTGCCCCGTGGAGGCGATCAGTGCTGCCTATCTCGGCTTCGCCGGCGGCGACGCCGGCATCGCGCTCCGTTGCGCAGTCGCCGATGCCCTGTCGGACCTGATGGATGCCGAACGGCGCACCCGCGAGCGCAGCCGTCTCATCTCGCGCGGCTATGTCCGGGAGGCGCCCGGTACGGAAGACGACCGCGCGAGCTGAACGAGCGCTGCAGACGCGCTTCAGGTGCCGTGCAGCGCGGCTGTGGGATGTTGTCTCCCGTGATCCGGGGCGCCGCGGCGACCCCGCGCTTCATTCGGAGACAGGTCATGAAACGCATCGCTCTGCTCTCGGCCGCCGCGCTGGTCGGCGCGGGCACCCTGGCCTCCTCGGCCGCCGAGGCGCGCGGCGGCGGCGCCATCGCGGCAGGCCTCATCGGCGGCTTTGCGGCCGGCGCCCTGCTCGGGGCCGCGGCTCAGGCCCACGCGGCGCCCGCCTACGGCTATGCCGATTATGGCTACGCGCCCGCGCCGGTGGTGGTGCGGCCGGCCCCCGTCTATCGCGCCTTTGAGGACGACGGCCCGGTCTACGCCACCCGGCGGGTCGTCACCTACGATCGGGTGCCGGTCGGCTACGGCTACGGCTACGCCCGCCGGGCGTGGCATGACGATTGGGGCTACGACCACGGCTACGGCGGCCGCCGCGACTGGTGAGCGTGACCGGCTCGCGCGCCTGTACGGGGACGCGAGCCGTTCTTCGACGCGGGCGTCACCGCGCGCAACGGCGTGTTCATTCCTAGCGCGCTAATGTCCCGTAGGTTGTGACGGGATCGCGGACGGATGTCTCTGGTACTTTGCGAAGTCGACCGCGGCGCTTCGAACGATCTTCGCCTTTCCGACATCCTGGCGGCTCTGAGCCATGCCCTCGATCTCACGGAGGGACAGCCGGCGGGCCACTGCGTGCGCGCGACCTTCATCGGGATGCATGTCGGACGCGCGCTTGGCCTCCCGACCCGTGAGCTGTGGGAGCTCTACTACACGATCATGCTGAAGGACCTGGGCTGCTCCAGCAACGCGGCTCGGATCTGCGCCCTCTACCTGTCCGACGACATCGGCTTCAAACGCGACTTTAAAACTGTCAGCGACAGCCTGCCGAAGGTGCTTGGCTTCGTGTTCTCGCATACTGGACTCAAGGCCGGCTTGGCCGAACGTTTCCGGGCCGTGCTCAACATCCTCCAGAACGGCGGCACGATCGTCGACGACCTGATCCAGACCCGCTGCCAGCGCGGCGCCGAGATCGCCGCGCGCCTGCGCTTTCCGGCCGCCGTATGCGCGGCGATCCACGGGCTGGACGAGCACTGGAACGGCAAGGGACGCCCGGATCATCGCGCCGGGCCGGAGATCCCGCTCTACGCCCGCATCGCCCTGTTGGCGCAGGTGGCGGACGTATTCCACACCGCTGCCGGCCCCGCTGCGGCCCTTGCGGAGATCCGCAGCCGCTCCGGCACGTGGTTCGACCCGCATGTCGTCGCGTGCTTCGTCCGCGCCACGGCTGCGCCGCACTTCTGGGAAACGCTCGGCTCCGGGGACGTCGAGGCGGCGGTCTCGGCGCTAGAGCCGGCGCAGAGCCTCATCGTGGTCGACGAGGACTATCTGGACGACATCGCCCGGGCTTTCGCCCAGGTGATCGACGCCAAGAGCCCCTTCACCTCCGGTCATTCCGAGCGCGTCGCCGTCTATGCCGACATGGTGGCCGCCGAGCTCGGCCTCGACGGGCAGCGCCGGCGCTGGCTCCGGCGGGCCGCGCTCCTGCACGACATCGGCAAGCTCGGCGTCTCGAACGCGATCCTCGACAAGGCCGGCAAGCTCGATGACGACGAGTGGCGGGACATGCGCGCCCATGCGCTCCTTTCGGAGACGATCCTGACCCGCGTACCGGCCTTCCGGGACTTGGCACGGATCGGCGGCGCCCATCACGAGCGCCTCGACGGCCGGGGCTATCCGAGAGGGCTCAAGGCGGAGGAGATCGCCCTGGAGACCCGGATCGTCTCGGTCGCGGACGTGTTCGACGCGCTCACCGCGGACCGGCCATACCGGGCGGCGATGCCGCTGCCGAAGGCGCTGGGCATCATGCGCGCCGACCTCGACACGGCCTTCGACCCGTTCTGCTTCGCGGCGCTGGAGCGGGCGCTTGCCGCGATCGAGGGCGATCTGGCACGGGCGGCCTGACGGCGATCCTGACACCGACCATCGACGATCCCATGCTTGTTCACGACGGCGAGACCCGCACTCCCAAGGCCGACCGAAACCTTGCGCTGTCCCTGGCGGCAGTGGCCGGCGCGCTGAACACCGCAGGGTTCTATGCCGCCGGCCTCTATGCCTCGAACATGACCGGCAACGTCTCGGCGATCTC
Source organism: Methylobacterium sp. NEAU K (assembly GCF_030700285.1). Lineage (GTDB taxonomy): Bacteria > Pseudomonadota > Alphaproteobacteria > Rhizobiales > Beijerinckiaceae > Methylobacterium. Next base: position 100,215 of record NZ_JAUYZJ010000003.1, on the reverse strand, counting down.
CGACCGGATCGGAACGGGCGATCTCGCCCTGGCCGCGCAGGCTCTGCTGCTCGTCCTCCTGTTCGTCCTGGGATCCGCGTCCTCGACCCTGCTGATACGCCGTGGCCGCCGCCGCGCCCGCCAAGGGGCCTACGCATACAGCGTCTGCACCGAGCCAGCCCTCCTCGCCGTCATCGGGCTCGTCGCGCTGCCGCTACAGGAGCCGGCCCGGGGGCAAGCCCTCGTGCTCGGCCTGAGCTTCGCCCTCGGGCTTCAGAACGCAGCGGTGACGAAGATCTCGGTCGCCCGCGTCCGGACCACGCACGTCACCGGCATGATCACGGACATCGGCATCGAGCTTGCGCGCTGGCTGGACGATGGCGCGCGCGATCCCGGCGGACTGAAGCCCCACGATCCCCAGAAGCTGCGGCTTCATCTGCAGACGGTGGGGGCGTTCCTCGTCGGCGGGCTTGTGGGGGTCGTGGCCTATCGCCTGATCGGCGTCACGCTGCTGTTCGCGGCAGCTGCGATCCTGACATGGCTCGCTGTCCCCGCGATCGGAGCGGCCGATTCGGTGCGCGCGGAATAGGGTCTGTTTCTCAAGCGCTGATGTCGAGGAGCTTACCGGTCATGCGGTCGGCGGTGCGCGCCACGGCGGCATTCAGCGCGAAGGACGTCTGCGACCCGATCAGGTCCGCGGCGGCGCTGGACAGGTCGACTTGCGCAGCCGGCGGCAGGGCGGTGTCGCCGACCCGGGCGCCACTGGCGGCGATGGTCCGGGCGGCCGTCCCCAGCCGGTCGGTCGCCCGGGTCATGCCGGCGGTCGCGGTCTGTAGGGCGTCGATCATCGTGGCATCTCCCGTCACGGACGCTGCCACGGAAGACGGGAAGCAGAGGTTTCGGGTTTCGCTCGCATTCGAGCGATCGCGGCCTTTCCGGCGCTTCGATCGCCGCAGAGGCCGGAGCGGTCAGCGGGCGCCACGGTTGGTGCTGGGCTGGTGCGGACGGCGGGACTCGAACCCGCACGGCCTTGCGGCCGCAAGATTTTAAGTCTCGTGCGTCTACCGGTTCCGCCACGTCCGCCCGCGGCCTTCGGTACCCGCGCAGCCCTGCGCGATCAAGCCGGAGGCGTCCAGCCGTAGAGCCACGCGTAGCGGTCGCGCATGCCCTCGGGGCCGAGGCGGGCCATCACGGCGTTGCGGGCGAAGCCGACGAGGCGTCCGGCATGATAGGTCCGGCCATTGGCGCGGGCGGACTTCTGCACGCGCCGCACCCGGGCCGTCCGGCTCTCCGCGAAGGTGGCGAGCGCCGCGGGCACGTTCGCGTGGTCGGCGAGGGCGCCTGTGAGAGCGGCGGCATCCTCGATCGCCAGGGCGGCGCCCTGGGCGAGGTAGGGCAGGACCGGGTGCGCGGCGTCCCCGATCAGCGCGACCCGGCCGCGGGCGAGCGGGCGGGCCACGGCCCGGTCGGCCAGCGACCAGACCAGCCAGGAATCGGGCAGACCCAGGAGATCGCGCAGCGGCCCGGCGCAGCCGCGGAAATGGGCTCGCAGGACAGCGGGCTCTCCGAGCCGGCCCCAATCCTCGTCGCCCACCGCCTCGGGTACCACCGCCACGACGTTGAGGGCGCGGCCACCCCGCACAGGATAATGCACCACGTGCCTGCCTCGCCCGAGCCAGAGGCCCGTCGCCGGGCCGCGCAGCGCCTCCGGCACCGCCTCGCTGGGCACGAGCGCCCGCCAAGCGGCGGCGCGGCCCGGCCTGAGCGGCGCCGCATCGAGATGGGCGCGCAGACGCGAATGCAGCCCGTCGGCGCCGACCACGAGGTCGAAATTCGAATTCTGCGCACCGCTGCCGCTCTCGGCCGTCAGGACGATGCCCGTCTCTCTCTCGGCAAGGCCGGTGACGGCACGACCCATCATCAGGCGGATGGCCGGGCGACTGCGCAGCGCGTCGAGTAGTAGGGTCTGCAGGTCGGCGCGGTGGATCACATAATAGGGCGCGCCGAAGCGCTGCTGCGCCTGTGCGCCGAGGGTCACACCGCCGATGCGGCGGCCGCTGTCGAGCGCGCGCACGTCGACGGCCGGCGGCTCGCTCGCGGCCCGGCGCAGGGCGGCCGAGAGGCCGAGACCGGCGAGCACACGGCTCGCGTTCGGCGAGATCTGGATCCCGGCACCGACCTCGCTGAAGCCGGTCCGGCGCTCGATCACCGTGACGGCGTGACCGGCATCCGACAGCGCCAGAGCGGCCGTGAGGCCGCCGATCCCGGCTCCGACGATTCCGATATCCAAAGGAGGTCGACTGTCGGAGGGCAAGGGCGGACGCGCTACTCCGCCGCGGCCGGGGCGGCGTCGTGCCAGACGCAGGCCTGCGGATCCGCCTCGTCGGCCTTGAGGCCGGCACGGTAGCGATACAGCGTCGAGCAGTACTGGCAGATGATCTCGGTCTCGGCGCCCATGTCGAGGAACACGTGCGGGTGGTCGAACGGCGGCAGCGCGCCGATGCACATGAATTCCTTCACGCCGACCGTGATCACCGGCACGCCCGGCTCGTTGTGGAAGTGCGGTACCGCCTTGCCTGCCATACGGCCCTCGCCTGCCCCGCATCCGACCGCAGGGCGAATCTGCCCGGCGTTCCCGGGCGCCTCGCGGCCGCTTATGCCGCCAGCCCCGCGGCCGGCGCAAGCCTCACCCGACCGGCCAGATCCGACTCCGGCCCGCGCGCCGCTTGGCCTGCCGCGCCCCGCACCGTACATAGAGCGGGCACCCGATTTACGACGCCGCAAAAAGTCCCGCCGATGCAACAGGAACAGGCCAGCGCGCAAGGCGCGCGCCGCGCCCCGGAGCCGCCGATCTACGGCCCGGAGGGCTTCGAAGGCATGCGCCGGGCCGGCCGCCTCACAGCCGAGGCCCTGGACGTTCTGATGGAGGCGACGCAGCCCGGCGTCACCACGGAGGAACTCGACCGCCTCGCCTACACGTTTGCCATGGACCACGGCGCCTATCCGGCGTCGCTGCTCTACCGCGGCTATCCGAAGTCGATCTGCACCTCGATCAACCACGTGGTCTGCCACGGTATCCCGAACGACAAGCCCCTGCGCGAGGGCGACATCGTCAATCTCGACGTCTGCCTGATTCTCGATGGCTGGCACGGCGATTCGAGCAGGATGGCCTATGTCGGCGAGGTTCCCCGCAAGGCGCAGCGCCTGTGCGAGATCACCTACGAGGCGCTGATGCGCGGCGTCGCGGCGGTGAGGCCCGGCGGCTCGACCAACGATATCGGTCGGGCGATCCAGACCTATGCCGAGAGCGAGCGCTGCTCGGTGGTGCGCGATTTCTGCGGCCACGGGTTGGGTCGCACGTACCACGACGCGCCCACGATCCTGCACTACGTCGAGGCGAGCTACGACGTGCCGCTCAAGCCCGGCCAGTTCTTCACCATCGAGCCGATGATCAACCTAGGACGCCCGGCGGTGAAGGTGCTGGCCGACGGCTGGACGGCGGTGACCCGCGACCGCTCGCTCTCCGCTCAGTTCGAGCACACCGTTGCGGTCACCGAGACCGGCGTCGAGATCTTCACGATCTCGCCGAAGGGGCTGCACCAGCCCGTGAACCCGGCCGCCTGATCGGCCGTGACGCCGCTCCCGGATGACGGAGAGACGGGGTCGTTCGCCGACAGCGCCGGGGCCGCTCCGGCTCCGAAGGATCCGCCGCACTATCATGGCCATCGCGAACGGCTCCGGGAGAAGTTTGCGATGTCGGGCGGCGAGGCGCTGCCCGATTACGAACTGCTCGAGCTGGTCCTGTTCCGGGCCATCCCCCGGCGGGACGTGAAGCCGCTGGCCAAGGCACTCGTCCGCAGATTCGGCAGCTTTGCCGAGGTCGTGAGCGCCGAGCCGGCGCGCCTTATGGAAGTGGAGGGCGTGAGCGCCGGCGTCGTCTCCGACCTCAAGGTGATCGAGGCGGCGGGCCGCCGTCTCGTCCGGGGCGCAATCCGCGAGCGCGAGCTTCTGAACTCATGGAGCGCGCTCAGCGAGTATCTGCGCGCCACCATGGCGTTCGCGCCGCGCGAGGAGTTCCGCGTCCTGTTCCTCGACAAGCGCAACCACCTCATCGCCGACGAGGTGCAGGGCCGCGGCACTGTCGACCATACGCCAGTCTATCCCCGGGAGGTCGCCTGCCGCGCCCTCGAACTCTCGGCGACTGCGATCATCCTGGCCCACAACCACCCCTCGGGTGACCCGACTCCCTCGGCGGCCGACGTGGCGATGACCCGCGCGATCGTGGAGGTCCTGGCGCCGCTGAAGATCGTCGTGCACGACCACGTGATCCTAGGTCGAAACGGTCATGCCAGCCTAAAAGGCATGAAACTCATCTGATCCTCCAGGCGACTTGAGCGTTGTCGAGCGCGCGTATAGCCCTGGAGGCGTGGCGCGTCTCTTGCCTCAAGAGCGGGAGCGTTAGGGAGAAGCGGAATGGCTTTGACGGCCTTCGACGAGATGAACGGGCTCGGCAACGGCGCCACCGACCCGGCTGCCGTCCGCGACGCCTACGGCAAGCTGAAGACCTGGCTGGAGACCACGCCGCCCGAGCACTTCAACACCCGCCGGAGCCAGGCGGAGCTGCTGTTCCGCCGGATCGGCATCACCTTCGCGGTCTACGGCGACAACGAATCCACCGAGCGCCTGATCCCATTCGACATCATCCCGCGTGTGATCACCAAGCCTGAATGGGATTTCCTGGAGCGCGGGCTCAAGCAGCGCGTCACCGCGATCAACCTGTTCCTGAAGGACGTCTACGGCGCCCAGGAATGCATCAAGGCCGGCATCATCCCGGCGGATCTCGTCTACAGGAACGCGCATTACCGGATGGAGATGCGCTCCTTCCGCGTCCCGCACGATCTCTACGTGCATGTGGCCGGCATCGACATCGTGCGTACCGGGGAGAAGGACTTCTTCGTCCTTGAGGACAACGCCCGCATCCCGTCCGGCGTCTCCTACATGCTGGAGAACCGGGAGGTGATGCTGCGGCTCTTCCCGGACCTGTTCTCCAAGCACCGGGTGGCGCCGGTGGAGAACTATCCGGACGCGCTGCTCGCAACCCTGCGGAGCCTCGCCCCGGTCTCGGCCACGCGCGACCCCACGGTGGTCCTGCTGACCCCCGGCCGCTACAACTCGGCGTTCTATGAGCACTCGTTCCTGGCCGACAAGCTCGGTGTCGAGCTGGTGGAGGCCTCCGACCTCTTCACCAAGGACGACGTGGTCTACATGCGCACCACCGAGGGACCGCGCCGCGTCGACGTGATCTACCGGCGCCTCGACGACGATTTCCTGGACCCGCTGGTCTTCCGTCCGGACTCGGTGCTCGGCGTGCCTGGCCTGATGAACGCCTACGAGCGGGGCTCCGTGACGCTCGCCAACGCGGTCGGGACCGGCATCTCGGACGACAAGGCGGTCTACAGCTACATGCCGGAGATCGTGAAGTTCTTCACCGGCGAGGAGCCGATCCTGCACAACGTGCCGACCTATCGCTGCCGCGAGAAGGATGCCTTCGCCTACGTGATGGACAACCTCGGCGAGCTGGTGGTGAAGGAGGTCAATGGCTCCGGCGGCTACGGCATGCTGGTCGGGCCGCATGCGAGCAAGCGCGAGATCGAAGATTTCGCCAAGAAGCTCAAGCACGCACCAGACGGTTTCATCGCGCAGCCGACCCTGTCGCTCTCGACCTGCCCGACCTTCGTGGCCTCCGGAGTCGCCCCGCGCCACGTCGACCTGCGGCCGTTCGTGCTCAACGGCGCCGATCAGATCCGCATCGTGCCCGGCGGGCTCACCCGGGTCGCGCTGAAAGAGGGGTCTCTGGTGGTCAATTCGAGCCAGGGCGGTGGTACGAAGGACACCTGGGTGCTCGACGCCTGAGGCTTACGACGTTCGAGCGATCCGCGGCGCGGCCTTCCGGGTCCGCACGACTTGGCTGAGGACAAATGCTCTCCAGGACTGCCGACAACCTCTTCTGGCTCTCGCGATACGTGGAGCGCGCCGACTTCGTCGCGCGCATCCTCGACGCGGCCCATCGCCTGGCCTCGCTGCCGACGAGCTACGGCGGCGGCGAGACCAACGAATGGGAATCAGCCCTGGCCTCGGCCGGCGATCCGGAGCTGTTCAAGCCGCATTACAGTGTGGTGAACGCCGACACGGTCTGTGACTTCCTGGCGTTCAGCCCGCACAACCCATCCTCGATCCGCTGCTGCATCGAGGCGGCCCGAGAAAACGCGCGCTCGGTCCGCACCGCGCTCACCACGGAGATGTGGGACGCGATCAATGGCGCTTGGCTCGAGCTGCGCAACTACGCCGGCAAGGAGCTGAGCCGCGACGAGTTCGGCCGTTTCCTCGAATGGGTGAAGACCGTCTCGCTGACCTTCGACGGTTCGGCCTTCCGCACGATGCTGCGCAACGACGCCTTCTGGTTCACCCGGCTCGGCACGGCGATCGAGCGCGCCGACAACACGGCCCGCATCCTGGATGTGAAGTACCAGATCCTGCTGCCCCACGACGAGACGGTGGGTGGCAGCCTGGACTACTTCCAGTGGACGACGATCCTGCGCGAGGTCTCCGCCTTCAACGCCTACCATTGGGTCTACCGCGAGAGCGTGAAACCGCTGCTGGTGGCGGATCTCCTGATGCTCAACAAGCAGATGCCCCGCTCCTTCGCCAACTGCTACGGCGTGATCGTCGAGTATCTCGACCTGATCGCCGACGCCTATGGCCGCCGGGGCCCGAGCCAGCGCCTGGCCGGGAACATGCTGGCCAAGCTGGAGAGCGAGGATATCGACCGCGTGTTCGCCTCCGGATTGCACGAGTTCGTCGAAGCGTTCATCGCCGAGAACAACAAGGTTGGCGAGGCCATCGCCAAGCAATATCTGGTCGGCTGACGAAGACGGGCAGGCACGGCGCATGCGCATCCGCGTGGTCCACGAGACAATCTACACCTATGAGCAGCCGGCCCGCGGCCTCGTCCAGGTCATGCGGCTGACGCCGCGGGACCACGACGGGCAATATGTCCGGACTTGGCGTATCGACACCTCGATCGACGGGCGCCTCACCGCGCGCGAGGACGGGTTCGGCAACATCGTCCATTGGTTCACGCCGGACGAACCCGCGGACGCGCTGACCATTCGGGTCACCGGTGAGGTCGATACCGAGCACACCCATGGAATTGTTCGCGGCACGGTTGAGCGCCTGCCGGATGAATTCTACCTCCGCGAGACGGACCTCTGTGCGGCGAGTCCCGAACTGCACGCTTTCGCCGAGGCCGTGGCGAAGGACGGCGAGCCCGCGCCGCTCGCGATCCTCCACCGCCTGCTCGGCACCGTTCCCCGGGCGGTGGTCTACGAGCCGGGCCCGGCCGCCAACGGCGTGCCCGCCGGGCAGGCGTTCGCCGCTGGTAAGGGGATCTGCCAAGATCTGACCCACGTTTTCATAGCCGCCGCTCGCCATCTCGACATCCCAGCCCGTTACGTGGCGGGCTATCGCGCGCGCGACGATGGCGAGGCGGATGTGGAGGCCCCGCACGGCTGGGCCGAGGCCCTGGTGCCGGACCTGGGCTGGGTGGCGTTCGACCCGTGCTACGAGGACGCCCCGTCGGAGGGCTACATCCGCGTCGCCACCGGCCTCGACTATCTGGGTGCGGCACCGATCCGTGGCAGTCGCACCGGAGGCGGGACCGAGACACTGGACGTGAAGCTCCGGGTCGAGCAAGGCAGGGCCGCCGTGCAATCCTGATTCCCGAGACCGATCCCCGGCTGTACGAAGGCCGGGGGCGACCCGCGAGAGCCGAAAACCCATGACCTACTGTGTCGGTGTCCTCGTCGAGGATGGGCTCGTGATGGTCGCCGACACCCGAACCAATGCGGGGCTCGACGACATCTCGACCTACCGCAAGCTGCACCACTTCAACGTGCCGGGCGAGCGCGTGATGATGCTGGCGTCGGCGGGCAACCTGTCGATCACCCAGTCGGTGCTGAGCATGCTCGAAGAGGGGGTGCCGGGCGAGGAGGGAGAGCTGGCCCAGAAGCTCATCGAGGCGCCGACGATGTTCCAGGCGGCGCAGCTGGTGGGCCGCGCCATCCGGCAGGTGCGGGCGATCGAGAAGGACGGGTTCGAGGCGGCCAACATCCGGTTCTCGATCTCGCTCCTGTTCGGCGGCCAGATCGGCGGCGACACCATGCGCCTGTACCTGATCTATTCAGCCGGCAACTTCATCGAGTGCAGCACCGACGCGCCGTTCTTGCAGATCGGCGAGCACAAGTACGGCAAGCCGATCCTCGACCGGGCGGTGAAGTTCGAGACCGAGCTCTACGACGCCCTGAAGGTGAGCCTCGTCTCGATGGATTCGACCATGCGGTCGAATCTCGGCGTCGGCCTGCCGATCGACATCGCGCTCGTGCGCCGCAATGCCCTCGACCTCGAAGTGAACCACCGGATCGAAGCCGGCGAGGGCTATTTCCACGACCTGCGCGAGCGCTGGTCGGCCGCTCTCCGGGCCGCTCACCGGGCGATCCCCCGGCCGCCCTACGGACCGGCCGCGGCCAAATAGGCGTCCGGCTGCCCTCCCGGGTATCGGTGGCGCGGGGCATGTCGATCGATTCGTGCTGCTCCCGGTCGGCCATCCGCTGACGACCAAGTAATCGGTTGTCCTCAGGGGTTTCCCGAGCGCTCGATCTCGGCAATGTCCCAGGCGCCGAGGAGGGCGCTGGCGGCGGCGGCCGGATCGGCGGCGCGCATCAGTCGGCCCATCACCGCGACGGAGGCTGCACCCGCATCCCGGCAGGCGGGTGTCCGGTCCGGCGTGATACCGCCGAGCGCGACCACGGGCAGGCCGGCGCGCCGAGCCGCCGCTATGCTCTCAGGGCCGAGGGCCGGGCCATAGCCGGGCTTGCTGTCGGTTGGATAGACGGGGCTCAACGTCACGTAGTCGGCGCCGGCCTCCGCGGCCCCGTCGGCCTCGTGCGGCGCGTGGATCGAGACGCCGATCAGCGCTCCCGGCCCGAGCGTCGTGCGTGCCGCCACGATCGCCTCGGGCCCAGTGCCGCCGCCGAGATGCACGCCGCCGGCCCCGAGAGCAAGGGCGAGGGCAACGTCGCCCCCGACCGCGAGGGTCCCGCCCGCCGCGTGGACCCGGTCGGCGATCGCCGTCGCGAGTTGCCACCGCGCCTCTGGCTCCATGTCACGGTCGCGAAACCAGACCCACCGCCCCCCGCCATCGAGGATCGCTTGCACGGTCTCTGCCAGAGGCCGCGGATGCCCGTGCCGGTCCGTCACCGCCAGCAGGCGTGACGGCAGCGTGCTCACGAGCCGACCAGCCCGAGCTGCGGGCTCGACGGGTCGGCCCGGCCGCGTCGCGGGATGCGTCCGGCGAGATGTGCGTCGCGCCCGGCCTCGACGGCATGCCGCATCGCACGTGCCATCCGTACGGGATCGTCGGCCTTGGCGACGGCCGTGTTGATCAGGCAGGCGGCCGCGCCCAGCTCCATGGCGATCACGGCGTCGGACGCCGTGCCGATCCCGGCATCCACGATCACCGGTACGCCGGCTCGGCGGCAGATCAGCTCGATATTGGCGGGGTTGGCCACGCCCATGCCCGATCCGATCAGCGAGCCCATCGGCATGATCGCGGCACAACCGATATCCTCGAGGCGCCGGCACACCACCGGATCGTCGTTGCAATAGGGCAGGACCACGAAGCCCTCGTCCACGAGATGGCGGCAGGCCTCGATCAGCTCGGAGACGTCCGGGTAGAGGGTCTCGCGGTCGCCGATCACCTCGACCTTGATCCAGGGCGTGTCGAGGGCTTCGCGGGCGAGTTCGGCCGTCATGATCGCGTCGCGGGCGGTCTCGCAGCCCGCGGTGTTCGGCAGGAAGCGCTTGCCCGCGAGGATCCGCACCGTGTCCGAGCCGTGGCCCTGGAGCGAGACTCGGCGGATCGAGGCGGTCACCACCTCGGCGCCGGACGCCTGGACGGCATCGCGCATGATCGCCTGAGTCGGATAGCCCGCAGTGCCAATGAACAGCCGCGACGACAGACTCACTCCGGCGATGGTGAGGCTGTCCTCCGCGGGCCCGGCATGCTGCGGCGTGACACTGTGGTCCATGCTCAACCTCCCTGCATGGCGCGGACGATCTCGATACGGTCGCCCTCGGCCACCGGCGTCCGCTCCCAGTCCCGGCGGCGCAGCACGCGGCCGTTCAACGCGATGGCGACCCCCTGCGGGCTCTCGATGCCGCTCTCCTCCGCCTCGACGCGGAACAGGGCTTCGACAGTCTCGACCGCGCGCTCGCGCGGCTCGCCGTTGACCATAAGCTTCATGCCGAGGCCCTCCGGGCCTCCGGGCGCTCGAAGCGCGCCCGGGTGAAGGGTCGGGCGACCTCCGGCAGGGCGCCGCACGTCACCAGTTCGGCGACCGCCTCGGCGGTGACGGGGGCGAGCAGATAGCCGTTGCGGTGATGGCCGGTGGCGGCGACGAGGCCCGGCGCGAGTTCGTCGATGATCGGCGCGTCGTCGTCCGAGGTCGGGCGGTAGCCGCTCCAGACGGCCTCCACCTCCATCTCCTCGATGCCCGGCAGCACCCGCCGCGCGCCCTCCAGCAGCGCATAGAGGCCGCCGGCCGTGACCCCCGGCCGGAAGCCGCAATCCTCCACGGTGGCGCCGACGATCAGCTGACCGTCGCTCTTCGGGGCCATGTGGACCTGCTCGGTCCAGACCATCCGGTTGAGCGTGCCGGTCCGGACGGTGGTGCGCAGCGCCAGCGCCTGGCCCTTGAGCGGACGCACCGGCAGGGCGAGCGCATCCGGGAGCAGGCCACCCTCCCCGCTCCAGGCGCCCGTAGCCAGAACCACCGTGTCGGCCACGACGGTCCGGCCCTCGGCTCCAATGCCCGTAACCCTGCCGCCCGACCAGTCGAGCCCGGTCACGGGGGTGCCCTCCACCAGGGTCACGCCTGCGCGCCGGCAGGCCTCGGCCAGCGCGGCCATGACGAGGCGCGGATCCACCTGATGATCCAGCGGGCAATGGACGCCGGCCGTGACGGACGGGCGCAGGCCGGGCTCCAGCCGCCGCACCTCGCTCCCCGGCAACCACGCGGCGTCGAGGCCGGAGCGACGCTGCAGGTCGTATCGAAAGCGCAGGCGCTCGACCTCGTCGCGGCCGATCGCCAGGACCAGGGTCCCGTCCGGCCGGTAGTCGATCGAGAGGCCCGATTCCGCCTCCAGCGCGTCGCGAAAGCCCGGCCATTGTCGGAGCGATTCGAGAGCGAGCGGCAGCAGCGGGTCCGAGCCGGGCTCGTGCTCGGCGGCCGGCGCCAGCATGCCGGTGGCGGCCAGGCTCGCGCCGGCCCCGATCGTCGCCCGCTCGATGACGACCACCGCGCGGCCCGCGCGCGCCAGCCGCCACGCGATCGACAGGCCGATCAGCCCGGCCCCCACCACGACGATGTCGGCGCGTGCAGGAAGCGCGGTCTGCAGCGCGAGGCCCGGAGGGCTGCGGCGGCGTCCGATGGGTGAATCTGGGAGGTCCAAGGACAATGTCGTCTCCGCGGGATTCCGTCGCGGAAATCGGGCCGTGCGCTTCGGTGAGAAGCTGTGGCCTGCCTCTGAGGCGGCCGCGGTCCAATCCCTACGCCGGTATGAGCCGGATCAGGTTCGAAGGATTTCCGCGCCGCAGGTCCTGACGGACGTGCCAGCGGTTTCTCAGCCCCTTGCCGGGGATCTCCCTGGAACGGAGACAGATTTGGTCTTCCGCGCCGCGTGGGTCAACCCCGGCGTTGCGCGGTTGAGCCCCGTCAGTTCGGGGGGCGGGGCCGGAGGAATTTCGGGCGGAACACCGCCATGGGCTCCCGGAACCCATCGAGTACGTGTTCACCGAGAGGAACCGGGTCCCCCCAGAGGAAATCCACGAATGGCTTTGACATCAGAAGCGGCTCGCCGAGCAGCCGGTTCAGCCGGGCGATCCGGCTCGCGAGGTTCACGTCCCGACCGATCACCGTGAAGTCGAGCCGGGAGCCGGAGCCGACATTGCCGTAGGCGGCCTCGCCGTGGTGGAGCGCGATCCCGGCGGCCACCGGCACCGAGAACTGATGCAGCGCATTGGCCTCGTCGAGGGCTGCGAGGGCGTTCTGGGCGGCCGTGAGCGCGCCCTTGGCGGCCCCGCCCAGGTCGTCCCCGGATTCACGGAAGATCGCCAGCAGGCCGTCGCCGAGATACTTCAGGACCTCCCCACCCTCCCGCTCGATCGGCGGCACCAGGCAATCGAAGAACACGTTGAGCAATCCCACCGCCTCCTCGGGGGTCATGTCGGCGGAGGTCCTGGTGTAGTCGCGCATGTCGGCGAACAGGATCGCCGAGCGGATCCGCGTCACCTGCCCACGGCGGATGTCGCCGGCTAGGATCGCCCGGTGCGGCTCGTCACCGACATAGAGCCGCAGCACATGATCGAGCTGCTTGTTGAGGACGCGCATCTCCGCCACGGCGGCCAGCGCCGGCATGACGAAGCGCAGGATCGCGATGTCCTCGTCGCGGAAGCCCTCCGGCACCTGGGTTGCGAAGGTGATCCCGTTCTTGGTGCCGTTGGTGAAGAACAGCGGTGCGACCACGTAGTGCGTGTAGCCCCCGGCCTTCAGGTCCGGGATGATCGCGTAGGCGTCGTCCGGCGTCTCGGACAGGTCGAGGATCAGCCATTCGCCGGTCTCGTGGACCGTGTGGAACGGACTGTTGAGGTAGGCCTCCTGCGAGCGGCTCCCGTGCGGGAACAGGCGCATGCTGGTGCCGCCGTCCCGGGTCCAGACCCGGCCGACCCCGGCATACTCCGAATGCAGGGTGTCGATCGCCGTGGAGGCCCGATCGACCGGCACACCGACGGCGATCAGCCGCTCGGCCAGACCGGACAGCATGTCTTCAGCGTTGGGCATCCGGGCGCCCTCGCCCAGCAGCCAGTCACGGATCCCCACGGAGGGCTGAAGCGCACCGAAGGGAACGTCGTCGGCTTCGGAGCCGTCCGCGAAGGCCGTCGGCAATCCGGGCGTTGGCGGGCGGCGTTCGAGCATGGCGCCAAGGTGGGTGCCGCGCAGCGTCCTGGCAACGCGGTCGGGGGAGAGGCGCCGCGAAAAACCGCGACGGGGGCTCAGTTGTCCAGGAAGCTCCGGAGCTTCCGGCTGCGCGAGGGGTGCTTGAGCTTGCGCAGGGCCTTGGCCTCGATCTGGCGGATGCGCTCGCGGGTCACCGAGAATTGCTGGCCGACCTCTTCGAGAGTGTGGTCGGTGTTCATGCCGATGCCGAATCGCATGCGCAGCACGCGTTCTTCGCGCGGGGTCAACGACGCCAGGACGCGGGTCGTCGTCTCGCGCAGGTTACTCTGGATCGCCGCGTCGATCGGCAGGACGACGTTCTTGTCCTCGATGAAGTCACCGAGGTGGCTGTCCTCCTCGTCGCCGATCGGCGTCTCGAGGGAGATCGGCTCCTTGGCGATCTTCAGGACCTTCCTGACCTTCTCGAGCGGCATCGCCAGCTTCTCGGCCAGCTCCTCCGGGGTCGGCTCGCGGCCGATCTCGTGCAGCATCTGGCGCGACGTTCGGACGATCTTGTTGATCGTCTCGATCATGTGCACCGGGATGCGGATCGTGCGGGCCTGGTCGGCGATCGAGCGGGTGATCGCCTGCCGGATCCACCACGTGGCGTAGGTCGAGAACTTGTAGCCGCGGCGATACTCGAATTTATCGACGGCCTTCATCAAGCCGATGTTGCCCTCTTGGATCAGATCCAGGAACTGAAGGCCCCGGTTCGTGTACTTTTTGGCGATGGAGATCACGAGGCGCAGATTGGCCTCGATCATCTCCTTCTTGGCCTGCCGGGCCTCGCGTTCGCCCTTCTGGACCATGTTGACGATGCGGCGGTATTCGCCGATCTCCAGGCCGGTCTCGGAGGCGAGGTCGAGGATCTGGGCGCGCAATTCGGCGACCTGCTTCGAGCCCCGCTCGACCAAGTTCTTCCAGCCCTTGCCGCCGAGGGTGCCGACGCGCTCCATCCAGTTCGGATCGAGCTCGTAGCCCTGGTAGTGGCGCAGGAACTCGTCGCGAGCCACGCCGTGGCTCTCAGCGTAGCGCATCAGCCGGCCCTCGTGGCCGATCAGCTGCTTGTTGATCGAATAGAGCTGGCCGACCAGCGCCTCGATGCGGTTGTTGTTGAGCGACAGCGACTTCACGTCGGCGACGACGATGTCCTTCAGCTCGATCTGCCTCTGGTCCTGGGCGGGGGTGTTCTTCTCGCCCGCCGCCTTGCGCTCGGTGCCTTCGGACTGGAATTTGCGCAGCTTGCGGTAGTTGGCGGCGATCGCGTCAAACGTTTCCAGAACGCGCGGCTTGATCTCGGCTTCCATCGCGGCGAGCGAGACGTTGTTCTCGAGGTCGTCCTCATCGTCGCCGCCCTCCGGGGGCGCCGGCGGCTCGGCATCCTCGGCCCCTTCCTCGCCATCGGCGATCTGTGGGGCGTTCTTGCCGTCCGGGCCGGCATAGGTGGCCTCGAGATCGATGATGTCGCGCAGGAGGACCTTGCCCTCCACGAGCTCGTCCCGCCAGATGATGATCGCCTGGAAGGTGAGCGGGCTCTCACACAGCCCGGCGATCATCGCCTCGCGGCCGGCCTCGATGCGCTTGGCGATCGCGATCTCGCCCTCGCGGGAGAGCAGCTCCACCGAGCCCATCTCGCGCAGGTACATCCGCACCGGATCGTCGGTGCGATCGGTCGGCTCCTTCGTGGTCGTGGCGACCGTGACGGCGCGGGCCGGCGCGACCTCGGCCACCTCGCCGCCCTCGGCCTCCTCCTCGTCGCCGTCGGCGCCGTTCGCGGTCTTCTCGCCCGCGGCTGTCTCGTCGGTTTCCTCGGCCTCGACGACGTTGATGCCCATCTCCGACAGCTGGGACAGGACATCCTCAAGCTGATCGGGGTCGGACTGACCCTCGGGCAGGACCTCGTTGACCTCCTCGTAGGTCACGTAGCCACGCTTCTTGGCGAGCTTGACCATCCGCTTGACCGAAGCATCCGTCAGGTCGAGGAGCGGCCCGTCGGTCTGCTGCTCGGGGGCAGCGTCCGTCTCGTCCCGTTCCGTTGCCTTCGTCGCCATGATCAGCCTATTGTTTCGGATGCGGCGCGCTGCGGAGGCCTGAGATAGGCCGGTCCACGCCGTTGGCGCCGCGATAGTGAGAGTGGCCCCGGATTGCTCCGGTCGCCCTGAGTCGTCGGTTTCCGTATGCAAGCCTTAGGCTTGACCGATTGTTAACTATGGCGGGTCGCTCCCCGCCGCCACCGCCATCGCACAGCCATCATGCAGCGGTCGAGTCGCTCGACACCGGCTTGTCGGCTTCAGCCTCGGCGGCGATGACGGTCTCCAGCCTCGCCTTGACTTCGCACAGCCATGCCCAACCGGCATCAGTGGGATCGTTCTCAAACGCCTGCCGTGCTTGACGAAGTTCGCTATGTAGCGCGCCAGCCTGCCGGTGCAAGATCATCGCCTGTCTGAGTGCGTCCGCACGCTGCTGCGGATCGGCGTGCGGCGACAGCGTAATCCGGTCCCGTGAACGCGCGAGGGTGAGAATTCGCTCGGCCGCCTCAGCGAGGCCCGAGCGTGTGATGCGGTTTTGCAACATCTCGACGTCCGTCTGACTATTTTCGGCGGCGCAGGCGACCAGGACCGACAGGACCGCCCGGGCATCCGAATCCTCGAAGTCGAGTTCCGCGACCTCGTCACCGAATTCTACGAGCATCTCGGGGTGGACCAGCAGTGTGCCGGCGATCACCGCCTCGCGCACCGGCGCCGCCCCGGAGAAGCCCGCAGAGGCGGTCATTGAGGCGCTGGGGCTCCCGGTGATGCGCGGTGAGACCGGCTCGCCCGGTCGGACGAAGCGGCGGCCCTGGCTTTTCCCACCTGGACCGGATGCCCGCGCGGCGCGCGGCGACAGGGTACGCAGCCGTTCCTCGATATCGTCTCGGTAATAGCGCCTCACGGTTTCGTCGCGGATCGTCGCCACCGTGGCACGGAGCGTCTGCGTCAGGCCGGCACGACGTTCAGGCGTGTCGGCCGATCCGGATTCCAGCGCGCGGCGCCAGAGAAGCTCGGAGAGCGGCACGGCGGCATGGAGCACCTGATCGATTGCCGTGGCGCCGCCCGAGCGCAGCAGGTCGTCCGGATCCTGTCCGCCGGGCAGCAAAGCGATTCGCAGCGACCGGCCGGGTTCGAGGAGCGGCAGGGCCAGATCGAGCGCCCGGAATGCCGCCCGCTGGCCGGCCTTGTCGCCGTCGAAGCATAGGATCGGCTCGTCGGCGTGGCGCCAGAGCAGAGCGAGTTGCTCCTCGGTGAGCGCCGTGCCCAACGGTGCCACCGTCTCGGGATGGCCGGCCAGCGTCATCGCGATCACGTCGACGTAACCCTCGACCGCGATGATCGAGCTGCGCTCGTGCGCTGCCTTGCGGGCGCCGTGGAGGTTGTAGAGCGTGCGGCCCTTGTGGAAGAGCGGCGTCTCGGGCGAGTTCAGGTACTTGGCGCGCACCTCCTTGGACAGCGCCCGCCCCCCGAAGGCGACGACCCGGCCACGGGTGTCGGTGATCGGGAACATCACCCGGTCGCGGAAATAATCGTACGGGACCGAGACATCCTCGCCGCCGGCCAGAAGGCCCAGCTCGAGCATGAGCGCCTTGTCGACGCCTTGCCCGGCGAGGTGGTCGCGCAAGGCATAGCGGTCGTTCGGCGCGTAGCCGAGCCGGAAAGCCCGCTGCGTCTCGTCCTTAAGCCCGCGGCGTTCCAGATAGGCGCGGGCCTCGCTGCCCCGCCCCGCCCGCAGCCGCTCCTCGAACCAGCGAGCGGCCATCTCCATGACCTCGATGGCACCGGCGCGCTTCGTCTCGGAAGCGCGGGTATCCTCCGTGGGCGCAGGCAGGCTGACGCCTGCCTCGCCGGCCAGCCGCTCGACGGCCTCGGGGAAGCTCAGACCCTCGGTCTCCATCAGGAAGGAGAAGATGTCGCCGTGCTTCGAGGACGAGAAGCAATGATAGAATTGCTTCTGGTCGTTCACATAAAAGGACGGCGTCTTCTCGGCGTTGAACGGTGACAGGCCGCGCCACTCGCGGCCGGCCTTCTTGAGCTGCACCCGTCGCCCGACCACGGAGGAGGCCGGCAGCCGGGCGCGGATCTCTTCCAGGATGTGGGATGGGTAGCGCACGGGGCCTGCGGGTCGATTGTCTGACCCCGAGATATAGCGTGTTGCGGGTACGGGAGTCCCGGATGCCTTTGCCGGCCTGAAATCCACCAGGGGATTGCGTGGAGAAATGCCGGCCGCCGATCATCCGGTTCGATGGCCACCGCCTAAGCTGCGCCGTCCAAAGCCTGGCCACGTATATGCGTTGACTGGGCCCATGCCGAGGTGGCCGTGCCTCCACGCAAGGAGCCGGCCTCGATCCGGCTGGACACCGACGTGCTCGATTTCTTTCTGGCACGTCGGTGCCGCTGCCAGAGCAGCATCGACGCGGTTTTGCACAGCGATGTAAAGGCGCGGAACGACCGCTAGCGCGGCGGCTTGAACCTCAGCCCTTGGCCGCGAGCGCCGCCTTCACCAACCCGCTCGCCTTGGCGAAATCCATGCGGCCCGCGAAGGTGCCCTTCAGCGCGGCGATGACGCGGCCCATGTCCTTGGGTCCGGCCGCGCCCGTCTCAAGGATCGCGGCTTCGACGGCGGCCCGGGTCTCGGTCTCGTCCATCTGCTTGGGGAGAAACCCCTCGATGATCGCGATCTCGGCGCGCTCGTTGCCGGCGAGTTCCGGGCGTCCGCCCTGCTCGTACACCGCGGCCGATTCGGAGCGCTGCTTGATCATCTTCTGGAGAAGCGACAGGATCTCGTCGTCCGTCGGCGGCTCCTTGCCAAGGCCACGGGCCTCGATGTCCTTGTCCTTGAGGGCGGCCTGGATCATCCGCACGGTGGCGAGCTTCTCCTTGTCGCCGGCCTTCATGGCCTCCTTCATTTCGGTCGTGAAGCGCGCGCGCAGCATCTCGGTAAACCTTCCAACGGGCTAGACGGGCTGGCCTGCGGTTTGCGGGTGTTGAGCCTTGTCGGCCTCAGGGCCACATTGACCCCATCGCGGGCCGCTCGCTAAGAGCGCCGCACACGATCATGCCGACTGCCGAGAACGCCGCACCCCGGCGCCTGCCTTCGGCCGGACATAAGCGAGACCGACCCGATGCTGCAAGACGCCGCGCACGCACCCGAGCCCTGGGCGGAGCCCGTTGCGACGGCCCTGCTCGTACTCGCCGACGGAACAATCCTGGAAGGTTTCGGCATCGGCAAGACCGGCATCGCCGACGGCGAAGTCTGCTTCAACACGGCGATGACCGGATACCAGGAGATCCTGACCGATCCGTCCTACGCCGGGCAGATCGTCACCTTCACGTTCCCGCACATCGGCAATGTCGGCACCAACGACGAGGATCTGGAGAGCCTGGAGGCGGCCCCCGCCTCGGGCGTGCGCGGTACCGTGATCGCTTCGGCGGTGACGAAGCCGTCGAACTGGCGCTCCTCGTCGCATCTTGACGGCTGGCTCAAGGCCCGGGGCATCGTCGGTATCACCGGGGTCGACACCCGTGCGCTCACCGCCCGCATCCGCGACCACGGCATGCCGAACGCGGTGATCGCCAACGACCCGGAGGGCCGCTTCGACCGCGAGGCCCTGAAGGCGCGTGCGGCGGCGCTGGCACCCATGGAGGGGCTGGACCTCGTGCCGCCGGTCACGAGCCGCGTGCGCTCGGAATGGTCGGAGACCGTCTGGGCGCTGGGCGACGGCTACGGCAAGCGCGCCGCCGGCGACGGCCTGAAGGTCGTGGCGATCGATTACGGCGTGAAGCGCAACATCCTGCGCCTCCTCGCCCAGGCCGGCTGCGATGTGACCGTGGTGCCGGCTACCACCAGCGCCGAGGAGATCCTGGCGCTGAAGCCGGACGGCGTGTTCCTCTCAAACGGCCCCGGCGACCCGGCCGCGACCGGTGCCTATGCGGTTCCCGTGATCCGCAGGATTCTCGACGAGAAGGTGCCGACCTTCGGCATCTGCCTCGGTCACCAGCTCATGGGCCTCGCCCTCGGGGGCCGAACCGTGAAGATGGGTCAGGGCCATCACGGCGCGAATCATCCGGTGAAGGACAAGACCACCGGCAAGGTCGAGATCGTCTCGATGAACCACGGCTTCGCGGTGGATCCCGCGAGCCTGCCGGCCAGCGCGGTGGAGACCCATGTCTCGCTGTTCGACGGTTCGAATTGCGGCCTGACGCTGACCGATCGACCGGCCTTCTCGGTACAGCATCACCCGGAGGCCTCGCCGGGCCCTCGGGACAGCCACTACCTGTTCGAGCGCTTCGTCGCGCTGATGCGCTCGGGTGAGCCGGAGACGGCCAGAAACGCCTGATCGTGAACGCCCGATCGGCCGGCGTGATCCCAATCGGGCCGCGCCGTAGTCACAAAATCCGCGGAATCGGTCGGCTTAAGATCCCCTCTGACGGCCCGTGAACGGTGGCGCATCCGCGCTCACCGGCGGCGGCTCCGTCGCAGGGGATTGCCGGATGACCATCGACGAGGCACGCGACGACTTCTCCCGCCTGCATCGGACTTTCACCTTCCATCTCGGCGTCGCGGCCGGCCTTTCGTGGATGACCGCGCTCTACGCAGCGGTCTACGCACCCTGGGTGCGCAACATCCGGGCGCTTATCGATCCGGCGGGCGGCCTCGATCGTGTCGAGAGCACGGTGTCCTACCTGTTCGCGATGCCCGCCGTCCTCGCGCTGGCCTGGGTCTCCCTGTATTTCGGCCGCGAGATGCTGCGCCGGGCGCAGACGCTCTCGAACGTCGCCCTCGAATTCGCCGCCGCCGCCCTGGTCGCCTTCGGGATTTTCTATCTCTCCATCGATCGCGCGATGGCCGCCCTCCACGCGGGGTTCTGAGGCGCGACGGCGCATTCGAGATCTGTCCGACCGTGATCTTCCATTGATTGCTGCGGGCGTGTAAACGCAGGGCTCAACGACAATCCCGCCACGCGCGTCCGAGAGCAGGGCCGATCAGACCCGTGCCCGATCGGGCGCGCTTGGCCTGACAAGGCCACAGATGCCCAAGCGCACCGACATCTCCTCGATCCTCATCGTCGGTGCGGGGCCGATCATCATCGGGCAGGCCTGCGAATTCGACTATTCCGGGACCCAGGCCTGCAAGGCGCTCCGCGAGGAGGGCTACAGGATCGTCCTGGTGAACTCGAATCCTGCGACCATCATGACCGATCCGGACATGGCGGACGCGACCTATGTCGAGCCGATCACCCCGGAGATCGTCGCCAAGATCATCGAGAAGGAGCGCCCCGACGCGATCCTGCCCACCATGGGCGGCCAGACTGCGCTGAACTGCGCCCTGTCGCTGCAGAAGATGGGTGTGCTCGCCAAGTACGGCGTGCAGATGATCGGCGCCACGGCGGAGGCCATCGACAAGGCCGAGGACCGGAGCCTCTTCCGCGACGCCATGACCAAGATCGGGCTCGACACCCCGAAATCGGCCCTGGCCAACGCCTCGGCCGCCAAGAAGGCGGATCGGGAGAAGTACCTCGCCGAGATTGCCAGGATCGAGGCGGCCCAGTCCGAACCGAAGGCGCAGAGCGAGGCCCTCGCGGCCTTCGAGCGCAAGTGGCAGGCTGGCGAATCCGAGCGGCGCAAGCGCTACGGCGAGCACGCCCTCGGCCAGGCCCTGATCGCGCTGGCCGAGATCGGATTGCCGGCGATCATCCGTCCGTCCTTCACCATGGGCGGCACCGGCGGCGGCATCGCCTACAACCGCGAGGAGTTCCTCGACATCGTCGAGCGCGGCATCGACGCCTCCCCGACCAACGAGGTGCTCATCGAGGAGAGCGTGCTCGGCTGGAAGGAGTACGAGATGGAGGTCGTTCGCGACAAGAACGACAACTGCATCATCGTCTGTTCCATCGAGAACATCGACCCGATGGGCGTGCACACCGGCGACTCGGTCACCGTGGCCCCGGCCCTGACGCTCACCGACAAGGAATACCAAGTGATGCGCGACGCCTCGCTCGCGGTGCTCCGCGAGATCGGCGTCGAGACCGGCGGCTCGAACGTACAGTTCGCGATCAACCCCGAGAACGGGCGCATGATCGTGATCGAGATGAACCCGCGGGTCTCGCGCTCTTCGGCGCTGGCCTCGAAGGCCACAGGTTTCCCGATCGCCAAGGTCGCGGCCAAGCTCGCCGTGGGCTACACCCTCGACGAGATCGCGAACGACATCACCGGCGGTGCGACCCCGGCCTCGTTCGAGCCGACAATCGACTACGTCGTCACCAAGATCCCGCGTTTCGCCTTCGAGAAATTCCCTGGCGCGGAGCCGACGCTGACCACCGCCATGAAGTCGGTGGGCGAGGCCATGGCGATCGGCCGCTGCTTCGCGGAATCGCTGCAGAAGGCGCTACGGTCGCTCGAGACCGGCCTGACCGGTCTCGACGAGATCGAGATCGAGGGCCTCGGCCGTGGCGACGACCACAACGCTATCAAGGCCGCTCTGGGCGTGCCGACGCCGGACCGGCTCCTCAAGATCGCCCAGGCCCTGCGGCTCGGGGTGAGCCACGAGGAGGTCCACGCCTCCTGCAAGGTCGATCCGTGGTTCCTGGAACAGATCCAGGCGATCGTGGACTTGGAGAACCGCGTGAAGGCGCACGGCCTGCCGGCCACCGCCGGCGCGTTCCGGCAACTCAAGGCCGCGGGCTTCTCCGATTCGCGCCTCGCGGTGCTCGCCAAGATGGAGGAGACCCAGGTGCGGGCCAAGCGCCGCGCACTCGGCATCCGCCCCGTGTTCAAGCGCATCGACACCTGCGCCGCCGAGTTCAAGGCGCCGACGGCCTACATGTATTCGACCTACGTGGCCCCGTTCGCCGGCACCGTGGCGGACGAGGCGCGGCCGACGGACGCCAAAAAAATCATCATCCTTGGCGGCGGCCCGAACCGGATCGGCCAAGGCATCGAGTTCGACTATTGCTGCTGCCACGCCTGCTACGCGCTGTCGGACGCCGGTTACGAGACCATCATGGTCAACTGCAACCCGGAAACGGTCTCGACCGACTACGACACCTCGGACCGGCTCTATTTCGAACCGCTGACCGCCGAGGACGTGCTCGAGATCATCGAGACCGAGCGGCAGGCCGGCACGCTCCACGGCGTCATCGTGCAGTTCGGCGGCCAGACGCCGCTCAAGCTCGCCCGCGCCCTCGAAGCCGCCGGCGTGCCGATTCTCGGCACCTCCCCGGACGCGATCGACCTCGCTGAGGACCGGGACCAGTTCAAGCGGCTCCTCGACAAGCTCGGGATGAAGCAGCCGAAGAACGGCATCGCCTACTCGGTGGAGCAGAGCCGGCTGATCGCCTCGGAACTCGGCCTGCCTTTCGTGGTCCGCCCGAGCTACGTGCTGGGCGGACGCGCGATGGCGATCATCCGCGACGAGAGCCAGTTCGCCGACTACCTGCTGGGCACGCTTCCGAGCCTGATTCCGTCCGACGTCGTCGCCCGCTATCCCAACGACAAGACCGGGCAGATCAACACGGTGCTGGGCAAGAACCCGCTGCTGTTCGACCGCTACCTGTCGGACGCGGTGGAGATCGATGTGGATGCGGTCTGCGACGGCCAGGACGTGTTCATCGCCGGCATCATGGAACATATCGAGGAGGCCGGCATCCACTCGGGCGACTCGGCCTGCTCGCTGCCGCCGCGCTCGCTGTCCCCGGAGACCATCGCCGAGCTGGAGCGGCAGACCACCGCGATGGCGCTGGCCCTCAAGGTCGGCGGCCTGATGAACGTCCAATACGCTATCAAAGACGGCGACATCTATGTGCTGGAGGTGAACCCACGAGCCTCCCGGACAGTGCCGTTCGTCGCCAAGGTGATCGGCGAGCCGATCGCCAAGATCGCGGCCCGGGTGATGGCCGGCGAGAAGCTCGCGAGCTTCGGCCTCAAGCGCAAGGAACTCGCGCACATCGCCGTCAAGGAGGCGGTGTTTCCCTTCGCCCGCTTCCCCGGCGTCGACGTCCTGCTCGGACCGGAGATGCGCTCCACCGGTGAGGTGATCGGGCTTGATACCGGCTTCGGCGTCGCCTTCGCCAAGAGTCAGCTCGGCTCTGGCACGCAGGTCCCGCGCTCAGGCACGGTTTTCGTGTCGGTGCGCGACGCCGACAAGTCCCGGATCCTGCCGACGATGAAGCTCCTGTCCGATCTCGGCTTCTCGATCCTGGCGACCGGGGGCACGCAGCGCTTCCTGGTCGAGAACGGGGTTCCGACCGAGAGGATCAACAAGGTCCTCGAAGGACGACCGCACGTGGTCGACTCGATCAAGAACGGCGATATCCAGCTCGTGCTCAACACGACCGAGGGTGCCGGCGCGCTCTCGGACTCGCGTTCTCTCCGGCGCGCGGCCCTCTTGCATAAGGTGCCGTATTACACCACTCTAGCCGGCGCGATGGCGGCAGCCGAAGGGATCAAGGCCTATCTAGAGGGCGATCTCCAGGTCCGTGCGTTGCAGGAATACTTTGCGGCCTGAACCTCAGGGGTCCGCTGACTTCATTTCGTGGCCCGGAGGGAGTGCTACACTCTCGGCCGGGCCTCTTCATTGTGGCGCGAGACGATGACCATAGACAAGGTTCCGATCACGGTGCGCGGCTTCGCAGCCCTCGAAGAAGAGCTGAAGCACCGCCAGCAGGTGGAGCGCCAGCGCATCATCCAGGCGATCGCGGAAGCCCGCGCACTCGGCGACCTCTCCGAGAACGCCGAGTATCACGCCGCCAAGGAGGCGCAGTCCCACAATGAGGGGCGCGTGATGGAGCTGGAGAGCATGATCGCGCGCGCCGAGATCATCGATGTCTCGAAGCTCTCGGGCAACAAGATCAAGTTCGGCGCCACCGTGAAACTCGTCGACGAGGATACGGAGGAGGAGAAGACCTACCAGATCGTGGGCGAGCCAGAGGCGGACGTACGCTCCGGCCGGGTCTCGATCACCTCTCCGATCGCCCGCGCGCTCATCGGCAAGGGCGTCGGCGACACGGTCGAGGTCACGACGCCGGGCGGCGGCAAGTCCTATGAGGTCGTCGGCGTCCGGTACGGCGGCTGAACGCAATGGCATCGCGTTCCTGGAGCCGGCTCGCCGGTCTCCTGCTCTGTGCGTGCGCGGGTGCCGCCGCGGCCGAGGATTTTCCGCCGACCGCGCAGTTCTCGGACGTCCGCGTCGACGTGCGGCCGCTGCTCGACAAGGGCGCCGGCCTGCAGGCCGAGGCTCTGGCCGCCGACCTGACCGAAGCCCTGCGCAAGAGCTTCGCTGGCCGGATCGGCGGGCGCGGCCCCCGTCTGGTGGTCGTGGTCAGCGGCCTGTCGCTGCGGCCCTATGTCGGCGGGGGCGGTCGGCTGGGCATCGGCGGCAATGTCCAGACCGATTATCTGGAGGGCGAGGCGCTCCTCGTCGGCGGGAACGGGCAGGTGCTCGGGCGGCATCCGCAGATGACCGCCACGCCGGCCAGCTACGGCGGCGCCTGGTACGACCCGCAATTCGAAGCGCGGCGTCTGGCAGCCATCGCCGATATCTACGCCCAGTGGCTCGCCCGCGACCTGCCGCGGGATTAGCCCCGGCTCATCCGCTGTGTAAGGCGTTTCCGGTGAGGAGCATGCGAAGCATCGACGCGTCGGAGGTGGGATCTGCCCCGCTCGCCCGCGCTACCCCACAGCAGGAGACCCTTCCCGAACTCTCCCGGGCTCGCGCCTGGATCGTCACCGACGGCAAGGCCGGTGACGAGAACCAGTGCGTCGGCATCGCCGAGACGCTGGGACTGACTTTCGACATCCGGCAAATCCCCGCCTCCGGCCCGTTCGGCTGGTTTGCCCCCTGGGGACCGATCGATCCGCGGCAGGGCCCGCGCCGCCGCGGCGGCGCCCTCACAGGCCCATATCCGGACCTGCTGATTGCCTCGGGCCGCCGGGCGGTGCCGTATCTCCGGTCCGTGCGGCGCGCCACCGGCGGCCGGACCTTCACGGCGTTCCTGAAGGACCCGCGTACCGGCGAGGACAGCGCTGACTTCATCTGGGTGCCGGACTACGACGATCTGCGCGGCCCCAACGTCTTCACAACCCTGACCGCGCCGCACCTCGTGACCGCAGCCCGCCTCGCCGCGGCGCGGGCCCGGCCCGATCCGCGGCTCGCAAGTCTCGACGGACCCCGAGTGGCGGTGTTGGTCGGCGGTGACAGCCGACACCTGAGCTACCGCAAGACCGACATGCTGCGCCTCGTCGAGGATCTGCGCGGCTTGGTCGATCAGGGCTGCCGGCTCATGGTGACGATTTCCCGTCGGACGCCGAACC
The DNA here is from genome assembly GCF_030700285.1 of Methylobacterium sp. NEAU K. Lineage (GTDB taxonomy): Bacteria > Pseudomonadota > Alphaproteobacteria > Rhizobiales > Beijerinckiaceae > Methylobacterium. The sequence goes on along the minus strand of NZ_JAUYZJ010000003.1, from coordinate 74,783 downwards.
CGCTCCGCGACGCGGTCAAGGCGCTCGCGGCCGAGACCGGGGGGTTCCTCTGGGACGGCTCCGGCGAAAACCCCTACGTGGCCATGCTGGCGCTGGCCGAGGCGATCGTGGTGACCTCGGATTCGGCCAACATGGTGAGCGAGGCGGTGGCCACCGGCGCGCCCGTGCTGCTGTTCGACCTGCCGCGCACCTATATCCGGCACCGGCGGATGTTCGCCGGTCTGGCGATCGCCGGTGCGCTGCGGCCGTTCACCGGCCGGTTGGTCGATCTGCAGTACAAGCCGATCGATGCCACGCCGGTGATCGCGCGGGCGCTCGCCGATGCCTATGATGCCCGCCGTGCGGCCGGACCGGCCTGAGGGGACGAGAGAGATGGCCCATACCCACGCCAAGCTGGTGATCATCGGATCCGGACCCGCCGGCTACACGGCTGCGATTTATGCGGCCCGCGCCATGGTCGAGCCGCTGCTGATCTCTGGCTTCCAGCCGGGCGGCCAGCTGATGATCACCACCGACGTGGAGAACTATCCCGGATTCGCCGAGGCTATCCAGGGTCCGTGGCTCATGGAGCAGATGCGGCTCCAGGCCGAGCATGTCGGCACCCGGATCGTCTCCGAATACATCACCCGGGTCGATCTCAAGCAGCGGCCGTTCCGGCTGGAGGCCGATTCCGGCGAGACCTATTCCTGTGACGCGTTGATCATCGCCACCGGGGCTCAAGCGAAGTGGCTCGGCCTGCCCTCCGAAGCAGCATTCCAGGGTGCCGGCGTCTCGGCCTGCGCGACCTGCGACGGCTTCTTCTTCCGCGGCAAGGAAGTCGTGGTGGTGGGCGGCGGCAACACAGCGGTCGAGGAGGCGCTGTACCTCGCCAACATCGCCAGAAAGGTCACGGTGGTCCATCGTCGCGACAGCTTCCGGGCCGAACGGATCCTGCAGGAACGGTTGTTCAAGCATCCCAATGTCGAGGTGCTGTGGCACCGCGAGGTCGCGGAGGTCTGCGGCGTGCAGAAGCCCGCACCGACGGTCACCCATGTCCGGCTCAAGGATCCGCGCTCGGGCGACCTCAGCGAGGTTCCGGCCGACGGCGTGTTCGTGGCGATCGGGCACCAGCCGGCCACCGCGATCTTCGAGGGTCAGTTGCCAATGCGTCATGGCGGCTACCTGTCCGTGACGCCCGGCACCACCGAGACCGACGTCCCGGGCGTCTTCGCCGCGGGCGACGTCACCGATGATGTCTACCGGCAGGCGATCACGGCCGCCGGCATGGGGTGCATGGCCGCCCTTGAGGCCGAGAAGTTTCTCGCCAACCTGGAGATCGGCGAGAGTCCCGCGCGGGCCGCCGCGGCCGAATAGGATCCCGCCTCAGCCAGACAGGGGCCGAAGGGCAGGACCGTCAACAACTTCCGAAAGCGAACGCTTGCGTCCGACCATGCGCCGGGCGCATAGGGGTTCTGACTGGGCGGGGTTGCGGCGGTTGCATGCCTATCCGGCGCCGGACGCGTCTGCTCGACGGCGATGCGGTGCAGTCCGCTCGGTGCTTCGCCCGAGGCGCGGCGCAGGTGATCCGTGCCGGGCATGGGGTGCGGGTTCGCGGTGGTGGGGGTTCTCGCCTTGGATTGGGACAAGATCCGGATTTTCCTGAACGTCGCAGAGGCGGGCAGCTTCACCAAGGCGGGCGACGATATCGGGCTCAGCCAATCGGCCGTAAGCCGCCAGATCAGCGCCCTCGAGCGTGAACTGAAAGCGCCCCTCTTCCATCGCCATGCTCGTGGCCTGATCCTGACCGAGCAGGGCGACCTTCTGTTCCGGGCCGCCCGGGACATGAAACTGCGTCTGGAGAACACCCGGGCGCGTCTGGTGGAGACATCAGAGCGGCCGACCGGCGACCTGAAGGTGACGACGACCGTGGGACTGGGCACGTCCTGGCTGTCGCAGCGGGTCGGCGAGTTCCTCGACCTTTACCCGGACGTGCGCATCGAGCTGATCCTGACCAACGAGGAACTCGACCTCGCCATGCGCGAGGCGGACGTGGCGATCCGCATGCGTCGACCGGCCCAGCCGGATCTGATCCAGCGCCGGCTGTTCACCGTGCACTACCATGCGTTCGCGAGCGTCGATTACGTCAAGCGATTCGGGGAACCCAAGAGCATCGACGATCTCGACGATCACCGCCTCGTCTCGTTTGGAGGCAATGAGCCGTCCTACCTGCTGGCCGCTCACTGGCTGGCCGATGCCGGGCGTGAGGGACGCGAGCGGCGCAACGTCCACCTGACCGTGAACAACATCGGCGCACTCCAGCGCGCCATGGAGGCCGGCGCTGGAATCGGCATCCTGCCCGATTATGCGGTGGATGGCGGCCAGCAACTCACGCAGGTGCTGCGCGATACCGAGATGCCGAGCCTCGAGAGCTATCTCGTCTATGCCGAGGAGATGCGCTCGGTTGCCCGGGTGCAGGCGTTTCGCGATTTTCTGGTCTCGAAGGCGCAACGTTGGACGTACTGAGCGTGAGATGATCCTCTCCGATCCTCCTTCGGAGACGGATCGATGGGCGCAGCGGTCCTGCTCACGATTCCTGTCGCCTCCTCCGCCACCGTGGGCGCCCGGGCGTCTGACTGCGCGGACGCTTGGTCCCGGCGAAACCTGATCGCCAAGCGAAGGACGATCGGCCGAGCTATTCCACCGGACACCAAAACAGGCGGCCAAACGGTCGCGCAAGCGCCACGCCCGCTTTGGCTGTCGTCCCGGAATCGGTTTCATCGCCGAGTCGTTGAGCGCTTCGGTGGACGATGCGCTGCCAGGGCCGTCTGTCGAGCCGCATCTGGCGGATCACACGAACAGCCGCTCGCCCTCCAGGCCCTTGTAAAGCCCCGCCACCTGCTCGCCGTAGCCGTTGTAGATCAGCGTCGGCACGCGTTCGTCGCTGCCGAGCACGCGCTCGCTGGCCTGGCTCCAGCGCGGATGCGACACCGCAGGGTTCACGTTGGCCCAGAATCCGTACTCGGACGCCTGAAGTCCCTCCCAGAAGGTCTTCGGGCGCTCAGCGGTGAACGAGACCTTCACGAGCGATTTGGCCGACTTGAAACCGTATTTCCACGGCACCGCGACGCGGATCGGCGCGCCGAACTGGTTGGGGAGCGGCTTGCCGTAGACCCCTGTGACTATGAAAGCCAGATCGTTGGCCGCTTCTGCCAGCGTCAGCCCCTCGGTATAGGGCCAGGGATAGAAGAACGCCCGTTGGCCAGGCGCCATGGCCTTGTCCATGAAGGTTTCGAAGCGAATGTACTTCGCGCCCGACGTCGGCTTGGCGAGTGACACCAGCTTCGAGAGCGGAAAGCCTGTCCACGGCACGGCCATCGACCAAGCCTCGACGCAGCGATGCCGATAGAGCCGCTCCTCCAGACCGACTTTCCGGATCAGGTCGTCGACGCCGATCTCGAACGGCTTTTCCACGAGGCCGTCGATCTTCAGGATCCAAGGCTTTGTCTTGAGCGCATTCGCGGCCGGCAACACGGACTTGGATGTTCCGAACTCGTAAAAGTTGTTGTAATCGGCGCTGAAGCGCTCGGGCGTGACTGGACGGTCGAGCGTATAGGTGGAATTGCGCTCTGCCGGATAGAGCGCTGTATCTCCAACGGCCGCGATGGCGGCCCGATTGCCGAGGAGGGAGCCGGCGGCCAGTCCGGCTGCTGCGCCGATCAGGGCGCGCCGGCTCAGGAACACGGCCTCGGGGGTGGCCAGATGCTCCGGAATCTCCCATCCGTGCCTGCGCCTGATCAACATGGCTCTCTCCTCGCCTACCACATGCGCACAACCCACAGATCGGCACGTGCCGACGGGGGTGCAAGCGTCGCAACCTCACCATTCGGCGATCGGAGCCGCTCGGTTACCGAACGCGCTGGCGCGATCGGCCGCGTCCCCGGTTACGGAGATCAGGCCTGAGGGGTTTCGTCGCGCAGGACGCGGCGCAGTACCTTGCCGACATTGGTCTTGGGCAGGGTGTCGCGCAGCACGACGCGACGCGGCACCTTGTAGCCGGTGAGTTGCGTGCGGGCATACGCCCGAAGGGCGTCCGTCGAAACGGTTGGATCCTTCAGGACGACGTGGGCCACGACCATCTCGCCGCTATCCTCGCTCGGCGCGCCCACCACCGCGCATTCGAGCACGCCGGGATGAGCGGCCAGAACATCCTCGACCTCGTTCGGATAGACGTTAAATCCAGAGACGAGGATCATGTCCTTCATCCGGTCTACGATGCGGATCTGCCCATCGGGCTCCATCACAGCGGCGTCGCCGGTGCGGAAGAAGCCGTCCGGCGTCATGGCGCGCGCCGTCTCATCCGGCCGGTTCCAATAGCCGCTCATCACCTGGGGGCCGCGTACGCAGATCTCGCCGGGCTGGCCCTGCGGCACCGGCCGCCCGGTCAGGTCCCGGATCGAGACCTCGGTGGACGGAAGCGGAAACCCGATCGTACCGGAGAAGGCCTTCAGTCCGACCGGGTTTGCGCTCACCACCGGCGAGGTCTCAGACAGGCCGTAGCCCTCGACGATGGTGTTGCCGGTCAGCGCCTTCCAGCGCTCGGCCACCGCCCTTTGCACCGCCGTTCCACCGCCGACCACGAAGTCGAGGTTCGAGAAGTCCACCGTGTCGATCTTGGGGTGGTTGATCAGCACGTTAAACAGCGTGTTCACGCCCATGAGATGCGTGAAGCGATGCCGGCTGAGGGTCTTAACCATGCCGTCGCAATCGCGCGGATTGGGAATCAGCAGGCACGATCCCCCGTTGCGCATGAACTGGAAGAAGCAGGCCGTGAGCGCAAAGATGTGATAGAGCGGCAACGCCGTGACGGCGCAGCGCCGGATGCTCGGGTCCTTCGAGTTGAACCAGACCTGCGACTGCTCGACATTGGCCATGATGTTGCGGTGGCTCAGCATCGCAGCCTTGGCGATGCCGGTGGTTCCCCCCGTATATTGCAGGAACGCCAGATCCGCTGGAGCGACCGTGACGGCGGCCTGAGGCATCCCGCTGCCCCGGCGCAGGACCGCCATGAACGGTACCGCGAGGTGTTCCGGCAGCCGAAACGGCGGCACAGCCTTCCGCACGTGGCGGCTGGCGAGGTTGATGACGCGCCCCTTCACGCCCAACCCGTCGCCCGGACCCACGAGGAGCACGCGATCGAGCGCCACATCCGCCAGAGCCCCCGCGACGGTCGCACCGAAGTTCTCCAGAACGATCAGGAACCGCGCGCCCGAGTCGTTGATCTGCTGCGCGAACTCCCGCGGCGTGTAGAGCGGGTTGACGTTGACCACCGTCCCGCCGGCCGAGAGCACGCCGAAGATCGCCACCGCATAAGCCGGCACGTTGGGCAGCATGATCGCGACCCGGTCGCCCTTCGCCAAGCCCTGCGATCTCAACCAAGCCGCGAGCGCGCGCGCCTGCCGGCCCAGGGTCGCGTAGGACATGGTCGAACCGAAGCAGAACATCGCCGGCCGGTCCGCGAATGCGGACATGCTGGTCTCGAACAGGTCGACCAGGGTCCCGAGGCCCGCGACGTCGATCTCGGCCGGGACCCCGGGGGGATAGGACGCGAGCCACGGACGCTGCGAACGGCGCTCGGACGCTTGATCCGCCGCCGACACGTGCGGATGTGCCGCCACACCGTGTTCGACTACACTGGCCTCGCGCATCGCGTCGACTCCCGCGGGCACGGCTCTCGTCGGCCGGGTCCCGTCCCTACGCAGAACGGCCCAAGTCTGGGCGAACGGCCCTCCACTAGCAAGGCGGGCCCTCACGCCCCCCGTTGAAGCCGGCTAGATGTCGCCAGCACCGCATGCGGCAGGGCCCCTGCGACGAGCAGCAGCGCGGCGAGGCCGGCCTCCGCGGGCCAGAAGGCACGATGCGGCCACGGTCCCAAGCCGAGATCGCCTGCGAGGCCGATCACGGCAGCCCCGAACCACAGGGTCAGGAAGGCCAGCGCGCCGAAACCGATTCGCCTGAGGGTCGGCCGAATCGGACGGTTGGCGGCGAGGACGAACAGGCCGAGGACACCACCGAAGATCGCCGCCGCAACCCCCGCCCCGAGCCCGTAGGCGAGCCACAAGGGTTGGTGCGTCAGGAACGCCATCCCGCCGGTGGCGAAGCCGCCCCGCAGGATCAGGCCGCCGAAGGTCGGATAGAGCCCGGCCAGAAGGAGCGCGGCGGTGCCGACGAGTCCGAACAGGATCCGGCGCGGGGTTGAGGCGGGTCCGGGGCCAGCCGCGACCGTGACGAGATGCGCTATCCCGTAGACAAGCGCGAAGGCGAAGAGCGGGTAGCGCGCGATGAAATAGCCGTAGATCCACGGCTCGAAGGATTCCGGCACACTTGAGCGCTGGCTGAAGCCGCTCGCGACCACCAGAACGAGCGCAAGCAGCATCGCCGCCATGGGAGCCGCCGCCGCGAGATGCGTACGCCGTGCAGCTCCGCTGGCCGGGTCGCGGGTGGCGGACGGTGGCGCAAGCTTCATGCGTGCTCCTTGGCCGAGCGCACTGTCAGACCGGCTAGGCCGGGCCGCCCAGCGGGCCCGGTCTCGCGCAGGACCGGCGCGCGGCGTCGTGCCGGGTGCGGTCGGTACCAAGTCTTCGATTTCACGCGCTCGCTTTCGCCGAGCCGGTATCCAATCCGACGGCGGGCGCTCTAGCGCGCCTCGTAATGGTCCCGGACCAGTCGGTCGAGCAGGCGCACGCCCCAGCCGGCGCCCCAGCTGCGGTTGATCTCGCTGGCGTTCGACGACATCGCCACGCCCGCGATATCGAGATGCGCCCACGGCAAATCTTCGACGTAGCGCTTGATGAACGAGGCCGCCGTGGCGGCGCCGCCGTGGCGGCCGCCGGTATTCTTCATGTCGGCGAACTTGGAATCAATCGCCTTGTCGTAGGCGGGGATCAGCGGCATCCGCCAGACCTTCTCGCCGGTGGCCTCGCCGGCGGCGTGGATGTTGCCCGCGAGCGCGTCGTCGTTCGAGAACATCCCGGCGATGTCCTGGCCGAGGGCGACGATGATCGCCCCCGTCAGCGTCGCGAGATCGACCATCGCCTTCGGCTTGGCGCTGCGGACGACGTGGGTGATCACGTCGGCCAGCACGAGCCGGCCTTCCGCGTCGGTGTTGATCACCTCGATGGTCTGGCCGGACATCGAGGTCAGGATGTCGGAGGGACGGTAGGAGCCGCCATCCGGCATGTTCTCGACGATGCCGATGGCACCCACGACGTTGCAGCGGGCCTTGCGGGCGGCGAGCGCGTGGAGCGCGCCGACCACGGCGGCCGCGCCGCCCATGTCGCCCTTCATGTCCTCCATGCCGCCGCCGGGCTTGATCGAGACGCCGCCGGAATCGAACACCACGCCCTTGCCGATGAAGGCCAGGGGCGCCTCGCCGGCGGGACCGCCGTTCCAGCGCATGATCACGATCCGCGGCTCGCGGGCCGAGCCCTGTGCCACGGCGAGCAGCGCGCCCATGCCCAGCTCGCGCATCCGCGCGGGTTCGAGCACTTCGATCTCGACGCCGAGCTTGTCGAGTTCCGAGGCCCGCCGGGCGAATTCCTCAGGGAAGAGAACGTTCGGCGGCTCATTCACGAGATTGCGCGCGAGGATAACGCCCTCGGACAGCGTCCGGGCACCCTCGCCTTCACGCGTCGCCGCGCCGTGGTCCGCGAGCAGCAGGGTCAACGCCGTCCCGCCGTTGTCTTCAGCATCGGGCTTCTTCTTGGTCTTGTAGCGATCGAATTTGTAGGTGCGCAGGCGCGCGCCCAGCGCGAACTCACCGGCCTGCGCCGCGCTCACAGTCGTGCCCGGCCAGTCGAGCACGACCCGGGCCGAGCGGCCCGAGACCTTGCTGGCGGTGAAGCCGCCGAGCGCCGGCCAATCGGTCTTGGCGCGATCCTTGTCAGAGCCGAGACCGACCACGACGAGCCGGTCGGCGCCGACGCCTGCCGGCGCCGGCAGGCTCATGGCGCTGAGCGAGCGCCCCTTGAACCGCTCCGATGCCGCGGCTTTCGCGACGAGATCCGCTCCAGAGGCTCCCAGCGCGCTCCGGGCCGCTGATCCCAGGGTGAGATCGTCGCCGACGAAGACCACGAGATCGCCGGATCCCCCCGGGCCCTGGCCACTCTGCTCAAGGGGGCCGAAACCGATCTCGATACCGTCCGCCATACCTGTCGCCCTGCCCGCCGTTCCGGAGCCGTTGACCGCGCCCGCACCGTGCCGCGGGGCGCTGTCCGTCCTGTGTAGCCGTTGAGGCAGAGAACGCAACGCGGCGCAACAGCCCTGGAATCGCCCCTTTTGTCGGTTCCCTGCCGTCCCCGGGGCGTGAGCGGACGAGCGGGACTGCCGGGCCGATGAGGCAGATCGAGCGCTACATCTTTCGGATCGCCCTGGGTGCAACTGTCGCGTGCCTAGTCGGCCTGACCGGCACGATCTGGCTGACGCAGGCCCTGCGCGAACTCGATCTCGTGACCGCCAAGGGGCAGACGCTCGTGGTGTTCCTGTTCGTGACCGGCCTGTCGCTGCCGACACTGATCGTGGTCATCGCCCCCGTGGCGCTCTTCATCGGCACCGTATACGCGCTGAACAAGCTGAACGGCGATTCCGAGCTGATCGTGATGTCGGCGGCCGGCATGCCGCCGCGCTCGCTCCTGCGCCCGTTCCTGACCCTGGCGCTGATCGTCAGCTTCCTGATCGGATTCCTGGTGGTGGTGGTGATGCCCGCAAGCTTCCAGGAGTTGCGCGACGTGATCACCCGGGTGCGGGGCGACTTCATCGCGAACGTCGTCAAGGAAGGGCAGTTCACCCAGCTCGACAACGGCATCACCTTCCATTTCCGCGAGCGCGGACCGGGGGGCGTCCTCAAGGGGCTGTTCATCCAGGACCGCCGGGAGGCTGGAAAGATCAAGGTGTATCTCGCCGAGCGAGGCAACGCCGTCGACATCGACGGGCAGAGCTACCTCATCCTGGAGAACGGCAGCGTCCATCAGCAGCAGAAGGACTCCCGCGATTCCTCGATCCTGACCTTCGAGCGATACACGATCGACCTGGCGGCCTTCGCGCCACCGGATTCCGACACGATCTACAAGCCGCGCGAGCGCTCGACCTCGCAGCTCCTGTTCCCTGATCAGACCGAGGGCTACTACAAGCTTCAGAAGGGCCGCTTCCGGGCCGAGCTGCACGACCGTCTCTCGGCCTGCCTCTACCCACTGGCCCTGGCCTTCATCGCCTTCGCGGCTCTCGGAGATCCCCGCACCACGCGCCAGGGACGCGGGCTGGCGATCGCCGGCGCGATCCTCGCCGTGGTCGGTCTGCGCATCGCGGGCTTCGCCGCGGTGAGCGCCGCCGCGCGCAGCGTCGGGGCGGTGGCCGCGGTCTACGGCGTGCCGCTGCTGGCGATCGCGCTGTCGTGCCTCGTGATCTTCTTCGGGCCGCGGGTGCGTGCCTTCAACGCCGCCATCGGCCGCGGATTGCGGACTCTGCTGCGCGTTCCCCGCCTCGCGCCGGCGGCCTGACCCGCAGATGCTGATCGGTCCGACCCTGGGGCGGTACTTCGCCGCCCGGTTCGCGCGCACGGTGCTCGGCGTGTTCGTGACCGTCTTCGCTCTGGTCTACACCCTCGACTTTGTGGAGTTGCTGCGCCGCGCCGGCGAGGCCGAGGGCGCCTCCACCGGGCTCATGGCGCAGCTCTCGCTCTATCGCACCCCCGCGGTCGCGGAGGGCGTGCTGCCGTTTGCGGTCCTGTTCGGCTCGATGGCGTCCCTGCTCCAGCTCTCGCGCAAGCTGGAGTTGGTGGTCGCCCGGGCAGCCGGGATCTCGGCGTGGCAGTTCCTGCAGCCGGGCTTCTTCGTCGCGCTGGCCCTCGGCGCGGTGGCGGTCGGGGTCTACAATCCGGTCTCGGCGTTGCTGAAGCAGCGCTCCACCGAGATCGAGGCCAGGATCTTCGCCAAATCGACCAAAACAGGCTCGGGCAAGGATCTGTGGATTCGCCAGAAGGGTCTCGACGGCGAGGCGATCCTGCGGGCCGAAACCGCGGTCGAGGGCACGACGACGCTCGCCGGCGTCTCGGTCTTCACCTTCGACGAGTCCGGCAAGTTCGCCGAGCAGCTCGTGGCAGCCCGCGCTACGCTCCACGACGGCTACTGGGAGCTCTCAGATGTGCGTTTGCTCACACCGGACGCGCCGCCCGAGTCGTTCGATACGTATCTGATCGCGTCGAATCTCGATCCCGGACAGGTCCGCCAACGGTTCACGCCGCCGGAATCTGTGCCTTTCTGGCAACTTCCCACAACCATCGCGCGGACAGAGCGGGCGGGCCTCGACGCTACCCGATACCGACTTCAGTACGATGTCCTGTGGGCACGACCCGTCTTGTTCGTGGCGATGGTCATCGTGGCCGCAACCGTTTCCTTACGGTTCTTCCGCTTTGGTGGCGTTGGTAAACTCGTCCTCGGCGGCGTCGCGGCCGGCTTCGCTCTCTACGTGATTCGCCAGGTCATGGAGGGGCTCGGCGCGTCCGGACTCGTGGCCGCACCGGTGGCGGCCTGGTTCCCGGCCGTGGTAGGCAGTCTTCTCGGTACGCTCACGCTTCTGTACCAGGAAGACGGCTGACGCCCGCGATCCGTTGCGGGCCGGGAGACGGGTTTTGAGGGTCGTGGCGGGACACGTCACAGGGGTTGGGACACGCGTTGCGTAAGGTCGCCGACATCCTGCGGAAGACAGCCTTCCTGGCTGCGCTGGCCTGTGCCGCGCCGCTGGCGGGAGGCGTCTTGGCGCATGCCCAGGGTCTGCCCGCCGTTAAGGCCGGCAAGCCCGGCGACAAGCTGCTCGTCGAGGCCGATGAGCTGATCTACGACAACGATCACGGCACCGTGACCGCCCGGGGCAATGCCGAGCTGCATTACGGCCCGCGGACGCTTCAGGCCGACCGCGTGCGCTACGATCGGAACAATGGCCGCGTCTTCGCCGAGGGCAACGTCCGCCTCACCGAGGCCGATGGCGGGGTCGTGACCGGCGAGCGCATGGAGCTCACCGACGATTTCAAGACCGGCTTCGTCGACGCCTTCCGGGGCCAGCAGACGGTTCAGCGGCGGTTCGAGACCGTGCGCACGCGGTTCTCCGCGCCGCGGGCTGAGCGCCTGAACGGCGAGCAGACGAGCTTCGATGCCGGCAGTTACACCGCCTGCGAGCCGTGCAAGGATCATCCGGAGACGCCGCCGCTGTGGCAGATCCGCGCGAAGAAGATCATCCACGACAACCAGACCCACACGATCTACTTCGACGACTCGACCCTGGAGATCGCCGGCATTCCCGTGGCGTATCTTCCCTACTTCGAGGCGCCGGACCCCACGGTGAAGCGCAAGACCGGCTTCCTGACGCCGCGCTTCATCTCGACGACCGCCCTCGGCCGGGGCGTGTCGCTCCCGTATTTCGTCGATCTCGCGCCGAACTACGATCTTACGCTGACGCCCACCGTGCTGAGCCGCCAGGGGCTACTCGCCCAGGGCGAGTTCCGCCAGCGGATCGACAACGGCTTCTACGACGTGCGCCTGTCGGGCATCTCGCAGACGACGCCCTCGGCGTTCCTGCCGAGCCCGCTCGGAGCCGGCGAGCGCGACTTCCGTGGCTCCGTGGAGTCGCAAGGCCGGTTCTACATCAATGACCGCTGGCGGACGGGCTGGGACGTCGTCGGCGTGACCGACAAGTGGTTCCTCGACAATTACCGGATCCGCAACCAGAACATCACGACAGACTATTTCCGCGAGGCGACGTCTACTGGCTACCTGGTCGGCCAGGGTGACAGGTCGTGGTTCGAGGCGCGAGGCTACTACTTCAAGGGCCTGTCGAGCTTTGACTGGCAGAAGCAGCAGCCGATCGTCGCGCCGGTGATCGACTACGACAAGCGTGTCAACGGTCCGGCGGAGATCGGCGGCGAGGTCCGGTTCCAGGCCAACATCACCAGCCTGACCCGTGAGACGACGCAGTACCAGGGCCTGCCCCGAACCTCGAGCTACCTGTTTTCGCCGAGCGTCAACGGCGTCAGCTTCCCGCTCTACCAGACCTGCACGGTGTTCCAGCGCGGGACCTGCCTGATCCAGGGACTCGCCGGCACCAACACGCGCGCGTCCGCCGAACTGTCCTGGCGGCGCAGCTTCATCGACGATTTCGGCCAGAAGTTCACGCCGTTCGCCTATCTGCGCACCGACGCCTTCTTCACCAATCCGAGCTTCTCCGGCTACCAGAATGACCTCGCACCCCAGGTCGCCAAAATCGACGACGGTTTCGCCGGCCGGGTGATGCCGGCGGTCGGACTCGATTACCGCTACCCGTTCGTGGCCAATTTCGGTGCGCTGGGCGTCCACACCCTCGAACCGATCGGCCAGATCATCGCGCGCCCCTCCGAGACGCGGATCGGCCGGCTGCCCAACGAGGACGCGCAGAGCCTCGTGTTCGACGACACGTCACTGTTCGAATGGGACAAATTCTCCGGCTACGACCGGGTCGAGGGCGGCGTCCGCACCAACCTCGGCGGTCAGTACTCCATCGTCACGCCGTCCGGGTGGTACGCGAACGTGATGTTCGGCGAGTCCATCCAGCTCGCCGGTGTCAACTCCTTCCGCCGCGGCGACATCGCCAATGTCGGCCTGGATTCCGGGCTGGAATCGCAGCGGTCGGACTTCGTCGGCCGGTTCCAGGTCTCGCCCAACCAGAACATCACCTTCATCAGCCGGGCTCGGTTCGACCACGCGGATTTCCACGTGGCGCGCTTCGAGACCGGTGCGACGGCTCGGTTCGCTCCGTTCCTGCCGCTGACCGTGTCGGCCTTCTACTCGTACTATGAGGCGCAGCCGCTCCTCGGCTACAGCCACTATCGCGAGGGGATCACCGCGACGGCAACCTACAACATCACGCCGAACTGGTTCCTGTCGGGCTCGTTGCTCGTGGACCTCACCCACTATCTGGATGTCCGCAACACCTACACGGATGCGCTGGCGTCCTATTTCACCAACCCGATCGGCATGGTCCCGGTCTACCAGAATCCAGGTCGCTTCTACCTCTCGGGGGCAAGCTTCGGCGGCGGCTATCAGGACGAGTGCACGACTGTTTCGCTCAACTACATCAGCTCGCCGATCGCCACCGCAACGGGGGTGCGCGAGCGCAACCAGACCGTGCTCCTCCGCGTGGAGTTGAAGACGCTGGGCGAAGCCGATCTTCGCCAGAACGTCGGAACCGCCACGACCGCCGACGGCATCGCGTCGGTGCGGTGAATTTTTTGCCCGGGGCGCTCCGCGGTGGCGGCCGGTCATCCCGGTGCCCGCTTGCGGATCCGCGGATTGCCGGACGCCGCGCACTCTCCTCCCCGCGCCAGCGACGCCAGTGGGGCACGTCCCCCAGCGCCAGACGCCTGCGCGCCGAGGATGCGCCCTCGCCGCACCGGCGCTATAGACCACCGATGCCGCCGCTCGCCCTCACCCTCGGAGACCCTGCCGGGATCGGCCCGGAACTGGCGCTGAGCGCCTGGCTCGCGCGTGGCGGTGCCGATCCGCTGCCGCCGTTCTTCCTCGTGGCCGATCCGGACTTCATCGAGCGCTTGGCGAACCGCCTCGGCCACCCCGTGCCGGTGGCCGAGGTCGATCCCGAGACCGCCGCCGAGGTGTTCGCTCGGGCGTTGCCAGTCGTGCCGCTCCCGAGCGGTGCACGCGTCGCCGCCGTGCCCGGCGTCCCGGATTCCGCCAACGCCGGCGCGGTGATCGAGTCGATTACCGCCGCGGTCGGCTTCGTGACGGCCGGGCGCGCTGCCGCCGTGGTCACCAGCCCGATCGCCAAGTTCGTGCTCACCCGGGCCGGCTTCGCCCATCCCGGACATACCGAGTTCCTAGCGGCCCTGTCGGTGCCGCCCGGCCGCACGCCGCCGCGGCCGGTGATGATGATCTGGAGCGAGGGACTCGCGGTCGTTCCGGTGACGATCCACGTGCCGTTGAAGGACGTGCCGAGCCTCCTCACCCAGGACCTGGTCGAGGAGACCGCCCGCATCGTCGCCCGCGACCTGCGGGACCGTTTCGGGCTGCCGGAGCCGCGCCTCGTCCTGGCCGGCCTCAACCCACACGCGGGCGAGGCCGGAACGATCGGCCACGAGGACCGCGACGTGCTCGCGCCCGCGGTTGCCCGCCTGCGCGCCGCCGGCATCGACATCCGCGGCCCCCTGCCGGCCGACACCCTGTTTCACGCTCGCGCCCGGGCGACCTACGACGCCGTCCTGGCGCCGACCCACGATCAGGCGCTGATCCCGATCAAGACCATCGCGTTCGACGAGGGCGTCAACGTCACCCTCGGCCTGCCCTTCATCCGCACCTCGCCGGACCACGGGACCGCCTTCGACATCGCCGGGACGGGCGTCGCACGTGCCGACAGCCTCGTCGCCGCCCTGCGGCTGGCGCAGCGGCTGGCCGCAACCGAGGCCGGGCGCGCCGGTTCGGCGCCCGGGGGGGCCGACATAATCGCGTTCAATTTGTATGCCGGCCGGCCGCGGCCGTCAGGTGCCAAGCACTTCGATCCTGAGGACGAGTTGTGAGGAACGAGCTGTGAGCGATGCAGACGGCCTGCCGCCGCTGCGCGAGGTCGTCGCCCGGCACGGCCTGGAGCCGAAGAAGACTCTTGGCCAGAACTTCCTCTTCGATCTCAACCTCACCGGGCGGATCGCCCGGGCCGCGGGGCCGCTCGACGGCGTCACGGTGGTGGAAGTCGGTCCCGGCCCCGGGGGCCTGACCCGGGCGCTCCTGGCCGAGGGCGCGGCCCGGGTCGTCGCGATCGAGCGTGATCCGCGCGCGCTGCCGGCGCTCGCCGAGATCGCCGCGCATTATCCCGGCCGCCTGGAGGTGATCGACGCCGACGCGCTGGCCTTCGATCCGCGGCCGTTCATCGGCACCGGTCCGGCGCGAATCGTCGCGAACCTGCCGTATAACGTCGGCACGGCGCTGCTCACCGGCTGGCTCGAAGGGGAGGCCTGGCCGCCCTGGTGGGATCAGGCCGTGCTGATGTTCCAGCGCGAGGTCGCCGAGCGCATCGTCGCCGGGCCCGAGCGGCGGGCCGATTACGGTCGGCTCGGTGTGCTGTGCGGCTGGCGCACGCGGGCCGACATCCTGTTCGACGTAAGCCCCTCGGCCTTCGTCCCCCCACCGAAGGTCACGTCGAGCGTGGTCCGGCTGGTGCCGCGCCCGCAGCCGCTGCCCTGTCGGGCCGGGGCGCTCGAAGCCGTGACCCGCGCGGCGTTCGGACAGCGCCGCAAGATGCTGCGCCAGAGCCTGAAGGCGCTCACGCCGGAGGCGGGAGTTCTGCTGGGGGCAGCCGGGATACCGGAGACCGCCAGGGCCGAAGAGGTGCCGGTCGAGGGTTTCGTCACCCTCGCCAATCTTTGGGACACACACAGAAAAGCCGGCGCCGTCGAGACGGCACCGGCCAGATCGAAGCAAGCGGGATAATGTCCCGGCCGGAACTGCCGGGACATCATATTTGGGAATCGATCAGCGGGTCTGCTGGATCGCCGAGAGCACCCAGCCGCGGCCGGGCTGACGCTGGAAGGTCCACAGCTCGACAGCCTCCGAGGCCTCGGTCTGCACGACCCGTCCGCTGGCGCGGTCCGCCATCACGTCCTTGAGGGCGTAACGCATCGCCACGGTGGCGTAGTCGGTGCGGTCCTCGCCCCACGATTCCGACAGGTCGCCCTGCAGCAGCTTCACGTCCGAGATTTTGTTCACCACGCCGCGGGCCGCGTTGTTGCGCAGCTCCTCGTCGAAGTAGCCCGCCATCTCAGGCGTCGTCAGGTTCCCCAGCGTCACACGGTCCTCACGGGAATAGGCGTCCTGGATGTCGCCGAGCAGGCGCTCGAAGGCTTGGTAGTCGGCCGGGCCGATCTGCACCGGCCGCGCTTGCGCGGGCCGCGGCCCACCGAACATGCCGCCTGCCGGCCCCTGGCTGCCCTTCGGGCTTCCCGGACCCTGCACGCCGTCGAGGTTCGAGCGCGCGTAGGGGGCGCCGGCGCCGGCCGGCTCGTTTCGGCGTCGGAAGAAGCGCAGGACCATCATCACGACCAGCACGACGAGGCCGACCTGGAACAGCAGGCCGATCATCGAGGCGAGCCCGCCCAGACCACCGAAGAAGCCGCCGCCGAGCAGCGCTCCGAGCAGGCCGGCGCCGAGAAGGCCCGCGAAGAAGCCACCGCCGAACCGGCGCCCCGTCGCCGCGGGAGCCTGCATCCCGGGATTGGTCATGCCGGGGGACGGCGCGGTCTGGGACCGCTGCATCGTCATGCCGCCGCCCGGGGCGGTCGGCGTGGCGGACGGGGCCGAGAAGGTTCGCGAGCCACGCGAACCGAAGGACCCGCCCCCACCCGGACGGGCTTCGGCGACGGGAGCCGCGACTGTCAGCGCAGCGGCCACCGCCAGAAGGGCGGCCGTGCGCCGGCGGCGCGAGGAAAGGGTGAGCATGTACGCGCCTCTGAGGACGAGAACCGAGTGGCGAAGATCGCCGACGACTATATGGGGACGGCTCAGCACGGGTTTTAGTCCGGCCCGCGCGATGCCCGGATGACGATTTTCGCCGGCTGTGTCGTCAGTGCAGCGTGCGCTCCGGCGCAGCGGGAAACGCCAGCCGGACCTGGGTGCCCTCCCCCGGCCGGCTGTCGAGCGTGATCGTGCCGTTCTGGCGCTTCATCAGCCCGTGCACGATCGCGAGGCCGGCTCCACGGCCAGCCTCCCGGCTGGTCTGGAAGGGCGCGAGGGCGCGGGCGAGCATCTCGGGCGACATGCCCTGGCCGGTATCGCTGACGAGGATGCCGACGGTGCCCTCACCCGGCTGGTGCATGGCGCGGTCGTTGGGATCGACCCGGAAGGTCGAGAGCGTCAGTGTGCCACCGGCCGGCATCGCCTCGCAGGCATTGGCAACCAGATGCCGCAAAGCGAATTCGATCTGCGTCGGGTTGCTGATCGCCCGTTGCATGCCGGGCGTCGTGCGGACCGTGAGATGGATCCCGGCCGGGAGGTCAGGTGCGAGGCGGCCGGCGAGATCGGCCACGATGGCGTCAAGGTCGACGGGCCGCACATCCGGAGCGATGCGCCGGGAATAGGCCAGGAGCTGGCGCGTGAGGATTGCGGCTCGCTCGGTGGCGTCGGCCGAGCGGGTGAGCGCCCGCTGGATGAACGGCTCGGGTCGGTCTCCGAGCCTGCGCTTCAGTCCGTCGATGTAGCCGATCAGGATCTGGAGGAAATTGTTGAACTCGTGCGCCACGCTGTTGGTGAGGAGACCCAGCGCCTCGCGCTGCCGTGAGAGCGCGAGCGCCCCTTCGGCCTCGCGCTGCGCCGTCACGTCCAGGATCTGGCAGACCCGGTCTGCCGCGCCGGGCAGCTTTGCGGTGGTGAGGCATGCCCAGAAGCTGGTCCCATCCGGACGTGCGGCGAGGAATTCCTGCGGCGCGTCGCGGGACAGGTCGGGCGCCGGCGATCCTCGGGCGGCCAGGATTAGGTCGAGGCCGCGTTCCACCAGCGCCCGGGCCGTCTGGCCGGTGAGGCGCTCGAAAGCCGGATTGACGTGCCGGATGCCGCCGCGCGCATCGACGAGAAAGCTCGGCGTGGGTAGCGCGTCGAGCAGTGCGCGGGCCTCGCCCGAGAGCGGCTCCCCATCCGCGCCGTGTTCCGTCCCAGGCTGCGCCATGCTGCGTCCGAGCTGAGCGGGTGCGGGAAGCCCGCGACGTCGTCAGCGATAGCGACGAACGGCGCCATGGCCAAGCCTCGGGCCGCCCGCGTCCGTCGCGTGGGGCGCAGCCGACTATTGGCGCACCCACATCACCCGGGCCATCCAGGCGACCTCGCCAATATTCAGGACGCGGTCCTCGTGCTCCGGGTTGAGTGACGCCAGCTCGATGGTCCGGGCCGTGCGCCGCTTCAACTCCTTGGCAAGCACCTCGCCGCCGTGCAGCCGAACCACGATACGGTCGCCCTTACGCACACTGGCGGTGGGCGAGACGATCAGCACGTCGCCGTCACGGAACAGCGGCTGCATGGAATCACCCTGGATTTCCAGGGCGAAAGCGCGCTCCTCACCGAGATCGGGGAACTCGATCTCCTCCCAGCCGGCACCGCCGGTAGGCATGCCTTCGTCGGTGAACAGCCGCCCCGCGCCCGCCTGCGTCAGCCCGATCAGGGGAACCATGGTGCGGGCTGGGATCTCCCGGGCCTCAATGAGCCTCAGGAACTCGTCGAGGCTGGCGCCGGTCGCAGCCAGAACCTTCGAGACCGATTCGGTCGAGGGCCAGCGCTTGCGACCGTCGGCGCCGATGCGCTTGGACCGGTTGAAGCTCGTCGCGTCGAGGCCGGCGCGGCGCGCAAGCCCGGAGGCGGAGTAGCCGTGGCGCTCCGCCAAGCGATCGATGGCGTTCCAGATCTGCTCGTGAGACAGCATATCGGGCTCGGGGGCTCAACCTGAGCGGGCCAGAACCCCCGTCTCGCCAGCCGGCATCCGGCTGCCTCGGAGGCATTCTCCCCCAGGAATGCGGACCGCATCCGCTGGGGACCCGCGGGAACACTAGACCGTTCACGACCCCGAGCGGGTCTCCCGTTTCGGACGCAGCTCTGTGACGCTCGGCCTAATCGTAGGAAAGTAGAACTACAACCTACAGAATGCAATCGCTCATCGAATCGAACGGGTTTCCGGGTGTTGCCGCCGACCCGCCCCGCCTCTATCGACGCGCCGATCCCCGGAGAGGTTCGATGCCGCTCATCTACAAGATCTGTCCGCGCAGCCTGTGGCGCGAGGCCGAGGAAGCGGGCCGGTTCGCGGGTGCGCCGGTCGACCGTGCGGACGGCTTCATCCACTTCTCGACGGCCGCACAGGCCGCCGAGACGGCCGCCCGCCACTTCTCCGGTCAGCCTGACCTGCTGCTCGTCGCCGTCGAAGCCGATCGTCTCGGGCCGGGCTTGCGCTACGAACCTTCCCGCGGTGGCGACCTGTTCCCCCACCTTTACGGGGAGCTTCCGCTCGCGTCGGTGGTCTCGGTGGACGAATTGCCCCTGGGCAAGGATGGGCGCCACGTCTTCCCGACCGGGATGCGTCCGGCGTGATCGGGTCCGCCTTCCCGCTGGTCCGCCCGCTCCTGCACCGGCTCGACGCCGAGCGCGCGCACGACCTGACGCTGCGTGCCCTCGCCCTCATGCCGGGTGGGCGGGCGCCGGCCGATGATCCGCGCCTCGCCGTCGATCTGTTCGGGCGACACTTCCCCAATCCGGTCGGCCTGGCTGCCGGCTTCGACAAGGGCGCCAGGGTCCCCGACGCGCTGCTCCGCCTCGGCTTCGGCTTCGTGGAGGTCGGCGGCGTGGTGCCGCGACCGCAGCCCGGAAACCCGAGGCCGCGGGTCTTCCGCCTCGCAGCCGACCGAGCGGTGATCAACCGCTTCGGCCTCAACAGCGAGGGGCTCGCGGTGGTGGCGGGACGGCTCCGCGCGCGCGCCGGCCGGCCTGGGATCGTCGGCGTCAACATCGGCGCCAACAAGGAATCGGCCGACCGCCTCGCGGACTATGCGGCCTGCACTGCCGCGCTCGCCCCGCTGGTCGACTTCGTCACGGTCAACGTCTCCTCCCCCAACACGCCAGGCCTGCGAGACCTCCAGGGTGAGGCATTCCTGGACGAGCTGCTCGCCCGGACCGTGGCGGCCCGGGACGCGGCCGGCGCCTCTGCGGCGATCCTCCTGAAGATCGCTCCCGACATGGCGCTGGACGCCCTCGACGCGGTCTGCGCCACGGCGCTGAAGCGCGGTGTCCAGGCGCTGGTCGTCTCGAACACCACCGTGGGGCGGCCCGCGAGCCTCGTCGAGACGGGGCTCGCCCGGGAGACCGGCGGCCTTTCCGGGCGGCCACTCTTCGGGCCGGCGACCCGGATGCTGGCCCAGACCCGCCTGAGGGTCGGGGACAGGCTGCCTCTGGTGGGTGTCGGCGGCGTCGACTCTGCCGAGGCCGCCTGGATCAAGATCCTGGCCGGTGCAAGCTTGGTCCAGCTCTACTCCGCTCTCGTTTATGACGGGCCGGGCTTGGTGGGGCAGATCAAGGCGGGACTGTTGGCGCGGATGGCTACGGCCGGGCTGACCAGTCTCCAGCAAATCGTCGGCCGTAACGCGGCAGATCTCGCCCGCGCCGATTAAGTGTTCGGCAGGCTAGTTTAGAAAGGCTTTGCACAGCCAGGACTTAGCCTGTGTCCCGCGCATGAGGGGCCTGCGCGCGCACGCCATTGTGACGTCTGGGCTGGGCCGCTTATCTCGCGAGTGCGAGATCGCTCGTATCGGCACATCCAGGATCGTTCATGGCCCAGCCTGACGGGGCTTCCAAGCGCTCATCCGCTGCCGGCGGCTGGGGTGCTCTGAAGAGTTGCGGCAAGCACCTGCTCGGCAGCCGTGCGCCGCTGACGGGCGCGCGTGCCCTGCTGAAGGCGAACCAGCCCGATGGGTTCGATTGCCCCGGATGCGCCTGGGGCGACCCGGAGCACGGGTCGTCGTTCGAGTTCTGCGAGAACGGCGTGAAAGCGGTCTCCTGGGAGGCCACCGACAAGCGCACGCCGCCGTCCTTCTTCGCACGCCATACGCTGACCGAGCTCCGGACCTGGAGCGACTATGCCCTCGAGGGCGAGGGCCGCCTCACTCACCCGATGCGCTACGACGCAGCGAGCGACCGCTACCTGCCGGTGAGCTGGGACGAGGCCTTCGCGGAGATCGGCGCGACGCTTCGCGGCCTCGACCACCCGGACGAGGCCGAGTTCTACACCTCGGGCCGCGCCTCCAATGAGGCCGCTTACCTCTACCAGCTGTTCGCCCGGGCCTACGGGACCAACAACTTCCCCGACTGCTCGAACATGTGCCACGAGGCGAGTGGCGTCGCCCTCATCGACGCCATCGGCATCGGCAAGGGCACAGTCCTGCTGGAGGATTTCGAGAAGGCGGACGCGATCTTCTGCATCGGCCAGAATCCCGGCACCAACCATCCGCGGATGCTCGGCGACCTGCGCCGGGCGGCCGAGCGCGGTGCGCAGGTCGTGGTGCTGAACCCGGTTCGCGAGCGCGGTCTGGAGCGCTTCGCCGACCCGCAGAACACCGTTGAGATGCTGCGTGGCGCCAGCCGCCCGATCGCCAGCCACTATCTCCAGCCGCGGGCCGGCGGCGACATGGCCGCTTTCCGGGGTATCGCCAAGATCGTCTTCGCGCGGGATGCCGAGGCCGTCGCGGCGGGGCAGCCGTCGCTCCTCGACCAGGCCTTCCTGGAGCATCACACTGCAGGGCTCGACGCCTACCGGGCGGCGGTCGAGGCGACCGCCTGGGAGGCGATCCTCGACCAGTCGGGTCTCACCTTCGACGAGATCTCCGCGATGGCCGATGTCTATCTCGGGGCGCAGCGTGTCATCGCCACCTGGGCGATGGGCGTGACCCAGCACCGGCATTCCGTGGCGACCATCCGGGAGATCGCCAATCTCCTGTTTCTGCGCGGCCATATCGGACGGCCCGGGGCCGGCCTGTGCCCGGTGCGCGGCCATTCTAACGTCCAGGGCGATCGCACGGTCGGCATCAACGAGCGCCCGTCGGCGTCCTTCCTGGACGTTCTGGAGCAGCATTTCGGCGTCGCCATGCCCCGCCGGCACGGCCACAACGTCCTGGCGGCGATCCGGGCGATGCGGGATGGCACGTCGAAGGCCTTCATCGGGCTCGGCGGCAACTTCCTGCGCGCGACGCCGGACACGCCAGTGGTGGCGCAGGCGCTGGCCTCCTGCCGGCTCACCGTGCACATCGCCACGAAGCTCAACCACGCGCATCTGGTGCCCGGTGCGGTCGGCTACCTGCTGCCCTGCCTCGGCCGCACCGAGATCGACCGGAACGCGGCAGGCAAGACCCAGATCGTGACCGTCGAGGATTCGATGAGCATGGTCCACGGCTCGGGCGGCATCAACAAGCCGGCCTCGAAGGAATTGCGCTCCGAGATCGCGATCATCGCCGGCATGGCGCAGGCGACGTTAGGCTCGTCCGCCATCGACTGGGCCGGATTCGCCGCGGATTACGACCGGATCCGTGAAGCCATTGCCGCCACGGTGCCGGGTTTCTCCGGCTACAACACCCGGGTGCGCAAGCCGCGCGGCTTCATGCTGCGCAACCTCGCCGCCGAGCGGGTGTTCGAGACCGCCACCGGCCGGGCGAACTTCTCGGACGCCGCCCTGCCGGTCGAGACCGAGCACCAAGCGGCCGGTAAGGCGCGCGACACGTTCGTGCTCCAGACCTTCCGCAGCCACGACCAGTACAACACCACGATCTACGGCCTGGACGACCGATACCGCGGCGTCTACGGCGAGCGCCGCGTATTGTTCGCCCATCCGGACGATCTGGCGGAGATCCGCGACCTGATCGGCGAGCGCGTGGACATCGTCGGGCTCCATGCGGACGGCGTCACCCGGCGAGCCGAGGATTTCCGGCTCGTGCCGTTCGACATGCCGCGGGGCGCGCTGGCCGGATACTACCCGGAGCTGAACGTGCTCGTGCCGCTTTCAACCTTCGGTGACAAGAGCGACACACCGACCTCCAAGTCGGTGCTCGTGACCCTGAAGGCGCGCGAGGCGGCGTGAGCGGCACTGTTCACCGCGAGATCGGCGCGCGAGCGGGGCGCGCGGTCCAGATGTCATGGGCCGCGCGTTAGACGAGGCGGCATTTGTCGCCGCCCTCGACCGAACGGCTGCCGCACATCCCGGGTTGTTCCCGCTGGAGGCGGGGCTTCTGGCGGCCCTCGATCTGGGCCTGCCCGGCGACAGCCGCGGCTTCGCACGCACCTTCGGGCTGGAGCACGCCCTCGTGCTCCGCGCGCTCGCCGGCCTGGAGGAGGCAGGCCACGTCGCCGTGACCGCCCGCGACCCGCGTACGCAGCGGATGCGCTATACTGCGGTGGCTCCGGCGACGTAGGCCGCGAGGCTGCCTTCAGAAACCCTTCGCCTTGATCGCCTCGGCCCAGGTCACGGCGCGGCGGTTCACCCCGAGATGCTGCCGCTCGTAGAGCCGGCCCTCGAGCTTGATCGCGCCGCGCTTGGCATATTCCGGACGCTCGAACGCCTCGATCACCAGCTTGGCGCGGCGGACCTCCTCTTCTGTGGGCGCGAAGGAGGAATTGGCCGGTTCCAGCTGCGTCGGGTGGATCAATGTCTTGCCGTCGAAGCCGAGGTCGCGTGCCTGCCGGCACTCCGCGCGGCAACCCTCTGTGTCGGCGATGTCGTTGTAGACGCCGTCGAGGATCGCGAGGCCCTCGGCGCGGGCGGCGGCCAGGGCCATCATCATCCAGGGCAGCATCGGCACGCGGCCCGGCACGATCTTGGCCCAGGTGTCCTTGGCGAGATCGTTGGTCCCCAGCACCAAGCAGGTGAGCCGCTTGCGCGGATCGCGCTTGGCCCGGGCGATCTCCTGGATGTTGAGAATCGAAGCCGGGGTCTCGATCATCGCCCAGACGGCAATTCCTTCGGGGGCGTCGAGGGATTCGAGGCGGTCGGCGATGCTCTCCAGCACGGCCGAGGACGACACCTTCGGCATCAGGATCGCGTCCGGCTTGGCCTCGATCGCCGCGTGGAGATCGGCCTCGCCCCAGGGGGTCTGGGGGGCGTTGACGCGGATCACCAGCTCTCGGCTGCCGTATTCACCGCTCTTGACCGCGGCACAGACCTGCTTGCGGGCGATCTCCTTCTCTTCAGGCCCGACAGCATCCTCGAGATCCAGGATGATGCTGTCCACCGGCAGAGTCTTGGCCTTGTCGAGCGCCCGCTGATTCGAGCCGGGCATGTAGAGCACGCTCCGGCGCAGGCGCAGGTCTGTCGTCGTGGCCATGGGCTTCTCCCTCCTGCGGCCGCAGCGCGGCCTGCCGTCGTTGCGGTGCACCCTAAAGCACGCATGCGCGTACGCCATGTCCCCGATGACGGGATCGGTGAGTCCGCGCGGAATTTGATACCGTCGGCGACCGAGCGGTATCCAGCCGCGCTTTGGTCATGTTCGCACGGCTAAAGGCGAACCGAATCCAGTCCTTGGATCGTAGGATTTGACATCATGCGCAAACTGTTGGCCGTCCTCGCCCTGACCGGCGCGCTCGCCGTGCCCGAGGCGGCCCAGGCGCAGAGCCGGACGACACTGGGTGTCGGCTCCGGTGCCGTGGCCGGCGCGCTGGTGGGCGGACCGATCGGGGCCGTGGCAGGCGCCGTGGTCGGCGGGCTCGTCGGCAACTCGGCTGAGCGCGGACACCGCCACGTCCGGCGGGTCCGGCGCTACGGCAGCGTCCACCGGGCGCCACAGCGGCGGGCGGAG
The DNA here is from genome assembly GCF_030700285.1 of Methylobacterium sp. NEAU K. Taxonomy (GTDB): domain Bacteria; phylum Pseudomonadota; class Alphaproteobacteria; order Rhizobiales; family Beijerinckiaceae; genus Methylobacterium. The sequence continues at coordinate 50,416 of NZ_JAUYZJ010000003.1, read as the reverse complement.
GCCGTGCTGCCGCGGACGACCGGAACAACTGTCGCCCGGACCGCGGCGCCGACGACCTGGAAGGATCCGCGATAAGCCATGCCGGCGCGTCATATCGCCGGCTGAGCGGGCGCCGGCACGGGGTGCCGGAATGTCCGACGCGCCAGCCCCGGATAGGCGATTCCCTGTCCGAGACCGCGGGCGCCCAGGAAAGTTACGAAGGCGAGCCAAAGGCCGGTATTGCCGAGCCCCAGGGCCTGTACGAGGCCAAGGACCGCGCAGTAGGCGGCGAGGGCGAACAGCATCAGATTGCGCATCGCCCGCGTCCAGGTGGCGCCGATATAGATCCCGTCATAGGCAAATGGCGCTGCGGCCGCGAGCGGCGCCAGCGCCGCGAGGAGCAGGTAGGCCCGCGCGGTCTCGCGCACCGGCCCGCTCGTGGTGACGAAGTCGATGAAGCCTCGTCCGCCCGCGAGCGAGAGCAAGCTGACGCCGATCCCGAAGCCCAGGCACCAGCGCACGCTCAAGGAGGAGGCCGTGCGGAACGCCACCGCGTCGCGGGCGCCTACCGCCTGTCCGCACAGGGTCTCGGCCGCCGTGGCGAAGCCGTCGAGGAAGAAGCCCCCGATCAGGAACAGATTCCACAGCACGGAATTGGCCGCCAGCACCACATCGCCCTGGCGGGCGCCCAGCGCCGAGAACAGGACGATCCCCGTGATCAGCGCCAGCGTCCGCAGGATCACGTCGACGTTGACGCTGAGCGTCCGGCGCATCGCAGCGGCGTCGCTCAGGTCGCGCAGGGGCATCCGGAACGGGCGCGAGCCGAGCCGCGCCAGCACGATCAGCCCGATGCCAAGGCCGGCCGCCTCAGCGCATAGGGTCGCGAGCGCCGCCCCCGTCAGGCCCGCATCGAATCCAAGGACAAGAGTGAGAGTCAGCCCGACGTTGATCAGGTTGATCGCCACCTGCAGCAGCAGGCCGAGATCCGACCGCCCGCGCCCCAGGACCGAGCCGAGCACGCCGTAGCTCGCCAGCGCGAAGGGGGCGGAGAAGATGCGGATGTGGAAGTAGGTCGAGAGGCCGGCGATCACCGCGTCGCTCGCTCCACTCACCGCGAAGGCCGCCTTCGCGATCGGCCATTGCAGCAGGATGAGAGCGAGGCCGATCAGGGCACCCGCTGCCAGCGCCCGGGCGAGGATCCGGTCGACCTCCGCATCGTCCCGCGCCCCCACCGCCTGCGCGGTCAGCCCCGCGGTGGCCATGCGCAGGGCGCCGAAGGACCAGAAGATCGCGTCGAAGATCACCGCGCCCAGCGCGACCGCCCCGAGCAGAGCGGCGTCGCCGAGCCGGCCGATCACCGCCGCGCCGACGAAGCCGAGCATCGGTGTGGTGACGTTCGCCAGCGTCATCGGCAGGGCCAGCGCCAGCACGCTGCGGTGCGTCGGGCGGACCGGGGTAGCGCCGGTGTGCGTCATGCCGCCACCCTAGCGACACCGAACGATTCGTGAACCACCACGGCCGGACGATTGGGGTCGCACAGCCGCCCGGTTCAGCGGGAGACGGCGAAGAGCCGCGAGATCAACCAGAGGGGGACGACCACGATCGCCCCCGCGACGATCCAGCCGCCGAAATCGTGCAGTGAGGCGAGACCGACCTCCAGGAGCGCCCGGGCCGAATCGTACAGGTGCCAGAACAGCCGCCCGGGCGTGAGGCCGAGCATCGACATGAAGGCGCCGACCAGAACCGACAGGAATAGCAGGCGCAGGAACACGCCGGCCGGCGAGCCGCCGAGGAAGCGGCGCAGGGTCGAGTGTCGCGGCCGATAGGGGTCCGTCCCGGAGACGTTGTCCGGCGGCGGGGCGCCCTGCCGGCGCCGGTCGTGATCGACGAGCATTGCGTCCTCGTTAAGCATGGGGCATCCGGATCGGCGAGGAACCGGGCGGAAGCGTGGCCGGCGCACCACACCGCGTCGAAACCCGGGTCCGGATCGGGCGTTAGCGGGTTTCACCCACCGAGCCGAGATGGCAAGCGACACCACTCCCGCCAAGATGTCGGGATTGGCCGAGAGACAGTGCCGACGGGACGAAACGCACGATGATCGACCACGCCCTCTTCGACCCGGCGACGATCGATCCCGAGACGCTCAGGCTCAATGCCGAGATCGTCGCGGCGCACGCCGCCCTGCCCGATCCCTGGTCGCTGCCGATCGACGAGGTGCGCGCCCGGCGCCGCGCCGGCACCAAGGCGGCGCCGGCGATGCCCCACAGCGCCAGGGCCGAGTGGCTGACGATCGAGGGACCCGGCGGCCCGCTCAGGCTCCGCGTGATCCGCCCGAAGTCCGGGACGAAACTGCGCGGCGCCTATCTCCACATCCATCGCGGCGGCTGGGTCTGGGGCTCGGCCGACGAGCAGGATCCCTGGCTGGAGCGCATCGCCGATGCCTGCGGCTTCGTCGCGCTGTCGGTGGAGTACCGGCTCGCCCCCGAACACCCCTATCCGGCCGCCCTGCTCGACTGCGAGGCCGCGGCCCTGTGGCTCGCGGGGCCCGGCAAGGCCGAATTCGGGGTCCACGCCCTCACCATCGGCGGCGAATCGGTGGGCGCGCACCTCGCCGTGATGGTGCTGCTGCGGCTGCGCGACCGGCACAACCATCCCCGGGCATTCCGCGGCGCCAACCTCAATGCCGGCTTCTTCGATCTGGGCTTGACCCCCTCGGTGCGGAACTGGGGGCACGAGCGCCTCGTGGTGAACACCCTCGACCTGACCAAATTCGCCGACGGCTACGTGCGCGAGGGGATCGACCGGCGCCGGCCGGACGTGTCGCCGATCTACGCCGAGCTGAAGGGCTTGCCGCCGGCCCTGTTCACAATCGGCACCGCGGACCCGCTCCTCGATGACACGCTGTACATGTCGGCGCGCTGGGCGGCGGCAGGCAATGGCGGTCACACCGCCGTTTATCCCGGCGGCTGCCACATCTTCGCCCGCTACCCGAGTCCGATGAGCGAGCGGGCCCTGGAACTGATCGACCGCTTCCTGATGGCGCTGGCCTGAGCGACGCGCGCGAGATCCTGCCGGAAGCCTTCCGGGCTTGGTTCGCCGGGCGCGGCTGGTCGCCTCGGGCCCACCAGCTAGATCTCCTGCGGATCGTCCGCGCGGGCCGGTCGGCCCTGCTCGTGGCGCCGACCGGCGCAGGCAAGACGCTCGCGGGCTTCCTGCCGAGCCTCGTCGCACTCTCGGAACGCCCGGCGTCCAAATCCGCGCCTCGCCGGCTGCACACCCTCTACGTCTCGCCGCTGAAGGCACTGGCGGTCGATATCGCCCGCAACCTCGACGCGCCCATCGCCGAGATGGAACTGCCGGTGCGCGTGGAGACCCGCACCGGCGACACACCCGCGCACAAGCGCACACGCCAGATCAGCCGGCCGCCCGATATCCTCCTGACCACGCCCGAGCAGCTCGCGCTGCTCATTGCGCATCGCGAGGCCGCCGAGTTCTTCTCGGGGCTGCGCTGCGTGATCCTCGACGAGCTGCATGCCCTCGTCACCTCGAAGCGCGGCGACCTGCTCTCCCTGGCGCTGGCCCGCCTGCACCGCCTCAGCCCGGGCCTCGCGGCGATCGGGTTATCCGCGACTGTGCGCGAGCCGGACGAGCTGCGGAAGTATCTGGTGCCGCAGGTGCAGGCTCTCCCTCACCCCCAAGACCTCCCGCGCGAGCCCGAGACGTGTCGCCCACCCTCCCCCGCCAAGGAGAGAGGGAAAGGGAACGTCGCAGGCTCCCCATCACTGCCCATGGCCATGCTCGTCACCGTGAGCGGAGGCGCAAAGGCGGACCTGCGCATGCTCGACCTCGGCCGGGCGCTCCCACTCTCGGGACACACCGCATGGCACTCAATGCCGGCGATCTACGACCTGATCGGGCAGCACCGCACCACGCTGGTCTTCGTCAATACCCGCCTCCAGGCCGAGTACACCTTCCAGGAGTTGTGGCGGCTCAACGAGGACGCCCTGCCGATCGCGATCCATCACGGCTCCCTGGATGCCCAGCAGCGCCGCCGGGTTGAGGCCGCCATGGCGGCGGGCCAGCTGCGGGCGATCGTCTGCACCGCGACCCTCGACCTCGGTATCGACTGGGGCGACGTCGACCTCGTGGTCAATGTCGGTGCCCCCAAGGGCGCGAGCCGGATCATGCAGCGGATCGGGCGGGCCAACCACCGCATGGACGAGCCCTCGAAGGCCTACCTGGTCCCGGGTAATCGTTTCGAGATGCTGGAGTGCCAGGCCGCCCTCGATGCCGTCGAGGAAGCCGCCCAGGACACCCCCGACGCGCGGCAGGGCGCACTCGACGTGCTCGCCCAGCATGTGCTCGGCATGGCCTGCGCGGATGCCTTCGAACCCCTGGACCTTTACGACGAGATCGTCTCCGCGGCGCCCTATGCCGGCCTGACATGGGAGTCGTTCGAGCAGGTCGTCGACTATGTGGCCACTGGGGGCTACGCCCTGCGCGCATACGAGCGCTTCGCCAAGATCCTGCGCGGACCCGACGGTCTGTGGCGCGTGCGCGATGCCCGCACCGCGCAGGCCTATCGGATGAATGTCGGCACCATCGTGGAGGCGGCACGCGTGCGGGTCCGATTGGCCCGGACGCTGCGGGGCAAGCCCGGTACCGTGCTGCCGAAGGGCGGCCGGGTGCTGGGCGAGATCGAGGATGAGTTCGCCGAGACGCTGACCGTCGGCGACACTTTCCTGTTCGCCGGCGAGACCCTGCGCTTCGAGGGGCTTGCCGAGGACGAAGCCCTGGTAACGCGCGCCCCGCCCGGCACAGACCCGGCGATCCCGTCCTATGCCGGGGCGAAGTTCCCGCTCTCGACGTTTCTGGCCGCGCGGGTCCGGGCGCTGATCGCCGATCCGTTCGAATGGGACCGCCTGCCGAGGCAGATCGGCGAGTACCTGCAACAGCAGCGCCGCCGCTCGATCCTGCCTGGCGAGCGCGACCTGCTGGTCGAGACCTTCCCGAGGGGCAAGCGCTACTACCTCACCGCCTTCCCGTTCGAGGGGCGGCTCGCCCACCAGACGCTCGGCATGCTGCTCACCCGCCGGCTGGAGCGCGACGGCCTGCGCCCGCTCGGCTTCGCGGCCAACGATTACGGCATCGCGATCTGGACCACGCGGGACCTGTCCGAGCGTGCCGCGATCGACGCCGACTTCATCGGCGACCTCTTCGCCGTCGACATGCTCGGCGACGACCTAGAGGCGTGGCTCGATGAATCGGCGATGATGAAGCGCACCTTCCGGCAATGCGCAGTGATCGCCGGGCTGATCGAGCGCCACCATCCGGGCCTGAAGAAGACCGGCCGGCAGGTGACGATCTCCACCGACCTGATCTATGATGTGCTGCGCAAGCACCAGCCCGACCATCTCCTGCTCCGGGCGGCGCGGCAGGATGCGGCAACCGGACTCCTCGACGTGAGGCGCCTCGGCATGATGCTAGAGCGCATCCAGGGGCGAATCATCCATAAGGCTCTCGACCGGGTCTCGCCGCTTTCCGTGTCCGTCATGCTCGAGATCGGGCGCGAGCGGGTCTACGGCGAGGGTGCCGACGAGATCCTGGCCGATGCCGAGGCGGAGCTTCTCCAGGAAGCGCTGTCCTGACCGGCGATCCGCCCTCCCCCGACGAATCCGAGGATGCGATCTTGGCGGCCGGCCTGAGACTCGAGAAGACTCACAAGCACCCGACCCTTCTGCTCGCGGGCGAGACCCTGGTGCTCGACCTCTGCGGCGGCGTTTGGCTGGCGGAGCACCGTACCCTGATCGTGTCCGATCTCCATCTGGAGAAGGGCTCGTCCTTCGCGGCCCGGTCCGGCCAGTTCCTGCCGCCCTACGACACCCGCGAGACGCTGGCCTGTCTGCACGAGGCGGTGGTTCGCCACGATCCTGCCCGGGTGGTCGCCCTCGGGGATTCGTTCCACGACGCCCGCGGGCCGGAGCGGATGGAGCCCGGCGACCGGGCGATGATCGCGGCGCTGCAGGAGGGCCGGGACTGGGTCTGGATCGCCGGGAATCACGATGCGGCGGTCAGCGAGGGGGTCGGCGGTCGCTACGCGGACACGCTGAGCCTCGGCGGCCTCGTCCTCCGGCACGAGCCGAGCCCCGAACCGGTGCCCGGCGAGATTGCCGGCCATCTCCATCCCTGCGGTAAGGTCGCCATGCGGGGTCGAGCGGTCCGCCGCCGGTGCTTCGTCACCGACGGCACCCGTCTCGTGATGCCGGCTTTCGGTGCCTATGCGGGCGGCCTGAACGTTCGCGAGCGGGCGATCGAGGGTCTGTTCCCGAACGGGTTCACGGCCCACCTGCTCGGGGACGGACGGGTCTTCGCCATCGGGCGGGCGCAGCTCACCCGGGACTGATTTCGGGCCTCGACGGATCTTCGGATCAGCCGGTCTTCATGAACCGGGTGACGCTCTCGGCGAGGCCGGTCGAGTGGCCGGCGAGGTTCTCGGCGATGCCGCGAACCGCTTCGGCGAGCTGGCCGGTGGTGTTGGCCGCCATCGAGACGCCGCCGATATTGCCCGACATCTCGTGGGTCGAGACCGCCTGCTCCTCGACGGCACTCGCCATCGCGAGGGTCAGCTTCGAGAGCTCGCCGACGGCCGCGGTGATCATCTCGATCGCCCCGACCGCCTCACCGGTCGCGCTCTGGATCGCCGCGACCTGTTGCGTGATGTCGCCCGTCGCCTTGGCGGTCTGCTCGGCCAGGGCCTTGACCTCGCTGGCGACGACCGCGAAGCCGCGGCCCGCCGCGCCCGCCCGGGCCGCCTCGATCGTCGCGTTCAGCGCCAGGAGGTTGGTCTGGTCGGCGATCGACTTGATCATGCCCACCACCGCGTCGACCTTGCGGGCATTCTCCGCCAGTTGCCGCATCGTGGTGTCCGTCGCCTCGGCCTGGACGGCGATCTGCTGCGCGCGCTCCGATACCCGCCCGACTTGCCCGGAGATTTCCTGGATCGCGCCGTTCATCTGCTCGGAATTCGCCGCCACAGACGCGGCCTTCTGGCGGGCCGAATCCGCCGATTGCGTCAGCCCTTCGGCCGATTGCTGCATCTCCTGGATCGCAGAGCCCACCGCCTCGACGACCCGGTTCACCTCGGACTCCATGTTCACCTGCGCCGTCACCACGGCCCAGGTGAGCATCGGCCCCAGGTAGCGGCCCTTCGAATCGTTCACGGCCGTCACCCGCAGGTTGAGGGTTTCCGGTCCGAGCTTGATCCGGGTGGTGTGCGGCAGGCGGCTCGCGTCCGCCAGCATGCTGCGCTGATGGCGGGGGTTCTTGTGGAAGACGTCGAATGAGGTGCCGAGCATCTGGTCGACCTTGATCGGCAGATACTGCTCGATCGGCCCCAGCGTGTGGCGCGACGTGGCGTTGAGATAGTTGATCCGAAATTCATCCGTCGGGTCGGCCGTCATCACGGCGACCGGCATGTTGTCGATCATCGTCATCAGCCGGTCGATCTCGTTTTTCTTGGCCGAGATGTCGGAGGCGAACTTGACCACCTTCATCGGCCGGCCTTGCGAATCGAAGATCGGATTGTAGGTCGCCTCGAGCCAGACCGGCATCCCCGCCTTGTCGAGGCGGAGAAATTCGCCGGTGACGTACTCGCCTGTCTCCAGGTTCGCCCAGAAAGATTTGTAATCCTCCGTGCTTGCGTATTGGGGATCGACAAAAATGCGATGATGTTTGTTTTTTAAATCGTCGATAGAGTATTTCATCAATGTCAAGAAGTTCTGGTTCGCATGGAGAACGCGGCCATCCAAGGTAAACTCGATGATGGCCAGCGAGCGATCCAGTGCGTCGATCTTGGCCTGAGCTTCATTGAACGAATTTCGCTTGAACATATCCGCGCTCGCATCTCGCTTAACGGCGGATAGCAGGTGCGGTGTTAAGCAAATCCTAACTTGCGCAGCATTTTGCAAGCGGCGCAATGCTTCAATCGCGAAATTGATGAGATATAGATCCAATTTTTATTTGCCAGACAGACTGATTATCGCGATGAATAAAGCCGATTGAAAATCGATAATTCCCCGGTTTTATCGATGAATATCAGAACCAGCCGCGAATCCGAAAATATACGATCGGTGCGAGCGCGCTGAAGAGGATCAGCCCGAGCGCGTATGGGTACCCGTAGGCCCAATCCAGTTCCGGCATGTGTTTGAAGTTCATGCCATACATCGAAGCGATCAGCGTCGGGGGCACGCCCACCACCGAAACGACGGTGAGTACGCGGAAGACGTTATTCTGCTCGATGTTGATGAGTCCGAGGGCGGCGTCCAGCAGGAACTGGACGTTTTCCGCCAGGCGCGTCTCGAACTCGTCGAGGGAATCGATGTCCCGCCGGATCGTCTCGAAGCGTCCATCCTCGGGCAGCCCGAGGCCGTCGCAGGCGGCCGACACGAATGGCACGATCCGCTCCAGGCCGAGCAGGCTCGCGCGGATCTTCCCCAGGACTTTCCCACGATTGCTGATACCGCGCAGGATCCGGCGCAGCGCCAGGTCGCGCCGGCGCGGCGGCGGACTCTCGAGACGGCGCCGATCGGCACCACGCACGTCGAAGTCGAAGATCCGCGTCGAGAGCGAGTCGAGCTCCGACGCCATGTCCTCGAGGGCGTCCGCGAGGCTGTCGACCAGATCCTCCAAGATAACGAGAAAGATCTCGCTCGGTGTCGCGCTGCCGTCGCCGTCAGCGATCCGCTTCTCAGACGCGTCGAAGGCCCGCAGATCGTGGAACCGGATGGTGACGAGATGGTCCTTGGACAGCAGGAACCCCAGCGGCTTCAGCTGAGACGCGGTGCTCTCGAAGGTGATCATCGGGGTCGAGAGCGAGAGCCCGCCCTTCGTCCGCCGCAGGCGGCTCGACGATTCCACCTCCGACAGGGCAGACCGGGACGGCACCCGCAGGCCGGTGGCCGCTTCAACGGCGGCGGCTTCCTCAGGGCTCGGGTCGTTCAAGTCCAGCCAGACGGCATTGCGCGGTATCGGACCGCCAGCGTCCTGCGCCACTGCGCCCTCGGGTCCGTGCAGGCTCAGCATGGGAGGGCGTCTTCCAGAAGGGGAGATCGGGTCGACGCCACGTCATGGTGTCGTCGCGCAGGGGTGCGACAGTCTTGACTTGAAACCAGGCGAGGGCTATCTCGCCAGCGTCATTGGCACTCGACGATACAGAGTGCTAACAGTCGGGTTCAGAAGCGGCCCCGACGGCCGCATCAACGCCAACTGCAGACCTGAAGCAAGAGGGCAGCTCATGAAGTTCCGTCCGCTGCACGACCGCGTGGTCGTCCGTCGCATCGAGAGCGAAGAGAAGACCAAGGGCGGCATCATCATTCCGGATACCGCCAAGGAGAAGCCGCAGGAGGGCGAAGTTATCGCCGTCGGGCCCGGCGCCCGTGACGAATCCGGCCGCATCAACGCGCTGGACGTAAAGGCCGGCGACCGCGTCCTGTTCGGCAAGTGGTCCGGCACCGAGGTCAAGATCGACGGTCAGGACCTCCTGATCATGAAGGAATCCGACATCATGGGCGTTGTCGCCCTCTGATCGGATCACCTGTTCCAGCCCTTTGAGGCCGTCTCGGCCTTGGGGTTCAACGCAATCGAAAGAGGCACACAATGGCAGCGAAAGACGTTCGTTTCTCCGCCGACGCGCGCGATAAGATGCTGCGCGGCGTCGATATCCTCGCCGACGCGGTTAAGGTGACGCTCGGCCCGAAGGGCCGCAACGTCGTCATCGAGAAGAGCTTCGGCGCCCCGCGCATCACCAAGGACGGTGTGACGGTCGCCAAGGAGATCGAGCTCGCCGATCGCTTTGAGAACATGGGCGCCCAGATGGTGCGCGAAGTGGCCTCGAAGACCAACGACATCGCCGGTGACGGCACCACCACCGCCACCGTGCTGGCCCAGGCGATCGTCCGCGAGGGCGCCAAGTACGTCGCCGCCGGCATCAACCCGATGGACCTGAAGCGCGGCATCGATCTCGCCACCGCCGCTGCCGTTAAGGACATCGTCGGCCGCGCCAAGAAGGTCTCGACCTCCGACGAGGTCGCCCAGGTCGGCACGATCTCCGCCAACGGCGACAAGGAGATCGGCGAGATGATCGCCCACGCCATGCAGAAGGTGGGCAACGAGGGCGTGATCACGGTCGAAGAGGCCAAGACCGCCGAGACCGAGCTCGACGTGGTCGAGGGCATGCAGTTCGACCGCGGCTACCTGTCCCCGTACTTCATCACGAACGCGGAGAAGATGGTCGCCGAGCTCGAGGACCCCTACATCCTCATCCACGAGAAGAAGCTGTCCTCGCTCCAGGCGATGCTGCCGGTGCTCGAGGCGGTGGTGCAGACCGGCAAGCCGCTCTTGATCATCGCCGAGGACATCGAGGGCGAGGCGCTGGCCACCCTGGTGGTGAACAAGCTGCGCGGCGGCCTGAAGGTCGCGGCCGTGAAGGCGCCGGGCTTCGGCGATCGCCGCAAGGCGATGCTCGAGGACATCGCGATTCTGACCAAGGGCCAGATGATCGCCGAGGACCTCGGCATCAAGCTCGAGAACGTGACGCTCGCCATGCTCGGCCGCGCCAAGCGGGTGCGCATCGAGAAGGAGAACACCACGATCATCGACGGCGTCGGCGAGAAGTCGGACATCGAAGGCCGCATCTCGCAGATCAAGGCGCAGATCGAGGAGACCACCTCGGACTACGACCGCGAGAAGCTCCAGGAGCGCCTGGCCAAGCTCGCGGGCGGCGTCGCGGTGATCCGCGTCGGCGGCGCGACCGAGGTCGAGGTCAAGGAGAAGAAGGACCGCGTCGACGACGCCCTCAACGCCACCCGGGCGGCGGTCGAGGAGGGCATCGTCCCCGGCGGCGGCACCGCGCTCCTCCGCGCCAAGAAGGCGGTCGCCGCGCTAAAGTCCGACGTTCCGGACGTCCAGGCCGGCATCAAGATCGTGCTGAAGGCCCTTGAGGCCCCGATCCGCCAGATCGCCCAGAACGCGGGCGTCGAGGGCTCGATCGTCGTCGGCAAGATCACCGACAAGACGGACTCCGAGACCTACGGCTTCAACGCCCAGACCGAGGAGTATGTCGACATGATCCAGGCCGGCATCGTCGACCCGGCCAAGGTCGTGCGCACCGCCCTGCAGGATGCCGCCTCGGTGGCCGGCCTGCTGGTGACGACCGAGGCGATGGTCGCTGACGCGCCGAAGAAGGACAGCGGCGCCCCCCCGATGCCGGGCGGCGGCGGCATGGGCGGCATGGACTTCTAAGTCCGCGCCACCCGTCGAGACGAGGAAGGGGGTCGCCGCGAGGCGGCCCCTTTTCTTTTGTCTGGGCGGTCCAAATTTCACGGGAGACGGGGCCTTCGCCCTTCCCTCGAGGGCTACCGGATTCGCGCATCGCTCGGATCCGCAAACTGAGGTCCGGTGACAGGCCACTGAGACACCGCGCTTTTCCTCCCTCCTTGCGAGGGCAGGCCAGGGGTCTGGGGTGGTCAGAAGGAACCGTGACGCTCGATCCCGCGCCACCTCAACCTTCGCTCCTGCCCGCAGACTCGATCGATCCTGAGCAGGGGCAGGACCAGCCGGGCAGGAGAGCGCGCCGGGGCCGGCGACGTGTGAAAACGATTGCCCTGCGGTGGAGGAAGACCCAAGGGCATCGCGTCGCTGGCAGCGGGGTCTGGAAATCCGCGGGATTCGTCTCTCGGCGCATCTGCGCCCGCACATTGCCGGCGCAGATGCGCCGGGACCTGACGTCCCGCCACAAGAAACAAATAAAAACGGGACGGCTTTCGCCGTCCCGTCGGTGGTCGTTCCTATCGGCCTAGGAAGATCGAGGCCAGTCGCTGGAGCAGGCCCCGCGGTGCGGGCGGAGGCTCAATCTGCCCAGGACCGTCCCCGATCTAATGGGCGGCGAAAGGATGCTGGGCCGAGTTGCGCTGCTCGGTCACGGTTGAAGCCTTCGGCTCGCCGCTCACCGCACGCTGGATCGAGAGCTTGGTGGCCTCGTAGTTGTACTTCTGGATCTTGGCGTCGTCGGCCGCCTCCCAGTGAATGAACACGCCGACCAGGATGAACAGGTCGTCCGCCTCATCGGCCGGGATGATGCCCTCGGCCACGCAATCCTGCACGGCCTTGGCGACGCCATGCTGGGCCGGGCCGAACATCTGGACGGCCTGACGGGCGTCGTTGATGGTGACCTTGTTGAACATCAGCGTGTTCGGCTTGCACGGCAGGTTCGGCGCGATGACCGCGAGCAGGCTGGTGAAGCCGTGCTTGTTGTTCACGAGGCCGTTGCAGAAAGCGGTCTCGGCCGGCGAACCGCGCGGTCCGATGATCAGGTCGATGTGAGCGACCTCGTTGCCGTCGCCGACGAGGGCCTCGCCGACCATGACCTTGGTGATCTTCGCCATTCGGTGTCTCTCCCTGGATTCCGAAATAAAGCCGCGGCGCCGGGCGATGCCTGCGGCCGGGAAGCCATCCTTGTTATCGGCGCCCGACCATGCCGGCCGAGCCGGATGGGCCGAGCCGGTTGGGCCGGACAGCGCGCCGGACCCTACAGCGGGGCCCAGCGGCTCACAACCCGCGCAAGGCCCTGGCATTGAGGAATTTCTTTGTGCCCCGGGGCCGGAACACGGGAACTTGCGCCCGTCTCACGCCAGCACTGCGCCTGCCGAGGCGAGAGCATCCCAGAACAGCGTCGCCACCGTGAAATCCGCGCTCGTGCCGGGGTTCAGACCGCGCGCCTTCAACGATGCATCCAGCGCCAGCAGCGGATCCACCGGCCGGGAGGCGAGATCGAGATCAGCCAGGGTCTCCTCGGCCTCCCGGCGGACGGCCTCTGCGGTCGCCACGCCCGCCTTGCGGGCGATGTGGCTGTCCGGGGCGGCGCGCAGGTAGGAAAGGTGGATCGCGGTCGTGCACCAGGAGCGGTCCAGCCCCTGGGCGCGGGCCTCCGCGAGCGCCGCCAGTCCGATCGTCGTCACATCCGCGAAGCCGGTGACGTAGGCGCGGGCTATGCGGTCCCGGTCGGAGGCCTCCGCCATGGCGGCAAGAAGGGATTCGGGGGCAGCTGCGGCGACATCGTACTGTCCGGCCCTGCCGAGGCCACCGGGATTGGCGAGCCGGATCGCGGCGAAAACCGCCTCCGAGTCTGCCCGGTCGAGGCTGCCGAGCACCGACTCGACCGTGCTGCCCCGCTCGGCTGCGGCGGCGAGCGGGGCGCAGAGGAGCAGGATCCCGAGATTGGTGTTCTGGGCCACTGCCGCCATTGTCGCGGCGACGCCCGCGCGGACCCGCTCGCCGACGCCTGTTCTGGGGCGTGCCAGGGCCGGCGCCGAGACATCCGCGCTGGTCAGGAAATCCGCCACCAGCATACGGTGGCCTTCTGCATAGGCGTGGACGTTCCCGGGCTTGAGCGCGTCGAGTTCCGCCAGGCACGCGGCATGGTAGAGCGTGCCGACCAGCCCGGCGTCGAGCCCGCTCATGCCACGACGAGCCGCGGACGGCTGGCATTCCGGACGGCGGCCAGGAAACCGCGCACCACCGCGGCAGCGATATCGGTCTCGCACACAGTCTGGAGGCCCGACCAGGCCGGCATGGAATTGACTTCGAGGACGGAGAAGCCGCCCTCCCCGTCCTCCACCAGGTCGACGCCGGAATAGTCCACTCCGACCGCGGCGGCCGCGGTCTCGGCTAGCTCGGCGGCGGCCTTCGGCATCGCCCAGGGCAGCGGCCGGCCGCCCCGGTGGACATTGGTGATCCAGCCGTCGCCCTCGCGGATCATGCCGGCGATGGCTCTGCCGTCGCAGACGAACACCCGGTAGTCGCGCCACAGCCCGTCCTGGCGCGGCACATACCGCTGGAGATAATAGACCCGGGCCACCGCCTCCTCGTCGGGCAGGTCCTCGGGCCGCTCGATCAGCGCCAGCCCCTCCCCCTGCGAGCCGAACAGCGGCTTGAGGACCAACGGGGCGCCGGGGCGTGCCTCGCGCTCGACGATCCCAGCGGCGGTCTCGCGCTTCGAGACCACCCAGGTCTCCGGCGTCGGAAGGCCGGCCCGCGCCACGAGGAGCGAGGTGGCCGCCTTGTCCACCGAGCGCTCGATGGCGGTGGGTCCGTTCCAGACGGTGACGCCGGCCGAGACCAGGGCGTGCAGGACGCCGAGCCGCATGGTCGTCGCCTCGAAGGTGCCACCCGCGATGGTGCGCAACAGGACGCCGTGGGGCAGGTCGTCGGAGAAGCCCGGCACCCGCAGGGGCTCGCCGCCCCCGGTGGCGACGATCACGTCGGCCAGCGAGAACAGCACCGGATCCACGCCCTGCGCCTGCAGGGCCGCCAGGAGCCGGGCCTTGTGCCAGTTGCCGTTATCGGCCGCGAGGGCGATGCGCATGGATCCAGGACTCTCGATGGCTCTCCCGCGCAGGGGAGGGCGACCATCTGTGCGGGTTCGAGACGCGATCGCGATTGCAGGTCCGCGGCGCGCGCCTTCTCCCGTCTGGGAGAGGGCTGGATTGAAGGCCCAGGCCTTTCCGGAGCGGTCATGCCCCTCGCCCTGTCACTCTCCCTCGGGGAGATCAGACCTACGCCTCGCGCGAGCGAAGACCTCACCGCGTCCGCGCTGCCAAGCTCCTTCGACCGTAGCCGACAGGGAGGACGTGTCGCGACTACGCGAAGGACGCGTCGACCAGCGTCGGCTCCAGGCGACCGCCGCGATAGGTCGCGCCGCTGCGCACCGAGGTGACGATCGCCTCCGCGGGCGAGAACAGGGCCCCGTCGATCTTGTAGAAGTCGCCGTTCACCCGGGAAAAGATCTCCGCGAAGGGAGCGCCGTGGTCGCTCGACGTCGTGGAGGGCAGCTGCTCGGCGAGCTGCTTGGCGTCGGCATCGTCGGCGTCGACGAACAGCTGGACCCGGCCGCCGTAGATGATCGCGTCGTTGGTGCGGCCCATCGCCTTGATGAAATCCGGGTGCGGGGGCGAAAGCGGCGCCGAGCCGATGCCGTCGACGATCGCGTGGAGATCGAAGCCGACCGTGTGCGCCTTGTGGAGGGCCACCTCCAGCACCCGGGCCACCACCTGGGTCGAGCCGGCGAGGCTCTGGGTCGGGGCGAAGATGAAGGTCAGGTCCTCGGGGCGCAGCCCGGCGGCCTCTGCGACCTTGGTGACCACGCTGTCGGGCGGTCCGCCGGCCGACTCGAGCACCAGGGCGGTCGTGGTGGCCTGATCGCGGTAGCCCAGCTCCTGGTACAGGTCCTCGACGACCGCGACGGCGCGGCCGGGACCCGAACCCAGGGCGAAGAAGCCCGAATCACCCGCCTCGTCGGCGAGGCTCCAGCCCGCGTACTGGCTGCCCAGGCAGGCGAGCACCGGATCGGTGGCATGGACCGTCACCGAATACGGCCAGGACGCGATCGGCCCGCTCGGGGAGATCGACACGGTGCCGAGGCCGCCGAGGCAGATCTCGGCGATGCGCCGACCGGCCTCGATCGAGCCCCGTGCCTGAGCGCCGGCATCCACCATCCGGGCGCCGCCCGCCGCCTGAGACACGGAGAGCCGCAGGGTGGCGGCGTCGGCCACGAGCCGCTCGATCAGCGGCGCCGAGAGCGCGTTGACGCTGGGATAGGATTGGCTGGCACTCATCACGGGGCTTCCTCGGGGTGTGTTTTCTTCGCGGCGAGGACGGCGAGCAGGCGCGCCGTCCGCGTCTCCAAACGAGCGAGCGCTGCCTGTCGGTCTGCGCCTTCGGCCAGCACCGTGCAGAGAGGCGCGTCGCGGCGGACCACCGAGCCGGGGCGCGGGCGGTCGCGCACATGGTCCGGCCAGGGAAGGTCCGGGACGGGCGCATGCTCCCGGTCCGCGTAACAGATCTGCGCGGCGGCCGCATCCGCCGGTTGCGCGCCGAGCGCCGGCATGCAGCCAAGACATGCCGCGACATGGGCAGCCAGGAGCGGCGTGGTCCGGCGGTCCAGGATGTCCAGCGTCGCGCCCGGCCGGGGGTTGATCTCGGTGAGCCACCAGTCGGATCCGTCGACCAGGAAATCGGCGCTGCCGAGCCCTCGCAGCCCGGTCGCCGCGACGATCCGCTCGATGAAGTCCGAGATGACGGTCCAGGTGGCGGCAGGGAGCGATGAGGCCTCCGAGGCGCCGCCGACGACAGCGCCGGCGTAGCGATAGGGCAGCATCGGCGTCGGTGCGCACCACTGCTCGGTCACCGCGAGCACCTCAATCCTAAGTCCGTCCGCGAGGAAATTCAGGGCGTGGGGGCGCCCGGGCACCCGGGCCTGATAGTAATAGCCCTGCGGCGCGGTCCCCCGGGGGGCCGGGCGGATATGGTTCCCGCCGCTGCCGCCGACCCGCTTCAGCAGCCACCGGCCCGGGTCCGTCGGCGCATCCGTCGCGACCGATGGATGCGGGATTCCGAGCCGCCCGCAGAGGGCGGCGAAGCCGTGCGGATCCTTCAAGGCCGCGACGGTGCCGGCTGCGGCCCCGATCAGCCGATGGCGCTCCGCGATGCGCGCCACGAGGCCGGGCACATCCTCAAAGCCGCTGCCGAGAACGACGCCCACTGGAGATCCCGCCGCCGCGGCCAGACCGTCGACCGCCGCCAGCGTCGCCTCGGCGGCGGGCCCGCTGCCGAACCGTCCCGAGAGGGGCCTGTAAGCCTCGGCCAGAGCCAGGGTGTCGGCATCCCCGAACAGGTCGGCGACGTAGGGGCGCAGACCCGCCCGGCGGGCCGCCTCCGCGAGGGCGCGCCCGGCCTGCGCGGCGATCACGATCGCCTCGGTCATGCGGGTGCGGTGCCGGAGGCGGGCTAGCCCGCGATCTCGACAGCCAGCGTGTAGGCGTCGCGGAAGTCGAGGCAGAGCGGGGTGTCGGAGGCGAGCATCCGGTCGAACAGGCGCCGCTGCGTCTGGTACTTCACGTTACCGACCGCCAGCGCGCCGATGCCCACGCCCTTCCCGGTCGGCAGCGGCACGTCGACGGCGTTGACGTCGATCCCGGCGATGCCGGCGGGCGGCACGGCGTTCACGTCCGAGGCGACCAGGAGCTTCGGGGCGGATTGCAGGTCGTCGGCCGAGAGAATCGGGATGCCCGCGGGCCCGGCCGAGAGGATCACGTCCGCGTCGCGGATGGCGCGGCGGCGATCCTCGGGTGTGGTCCCGTCGACGGCGTCGACTTCGATGCCGAAACGCCATTTCATAGTGAAGGCGATCTTAGAGACCCGCTCCTCGCCGTCATGGCCGACAAGGACCGACTTGGCGCCCTGGAGCGCGCCGATCACCGCGGCCACATAGGCGACCACGCCGGCGCCCCCGAAGATCACGATGCGCTTACCTGTGAGGTCGGTGCCGAACTTCTGCCGCAGCGCCCGGGAGACCTGCGCCACCATGGCGGCGCCGGTGGTGAACGACCCGGCCGGGTCCGCGAACACGTGGTTCACGAACGGCGGCACGAACGCCTTCTTGGCACGGTCGACCATGTCGAGGGCGTCCTCGGCGTTCTTGCCGCCGATGAAGATCCCGGTGCGGGTACCGTCGGACGGCGACCGCGAAAAGATCGAATCCTGGGTCAGCGAGACGACGTCGGAGAGGCTGACTTCCGTATAGGTCACCACCGTCTCGAAGCCGGCATCCACGGCCATGTTCACGTCGAACGGGCTCATGTGCCGGAGCGGCGTCAGCATGTGGAGGATCGAGCGGGCCATGACGTCGTCTCCCGTGCGGCGCGCATCATCCTGCGCCGGCTGTTCGTCCAAACCCGCTGCGGCGCCTGCGGTCAAGCCCGTGCGCCGCAGGTCAGCCGCCCCCGGTGATCGCGGCGCCGGCATTGCGGCCGCGGGCGACGATGAAGCGGAGCGGGCCGCCGCGATCGAGGTTGGCGACGAGGGCGCGGGCCTCGGTCTCGGAGGGCATCAGCACGAAGCCGGTGGGTCCCCAGGAGGACTGGCCGTAGCCGGGCACACCCTGCGCGGCGGCCTGGGCCAGGGCCTGCGCGACCGCGGCGCTGGCATATCGGCCGCCCTGGTGGGGGGCGAAATGGTCGCCGATGAGATCCTGGATCCGGGTGATCCCCGCGCCGAATCCCTGTGGTTCGGCGAGGGCTGCGGCCGGCAGCACCTGCATCAGCACGATCCGACAGATTTCCGCCGCTTGCGCCGCAGGGAAGCGCGGGAGGTCGCGGAAGGCCTCGACCTCGCGCGTGCCGTGCACGCCCGCCATGCTCGAATCGAGGATCAGGACGATGCGCCAGTGCTCGGGGTAACGTAGCCGCGCGATGACCGGCGGCGGGCCGCCATCGGCGCCGCGGCCGCCATCGACGATCAGGCCGCCCTCCGTAAAGGCGCACAAACCGACTCCCGACCGGTTGCCCCGGTCGAGGCTCGACGAGAACGCCTCCGCGGAGAATGCCGCCCCGCTGAGCCGGGCCATCGCGGCCGCAACCGCCAGGGCGAGCTGCGTGCCGGAGCCGAAGCCGGCATGGGCCGGGATCGCGCGCTCTACTCGGATCGAGACCGCGTCGCCGCTCCCGAGATGGCCGGCTGCGGCGCGGGCGTAGCCGCGCACCCGATCGGCCTCCTCGCCCGCGACTGCCAGGGATGCCGAATGTCGGGCCGTCAGCACCAGGGACGGCTCGTCGATGGCGAGCCCGATGCTGCCGAATCTCCGGCCCAGGCCGCCGTGCAGGTCGAGGAAGCCGAAATGCAACCGCGCCGGCGCCTCGACCCTGACGGCGCCGCTCACCACCGTCGCCTCGTTTCGCTCGGGGACCTCGTCCACGACAATCCCCTCGAACTCCCGCCGTAAGACCGGCCGACCGGCGCGCTTTTCCCACGGGGTCCACGGACGGGGCAACGGGATCTTGAGGTCGATCAGCGCGACCTCGGTCCGACCCCCCTTGCCGCGGCGCGCGGATGAATGCAAACCTACGGCCGCGACGGCGCGCCGAGTTGCCGCCCATCCGGACCTGCCGGGTGGTCGAGCCATTCCGATCCGGCGGGACGCCTCCTTCGGGAGCTTGCCCGCCTTGTCCGGTCTTACGGCCGTCGCCCGCTCCGAAGCCAAACAATAACGTCGCGTGAGGGAGCATGGCAGCCTGGGTGAAGGGTGGCGCGACGGACGCGGACACCGCCATCGAGGCGGCCGCATCCCTGCTCGCCAAGGCGCGCGCGCCGGTGATCGCCGGCCTCAGCGCCGACGTCGCCGCGATCCGCGCGGCCTACGATCTCGCGGGGCGCATCGGCGCCTCCATCGATACGGCCGGCGCGGCGGCGACCTATGCCGAGCTTGGCTCGCTGAGCCGGATCGGCGCGATGACAACGACGCCCGCCGAGGCGGTGGGCCGCGCCGACGCGGTCCTCGTGGTCGGCGCAGCGCCATGGCGTTCGCAGCTCATGAAGCGCCTCTCGGCCCTGAAGCCCTCGCGCGGGCGTGCCGCCGGGTCGGATCGCGCGCTTCTGGCGCTGGGGGCTGGTTCCGAGGGCGCGGCGGCGACGCTTGCATGCCCGGCCGAGGGTGGTCTCCCGGAGGCGATCGCTGAGCTCCGCGCCTATGGGCGGGGCCATCTCGCCGGCGACACGCCCCGGGCGAAGCTCGCCGGGCTCCTCGCAGATGCACAGTTCGGCGTCCTTCTGTACGATCCCGCCGAGATCGGCGAATTGGGCGTGGACATGCTTCAGGGCCTCGCCATGGAGCTGAGCGAGACGACGCGCTGCTTCACCCTCGCGATCGCCGGTCCCGACCAGGACCGCGCCGTGGTGCCGGTGGCCGCTTGGTTGACCGGGCAGGCGCCGCGCAGCGGCTTCGGTCGCCGCGTCCCGGAGCACGATCCCTGGCGCTTCGACGTCGCCCGGCAGGTCGCCGCCGGTGAGGTTGATGCCGTCCTCTGGCTTGCCGCCCTGCCTGTGCCGCGCCCCGGTTGGCTCGCGTCCGTGCCGTCCGTAGGGCTGGTGGCCGAGGCCGAAGCGAACGTCGCCGACGTGGTGATCGCGGTCGGCCGGCCCGGCCGCGACCTGGGCGGTGTCCTGTGGAACGAGCAGCGCGCCGCGCTGACCTACTGGCCGGCCTCCGCGCCCTCCGAACGGCCGTCGGCCGCGTCGGTTCTGAGCGCCTTGAGGGACCGCTTGGCCGAGGGTCGCGCCGCGTCGAGGAGTGAACCCGCATGCTGAGCGTGATCCGGGGCGGGCGCGTCGTCGATCCGACCGCGTCCCGCGATACCGTCGGTGACGTCTGGATCGAGGACGGCCAAGTGGTCGATCCGCCCGGTCGAGAGGCCGACCGTGTGATCGACGCCTCCGGATGCGTCGTGATGGCCGGCGGCGTCGAGGTGCATTCGCACATCGCCGGCGGCAACGTGATCACCTCACGCCTGCTCCTGCCCGACCTCTACGTGAGCGAGGCCGCGCCCGACGGTCACCCCTTCGCCCATGCCGGCGGAGCGGCGGCCTGGATCGGCTCGACCTATGCCCGGATGGGCTACACCACCGCGGTCGAGCCGGCGATGCCGCCGACCCACGCGCTCGGGACGCAGCTCGAACTCGCCGACATCCCGCTGCTCGACCGCGGCGCGCTGACCGTGATGGGCAACGACGACCAGCTTCTGCAGCTCTTGCGCGAGCGCCAGGGCGGGAACGCCGTGCGCGATCTCGTGGCGCTCTCGGTCGCGCAATCGCGCGGCCTCGGGGTGAAGTGCATCAACGCGGGCGGCGCCTCCGCCTTCAAGGACGGCGCGCTGCGCTTGTCCCTGGACGACGAGATCCCGGTTTACGGCCTCACGACGCGGCAGATCATGGGCTCGCTCCTCGATGCGGTCGAGGAGATCGGCGTCCCGCATCCGCTCCACGTCCACTGCAACAACCTCGGTCTGGTCGGCGGGGACGATTCCTTCGTGGCGACCCTCGACGCTGCGGAAGGCCGGCGCATCCATTTCGCCCACGCGCAGTTCTACGCCTATGGCGCGGCCGATCCGGCGAACCCGCAGACCGGCGGGTTCCGCTCGGCCGCCGAGCGAATCGCGCAGGCGATTGCCGACAATCCGAACGCGACCCTCGATATCGGCCAGGTGGTGTTCGGTCAGACCGTGACGGTCTCGCTCGACATCCTGCGCCAGTTCGCGGGCCGCAAGGGCGCGAAGCCGAAAAAATGGGTGCTGAACGCCGGCGATGCGGAGGGCGGCGGCGTGGTGCCGTTCCTGTACCGGCCGCGTGGCCCGACCAGCTCGCTGCAATGGGCGATCGGTCTGGAGATCATGCTGCTCTCCACCGATCCGGAGCGCACGATCCTCACCACCGACCATCCGAATGGCGGTCCGTTCACGCAGTATCCGCGCATCATCCACCTGCTGATGGACAAGGCGGAGCGTGACCGCGAGATCGCGACGCTTCCGGGCATCGTGGCGGAGCGCTCCGGCCTGCCGGGGCTCGAGCGCGAGTACACCCTCTCGGAGATCGCGCAGCTGACCCGTTCGGGCCCGGCCAAGCTCCTGGGCCTCACCGACCGCGGCCATCTGCGCGCCGGGGCCCGCGCTGACGTCGCGGTCTATCGCGACACGACGGACCGCACGGCGATGTTCACCGCCGCCAAGCTGGTCCTCAAGGACGGCGTGCCGATCGTCGAGGACGGCGAGGTGGTCGAGTGGCGCTCGGGCCGAACCCTCTCGCTGACGGTTGAGTCCGACCGGGCCATGGAGAAGCGCGCCGACGCCTACCTGACCGATCGGTTCGGCGAGGGCCTCGACAGCTTCGCGGTGCCGAATGAAGCCTTCGACCAGGGCGTCGAGAACTTCGAGGCGGTGCCATGCCGGGCGTGATGAGCGGGGCGAGTCGCGGAAAGAACGATGTCTGACCTCACCCTCAACGGCATCCGGGTCGTCGACACCTTCGCGGAGGCGTTCGACGTGGCCGGAACCGCCATCGTCGTGACCAACGACACCGCCAAATGGGCCATGATCGCCGCGACGACCATGACGGGCTTCGCCACGTCGGTGATCGGCTGCGGCGCCGAGGCCGGCATCGATGCCGAGCTGTCGCCGGAGGAAACTCCGGACGGGCGGCCGGGCGTCCGCATCCTGCTGTTCGGCTTCGAGCCGAAAGGCCTCAAGGAGCAGCTGATCAAGCGCGTCGGCCAGTGCATCCTCACCTGCCCGGGTACGGCCTGCTATGCTGGGGTCGATGGCCCCACCAAGATCAAGCTCGGCGGTGCGATCCGCTATTTCGGCGACGGCTTCGCCATCGCCAAGCGCCTGCCCGATGCCGCCGGCAAGGCGCGGCGCTATTGGCGCATTCCGGTGATGGACGGCGAGTTTCTCTGCGAGGACTCGGTCCGGGCCGTGGACGGCGCGGTCGGCGGCGGCAACCTGCTCTTCCTCGGCCGCACCCATTCCGAGACGCTGAAGGTCGCGGAGATCGCCGTCGAGGCCGCCAAGGCGATACCGGGGGCGATCCTGCCGTTCCCGGGCGGGATCGTACGCTCGGGCTCGAAGGTCGGCGGACGGACCAAGGGCATGATGGCCTCCACCAACGACGCCTATTGTCCGACGCTGAAGGGCCGGGCCGGCTCGGCCCTCCCGGCGGAATGCGGCGTGGTGCTGGAGATCGTGATCGACGCCCTGACCTCGCAGGGCGTGTCGGATTCGATGCGGGCGGGCCTCCATGCGGCCACCGAGATCGGTAGCCGGCATGGGCTGATCGCGGTCACGGCCGGCAATTACGGCGGCAATCTCGGCCGTCACCATTATCACCTGCGCGACCTGCTCGAGAAGGAGGGCTGAGCCTTGAGCACCCTCACCCTGCGCGCGGCACCGCCAGAGCGGCTCGATTTCCTCGCCATCAATCCCCTTGCGCTGAGCCGCCTGTCGCAGGCCGAGGCCGAACGCCTGGAGGTCGGGACGACCCGGAGGGGGGTTCGCCTGGGCGACTGCTTCTCCGTGTCCCTCGATGGCTCCGACACCCTGACCATCGAGGGCGGCCACGAGCGCCTCGATCGGGTCGGCGCGGCCCTTTCGGAAGGCGCGATCCGCATCACCGGCGATGTCGGGCAGCGCCTCGGCGCGGGCATGGCGGGCGGCCGCCTGACCGTGACCGGTCATGCCGGTCCCTACGCGGCGTCCGGTGCCACCGGCGGCACGATCATCATCGAGGGCGATGCCGGCGATCACGCGGGCGGCGCGGTCTACGCCGCGAAGGCCGGCCTCGACGGCGCGACGCTGATCATCCGTGGCTCGGCTGGGGCCCATCTCGGCGACCGGATGCGGCGCGGGATCATCCTGGCCGGCCGCGCGGGCGCCTTTGCGGGTTCGCGGATGATCGCGGGGACGATCGCGGCGCTCGCGGTCGGCGACCATCCGGGCTACGGCATGCGCCGCGGGACGCTGGTGGTCGGCGCGCATGGGCGGATGTCCCCGACCTTCGTGGAGACCGGGGCGCACGACCTCGTGTTCCTCCGGCTCCTCGCCAG
This sequence comes from Methylobacterium sp. NEAU K, assembly GCF_030700285.1. Lineage (GTDB taxonomy): Bacteria > Pseudomonadota > Alphaproteobacteria > Rhizobiales > Beijerinckiaceae > Methylobacterium. The sequence continues at coordinate 26,958 of NZ_JAUYZJ010000003.1, read as the reverse complement.
AAGCCTGAAGGGGCTCAGTGCAGAGCATGCCGACCTCCTCGGCCGGCCGCTGCGCCGCTATTCCGGCGATCTCGCCACCATCGCCAAGGGCGAGATCTGGGTCGCGTCCTGACGCCGCCCTGGGCAGAGCGGCCGCATGCGTCCTATGCTCTGCCCAAGCCGGCCCGCGCGAGACCGGTATCCTGGGGAGACGCCCATGCTCCTGCTGCTGTCGATCTGCCTCGTCGCCCAGCCCTCGACCTGTCGCGAGGATCGGATCGAGATGTCCTTCGAGAAATCGAGCCCCTTCGTCTGCCTGCGCAATTCGCAGAGCGCCCTGGCGGCGTGGCAGGCTTCGCACCCGGAATGGCACGTGGAGCGCTGGCGCTGCGCCGCCCGCGGCAGCCTGCCGAAGGACCTGTGACGGCATCTTGGCGCCGCGTTCGGGCGGTGACATGCTGGGACCCGCGTTGATGGCGGGACGGGATCGATGCGCTCGCTGAAGGTCCGCTTCGCGCTGCTTCTGGGCGGCACCGCCATCGTGGTGATGCTGGCCGCCGCCGCCGCGCTTGCGTCGATCGCGGCGGCCGAGCGCACGGTCGACCGGACCCTCGATGCGCAGCGGCGTCTCGAACTGCTGGCCGAACTGTCCGGCCGCCTCACCCAGTTCGGCCTCGCGGCCGTGGAGACGGTCGGCAACCCCGACGGCCAGCCGGAAGCCATGGCGATCGCCCGCGACAACGCCGACCGGGCCTTGACCACCGTGGACGAGGCGCTGGCCAAGAGCTTCCCGCCGAGCGACGACCCAGCCGACCGGATGCAGTACGCGGCGCGGTCACGCCCGATGGCGCAGCTGCGCGGCGCCCGGGTCGTGCTCGACCGGCAGGTGGCGCTGATCAGCCGCCTGGCCGAATCGGACAAGCGCCAGGACGCGATCAAGGGCGCGCTCAACGGCTTCGGGGCCATGACCGGCCAGCCGCTCTCGTTCCTGATCGAGGCCGAGCGGCGCAGCATGGCGCTGGGCTCCGAGCAGGCCCGGGCCCTCTCGGCGCGCCTGCGCGTCGCAGCGGTCGTGGCCGTGGCGGCCGCGCTGGTCCTGCTCGCGGTGCTCTACCGCGGCGTCACCCGGCCGACCCTGGCGCGGATCGAGGAGGTCCGACGGGCCGCCAGCGCCATCGGCCATGGGGCGCTCGACACGCGCCTGTCCGTGGCGACCCGCGATGAGCTCGGGCTGCTGATGACCAACGTCAACCGCATGGCCGTGCGCCTCGCCCGCCGGGAATCCCGCGTCGTCTCGGATCGGGCGGCGCTGGAGGATACCGTGGCGACCCGCACTGCGGACCTGCGCGCCGCGAACGCCCGCCTTGAGGCTGTCGACCGCTCCCGCCGGCGATTCTTCGCCGATGTCAGCCACGAATTGCGCACGCCCCTCACGGTGATCCTGGGCGAATGCGACCTCGCCCTGCGCGGCGCGGCTCGGGGTACCGATCCGGGTCCGGTCTTTTCCACGATCCGGAAGCGGGCGCAGCGGCTGAAGCTGCGCGTGGAGGATCTGCTGCGCGTCGCCCGCTCCGAATCCGGCGAGATCGAGTTCGACAAGCGTCCGCTCGGCCTCGCTTCCGTGCTGGCGGAGGCGGTGGACAACATGGCCTCGGAGGCCGCACGCCGCCGGGTCGCCCTCACCCTCGATCCGGGCACGCAGGACCTGGAATGCCTTGCCGATCGTGAGTGGCTTCGCCAGACCGTCGAGAGCCTCGTGGACAACGCGCTGCGCCATGCCGGCGGCTTGACCCGGGTGGAGGTCGCGTTGTCGGGCGAGCCCGGGCCGCTGGCCCGGATCACCGTGGCCGATGACGGGCCGGGCTTCGGCGCCTCCGAGGTCGAGCTGTTCGAGCGCTTCCGGCGCGGCAAGGGCGCGAGCCCGGACGAGACCGGGTTCGGCATCGGGCTCGCGCTGGCGCGCTGGATCGTGGAACAGCATGGCGGCACGATCCGCCTCGGTGCCGGCCCTGACGGGCGCGGTGCCCGGGTCAGCCTGGACATCCCGGCGCTCGATCCGGCATGGGAGTGCCGCACGGCCGGACATGCGGCCGGCGACGCGCAGGTGAGGGAGCCGGCCGCATGACGCGGATCCTGATCGTCGAGGACGACATCGACATCCGGGGCCTGCTGGCCCGCGGGCTGGAGGCGGAGGGGTTCGAGGTCGGCACGGCGGCCTGCGTCGACGAGGCGCTCAAGGCCGCGCATGATCCGACCCCCGGCGCTGTGCTGCTCGACATCAACCTGCCCGACGGCTCCGGGCACGACGTCTGCCGGTCCCTGCGCGAGGGCGGTTTTCCCGGCGCGATCCTGTTCCTGTCCGCCCGGGACGAGATCCGCGACCGCGCCGAGGGGCTGGCGCTCGGCGCGGACGACTACATCGTCAAGCCGTTCGTGTTCGACGAACTGGTGGCACGCCTGCGCACGCATCTGATGCGCCGCGAGCAGGCCGAGGCGCCGCGCTCGCGCATCACCGCGGGAAAGCTTCTGCTCGACCTCGACACCCGCCAGGCGAGCTGCGGCGAGGCCAGCGCCCGGCTGACCCCCCGCGAGGCCGACCTCCTCGCCATGTTGATGGAGAGCATCGGCAAACCCGTGTCCCGGGCCGATATCTTCGACCGGCTCTGGGCCAGCCAGGGCGGTCTCTCGCTCAATGTGGTCGACGTCTATATCGGCTATCTGCGCTCGAAGATGGCCGACTTCGTTCGCTACGGCGGCCCGGGATTGGTCACCGTGCGGGGTAAAGGCTTCATGCTGGAGCTGCGCGGTCCGGACTTCCGGCAATAAACAACTGTACTTAAGTGCGACCCGGTAACGTTTTCCAGCTGTTTTCAGGCGTTTAGAGTCGGTTTCACGAAAAATTTGGGACGATCCGGCAATTTCGTGCTTGAAGACCGCTGCTGAATCGCCGATATCGAGTTCGCGCCGGAAATGAGAGCGCCATCAGTGTCTTAGGGTCCTCTTAAGAACCCAGGGACGCTCGGTGAGGATACCGCCAAGGAGAAACACCATGAAGTGGGCTGCCCCTGTTGTGTCTGAGATCTGCGTCGGCATGGAAGTGACGAGCTACGAGTCGGCTGAGATCGACACCTTCAACTGAGTTTCCAGGGGCCGGGGATCTCGGGAACCGCACCATGCGCGTCGTGATCCTCGGTTCCGCGGCCGGCGGCGGCCTTCCTCAGTGGAATTGCCGCTGCCCCATTTGCCGCATGGCACGGTCCGAGCCGGACCGGGTGCGGCCCCGGACGCAGTCGAGCATAGCGGTCTCCGCGGACGGGACCGACTGGTTGCTGATCAATGCCTCGCCGGACATCCGGCAGCAGCTGTTCGACAACCCGCAGATGCACCCCCGTGAGGGTCTACGCCACTCCCCGATCCGCGCCGTTCTCTTGACCAACGGCGATGTTGACCACGTGGCGGGGCTTCTGACCCTGCGCGAAGGCCAGTCCTACACGCTCTACGCCACTCGCGGTATTCTCGGCTCGGTCAATGCTAACCGCGTGTTCGACGTGATGGCCGAGGGCGTGGTCGACCGGCAGGCGGTCGGCATGGACGAGCGCTTCGAACCTCTACCCGGCCTGTCAGTCACGCTCTTCCCCGTCCCCGGCAAGGTGCCGCTCTGGCTCGAGGACGAGACCATGGAGATCGGCGCCGAGACCGAGACCACCGTGGGCGCCCTGATCGAGGCGGGCGGACGCCGGCTCGCATATATCCCGGGCTGCGCCCGCGTCACGGACGGCCTTCGCGCCCGGATAGAAGGCGTCGATGCCCTGCTGTTCGACGGCACCGTGCTGCACGACGACGACATGATCCGTGCCGGTGTCGGCACGAAGACCGGTTGGCGCATGGGCCACGTGCCGATGCGCGGCGCGAATGGGTCGATCGACGCGCTCGCCAGCGTCGCGCTCGGGCGACGTATCTTCGTCCATATCAACAACACCAATCCGGTGCTGGTCGAGGGATCGCCGGAGCGGGTCGATATCGAGGCTGCAGGCTGGACCGTGGCCCATGACGGCCTCAGCCTGTCGCTCTGAGGCGGTCACGACTTGCAGTTGGGTCCTGAGCCACCCGGCACTATATTGGACCTGAGCCAGGACATTCGCCCCACCGATGAGGGCGGGATCAGGAAACAGGAAACGCGACCCGAGAACGGACGCCGGAAACGCCATGAACGCAGTCTTCCCGACCCCCGATACCGCAGCGAGTGAGCGTCTCCTGAGCCCCGACGAGCTTGAGGCGGCTCTGCGCGACATCGGCGCGCGCCGGTACCATATCCTGCACCCGTTCCACCGGCTCCTGCACGACGGCAAGCTCTCGAAGGATCAGGTCCGGGCCTGGGCACTGAACCGCTATTATTACCAGGCGATGATCCCCGTGAAGGACGCCGCGGTGCTCGCCCGGATGACCGACGCCTCGTTGCGCCGGATCTGGCGCCAGCGGATCGTCGACCATGACGGCGACCATCCGGGCGACGGCGGGATCGAGCGCTGGCTGAAGCTCGCCGAAGGCGTCGGCTTCGACCGCGACTATGTACTTTCGACCCGCGGTATCCTGTCCGCCACGAAGTTCTCCGTGGAGGCTTATGTCCACTTCGTCTCGGAAAAGAGCCTGCTGGAAGCGATCGCCTCGTCGCTGACCGAGATGTTCTCGCCGACCATCATTTCCGAGCGCGTCGCCGGGATGCTGAAGAACTACGATTTCATCACCAAGGAGACGCTCGCGTATTTCGACAAGCGCCTCACTCAGGCGCCGCGCGATGCCGATTTCGCCCTCGACTACGTTAAGACCCACGCGACAACGCCCGAGCTGCAACGCCAGGCGATGGCCGCCCTCACGTTCAAGTGCAACGTCCTCTGGACCCAGCTCGACGCCCTCTATTTCGCCTACGTCGCCCCCGGCATGATCCCTCCGGATGCCTGGCGCCCGGGTGAGGGACTCGCCGCTGAGGCCCCTGCCCGGTCCGCCGCCGGCGGCAGGATGGCACCCGGCGACTGCCCACGCCTGCCCCGTGGCGTGCGGATGCGCTACGACGAGACGCGCAGCAAGCACGTGCTGCTTGCGCCCGAACGCACCTTCGACCTCGACGATAACGCGGTGGCGGTCCTCAAGCTCGTGGACGGCAATCGCAGCGTCGCCGCCATCGCGAACGAACTGGGCTCGGTCTACGCCGCCGATCCGCGGGCCATCGAGGCCGACATCCTGGTGATGCTCGACGGTCTGGCGGAGAAGCGGGTCCTCGAGCGATGAACGCGCTGACGCCGAACCGGCCTGTGGTGCCGGCGCCGGTCGGTCTGCTCGCGGAGCTGACCCATCGCTGCCCCCTGCGCTGCCCCTACTGCTCCAACCCGCTGGAGCTCGACCGCCGTTCGGGGGAGCTCGACACAGCGACATGGCAGCGCGTCCTCAAGGAGGCCGCAGGCCTCGGCGTCCTCCACGTCCACCTATCCGGGGGCGAGCCTACGGCGCGGAACGACATCGTCGAGATCACCAAGACCTGCGCGGATCTCGGCCTCTACTCGAATCTGATCACCTCCGGGGTCGGCGGCGCCTTGCCCAAGCTCCAGGCCCTTTACGACGTCGGGCTCGACCACGTGCAGCTGTCGGTTCAGGGCGTCGATGCCCAGAACGCCGAGAAGATCGGCGGGCTGAAGAACGCGCAGCCGCAGAAACTCGAATTCGCCGCCAAGGTGGTCGAACTCGGGCTCCCGCTGACGTTGAATTCCGTGATCCATCGCGGCAACATTCATGAGGTCGAAGGCTTCATCGACCTCGCGGTCAAGATGGGCGCCAAGCGGCTGGAAGTGGCGCACACGCAATATTACGGCTGGGCTTACGTGAACCGTGCCGCCCTGATGCCCGACAAGGCGCAGGTGGATGCCTCGATCCGGATCGTCGAGGCGGCCCGGGAACGTCTCAAGGGGCAGCTCGTCATCGATCTGGTCGTGCCGGATTATTATGCCAAGTACCCGAAGGCCTGCGCGGGCGGCTGGGGTCGGAAGCTGATGAACGTGACGCCGCAGGGCAAGGTGCTGCCGTGCCACGCGGCCGAGACGATCCCCGGCCTCGAGTTCTGGCACGTTACCGACCATTCCCTGGGTGAGATCTGGCGGGACTCGCCGGCCTTCACGGCGTATCGCGGGACCGACTGGATGAAGGAGCCCTGTCGCTCATGCGATCGGCGGGAGAAGGATTGGGGCGGATGCCGCTGCCAAGCCCTGGCGCTCGCCGGGGATGCCGCGGCCACCGATCCGGCCTGCTCGCTGTCTCCGCTCCACGCTAAAGTGCGGGCGCTCGCCGTCGAGGAGGCGGCCGAGACTCCGCCGGATTATGTCTATCGGACGATCGGCAGCAACGTCCGGTCGCCGTTCAAGGAGGAAGTCCACTCGTGAAGGTTATCGCCACGACGGCCGTCGCGCTGGTGCTGGCTGCGCTGCCGGCCCTCGCCCAGGACGCACCGAAGCCCGCCACGGTCACACAGGCCAATGCCGCAGCGCCGCCCAGCGCGGCCGACCTGCTGTTCGACCAACCGCAGATGAAGAACGCGGCCCCCGGCTCGACGATCACGTACGATTATCTGCGCCGCTCGGGCATCGAGAAGGGGCTTTTCGGGCCGCCGCTGAACGATACGCTCACGCTCAAGCTCGAGCCGGGCAAGAGCGCGGAGGCGCGCGACATCAGCGTCGTGATGTTCTCCGGGCTGAACCGCGTCCCGGCCGGTCCGTTCGAGGACATGACCGGAAACCCGGTGGTGTCGCTGTTCCTGGAAAATCATCTGCGCGCGCTGGCGAAGGTGCTCGAGGCCAATCCGCGCTACCTCAAGCTCGCGATCCGCAAGGGTTTGCGCGACGGCGCGACAGTGACGCCCACCAAGGTCACCGTCGACGGACGGGAGGTCGACGGCTGGCGGGTCGAGACCAAGCCGTTCGCCAACGACGCCATGGAACAGCGCATGCGCGGCATGGACAAGATGACCTACACGTTCATCACGTCTCCGGCGGTCCCCGGCCAGATCGTCTCGATCGAGGCGTCGTCGAAGGACCCGGAAGGCGGCGAGTTGCTCGAGGAGAAGTTGAGCTATGATCAGAAGGCTGGCTGAACGCGGCGCATTGGCTGCCCTCGCCCTGGCCCTATCCGGAATGGCCGGCTGGGCGGCCGAAGAGAACGACTATCCCACCGATGCCCGGGTCGATTACGTGTTCGGCTGCATGGCGGCCAACGGACAGACCCGGGAGAGCTTGCAGAAATGCTCCTGCTCGCTGGACCAGCTCGCCGCGATCCTGCCGTACGACAAGTATGTCCAGGCGAGCACGATCCTGTCCATGCGCCAGGGCATCGGCAACCGGGTGAACGAGTTCAAGTCCACCAAGATCTTCGACGACAAGGTCGCGGACCTGCGCCGCGCGCAGGCCGAGGCCGAGATCCGCTGCTATCACGGCTGAAGACCGGACGCATGATGCGGACAGGTGAGATCCGTTTATCCGACGACATCATGCGATCAGAGTGATTTGGTGCATGCTGCTGTTCCCGCGAAGACGCAGCATGCACCAGCGATGACGGCCGGCGTTGCGCTGGCCTGTGGTTTCGATCACACCGAGTCCCGAACTGCTCTCGCGAACGGGACTCGATCCTTGCCCCCCTCCCCCGGCCTGTCCGACCTGCTGCCCGACCTCGGACGGCGCACGCTGGTGATGGGCATCCTCAACGTCACGCCTGATTCCTTCTCCGATGGCGGCCTTTTCGTCGGTGAGGCCGAAGCTGCAGCCCAGGCCGAGCGGCTCGTGGCCGAGGGCGCGGCGATCCTCGATGTCGGCGGTGAATCCACCCGGCCCGGCCACGTCCCGGTCTCGGCCGAGGACGAGCAGGCGCGCGTCCTGCCGGTGATCCGGGCGCTCACGCCGCGCCTGCCGGTTCCGATCTCGATCGACACCTACAAGGCCTCCACGGCGCGCCGCGCGCTCGAGGCGGGCGCCAGGATCGTGAATGACGTCTGGGGCCTCCAGCGCGAACCCGACATCGCGTCGGTCGCCGCCGCGCACGGCGCCCCGGTCGTGATCATGCACAACCGCGAGACGATCGAGGCGGATCTCGACATCGTGGCCGACATGCTGGCCTTCTTCGAGCGCTCTCTCATCATCGCCCGTCGCGCCGGCATCCCGGAGCGCGACATCGTGCTCGATCCCGGGGTCGGGTTCGGGAAGACTTGGTCGCAGCACCTGGAGGCGCTGCGGCGGCTTCCGGAGATCCGGGCGCTCGGTTTCCCTGTACTGGTCGGCGTCTCCCGCAAGTCGCTGCTCGGACGGCTGCACGACCGGGAGACCCGGCCGGCGGACCGGCTCTACGGGTCCCTGGCCGCCCACGCCCTCGCGGCCACGCTGGGCGCCGACATCGTGCGGGTGCACGACGTGGCGGCCCATATCGAAGCGCTGCGGGTGGTCGACGCGGTGATGCGTCCGGAGGCAAGGTGAGCATGGAAGGGGACCGGATCCGGGTCGCGCGGATCGCCGTGTTCGGGCGCCACGGCGTGCTGGCCGAGGAGGCGGTGCTCGGCCAGCGCTTCTACATCTCGCTGGAGGCGCGGCTCGATCTGGCGGAGGCCGGCCGCTCCGACGATGTCGCTCATACGGTGAGCTACGCGGATCTCACGCAGATCGCCGTGGAGATCGCCACGGCGCGACGGTTCAACCTGATCGAAGCCCTGGCGGAGGCGATCGCCGCCACGATCCTCGGCCGCTTCTCGCCCGTGGAGGCGATCACCGTGCGGGTGGACAAGCCGAGCGCGCCGGTCCCGGCCATCCTGGATGAGGTCAGCGTCGAGATCACGCGTCGGCGGGGAGCGCGCGCATGAGGGCCTATCTCGGCATCGGCAGCAACATCGGCGACATGGCCGCGATGCTCGACCGGGCGGTGGCGGGGCTCGCTGCGACGCCGGGTATCACGGTGGTCGCGCGCTCGGCCGATTACCGCACGCCACCCTGGGGCAAGACCGACCAGCCCTGGTTCCTCAACGGCGCCGTCGCGGTGGACACCGATCTGGACCCGCATCGCCTGCTCGATGCCTGCCTGGCAGTCGAGCAAGACCTCGGGCGGGTGCGCGAGGAGCGCTGGGGCCCGCGCGTGATCGACATCGATGTCCTGTCGTATGAAGGCGCGTCCGTCGACGACGCGCGCTTGGTATTGCCTCATCGCTACGTACGTGAGCGCGCCTTCGTGCTGGTACCGCTCGCTGAGATCGCGCCCGACCTCGTCATCGGCGGCGAGCGCGTCACGGACGCCCTTGCCAAACTCGACCGGTGCGGCATCGAGCGGGCCTGAGCCCGTTCAACGCTCGCCGGGCTCCGCCACCTTGTTATCCTCCTCGTCGAGGAGCGGCACGTTGTAGTCGCGCAGGACCTTGTCGATATCCGCCTTGCGCTTGCGCAGCACGGTGTTGAGCGTGCGCTTCCAGTCGTTCTCGCCTATCCGCACGCCCATGGCGATCCGGTACGCCATCGGCGGCCGCTCTGGCTCCTTGAGCAGCGGCACCACGTTCAACGCAAGACCGGACTGCTTGGCGAGCCAGCCGGCGGCCGGCCCCCAGAGCACGGCTGCATCGATCTCCTTGGCGACGAGCGCCGCAACGATCTCCGCGCCCACCGTCTGGTACTTGCGCGACGGGTCGAGCTGGTAGGGCGCGTAAGCCTTCATGGTCGAGACCAGACCGAGGTCGCCCATCCGGTTCACCGGCGGCGTGCCCGCGATCACCCCGATCGACTTGCCCTTCAGCCGGGGATCGTCGAGGGCGGTCACGCCGTCGAGATCGCCCGAGCGCGTGATCAGAACGTAGGCCGAGCGGTAATACGGGTTCGTCGTCTGGACCAGGTCGCTGCCGAAAGCCTGCCCCATGATCAGGTCGCAGAGCCCGGTTCCGAGCGTGTTGCGCACGAAGCCCGGCCCCTGGGTCAACCAATAGTAGCGGACCTTGACCTTCAGCTCATCGGCGACGATCGCCGCGATCTTGTTTTCGAAGCCGTCCTCCTTGCGCTCGGAGAACGGCATGTTGCCCGGATCGCCGCAGACGCGCAGTACATCCGTGGTTACCATATCGGGTAGATGCTGCGCGGAGGCCCCCTGCGCCACTGTCAGGGACAGGGCACAGAGGGCGAGCGTCCGGGCCAGGGACCGAACGGGGAACGACATCAGCTGCCCATGCACTCCTTTTCCGCCTTCTTGGCGGCCTCGGGCTTGTCCTCGTGATCGGACGGACGAATACGCCCGATCGCGCCGGACGCACGTGCCTTCAAGTAGACGTACAGGTCGTCGGAGTAGCACATGACGTTCTTGTTGTCGCCGAAGGCCGGCATGACTTTCTGCTCGGCCGCGTTCACGTCCTGCTTGCCGCCGACCAGGATGCCGATGAACTCCTCGTAGGAGAGGTGCTTCAGCGAGTCCTTGAGCGCCGGCGCATAGGTCGACCCCATGCCGTCCGGACCGTGACAGACGTGACACTCGGCATGATAACGACGATAGCCCGAGTAGGTATACCAGTCGAGCTTCTTACCGTCCTGGGTGACATGGTATGTCGGATGACCCTCGGCATCGACGTACTTGCCGTCTTCGACCTTAACGGCAGCATTCTGCTTGAGCAGCTTCGGGTCTTGCTCGGCGGTCTTGTCGTTTGCGTTGAGCGAATCGACGAGTGCCGGGTCGGCGGGCTTGGCATCCTCAGCATGTACGGCAACCGCAGAAACGGTGGCTAGGGCGAGGGCGGCGAGTATCGGCCGCGTGACGATGCTGCTGAGGTTATGCAACGCGTAAGTCTCCCTGAAGCGAGGCGCTTCGTCTTCCTTCGAGCCGTAGCCTCTTGCGATGAATTGTAACAACAAGGATGCCGGCGCGGAAGCCCGCGCCGGCACCATTTCTACACCAGGACCCTGCGGCCGATTAGTTCGGCAGGGCGAAGACGGTCAGCTGACCGCCGAGGTTGGTGTACTGCGACAGGGCCGCGTAGCCGCCCACCGCGCCGAGGCCGGCGTTCGGGTCGGTCAGACCGGCCGCGAGGCCGATGCCGGCCCAGCCGCCGACGCCCGACAGGACGCCCACGTACTGCTTGCCCTTGTGCTGGTAGGTCATCACGTTGCCGATGATGCCCGACGGGGTCTTGAACTTGAACAGCTCCTTGCCGGTCTTGTCGTCGACCGCCTTCAGGTAGCCCTCAAGCGTCCCGTAGAACACCACGTCGCCGGCGGTGGCCAGAGCACCGGACCACACCGAGAACTGCTCGGGGTCGGACCACTTGATCTTGCCGTTGACGCCATCCCACGCGATGAAGTTACCCATGCCGCCGTGCGAGTTCGGAGCCGGGTACATCGACAGGGTCGCACCGACGTAGGGCTGGCCCGGGGTGTAGGTCACCCGGAACGGCTCGTAGTCCATGCAGACGTGGTTGGTGGGCACGTAGAACAGGTTGGTCTTCGGCGAGAAGGCCGCAGGCTGCTGATCCTTCGACCCGAGGGCCGCCGGGCAGATGCCCTTGGAGTTGGTGTCCTCACCGTTCTGCTCGGTCGAGTACTTCGACACGACCAGCGGCCGGCCGTAGTTCTTGGAGCCCTTGTCCATGTCGACCTTGGACGCCCAGTTGACGGCCGGATCGTACTTCTCGGCGACCAGAAGGGCGCCGGTCTCGCGGTTCAGCGTGTAGCCGAAGCCGTTGCGGTCGAAGTGGGTCAGGAGCGGCTGCTCCTTGCCGTCAACCTTTTGATCCGTGAGGATCATCTCGTTGATGCCGTCGTAGTCCCACTCGTCGTGCGGGGTCATCTGGTAGACCCACTTGGCCACGCCGGTATCCGGGTTACGCGCCCAGATGGTCATCGACCACTTGTTGTCGCCCGGACGCTGCTTGGGGTTCCAGGTCGAGGGGTTGCCCGAGCCGTAGTACATCAGGTCGAGCTTGGGATCGTAGGAGAACCAGCCCCAGGTGCAGCCGCCGCCGGTCTTCCACTGATCGCCTTCCCAGGTCTTCAGCGAGGAGTCCTTGCCAACCGGCTTGCCGAGGGAGGTGGTCTTCTCCGGGTCGATCAGCATCTGATCGTCCGGACCCTCGGAGTAGCCGCGCCACACCTTCTTGCCCGTCTTCAGGTCGTAGGCGGTGACGTGGCACTGCACGCCGAACTCGCCGCCCGAGATGCCGACGATGACCTTGTCCTTCACGGGCAGAACCGTGGCGGTGTTGGTCTCGCCCTTCTTCGGGTCGCCGTTCACGACCGACCAGTTGACCTTGCCGGTCTTGGCGTCGAGCGACACGAGAGTGGTGTCGGCCTGGTGCAGGAGGATGGCGCCGTCGGCATAGGCCAGACCACGGTTGACCGTGTCACAGCACATGACCGGGATCACGGACGGATCCTGCTTCGGCTCGTACTTCCAGAGGATCTTGGCCTCGTGGTCGAGGTCAAGGGCGTACACGATGTTCGGGAACGGCGTGTGCACGTACATGACGTTGCCGACGACGAGCGGGGCGCCCTCGTGGCCACGCAGGACGCCGGTCGAGAAGGTCCAGGCGACCTGGAGGTTCTTCACGTTCGACGCATTGATCTGGTCGAGCTTCGAATAGCGGGTGTTCGCGTAGTCGACCGTCTGAAGGACTTGTTCCGCCGGATTGGCGATGCCCTTCATGACGCTTTCGTTGGCCAGCGCGGGCGCGGCGACTGCCGCGACACCAGCGCCGAGCGCGAGGAGATGTACCGCTCTCATGGGTTCCTCCGACAAGTCTTTGAGGGTACTTTCGACGCACTGAAATAGTGGCGTCGCTCAGACCCCGACCTGACTGTTTGCGACAGGGATGGACACTTCGGTAGCGGGCATTTTGGACTTGAGAGATCTACAGATCCCGTAGCCAGGGACCGCCATCCCTGAGGCGGCCCCCTCGAAACCGAAGCTTGATCGGACCTTAAGAGATTTTTGAGCGCCGTCAACTCGCTGTTGCTCGTCCATAGGCACACGGTGAAAGCTTCTTTTCGTGTGACAACAGGCCCTGAAATGTCATTGCTGCGCGAAAGGAAATGCTGCGTCGCACAAAACGCTTGCGTGTCTTGCGGCCGAACTCACGGCGTCGTGAGTGCATTCTATGCAATTCTTGCAATGGGTTGGCCGTTGCTGGATTTCATTATGCCTGGGCCGCGGAGCCGGGCACGGCCGACACCAAAATGCCGCTTCAGGAGGCACGGGTCTGGATTGCACCGCAAAATTGATAGGCCGGCTCCCGCGCGGCCTTCGACCTGATCCGGGCCTCTGCGCCTTCTCGCCGCACGGGTTCCCGCAGGCAGATTACGCAATTCGTTCGCGCGTCGATGCCGCCTTCTTTTGCCGAATCATCCCGTTCAGCGAACGTGTGACCGTGTTTTCTCCGTCGGGTAAAATGCGCAACGCCGCGAATGAGTTTCACAGGACGCCTATCGGTCCCGTGCTTTCGAACTCGGCAGTATCGCCGACAAGGTCGGTCAAGGAGATGTCGAGGCGCCGGCCGCTCTTCAGGCGAAGCTGGGCATCGGGCTCCAGCCAGATCGGCCGTAATCCGGCATGGCTGCCGTTCAGGGTGCCGTACGCGACGAGGCCGCCCTGCCGGCGTTCCACCACGAGCCGGTAGCGAACCCGGACGGTTTCGCACCCTTCGGCCGACACGAGGCCGCGGCCGGTCAGCGTCTTGAGGACTTCGTTCGGCTCGAACATACGCGTTACGCGGGACCGGGATTAAACGGCAATCAATTTGCCGTTTAATCCCGGTCCCGCAGGGTGTCACGTCCGCGCAAGTCGACGATCGGGCAATACGCGCTAAGAGTCAGCCCCCAGCGGCCGGGGAACGCCCGTGGCCGCGGGTTCGAGCTGGCGGACGACGATGCGCCCGCACTCCACGGAGAGCGCTAGGCGGCCCTGCTTCAGATCCAGTGCCTTCTCGCCGAACAGCGCCCTGCGCCAGCCCTGGAGCGCCGGCACCTCGGCTTCGTCGTCGTCCGCCACCGCTTCCAGGTCGTCGACGGTCGCGATGATTTTGGGTGCGACGCCTTCGGCTTCACACACCGCCTTCAGAAGCACCTTGAGGAGTTCCACGATCGCGCCGTTGCCGCCGCTTCGTCGGATCCGTTCGGGCAACTGGATATTGCCGGTGTCGCGCGTTTGGCCGCGCTCCACGGCCGCGAGGATGTCGGCCCCCGTGCGCGACCGCTCGAACCCGGCCGGGATCGTGCGCAGACGTCCGAGCGCTTCGGCATTGCGCGGAGCCGCGGAGGCGACGTCGATCACCGCCTCGTCTTTCAAGATGCGCCCGCGTGGGACGTTGCGCGCCTGCGCCTCGCTCTCGCGCCAGGCGGCTACCTCCATCAGCACCGCGATCTCCCGGGGCTTGCGCATCCGGCCTGAGAGCCGCCGCCAGGCCTGCGCCGGGTCGGCCCGGTAGGTCTCGGGCGAGGTCAGCACCGCCATCTCCTCGTCCAGCCAGGCTCCGCGGTCCGTGCGCAGCAACTCGGCGACCAGGACCTCGTAGACCTTGACCAGATGGGTGACGTCCGAGAGCGCGTAGGTCAGCTGGGCCTCCGAGAGCGGGCGCCGCGACCAGTCGGTGAAGCGGGATGACTTGTCGATCTTGGCCTTAGCCACGTCGTTGACGAGCTGTTCATATGAAACGGAGTCACCGTAGCCGCAGACCATGGCGGCGACCTGCGTGTCGAAGAAGGGATGCGGCAGGATCCCGCCCATCAGCCAGATGATTTCGAGATCCTGGCGGGCGGAGTGGAACACCTTCACGGTCTGCTCATCCGCCATCAGGCCGATGAACGGCTGCAGGTCGATGGCCGGCGCCAGGGGATCGACCAGCACGGCGGTGCCGTCCGGCGCCGCCATCTGGATCAGGCAAAGCTTCGGGTAATATGTCGTCTCACGCATGAACTCCGTGTCGACGGTCACGAAGGGTTGGCTGGCGAGACGCGTGCAGACTTCGCGCAGCGCGTCGGTGGTCGTGATCAGGTCCATGACCCGGCTATACGCAACCGCCGCGGCCATGTGGAGACGCGCACGCGCAGGTCCCCATGTTTCGCGCGCTCTCCTGTCACGAAAGGCTTCTTGCCGGCCCGGTCAGGGCCGCATGACGGCGGGCGCGGGTCTGCCGGCGGATCCGCATCGCGTTGGCGCGACGCTGGGCCTCGGCGCGGCCGAGCAGCCGGTCCAGGATACCCGTCTCGATGCGTTCGCCCGTGGTGCCATCGGTGAGCCGGCGGATCCGGTCGACCCGGAAGCCGCGATAGCCGCCCCGCAACGCGTCGATCCCGCCCAGCAGGGTTCGTCCCGGCCCGAGCCTGAGCTCGCGCGCGTCGAGCGAGCGGTTGCTCCAGACGCCGGTCGCGTCCTCGTAGGCGATATCGAAACGGCCATCGAGCGGCAGCGTGCGCCACGCACCCGGGGGCGTTTCGACAGGCCGGCCCGGACGGCGCGCGGGATCGAAAAAAGCGTTCTGCCTCATGGACATCATGTGGGGATCGGTCGTCCCGCCAGGTAGACCTGCGGCCCGCGCGGGTGCCGCTTTCGGGGCGGCCGCGCAGGAGTCGTGCTTGACTTGGGGGGCCTCGCGTGAATGGTGCCGGCCTTCCCAGAGAAGAAGCCCGTCATGCACCGTTACCGTTCCCACACCTGCGGGGCGCTCCGCCCGTCCGATGTCGGGCAGACCGTCCGCCTCTCCGGCTGGTGCCACCGTATCCGCGACCATGGCGGCGTGCTGTTCGTGGACCTGCGCGACCATTACGGGCTGACGCAATGCGTGGTGGATTCCGACTCGCCGGCGTTCAAGGCCGCCGAGGCCGTGCGCTCGGAATGGGTCGTGCGGATCGACGGTCGCGTGCGCACTCGGCCGGCCGGGACGGAGAACGCCGACCTGCCGACGGGCGTGGTCGAGGTCTATATCGACGCGCTCGAAGTGCTGGGTCCGGCCGGCGAGCTGCCGCTGCCGGTCTTCGGCGACCTGGAATATCCAGAGGAGACGCGGCTGCGGTATCGCTTCCTCGACCTGCGTCGCGAGAAGCTCCACGCCAACATCATGAAGCGCGGCGCGATCATCGATTCGCTGCGCCGCCGGATGCGGGACGGCGGCTTCTTCGAGTTCCAGACCCCGATCCTGACCGCGTCCTCTCCCGAGGGCGCCCGCGACTACTTGGTGCCGTCGCGGGTCCATCCCGGCAAGTTCTACGCGCTGCCCCAGGCGCCGCAGCAGTTCAAGCAGCTGACGATGATCGCGGGCTTCGATCGTTACTTCCAGATCGCCCCGTGCTTTCGCGACGAGGATGCCCGGGCCGACCGGAGCCCCGGCGAGTTCTATCAGCTCGATATCGAGATGAGCTTCGTCACGCAGGAGGATGTGTTCCAGGCGGTGGAGCCGGTTCTGCGCGGAGTCTTCGAGGAATTCGCCGAGGGCCGGCGCGTCACGAAGGAGTTTCCGCGCATTACGTTCGCGGAGTCGATGCTCAAGTTCGGGGTCGATAAGCCGGACCTGCGCAACCCGCTGATCATCGCGGACGTCACGGACGAATTCGCCCGGGACGACGTTGCGTTCAAGGCCTTCAAGGGCGTGATCGCCGGCGGCGGCGTGGTGCGGGCGATCCCGGCGACGGGGGCGGCGGGGCAGCCGCGCTCCTTCTTCGACAAGCTCAATGACTGGGCCCGCTCGGAGGGCGCCCCCGGTCTCGGCTACGTCGTGTTCGAGGAGGAAGCCGGCCAGCTCACCGGCAAGGGGCCGATCGCCAAGTTCATCCCAGCCGAGGTCCAGGCCCTGATCGCCCGGAAGGCCGGCGCGAAGGCGGGCGACGCGGTGTTCTTCTCGGCCGGCACCGAGGCGAAGGCGGCGGCGCTCGCCGGAAAGGCCCGCATCCGCATCGGCGACGAGCTGGGCCTGTGCGACAAGGACCAGTACGCCTTCTGCTGGATAACCGACTTCCCGATGTACGAGTGGAGCGAGGAGGAGAAGCGGATCGACTTCTCGCACAACCCCTTCTCGATGCCGAACATCGACCGCGAGGAGTTTCTCGCACTCGACCAGGCCGCGCTCGCGTCCGAGGACGAGAACGGCGAAGTCACGAAAAAAATCCTCAACATCAAGGCGTTTCAGTACGACATCGTGTGCAACGGCGTGGAGCTGTCCTCCGGGGCGATCCGGAACCACCGACCCGACGTGATGGAGAAGGCCTTTGCCATCGCGGGCTACGGCCACGAGGTGCTGGAGCAGAAGTTCGGCGGCATGCTGAACGCCCTGCGCATGGGCGCGCCGCCGCACGGTGGCATCGCCCCGGGAGTCGACCGCATCGTCATGCTCCTGTGCAACGAGCCGAACATCCGCGAGGTGGTGCTGTTCCCGATGAACCAGCGCGCTGAGGACCTGATGATGGGCGCGCCCTCCGAGGCGACGGCCAAGCAGCTGCGCGAGCTGCACATCCGGCTGAACCTCCCAGAGAAGAAGGCGTAAGGTCCCGGTAGACCGGCCCGCGGTGGCGAGCCTCGTCGCGATCGTCGTCGCCCATGACAGCGCCGACGTGCTGCCGGCCTGCCTGGCGGCGCTGGCCGGCCAGCACGTGCCGGTCATCGTCGTCGACAATGCGAGCCGCGACGACTCCGTCGCGGTCGCCGAGGCCGCCGGCGCACAGGTGATCCGCGGCGCCCGCAACGAGGGCTACGGCCGCGCCAACAATCGCGGCGTGCGCGCGGCCGATTCGGCCGACCATGTCTTGATCGTCAACCCGGACGTAACCCTGCGTCCGGGTGCCGTCGACGCCCTGCTGGCCGCCTCCCGGGCCTGGCCGGATGCGGGTCTGCTCGCGCCGCGGCTGGTGGAGGCGGACGGGCGCTTCTTCTATCAGCCGCGCTCGCTGCTCGCGCCTTATCTCGCCAATCCGGGCGGCCGCCTCGCGCTGCCGGAGGGCGATGCCTGCGCGCCGTTCCTGTCCGGGGCCTGTCTGATGGTCGAGCGTGCCCTGTTTCTCGCTCTCGGCGGCTTCGACGAGAACATCTTCCTGTTCTACGAGGACGACGACCTGTGCCGGCGCGTCGCCGATGCGGGCCGCGCGCTCATCCATGTTCACGGTGCCGAGGCGCTGCACGGCCGCGGCAGATCCTCGGCGCCGGAGCCAGGCCGCGTGTTCCGATCGCGCTGGCACCAAGCTTGGTCGCGGGCCTATGTCAGCCGCAAATACGGCCTGCCGGACCCGAGCCTCGCGGGCCTCATGACCAACCTGCCCAAAGCGGCCTTATCGGCCCTCGTCCTGCGCCGTGCCGGGCTTGAGCGCTATGGCGGTTCCGCGGCGGGCGCCCTCGCCTTCCTTCTCGGCCGGGATGCCCTCGCGCGCGAGGGCCTGCATTGATGGCCGGACCGACGATCGCGGCCGCCCTCGGGGCCGGTCGCAACGGATTCACCGGCCTGCGCCTTGCCCTGGCGCTGGCGGTCGTGGTCTCGCACGCCTTCAGCGTCACCACCGGCGCCGCTGGCGACGAGCCGCTGGCGCGGATCACCGGCTATACGTTGGGCGAGCACGCCGTGAACGGCTTCTTCGCGGTCTCGGGCTTCCTGGTCACCATGAGCTGCGACCGTCGCGGGATCCGCGACTACGCCCTCGCCCGGGCCCTGCGGATCCTTCCGGGGCTCGTCGCCGCGACCCTCGTCGTCTCGCTCGTGCTCGGGACCGCGCTCACGCGCCTGCCCTTGACCGAGTACCTGCGCGATCCCGGCGTCTGGTCGTTCGTGCGCGGGACCCTGACGACCTTCAAGAGCAACGCCGCCCTGCCGGGCGTGTTCGAGGCCAGTCCCTACCGGGCACCGCTCGGCACGGTCTGGACCCTTAAATACGAGGTTCTGTGCTATCTCGGCGTGCTGGCTGCCGCCCTCTGCGGCCTTCTCCGGCGGCGGATCCCGGCACTCCTGATCGTCGCCGCCCTCGCGGTCGCTCTGGCTTTGGCGGGCGCCCTACGTGGGTCCGAGCTCCCCAAGGGCCTCGAGACGGCGTTGCGGCTGCCACTGATCTTTTCGGCCGGCGCGTGCCTGTATCTCTGGCGCGACCGCCTGCTCGTCTCGCGTGCCGCCCTCGCCTACCTGGTGGTCGCCGTGCTCATCGTCGCCCGGACGCCAGCCTACCCGTCCCTGCTGTTCCTGACGGAAGCCTACGGTGTTGTGTGGCTCGCCCTCGGGCCGATGGCGCGTCGCCTGTTCGATCCGGCGGCCGATCTCTCCTACGGGGTCTATCTCTACGGCTGGCCGGTGCAGCAAAGCCTGCACGCCCTGTGGCCGGAACCGTCCGGCCTGGCCCTGCTCGCCCCCGCCCTCGCGCTGACGTTTTCGGTGGCGGCCCTGTCCTGGTACGGCATCGAGCGGCCGGCGCTGGCGCTCAAGGCGCGGGCGCTGGGCAAGCGCAGCCTCGGCACGATCGAACCGGCCGGGCCGTGACCGCCCTCCCCCCATCGGCCGCGCTGGCCCATGCGGCGCGGCTTCTGGAGGCCGAGGGCTTCGCCGTGGTCGCCCGCAACGAACGCGGCGACAGCCTCTATCTGGCGCCCGAGGGCGAACGCGCCACGCTCCGGCTCTCGAACCACGCGCGGCGCCCACGGCAGCGCCGGACCCATCCCGAGGTCGCGACGAGCCTCGTCATCCGCGAATCGCGGAGCGCCGTGCAGATCGAGGCCCTGGTCGCAGCCGCGATGCGGACTTTTTTCTTGGCAATTGAGGCGACACGCGGTAGCGCGCCCGGCGGCCGATCCAATGAGGAGACGCGGTAAATTAGGATATAATTGACATATCGGTGGTTCTAAATTGGGCTTTTAGTCCTTAATCTGGGGCATGGCCGATACCGCGATCAACCGCCGGACGACACGAGAGAGACGTCGCCGCGCTCCGCTCGGATCTCGCCGGGATCGCTGTCGAGGTCGGGTTGATCCGGATCGAGCGGATGCTCGCCTGCAAGTACCGGTTCGATCAGCCGCGGGCGCCCGCCGGCCAGCCCGACGGCGGCCGCTGGGTTTCGGCTCCGTCCGGCGGCGCTCGTTGGATGTCGGCGAATTCGGGCAGCCAAGCGGAAACGCAGACCGATGAGGCCGTGACCGAGGACGGCTCGCGCGTGCTGTCGATCCGCATCCGGGCCAACCGCCAAGCGGACTGGGACGCGCAGCACACCGTCATCGCGCCCGACGGCACGCGTACGGTGTTCGAGACCTCGGGCCTGACCCAGACCATCCGCGACGGCGAGACTGGGGAGATCCTGGGCCGGAGCACGCTGACCGCGGATGGGGCCGAACCCGAGGCGTTCGTCCAGCCGGCGTGCAGCCGGTCGGGCGGGTTGGGGCAGCGGATCTGGCGGACCCTGGAGGCCGCGGGTTCGCTGTTCACCGTCCTTGCCGGGCGAGATCGGCCCGGCGAGAAAGCCGTGTTCGCTGCGCCCGCCAGCGAATACGTCCCATGGGATGTAAACGACGCGCGAGCCATATGGGTCGGTGCGATCGGCCAGAGCGAGTTCGACCAGGTTAGCCCGCGGAACCGAGAGGTGCAGGCTCTTGCAGATTCGGTCGCCGCAGACGTGCGGGCGTCCGGAGATTACAAGAATGCGCAGGATTTCGGTAACAAGGTGCGCGCGCGGATCGCCAGGATCGTCAATGATCGAAGAGATCCCGATTTCGTTGCCGAGACGTCATAGGATCCAGCGACTGGTGACGATAAAAATCCCGGCGCAAAGGGTTCTTTGCGCCTCGACCTGATGGAGCGGACTCGGCCTGCGACCGTGTGCGTCTACGATCACAAGACGGGGGAAGCGGATTTGAGGCCCACCCGAGCCGTCGATATCATGACTGTCGTTCAAAAACATTTTCGCACAGCATACAGAGATATTATGATTATCATAAATCCGAATTCATGACGAATGCGCGCCAAGTCAAGCTGATCTATCTATATCTCATGGAGCATCATCAGAATTACAGGATCATGAGCAATCTTTTTATTTGTAAAATTCCAGTTCATCATATTGCCTGCGGAGTATTTATATATCGATCCTCAGACCTGGACTGTTTTTGGCAGCAATGGTCGCTGACACCGCTTTTCGTCCGCAGAATATTTCACGATCTCGCACTGGGGACCATCCACGAAAATCTCAGTTGGCCAGAGACTTCAGCGGACAGGTTCTGGCTTTGGTCCGATCCGGCGATGGTCGCCGACCTGATCGAAGCGATCGAGACGACGGCGATGCCGAAACTGTCATTCCACGAAACGGTGGAAGCCTATGCGACCCTCCCGCCCGAGACATACGAGCCTATGAACGAGCCGCCCGAGGATCTGATGCTCGTCGATATCGCGATGGGCGAACTCGATGCTGCTCGCAACATCTGGCATGAGCAGAATCTCTGGCATCGGAATTTGCCGGGCCATCCAGTCCCGCGGGAGCGCTGGTTTCGGGAGCAACTCGATACGGTTGCAGAACCCCTGCACGCGGGCGACCGGCCGGCGCTCGCGCGCATCCTACACGGCTGAGAGCCGGCCAATGTCCGTGGCACGGAGATCGAGCGCTATTGGGAGCCGACGCCGTTCCCGCTGGAGTTGTAAGGCGCCGGGCGCCTCAGGCCTCGCCGGCCTCGGGCTCGCGGAAATAGGGCTCGACGGTCCCCTTCAGCTTCACCGTCATTGGGTTGCCCGCCCGGTCGAGGGTCTTGCCGGCCGAGAGGCGGACCCAGCCCTCGCTGACGCAATATTCCTCGACGTTGGTCTTATCGACGCCCTTGAACCGCACGCCGACGCCGCGCTCCAGCATCTTCTCATCGTAGAACGGACTGTTCGGGTTCGCGGCCAGGCGGTCGGGAGGCGTGTCGGTCATCGTCTGGATCTCGGGTCGGTGTCGTGTGCGGCCCCGCGCGCATCCGGCGGGGAGAAGGGCTCGCCGGTACGGGAATCCACGCCTGCGCGCAACGCTGCCAGCAGGTCGGCGATCCGGCCGCTCTGGAGCAACGGCACCAGACGGGTGACCTCCCCGTGCGGCAGGTCCCACCACGCGGCTGAAACGAGCGCCGCCACGGTGGCCTCGTCGAAGCGGCGGCGGACCACCCGGGCCGGATTGCCGGCGACCACCGCGTAGGCCGGAACGTCCCGGGTCACCACTGACCGGGCCGCGACCACGGCGCCGTGACCGACGGTGACGCCGGACAGGATCATGCAGCCGGACCCGAGCCAGACATCGTGCCCGATCACCACGTCACCACGGGAGGCGTGGTAATCCTCCGGCGCGCGCGCGTCCGGGAAGAGGCCGCGCATCGCGGCGAACGGATAGGTCGAGACCCAGTCGAGCCGGTGGTCGCCGCCGAGCAGGATCTCGACCTTGTCGGCGATGGAACAATAGCGGCCGATCGTCAGGCGGCAGCCGCTCTCCGGGAAGCGCACTTTGGGACGCCCGTACGAGTAGGCGCCTATGGAGAAGCCGTAGGCCCTCGCGAGGGATGCGAGGTGAACCCGGGTCTCGTTGTGCGGGTTGCGCCCCCTGCGCAGCCGGTGCAACAGACCGGTCACGATGGGATACGGCGCGGTTCGCGACCGCGTCGACTCCGGGAAAGCGGGCGAGCTGGAAGGTGGGCGATGGCCGATAACATGTCCGAGGACCTTAAGGCCGGGGCGCTCGTCTATCACCGCCTGCCGCGCCCCGGGAAGCTGGAGATCCAGGCCACCAAGCCCCTCGGCAACCAGCGCGACCTCGCGCTGGCCTACTCGCCCGGCGTCGCGGCGGCCTGCATGGCGATCCACGACGACCCGCAACAGGCGGCCGATCTCACGATCCGCCAGAACCTGGTGGCGGTGCTCACGAACGGCACGGCCGTGCTCGGGCTGGGCGATATCGGCCCGCTGGCCTCGAAGCCCGTGATGGAGGGTAAGGCCGTCCTGTTCAAGAAGTTCGCCGGGATCGACGTGTTCGACATCGAGGTCGACCAGAAGGACGTGTCCAAGCTGGTGGACGTGGTCTGCGCCCTCGAGCCGACCTTCGGGGGCATCAACCTGGAGGACATCAAGGCCCCCGAGTGCTTCGAGGTCGAGGAGCAATGCCGGGCGCGGATGAACATTCCGGTCTTCCACGACGACCAGCACGGCACCGCGATCATCGTGGCAGCCGCCGTTCTCAACGGCCTCGAACTCGCCGGCAAGCGGCTCTCCGACGTCCGCATCGTCACATCGGGAGCCGGTGCCGCCGCCCTCGCCTGCCTCAACCTCCTCGTGTCCCTCGGCGCCAACCGCGAGAACATCACGGTCACCGACATCAAGGGCGTGGTCTACAAGGGCCGCGCCGAGCTGATGGACCGCTGGAAGGACATCTACGCGCAGGAGACGAAGGCGCGAACGCTGGCCGAGGTGATCCCCGGCGCGGACGTGTTCATCGGGCTCTCGGCCGGCGGCGTCCTGAAGCCCGAGTTCCTGGAGAAGATGGCCGACAAGCCGCTGATCATGGCGCTGGCCAACCCCTACCCCGAGATCATGCCGGATCTCGCGCAGGCGAAGCGCCCCGACGCGATGATCTGCACCGGGCGCTCGGACTTCCCGAACCAGGTCAACAACGTCCTGTGCTTCCCCTACATCTTCCGGGGGGCGCTCGATGTCGGCGCCTCGAGCATCAACGAGGCGATGAAGCAGGCCGCCGTGAAGGCGATCGCGGCGCTTGCCCGCGAGACGCCCTCCGACGTGGTCGCCCGCGCCTATGGCGGCGAGGCCCGGCCGTTCGGGCCGGAATCGCTGATCCCGAGCCCGTTCGACCCGCGGCTGATCTTGCGCATCGCTCCCGCCGTGGCCAAGGCCGCGATGGATTCCGGCGTGGCGGGCCGGCCGCTTACGGATTTCAACGCCTATGTCGAGAGCCTCGACCGGTTCGTGCACCGGTCCGGCCTCATCATGAAGCCGCTGTTCTCGAAAGCGAAGAACGAGCCCAAGCGCGTGATCTACGCGGAGGGCGAGGATGAGCGCGTGCTGCGCGCCGTCCAGGCGATCGTCGAGGACAAGGTCGCCCTGCCGATCCTGGTGGGGCGCCCCCGGGTGGTGGAAACGCGGCTCAAGCGCTTCGGCCTCTCGATCCAGGAAGGTCGCGATTTCGAGCTGATCGATCCCGAGGACGATCCCCGCTACCGCGCCTATGTCCAGACTTATCTGGACGTCGCCGGTCGGCGCGGCATCACGCCGGACGCGGCCCGCACGCTCGTGCGCACCAACAACACCGTGATCGGCGCCATCGCGGTGCGCCGTGGCGAGGCGGACGCCCTGATCTGCGGCCTGGAGGGCCGGTTCGAGACGCGGCTGCGCATCATCCGCGACGTGATCGGGCTGGCGCCCGGTATCAAGCAATGCGCCGCGATGAGCCTGATCGTCACCAGCGAGGGCGCCTA
This sequence comes from Methylobacterium sp. NEAU K, assembly GCF_030700285.1. Lineage (GTDB taxonomy): Bacteria > Pseudomonadota > Alphaproteobacteria > Rhizobiales > Beijerinckiaceae > Methylobacterium. The sequence goes on along the minus strand of NZ_JAUYZJ010000003.1, from coordinate 2,553 downwards.
CTTCCTGGCCGACACCCATGTCCGCCAGAACCCGACAGCCGAGGAGATCGCCGAGGTTGCGCAGGCCTGCGCCGGCCACGTCAGCCGCTTCGGCCTGACGCCCAAGATCGCCCTGCTCAGCCACTCCGATTTCGGCCAGTCGGATTCACCCTCGGCGATGAAGATGCGGGAAGCGCTCGTGCTCCTGCAGGAGCGCGACCCGGAGCTGATGGTCGACGGTGAGATGCAAGCAGATTCGGCGCTCTCCGAGATCGTCCGGGACCGCGTGCTGCCGGGTTCGCGCTTCAAGGGCTCGGCCAACGTGCTGATCTTCCCGAATCTCGATGCGGCCAACATCGCCTTCCAGTTCGCCAAGGTGCTGGCGGACGCGCTCCCCGTCGGGCCGCTGCTGATCGGCCCGGCCAAGCCCGCCCACATCCTGACGCCCTCCGTGACAGCCCGCGGGATCGTCAATGTCACGGCCGCGGCCGTCGTCGAGGCTCAGGCCGAGCCGGCGATCCCGGTGGGCGGCGAGGCCGGCGCTGGCATGATCTCGGAGTGAGGCCACCGATCGGCGGCCGCGAGCATGGCCGTCGATTTGCTTGAGCGCTTCCGGGGACGAAGCCACCGGAAGCGAGAACCATGTGCACGGGTGATGATCCGACCTGCGGAGCCTTCGAGGAGCACCGCCGCCGGTTCCGGCGCGACTTGGAGCCGGAGCGCCGCGCCTTCCTGAAGAGCGGCTTCGCGGCCACCGGTGCGGCCGCGGCCTTCGCGGCCGGCGGCTCGTCGCTCGTGAGCCCCGCGCTGGCGCAGGCCACGGACGCGCGGATCGCCGCCACGGCGCATTACCATCTGCCGGCCAATGACGGGACCGTGCACTGGGGCTTCTTCAGCCGCAACCTCAAGCCGCAGGTCGAGATCGGCTCGGGCGACTTCGTGACCATCGAGACGCTCACCCATCAGGCGAGCGACGATGCCGAGCGGATGATCCAGGGCGATCCCGGCGCCGAGAGCGTCTATCTCTGGACTAAGGACAGGATGGGCGTCTCGCCCCGCGGGGCCGGCCCTATGGACGCCAAGATCGGCCCCGGCGGCGGGCTCGGCGTGCATATCTGCACCGGGCCGGTGGCGATCCGCGGCGCCGAGCCCGGCGACGTGCTGGAGGTGCGCATCCTCGACGTCGCGCCCCGCCCGAGCGCCAACCCGAAATTCAAGGGCCTCGCCTTCGGCAGCAACGCGGCGGCTTGGTGGGGCTACCATTACAACGACCTGATCACCGGCGATAAGCCCCGCGAGGTCGTGACCATCTACGAGGTCGACGCCACCGGCGAGCGCGACTGGGCGCGGGCGGTCTACAGCTTCCGCTGGCCGGGCGTGACCGACCCGTTCGGTGTCTCGCATCCCACGATCGACTATCCCGGCCTGCCGGTGGATCACGCCAAGACGCAGAAGAATTTCGAAGTGCTCAAGGGCATCCGCGTGCCGATCCGCCCGCATTTCGGCACGATGGGCGTGGCCCCGGCCGAGGCCGATCGGGTCAACACGATCCCGCCGAGCTACACCGGCGGCAATATCGACAACTGGCGCATCGGCAAGGGCGCGACGCTCTACTATCCCGTAGCCGTGCCGGGCGCGCTGTTCTCGGTCGGCGACCCGCATGCCAGCCAGGGTGATTCCGAGCTGTGCGGCACCGCGATCGAGTGCTCGCTCACCGGCACGTTCCAGTTCATCCTTCACAAGAAGGAAGACCTGCCCGGCACCCCGCTCGAAGCCCTCGATTTCCCGATGATCGAGACCCGCGAGGACTGGGTTCTGTCCGGGTTCAGCTATCCGAACTACCTGCGCGACCTCGGCCCGGACGCGCAGAGCGCGATCTTCCAGAAGTCCTCCATCGATCTCGCCATGCGCGACGCCTTCCGCAAGATGCGCCAGTTCCTGATGCACGCGAAGGGGCTGACCGAGGACGAGGCGATCTCGTTGATGTCGGTCGCGGTCGATTTCGGGATCACCCAGGTGGTGGACGGCAATTGGGGCGTCCATGCCGTGGTCAAGAAGTCGATCTTCTCGGGGCGCCCGGCCTGAGCATCCGCAACTCCGCGGGCGCGTCCGGACGGAGGGCGCTCGTCGCGATCTGCCGCTCAGGCTGCCCGCACGGTGTCGAGGAAGCGGGCGACCTCGGCGGTGAGGTGCTCGGATTGGCGCGACAGCTCCGAGGCCGCGTTCAGGACCTGGCTCGCGGCCGCCCCGGTCTCCTCGGCCGCCCCGGCCACGCCGGCGATGGCGGCGGTCACCGCGCCGGTGCCCTGCGCCGCCTGCCCGACGTTGCGCACGATCTCCCGGGTCGCCGCGTCCTGCTCCTCCACCGCCGCCGCGATGCCGGTCGCGACCCCGCTGATCTCCTGGATGCGCGCCGCGATCGCGCCGATCGCCGACACCGCCTGACCGGTCGAGGCCTGCACGTGCGCGATCTGGCCGGCGATCTCCCCGGTGGCCCGGGCGGTCTGCTCGGCCAGCGCCTTGACCTCCGCGGCCACCACGGCAAAGCCCCGGCCGGCCTCGCCCGCCCGGGCC
>NZ_JAUYZJ010000029.1 GCF_030700285.1 Methylobacterium sp. NEAU K | reverse complement strand
GCCGGGTCGAAATCCTGGCGCGGGCTGCGCAGCGCCCGCCAGCCGCCGGCCACGTAGGCCCGCAGCAGCGCTGCGTCGGAGGTGCCGGCCAGCGCCTCCGCCTGCGCCTCGTCCAGCCCGCGGCGGTAGTAGGCGGCGTCGAAATACGGCGCCAGCGTCTCGGCCTGGAGGGCGCGCGTCTCCTCGGCGCCCGGCCGGGCGGATCCGCCGTGCAGGACGTAGTGCACCAGCGGGTTCCAGGTGGCGTAGGAGATGCCGCGGCTGAGGCAGTAGGCCAGGGTGTCGAAGCGGGGCGACGGCTCGCGGCCCTCGCGCCAGCCCGACGCCATGTAGTGGGCCGCCGGATCGACGCCGGCGGCCTCGAGGTCGGGGTTGTTGGCGAGGTAGAAGGGGCCGTCCACGAGGCGGCGGGCCAGGCGCTCGGCCTGCCGGGTGTCGGGCTTGGGCAGCGCGGCGCCGTCCTGGGCGCGCTGGGCGGTGATCCAGTGCAGGAACGGATTGACCCCGGCGGCGGCGAGATACGGGCGGGCGGCGAGGTAGTCGGCGGTGGAGAAGTCGGGCCGGGGATCCCGGCCCTCGCGCCAGCCCGTCACGAGATAGTCGCGGACCGGGTCGACCGCGATGCCGTACCAGCTCGCGTAGAAGCCCGCGTCGAAGTAGGGCTCCAGCGCCGCGGCCAGCCGCGCCTCAGGGACCGCGCCTGCGGCGGCGTCCGCGCCGACCCATCGGGCGTGCAGGGCGGCGGGCTTGCCCAGCGGGTCGCTGAGCTGGCGCCAGCGGAGGCGCAGGACGCGCGCGGAGCCCACGAGGCCGCGCGCGAGGGGCTTGGCGATGCGGCGCCTGAACTGCCCGAGGGTCGGCGGCCGGCCGATCCCGTTGAAACCGAGGCGCATCTCAGGACTCTGGGGAGTGACGTCCGACCTGGGCCGTCACAGGGCGCGGCATCCGTCGGCCGCCTTCGGGGCGGGCACGGTCGGGGCGCTGGTCTCGGATCGGCTCATGGTCGGCAGCTGGCGGGCAGCGTCGGGGGCGCGCGGGGCGCGGAGGCGGGTATCGCGTTGGTTGCAATCGAACTAACGGAACCGGCGTGGCCCGTAAACCATGGGCCACCTGCCTCCTCCCGGCCGCCTCTCGCCCGAGCACCGTTGCGGCACGGGACCCGACGCGCAGATCGCACTTGTCGACGTGCCAAATTCGATATATCTAAATTTACGTTCTATCGAAATCGAGTCGGCCCTATGCGCCACGTCCCACCGCGTCTCGGCTGGCACGCCGCCGATCCGTTCGACGGGTACCGGTCTCGCGGCCATCGCGGCGGCACGGGCTCCGAGCATCGCGGGCATCACGGCCGGGGGCGGGGCGAGCGCCGGATGTTCGGCCGCGGCGGCCGCGGAGACCTCGCGCGCTTCTTCGCGCATGGCGACCTGCGCCTCGTCATCCTCCACCTCATCGCCGAGAAGCCGCGGCACGGCTACGAGATCATCAAGGCGATCGAGGAGCGGGTCGGCGGGGCCTACAGCCCGAGCCCCGGCACGGTCTACCCGACGCTCACCCTCCTGGAGGAGCTCGGTCACGTCACGGTGACCCCCGGGGAGGGCACCAAGCGGCTGCACGCGATCACCCCGGAGGGGCAAGCCGTCCTGGACGGCAACCGCCCGACCCTGGAGGCGATCCTCGCCCGGATGGCCGAGGCGGAGGCCGCCCGGGGCGACGGGCCGCCGCCCTCCCTGGTGCGCGCCCGGGAGGGGCTGAAGCTCGCCCTGCAGATGCGGCTGGCCCGCGGACCGCTCGACGCCGACCAGGCCGCCGCCATCACGGCCGCCCTGGAGGCGGCGACCGCCGCGGTGGAGCGGGCGTGAGCGGCTGGACGTGGGGCTGCCGGGGCCCGGCCCATGCCTGATCCGCAGGTGAGCCGCCTCGCGCTCGGCATCCCCCTGTTCCGGCCGGACCGGGACCAAGTGGATCGGGTGCTGGCCCAGGCCCGCTCCGGGTACGCGGCGGTGATCGCCTTCGACGATGGCGGCGACGCGGGTCGCTTGGCCGCCGCGGACGCGGAGCGCCTCGCCCGGGCCGGCGTGACCCTGCTGTCGGAGGGGCGCAACCGCGGCATCGCCGAGGCGCTCAACCGGATCGCGGAGGCGGCCCGGGCCGCGGGCGCCGAGACCCTGCTGCTGCTCGACCAGGATGCCGCGCCGCCGGCGGGTCTCGCCGCCGCGCTGCTGGCGGCGCTCGGCCGGCTGCGGGACGCCGGGATCCCGGCCGCGGTGGTGGGGCCGCGCCCCGCCCCGGCCGCCGGCCACAAGGCGCCGGCCTACCCGGGCCGCCCCGGCGCGCCCGTCCGCGACGGCCTCGTCCCGGTTCAGTTCCTGGCGACCTCGGGCTCGCTGATCGACCTCGACGCCCTGGCCCGGGTCGGGCCGTTCCGCGCCGATTTCTTCATCGACGGGGTCGAGCTGGAATGGTGCTTTCGCGCCTGGAGCCTGGGCTTCGGCTGCTACCTCGCCCGCGACGTCGCGATCCCGCACCGGGTCGGCTGCGGGGTGATCCGCGGCTTCGGGATCGCGATGCCGCGCCAGCCCCTGTTCCGCATGGCGACCTACCTGCGCAACGCGGTCTACGCCTGGCGCCTGCCGCACGTGCCGCTGCGCTGGAAGCTCGCCCAGGCCGCCTACCTGCCGCTCCAGGCCGGGCTGTACTGGGCGGATTCGGGCTGGCGGCCTGCCGTGCTGATCCGCCTTCTCGCGGCCGCCCGCGACGGCGCCCTCGGGCGCCTCGGACCGCCCCGGGACAGACCATGACCGACCCCCCTGCCCTCGACGTGGTGATCGTCAATTGGAACGGGGGCGCCCTGCTTCGCGCCTGCCTGGCGAGCCTCGCGGCCGTGGACGACGCCGCATCCGTGCAGGTCACCGTGGTGGACAACGCCTCCCGGGACGGATCGACGGAGGAGCTGCCCGCCCTGCCCCGCCCGCTCCTGCTGATCCGCAACCCCGAGAATCTCGGCTTCGGCCGGGCCTGCGACCAGGGCGCGGCCGCGGGGTACGCCCCCGCGATCCTGTTCCTCAACCCGGACACGCAGGTCGAGCCGGATGCGCTGGGGCTGGCCCGCGCCGCCCTGATGGCCGATCCGCGGACCGGGATCGTCGGCGCGCGGCTCGTCGATCCCGACGGGCGGACCGCGCGCTCCTGCGCCCGGGCGCCCTCCGGCCTCGGCCTGCTCGGCCGTGCCCTCGCCCTCGACCGGCTGGGGCTCGTGCGGCCGCACTTCCTGGTCGAGTGGGACCACGCGGAGGACCGCGCCGTCGACCAGGTGATGGGCGCCTTCCTGATGATCCGCCGCGACCTGTTCGCGGCGCTGGGCGGCTTCGATCCGCGCTTCTTCGTCTATTGGGAGGATGCCGACCTCTGCACCCGCGCCCGGACGGCGGGCTTCACGGTGCGGCACGTGGCCGGGGCGGTCGCCCGCCATGTCGGCCAGGGCACGACCCGGCAGGTGCGGGCGCTGCGCCTGTTCTACTTCCTGCGCAGCCAGATCCTGTATGCCGGCAAGCATCACGGCCTCGCCGCCGCCCTGGCGCTCACGGCGGCGAGCTTCGGCGCGCAGGTGCCGCTGCGGCTCGCCCTGGCGCTGGCCCGCCGATCCCCCGGCGAGGCCGCGGAGGTCCTGCGGGCGGCGGCTCTCCTGGCCGCGGCGCTCCCGGGCGTTCTCGGAGCAGCGCGCCCGCGGCCGGCCGGCTGATCCGACCCGCCCCCGCCCCCTCCGGCTGCGGGACAGGCCGCGCCGATCCTGGAATCGCGATGCTGCATGGACCGCGAAACGCCCGCGCCCTGCCCGCCGACAAGGCGGCCGCCCCGCCCCGGCGCAGCGGGGCCGGCCGCGACGCAGCCGTGGCGGCAGCCCGGGGGCGGCCGTGATCCGGCCATCCGCCGGGGGAGCCCGGGTCTGGTGCCTCGCCTTCCTGGGCCTCGGCCTGCCGGTCTGCGTCGCGCTCGCGCTGACCGCCCCCCTCGGCGAGACCGGCCGCATCATCGTCACCGACCCGACCCTCCTGGACGCCCTCGGCACCCTCGGCCTGCGCGCCGGCGAGGGGTTCGGCCTCGAACCCGCGGCCGCCGCCCGGCTCGGCCGGCTCGCCGATGCCGCCGCCTACACGGGGCTCGGCCTGGCCGCCCTGGCCCTGGCCTCCCGGGGCCAGGCCGCGCTGTTCGCGCTGCTCTGCCTGCCGGCGTCGCTCGCAGCCTCGTTCAGCCCGGACGGGCTCATCATCGCACTGGCGGCGCTGGCCGCCGCGCTGCTCACGCCGCGGCCCCTGACGGGCCCGGACGGGCCGGCGCGCCGCGTCGGGGCCGCGCTGGCGATCGCCCTGATCGTGCTGGCGAACCCGCCCTGCGCGCCGGTCGCCGCGATGCTGCTGGTCCCGTTCCCGCCGCCGGGGCGGCTCGGCCGGTTCTGCCGGCGCCGCCTGTCGCTCGCCGTCCTCACCCTCCTGCCCGCCGCTCTCTGGACGCCGCTCGCCACCGCCCGGGTCGTCGGCGCGGTGGACGGGCTCGGCGGGCGCGACCTGGTCCTGCCCTGGCCGGTCTACGGGCTCTGGGCCGTGGCCCTGCTGGTGCCGTTCCTGGCACTCCGGCGCGGCCCCCTGCCCCCGCCGGCGGAGCGGCTGTGGCTCACGGGCGGCGCGCTGCTGGGCCTGGGGCTGGCAGTCCTGTCGCACGCTCTCCGCGCCCGGACCGATCTCGGCGCCGACCGTCTCGACGGGCTGCAGGGCCGCGACCTGCTCCCCCTGGTGCCGATGCTGGTTCTGGCCTTCGCCCGGGGGCGGATCGGCACCGCGGCTTCCCTGCGCTGGCCGGCGCTGCTCCCCGTCCTGGCCGCCGCGATCGACGTGGCGGCGCTGCCGCTGGTGGTCCTGCGGGCGTGAGGCCAGGTCAGGCGGGCCCCAGGAAATCGAGCAGCGCCCGGTTGAACGCCTCCGGTCGCGTCACGCTGTGGGCGTGGCCGCCCTCGGGTGCGAGGTCGAGGCGGGCGTCGGGCAGCGCGGCCGCGAGGCGCTCGGACCGCGTATAGGGCACCAGCACGTCGTCGCGCGCCGCCATCACCAGGGTCTCGTGCGGGATGGCGCCGAGACGGTCCGCGATCGTGAAGCGCTCGAGGGCGCCGATGCGCGCCAGCACGGTCTCGACCCCCGGGAAATGCGCGAGGGCCTGCGCCTCGTCGGCCGCGACCCGCCCGGCCTGGGCCGAGAGCCAGGGGGCCGGGTACAGGAAGATCGCCTGCGCCCGCACGAAGGCCTCCGGGCCGCCGCCTTCCAGGATCGCCTTGCGGGCCGCGAAGCAGCGGCGCGTGACCGGGTCCATCGCGTCCCAGCCATTGATCACGACGATCCGCCCGACCCGCCCGGGGGCGGTGAGCGCCATCTGCAGGGCGATCAGGCCGCCCAGCGCGTGGCCGACCACGTCGGCCCGGTCCACGCCGGCGGCATCCAGGACGGCGAGCGCGTCCCGGGCCATGGCAGGGATGTCGTGGTCCGGCCCGAGTCGGTCGGGCGAGCGTCCGGTCCCGCGGTGGTCGTAGGTCACGACCCGGAATGTTTCCGTCAGGGCCGCCATCTGCGGCGCGAAGTAGCCGGCCGAGCCGCCGAGCCCCGGCGAGAGCAGCACCGGCCGCCCCGCCGCCGGGCCCGCCGCCGCGTGATGGAGCGGGGCCGCCCCGGGCGCGGGCCCGCCGGTCATCGGCCGATATGGGCCACGGAGGCGATCTCCACGAGGGCGTCCGGCTTCACGAGGCCGCACTGGATGCAGTAGCGCGCCGGCTTCTCCCCGGGGAAGTAGTCCGCGTAGACCACGTTGATCGCCGCGTAATCGGCCCAGTCCTTCAGGAAGACGTGGTTGAAGGTGACGTCGTCCATCGTGCCGCCCGCAGCCTCGACCACGCCCTTGATCGTCTCCAGAACGTGCCGGGCCTGGGCGCCGGCATCCCCGACATGGACCACGTTGGCGTCTGCATCGAGCGGCAGCGTGCCCGAGACGTAGAGCACCCCGTCGGCGAGCGTCCCCGGCACGTAGGGGGCGAGCGGCTTGCCGGTCCCCGGCGGAATAACGACCTGCTTCGGCATTTGCTTAGGACTCCGGCGTTGCGGGTGCGGGGATGGCGGTGGGTCTATTCGGCGGCCGCGCGCGTCTCCGCGCCGAGCGCCGCCTCGAACGTGGATACGTCCGAGACCCAGCCGAAGAAGGTCTCGATATTGGAAAGCGCCCCCTGCTGCAGGCTTTCGGGGCCCGCCTGATGCGTGGCGTCGGCCAGCACGATGCCGAAATACTCGCGGTGGTAGCCGTCCCGAAGGGTCGACTCGACGCAGACGTTGGTGGCGATGCCGGTGAAGACCAGCGTGTTCACCCCCCGGGACCGCAGGGTACTGTCGAGGGCGGTGTTGTAGAAGCCGCTGTAGCGCGGCTTGCCCATCACGATGTCGCCGGGCCCCGGCGTCAGACCCTCCACCAGGGCGTAGTCCCAGGAGCCCTTGGCGAGCAGCTGCGCGTTCATCTCAGGATTCCGCCGCATGGTCTTGAGGGCGTTGGACTTGTGCCAGTTCGGCGAGCCCGGGCCGCCAGCCTCGACGTAGTCCGGGTCCCAGCCGTTCTGGAACCACAGGATCCGGATCCCGGCGGCGCGGGCCGCCGCCACCGCCCGCGCGATCCGGGCGATGACCGGGCCGGTGCCCGACACGTCGAAGCCCGCCAGGTCGAGATAGCCGCCCGCGCTCGCGTAGGCGTTCTGCATGTCGATGACGATCAGCGCCGTCGCGGCCGGGTCGAAGGCGATCGGCTCGGGCCGGGCCGGCAGGACCACGCCGCCGTGGCGGCCCCGGGCATCGCGAAAACCCGCGGGGGCATCCATCAGGCGATCTCTCTCATCACGCGACCTCGGCGAGCGGCGCCGGCACCACGTGCCGGCGGGTCTGCATCAGCGGCTGGATCCGCGTCCCGAAGGCGTCGAGACCTTTGAGGAAGTCGTCGAACACCAGCAGCACGCCCTCCACCCCGTCGATCGTCATGATCGCGTCGAGCATCGCGGCCACCTGGGCGTAGCTGCCCACCAGGGTGCCCATGTTGAGGTTCACCGCCGAGGTCGGATCGGCGAGCTGGCGCACGTTGGTGTCGCTGCCGGATCGGGTGTCGGCCGCGCCCTGGACCCCGAGCCACGCGATCGCCTCGGAATCGGCCCCCGCCTTGAAGTGCTCCCAGGTGGCCATGGCGGCATCGTCGGTCTCGTCGGCGATGATCATGAACAGCGCGTAGGAGGTCACCCGCCGCCCGGTCTGGGCGCTGGCCTCAGCCAGCCGTTCCACCACGGGCGCGAAGGCGGTGGGCGTGTTCAGGCCCTTGCCCAGGCAGAAATTGTAGTCGGCGTAGCGCGCCGTGAAGGCCAGGCCGGCGCCGCTCTGGCCGGCGCAGATGATCTTCATCGGTGCCTGCGGCCGGGGACTCAGCCGGCAATCGTTCATTTTGAAGAACGTGCCCTTGAGGTTGCTTGCGCCCGTCTCCCACAGCTCGCGCAGAACCTGAGCATATTCCGATAAGTACTCGTAACGCCGCGAGAAATAATCCTCGCCGGGCCACAGGCCCATCTGGTCGTATTCCGGCTTCTGCCAGCCGGTGATCAGGTTCAGGCCGAAGCGCCCATCGGAGATCGAGTCGATGGTCGAGGCCATGCGGGCGACGATCGCGGGCGGCAGGCACAGGGTCGCCGCGGTGGCGAACAGCTTGATCCGGGTGGTGACCGCGGCGAGCCCGGCCATCAGGGTGAAGGATTCGAGGTTGTGGTCCCAGAACTCGGTCTTGCCGCCGAAGCCGCGCAGCTTGATCATCGACAGGGCGAAGTCGAACCCGTAGCCCTCGGCCTTCAGGGTGACCGCCTTGTTCAGCGCGAAGCTCGGGCGGTATTGCGGGGCGTTCTCGGACAGCAGCCAGCCGTTGTTGCCGATCGGGATGAACACCCCGACACGCATTGCGGGGAGCGTCGGGGCAGGGGCATCTTCGGGGCGGAGGTCCCCGTCTGGCTGGATCTGGGTCATCGCCATGCGCTCCCCTCGGCCGGTCCAGCCCCGGCGGCCGGGGCGATCCCGGCAGGCTTGCAAAACCCGGCCGGAGGGTCAAACCCGCGCGCCCGGTCCGGCCCGGATCTGCTTATTTTTACAGCGTCTTGCCCACCCGGCACGCGGCTCCTGCCCAGCCCGTGCGCGCTTTCACGCGGCGCTTGCCGGCGGCCTCCGGACGTCTAGATTCGAAGCCGGCTCAGTCGGAGTGACCGTCGATGCGCGCGTGGCTCGCCCTCCTGTTCGTCCTCGGCCTCGCGGGACCGGCGGCGGCCGATGACGGCGCCGGCGCGGCGGCCAGGGCGGTGATCGCCAAGCAGGTCGAGGCGTTCGGTCGCGACGACGCGCCGACCGCCTACGCCCAGGCGGCCCCGGCGATCCGGGAGCTGTTTCCGAACGCCGACCTGTTCATCGGCATGGTGCGCAACCAGTACCGCCCGGTCTATCGCCACCGCAGCTTCGTGTTCGGCCCAGCGCGGGACACGGACGACGGGACGGTGACGCAGTCCGTGGCGATCCAGGACGAGTACGGCGTCGACTGGACCGCCGAGTACAGCCTCGCCCGGGACGCGGACGGCCAGTGGCACATCACGGGCTGCCGCCTGGTCAAGGCGCCGGGCACGAGCGCCTGAGGCGCTTCCCGGGCAGGGGCGCCGTCAGGCCGGCCGGCGTTCCGCGGCGCCGAGGGCCTCGGCCTTCCGGATCCGGCCGTCGAGCGCGACATGGATCGCGTGGTCCACGCCGTCCTTGGAGCCCACGAGTTCGAAATGCTTGGGCTTCCGCTCGGGCCGACCGGACACCGCGTAGCCCGCCGCCTCCGCGGCCCGGATCGCGAGGGCGGGATAGGCCGGCGGGTGGCCGGGACCCGCCGTCTCCGGCCAGTCGATGGTGCGGGTCGAGCCGTCCGCCAGGGTGAGGCTGGCGACCTTGATGGCGGAGGGCTTTCGCGAGCCCCGCAGCGAGACCCGGTCGCCCACCGCGAGCGTGATGCCCGCGGCGCCCTTCGGGCCGAGATCCGCCAGGATCCGTCCCCCTGCCCCGTCGAGGGCGAAGCGGTGTCCGAAGACCGCCCAGACGGTTCCGGTGGCGTCGTGCATATCGGTCATGTCGATGATCCTGTCTTGAGGGCCGCAGGTCGCGGGTCCCGCGCCTCCGGTGGCCGAGCGGCCTATCGGGCGTCGCCGGGCCGCAGGGTGGCGAGCTTGTCGAGCATCTGCAGGGTGATGTCGGCACAGGCCTTCATCGACTCGTCGTCGGCGCATTTCACGTCGATCCGGGCATCGCCGCGCTCGAACACGAAATGCGCACCCTTCGGAGGCGGCGGAGGCGGCGGTGTGGGAGGCGGACCGTCGGGGCCCGGGCCCCGCTGCGGGCCTCCGGGCGGTGGGGGCGGTGCGTCCCGGCCGGGACCCCGCCGGGGGGCGCCCGGAGGCGGCGGCGGGGCGCCGGCCTCGGGGCCGGGCCCCGGGCCGCCGGGGGGCGGTGCGGCGGGCGATGCGAGGGGCTGTGACTGCGCGATGGCGGCGGTGCCCAACAGCAAAGCCGCGGCAGCCGCCAGGGCAAGGGTTCGAATCATGTCGGCTCTCTTCCGGAGGGCACCCCGTGCGAACGGGGCTGGGCCGCCCCCGCGGCGCCGGGCCGGGGCCGGCCGGCGGCCCGTCCCGAGGCGCCGCCGGGGTGGTCCCGTTCTAGGAGCGGCGCCGGAACCGGTCCTGAACCGGCCCGTTCAGGCCCGGTTAAACCTCCGGGTCCTGCTCCGGCCGGCGATGGACCGCCGCATCCCGGACTTTCGACAGGTCCGCCCGCATCGTGTAGAGGGGGCGCCTTCCTCCCGGAGGCCCCTGTGCTCCACGTCTCGACCCGCGGCGAGGCCGCGCCGCTCTCGTTCTCGGATGCGCTCCTCGCAGGCCTCGCCCGCGACGGCGGGCTCTACGTGCCCCAGACCTGGCCGCAGATCGGCCGGTCGGAGATCGCCGGGCTGGCCGGCAAGCCCTACGCGGAGGCCGCCAAGCGCGTGCTGCGCCCCCTGATCGACGGCGAGATCGCCGGCCCGGACCTCGACCGGATGATCGACGAGGCCTACGCCACCTTCCGCCACCCGGCGGTCTGCCCGCTGACCCAGCTGGACGACAACCTGTTCCTGCTGGAGCTCTTCCACGGGCCGACGCTCGCCTTCAAGGACGTGGCGATGCAGCTGCTCGGGCGGCTGATGGACCACGTGCTGGCCCAGCGCGGCGCCCGCGCCACCATCGTGGGCGCGACCTCGGGCGATACCGGCTCGGCCGCCGTCGAGGCCTTCGGCGGCCTCGACCGGGTCGACGTATTCATCCTCTATCCGCACGGGCGGGTCTCCGAGGTCCAGCGGCGGCAGATGACCTCGGTGGCGGCCGAGAACGTCCACGCGCTCGCCGTCGACGGCACGTTCGACGATTGCCAGAACCTGGTCAAGGCCCTGTTCCAGCACGCGGATTTTGCCGATGCGGTGCGCCTGTCCGGGGTCAACTCGATCAACTGGGCCCGGGTCGCCGCGCAGGCGGTCTACTACTTCACCAGCGCGGTCGCCCTGGGCGCGCCGCACCGGCCGGTCTCCTTCGCGGTGCCCACGGGCAATTTCGGCGATGTGCTCGCCGGCTGGGTCGCCAAGCGGATGGGGCTGCCGATCGGGCGGCTGATGATCGGCACCAACGCCAACGACATCCTGGTGCGCACCCTGGAGCACGGGGCCTACGAGCTGCGCGGCGTCGTGCCGACCACCTCGCCCTCCATGGACATCCAGATCTCCTCCAACTTCGAGCGCCTGCTGTTCGAGACCCTCGGGCGCGACGCCTCCGCTCTGTCGCGGCTGATGGCCGGGCTGAAGCAGTCCGGCGGCTTCTCCCTGAGCCCGGATGTGCTCGCCGCGATCCGCTCGGAATTCGACGCCACGGCGGTGACGGAGAGCGACGTCATGGAGGAGATCGCGCTCACCCAGGCCGCCACCGGTGTGGTGCTCGATCCCCACAGCGCCATCGGGGTGCGCGCCGGACGGCGGCTCCTGGAGACGGATCCGGCCACCCCGGTGGTGGCGCTCGGGACCGCCCACCCGGCGAAGTTCCCGGACGCGGTCGCCAAGGCCACGGGCGGCCTGCGCCCGCCCCTGCCCCCGCATCTCGCCGACCTCATGGACCGGCCCGAGCGCATGACCCCGGTGGCCAACGACCAGGCCGCGGTGGAGCGGCTGATCCGCGAGCGCGCCCGTATCACGAAGGGTGCCTGAGCCCGCGATGAACCAGCATTTCTCCACGCACGCCGCCTCGCCTTCCTTACGCACGACGCGGCTCGACAACGGTGTCACGGTGGTCACCGAGCCGATGCCGGGGGTCGCGACCGCGAGCCTCGGCGTCTGGGTCGGCGCCGGCTCGCGCAACGAGCGGGCGGACGAGGCCGGCCTGTCCCACCTCATCGAGCACATGGCCTTCAAGGGCACCCGCGCGCGCTCGGCCCAGAGAATCGCCGAGGCGATCGAGAACGTCGGCGGCGAGATCAACGCCGCCACCTCCACGGAGGGCACGAGCTACACCGCCCGGGTGCTCGGCGAGGATGTCGGCCTCGCCCTCGACGTGATCGGCGACATCCTCACCGATTCGGTGTTCGACGCGGGCGAACTCGCCCGGGAGAAGGGCGTGATCCTGCAGGAATACGCCGCCGTCGAGGACACCCCCGACGACGTGGTCTACGACGCCTTCACGGAGGCGGCTTTTCCGAATCAACCGGTCGGCCGGCCGATCCTCGGGCGGCCCGAGACGATCCGGAGCTTCGACGAGGCTGGCATCCGCGCCTACCTCGCCCGCGAGTACACGCCGGACCGCATCGTCGTGGCCGGGGCCGGCGCGGTGACCCACGAGGCGATCGTCGAAGCGGCCGAGCGCCATTTCGGCGCCCTGCCGGCCACGGTGGCGCCCGCTGCGGTGCCGGGGATCTACGGCGGCGGCGAGCGGCGGATGCCGCGCAAGCTCGAGCAGGCCAACGTGGTGATCGGCCTGCCCGGCCTGTCGTTCCGGGACGACCGCTACCACGCGCTCCACATGTTCGCCCAGGTGCTCGGCGGCGGCCTGACCTCGCGGCTTTGGCAGGAGGTGCGCGAGACCCGCGGCCTCGCCTACGAGATCCAGGCCTTCCACTGGCCGTTCTCCGATTGCGGCCTGTTCGGCATCGGCGCCGGGACCGCGGGGGCCGACCTGCCCGAACTCGTCGACGTGACGCTCGCGGCCACCGCCCGGGCCGCCCGCGATCTCGACGAGGCCGAGATCGCCCGCGCCAAGGCGCAGCTGAAGGTGTCCCTGCTCTCCGCCCTGGAGACGCCGGGCGGGCGCATCGAGCGCAACGCCCGTCAGATCCTGGCCTGGGGCCGGGTGATCCCTGCCGGGGAGGTGATCGACAAGGTCGACGCCGTCACGGTCGGGGACGTGCGGGCGGCGGCGGCCGCGATGCTCCAGGGAGCGCCGACGCTGGCGGCGATCGGCCCGATCCGCAAGCTGCCCGCCCTCGACCGGATCGCCGCCGCCCTCGGAACGGCCTGAATCGGCCGCCGCGCCCGGCAACTTTCCCCCAGCGCGGGCGCACCCGCGCCCCGCCCAACTTGATTTGGCCGCAAAAGGGCGCGATCCGCGGATGGTGAACCGACCCCAGGGCGCCCTTGCCCCAGGTGAGGGCCGCCCTTATCGATCGCGGCCGCCCGGGCGGCCGATGCCGAAGCTCGCACGGCCGGAATTCAAGACACCCTTGCGCATCCTCGCCCTCCTCCTGACCCTGGTCGGCGGTCTCGTCGGTGGCCTCGCGCTCGCCCTCTCGGCGAGCGGCCCGGCCCTGGCGGTCGAGGCGGTGCGCGTCACCCTCGACGCGCCGGTGATCGACCTGACCACCGCGATCGAGCGCTACCGCTCGGACGGCGACCTGATCCAGATCTCGACGGCGCCCGGCAAGGACGGCATCGTCCGCCGCATCGTCGTGAAGGCGCGCGACGCCGGGGCCCGGCCCGACTGGATCGTGTTCGCGCTCACAAACGACACCGACGAGCAGATCGACCGCATCCTGGTGGCGCCGCATTTCCGGCTGGTGGATTCCGGGGTGATCTGGCCCGATCTCGGCGGCTCTCGGATCGCCGCCATCACGGCGAGCCAGGGCATCCGCCCGGAGCGCGACGAGAACCCCGAGGCCGACCAGTTCACCATCACCCTCGATCCCGGCACGACGATCACCTACGTCGCCGAGCTGCGCGGCCCCAACGTCCCCCAGCTCCACCTCTGGGATCAGGACGCCTACCGCCGCAAGACCGCCGGCCTGACCCTCTACAAGGGCATCATCATCGGCATCAGCGGGTTGCTGGCGCTGTTCCTGACCATCGTGTTCGTGGTCAAGGGCGCGATCATCTTCCCCGCCGCCGCGGCGCTCGCCTGGTCGGTGCTGGCCTATGCCTGCATCGATTTCGGCTTCCTCCAGCGGGTCTTCCCGGTCACCGAGCTGGCCGAGCGGGTCTACAGGGCCTCCGCCGAGGCGGTGCTCGGGGCGACGCTGCTGGTGTTCCTGTTCGCCTATCTCAACCTCGCCCGCTGGCACGTGCGCTACAGCCACGTGGCGTTCTTCTGGCTCGCCTTCCTGGCGGGCCTCGTGGGGCTCGCGGTGTTCGACCCGCCGGTGGCGGCCGGCGTCGCGCGGATCTCCATCGCCGCCGTGGCGGGGATCGGCCTGCTGCTGATCGTCTACCTCGCCGCCCATAACGGCTACGACCGCGCCATCCTGCTGGTGCCGACCTGGCTGCTGCTGGTGGTCTGGGTGACGGCGGCGGGCTTCGCGGTCACCGGCCAGATCGGCAGCGACCTCGTGCAGCCGGCGCTCATCGGCGGCCTCGTGCTGATCGTGATGCTGATCGGCTTCACGGTGCTCCAGCACGCCTTCGCGGGCGGCGGCCTGAGCCACGCCCTCGTCTCCGACACCGAGCGGCGGGCTCTGGCGCTCACCGGAGCGGGCGACGTGGTGTTCGACTGGGACGTGCCCGCCGACCGGGTCTTCGCCGGCCCGGAGATCGAGAGCCAGCTCGGCCTCGCCCGCGGCACGCTTGAGGGGCCGGCCACGAACTGGCTGGGCACGCTCCATCCCTTCGACGTGGAGCGCTACTCGGCGGCCCTCGACACGGTGATCGAGGAGCGGCGCGGGCGCATCGTCCACGATTTCCGCCTGCGCTCGGCCGCCGGCACCTATTTCTGGTACCGGCTGAAGGCGCGCCCGGTGATCGGCGCCGACGGCGAGGTGATCCGCGTGGTCGGCACCATCGCGGACGTCACCGAGATCAAGACCGCGGAGGAGCGCCTGCTCCACGACGCCGTGCACGACAGCCTCACCGGCCTGCCCAACCGCGAGCTGTTCGGCGACCGTCTCGACGCGGCGCTGGCCTTCGCCAGCCAGGACCAGCGGCTCAAGCCCACCGTGATCGTGCTGGACGTCGACCGGTTCAAGGGCATCAACGACGCGATCGGCCTGTCGGCCGGCGATTCGATCCTGCTCACCCTGTCGCGGCGGCTGGGCCGCCTGCTGCGGCCGCAGGATACGCTCGCCCGGGTCGCGGGCGACGAGTTCGCGGTGATCCTGCTCTCCGAGCGCGACCCCGACCGGATCCTGGCGTTTGCCGAGATGATCCGGCGCGCCATCGCCACGCCGATCACCTATGCCGACCGGGAGATCTTCCTCACCGTCTCGATCGGGCTGGCGCTCTACGAGGCGGGGTCGAACCCCAAGCGCGACGAGGTGTTCAAGAGCGCCGAGATCGCCATGATCCAGGCCAAGCGCAACGGCGGCGACCGGATCGAGGTGTTCCGCGCCCATATGCGCACCGACCGCTCCGACCGGCTGATGCTGGAGAGCGACCTGCGCAAGGCGATCGAGCGCAATGAGCTGCGGGTGCTGTTCCTGCCGGTGGTGCGGCTCGAAGACCGCACCGTGGCGGGCTTCGAGACCGTGTTGCGCTGGGACCATCCGAAGCTCGGGCGCATCCCCGCCTCGACCTTCATGCCGCTCGCCGAGGAGAGCGGCTTCGTGGTCAACCTCGGCATCTTCGCCCTGGAGCGCACCGCCCTGGAACTCGCCGCCTGGCAGCGCTCCCTCGAAGTGGAGCCGCCGATCTTCGCGGCCTGCAACCTCTCCTCGCGACAGCTCCTGCGCCACGACCTGCTGCACGACGTGAAGACCGTGCTGGCCCGCTCCGGCGTCCTCCCGGGCTCGCTCAAGCTGGAGTTCAGCGAGAGCCTGGTGATGGAGAATCCGGAATACGCCGCCCAGATGCTGGCCCGGATCCACGATCTCGGCGCGGGCCTGTGCCTGTCGGATTTCGGCACCGGCTACTCGGCCCTGTCCTACCTCCAGCGCTTCCCGTTCGACACGATCAAGGTCGACGCGACCTTCGTGCGCCAGATCGGCACCGGCCAGACCGCGATCCTGCGCTCGATCGTCCGGATGGCGAGCGAACTGAACCTCGCCATCGTGGCGGAGGGCTGCGAATCGGAGGGCGACGCGCAGGCGCTGGCCGGCCTCGGCTGCGAATACGCGCTGGGGCCCGCCTTCGGCGAGCCGATGACCATGCTCCAGGCCCGCCAGATCGTCGGCGCCGCGCCGGAAGCCGCCTGAGCGTCGCCTTCGCCGGCCTGAGACCGGTCCATCGAAGGATGGGTTTCAGGAGGCTCGGATCTGAGATGTTTCGCCCGATCCCGCCGTTGGGCTTAATGCCGGCGATCAGTTTAAGCCCCCCTTAACCATGTCCGCGCAAGCTCCTGTTGACAGGCGGGCCCTCCGGCGCCCGCGATGGGGATGGGCGGATGGCCGAGGCGGCGAGGCGTTACCAGCAGGCGGGCAGCTCGGATCTCGTGCGTCGCCTGATCGCCCGGCCGGTCCGGCTGGAGCAGCAGGCCCGGACCCGGCTGCCGCTGCCCATCCACGACCCGCGCCTCTCCGAGGCGCAGGCCGCCGACCTGTCCGACGATCCGGACGAGGCCGACGAGATCGCCCGGCTCGAGACCGAGCTTCAGGTGATGAAGGCGGTGCTGCGGGCCCAGCGGCAGGAGGTCGAGGCGCTGCGGGCGCAGCGCCAGCTCCTCACGGAATCCGCCGCGAGCGACGATGTCCGCGCGACCCGCGAACGCTGGGCTGCCCTCGTCGACACGCTCCTGATCCGCGCCCGGTGATCCCTCTCGAGACCAAGCGGGGTACGGCCATGGGCGCGCGCTGCTCGCTCGTCGTCAACGGCCGGTCGGTGCGCGTCTCGACCGGCGACACGCCTCTGGAGGCGGCCCTCGCCGAGGGCATGATCGCGCCGCTCCAGGCGCAGCACGTCAACCACCTCGCCGGCCAGGGGCGTGCGGCGCCTGCCGGCCGCCGGCCGCCGGCGCGCCGGGCCCGGGCCGAGGCCCTGCGGCCGAGCCTTCCGGGCGCCCCGATCCAGGGCCGGGAGGAGGCGCCCCCGCCGCCCGTCGCCATCCGCAAGGGCACCGTCACGGAGATCCGCCGGCTCTGCCCCGGCATCGTCGAGATCGTCGCGACCCTGACCCGGCGCCCGAACCTCGAACCCGGCCACCAGGCCCTCGTCACCTTCGCGGGCCTGCCCGCCATGACGCTGTCCCCGACCCTGCGGATCGACGGCGCGGCCGAGATCAACGAGGCGGTGTTCCACCTCGCCCGCGATCCGGAGGGCGACCCGCTCGACGCGATCCGGCTCGACCAGCCCGTGCGCCTGAAGGGGCCCGTCGGCCGGGGCCAGTACCGCCCCGGCGGCGGCCGCCTCGTGCTGGTGGCGGCGGGCGCCGGCTTCGGCCCGATCTGGGCCATCGCCCGCGCGGCCCGCTACATCGAGCCCGCCCGCGAGATGGCGCTCGCGGTCGGCGCCCGCGACGCCCTCGACCTCTACATGCGCGAGAGCCTGGACTGGCTGCGCTGCACCGGCGTCGGCCGGATCGTGCTCTGCGCCGATCGCGGGCGTCAGCGGCCGCCGGACGTGCGCTCCGGCCCGCTGACCGCCCATCTGCCGAGCCTGCGCGCCACCGACGTCGTCCACGTGGCGGGCGACATCGCCACCGTCGGTGCCGTGCAGGTCCTCGCCGCGTCGGTGGGCGCGCGCTGCTACCCGATCGTGCTCGACTGAGCCCGGCGGCCCGCCGCCTCGACGCGGTCGGGATCTGCCGATGCCGGCGCTTGTCAGTCCGACCGTGCGCGACACCCGCGTCCCGGATACCGGATACCGGATCCAGGATGCGGGTCTAAGGCTTTGATGATGCATCGTCTCTCTCCGAAAGCCGGGGACCGCCTTTCGGGACGATGCGCGAGCGGATCCGACCCGATGTTCCGCGTGCTCTGTCTCGGCTACAGCGTCACGGAGCTGCCGGGCTATGTCGAGCGGGCCAACGCCCTCGCCCTGGCCGAGGGGCGCCCGGTCGCCTTCCTGCGCAGCGGCTGGGGCGGCCACTCGCTGCCCTCGATCGCCTGCCTGATCGACGAGATCCTCGACGCGGTCCCCTGCGACCACGTCGTGCTGGAGCTGTTCACCGGCAACGTGCGCTACTTCGACGATGCCGCGATGCGGTCCTACCTGGACGACATCCTGGCGGGGACCGCCCGGCGGAACCTCGGGGTCGCCTTCCTCAACCTCCATCAGGGCGGGGTCGATTACGAGGCCGAGGGCGTCGCCGGCCTGCTCGCGGAGTACCGCGCCCTCTACGGCATCCCGTACCTCGACCTCGCCGCCCCGGTGGCGGCGGCAGGCGCGGGCGACATCACCTACCTGCTGAAGGACGGGACCCATGTCGCGCCGGCCGGGGCAGACCTCTACGGGACCCTGGTCTACGCCTTCATGCGGGCGCCGCCGCCCGGCCGCGCCTATGCCGACTGGTTCCGGAGGCTGCCGGGTCGGTTCGAATCCCTGCCCCTGCGCACCCTCCCCGGCCTGGATTGCGGGTTCGAACTGCGCCGCAACGGCATCCCGCTGCATTTCCTGGAGATTCCCGAGGGCGAGAACGTCGAGATTCCCCTCGGGCGCCCGCGCCACGTGATCGGCGCCCTCGTGACCTACGGGCCGCGGGCGGGCACGATGATGGTCCAGGACCCGGCGACCGGGCGGGCGCGCACGATCGTCGCCTACGACGAATTCTCCTACTACACGCGCTCGGCCTTCCGCACGTTCACCATCCCGGCGGCGTGCTCCCTGAGGATCGCGCAATCGGCGGCGCTTCCGGACATCGCCCTGCGCAAGGGCGAGCCGGACCTGGGGCCCCGGCTCGGGCGCGTGTCGCATGTCTTCTGCCGGCGCCGGCTTGGGCTCGCCGAGCGCGCCGCGCTGATGCGCCACCGGCTCTGGCGCAACCTGCGCCGCGCCGTGCTGCAGCTGAAGGGGCTCCGGAGGGCGTGAGCCGTGATGATGCAGGGCTCACGCCCTGCATCCGCAACAGGTCACGGACCTCTTGAATCCATGACCTTGTCGGGACCTCAGCCCAGCCGGACCCGCCAGATCTCCTCGGCGTATTCCCGCATCGCCCGATCGGAGGAGAACCACGCCATGCGGGCGGTGTTGCGGATCGCCTTCGCCCACCAGCTGCGCTTGTCGCGCCACGCGGCGTCGATGGACCGCTGCACCCGCCAGTAAGCGTCGAAATCGGCGGTGAGCAGGTACTGGTCGCGCTGGCGCAGGTCGTCGGTGAGCGGCCGGAACCGGTCCGGCTCTTCCGGCGAGAACCGCCCCGCAGCGATCATGTCGAGGGCCGCCGCAAGCCGCGGCGAGGCCTGGATCGCGCGTGTCGCGTAGTCCGGCTCCGCCTGCCGCGCCTGCACCCCCGCGGCGTCGAGGCCGAAGATGAAGATGTTGTCCGCCCCGACATGGTCGCGGATCTCGATGTTGGCGCCGTCCAGCGTACCCACCGTCAGCGCGCCGTTGAGGGCGAACTTCATGTTGCCGGTGCCCGAGGCCTCCATGCCGGCGGTGGAGATCTGCTCGGACAGGTCGGCCGCCGGGATGATCGTCTCGGCCAGGCTCACCGAATAGTTCGGCAGGAACACCACCTTCAGCCGGCCCGCGACCTCGGGGTCGTCGTTGACCGCCTTGGCCACGTCGCAGGCGAGCTTGATGATCAGCTTGGCCTGGACGTAGCTCGGCGCCGCCTTGCCGGCGAAGATCTTCACCCGGGGCGTCCAGTCCCGGTGCGGCTCGGCCTTGATCGCCTGATAGAGCGCCACCGTCTCGACCACGTTGAGGAGCTGGCGCTTGTATTCGTGGATCCGCTTGACCTGGACGTCGAACAGCGCGTCCGGATCGATGTCGATGCCGGTGCGCTCGGTCACGACCTTCGCGAGCGCCTCCTTGCGCTGCCGGCGCACGGAGGCGTAGCGCGCCACGAAGGCCGGGTCCGCCGCATGGGCCTCGAGGCCCCGGAGCAGCTCGGGATCGTCGAGCACGCCCGCGCCCACCGTCTCGACGGCCAGCCGGGTGAG
Source organism: Methylobacterium sp. NEAU K (assembly GCF_030700285.1). Classification (GTDB taxonomy): domain Bacteria; phylum Pseudomonadota; class Alphaproteobacteria; order Rhizobiales; family Beijerinckiaceae; genus Methylobacterium. The sequence goes on along the minus strand of NZ_JAUYZJ010000029.1, from coordinate 51,309 downwards.
GCCCGGATTGGCGTTGTGGAACCAGCGCCGGAAGGTGATCCCGTTGGTCTTGTTGACGATCTTGTCCGGATCGAGGGCGTGCAGGGGGGCGAAGACCGTCGACCGCATCAGGTCGGTGTGCAGCGCCGAGACGCCGTTGACCCGGCGGGCGCCGTGGAAGGCGAGGTGCCCCATGCGCACCCGCCGGCCGTGCGACTCGTCGATCAGCGAGATCGAGGCCAGGTAGGCAGCCGCATCGGTCGATCCTTGGCGGCCGTGCTTGGCCTGCTCCTCGAGGTGCATCCAGTTGATCAGGTAGATGATCTGCATGTGGCGCGGCAGCAGCCGCTCCATCAGCTCCACCGGCCAGGTCTCCAGCGCCTCGGGCAGCAGGGTGTGGTTGGTGTAGTTGAGCGTGTTGGTGGTGACGTGCCACGCATCCTCCCAGGAGAGGTCGTGGTCCTCCATGAGGATGCGCATCAGCTCCGGCACCGCGATGGCCGGGTGGGTGTCGTTGAGCTGGATCGCGGCGTGGTCAGGCAGGGAGCGCACGTCGCCGCGCTCGGCCACGTGGCGCGCCACCAAATCCTGGAGCGAGGCCGAGGTGAAGAAGTATTCCTGGCGCAGGCGCAGCTCCTGGCCCTCGGCCGACGAATCGCTCGGGTAGAGCACCCGGGAGATCGCCTCGGCCCGCATGCGCGCCGCGACCGCGCCGACATGGTCGCCGCCGTTGAAGCGGGCGAGGTCGACGGGCTCACCGGCCTCCGACTTCCAGAGGCGCAGCCGGTTCACGTGGCGCCCGCGCCAGCCGACCACGGGAATGTCGTGGGCCACAGCCCGCACGGTCTCGGCCGGGTGCCAGTGACGCCGGATTACGCCCTCGCCCGGCGAGGACATCGTGACGGTGCCGCCGAAGCCGATCGTGTAGGTGGCGCCGGGCCGGGCGAACTCCCAGGGGTTGCCTTCCGCCAGCCAGGTCTCCGGCGCCTCGCGCTGCCAGCCGTCCTCGAAGGACTGGCGGAACAGGCCGTGGTCGTACCGGATGCCGTAGCCGATGGCCGGGATGCCGATGCTGGCCATGCTCTCCATGAAACAGGCGGCGAGCCGCCCGAGGCCGCCGTTGCCGAGCGCCGCGTCGGGCTCGCTGTCCTGCACGGCGTCGAGATCGACCCCGAGTTCCCGGAGCGCCGCGCGGGTCGTCTCCGTGAGGCCGAGATTGTTCATCGCGTCCGACATCAGCCGGCCGATCAGGAATTCCAGCGAGAGGTAGTAGACCCGCTTGTTCGGAACGGTGCGCTCGGCGGCCATGGCGGCCGCCACGATCCGTTCGCGCAGGGCCAGCGCGGTCGCCGCGAACCAGTCCCGCGGGCGGGCGGCCTCGGGCGCCACGCCCAGCGCGAAGGTGAGCTTGGCACGGATCGATTCCCGCAGGTCCACCACCGCGTCGCCGGTCTCGGACAGAACCTGTGCGCTCCAGGAGGCGGCCGCCGGGATCTCGGACACGCTGTCCTCGCGCGAGGTGTCTCGCGGCGCGGGCGGAGTCAGAACGTCGTTCAGCACGTGCGGGTCCCCCAAAGTCAGCTCCCCGGATTCTATCGCCAGGGGTATCGTGGGCGGATTATCTCTTTTGACGGATTGCCGCCGCATGAACGGCGGGACGATCCGTGCCCCGAAGCGGCCGAGTGTGCGGCCGGCTTCCGGGCGAAGTCGTGGCAGCGCCGCTCCCACCGGAGCGCGCCGCCACGCCGCGACAGATATGGCGCGACTGAGTGACATTCTAGACACATCGGCCCGCGCGGCCAAGCGGTACCGCGCGCATCCGGGCCGTCGCCAGCCCGCGGCTCAGCGGTTAACCGTGGGCCGAGGATTCGAGAGGCTCACGCATGACCGAGACCGTCTGGTGGAAGCGCGGGACCGTCTATCAAGTCTATCCCCGCTCCTTTCAGGACACGAACGGCGACGGGGTCGGCGACCTGCCCGGCATCACCGCACGCATGGACTATCTCGCCTGGCTCGGGGTCGATGCCGTGTGGATCTCGCCGGTCTACCCCTCGCCCATGGCCGATTTCGGCTACGACGTGGCCGATTACTGCGGCATCGACCCGCTCTTCGGCACGCTCGCCGACTTCGACGCCCTCGTCGCCGAGGCCCACCGGCGCAGGCTGAAGGTGATCCTCGACTTCGTGCCCAACCACTCCTCGATCGCGCATCCGTGGTTTTCGGAGAGCCGGTCGGCGCGCTCCAGCCCGAAGCGGGACTGGTACATCTGGCGCGACCCGGCCCCGGGGGGCGGCCCGCCGAACAACTGGATCTCGAATTTCGGCGGTCCGGCCTGGACGCTCGATGAGGCCACCGGCCAGTATTACTACCACGCCTTCCTGGCCGAGCAGCCGGACCTCAACTGGGCCAACCCCGCCGTGCGGGCCGCGATGCACGACGTGCTCCGCTTCTGGCTGGAGCGCGGCGTCGACGGGTTCCGGGTCGACGTGATCTGGCACCTGATGAAGGATGCCGGATTCCGCGACAACCCGGCCAATCCCGACTACGCGCCGGGCACCCCCGAGATCAACCGCTTCACCCAGGTCTACTCCGCCGACCGCCCGGAGGTGTTCGACGTGATCGCCGGGATGCGGGCGGTGCTGCGCCAATACGGCGCGCGCGTGCTGATCGGCGAGATCTACCTGCCGGTGGAGCGGTTGGTGGCCTATTACGGACCCGACCTCACGGGCGCCGACCTGCCCTTCAACTTCCAACTGATCCAGACCCCGTGGCGCGCCGACGCGGTGGCCGACCTCGTGGCGAGCTACGAGGCCGCACTGCCCGAGGGCGGCTGGCCGAACTGGGTGCTGGGCAACCACGACCAGCCGCGCATCGCCGCCCGGGTGGGGGAGGCCCAGGCCCGCATCGCCGCGATGCTGCTGCTGACCCTGCGCGGCACACCGACCCTCTATTACGGCGACGAGATCGGGCTCGGGCACGTGCCGATCCCGCCCGGGCGCGCCCGCGACCCCTGGGAACGCAACGAGCCGGGGCACGGCCGAGACCCGGAGCGCACGCCGATGCAGTGGGACGAGGCGCCCCATGCGGGTTTCTCGACGGAGGAGCCCTGGCTGCCGCTCTCGGAGGACTGGGCGGTCCGCAACGTCGAGGGCCAGCGCTCGGACCCCGCCTCGATGCTCACCCTGCACCGGCGGCTGCTCGCCCTGCGGCGGGACCACGCCGCCCTCTCGGTCGGCGGCTACCGAGGCGTGCCTCTCGGGGCCGAGGACGTGTTCGCCTACGAGCGCTTCGCCGACGGGCAGATCCTGCGGGTGATCCTGAACTTCGGCTCCGCCGGGCAGGCGCTGCCGCTGCCCGAGGGTGACTGGACCGTGCTGCTCTCGACCCTGGCCGGGCGGGCGGGCGAGGTGACCCGCGCCACGCTCGCCCTCCGGCCCGACGAGGGGGTGATCCTGCGCCACGGCTAGAGTGCTCGTCGCCGAAGTGGACGCCGGTTCGGCGGCGAGCGCGTCACAGCAAAGGCCCGGAGCGCGGAAGCGGGAGCCTGCCATCTCTTGCCGCAGTGCGGCAGGCGTAACCGAAGCTTAAGGCTATCGATGGCCTATTTTGTGCGTCGCAGCGGAACCGTGGCGGCGGAGGAGCATCGCGCGTGGTTGAGGTCGTGACAGCCGTGTCTGCCCGATCGTCTGCCCGACCGGGGCAGCCCCCCGCCCGGTCAGGATCGAGGCCCATGCTCGACGCGTTCCGCGGTGGTTCCCTCGTCGACTGGTCCTGCGGCGAGGGTGGCGGAGCCGCCGTACCGTCCACGAACCCGGCCTGGCCGGCATCTTTGCGCCGCCGCATCCTCTACGCCACCCCGGAGATGGCCGACTTCGTGAAGACCGGCGGGCTCGGCGAGGTCTCGGCCGCCCTGCCCCGGGCCCTCGCGTCGCACTATGACATTCGCGTCGTGATCCCCGGCTACCGTCAGGTCCGCGCCGCGTTCCCCGAGATTCCGGTGGTCGCCCGGCTCGAGGGCTTCGCGGGCATCCCGCCTTGCGATCTCGGCCTGGTCGAGGCGGCCGACGGCCTGCGCATCTACGTCCTGCTGAGCCCCGACCTGTACGAGCGCGACGGCACGCCCTACGGCGACGCGCACGGCGATTTCGGCGACAACGACCTGCGCTTCGCCCGCCTCAGCCTCGCGGCCGCCGAGATCGCCGCCGGCATCGACGCCGACTGGGCGGCCGACCTGCTGCACCTCAACGACTGGCAGGCGGCTTTGGCCCCGGCCTACCTCGCCTGGCGCGGCCGGCGCGTCCCGAGCGTGCTGACGATCCACAACCTCGCCTATCAGGGCCTGTTCCCCCGCGACAGCCTGGGCCGTCTCGGCGTGCCGGACTCGGCCTTCCAGGTCGACGGCGCCGAGTTCTACGGCCAGCTCTCCTTCCTGAAGGCGGGCATCTTCTACGCCTCGCAGGTCACCACGGTGAGCGAGACCTATGCCCGCGAGATCCAGACCCCCGAGATGGGCTGCGGCCTCGACGGGCTCCTGCGCACCCGCGCCGGCCAGGGCCGGCTGGCGGGCATCCTCAACGGCATCGACGAGACCTGGGACCCGGGCACCGACCGCCACCTGGCGACGCGCTTCGAGGTCGACGACTGGAAGGGCAAGCGCGCCAATGCCGAGGCCGTGCGCCGCCAGTTCGGGCTGGCGGTCTCGCGCGGGCCGCTCTTCGCCATCGTGTCGCGCCTCGTGCACCAGAAGGGTATCGACCTGAGCCTGCAGGCGGCCGAGGCCATCGTGGCCGAGGGCGGCCAGCTCGTGGTGATCGGCCAGGGCGAGGGCCGGTTCGAGCAGGCCCTACGCGGCTTCGCCAAGCGCCACCCCGACGCCGTCGGCGTGCATGTGGGCTTCGAGGAGGCGCAGGCCCGGCGGATGTTCGCGGGCAGCGACTTCCTGCTGATGCCGTCGCGGTTCGAGCCCTGCGGGCTGGCCCAGATGTACGCCCAGCGCTTCGGCTCCCTTCCGATCGTGCACCGGACCGGGGGGCTGGCCGACACGGTCGAGGACGGTGTGACGGGCTTCACCTTCCCGGAGGCCACGGCCTCCGCGTTCGGATCGGCGGTCCGCCGGGCCTTCGAGGCCTTCGGCCAGAAGAAGCGCCTCAACGCCATGCGCCGCCGCGCCATGGCCGCGCGATTCGGCTGGGATCAGGCCGCTGAGGGTTATGCCGGGCTCTACAGCCGCGCCATGGGCAACAGCGCGGCGCTCCGCTGGCGCGCCGCTTAGCGCCAAACCGGGTTTCCAGAGGGCTCAGCCCTTTGGCGGGGTGTCGGGGCGGAGCCCCGACGGATCGGCCGAAGCCCGACACCAGGGCTCCGCCCTGGACCCGCCAAAGGTCACGGACCTTTTGGATCCGTGACCTTTGGGGACGATCCCCTACCCCTCCAGCACGAAGATCATCGTGGCCAGCGGCGGCAGGGTCAGCGACAGGGACTGGCCCTGGCCGTGGCTCGCCTGATCCTCGGTGTGGCGACCGCCCTGGTTGCCGATGTTCGCGCCGCCGTAGACGCCCGCATCCGAGTTGAACGCCTCGCGGTAGAAGCCCGCCTCCGGCACGCCGATCCGGTAGCCCTCGCGCGGCACCGGGGTGAAGTTCGAGACCACGACGGCGATCTCGCCGGGATTGGCGCCCTTGCGCGCCCAGGCGATCACGCTGTTGTCCTGGTCGTCGGCCACCAGCCACTGGAACCCGGTCTGCTCGGCGTCCCGGGCGTAGAGCGCCGGCGTCGAGACGTAGAGCCGGTTGAGGTCGCGCACCACGTCCTTCACCCCCTTGTGCAGGGGATCGTCGAGCAGGTGCCAGTCCAGGCTGATGTCGTGGTTCCACTCGCGCTCCTGGCCGAACTCGCCGCCCATGAACAGCAGCTTCTTGCCGGGATGGCCCCACATGAAGCCGAAATAGGCGCGCAGATTCGCGAATTTCTGCCAGCGGTCGCCCGGCATCTTGCCGAGCAGCGAGCCCTTCCCGTGCACGACCTCGTCGTGGGACAGCGGCAGGATGAAATTCTCCGAGAAGGCGTAGAGCAGCCCGAAGGTCAGGTTGTGGTGGTGGTAGCGGCGGTGGATCGGATCCTCCGACACGTATTTCAGCGTGTCGTGCATCCAGCCCATGTTCCACTTGAAGCCGAAGCCGAGGCCGCCCGTGTAGGTCGGGTGCGAGACCCCCGGCCAGGAGGTCGATTCCTCCGCCACCGTGATCGTGCCGGGCGCGTGGCTGTAGGTCGCCTCGTTGGTCTTGCGCAGGAAGTCGATGGCGTCGAGGTTCTCGTTGCCGCCGTAGCGGTTCGGGATCCACTCGCCCTGGCGGCGCGAGTAGTCGAGGTAGAGCATCGAGGCCACCGCATCCACGCGCAGGCCGTCGAGGTGGTAGTGCTCCAGCCAGAACCGGGCGTTGGCGGCCAGGAAGGTCGCGACCTCGGTCCGCCCGAAATTGTAGATGTAGGTGCCCCAATCCTGGTGGAAGCCCTGGCGCGGATCGGCGTGCTCGTAGAGGTGGGTGCCGTCGAACAGGCCGAGCCCGTGGGCGTCCAGCGGGAAGTGGCCGGGCACCCAGTCGAGCAGTACGCCGATGCCGGCCTCGTGGGCGGCGTCGACGAAGGCCGCGAACTCCTCCGGGCTGCCGAAGCGGCTGGTCGGGGCGAACAGCGAGACCGGCTGGTAGCCCCAGGAACCGTCGAACGGGAACTCGGTGATCGGCAGCATCTCGATATGGGTGAAGCCCATATCCTTGACGTAGGGGATCAGCCGCTCGCCCAGCTCCTTGTAGGTGAGGTAGCGGTTGCCCTCCTCGGGCACCCGTGCCCAGGAGCCGAGATGGACCTCGTAGATCGAGATCGCCGCGTGACGCGGATCCTTGGCGCCGCGGGTGGTCATCCAGCCGGAATCGCGCCAGTCGAACTCCCCCGCCCCGTGCGTGACCGAGGCGGTCTCCGGCGGGTGCTCGGCCGCGAAGGCGACCGGGTCGGCCTTGAGCGGGGCCAGGGCGCCGTCGGGGCCGCGGATCTCGAACTTGTAGCGGGCCCCCGCCTTGAGGCCGGGCACGAACAGCTCCCAGATCCCGCCGTCCCGCCACAGGCGCATCGGGTGGCGCCGCCCGTCCCAGTCGTTGAAGTCGCCGACCACGCTGACCTTGCGGGCGTTCGGCGCCCAGACCGCGAAGCGGAAGCCGTCGATGCCGTCGAGCTGCCCGGATTGGGCGCCGAGCATCCGGTAGACGAGGTTGGTGCCGACCTCGCGCAGGGCCGCCACGTCGTACTGCTCGATCGACGAGCCGAAGCCGTAGGGGTCGAAGCGCCGGCGCTTCGTCCCGTCCCAGAACTCGACCTCGATCTCGTAGAGCGGCCGGCCCTCGCCCTCGACCCGGGCGACGTAGAAGCCCTCCGGGTGGCGCTTCTCGAATGGAACGGTGCGTCCGTCCATCACGAGGGCGGCCGCCCGCGCCTCCGGCAGCACGGCCCGCACCTCCCAGGCGTCGGGGCCGACCCGGTGGGGGCCGAGCACCGCGAAGGGATCGCCGTGATTGGCGGCCATCAGGGCGGCGATCGCGTCCGGGTGGACGCTCGGGTGCGCCGAGGCGGCCCCGGAACCCGGGACATCCGCGTGCCGCGCCGTCCCCGCTTCCGGGTCGATCCGCGGTGCGAAAGTCTCGTCGATCGCCGTCATTCAGATACTCCGGGCTCGTGTCCGTCCGTGTCCAGAATGGTGAGAACCCCGCGTGCGGGGATTTCGATCCAGTCCGGCCGGTTGTTGGCCTCGTAATCGACCTCGTAGAGCGCCTTGGTCAGCAGGCAGAGGCGCAGCAGCCGGGCCCGGGTGGCCGGATCGGTCACGGCCGCCCGCGATCCCGCGACAGCGGCCTCGTAGCCGGCCAGGAAGGCCGCCTCGATCATGCCCCGCCACGCGGTGGCGGCGCCCCGCGCCCGCTCCTCGGAATCGCCGAACCGGGCGGCGATCTCGCGGGTCACCGTCTCGGCCCCGTACGCGAAGGAGCGCATCAGCCCGGCCACGTCGCGCAGGGGCGTCGACTTGGCGCGCCGCTCGTCGGCCGGCCGCGAGGGCTCGCCCTCGAAATCGACGATGATCAGGTCGCTCTCGGAGACCAGCACCTGCCCGAGATGGTAGTCGCCGTGGATGCGGATCTTGTGGGCGCCGCGCGGCGGCTCGGTGGTGAGCGCCTCGATCAGCGCCTCGACCTCGGCCCGACGCCCCGCCAGCGCCGCGCAGGCGGGCTTGCCCGCATCGAGGCCGCGCTCGGCGAGGCCCTTCAGGGCCCGGAAGGCCCGCTCGGCCTGGTGGCGGGCGTCCCGGGCGAGCACCGCGAGGTCCTCCTCCGCGAAGGGCTCGGCCGCGAAGGCCGGGTCGTCCGTTTCCATCGCGAAGGCGGCGTGCATCTCGGCGGTGCGCCGGCCGAGCAGGTCCGCCCAGGGCCCGTGGGCCTGGAACGCCTCCTCGGGGCTCGCGGCCTCGCTCTCGGGGGTGAGCACCACGGTCTCGAAGTCCCGGCGCAGCCCCTCCAGCATCAGGGTCCAGGCGTCGCCCTGGTTGATGACGAATTTCTGCAGCACGGCGAGCGCCGTGCGGGTGCCGTCCTCGGCCACGTGCTCCAGGGTGCCGAGCAGCGCCGGGGTGTTGGCGAAGCCGGCGGTCTCGGTGAGGAAGCGCCCGACCTCGATCTCGGGATGCGTGCCCGGCTGCAGCCGGCGCAGCAGCTTGAGCATCATCTTCGAGCCGATGGCGATCGAGGTGTTGCTCTGCTCGGCCGAGAGACGGCGGATGTCGGCGGGATCCACCGTGACGCCCGCGTCGAAGGCCGACGTGGTGGCGAAGACCAGCCGCCCGCTCTCCGTTGGGATCTCCCGGCCCTGGCGCATGTCGTCGATCAGGCAGGCGGCGAAGTCGTTGGAGCCGGCCGCGCCGTAGAGCAGGCCGGTGCGCGGCCCGCGGCGCACCCGCGCGACCGCGAAGGGCAGCAGCGTCTCGTCTTCCCGGCCCTCCTCGACGCCCACCGGCATGAAGTATTCGTGGCTCTCGCCGTTGGCGAGCTGCACCTGCAGCCGCGGCAAGAGGAAGCGCGCGCTCCCGTCCACGTCCTTCAGGGCGGCGCAGTCGACCACCTTCACGGACCGGATCCGCGAGCCCTTGGCGCCGAACCAGCGCCGGCTGGTCAGGAACGGCGGCACCACGGTCCGCTCGAAGGCGACGCGCTCGCGCCCGCTCATCAGGCTCTCGATGCCGCCGGTGAGCACCAGGGTGAACAGCTCCGGCGGCTCCTGCTGCGGTCCGATCGCCCCCGAGCGGGCGGCGCTGAGGGAGAACCAGTAGAAACCGTAGGCCGGCAGGGTCAGCAGGTAGGGCAGGTCGCCGATCGCCGGGAACTCGGAGCCGCCGGTCAGCTCGATCGGCACCGCGGTGCGCAGCTCCGACAGGTCGAGCTGCACCGCCTGCGGCGCGCGCGACAGGTTGGCCACGCACAGGATCCGCTCGTCCCCGTGCTCGCGGATCCAGGCCAGCACCTTGCGGTTGCCGGGATAGAGGAACTGGATCGTGCCGCGCCCGAGGGCGACGCTGTTGTTGCGGATCGCGATCATGCGCCGCGTCCAGTTCAGAAGGCTCGTCTGCGACTGGGTCTGCGCCTCGACGTTGATCGCGTCGAAGCCGTAGATCGGGTCCTGGATCGCCGGCAGGAACAGCCGCTGCGGGTTCGCCCGCGAAAAACCGCCGTTGCGGTCGGGCGACCATTGCATCGGCGTGCGCACCCCGTCGCGGTCGCCGAGATAGATGTTGTCGCCCATGCCGATCTCGTCGCCGTAATAGAGCACCGGCGTGCCGGGCATCGACAGGACGAGGGACTTCATCAGCTCGATCTTGCGCCGGTCGTTCTCCAGGAGCGGCGCGAGGCGGCGGCGGATGCCGAGGTTGATCCGGGCCCGGCGCTCGGCGGCGTAGAACGACCAGAGGTAGTCACGCTCCTCGGCGGTGACCATCTCGAGGGTCAGCTCGTCGTGATTCCGCAAAAAGATCGCCCATTGGCAGCCCTCGGGGATCTCCGGGGTCTGGCGCATGATGTCGGTGATCGGGTGCCGGTCCTCCCGGGCGATCGCCATGTACATCCGCGGCATCAGCGGGAAGTGGAACGCCATGTGGCATTCGTCGCCGTCGCCGAAATACTGGGCGGTCTCCTCCGGCCACTGATTGGCCTCGGCCAGCAGCATCCGGTCGGGATAGCTGGCGTCGAGGGCGGCGCGGATTTTTTTTATGACATCATGCGTTTCCTGGAGGTTCTCGCAATTCGTGCCGTCCCGCTCGATCAGATAGGGGATCGCGTCGAGCCGCAGGCCGTCGACGCCCATGTCGAGCCAGTAGCGCATCGTCCCGATGACGGCGTCCAGCACCTTCGGGTTGTCGAAGTTGAGATCCGGCTGGTGGCTGTAGAAGCGGTGCCAGAAATACTGCTTGGCGACCGGGTCCCAGGTCCAGTTCGAGGCCTCGGTGTCGAGGAATATGATGCGCGTATCCTTGTACGGCGCGTCGGTGTCCGACCAGACGTAGAAGTCGCGCTCGGGCGAGCCGGGGGGGGCCTCGCGGGCCGCCTGGAACCAGGGGTGCTGGTCGCTCGTGTGGTTGATGACGAGCTCGGTGATCACCCGCAGGCCGCGCGCGTGCGCCGCCTCCACGAAGGCCTTGAAGTCCTCCATGGTCCCGTAGGACGGATTGATGCCCTCGTAATCGGCGATGTCGTAGCCGTCGTCGCGCAGGGGCGAGGGGTAGAACGGCATCAGCCAGATCGCCGTGACGCCGAGGTCGCGGACGTAGTCGAGCCGCCGGGTCAGGCCCTCGAAGTCGCCGATCCCGTCGTCGTTCGAGTCGAAGAACGACTTGACGTGGATCTGGTAGATGATGGCGTCACGGTACCATTGCGGGTCGCTGCGATCGATCATCGCGTCGCTGCCTCATCGGTCGAATGTCAAGGGACCGGCGGTCGGGACCGGCCGGGGCGCGAGCGGTGGGCCGCGCGGGGCAATGGTCGGCGACGGGCAGGCCCGCCGCCGGGGTCATGGGTCATGGTCAGGTGCCATGCGCGGCCTCAGCCCGCAACCCGCCGTGGCGCCCGGAGACGCCAGATCACGCAGGATCGCTCGGCCGGATCGAGGGCGATGCGATGGGTCTTGCCCCGCAACTCGAACCTGTAGCCCTGGAGCAGGTCCTCAACCTCGACGGAGCCGTCATCGGGCAGGCCGAACAGCCAGAGCGGCACCTCGTAGGTGCATTCCTGGCGGTTCTTCGGGTCGAGGTTGACCATGGTGAAGATGCAATTGTCGCGCTCCGGCGTCGCCTTGGCGTAGGCGATGATCTGGTCGTTGGAGGCGCCGGTGAAGACCACGTTGCGGAAATCCCAGAGGGCGGGGTTCTCGCGCCGGATCTTGTTCAGCGTGACGATGTGCTCGCGGATGTTCCCGGGCCGGTCGTAATCCCAGGCCTTCAGCTCGTACTTTTCCGAGTTGAGGTACTCTTCCTTGCCCGGGTAGGGCGCCGCCTCGCACAGCTCGAAGCCGTTATAGATGCCGTAGACCGACGACAGGGTGGCGGCGAGGGTACCCCGGATCACGAAGCCGGCCCGGCCGCTGGTCTGGAGGAAGTACGGGTTGATGTCCGGCGTGTTGGCGAAGAAGTTGGGGCGATAGTACTCGCCCATCTCGCCGGCCAGCTCCAGGGCGTACTCGGTCAGCTCCTGCTTGGTGTTGCGCCAGGTGAAGTAGGTGTAGCTCTGCTGGTAGCCGGCCTTGGCGAGCTTCTTCATCATCTTCGGCCGGGTGAAGGCCTCGGCGAGAAAGATCGCGTCCGGGTAGCGGCCGTTGACCTCGGCGATCACCCATTCCCAGAACGGGATCGGCTTGGTGTGCGGGTTGTCGACCCGGAAGATGCGCACGCCCCGGGCGCACCAGCCGAGCAGGATGTCGCGCAGCTCGATCCAGAGGGAGGGCAGGGCCCCGCCGTAGAAATGGACGTTCGAGATATCCTCGTACTTCTTGGGCGGGTTCTCGGCGAATTTCAGCGTCCCGTCCGGGCGCCACTCGAACCATTCGGGATGGTTCTTGATCCAGGGATGGTCGGGGGAGCACTGGATCGCGAAGTCGAGGGCGATCTCCATGCCGTAGGCGTGGCTGGCCGCCACCAGCCGGTTGAAATCCGCGAGCGTCCCGAGGTCGGGATGCACGGCTTCGTGGCCCCCCTCCTCCGAGCCCACCGCGTAGACGGAGCCGACATCGCCGGGCTCGGCCGTGAGGGTGTTGTTCTTGCCCTTGCGGTTGGTGCGGCCCACCGGGTGGATCGGCGTGAAGTAGAGCACGTCGAAGCCGAGCTCGCGGATCTCGGGCAGGCGGGCGATCACGTCGTCGAAGGTGCCGTGGCGGTTCACGTCCATCGACTGCGAGCGCGGGAAGATCTCGTACCAGGCGGAGAAGCGGGCCGCGAGGCGGTCGGCGATCACCGGCAGAATCACGGGATAGCGGGTGAGATTCACCCGCTCGGCGTTGCGGCGCACGAGGCTGGCCGCCTCGGGCCGGAGGATCCGGTCGAGCTGGGCGGCCGAGCCGGTCTCCTCGGCGGCGAGTGCGGCCACCAGGGCGGCGAGCCGCTCGGCGTCGCGGCCCTGGCCGTGGCTCCGGGCCAGCGACGCCGTGGTCTCGACCAGCGTCACGCCCTCGATCGTCTCCAGGCGGATGTCGATCCCGGCGGCGCGCTTCTTGAGGGTGTCGCGCACCCAGGAGGAGAACGGGTCGCGCCACGCGATCAGGGTGAACTCGTAGCGGGCGTTGCGCTCCAGGGGGAAGTGCCCGCCCCAGCGGTCGTTGTCGACGAAGACCATCGGGTCCTCGCGCCACGCCTCGGTGCCGGCGACCCGCGACAGGATCGCCGCGTCGATGATCTCGTGGCCGTCGGAGAAGATGTCGGCCTCGACCCGCAGGGACTCGCCGACGACGCGCTTGACCGCCGAGCGGCCGCCGTCGATCTCCGGGCTCACGGCCTCGATCACCACCCGGCCCTCGCCGTCCGGCTCGCCGCGCTCCGGCTGCCGGGCGACCTGGGCGGCGGCGGCACTGAGGATGCGCAGCTCTCTCGGAAGCAGGTCGATGGCGCTGCCGGGATGGAACGCGATCGGCTCGGCCTCCGGGGTCCGGTCGACGAAGGCCCCGAGCATGCCGCCGGTGCGGGCGATGAGCGTCCCGGCATCCACCGGCACCGGCCGGTCCGAGGGGTTGTAGAGCACGATCAGCCCGTGCTGCGCCGAGGCCGGATGGCCGGTGTCGAAGCGGGCCAAGGCCACGAGGTCGCTGTCCGGGGCCGAGATGCGGATCTGGGCGCCCTCGACATTGGCGGCCGGCAGCTCCGCCCGCAGGGCGTTGATCGCCCGGATCGAATTGGAGATGTCGATGCCGGTGTCGTTCTCGCGATCCCTCGGCGTGGTCTCGACCACGTGCAGCGCCCGGCGGTAGCCCCACTCGTAGCCGATCGGCATCAGCACCCCGGCCGAGAAGAACGCCGCCAGCGCGTAGCGGGTGCGCAGACGCGCCGCCGCCGCCTCCGGGCCGCCCTCGATCCCGGCGGCGAGCCGCGTCATGTCGTGGTTTTCCGGGAAGGCGATCGAGGGCGCCAGCACCCGCAGGCGCTCGTACTGGTCGAGGGCCCAGGGCTTCTGCAGGTCCCACCACGCGAAGGAGTTGAACAGGTAGTCGAAGCCCGCGCCCGCGGTGGCCTTCGCCTCCTCGAAGGTGCAGCCCAGGGTCTCGGCGGCGAACAGGCAGGCGGGATCGCGGCCCTTCGCCTCCCCGATCAGGATGCGCCAGGTCTCCGGCGGGACCTTGTAAGCCGCGTCGCACCGGAATCCCGCCACCCCGAGGTCTTGCAGCCGGGCCACGTAGGCGCCCCAGATCCGGGTCAGCTCCTCGCGGGCGGACGGCGTGTGATAGTCCAGTTCGGCGAGGTCGCCCCAGACCGTGCGGATCGACGGATCGTCCGGATCGACCGCGGCCGGATGCATGATCGAGCCGTCGGGCTCCTTCATGAACAGGTCGGGCCGCTCCAGGGCAAGCCGGGCGTTGTCGGCGGTGTGGTTGATCACGAGGTCGGTCATCACCGACAGGCCGGCGGCCTTCGCGGCGGCGCAGAAGCGGCGGATCTGCGCGTCGTCCGGCGTGCCGTCGGGATCCCGGAACCGCTCGTCGAGCCGCTCGGGGTCGGCCACCGCGTAGAGGCTCCGCGATCCGCCGGTCTGGTGGAACGGGTTGAGGTAGATCCAGTCGAAGCCCAAGGACGCGATCCGCGGCAGCTCGGCTGCCCAGTCGGAGACGCGCCCGACCAGGAGCGGGAACAGGTTGTAGATCCGCGGCCCCTCGGCCCGGGGCGCCAGGGAGGCCGGCAGGACGGCCTCGGCCCCGGTCGTCGCAGCGGCTTTGGTCGGTGCGTTCATGCTGGCCTCTGGCTCCTGGTCTCGAGTCTCGTAACGCCCGAACCGCCCGGGCGTGTCCGGCGGCCGGCGCGGATCAGGCCCGCGCCGGTCTTCCCTCAGCAGATTTGCATGACAGGGCTACGGGGAAGCCCGCGTCGCAGCGGGGATCACGCCGGTCGAGCGCACGTTCGTCGCCGGACGTGCCTCCCGCTCCGAGTCCGAAATCCGCACCGTCGTTCCGGGGCCGCGCAGGGGAGCCCGGAACGAGGGACCGGGTTGCGAATTCCCACCGCCCGTGGCGAAGCACGGGCTGGCACCGCGGTGGGAAGCTCCTCACGGAGCGCGCCGCAGGACCGCGTAGGGCAGGTCGCGCAGGAGCAGGCCGAGATCGACGCCGTCGCCCTCCCCGTGCCCCTCGACGATCCGGCCCGAGACGATGTCGCGCCAGCGGGTGCCGGCCCCGAGATCGACCCGGGTGCCCGCGAAGGCCTCCCCCGACCAGACACCCGCGCCGACGAGATCCGCGACCAGGCGCGGCACCGCGACGAACAGGTCGCCGCCCTCCTCGCCGGGATCGGTCCGGCGGTACGCGATCACGTGGCCCGCCCGGTCGCCCTTCGCGGCGACCGGCTCGTAGGCCGCACTCGCGTAGAAGGCCGGGCGCTCGGCCCGCTCGCCCAGCAGCCGCGCCAGCGTCGCCTGCTTCACCCGCCCGTCCGGCCAGTGCGGCAGCAGCGCGGCCGGGGTGCCGCCCTGTTCGAGCATCTGCTCCAGGGCGGGGTAGTCCACCGGGCGGCGGTTGTCGGGATCCACGAACGAGAAATCCCAGATCTCCGTGCCCTGATAGGTGTCGGGCAGGCCCGGCAGGGTGCATTTCAGCACCGTCCGCCCCAGCCCGGCGAGCATGCCGAGATGGGCGAGCCGCCGCGCGAACGGCCGGAGTTCCGCCAAGAAGTCCGAGCCCGGGGCGATCAGCGCGGTGAACAGCTTCCGGACCGCGCCCTCGTAGACCGCGTCGACATTGACCCAGCTCGACCGGCGCTTGCCCTCGCGCATGGCCTTCTCGCCGTAGGCGATCAGGCGGTCGCGGAACGCCGCGATCGCGTCCGCCGCGTCCCCCTCCAGCAGGTCCAGCGGCCAAGCGCCGAGGATCGCCTGGAAGAACATCCACTGGTCGTTGGCATCGGGAGCCGGCTCGCCGTCGATGCGGGCGAGGTGCGGCCCGGCCGTGCGCTGCCACAGATCCCAGGCGCCGGCCCAGCCCTCCGGGATCTCCGAGAGGGCGAGCAGCCGGGTCCGGGCGTCCTCGCCGCGCTTGGTGTCGTGGGTCGCCGTGGTGATCATGGCGTTCGGCCAGTCGCGGGCGCGGGCGACCTGGAGGTCGTGGAAATGGCCTTCGTCGATGCCGTACTCTCCCGGATCGCCACCGACCTCGTTGAGGCCGAGCAGGCAGGCGTACCGGTAGAACAGGGTATCCTCCAGGCTCTTGGCCATGACCGGGCCGGTGAGCTGCTGGAACCGGCGGCGGAAGCGCAGCACCACCCGCGGATCCGGGCGGCCCGGGCCCGCGGTCTCGACGCGCCCGAGCAGGACGCTGGCGGCGAAGTCGTGCACCGAGCGGTCGGGCAGGCCCGACCAGCGCTTGGCCTTGGCGACCGCCCCCTCGATCAGGCGCACGTCCTCGGGCTCGACCTCCCCCTCCTCCAGCTCCGGCGGCAGGTAGCTGCGATAGGTCGGGAAGCGCGCGATGATCTCGATCAGCGCCCGGCGCAGGGCGTTGACGGTGAAGTCGCGGGTGCGCCGGTCGGCATCGGCCACCTCCTTCAGGTCGGTGGTCAGCACCTCCAGCTCGCTGGCGAAGCTGATCTCCAGGATCTCGGCCTTGGCGGCGCGGAGCTGGAAGCCGTAGGGTTCGTCGTAGCCCGTGGCCCATTCGTAGAGGCGCTTGACCTTCCCCTGCCGGCCCTTATCCACCAGGATGCCGTCGAGCTGGTTGAGCACGTCGTAGCCGGTGGTGCCGGCCACCGGCCAGGGCCGCAGCCGCTCCCCGGGTTCCAGGATCTTCTCCACCACGACGTAGAAGCCCGGGCCCACGGCGGCCTGGAGCGCCCGCGCGTAGCCCAGCGGGTCGGCGAGCCCGTCGATATGGTCGATGCGCAACCCGTCGATCCGGCCCTCGCGGATATGCCGGAACACGGTCTCGTGCGAGCGGTGGAAGATGTCGGACAGCTCCACCCGCAGGCCCGCCAGGGAGTTCACGTCGAAGAAGCGGCGGTAGTTGATGTCGCTGGAGGCGACCCGCCAATGGGCCAGCCGGTAGGCCTGGGCCTCCAGCAGCCGGTGCAGCGGCCCGAAGCTGTCCGGGCGGCCCTTGAAGCCGTTGAGCAGCGCCAGGGTGTTCGCAGTGGCCTCCTGGATCAGGCTCGAGACGCCGTAGATCTCGGCGAGCCGGCGCTTGAGCCCCTCGGCCTCCTCGGGGAAACCCCGGCGGCGGTCCGGGTCGGTGTCGATCGACATGGCGCGCAGGCGCTCGGAGATGGCGAGCAGCTCCGCGGTGGTGTCGTCGTCCACGGCCCCGATGGCGGCGATCACCCGGTTGAGGATCGTCGGGTAGCTGAGCGGCCGGATCGGCAGCTGGTGCTCGTAGTGCCAGACGCTGAACGCCCCCGTCTCGGGATCGAACTTCAGCTCCAGCGTGCCCTTCTCCAGGGCCTCGCCGTAGCGGTCGCCGAGGAACGGGATCACGAGGTTGCGCCCGGCGCCGAGGCGCTGCCAGTCGATGTCGAAGGCATCGGCGAAGGGCGACAGGGAGCCCCATTCCAGGACCGATAGCCACCACGGGTTGTCGGAGCCGCCGACGCCCATGTGGTTGGGCACGATGTCGAGGAGCAGCTTGAGCTCGTGCACGTGCAGGGTCTCGGAGAAGGCCACGAAGCCCGCCTCGCCGCCGAGTTCCGGGTTGATCGCCCCGTGGTCGACGATGTCGTAGCCGTGGGTCGAGCCGGCCCGGGCCTTCTGGAGCGGGGAGGCGTAGACGTGGCTGATCCCGAGCTTCTTCAGGTAGGGGACGATGCGCGCGGCATCCGCGAAGGTGAAGTCCTTGTGGAACTGGAGCCGATAGGTCGCGTGCGGCGGCGGCGCCGCCAGCCGGGCGGCGCCCGAGCGCGGCCCCCGCGCCTCGGCCGAGAGCGCGGCCGCCAGCTTGGCCAGCGGGCCGCCGGGGGCGGCGATGTCGACGAGGTCCCGGTCGAGCTTGCGCCGCCAGTTCGGATAGCCCTCGGTGGAGCCCGGCACGTTGGCCTGGGCGAGTTCGGAGACCACGTCCTCGTACTGAACGGCGGTCAGCATCGACGGCGCGCGGGCGAGGTAGCGGGCGGCGGCCTCGAACGGCGCCGCGTCGGGCGGCTCGGCGGAGGGCAGCAGCTGCTCGCCCGCCAGCGCCTCGGTGAGGCGGCGGCGCTCGACCACCCGCTCGGCCCGCTCGGCCTCGGCCCGGTCCTGGTCGTACAGGCCCAGCGACTGGCGGGTGTCGGTGTCGACCCCGCGCCACCAGCCGACGAAGGTCGGCAGGTCGTGGGTGGTGATGGCGGTGAGCGCGTCCCGCGGATAGGCCGACGGGACCTTGAACCGCCCGTCCCCTTCCCGCTCGAAGGCGAGGATCCGGTAGCTGAGCACCCCGGCCCGCATCAGCGCGTCGGAAAAACCCTCCGGGGCGGTGCCGAGATCCTCGGCGATGACGAGGCACTTGTTGCGGTGGCTCTCCAGCCGCAGAACCGCCAGCATCGGCTCGAACGGCATCGCCACGTAGGCGCCGGCCTGGGCGCCCGCGCCCAGCGGGATCAGGAACAGGCGGGCGAGCTGGAAGGCGTGGTCGATGCGGATCGCGCCCGCATGGCGCATGTTGGCCTGGACCAGGGCCCGGAAGGCACTAAGCCCGTCGCGCTCCATCTCCAGCGGGTCGAAGGCCGGCAGGCCCCAGTTCTGGCCCCTGGGGGCGAGCAGATCCGGCGGCGCCCCGATCGAGACCTTCTCGGCGAAGCGCTCGGGATGCGACCAGATCTCGGAACCGCCCCGGTCGGCGCCGACCGCGAGGTCGCGGTAGAGCCCGACCCGCATGCCGGCGCCCAAGGCCGCCGCGGAGGCCGCGGCGAGCTGGCCGTCGGCCAGGTATTGCAGCCAGGCGTGGTAGCCGATCGCCTCGGCGTTCCCGGCCGCGAAGCTGCGCACCGCCTCGGTGCCGGCGCGGCGATAATCCGCCGGCCAGTCGCCCAGCCAGTGCGCGCCCTGCCCGCGGAAATGCTCCGACAGGGCCTCGAACACGGCGTGCGCCTCGAGATCCGCGCCGCCCTCCCGGCGGAAGCGCTCGAAGCCCGCATCGGTGCCGGCGCGGGCGGGGGACTCCGCCCAGAGCGCCCTGAGCACCGGGTCGAGCACGTCGGCCACGCCCTGGTGGTCGACCAGGGCCGCCTCGCGCAAGGAGGCGACCGCATCCGCGCGCTCGGCCAAGAGCGCCTCGGCCCGGGAGCCGGGCAGTCCCGGCAGGCTGCGCGGCGCGATGAACAGCGTCTCCAGGAACAGGCGCGAGGAGGGCGAGTAGGGCGAGATCTTGGTGCGGTCGGTGCCGAACAGGGCGTGGACCGGGCTCAACCCCAGGAACGCCGCCCCGCGCAGGCCCGCCTCCCGGGCGGCCTCGCCCGCGTCGTCATACGTGCCGATGCCGATATTGGTGGCCGAGCGCAGGCCGTAGAGCTGCGCGGCCATGCCCCAGTCGGAGGCCCCCTCCTCCGCGTAGGGGCGCGGGCGCCAGCAGCGCTGGGGCGCGGCGATCACCCAGGATTCGGCGCGGACTCGGCCGGCCTGGACGGTGAGGCGGTGGTAGCCGGGGGTCAGCGGCGGCAGCTCGAAACCTGCGTCCTGGCCGGGTCCGGATCCCTGCATGTTGGACCGGCCCTCGCGGGCCGTCCCGCGCTCGTCCACGAGGCGCCAGACCAGCGTGTGGGGCGCGCCGTCGCGGCTGCGCACCGGCACCCGGGCCGCCCGGCGGGCCTCCACGGGCAGGAGCGGCGGCACCAGGCCACGGCGCAGGGCCTCGACCTGGGCGAGGCTCTTCGCCACCCCCGCCGCGTCCTCGACCGCGAAGCCGAGGGCCGCGAGCAGGCCCCGCCGCACCTCCAGGGACGTCTCGACGGGCTGGCCGAAGGCGTCCGTGTAGCCGGCCGCGACGCCGACGAGGTCGGCAAGCGTCTCGAGGTCGCTCACGCGCGGGCCTCCGTGAGGACGACGCCGGTCCAGGACGGCAAGGCCCTCCCGGTCCCGTCCGGGGCATTGGTCCAGACCATCCTGGCGCCCCCCGGATCCACCGCGAAGGGCGCGTCTCCGAGATTGGCGACGAACCGCAGGGTGCCGGCGCCGAAGCGCCAGGTGCAGTCGACCACGTCGGGACGCGGCAGGGTGGCGGCAGCCCCCTGGTAGCCGGACTTCGCCAGCATCACGGTCACGTCGCGGCGCAAGGCGAGCAGGCGCGTCGTCTCGGCCAGGACCTCCCGGTGGGGCGAGCGTGCCCGCTCGGACCAGTCGAGCTTCGAATCCGCGAAGGTCTGCGCCTCGGTGGGGTCGGGGATGACCGAGGTGTCGTCCGCAAACGCGGCAAAACTCTTGAATTCCCGGCGGCGGCCGTCCCGCACCGCCTTGTTCAGATCCTCGTCCGGGGCGAAGTCGACGAAGAACAGGAACGGCGCCGAGGCCGACCATTCCTCGCCCATCCAGAGCATCGGGATCTGCGGCGCCAGCAGGAGGCCCGCCCGGGCGAGATCGAGTTTCCTGGGATCTGCCAGATGGGACAGCCGCTCGCCGAGCGCCCGGTTGCCGACCTGGTCGTGGTTCTGCAGGAACGTCACGAAGGCCGACGGCGGCAGGTGCCCGGAGGGCTCGCCGCGCGGATGGTTGTCGAGGGTCGGGAACGGCTCGCCCTGGTAGGCGAACCCCTCCGCCAGGCAGCGGGCCAGGCGCTCGACAGGTTTGTCGGCAAAGCTTTCATAATAGCCGGCATCCTCGCCGGTGAGCAGCACGTGCCAGCAATGGTGCAGGTCGTCGGCCCATTGCGCGTCGTGCATCTTCGGGCGGCGGGCGGCGTCGCGCTCCAGCCAGCGGGCCTGGTTGGCCTCGTTCTCCAGCATCAGGTGGATCTGCCGGTCCGGGAAGGTGCGCCGGACGGTCTCGCCGAGCTCGGCCAAGAAGTGCCGCGGCGAATCGTCGAGGATCGCGTGGACGGCGTCGAAGCGCAGGCCGTCGAAATGGTATTCTTCCAGCCAGTACAGGGCGTTCTGGATGAAGAACTGCCGCACCGTCGCGCCGCTCTCCTTGCCGTCGAAGTTGATGCCCGCGCCCCAGGGGGTCTGGTGGCGCTCGGTGAAGAACGTCTTGGCGTAGGCGTGCAGGTAATTCCCGGCCGGGCCGAAATGGTTGTAGACCGCGTCGAGATAGACCATCAGCCCGAGGCCGTGGGCGGCGTCGATCAGGCGCTTGAGGTCCTCCGGGCGGCCGTAGGCGTGGTCGGGCGCGAAGGGCTGCACGCCGTCATAGCCCCAGTTGCGCGAGCCCTTGAAGTCGGCGAGGGGCAGGAGTTCGATCGCCGTGACCCCGAGCGCCTTGAGGTCGGGCAGACGCGCCTGCAGGCCGTCATAGGTGCCTTCGGGCGTCGCGGTGCCGACATGGCATTCGTAGATCACCGCCTCCTCGAACGGGCGGCCCGTCCAACCCTCATCCGACCACGCATAGGCGCGCGGGTCGACCACCGCGCTGAGACCCGACACGTCGTCCGGCTGGAAGCGCGAGGCGGGATCGGGCACGACCTGGTCGCCGTCGATGCGGAAGCCGTAGCGGGCCCCCGGCTTCACCCCGGGCAGGGCGGTGCGCCGCCAGCCGCCGCCGGATTCGGGCAGCGGATGAGCGGTGCCGTCGACGACGAGTTCGACGCTCTTGGCGGTCGGCGCCCAGAGGGCGAAGCGCACGCCGCCCTCCACCATCTCGGCTCCGAAATCCATGCTGTGGGTGCGCCGCATCGGGCCACCGTCCTCGTCGTTGGCCGCGCACACCGGAGCGCAAGCGCGGCAGGGGTCACTGTCGTGGGAGAAGGCCCCGGGGTCGATCCGGTTCCCGCAGCGCAGCTATGGCAGCATGACGACTCGGCAACGGGTCGTATCGGTCACAGGCCTCGCGGCTCGATTCGGGCGCTCAGGGCCGACGGCCCGTTCTCTCAGCGCCCCGGAACCCACCCGGTCCGCGCCCCCGCCTCCACGCCCGCCGTGGTGAGCACCAGCACCGAGCGGCCGGGCAGCGGCACGGCGGCGCCGGCCTCGTAGGACGGGGCGCCCGGCGGAACCGTGCCGGTGGCCTCGCCCGTGTCGAAGACCGGCATCCAGGGGCCGCCGATCACCGGGACGAGGTGGAACGTGCGAGGCTCCGCCCCGGCGTTGAACAGGATCAGCAGCCGGTCGCCGGCGCTGCCGTCGTTGCCGATCTGCATGCCGAACACCTGGAGGCCGTCGTCGGCCCAGTGGTGGTTCTCCATCTCGGTGCCCTCGGGGGCGAGCCAGTGCACGTCCCGCAGGGGCTCCTCCGGGTCGATCAGCTCCCCGGTGAAGAAGGTGCGGCGGCGCAGGGCCGGCTGCGCCCGGCGCAGGGCCAGGAGGTTCGCCACGAAGCCGGTGAGAAGGGGATCGGGATCGCTGGTCCAGTCCATCCAGCTCGTCGGATTGTCCTGGCAATAGGCGTTGTTGTTGCCGCCCTGGCTGCGCGAGCGCTCGTCGCCCATCAGCAGCATCGGCACCCCCTGAGCCAGCATCACGGTCGCCAGCATGTTGCGCTTCTGGCGGGCGCGCAGGGCCAGGACGCCCACGTCGTCGGTGTCGCCCTCGGCGCCGTAATTGCAGCTGACATTGTGGCCGTGGCCGTCGCGGTTGTCCTCGCCGTTGGCCTCGTTGTGCTTCCGCTCGTACGCGACCGTGTCGGCCAGGGTGTAGCCGTCGTGGCTGGCGATGAAGTTGACGCTGGCGAGCGGCGTGCGCCGGGACGGGGCGAACACCTCGCGCGAGCCGGTCAGCCCCTGGGTCAGCTTCGCCAGGGTGCCGGAATCGCCCTTCCAGAAGCCCCTAGCGGCGTCGCGGAACTTGTCGTTCCACTCGCTCCAGCCGCGCGGGTAGCCGCCGAGCTGGTAGCCGCCCTCCCCGATGTCCCAGGGTTCGGCCACCATCTTGACCCGGGCGAGCACCGGATCCTGCGCCACCGCCTGGAAGAATGCCGCCTGCGGGGTGAAGGCGAGCGGCGACCGCCCCAGGCTCGAGGCGAGGTCGAAGCGGAAGCCCGCGATGCCGTAGGCGGTGACCCAGTGGCGCAGGGAATCGAGCACGAGCTGCATCACCCGCGGGTGGCTCGCGTCGAAGGTGTTGCCGCAGCCCGTGCAGTCGACGGTCTGGCGCGGGTCGGCGGGGTCGAGCTTGTAGTAGCTGGCGTTGTCGATGCCGCGAAACGACAGGGTCGGGCCGGTATGGTCGCCCTCGGCGGTGTGGTTGTAGACCACGTCGAGCCAGGTCTCGATCCCGGCGGCGTTCAGCTCTCGGATCGCCGCCTTGAGGCCGCCGAGCCCGCCCTCGCCGAGGTAGCGCGGGTCCGGGGCGAAGTAGCCCAGGGGCTGATACCCCCAGAAGTTGACGAGCCCCCGCTCGACCAGGAAGCGGTCGTCCGCAAACGCCTGGATCGGCAGCAGTTCCAGGGCCGTGACGCCGAGCTTGACCAGATGCTCGATGATCGCCGGGTGGGCCAAAGCCGCATAGGTGCCGCGCTCAGGTTCGGGGATGTCGGGATGGGTGCGGGTCAGCGCCTTGACGTGGGCCTCGTAGATCACCGTCTCGGTGAGCGGCCGGCGCACAGGGGCGAGGGCGAGGTCGGGCACTTCGGGGGCGGTGACCACGCATTTCGGCATGTAGACCGCGCTGTCGCGCCGGTCGATCCGGTCCTCGCGGCCGCGACGATGGCCGTAGAGCGCGTCGTGCCAGCGGATCCGGCCCCGGATCTCCCTTGCATAGGGGTCGAGCACCAGCTTCGAGGCGTTGAACCGGTGGCCGTTCGCCGGGTCCCACGGCCCATGCACCCGGTAGCCGTAGAGCTGGCCCGGCAGCACCCCCCGCAGGTAGCCGTGCCAGACGTCGTCGGTGCGGCAGGGAAGCCGGACCGTGCTGGTCTCGTGCCGCTCGCCCGGCTCGAACAGGCAGATGTCGACCGCGGTGGCGTGTTCGGAGAACAGGGCGACGTTGACGCCGCGCCCGTCGAAATGCGCGCCGAGGGGTGCCGGCACCCCGTCATCGACGGCGATCATGCGTGGGGTCCGGGGCCAGATGCGATCGACGGGGGGATCCGGCTACTCGGCGGCTGCTGCGGCGGTGGACGACTCGCGCTCGATGGTGCGGAAATTCTCAAGCTCCGACAGGAAGTTGCGGGCCCACCAATCGACGTCCTCGCGGGTCATGCGCTCGACCATCGGCTTCCAGCGTGCGACCCGCTCCGCCTTCGGCATGTACAGGGCGGCGCGGATCGCCTCGGCGACCTCGAACCGGTCGTAGGGGTTGATCAGCAGCGCCTCGGGCATCTGCTTGGCCGCGCCGGCGAATTTCGACAGCACCAGCACGCCGGGATCGTCCTCGGACTGGGCGACCACGTATTCCTTGGCCACGAGGTTCATGCCGTCACGCATCGGCGTGACCAGGCCGACCCGGGCCGCCCGGTAGAGGCCGGCCAGAACCGGGCGCGGATAGGCCTTGGTGATGTACTGGATCGGCGTCCAGGCGGGGTCGCCCAGCGACCCGTTGATCTCGCCGACCTTCTCGTTCACGTCCCGAGCCAGCTGCTCGTATTCCGGCACCTCGCTGCGGGATTTCGGGGTGATCTGGATGTAGGTGACGTTGCCGCGCTGGTCGGGGTTCGAGGCGAAGAAGCTCTCCACCGCCTCCATCCGCTCGGACACGCCCTTCGAGTAGTCGAGCCGGTCGACGCCGATCAGCAGCTTGCGGGTGCGCAGGCCCGCCATGGTCTCGCGCACGACCTTGTTGGAGTTGGCCTTCTCGGCGGCCTCCTTGAAGCCGGCGACATCGATGCCGATTGGGAAGGCGCGGATCCGGGTGCGGCGCCCGTCGACCATCAGCGACCCGCCGCCCAGCGGGATCGCCCGCTGGGTATCGACGAGGTTGCGCTGGAGATTCTGCACGTCCGCCTCGGTCTGCAGGCCGATCAGGTCGTAATCGACGATGGCGCGCAGCAATTCCCCGCTCGCCGGCAGCGAGTTGAACACGTCGGCGGCGGGCCAGGGGATGTGGTGGAAATAGCCGATCGGGTTGTCGAGCCCGAGGCCGCGCAGCTCGGATGCCAGGGGCAGCAGATGGTAATCGTGCACCCAGATGATGTCGTCGGGCTCGACCAGCTTGGCCAGCGCCCGCGCGAAGGTCCGGTTGACGCGACTGTAGCCGGCGTAGTCCGAGCGCGAGAAGGCGCCGAGGCCCAGCCGGTAATGCATGATCGGCCAGAGCGCCCGATTCGCGAAGCCGGCGTAGTATTCGAGGTGGTCCTGCGGCGAGAGGTCGACGACGGCGTACTGGACCCGGCCCCGGTCGATCAGCGTCGGCTCCTCGGAGGGCTCCTCCGTGATGTTGCCGCTCCAGCCGAACCACAACCCCTCATAGGCGGTGAAGGCCTCCTTGACTGCGACGGCGAGGCCGCCCGCCGCCACCGCCTTGCCGCCGTCCTCCGGGATGGCGACACGGTTGGATACGATCACAAGGCGTGCCACGCGGGTCGGCTCCGGATCATGGGCGCGGGTCAAGTCGAGGATCTCGCCGCGCCTGCATCGGGACTTCTGTATGTTTAGAACGCGCGGAGACCCTGCGCGATCCTTTGTCGAGGCAACCCAAGCGTGAAGCCGGGCGCGGGTCAAGTCGAGGGCTCCGTTGAGCCGGGACGGGGCGGCCGCCCTGTCCGGTGCCGCGGACGTGTCGCGCCGCCCAGGCGGACCGGCGGGAGCGATCCGCCGGGCGACCGTTGTGCGAGCTTGACCGTTCTGTCAGACCGCGCCTGAACGCCGGCTGAGCGGCGGGCCGGGCCCTGCCCGAGCCGCTCCGGCGCGCGGCGCGGGTCAGGTACCGTCCGGCGCGGAGATGGCGCCGGAACCGGTGACAGCCCAGCCGGTTACTCAGCCATCGCGGAGGCCGCGGTCGCCGCGAGCGGCACCGTACCCCGCGCCGCGAGGAGTGTTTTTGAGATGGCCGGCAACGAGTTTCCGCAGCGTGCACCCGACGCTCCGATCCGGGATCCGCTCCACGACCAGCCGGGCGTGGCCGGCGGCGAGCGCGCCCATTGGCGCGCCCTGCAGGGCGACGTCGAGGGTCTGGCCGACGTGGCGGCCGAGCGCGGGCGCGGGCTTCTCGACGCCGCACGGCTGCAGGCTCAGGATTACGTCGAGCGGCGCAAGAGCGACGCGGCGCAGTCGGTCCAGGACCTCGCGCAGACGATCCGCAATTCCGGCCGCGACATCGGCGACAAGCCGAACGTGCGCGCCTTCTTCGACAGCGCCGCCGACGGGCTGGAGCAGCTCGGCTCCACGATCGAGCGGCGCAGCCTGGGCGACTTCTACAACGAGGCCGAGGCCTTCGCCCGGCGCGCGCCGGTGGCAGTGGCGGTCGGCACCTTCGTGGCCGGGCTGATCGCCGCCCGCTTCATCAAGTCGTCGAGCCTGCCGCCTGAGGCGCCGGATGGCGACGCCCGCGACAGCTTCCGGGCCTGATCATGACCCAGGGCCCTGATCCGCGCCAAGATTCACGCCAAGATCCGCGTCAAGCCGGCGCCACCAGCATCCAGAGCCTGATCGGCGATGCCCTGCGGGAGACGAACGACCTCGCCCGCAAGGAGATCGCGCTGTTCCGCGCCGAGATGGCCGGCAATGTCCGCCAGCTCGTCGTGGGCCTCGCCTGCATGGTCGGCTCGGCGGTGTTCGCAGTGGTCGCCCTGCTGATCCTGATCGGCGCCTTCGTGAAGTGGCTCGCCACCATCGTGGGGTCCGAATGGCTCTCGGCCCTCATCGTCGGCGGCGTGCTGCTGGTCATCGCCGTCGGCATGGCCCTGTGGGCGCGCAGCGTCCTCTCTCTCTCCACCCTGGCCCCGACGCGCACCACGCGCCAGGTTCGCCAGGATGCCCAGGCCCTGTCGGAGCGCGTGTCCGGATGAGTTCGATGAACGACCTCGAGAAGGAGATCGAGGAGAGCCGGGCCCGGCTCGACGACACGATCGACCGCATCCAGGGCAAGCTCTCGGTGCCGAATATCGTGGACGAGATGCTGGGCAATGCCCGGCGCGTGCCGGCCCTGAACGGCGCCTACGACAGCGCCCTGGAGGCTGTGCGCCGCAATCCCGTTCCGGTCCTGCTGATCGCCGCCGGTGTGGGGCTCCTGTTCAACCGCATGGCCCGGGATGCGGAGCGCCGCCGCACCCAGGTCTCGGCCGAGCGCGTGGCCGCGCTCAACACCGGCACGGCCCGCGGCTACGACCCCGACCTCCCGACGGTGCACCCGGCTCGCGATCCCCTGGAGAAGACCGACATCTGACCGCCCGACGCGGGCTCGAGACCCAAGCATCCTGCGCCGAGGCGGCCCCGGTTCGCCGGACAGCACGATGCCGGGACAAGACGATGAGCGGAATCGCCCGATCCGATTCCGCTCGGACCACCCGAGGCCGGCCGGAAGGCCGGACGAGCGACACCGCCCGCGCGTTCTGCGCGCCGCCGAGACGGACATCCGAGGACACCGCCATGACCGACAAACCGGGTAATCCCGCCAACCCAACCAGCTTCCCCGAGCAACGCACCGCCGCAGCGGGCCTGCCGACGGGTTCGAGCCTGCGGCCGGATCCGGCCGGCCACGGCGACCCGCACGTGGCCCCCGGGGAGGCGGCCGGCGACTTCACGCTCCGCCCCGACCCGCTCGGTCTGCACGATCCCCGCCCGCACGGCGGCGATCCGCGCCCGGCGGAGGCGGCCTCCGCGGTGAAGGAGGGGGTCCACGCGGCGAGCGAGCGCGCTGCCGACTTGGCCGGCCAGGCACGCGAGACGGTCACGGGCCTGGCGAGCGACATTCAGGAGCGCCTCGGCGGGGCGGCCGATCAGGTCCGCGAGCGCGCCGCCGCCGCCTACGATGAGGCGCAGGAGCATGTGGGCGCGATCCACAAGCGGAACATGCGCACGATCGACGACCTGACGGTCAAGGGCATCGACGGGCTCCAGCGCGGCCGCAGCGCGGTCGAGCGCTTCGTGGACGACAACCCGCTCCTGGTGGGCGTGGTGGGCGTCGCCGCCGGCCTCCTGCTCGGTGCGCTGCTGCCGCGCACCCGCCAGGAGGACCGGAACATCGGCCCCTGGGCCGATGAGGTCCGCGACCAGGGCCTGCGCTACGCCCGCGAGGTCACCAGCATGGGCCGGGAGTTCGTCCAGACGGCCCTCGACCCGGACAACCTCAACGCGGCGGTCCGCAAGGTCGCGGATGCCGACGACCACATGCCGCCCGCCAGCGAGCGGACCGCGCACAACCTCTGACGTCCATCGCCGATCCGCTGGACAAGGGCGGATCGGCCGGTCCGGCTCAGGCCGCGTAGAGCCCCGCATGCGCCGCGCGGAGCAGGTTCTTCTGCACCTTGCCCATGGTGTTGCGCGGCAGCTCGTCCACGAACAGGACGCGCTTGGGGCATTTGAACCGGGCGAGCCGTCCCTCCAGGGCGGCGAGCACCCCGGCCTCGTCCGGGGCGTCCGCGCCACCGACCACCACGGCGGTGACCGCCTCCCCGAAATCCGGATGGGCGAGGCCGATCACCGCGGATTCGACCACGCCGGGTAGCGCGTCGATCTCGGTCTCGACCTCCTTCGGGTAGACGTTGAAGCCCCCGGAGATGATCAGGTCCTTGCCGCGCCCGACGATGTGGACGTAGCCGCGCGCATCGATCTTGCCGAGGTCGCCGGTGATGAAGAAGCCGTCCGGCCGGAACTCGGCCTGCGTCTTCTCCGGCATGCGCCAGTAGCCCGTGAACACGTTCGGGCCCTTCACCTCGATCATCCCGACCGCGTCGGGCCCCAGCTCCGCTCCGGTCTCCGGTTCGACCACCCGCAGGGACACGCCCGGCAGCGGAAAGCCCACCGTGCCGGCGACCCGGTCCCCGTCGTAGGGGTTCGAGGTGCTCATGTTGGTCTCGGTCATGCCGTAGCGCTCGAGGATGGCGTGGCCGGTCCGGGCCTGCCAGTCCCGGTGGGTCTCGGCGAGCAGCGGCGCGGAGCCCGACACGAACAGGCGCATGCCCTTCGCCGCCTCTTGGGTCAGGCCCGCCTCCTTCAGGAGGCGGGTATAGAAGGTCGGCACGCCCATCAGGGTGGTCGCCCTGGGCATCAGGCTCAGGATCAGTTTCGGGTCGAGCCGCGGCAGGAACAGCATCGTGCCGCCGCTCGCCAGCACCGTGTTGGTCGCCACGAACAGCCCGTGGGTGTGGAACACCGGCAGGGCGTGGATCAGCACGTCGTCGGCGGTGAAGCGCCAGACGTCGACCAAGGTGCGGGCGTTCGAGGCGAGGTTGTCGTGGGTGAGCATGGCGCCCTTCGAGCGCCCGGTCGTGCCCGAGGTGTAGAGGATCGCCGCGAGATCCGCCGGCCCGCGGGGCACGTCCGCGAAATCGCCCGTCTGCCGGTCCGCGGCCTCGGCGGCGCTGCCCGCGCCCGCCGCGTCGAGGGTCCAGACCTGGCGGATGCCGGAGGCGGCCCGCGCGAGGGCGTCGCGCCGGCCCGGATCGCAGACGAAGAGCGCGGGCTCGGCGTCGCCCAGGAAATACGCGATCTCGGCCGGGGTGTAGGCGGTGTTGAGCGGCAGGAACGCCGCGCCGGCCCGGACCACCCCGAGATACAGGAAGATCACCTCGGGGCTCTTCTCGACCTGGACCGCCACCCGGTCACCCGGCTGCACCCCCGCCGCCCGCAGGGCCGCCGCGTAGGCGCCGGAACGGGCGATCAGGTCCGCGTAGGCGTATCGGCGCCCCTCCGGCGTCTCGATCACGGTCTTGGCGAGGTCGGGGACGCCGTCCCGGACCAGGGAGAAGAGGTGGTTCGTCATCGTGAGGCTTGAGCTATCACGGGCCGCGGGTCACGGGCACCCATAGAGCCGTTTCCGATCGCGTCGCAATCGGGGCCGGCTCGCCGTCGTGGCTTCCACGCGCTCGCCGGTACCGGACCGGTCCCCGCCGGTGGGCCATTTCAGGCGGCCAGCCGCTGCCGCGAGGACAGGAACGCGCCGTCCGGAGCGCGCTCGGGGGCGAACAGCCCGAGGCCGGTGGGCGCCGGCATGCCGACGTAGATCGCCTCCATGCCGCCCCTCGCATAGGCCTCGTGCCAGAAGCCGGAGCCCTTGGCATCCCGGGAGAAGTCCCGCCACCAGGTGCGGTGCGGCTCCGAGCGGGTGAAGCGCTCCAGGCTCTCCTGGTCGCGCCAGTACTGGCGCATGCCGACGTGATTCAGTCCGAAGAGCAGGGTTTCGTGGGCGAGCAGCCCGTCCGGCCGCGCCCGCACCGCCCCTGCGATGTCGCGCCCGAGCCCGATGAGGGCGAGCAGGCCGCGCCAGCGCGTGACGCGGAAGCCGAGATACACCACCACGAGGTCGGGATGGGCGGAGAGGTCCACCGAGCGGCGGATCGGTGCGGCTTGCATGGCGCGGCCTCCTGCGCTTGTATGCGGTGTAAACATACAGGGTGCGCGTACAGTGTCAACATCGAGGTCCGAGAAGGCCTATCACCACGGCGACCTGCGCGCGGCCCTGGTCTCGGCGGCGCTCGAACTGCTGGAGGGCGGGGGCGAGGCGGCCCTGTCGCTGCGCGCGGTGGCCCGGACCTGCGGGGTTTCGGCGATGGCGCCCTATCGCCACTTCGCCGGCAAGGAGGACCTCCTGGAGGCGGTCGCGGCCCGCGGCTTCGAGGATCTCGCCGAGGCGCTGGGCACGGCCGACGCCTCGGCGGCGGGCGCAGAGGCTCTGGCCGCGCAGGGGGCGGCCTACGTCGCCTTCGCGTGCCGGCGCCCCGCCCTGTTCCGGCTGATGTTCATGACCCCCTGCCGGAAACCCGACAGACCCCGGGCCTACGGGATCCTGGAGGCCCGGGCCGCCGCGCTGGCGGGCCCGGCGATGCCAGCCGAGGACCTGACGCTCGCCGCGTGGTCGCTGGTGCACGGGCTCGCCGCGCTGATCCTCGACGGCCGGATCCCCCCGGAGGCCGGCGGGACGGGGGCGGTCGCCCGGCGGATCACCCTGCATCTCGCCCGGCTGATGGCGGGCGTGCCCGAACCCTCCGCGTAAGGCGGTCCGCTCATGCCTCGGCGAGCACCACCGACCGCGGCGGCGGCAGCTTGGCGCGCAGCTCCCGGGTCACCGCCGGCGAGGCCGCCACGGTGCCGAGATTGGCGTAGGTCTCGTGGTTCTTCTCGATCGCCGCGAGGTCGTAGAGGTAGTTCACCATCAGGCCGTGCGACTGGGCCAGGCCTTTCTTCGAGGTGTCGCCGAGGAAGTTGATCCGGTCCAGCCGCGCGCCATTGCCGAGATGGAACCTGGCCACCGGGTCGAGCGGGCGCCCGCGCTCGTTCTTGGCGCGCAGGAAATAGGCCGCCGCCGCCGGGATCAGCGCCTTGCGCACCGCCTCGGCCCGGGCCTTGTCGGCAGGCCAGTCTGGATCGTCGAGCGCCCGCAGGACTTCCACGTCTTCGGGCAGCAGGCCCTGCGGGCTGTCGGCCCGGCGCTCCCGGGTGAGCCAGGCGGAGAAGCCCGGCACCGGCGAGAGGGTCACGAAGGTCTTGAGCGCGGGCATCTCGCGGGTGAGGTCCTCGACCACCTGCTTGATCAGGAAGTTGCCGAATGTGACGCCCGCGAGCCCCTTCTGGCAGTTCGAGATCGAGTAGAAGATCGCCGTCGTGGCCGCCTGCGGCTGCAGCGGCTTGCGCTCCCGCGACAGGATCGGCGCGATGGCCGGCGCGACCTGGTCGGTGAGCGCCACCTCCACGAAGATCAGCGGCTCGTCGGCGAGCGCCGGGTGGAAGAACGCGAAGCAGCGCCGGTCCGGCGGCTCGATCCGGGCGCGCAGGTCGTCCCACCCGGTGATCGCGTGCACCGCCTCGTACCGGATGATCTTTTCCAGGATATGCGCCGGCGTGGTCCAGTCGATGTGCCGCAGCACCAGGAAGCCGCGGTTGAACCACGAGGCGAACAGATGCTCGAAATCGGAATCAAGGCTGTCGGCGGCGTCCAGCAGGGCCGGGTCGGCCTCGTCCCCGGTGCGGAGCGCGCGGCGCAGGTCGAACAGGTCCTCGCGCATCCGCACGAGGCTGAGCGTGCCCCCGCGGGCGAGGTTGAGGCGGCGGATCAGCTCCTGGCTGCGCGGCTCGGCGGCCTCGTGCAGGATGCCGAGGCGGGCGCGGGTCGGGTCGGCCCGGTAGGCGGCGATCGCCGCGTCGACGGCCGCGTCGTCCGCATCGAAGTCCAGCGCGATGGCCCGCAGGAAGGCGTGGCGTTCGCCCTGGCCGAAGCTCGCGTAGCGGTCGAGGATCAGCCGGGCCAGCGCCACCCCGGAGGCCTCGCCGCGCCGGGAGATGAGGTCCTCGCACAGCTTGACCAGCTCGCCCGCGCTGGCCCGGCTCGCCAGATCGCCGCGACCGATGCCGATCAGGTCGCGGCCGCGCTCGCTGATGGTCTGAAGCAGGTCGCCGAAGAAGGAGATCGCCGCCATGACCCTCGCACTGACCTCCGCCGGCCCGGACCTGAAGCGCACCCGGCCCCGTGACGCCGGCTCGTCGATCGGAGGCGCGTGAAACCGCGAATCCGGGAACCGTCGGCCCCGGACAGGTGAGGCGGATCAGGTTCCCGATCCTGCCTGCCACTCTACGGCGGCGCGGCCGTCGCGACCAGAGCTAGAGCGGTCGCGGGGCGCCCCGGGTGTTGAACGTGCGGTCTTGGGACGAAGGTCGTGTGACGGGCGGATCCCGCAGGATCAGAAGAGCTCCGCCACGGTGGCGAGGTCGGCCCGTTCCCGCCAGTCGCCGACGCCGTGCTGGCGGGCGAAGCGGAGTTCGGCCGCGCGGCGGGCGCGCTCCGGATCGCGCGCCCGCATGATCTCGACGGACCCGATGGTGAAGGGCACCCCGAGGATCTCCTTGGCGAAGTCGACGCGGTAGTTCGGCATCCCGTACTCCTGCTGCAGCGGTTTCAGGCGCGTCCACGCGGAACGAATCCGGCCCTCCGGTCGTCATCGGGTGAGGAACCCGAAGCCGGCGCGACGCCCGGGACCTGGCCCGCGGCGGCGTCTCTCGTGCGGACGGCTTGAACCGCATCGGTCGCATATGGTGCGGCACGACCCCCCGTGAAGAGGCGCGGGCGTGCCCGGCAGGGATGCATGGCCGCAGCTTGCCGGACATCGCGCTCTGCCCGTATCGGTCCGGCCTCGCCCTTCCCTCCCGTACATGGACCCGATGATGGCCCGCATGATGGCCCTCCCGCGAGGGCGCGCCTGCCCGCTCCCGACCCTGTCGTGACCACCGTCCTCGACGCGAAGGCCCGGCTCGGCCTGACGCTGATCGCCGGCGGGGCCGTCGCCAACATCTATTACAACCAGCCGCTGCTCGGGCTGATCGTGTCCGAGTTCGGCGACCGCGCCGCCCTGTGGGTGCCGACCACCGCGCTGGTCGGCTACGGGCTCGGCATCATCGGGCTCGTGCCGCTGGGCGACGCCTTGCCGCGCCGACGGCTGATCGTGTGGCAGTGCCTCGGCCTCGCCCTGGCGCTGCTCGCGGTGGGCCTCTCCCCGAACCTCGCCTGCCTCGCCGTCGCCCACCTGGTCGTCGGCGTGCTCGCCTGCGCGGCGCAGCAGGCGGTGCCGTTCGCGGCCGAGCTCGCCCCGGATGCGAGCCGCGGGCGGATCGTCGGCCAAGTGATGACCGGGCTGCTCACCGGCATCCTGCTCGCCCGTACCGTGAGCGGGTTGCTGGGGGCGCATCTCGGCTGGCGCGCCGTGTTCCTGGCGGCCGCCCTCCTGGCCCTGGCCATGGCCGGCATCGCCCGCGCGACCCTGCCGCACACGCCGCAGACCCATCCCCTGCGCTACCGCGCCCTGATGCTGTCGATCCTCCATCTGGCCCGCACGCAGCCGGTCTTGCGCACGGCGAGCCTGTCGCAGGCCCTGCTGTTTGCCGCCTTCAACGCCTTCTGGGCGACCCTGGCGCTGCTGGTGGAGGGGCCGCCCTTCGGGCTCTCCGCCGCCGGGGCGGGCTTGTTCGGGGTGATCGGCGTCTGCGGCGCCTTCATGGCGCCTATGTCGGGCCGCTTCACCGATACCCGAGGCGCCCGGCCGGTGGTGCTCGGCGGCAGCCTGATGGTCGCCCTGTCCTTCGTGGTGCTCTGGGCCGCGGGCGCATGGTCGCTCATCGCGGTGGCGCTCGGCGTCCTGCTCATCGACATCGGCATCAACGGCGCGCTCATCGCCAACCAGACCCGGGCCTACGCCCTGGTCCCGGGGGCGCGGGGGCGCATCAACACCGTGCTGTTCACGACCCTGTTCGTGTTCGGGGCGCTCGGAGCCTTCGCCGGCTCGCAGGCCTTCTTGCTGCTCGGCTGGCCGGGGGTCTGCGCGGTGGGCCTCGCCTTCTCGGCGCTGGCGGTGATCGTCGCGCTGCGCGATCCCCATGGGCGCGCGCCGGCTTGAGCCGCCGGACCGGACGGCGCGTCGACGTGCCTATCCGTATATGAAATGGATATAAAACAACAGGATAAGCGCATCTCCTCGACTGTTGAATGAAGGTCAGCCTCCGCCTTGCAGCCGGAATCCTTCCGGCTTGAGCACGCGCGCGAGCCGGCACCAGGCCGCCTTCCCGGCCGGCAGGCCGAAGCGCAGGCGCTCCGGCCGCTCGGCGAAGCGCCGCACCGCGATCCCGGCCTCCGCGAGCCGCCGGTACAGGCCCGGCCCGTCGGCGAAGTCGGCCGTGCGGAACAGCCTGGTGCCGCCGACGATCCGCCCGCCCCCGCGGGCGATCAGCCGGTCGAGGCGGCCCGCATCCGCTTCCCGCGCCCGGGCGGCCTGCGCGCGCCACGCCGCGTCCGCCAGGGCGGCCCGCCCGATCGCCAGGGCCGGCCCCGACACCGCCCAGGGGCCGAGCGCCGTGGCGATCCGGTCCGCCGTCCCGGGATCCGCGACCGCGAAGCCGAGGCGCAGGCCGGCGAGCCCGTAGGTCTTGCCGAAGGAGCGCAGCACCACGAGCGCCGGCCCCGCATTCGGGTGCGGGACGTGCGGGCACAGGCTCGCCCCCGGCTCCAGGTCCGCGAAGGCCTCGTCGGCGACCAGCAGGCCGCCGCGGGCGCGCAGCGCCGCGGCCAGGGCGAGCCGCTCGTCGAGCGGATGGGTCCGCCCGTCCGGGTTGTTGGGATCGACCAGGACCGCCACGGGCGCGTCGCCGATCGCCTGGATCCCGCCGACCTCCGCCACCGCGTGCCCGGCCCGCGCCCAGGCGGCGGCGTGCTCGGCATAGGTCGGGCCGACCACCGCGACCCGGGTCGGCGCCACGAGCCGCGGCAGGAGTTCGATCAGGATCTGGGTGCCCGGCGCGGGCACGACATGCGCGGCATCGGGCGCGCGATAGGCCTCGGCGGCCGCGTCCCGGAGGGCTCGGACCTCGGCGGCACCGGGAAGGCGCGTCCAGGCGCTGGCCTCCACCGGCGGCGCGGGATAGGGGACCGGGTTGATCCCCGTCGAGAGGTCGAGCCAGGGCTCCGGCGCGTCGGGAAAGGCCTTTCGGAGTTCTCCGAGATCGCCGCCATGTGGGATCGCCCCCGGCTCCGGAGCGGGATTCCAGAAAAGATGGTCCATCCGCCCGACACGCTCGCCATCCTCGCCCTCGCCCTCGGGATCGAGGCGGCGGCCGGCTATCCGGACGCGCTCTACAGGGCGCTCGGCCACCCTGTCACCTGGATCGGCCGGCTGATTGCCTGGCTGGATCGCGGCCTCAACCGCGGCTCCGAGCGCCGCCGCCGGATCGCCGGCTGCCTCGCGCTGGCGATCCTGCTCGCCGCGACCGCCCTGCCCGCCTGTGTCCTTACCGCGCTCGCCGGCCTCGCCGGTCCCCTGCCCGCCTGCCTGCTGCTCGGCCTCCTCTGCGCCAGCCTGCCGGCGCAGCGCAGCCTGCACGACCATGTCGCGGCGGTGGAGACCGCCCTGCGGACGGGCGGCCTGGAGGCCGGGCGCCGCGCCGTTTCGATGATCGTCGGTCGCGACCCCGAGCACCTCGACGCGCCGGCGGTCTGCCGCGCCGCGATCGAGAGCCTCGCCGAGAATTTTTCCGACGGGATCGTGGCGCCGGCCTTCTGGATCGGCTGCCTCGGCCTGCCCGGGGGGGCGCTCTACAAGGCGATCAACACCGCCGACAGCATGATCGGCCACCGCACCCCGCGCCATGCGGCCTTCGGCTGGGCGGCGGCCCGGCTCGACGATGGCGTGAACCTGCCGGCCTCGCGGCTCGCCGGCCTGCTGATCGCCGGGGCGGCGGCCCTGCGCGGCGCCGACGCGCGCGCTGCCCTCCGGGCGATGCTCCGCGACGCGGGCCGCCACCGCTCGCCCAATGCCGGCTGGCCCGAGGCCGCGATGGCCGGCGCGCTGGGCCTGCGTCTCGCGGGGCCGCGGGTCTACGGCGGCACCCGCGTCCCCGATGCCCATATGGGCGACGGACGCGCCGAGGCCGATGCGGACGACATCGCCCGGGCGCTCGCGCTCTACCGCACGGCCTGCCTCATCCAGGGCGGCCTCGTCCTGGCGCTGCTCGCCCTCTGGCTCATCGTCGCGGGCTGACCCGGCGGCAGGGCGTGTTCGGAGCCGGATGCGGAGAAATCGCATCCGGCGCGCCGAAAATATCGTCCGCTGACGAAGCGATGGAGCCATGCGCCGAATGGCGGCCGCGGGCTCTCGGGAAGACGGCGATGCGCTGGCTCATGGCGTCAGTGCTCGGTCCCCGGCATGTTGGGGCGCGGGGCGCCGCCGTGATCGCGGATCACGGTGGAGCGCTGTGGATCGCCCTTGGCGTCGGCCACCTGCTTCCGGGCCGCAGCGGCCAGGAACCAGACGCCGCCCAGAGTCCCCAGGGCCAGGATCAGAAGCGGAATCCCGTCGCTCATCGCAATGCCCTCCTGAATGATGTCCCGCAGGGTTGTGGGGCTGCATCATCGTGCCGGATAAGTCGGCCTCGGGAATGATAACGCATGAACCTGCGCCGCGTTCAGGCTGTCCGCGCCGCCGCGGGCGCCGCGCGTCTCGCCGCGTCCCACCGCGTCCCGCCGCAGGGCGGAGAGCACCACGAACATCAGCCCGGCCCCACGGCGGGGCAGGCGGACAGGAGCGGGATCCGCGCCGACCCGGGGCTGCATGGGCATCGGGCATTCCCATGATCGCCGCGGTCCTTCGCGGGGGGGCGTTGATCGTCGCAGCTTCGTCACCGGCCCCGGCCGCGCCTACCGGGCAAGCGCCAGCAGACGGTCGCAATCGACATGCGCTGCGATGTGTCGCGCGAGGCCGTCCAGCGCCGCCTCGACCCCGGCCTCGTAGCCTGCGCCGTCCGAGGCGGTCCCGAGGCGGGCGAGCCAGGCCGCGCGCTGGGCCTCGTGCGCGAACAGCCCGTGCACGTAGGTCCCGGCCACCCGACCGTCCGCCGAGACCGCCCCGTCCGTGCGCCCGTCGGCGAGGCGCAGCAGCGGCCGGGCCGCGTCGGGGCCGCTTGTGGCGCCGATATGCATCTCGTAGCCGGAGAACGGGACGGCATCGGGCAGGCTCGTGCCCGTCACCGCGGCGAGGCGCTTGTCCGGCGTCATCACGGTCTCGACGTCCAGGAGCCCCAGGCCCGGCACGGTGCGCGGCGTCCCCTCGATCCCGTGGGGATCGGCGAGCGTGCGCCCCAGCATCTGGAAGCCGCCGCACAGGCCGAGCACCCGGCCGCCCCGCCGGACATGGGCGCGCAGATCGACGTCCCAGCCCTCGGCGCGGAAGACATCGAGGTCGTCGATCGTGGTCTTGGAGCCCGGCAGCAGCACGAGGGCGGCGTCGGCGGGGATCGGCGTACCGGGGCGCACCAGCACCACCGACACGCCCGGCTCCGCCCGCAGCGGGTCGAGGTCGTCGAAATTGGCGATGCGCGGCAGCACCGGAACCGCCACCGTGACGGCGCCCGGAGCGCGCGGCCCGGAGCCCGCCAGCCCGAGCACGTCCTCGGCCGGCAGGCGCGCGGCGTCGGGGAAATGCGGCACGAGGCCCAGGGGCGCCCACCCGGTCCGTTCCGCGATCAGCCGCATGCCGTCCGCGAACAGGCTCGGATCGCCGCGGAAGCGGTTGACGATGAAGCCGGCGATCAGCGCGGCATCGGCCGCCGCGATCACGACCCGGGTGCCGACGAGGCTGGCGATCACCCCGCCCCGGTCGATGTCGCCCACCAGCACCACCGGCGTGTCGGTGGCCCGGGCGAAGCCCATATTGGCGATGTCGCCGGCCCGCAGGTTCACCTCGGAGGCCGAGCCCGCCCCCTCGACCAGGACCAGATCGGCCTCCGCGGCCAGGCGCGAAAAGCTCTCCAGGACGGCGGGCATGAGCTTCGGCTTCCAGGCCTGGTAGTCGCGCGCCTTCACGGTGGTGACCATCCGCCCCTGCACCACCACCTGGGAGCCGACCTCGCTCTGCGGCTTCAGCAGCACGGGGTTCATGTGCACGGAGGCGGGCACCCGGGCGGCCCGGGCCTGGAGCGCCTGCGCCCGGCCGATCTCGCCGCCATCCTGGGTGACGGCGGCGTTGTTCGACATGTTCTGCGGCTTGAACGGGCGCACCCGCAGGCCCCGGTCGGTGAAGGCGCGCGCCAGCCCCGCCACGATCAGCGACTTGCCGACATCGGAGCCGGTGCCCTGGATCATCAGGGCCTTCTTGGGCGGCCGGCTCAGAACT
The DNA here is from genome assembly GCF_030700285.1 of Methylobacterium sp. NEAU K. Taxonomy (GTDB): domain Bacteria; phylum Pseudomonadota; class Alphaproteobacteria; order Rhizobiales; family Beijerinckiaceae; genus Methylobacterium. Next base: position 12,775 of record NZ_JAUYZJ010000029.1, on the reverse strand, counting down.
CGATCCCTTCCTGGGCCTTCACGCCGGCCGCGAAGTGGTGCTTGACGCTGCCCATCTCGGTGACGAGGTCGGCGGCCTCGATCAGGGCCGGCTTGGCGTTGCGGCCGGTGACGACCACGTGCAGGTCCGGCCGGCGGCGCGTGAGGGCGGCCAGCACCGCGTCGAGGTCGAGGTAGTCGTAGCGCAGGGCGATGTTCAACTCGTCGAGGACGAGCAGGCGGATCGTGGGATCGGCCATCAGCCCCTCGGCCACGTCCCAGGCGTGGCGGCATGCGGCGATATCCCGGGCCTTGTCCTGCGTCTCCCAGGTGAAGCCCTCGCCCAGCGTGTGCCAGGCGACCTTGTCGCCGAAGGCGCCGACCGCGTGGCGCTCGCCGGTGTCCCAGCCGCCCTTGATGAACTGCACCATGCCCACCCGCCAGCCGCGGCCCAGCGCGCGCAGCATCAGCCCGAGGGCCGCCGTGCTCTTGCCCTTGCCGGGGCCGGTATGGACGAGGAGCAGGCCCTTCTCGAGGGTCTTGGCCGCCACCTCGGCGTCCTGCACGGCCTTGCGCTTCTCCATCTTCTCGCGGTGGCGCGTCGCGTCGTCGCTCATGCGGAGGTTCCTTGCGCGGGGGGCGCGGGCTTCACGGTCAGCGGCAGCCCGGCCACGGTGAGCACGACCCTTTCGGCCTGGGCGGCGAGCCGCTGGTGCAGGCGCCCGGCCTCGTCGCGGAAGCGGCGGGCCAGCGCGTTGTCGGGCACGATCCCGAGCCCGACCTCGCTGCCGACCAGCACCAGCGGTCCCGGCACGCGCGCGCAGGCGGCGAACAGCCGGTCCACGGCGTCCTCCAGATCGGCCCCCGCGAGGATCAGGTTGGTGAGCCACAGGGTAAGGCAATCGACCAGGGCCGGACCCTCCGCCTCCGCCACGGCCTCCGGCAGGGCGAGCGGCACGTCGCGCGTGCGCCACGCCCCGACGCGCCGGGCGCGATGCTGGGCGATGCGCGCGACCATCTCGTCGTCGAACGCCTGCGCGGTTGCGAGATAGAGCCACGGGCCGGGACAGGCCTCGATCAGACCCTCCGCGTAGGCGCTCTTGCCGGAACGCGCGCCGCCGAGGACGAGGGTCATGCGAGGCGGGATCTGCAGCATACCTCTCCATCGCCCCAACCCGCCCCGCGGTCAAACCCGCACGCCGCAGCGCATCGGCGGTTGCCGGGCGCCTCCGCTCCGACTATAGAACCACAGCCTAGCCAAAGCGCCCTTCGTCTAGCGGTCCAGGACGTCGCCCTTTCACGGCGAAAACACGGGTTCGATTCCCGTAGGGCGCGCCAACAAAATCAAGCACTTAGTTGCGATGAGTACGGGCCGGGCGCGTTTCGTTGTCGAAATCGTTGCTTGCGGATCGGCACGATGAGCCGTCGAAAGCCTGAGCTTACCGCTTGTTGGCCGACCGGCCGAAAGGTCGAGGCCGGCAGGGATGCGCTCGACTTTCTCGCCGCTGAGGCTACGAGCTGCGGCGAATCGTTCGAGGGCCTGCGGCGCTCCCTGGCGCAGAACACGCCTGCGGCCCGGATGCTTCTCAGAAAGATGGGGCTCACGCGCGAGGCACTGTTTGGCCCAGGTCGTCCGAAGGAAACGCCTCGGATGCTGCTGATCAACGCGGTCGTTCGAGACCTGATGGAAGTCGGACGGACGGAAGAGCAAGCCTTCAAGGAGGCACCTCGGTATCTTGCCAATCCTCGGCTGCGGGAGAAGCGCGGGATCGGAGCTGGTCTACCAGGCACAGCGCACGGGAAAGGTGGAAGCAAGCCGGACCTGACGGCCGAGGCGGTCGCCGACGCGTACCGTAAGTTCCGGCCGCAATGGCCGCACCTCTTCTTCGATGAGATCGAGGATGAGGGGGATGTGGAACCTGACTGGTGGCCCGGCGCGATCGAGGCTGCCGGCCGAAATCCAGACGCCGAATAAAAGCGCCCATCAGCGCTCGGTTATTCGGGTGTGCCCGAAGGCACGGTCTCAGCGCACTTCGAACCGCTGAGGCCCACGATGTCCAAAAGAGAATCCGCACCTCCCGCCGCACCCGGCGCCATGACGGTCAACGAGTTCGCCGACTACCTGCGCATTTCGCGGACCGGGGTCTATCGTCTATTCACCCGCGGGGATCTCAAGCCCTTCAAGGTAGGGCGACGTACCCTAGTCCGCCGCGCAGACGCCGACGCATTCCTAGCGACCTGCGCTGGGGCCGCGTGATGAGGGGGCCCGCACCTGGGCTTATGCCCGTCTTCGCCCGCGGCAAGACCGACGGCACCTTCAACATGCAGTGGGTCCGCGACCCGGGCATCAAATCCGGCAACGCGGAGTTCTTGGACCCCAATCCGGCCTGCCTCGTGCAGCTCCGGCCTATGCGGAAATCCGAGACGTGCTCGAACGGCGCAGGCCGTAAGGCGAACGCGATCCTCATGGTTCGCGGCGAAGGCATCACAGATCTGGCGCTGTACGTCAGGGTTCCGCCACACCTCTTGAAGAACAACCGAGCCGGTGTGGTCCGAGCGATGCGCTGCGTGGACGCCTTCGACAGGTCCATTGCAGCGATGATCTGGGAGAAGATTGGCCGCAGCCGCTGGCCTTCGCGCGAAGCGTGGTCGTGGAAGTAATGACCTGGCGCGATGACACTGCCGCCTGAATGCGAAGCGGCGGCCCTCCGCACCACCAAGAAGCCGCCGCTTCGTCTCTCAAACCCTCTACGCGAACGCCGGCCAGCACCGCCGTCCGCCGGGAAAGTGTCATGGACGCAAGCAATTATGGTCTCGGCCGGTCCGAACCACAACCTGTCGCAGTTGAAGCCTCCGAGGCCGTAACTCCGGCGCAGGCTGCGCCTCTTCAGACCGCTCCCGTGAAAGCCACGCCCGAGCTGCCCAAGGGTGACACAGCTAAGGCTGTGGCCTTTTTGGTCGCTTTGATCGAAGGGCTTCTCGCGGTCGCGGCGATCGATCCAGAGGCGGGCAGCTGCCACGGGGCAACCTTCGCGCTACCGGCCGAGCGCGATCAGCTAGCCGCTTGGATCGAGGCGCGCCAGGGCAAGTATAACCTCCACTTCACGCTGAACGAGCCGGTCCCGCGCGATCTACAGCAGGGCGCATACGGCAGGGTGTGCAAGGCGGACATTACGGGCATCCGCGGCGTCGTCATCGATTGCGATCCGCATCCGAAGATCGAGGCCGAACCGGACGGCCTCAAGCGCGAGCGCAAACGGCTCTGGGATCAGGCACTGGACTGGCGCAAGCGGTATGAGGCCAGCGCGGTCATAGACAGCGGCGGCGGATATCAAGGAGTGTGGCTGTTACGGGAGCCGCTACCTGCGACCCCGGAGAATGTCCGAGCTGCGGAAGCGCATTCGCGCGGTCTGGCGCACATCTTCGGCGGCGACAGCACGCACGATGTCTCGCACCCGTTCCGCATCCCATTCACCGTTAACCTGCCGAATGCCACGAAGCGGGAAAAGGGCCGTGTGCCAGCCCTCACCGAGGGGAAGGTGTTCGACGATCCGCGGCGCCTGCACACGCTCCGTAGCCTCGCGATCCAGGCGCCTCCAATGGATAAGGCGACCGCGGCCGTCGCGGCAGGCGAATACGATCTGTCGGCTGCATGGGAAGCGATCGGCGATCCGGAGAAGCTTGATCCGGACCTGCTCGCGCGGTTGAGGACGGCCCGGGCGAACCGTCCGCAGCTCGACAAGGTGCTCAGCGCCGAGCCGGCATTGAAGGGTGAGCGCTCGGATCGAGACTACAAGGTTGCCGCCAACGTGATCGAAGGCGGCATTCTGGACCTCGAGGAGATAGCTGCAATCGTCGCGGCGTACTCGCCGGACAAATTCCAGGACGAAGCTGAGCAGCGCGGCGACGACCGGGCTGAACGCTACCTCGCTTACACGGTCGCGAAAGCCCTTACGCGGGTTGGGCCTCAGCGCTTCTTCAACGTGATCGAGGAAGACGCTGGGACGTCCACTTCGACTGTCATCGAGCCGGTAGACATCTTCGGTGATGACGATCCGGCCGACCTCTCCACACCACCTGTAGGGAGCCTGCCGGATGTGATCGCGCCGATCGTGCGCACGCTCAGCCGTCAGATGGGCGTTCCTGAGAGCTTCGTGGCCGTTGCGGCCGTGGCCGCGCTGGGTGGTACGATCGGCAGCGCGCTCAAGCTTCGGGTGAGGCAGCACAGCGCCGGCTTCCTCGTGCCGGCCACACTGCCGGTGGTGATCGTCGCCCGTCCCGGTCGGAAGAAGTCGCCGACGATCTCCGCGCTGCTTCGTCCGCTGAAGGAGATAGACCGGGAGCTTCATCGGCAGAATTGCAAGACGCAGGCGGCTTGGGATGCTTTGCAGCAGGCCGCGAAGGGCAAGCGCGACGGCACGGCGGTAGCGCTGCCGCCAACGCCCGTCATTCGGCGGCTCATCGTGGACGACGCCACCCTGGAAAAGCAGGTCCGCATCCACGCGGATAACCCGTGCGGGATCATCCGAGCCCCTGATGAACTGTTTGCCTTCCTGGGGAGCTTCGGCGCCTACAAGCGCTCCGGCGACGGCGACCGCAGCACTATGCTTCGCCTGCTCGACGGCACTGACATCAGCGTCGATCGGGTCGGCGGCTCCGTGCGGGCCGACAGTGCTCTGATGGGCCTCATTGCCTCGACGCAGCCCGACAAGATCCGCCAGCACGCGGGCAACCTGGGTACCGACGGCTTCCTGCAACGCCTGATCTTCGTGACGGACGACGATGCGGAGCGGGTGCATCTCGACGTGCCGGAAGATCCCGCGGCGGTCGCCGAGTATGAACGCGCGGTGCGGGGCATGTTTGCGCTCCGCTCGAAGCCCAGCGTGGTGCATTTGTCGCCCGAGGCCCGCGCGATCCTGTCTGAGACAGAGAGCCGCGTGCGCGCCCTTGCGCACTATCCGGGCGCCTCAGCCGGTTGGGAGGGACACGTCTCGAAATGGGAGGGCCTGATCTACCGCATCACCCTCACGTTCCACGCCCTCGATACTTGGACGCTTCTCGACACGGTACCGGTCGGAGGGTCTGAAGTAGGCGTGACAGCCGAGACAGCACGGCGCGCGTCCCGCTTCGTCCAGTACCTCGTGAAGCACGCCTTTCGGTTCTACGCCGAGTTCTGCGAGCCGGCCGAGCGGACGATTGAGGCGCGCTGGATCGCTGGGCACCTGCTGACGCGGCCGGACGTCCTGTCCGTGACGGCCCGAGACATCGAGAAGGCGCGACGCACCCTGAGCGGTAAGCGGGGGCTCACCCGCGCGGCGATGCGGGAGCTTGAGGGGGCTGCGTGGGTGGCTGTGGCGGAAAGCGGGCCGGACGGGCCGACTAAGTGGGCGGTAAACCCGAGAATTCACGCGCGGTTTGCCGAGCGAGCCGAGCGCGAAAAGGCGCAGCGTGCGCGTGCACAAGCTCAGATTTCAGCGGCAATGTCAGCAAAACGGGAGCTGAACGATGCGTGACAGATCGGAAGCGCCGACAATGCCGCTCGCGTGCGTGATAGATAGATTGCGTCTTTCTCTTCCTCCTTTCTCTTCTCTCCACATCCTCTGCCCTTCACCGATCTTCATGCGCGCACGCGAGCGGCATTGTCGACGGCTCTGCGCGAGGCAAACAGGGAGTGTGGAAGCCCCGCCGATCTACCGCATGGAGGAACGCCGTTATGCGTAGGCGCCCGCCTCAAAGCTCGCGAAGGGCCACTCGCCGTGGCGGCAGCCATTACGCGCCGGACTTTCCGTCCATCGGCGCGAGGGCGCTTCGACGCTACCATGCCGAGCGACACCTTCATCCGTTCTGTGGTGCGCTCGCTAAATCGACCGGCGAGCCTTGTCGGCGGACGCCGGCCAGGGGTCGGACGCGCTGCAAATTTCACGGAGGTGCCACGCCACGGGGCGACGGGCCGGCCGGCTGGCACACACCGGGATTCCCTGAAGGCATCCCGACGGGAAATCCGCGCAGCGACGCCCATAAGGCCCGGAAGCGCCGTCAGAGGCGTGCCGAGATCGCGGCTATGACGCCAGACGAGCGGGCGCGGCTTGAGGCATGGCGGCGGGCGAACAAACCGGGCCGTGCCACGGAGCGGGCGTGGGGCCGCCAGAACCGCGACGCGGCCCGATGGCTCGATGAGATCATGCGCGAGACGCCACGCGCACCGACACCGGACCTCCTTGAGCTGGATGCGCTCCGGACAAAGCTGCGCGCCCACATCGCGCGCTTCGACGCTGAGATGGCCGCGAGCCCTGACGATGAACCGCCGATTGGCGGACTGTTCGACTAGGAGGGTTTGATGATGGATGAAGCTGAGAGGGCGCGTCAGGTTCGCGCCACGCGGGATGAGGTGGAGCACAAGCTCCGTACCGTGGGCGCGCGGGTGGCGCTGGAAACGCTGGTGGAGATTTCCGGTGACCGCACGGCGCCAAAGAGCGCGCGTGTGGCCGCATCTCGGACCCTAACCGAACTGAACGGTCTCGTGCTGCGCCAGGGCGATGGTCTAATCAAGCCGCTCCACGAGATGACGCGCGCCGAGCTCGCCGCTGCCCGTGATCGCGCAGTTGCATACCTTGCGGAACTGGATGCACCTGTAATTGAAGGCGAGGAGTCGGAGGGGTTGGGGGAACTGCCCACGTTCGATCCTCCGAACCGGCCAGCACCGGGAGGGCTGTTCGAATGAGGAACGAGCGTAAGCACGAGCGTGGCAGCGTCGTTATGCGCAACCCTCCGAGGGTTGTACCGCCACGACGTCTGTTGAAGGTGCTGGAAGGCTTGTCTGCTCGGTGACAGAGCCAGCCCTGATTCGCGCCCCGCTTACTGATCAGCGCCGATCCATCATAGTTGGGAGTGGAGATCCAGCTTCCGGCCCGTTGGGCATGCGCGAGCGGCTGGCTGTGCACCGGCTCGATCTCGAACGTAGAGATTGAACAAACATACAACTTCTGTATGCGCTTTGCAGGCCAACTGATCGGCTTGAGGAGACGGCCATCCGATACGCGCCGCCGAGAGGACCGACTAAGATTTCGAGTTTTTCTTGCTTGCAAATAGTGTGAGGGCTTAAGTGCAATTTACATCTCATCTCATAGATACAAAGATAATGGGCGTCAATGTTGGCGCAGAGCTAAGCATTGGAGAGTATCTGCGCATCGCGCCAGCTATACTTTCTAAGAATGAATATCAGCGCAAGCGTGTAAAGAGTTCTGGGACATATGAGCTTCTTAGGAAAGATCTCATCGAAGGCTGCGTAATGCCTCCGATAATATTGGCTGTCACCTCAGCTTATGGAAGTGAACTAGAAAATTTGGTCCGCCGTGCCATCATCGAACAAGACTCGTTCACCGATTGGGCCAGCATTTTCGCCTTTATCGAGCGAGCTGCACAAGACGGCGAGTTGCTGATTTTGGACGGTTTGCAACGAACCTTAACAATAGAGGGTATTGGCACAGATAAGGACGGCGGAATAAGCAAAGAGAAAATTTCCGAGTTCTTCGGCCACAAGATTCGCGTTGAGATCTATGTCGGTCTGTCAAAGACTGGCATTTTGTATCGTATGCTAACATTGAACACTGGGCAAACACCGATGTCGTTCAGGCATCAGCTCGAAATTCTTTATTATGACTACATAGATAACAACGCCCTGCCAGACGGAATCAGCATCCTTAAAGAAGTTGACGAGAAAAGAGCGCGGGGGGTGGGGCGATATAAGTACGCTGACGTAGTAGATATGTTCTATGCGTACTCAACCGGAACGCCGATGCCGTATGATAAGCAGGCATTAGTCGGCGAGCTGAGGGAGATAAATTTCCTTGAAAGCTATCGTTATAAGGCCGATGCAGATGATATGCAGCATCTTCTGGAGGTGTACAATCACCTTATCAAAATCATAGATAGCCGAGCGGGAGATTGGACCGCGGAATCACAAGAAGATGGAGGTTTGATCAGACCTTTTGGCTCTAACGTTTGCTCCATCCTGGCACGACCTCAGCCAATGGCTGGCTTCGGTGCTGAATGTAAGCGATTGATTAAGGTTGGTGCTGTGCCAGAAATCAGCACGATTGATGCGGCAATCGAAGAGCTGAGATTTTCCGAAGATCCTAGTACTTCATTGAATCAATTGCTGTTGATTTTGGACCAGATTGCTAAGAAGGCGAAGCGGATCGGAGATGCTCAGCGCGCTTATTTCCAGTTCGCGTTTCGCGCAATGCTGCTCCCCAGCAGCGACGCGTATTTAGATCTTTCAAAGTGCTGGCTTAAAGGCCAGGAAGATTTTGAGATGATGTACTAGAAATGTCACCTCAAGAGCGGTTCTTTGGACTCACGCGACACGAGGTCGCCGAACTTGGCATAACGATCGAGCATGGCGAGAGAACTGCTACGATCAAAGCCAGCAGCAGCCGGGTGTTCGACCTTACTCATGGAGTAACGGTTGATCAGCCGCGGGACGAAAGCAAATATCTCGTTGAGATTTGCTGCACGGGGTTTCCTGGCGAGTCCAATATCATAAATCTGAAGGAAAAATTGTCGAGCCAATCTATCGGATACATTTTCCCTGTGACATCATTCAGAACTGGAGAATACATCGAGGGAGTTTGGCCGCGCAGATATGCTGAGGTCGGATTTCGTAAGATCACAAATCTAGAGAAGCTGTCCGCCTTCTCCGAGTCCGGGTCCATTGACTCATTCAAAGAGAAAACTCTCTGCCTCGACGACGTAATTTCAGACGAAGTAGGTATTCTTGTCGTCGGAGTCGAGCAAATGCAAAGATTGGGCATGACGCTCGATATGCTTGAGTTGTTGCTTCTCAAAGACGGCATCACTATAGTTCGCTCTTTAGACGAAGTCGGCCATGCAATTTGCAAGGAGAATTGGCGAAGCACTATCAATATTTCAGTTCCGGACGAGATAATTTTATCCGAAAGTGTGGTTCTTAGACAATTATTTAAGAGCGCTGACGCAGATATAACAGGTGTCGGTGCTTTTCTATTAATGTACCAGGCTTTTGAATTCTGCATAGATCACATATTTGCATGGGCTATGCATGAACTTGCGAGAGGCGGTTTGACCACTTGGGACATGAAAGCTAGACTCTCCGAGGTGACTGGTGAAAGATTTAGGCTTGGCGTTCTTGATTCAAAATGTCTGACTCGTCTGACTTCTCGCTCATCGCTCGATGAGCTGAAGGAATCTTCCAAGATCTTCCTTTTAGCTGTAGGCGTTGAGGACCAATTAGAAGATCAGGGTTGGGCAAGTCTGGTTTACAAAGTCAGGAATGTCATTGTTCACAATCAGATTAAGATGATGAAGGCTCCTCAGGCGACCTTGTTCGATCTTAATCGAGCTTTGCGTCAGGCATGCCTCGATATATTATTGTCATTCTCCAAGCCAACAGTGTATTTCGCAAATCCATCTATTGTGATGGATCCATCAGAGACGGTGCTCGAACCGCCCGAGGAGAGAGACGTTCCCGGATGATCAGACTGTGCTGATTGCGCTGCCTCGTTGATTTTACATTAGGTTATCATCTCAACGGTAGCTGGTTGGCTGCGAGAATGCATTGGCATCTGCGCATCGGGCGGTCGCGAGGCGGACCCGCAGACGCGCCACAGCAGTCGGCGTCCACGTACCGCGTCCGCTCGGCGTTGGGATGTTCTCGGCGGTCAATGCCGCCGCGACTGCTCGCAGCGACGCCGTGCCCTCTGGATCGATGCGCTTCAGGATGGGCGCCAGCGCTTCGGCCTGCGCGTCAACGTTGCGCCCGCGGGCGGCTCGCGCCTTGGCCGTGTCTTCAGCCGTGCCGGCCCGGCCGCGGAAGCCACCGAGAACCTGCCCGCGCGCCTTGGCGGCGGCTAGCGCGGCCTTTGTTCGGACCGAGATCATTCGGCGCTCTTCCTCGGCTACTACAGCCATGATGCCGACGGTCATCCGGTTCGCCGAAGGCATGTCACAGGCGACGAAATCGACGCCCGCCTTGCTGAGACCCAGGAGGAAATGAGCGTCGCGGGCCAGCCGATCGAGCTTGGCCACCACCAGCGTCGCCCGGTGCGCGCGGCAGAGTGCCAGGGCGCGGGTCAACTCCGGCCGCTCGCTGTTAGCGCCGCTCTCGACCTCGACCACTTCGGCGACCAGATTCCAGGCGCCGCCGTTCAGATAGTCCGTGACGGCCGAGCGTTGCGCCTCCAGGCCGAGACCGGACCGACCCTGCCGGTCCGTGCTCACACGCAGGTAGGAGATGAACCGTAACCGATCGGCTGGCACCACGCCCGGTCTGAGCGCGGCGTGCTAATCTGCTCAGATGGCGGTCGACGAGGAGCGCATCGACGAGGCGGTGCTCGCCCTTTTGTGGCTGACGCTCCACGATGGGCGTCGGGCCTGGAAGGGCTTCGACTGGGCTGTACTTGGCCGTCTCCACGCCAAGGGGCTCATCGCCGATCCGGTCGGACGCGCCAAGTCGGTGGTGCTGACAGACGAGGGATTGCGCCAATCCGAGGCGCTGTTCCGGAGCCTGTTCACACGCCCTGACTGACGCGTCAGGGCCGTGGCGTTCTCAGGCCACGGCTTGGAGCGTGGGTGTGCTCGGGTAGGCCCAGGGCAGAAGCTCGTCGAGGCGCCGCTGCGGATGGCCGTCGACGATGCGGGTGATGACGTCGGCCAGGTAGGCCTGCGGCTCGACGCCAACGAGTTTGCAGGTCTCGACCAACGAGGCGATCACCGCCCAGTGCTCGCCCCCGCCGTCCGAACCAGCAAACAGGGCATTCTTCCGATTCAAGGCCAGGGGCCGGATCGCGCGCTCGACGGTGTTGGAGTCGATCTCCACGCGCCCGTCGTCGAGGAACAGGCTCAGCCCCGCCCAGCGGCTCAGGGCGTAGCGGATCGCATCCGCCAGGTTGCTCTTGCGGCTCAGGAGGCCGAGCTTCTCGCGCAGCCACGGCTCCAGCGCCTCGACCACGGGCCGGCTTCGTTCCTGCCGGGCCGCCCGTCGCTCCTCGGCCGGGCGACCGCGGATCTCGGCCTCGATCCGGTAGAGCATGGCGATGCGCGACAGCGTCTCCGTCGCGATCGGCGAGGCCGCGGCTAGGTCGTAGAATTGCCGACGCACATGGCTCCAGCAGTAGGCCAGCCGCACCGCGCCGCCCTTGGCCAGCGTCTCGTAGGCTGCGTAGCCGTCAACCTGGAGCACGCCTGCAAACCCACTGAGATGCGCGATCGGCCGTCCGGCCGTGCGATCCGGGGCGTAGACGTAGGCAACTCCCGGCGGATCAGTCCCGCCCCAGGGCCGGTCGTCGCGCGCATACGCCCAGAGCTGGCCGGTCTTGGTGCGGCCGCGACCCGGATCGAGCACCGGTGCCGTGGTCTCGTCGGCAAACAGATTGCCCGAGCGCTTCAGCGTCTCCAGCAGCCGCCCGTGGACGGGCCGGAGAAGGAAGGCGGCGCGCCCGACCCAGTCGGCCAGCGTCGAGCGGTCGAGGCTGACGCCCTGGCGGGCGAAGATCTGCGTCTGTCGATACAGCGGCAGATGGTCGGCGTATTTGGAGACGAGGACCTGCGCGACGAGAGCGTCGGTCGGTAGACCGCCCTCGATCAGCCGCGCCGGTGCCGGGGCCTGCACGATCGCGTCCCCGCAGGCGCGGCAAGCGTAGCGCGGACGGCGGATCACCAGCACCCGGAACTGCACCGGCACCACGTCGAGGCGCTCGGACACGTCCTCGCCGATCCGGTGCAGGGCACCCGAGCAGCACGGACAGGCGGTGCGGTCGATGTCGACGAGGCACTCGACCCGCGGCAGATGGGCGGGCAGCGCCCCACGGTTCGTGCGCCGCTTGACCCTCCGGGCCTCCTTCCTGGCGGGCTCGCCCTCCTCGGCGGCAAAGCCCGCAGCCTCGACCTGCTCGGCCTCCTCCAGCCCGAGCAGGAGTTGATCCTCAGGCAGGCTCTCGGCGCGGCGGCCGAAGCGGTGGCGCTGCATGGCCAGGATGATCTGTCGCAGCCGCTCGTTCTCGGCGCGCTCCTCGGCGAGCAGCGCCTTGAGCGTCTCGGGGTCGTCGGACGAGGGCGAAGCAGGCGCCACCATGAAGCGGATTAGAGCAGATCCGCCAGTGACTTACCACCGCGACGAAGCCCGTCCGCCGGGCTTTTTGCTCAGCCTGCAACCGCCGGCGTGCTCACGGGACGCGCTGCATGGACGCGCTTCCAGTCCAAGCCTTCGACGAGCGCCGCGAGCTGCGCCGCGCTCAGCCGAACCACGCCGTCCTCGATCTTCGGCCAGCAGAACTGACCAGCCTCCAAACGCTTGGTCGCGAGGACCAGCCCGCTTCCATCCCAGACCAGGAGCTTCACCCGGTCGGCCCGCTTCGAGCGGAACACGTAGACCGTGCCGGAGAACGGATCCGCGCCCATCGCGTCCCGGACCAGAGCGGCCAGTCCGTCCATGCCCTTGCGGAAGTCCACCGGCCGTGTGGCCAGCATCACGCGCACCGCGCCGGAGGGCCCGATCACAGGGGAGCCTTCAGCGCCCGGATCACCGCGGCGATCTGAGCCGCGCTCGCGCCCTGAGCGATGCGGACCGTGGCGCCTGCGATCTCAACTTCGATACCGTGACAGCCGCGCGGCTCACGCAGCGCGGAGCTCGTCTGCGCTGACGCCGGCTCTTGCCGGCCCACACTCAGCACGGCCGGCACGAACTGCAGTGGGGTCTGGTCGTCGTGCCTCCCAGCCTGACGCGCCAGGCGCCGCCACGTGAACAGTTGCGAGGCGCTCAG
>NZ_JAUYZJ010000028.1 GCF_030700285.1 Methylobacterium sp. NEAU K | reverse complement strand
GGTCGGTCCGGCGGACGGCGAGGTCAAGGACCTCTACGAGATGGGCGAGATCCCGCCGCTGGGTCATGTGCCGGCCAAGATGTATGCCTGGGCGATCCGGCGCGAGCGCCACGGGCCCCCGGAGCAGTCCCACCAGCTCGAGGTGCTGCCGGTCTGGGAGATCGGCGACGACGAGGTGCTGGTCTACGTCATGGCCGCCGGCGTGAACTACAACGGCGTCTGGGCGGGGCTCGGCGAGCCGATCTCGCCCTTCGACGTGCACAAGGGCGAGTACCACATCGCGGGCTCGGACGCGTCCGGCATCGTCTGGAAGGTCGGCGCCAAGGTGAAGCGCTGGAAGGTCGGCGACGAGGTCATCGTCCACTGCAACCAGGACGACGGCGACGACGAGGAGTGCAACGGCGGCGATCCGATGTTCTCGCCGACCCAGCGCATCTGGGGCTACGAGACGGGGGACGGCTCCTTCGCGCAGTTCTGCCGGGTGCAGTCGCGCCAGCTCATGCACCGGCCCAAGCACCTCACCTGGGAGGAGGCGGCCTGCTACACGCTGACGCTGGCCACCGCCTACCGGATGCTGTTCGGCCACGCGCCGCACACGGTCCGGCCCGGCCAGAACGTGCTGATCTGGGGCGCCTCGGGTGGCCTCGGCGTGTTCGGCGTGCAGCTCTGCGCGGCGTCGGGCGCCAACGCCATCGCGGTGATCTCGGACGAGTCGAAGCGCGACTACGTCATGAGCCTGGGCGCCAAGGGCGTGATCAACCGCAAGGACTACAATTGCTGGGGGCAGCTGCCCAAGGTGAACAGCCCGGAATTCCATGCCTGGACCAAGGAGGCGCGGAAGTTCGGCAAGGCGATCTGGGACATCACCGGCAAGCAGGATGTCGACATCGTCTTCGAGCATCCCGGCGAGGCGACTTTCCCGGTCTCGGCCCTTGTGGTGAAGCGCGGCGGCATGGTGGTGTTCTGCGCCGGCACCACCGGCTTCAACATCACCTTCGACGCCCGCTACGTCTGGATGCGGCAGAAGCGGATCCAGGGCTCGCACTTCGCCCACCTCAAGCAGGCCTCGGCGGCGAACCAGTTCGTGCTGGATCAGCGGGTCGACCCGTGCATGAGCGAGGTGTTCCCCTGGGACAAGATCCCCCAGGCCCACACCAAGATGTGGAAGAACCAGCACCCGCCGGGCAACATGGCCTGCCTGGTCAACTCCCCGCGCGCCGGCCTGCGCACGGTCGAGGACGTGATCGAGGCCGGGCCGCTGAAGCGCTGAGGATGCCGGGCCCTGCCTCCGTCACCGGGTGGAGGCAGGGCCGGCAACCCGGCCCTTGCTCCCGACCCGGCCCGGCGCGACAAGGGCTGCGCCCGGACGACATCCCCGCCGAAACGGCCACCGATTCGGCGCGCGGGGACACGGGCACTGGGGGCGAGCGTGGCCGGCGACGACGATTCCTACGTGTATGACGAGGCGACCGGCGAGTGGCTCCCGCCCGGTGAGGCTGCCGCCACGGCGCCCGGGCGGGCGGCCGTCCGCGACGCGTCCGGCAACGTCCTCGCCGACGGCGATTCGGTCACGCTCATCAAGGACCTGAAGGTCAAGGGCGCGGGCCAGACCCTGAAGCAGGGAACGGTCATCCGGTCGATCCGGCTCACGGACGACCCGGAGGAGATCGACTGCCGCCACGAGACCATCAAGGGTCTCGTGCTGCGCACGGAATTCGTGCGCAAGCGGTAGCGCCGCTCCCCCGGCGGATCGGACCGGCTGCTACCGCCGCCGCGTCTCGTCCTGCGGCAGGTGCCGCCCGTAGGCCTCCTGCTTCTCAGCACGCTCCCGGATCAGGTCGGCATAGGCCTGCCGCATCTCGGGGGAGACGCTGACGCTCTTGCCCTTGGCCGCCTTGCGCTTGGGCGCCTTTTTGAAGGTGTTGTTCGTCTCGCTCATGCCGGGCTCCGCGGCGGACCATGGCGGCGGCGCGCGGCCGGCCGGCATCCCGATTCGGATTCCGGGCCGGCCCGCGAGGCCGGACCGTTGCCCTCTAGCGCATCGCGCGGCCGCGTGCACGGGACCGGCGCTGGTGTATCGGCAGGATTCCGATCTTGTGCGTCCCGTCCGGCACGCGGCAGGGTGCTCCGCCCGATTCGAGCGCCGGGCGTCCGGGGGTCGGCCATGGATTCGAGCGGGACAGCGCGCGGACGGATTCCGGGGCTCTCGCCCCCGCGGGTTCGGCGGAATGCTCTCCTTTCGGCCTTCCTGCTGGTCCCGGCTTCTGGGCTCGCCCAGGATCGGCCGCTTCCGGCCCGTCCCGCCCCGACCCGGCTCGCCCCGAAAATCGCGACCCCCGCCCGGCCCGGCGCGCCCGATCCCGCCTTCGACGCGACGAAGGCCGCCTTCGAGGCGCTGCCCGAGGCGGAGCGCAAGGCGATCCAGGACGCACTCATCTGGACCGGCGATTTCAACGCCGTGGTGTCAGGGGCGTTCGGGCGCCGCACCTTCGACGCGCTGACCGCCTATCGAAGCCGGGCCGGCGGGGCCGATCCTCTCGATCCGCGCGGCCGGGCTGCGCTCCTTGCGGCGGGGGAGGCGGCCAAGGCGGCGGCGCGCTTCCGGGTCGCCCCCGATCCCGGCAGCGGGGCGGTGATCGGCGTGCCCGAGCGCCTGCTCGCCAGGCGCACCGCCCTCCCCGCCGGCACCCGCTGGCAGAGCGCGGACGGGCGCGTGACCCTGGAGACCCGGGCGTTCCCGCCGGGGGGCGAGACCCTGGACACCCTGTTCGAGCAGGCGACCGCGCCGCTCCCCAACCGTAAGGTCACCTACACGCTGCGGCGACCGGAGTCCCTGGTGGTCACCGCCGAGACCGGGACCGGTCTATCCTATATCCGGTACGATGCCGGGCCGCAGGGCGTCCGCGGTTTCCTGATCGGCTACGACCGCGCGCTGGCGCCGGAGGTCGGCCGCCTCGTGATCGCGGTGGCCAATGCCTTCGCGCCGTTCCCGGCCCCCGCCGCCCCCGCCCCGGCGGCCGCTCCCGCGAGCGGGCCGTCCGCGGCTGCCGCGCCTCCGGCCCTGTGGGGGACGGGTCTCGTGGTCGCGCCGGGGCGCGTGCTCACCGCCTCGGCCGTGCTGGAGGGCTGCGCCACCCTCAGGATCGGCCCGGCTCCGGCCCGGGTTCTCGCCACCGATCCCGCGGGGCTCGCGCTCCTGGAGGCGCCCGGCGCCCCCGCCGCGATCCGTCCGCCCGTGCGGACCGATCCGCCCGCCGCCGACGAGGGCCTGATCGCACTGGCACAGGGCCCGGACGGAGGCCTCGCGGCGCCGGCGAAAGCCGTGCCGGGCGGCGTGGTCGCGCCGCTCCAGCCGGGTTCTGCCGGGGCGCCGGTGCTCGACGGGTCGGGCCGGCTCGTCGGACTCGTCGCCCGCTATCCCGCGGCGCCGCGCTCGGTCGCCGGCATCGTGCCGCCCGCGCGTCTTCCGCTGGTGCCGGCACAGGCTGTCTCGGACTTCCTCGCCGGCCAGG
Organism: Methylobacterium sp. NEAU K; assembly: GCF_030700285.1. GTDB lineage: Bacteria > Pseudomonadota > Alphaproteobacteria > Rhizobiales > Beijerinckiaceae > Methylobacterium. The sequence continues at coordinate 70,622 of NZ_JAUYZJ010000028.1, read as the reverse complement.
GGCTCGCCGAGGCGAAGCCGCACCGGGACGGTGGACCGGGTGCGGTCGTGCCCGCCCTCGTGGGGATCACCTGCCGATAGGTGACTGGCCTGATCCTGGGCGCGAGGAAACTGCTCTATCGGATTGCGGCGCCGGGATTTCTCCCGCCGGACCGTACGCCCGCAGCGGCGGCTTGCGCGTCCACCCGTTCCTACGGATCCCGACCCATGGTCGGGATCCGTGAGGTCCGGCCGACGACCGCCGCCGCGCAGGCGCCCGGACGGGTCTTACAGCCGGCCCGTGACCAGCAGCACGATCAGGATGATGAGCAGGATGCCGCCCAGTCCGAAACCGGGGCCGCGATAGGCGCCGCCGCCGAGGAAGCCGCCGCCGCCGAAGGCCAGGATGATCAGGATGATGAGCAGAATGGTGACGATGGACATAGATCGGACTCTCCGGACGGTCGCGCTGATGCGAGCGTGACCGTTCAAACGCTGCGACATTCCGTTCCGTTCAACGTCGAGCCAAGCTTTTGTGAGAAAAGTCCGGATGGGAACGCGGACCTCAGGCGTGCCAGTCCTGCAGCGGGTCCTGCGGCGCCTCGAGCCAGCCCGGCACCGGCAGGTTGCGTTCCGTGAGGAAGGCCGGGTTGAACAGCTTCGAGGCGTAGCGCGCAGCCCCGTCGCACAGGATCGTCGCCACCGTGTGGCCGGGCCCGAGTTCCCGGGCCAAGCGGATCGCCCCGGCGACGTTGATCCCGGACGAGCCGCCGAGCGACAGCCCCTCCTCCCGCATCAGGCCGAAGACGATGTCGAGGGCCTCCCGGTCCGGGATGCGGAAGGCGAGGTCCGGGGTGAAGCCTTCGAGGTTCCGGGTGATGCGGCCCTGGCCGATCCCCTCCGTGATCGAGGAGCCCTCGGCCTTCAGGGTGCCGGCGGTGTAGTGCGCGTAGAGGGCCGAGCCGTCCGGGTCGGAGAGCGCGATGCGCACCTGCGGGTTCCGGGCACGGAGGGCCGCGGCGGTGCCCGCCAGCGTGCCGCCGGTCCCGGCCGCGCAGACGAAGCCGTCGATCCGGCCGCCGGTCTGGTCCCAGATCTCGGGGCCGGTCCCGTCCAGGTGGGCCTGCCGGTTCGCGACGTTGTCGAACTGGTCGGCGAAGAAGGCCCCTGCCGGCTCGGTGGCGGCGAGCTTCTCGGCCAGCCGCCGGGCGACGTGGACGTAGTTGTTCGGGTTGGCGAAGGGGACCGCCGGGACCTCGACCAGCCGGGCGCCCGCCAGCCGCAGGGTCTGCTTCTTCTCCTCGGACTGGGTGACCGGGATGACGATCAGCGTCCGGTAGCCGCGCACGGAGGCCACCAGCGCGAGGCCGATCCCGGTATTGCCCGCGGTGCCCTCCACGATGGTGCCGCCCGGCCGGATCAGCCCCCGCGCCTCGGCGTCCTGCACGATCGACAGAGCCGCGCGGTCCTTCACCGACAGGCCGGGATTGAGGAACTCGGCCTTCCCCAGGATCTCGCAACCGGTCTCCTCGGAGGCGCGGCGCAGGCGGATCAGCGGCGTGCGGCCGATGGCGGAGAGGATATCGGGGAGGGCTTGGCGACTCGGTGCGGTCATGGGCGCGAGCCTAGGACGATCCGCTCGCGGCGGCGAGCCTCACCCGAACACATGCCCCCCGTTGATCCGCAGCCCCACCGGGTGGCCGGCCGGGTGGCGGATGCCGTCGAAATCCTCCACCGCCAGCACGCGGCCCTCGGCATCGATTACCTCGATCCGCTGCCGGCCCTGGCTGCGGTAGGAACTGCGCACGGTGCCGGACAGGTGGGCGCCCTCGGGCTCGGCGAGCTGCAGCTGCCACGGCCGCACGTAGAGTTTGACCGGGCCGATGAGGCCGGCCGGCGCCGCCACCGGCGTCTCCCGGCCCCGCACCCGCACGCGGCCGCCCTCGGCGATTGCCTCGACCTCGACGGAATCCCCCAGGAACTTCATCACCGTGGCGGAGGCCGGGTTCTCCTGCACCTCGTCCGGGGTGCCGACCTGCTCCAGGCGGCCGCGGTCGAGCACCGCGACCCGGTCCGACAGCTCCAGGGCCTCGTCCTGGTCGTGGGTCACGAAGATCGTGGTCTGGCCGGTGCGGTCGTGGATCTCGCGCAGCCAGCGGCGCAGGTCCTTCCGGACCTGGGCGTCCAGCGCGCCGAACGGCTCGTCGAGGAGCAGGACCCGGGGCTCGACCGCGAGCGCCCGGGCGAGCGCCACCCGCTGGCGCTGGCCGCCCGAGAGCTGCGACGGGTAACGGTCGCCGAAGCCCGAGAGCCGGATCAGGTCGAGCAGGTCGCCGACCCGGCGCTTGATCTCGGCCTTGGCCGGGCGCTCGGCCCGGCGCCGGGCGTTCAGCCCGTAGGCGATGTTGTCGGCCACGCTCATGTGCTTGAACAGGGCGTAGTGCTGGAACACGAACCCCACCGCCCGCTCCTGCACGGCCAGCCCCGTGGCGTCGTCGCCGCCGAACAGGATCCGGCCCCGGTCCGGCGCGTCCAGGCCGGCGATGATCCGCAGGAGGGTGGTCTTGCCCGAGCCCGAGGGGCCGAGCAGGCCGATGAGCTCGCCCGCCCGCACGTCCAGCGACAGGTCGTGCAGCACCGCCGCCGTGTCGAAGGTCTTCGAGACGCCCTCGACCCGGATCGCCGTGGAGGGGCGGTCAATGGGCGCGGCCGCCGGCAAGCTCGCCCGCGAAGCGCCACTCAAGGACGGATTTGAGGATGAGGGTGATGAGGGCAAGGACGGCGAGGAGCGAAGCGACGGCGAATGCGGCGACGAAGTTGTACTCATTGTAGAGGATCTCCACGTGGAGTGGGATGGTGTTGGTCAGGCCGCGGATGTGGCCGGAGACCACCGACACCGCCCCGAATTCGCCCATCGCCCGGGCATTGCAGAGGAGCACGCTGTAGAGCAGGCCCCAGCGGATGTTGGGTAGCGTCACCGTGCGGAACGCGTGCAGGCCCGAGGCGCCGAGCGTCAGCGCCGCCTCCTCCTCGGCCGAGCCCTGCTCCTGCATCAACGGGATCAGCTCGCGGGCGACGAACGGGAAGGTCACGAACACGGTCGCCAGCACGATCCCCGGCAGCGCGAACAGGATCTGGATGCCGTGATCGAGGAGCCAGGTGCCGAACAGGCCCTGCGAGCCGAACAGCAGCACGTAGATCAGCCCCGAGACCACGGGAGAGACCGAGAACGGCAGGTCGATCAGGGTGATCAGCAGCGACTTGCCGGGGAATTCGAACTTGGCGATCGCCCAGGAGGCCGCGAGGCCGAACGCTACGTTGAACGGCACCGCGATCGCCGCCACCGTGAGAGTCAGGCGGATGGCGCTCCAGGCATCGGGCTCCCGGAACGCCGACAGGAAGGCGTCGAACCCGTGCGAGAAGGCCTGCGCGAACACCGCAAACAGCGGCAGGACCAGGAACAGCGCCAGGAACGCTACCGCGATCCCGATCAGGACGATGCGGGTGGCGGCGCCTTCCGAGGCGGCCGGACCCGTCTTGGCGGCCGGCACGAAGGCGGGGGAGAAGATCTCAGACATAACCGAACCGCCTCCGGCTCCAGGCCTGGATCAGGTTGATGGCCAGCAGCGTCAGGAACGAGATGCCCAGCATGATCGTGGCGATCGCCGCCGCGCCGCCGTAGTCGAATTCGGCGAGCTTGATCACGATCAGCAGCGGCGCGATCTCCGACACGTAGGGCAGGTTGCCGGCGATGAAGATGATCGAGCCGTACTCGCCGACCCCTCGGGCGAAGGCTAGCGCGAAGCCGGTGAGCACCGCCGGGATCAGGGGCGGCAGCACCACCCGGGTCAGTGTCGCGAGCCGGGAGGCCCCGAGGGTGGCGGAGGCCTCCTCGATCTCCTTGTCGATCTCGGCGATCAGAGGCTGCACGGTCCGCACCGCGAAGGGCAGCCCGATGAACACCATGGCGATGAAGATGCCCACGGGCGTATAGGCCGCCTGGATCCCGAGCCGGGCGAGCGGCGCGCCCAGGAGCCCGTCGGGCGCGTAGAGCGAGGCCAGCGCGATCCCGGCCACCGCGGTCGGCAGGGCGAAGGGCAAGTCGACGGCCGCGTCGACGATCTTGCGGCCCGGGAAGCGGTAGCGGGTCAGCACCCAGGCCACCAGGAAGCCGAAGGCCGAGGCCGTGAGCGCGGCGAGCGCCGAGACGCCGAAGCTGAGACGCAGGGCACTGGCCACCCGCGGATCGGTGGCGACGTCCCAGATCCCGGCCGGCCCGAGGCCGGACGCCTTGGCGACCAGCCCGGCGAGGGGCAGCAGCACGACCAGCCCGAGGCAGGTCAGCGTGTAGCCGAAGCTGATCCCGAAGCCCGGGATCACGCTCGGGCGGCGGAAGGTCCATGTACGGCGCGGCGTCTCGACCATGGTTCTGAGCCTCAGCGGCCGGCCCGGCTCAGGCGGTCGAACAGGCCGCCGGCGTCGAAGTTCCGCTTCTGGATCTCGTCCCAGGAACCCTGCATGTCCTCGATCTTGAACAGCTTGATCTCGGGCAGCCGGGCGAGATCGGCCGGCGCGGCCGCCTCGCGGCGGATCGGCCGGTAATGGTGCTTGGCGAAGATCGCCTGCGCCCGGTCGCCGTAGAGGAAGTCGAGATAGGCCTGGGCCGCCTTGGTGGTGCCCTTGCGCCCGGCGTTGGCCGCCACGAGGGCGACCGGCGGCTCGGCGTAGATCGAGCTCGGCGGCGACACGATGTCGAACTTGTCGGCGCCGAATTCCTGCAGCACGAGGTAGGCCTCGTTCTCCCAGGTCGGGAGCACGTCGCCGAGCCCGCGCTGCGCGAAGGTCACGGTGGAGCCGCGGGCGCCGGTGTCGAGCACCGGCACGTTCCTGTAGACCTGCCCCACGAAGGCGTCGGCCTTGGCGGCATCCCTGTCCTGGCCGTAGGCGTAGCCCCAGGCGGCCAGGAAGTTCCACCGCCCGCCCGCCGAGGTCTTCGGGTTCGGGGTGATCACCTTCACGTCGGGCTTGGCGAGGTCGGCCCAGTCCTTGACGAGCTTGGGGTTGCCCTTGCGCACCAGGAACACCACCGTCGAGGTGTAGGGCACGGCCTCGTTCGGCAGCTTGCTCCGCCAGTCCTCCGGGATCTTGCGGGTGAGCCTAGCGATGGCGTCGATGTCGGAGGGAATCCCGAGCGTGACCACGTCGGCGTCGACGCCGTCGATCACCGTGCGGGCCTGCGCACCCGAGCCGCCGTGGGAGGCGCGCACCGTGATGGACTCCCCGGTCCTGGCCTTCCAGTCCTCGGCAAAGACGGCGTTGATCTCGCGGTAGAGTTCGCGGGTCGGATCGTACGAGACGTTCAGGAGCGCGGTCTCGGCCGAGGCCGGCAGCGATCCGGTGCAGAGGCCGACAGCGGCCATCATCGACAGGCCGATCGCCCAGGCCGATCCGCTCCGTGCCGCACCGTTCTTCATCACGCCCGATCCCCCAGCCGTCGGCAGGTGTGCCGCAGGGGCGACTGCCCCCGGAGGCCTTGGATCGTTCGTTTTATCGAACGGAGTCAAGTCTCCGGTGCGTGATCACGCCGCCGTGCGCCGGGCGCAAGATCGGTGGATCCGCTCGAAACGCAAGCGCGATCAGGGGTGTGCCGCATGAGAACGCATGGATCTTCTCCCGCCTCGGACGCATGCAGAAGAAAGTCGGCGTCTCGGGCGGGTTTCGCAGAACGAACGATCCGGCGTGCGCTGACGCACGCGGTGCATCCCGGTCCGGATGGCGGGATCGCGATCGCGGAGCGGCTAAAGCTTCGCCTTCCCGAGCTGCGCGATCAGCGCCTCGAGGCGTTGGCTGACGGGTGCCGCAAGGGTGTCCGCATAGTGCGTGCGCAAGGTCTGGCCGAGATGGCGCCGCACGTTCGGGCTGAGCGCGGCTGCGGCGGCGGCGGGCTCCGCGTCGGACGGACGCTCCGGATGCGTCTTCGTCATGATCCCGAGTCTCCCGTACGCTACGGGCAAAGAGTGGCAAGGCTTGGTTAAGAAGCCGTCACCCGGGCCGTCGCGAACCGGAACTGGCGGCGTGAGGGATACGTTGCCCGGTATGACCTCGCATGCATACCGGAGCGCCCCTGTGTCCCGCTCGATCCCCGTGACGATGCTGGCGCTCCTCGCCCTGGCGGCGGCAAGCGCCCCCTGCCTCGCCCAGACGAAACCCGGCGAGATCAAGGGCATCGACGCGATGGGCGACAAGTCCCGCAGCGCGCAGGACGGCTGGAGCCAGGCGCCCGTCCCCCGGGAGCAGTCGGCGGCCAAGGACGCGCCGAACCCGGGCGGCCATTCCACCGACGAGAATGCCAACCGGCCGGTCCCGAAGGCGGAGACCGGCGGCTCGTCCGCGACCGAGCCTCAGGCGCCGTTGGAGCACCGCACGGCGAGCCCGTCCGGGGCGAATCCGGCAATGCCATCGAAGTAAAAAAGGTGTTTCTTTTCCGGATGATCATCCTCGGGCGGACGTGCTGCTCCACCTGAAACACGTCGACTTGATGTGTCACGCAACCGCACTTGCCTCGCATACGCTTTTTTGGGACACCCTGGAATTATACCAGATCGCTTTTTGGTGAGGCGAAGATGACTGTCCAGGTCTCAAGGCGTGGCCTGCTCAAGGGGGCCGGCGCCGGCCTTGCGGGCGGCTCGCTCGGTGCGCTCGGCTTCGGCGGGCTCGAGCCGGCGATGGCGGCCGCGGTGCGGCCGTTCAAGCTCGCGCAGATGCGCGAGACCCGCAATACGTGCCCGTATTGCTCTGTCGCCTGCGGCGTCATCCTGTACAGCCTCGGGGACCGTTCCAAGAACGCACGCTCCTCGGTGATGCACATCGAGGGCGATCCCGATCACCCGGTCAATCGCGGCACGCTCTGTCCGAAGGGCTCGGCGCTGCTCGACTTCGTGCACGCCGAGACGCGCACCAAGTACCCGCTCCACCGCGCCCCCGGCGCCTCGGAGTTCAAGCGCGTCTCCTGGGACTTCGCGCTGGACCGGATCGCGACGCTCCTGAAGGAGGATCGGGACAAAAACTTCAAGGCCAAGAACGAGGAGCTCACGGTCAATCGCTGGACGACGATGGGCTTCCTGGGGGCCTCGGCCACCACCAACGAGACGGCGTGGCTGACCTACAAGACAGTCCGCAGCATGGGGGCCCTGGTATTCGACAACCAGGCCCGCGTTTGACACGGTCCGTCGGTCGCCAGTTTGGCGCCCTCCTTCGGACGCGGTGCGATGACCAACCTCTGGATGGACATCAAGCACGCGGACGTGATCACCGTGATGGGCGGCAATGCCGCCGAGGCGCATCCGTGCGGCTTCAAATGGGTCGTCGAGGCGAAGGCCCATAACAACGCCAAGCTCATCGTCGTCGACCCGCGCTTCACCCGCACGGCGTCGGTGGCCGATCTCTACTGCCCGATCCGGCAGGGGACGGACATCGCGTTCCTGTCGGGCGTCGCCAAGTACCTGCTCGACAACGATAAGCTGCAGCACCGCTACGTCGCCGCCTACACCAACGCCGGGTACGTGGTCCGCGAGGGCTACGACTTCAGCGAGGGGCTGTTCGCGGGCTACGACGCGGACAAGCGCGATTACGACAAGACCACCTGGGACTACGAGATCGGTCCCGACGGCTACGCCGTGGTCGACGAGACGATGCAGCACCCGCGCTGCGTGATGCAGCTCCTGAAGAAGCACGTCGCGATCTACACGCCCGAGATGGTCGAGACGATCTGCGGCTCGCCCAAGGAGACCTTCCTGAAGGTCTGCGAGCTGATGGCGACGACGGCCTCGCCCGAGCGGTCCATGGCCTCGCTCTACGCGCTCGGCTGGACGCACCACTCCAAGGGCTCGCAGAACATCCGTTCGATGTGCATCGTCCAGACGCTGCTGGGCAATATCGGCGTGCTCGGCGGCGGCATGCAGGCGCTGCGCGGCCACTCCAACATCCAGGGGCTGACCGATATCGGGCTGATGAGCAACCTGCTCCCCGGCTATCTCAACCTCCCGGTGGAGAAAGAGCCGACCTACGGCGACTACATCGCCAAGCGGCAGTTCAAGCCGCTGCGCCCGGGGCAGACGAGCTACTGGCAGAACTACAACAAGTTCTTCGTCTCGTTCCAGAAGGCGATGTGGGGCGATCACGCCACCAAGGAGAACGACTGGGCCTACGATTACCTGCCCAAGCTCGACGTGCCGACCTACGACGTCCTCCGTGGGTTCGAGCTCGCCAAGCAGGGCAAGATGACGGGCTACATCATCCAGGGCTTCAACCCGCTGATGTCGTTCCCGAACCGCGCCAAGATGACGGAAGCCTTCTCCAAGATGAAGTTCATCGTGGTGATGGACCCGCTCAAGACGGAGACGGCCCGCTTCTGGGAGAACCACGGCGAGTACAACGACGTCGATCCGACCCAGATCCAGACCGAGGTGTTCGAGCTGCCGACCACCCTGTTCGTGGAGGAGGAGGGCTCGCTCTCGAACTCCAGCCGCTGGCTGCAGTGGCATTGGCAGGCGCAGGATGCGCCGGGCGAGTGCCGCTCGGATATCGAGATCATGTCGGGGATCTTCCTCCGCATGAAGGCGGCCTACCAGAAGGATGGCGGCGCGTTCCCGGACCCGATCGTCAACCTGAAATGGGACTACGCGATCGCCGAATCGCCGACGCCGACGGAACTCGCCCGTGAGCTGAACGGCTACACGGTGGCGCCGACGCCGGATCTCAACGGGGCGATCATCCCGGCGGGCAAGCAGGTCGACGGCTTCGCCCAGCTCAAGGACGACGGGACCACCGCCTGCGGGTGCTGGATCTACTCGGGCTGCTACACCGAGAAGGGCAACACCATGGCCCGCCGGGACAACAATGATCCCGGCGACCGCGGCATCGCGCCGAACTGGGCCTTCGCGTGGCCGGCCAACCGGCGCGTGCTCTACAACCGGGCGTCCTGCGACCCGGAGGGGCGGCCCTGGTCGGAGAAGAAGAAGCTCATCGAGTGGAACGGCAAGCAGTGGATCGGCTTCGACGTGCCGGATTACGGCGTCACCGTCGCGCCCGATAAGGGCGTGGGGCCGTTCATCCTGAACCAAGAGGGCGTCGCCCGCCTGTGGACCCGCGGCCTGATGCGCGACGGGCCGTTCCCGACGCATTACGAGCCGTTCGAGTCTCCCGTAGCCAACGTCGCCTTCCCGAAGATCAAGGGCGCCCCGGCGGCCCGCATCTTCAAGGACGACCTAGCCGATCTCGGCGACGTGAAGGAGTTCCCCTACGCGGCGACGAGCTACCGCCTGACCGAGCACTTCCACCAGTGGACCAAGCACGCCCGGATCAACGCGATCCTCCAGCCGGAGGCCTTCGTGGAGATCTCGGAGGAACTCGCCCGTGAGAAGGGCATCACCAAGGGCGGCTGGGTCCGGGTCTGGTCGAAGCGCGGCTCGCTCAAGGCCAAGGCGGTCGTGACGAAGCGGATCAAGCCGCTGATCTGTGACGGCAAGCCCGTCCACGTGGTGGGCATCCCGCAGCACTGGGGGTTCATGGGCCTGACCAAGAAAGGATGGCACCCGAACTCGCTGACGCCCGTTGTGGGCGACGCGAACACCGAGACGCCGGAGTTCAAGGCCTGGCTCGTGAACATCGAGCCGACCACGCCTCCGTCCGACGCGGTCGCCTGAGGGGAGCTGACATCATGGCCGATTACAGCTCCCTCGATATCCGCCAGCGCTCCGCCTCGACGGAGACGCCGCCGGAGATCCGCCGCCAGGTGGAGGTCGCCAAGCTCATCGACGTGTCGAAGTGCATCGGCTGCAAGGCCTGCCAGTCGGCCTGCGAGGAGTGGAACGACCTGCGCGACGACATCGGCATCAACCGTGGCGTCTATGACAACCCCCACGACCTCACGCCGAAGTCGTGGACCCTGATGCGGTTCACCGAGTACGAGAACCCGGAGACCAACCACCTCGAATGGCTGATCCGCAAGGACGGCTGCATGCACTGCACCGAGCCGGGCTGCCTCAAGGCGTGCCCGTCGCCGGGCGCGATCGTGCAGTATTCCAACGGCATCGTCGACTTCATCGAGGAGAACTGCATCGGCTGCGGCTACTGCGTGAAGGGCTGCCCGTTCAACATCCCGCGCATCAGCCAGACCGACCACAAGGCGTACAAGTGCACCCTGTGCTCAGACCGGGTCGCGGTGGGGCAGGCCCCGGCCTGCGCCAAGGCGTGCCCGACCGGCTCGATCATGTTCGGCACCAAGCAGGCGATGATCGAGCAGGCCGAGACCCGCGTCGAGGACCTGAAGTCGCGCGGCTTCGCGCAGGCGGGCCTCTACGACCCGGCCGGCGTCGGCGGCACGCACGTCATGTACGTGCTGCACCATGCCGACAAGCCGAGCCTCTACGCGGGCCTGCCGAACGACCCGAAGATCTCGCCGCTCGTCGCCTTCTGGAAGGGCGGTGCCAAGGTGTTCGGGCTCGCCGCGATGGGCTTCGCCGCGGTGGCGGGCTTCTTCCACTACGTGACGGCCGGCCCCAACGAGGTCGTGCCCGAGGAAGAGGAAGAGGCGATCGAGTACGACTCGGTCAAGCGCCGCGAGGGCGGCATCGAGAACGGCGGCGAGGCCCGGCCGCACTGACGGATGGGCCGGCGCGTCCGGCCTCCCATATCTTGAGTTCGATAGCCGGCCCCACGCTTCCATCGAGGCGTGGGGCCGGCGCCGCATCAGGCGAGTGAAGGCCGATGACGATCCAGAGCGATATCCGGGACGGCGAGGCCCGTCCCCTGCATCACGCCAAGGCCGAGGCGCCGGAGGTGATGTATGTCCCGCGCTACACCGGGCTCCAGCGGGTGAACCACTGGATCACCGCGATCCTGTTCACCCTGCTGACCCTGTCGGGGCTGGCGATGTTCACGCCCTACCTGTTCTCGCTGACCGGCCTGTTCGGCGGCGGGCAGGCGACCCGGGCGATCCACCCGTGGTTCGGCGTCGCGCTCGCCGTCAGCTTCGTCCTGCTGTTCGTGCGCTTCTGGAAGCTCAACATCCCCAACAAGGACGATGTCGAGTGGACCAAGCACATCGGCGACGTGGTCACCAACCGGGAGGACCGGCTGCCGGAGCTCGGCAAGTACAATGCCGGCCAGAAGGGCGTGTTCTGGGGGCAGACCGCGCTGATCGCCGTGATGTTCGTCACCGGCCTCGTGATCTGGAACACCTATTTCGGCGGCCTCACCTCCATCGAGACCCAGCGGTGGGCGCTCCTCGCCCACTCGCTGGCCGCCGTGATCGCCATCGCCATCATCGTGGTCCACGTCTACGCCGGCATCTGGGTGCGCGGCACCGGGCGGGCCATGGTGCGCGGCACGGTGACCGGCGGCTGGGCCTACCGGCATCACCGCAAGTGGTTCCGGCAGATCGCCGGGGCCAGGGCACGCCGCGGTGCGGTGGACAAGCGCGGATCCTGATTGGTGGCCCGTTTCTTCAAGCGCGCCCCCGCGCCCCCGCCAGCTGAGCCGAAATCCCGGCGGCGGGATTTCAGCGAGCTGAAGCCCGATCCCGATAAGATCGGGATTTCGGGTTCGGTCCCGTTCGTGCGCCTGCCGGAGCCCGGGACGCTGTTCGCCGACCGGGCCGCGCGCCTGAGGGCTGCCGCCCCCGGGCATCCGCTGGAGGCCTATCTCCTGTTCGTCGCCGCGGTCGCGCGGGCGCAGGCTGTCGTCCAGGCGACCTGTCCGCCCCCTGCGGCGCCGGACCGGGCCGACCTGGCGCTGCGCGCCGAGCACGGCATGCCGCTCCTGTCGCGGCATACGCTGGAGGCGGATCCGGGCTTCGACGGCTGCCTCACCGCGCTGCTCGCCGAACTCGACCTGTCGGCGGCGCCGGAGGCGTCGCAAGCGGCGCGGTCCGGCCTGCTGGCGGCGTCCCGGGAGGATCGGCTCGACCTTGCCGTGCAGGTCTTCGAGGGCGCGCTCCCGGTCGACCGGATCGCCGAATGCGTGTTCGTCGCGGCGGCGCTGCAGGTCCGTTTCGCCGAGGCTGCGGCGCGCCTCGACGCGAAGACTCTGAAGCCTGTCGCCGACGGGGTCTGCCCGTGCTGTGGCGGCGCGCCGGTCGCCAGCGTGGTGGTCAGCTGGACCCCGGCCGACAAGGCCCGGTACCTGAGCTGCTCGCTCTGCGGCACCTACTGGAACCACGTCCGGATCCGCTGCACCGCCTGCGGCTCGGGGGAGGGCATCAGCTATTACGGGCTGGATGAGGTCTCCAAGGACGTCCAGGTCGAGACCTGCACGACCTGCCACAGCTACATCAAGCACCTGCACCAGCACCAGGCACCCGGACTCGATCCCGTGGCGGACGACATCGCCTCCTACGGGCTCGACCTCAAGATCGCCGAGGACGGGTTTCGGCGCGCCGGGCTGAACCTGCTGTTCGTGATCTAGGCTGGGGCCGAAACGGCAGTTCCCTCAAGGCGATGGCGCCGGTCCTGCGCGTGATGGATCAGGACCGGCCGTCGCGCTCAGCGGTAGCCGTAGCGGCTCTTGGCAGCCGCGAGGAGATGCAGCGCCTCGCCGGACTTGCCGGCGGCGCATGCCGCACCCGCCTGGGCGAGGTCGGCGTTGAAGCGGTCGCCCACCGGCTGGTTGAGGTTGCCGGAAGCCACGTCGCTGGCGACGATCGCCTGCGTGCGGGCGATCTCGGGGCCGCAGCCGCTGCCCGCGGGCAGGACCACCGGGGCGACCGGCGGAGGCGCCGCCGCCGCAACGCCGGGCCCCGCGGCGCGCTGCTGGCAGGCGCCGAGCGCGGCGGCCGCGAGGATGGCGAGGCTGAGGCTCATCGGGAGACGGGACGCGGGCACGGCGGAAATCCTGTGGGGGCGCAAAGGCTGCGCCGCCCCGGTTTTGGGCCGAGCTTGGCGGTGGGTCAATCGCCCCGGCGCCCCGCTCCCGAGACCGTGAGGCCGCCTATTTGGCTACCTACTTGGCCTTGTCGGACAGCGCCTTCAGGCCGGATTCGTAGATGCCCTGGATCGCGTCGACCGCGACGGTGTCGGGGGCGCCCTTGGCGTTGAAGGTGCCGCTCCAGGTCACCTTCGAGCCCGAGCCCTCGGGGGCCACCGAGAGCGTCGACTTGTAATCCGAGACCGGCAGCGGGCCCTCCAGGATCGTGTAGGTGTAGCTCATCACCTTGTCGTCCCGGGAGACCTGCTCCTCCTTGAGGGTGCCGCCGCCCTTCAGGCTGAGGGTGCGCACCTTCATGCCGTCCTTGTCGGAGAGCGCGCATTTCTCGATCGCCGGGTGCCAGTCGCCGATGCCGCAGAAGTCGCCGATCGTCTGCCAGACCTTGGCCGGGGGCGCGGAGATGTCGGCCGAGCGCGTCACCTCCAGGGCATGGCCCGGCACGGTGGCGGCGGCGAGCGCCAGGGCGGCGAGGGGCAGGGGCCGGCAGAAAGCGAAGGGCATATGGGGGGTGTCTCCGTCCGTGTCGATCGCGGCGGGCGCCGCGCTGGCTCTTGGGGCCGCGCAGGAGCTAGGCCGAGTTGCGGGCCGCGGCAATGGCACCGGCTGACGGAGCCCGGCCTCCACGCCCGGACGACGCGATCGGTGAGGGTCTGCGGATAGGGCACCGAGTCCCGGGCGGCTCTGGCTGGCGAGCCACGGCTCGCTTCGAGCCTCCTCCTCCCGCTGGCGCTCGAAGACGGTGAACACCATTGCGTCGCAGACAGCCCCGCCCAGCACTGCGCCGCCAGGATCCCGTCGGGATCGGCCGGCGACAGCGGCGTATCGGGGTGCTTCAGCTCCAGCGATTGCAGGACGCAGCTCGACGCCTAGAGGCTGCTTGCGTCCGGCAGACGCGCTCTACCACCCGTCCATCACATCCGTGTCGGCCGGGTAGCCATAGCCCGTCACCGGCGCGTAGGCCGGGCGGGCGGCGGAGCGGTAAGTGGCCGGGAGCGTGCTGCGGCCCATCTGGTCGACATCCGCGAACGCGTCGTCGGGCGCGTAGGGATTGCGGTGCCGGGCGACCCGGAGGCCGCGCTGGCCGCGATCCGCCACCAGGGCGCCCTCGCCCTCGATCTCGACCCGGGTCCGGCCGATCCCCTCGGCCTTCACGAGGTTGAACAGGGTCGCGGCGTTGCGCACCGACAGGCGCACGCAGCCGTGCGAGGCCGCGCGCCCGAGGCTGCGGACGTGGTTGGTGCCGTGGATCGCGTGACCCTGGTTCGTGAAGAACATCGCGAAGGGCATGGGCGCGTCGTCCCACTCCTTCGAGAAATGCGTTCGCTCCATCCGGAACGGCCGATAGGAGCCGGACGGGGTGTCGTAGCTCGCGACGCCGGTGGAGACCGGCCAGGAATAGCGGGGCCGCCCGTCGACCGTGACCTCCATCCGCTGGGAGGTCTTGTCGACGCTGATGAGCACGTCCGCTGTGGCCGCCTGCGGAAGCGCGACCCACAGGAGGAACCCGGACAGGACCGAGACCAGACCGGCACGCATGTGTGACCTCGACGGATGGACGGCGACGGTTTTCCGACACGCTAAACCTTCGGCAACGCCAAGGTTCCGGGCGGTCCTGCCGGTGCGTAGTCACGCTTCGCGGAGCGCCGGTCAGGGCGTGGGCGCGACCCGGCTGGCGGTGCGCAGGAGGCAGGCTTGCGCCTCCTCGGCGATCCGCCCCACCAGATCGCCGGCGGCCGGCAGGTCGTCGATCAGCCCCACCGCCTCGCCGACCGTGACGTTGGCCACGTCGTGGTCGCCCGCCGCGTCCGCCTCCTCCACGTCCCGCCGCCGTTCGGCGGCCACCGCGCGCAGGGCGTCCTCGCGGCCCTGCCAGGTTTCGATGAAGGCGTTGCGCAGGAGCCGGCCGGTATAGGGCGCCGGCCAAGCCCGCTGGCGGGCGATGTCGTAGACCTGCGTCCGCACGGTGTCGTCGCCGGTGGCGGCCAGAACCCGCTGCTTGGCGGCCGGGTGGATCAGCGCCTCCCGGGTGGCCCAGAACCGCGTGCCCATCAGGACGCCGTCGGCCCCGAGCGCCAGGGCGGCGGCGAGGCCGCGCCCGTCGGCGATGCCGCCGGCTGCGAGCAGCAGCGCCTCCGGCCGCTCGCGGGCGATCAGGTCGGCCACGGCCGGCACGAACGCCATCGTGCCCCGCGCGCTCAGGCCGTGGCCGCCGGCTTCCGTGCCCTGCGCCACCACCACCGCGGCGCCGACCTCCAGGGCGCGCCTGGCATGGGCCAGGGTGTGCACCTGGCAGATCAGCGGCACGCCGGCGGCGTGGATCCGGTCGGCGAAGGGGGCGGGATCCGCGAAGGACAGCATCAGGGCGGCGGGCGTGCGGGCGAGCGCCGCGTCGAGCAGGGACGGGTCCTGGGCCATCGACCAGGTGATGAAGCCGCAGCCGACCCGCTGATTGCCCGCGAGGGCGAATTCGCGGTCGAGCGTAGCGTGGTCGCCGTACCCGCCGCCGATCAGCCCGAGCCCGCCGGCCGCGCTCACCGCCGCCGCGAGGGCGCCCCCCGAGGCTGGATCCATCGGCGCCAGCACGATCGGGTGTCGCAGGCCGAAGGCCTCGGTCAGTCTGGTTCTCAAGGCCATGGCCACCCCGCGCGATCGCCCGCCCTGCGGGCATGGATCGAGATAGCCCAGGATGTAGCGGCCCGCTTGACGCGCGAAAAACGATTCCTTCAGAAGGAAGCCATCGTGAAAGCAGATGGCATGAACAGCGTCGACCTGATGTTCTTCGCGGCCGTGGCCGAGACCGGCGGGATCGGGCGGGCGGCGGCGCGGCTCAACACCGTCCAGTCGAACGTCACGGCCCGGATCCGTGCCCTGGAGCGGGCCATGCGGGTGCCGCTGTTCTACCGGGGCAGCCGCGGGGTCACACTGACCCAGGCCGGGGAGCGCCTCCTGCCCTACGCGCTCCAGGTCGGGCTTCTGCTCACGGAGGCGCAGCACGCCGTCCTGGCCGAGGGGGAGCCCCGCGGGCCGCTGCGGATCGGCGCCATGGAGACGACGGCCGCCCTCCGCCTGCCCGGTCCGCTCGCCGCTTTCGCCAACCGGCATCCGGAGGTCGATATCGCGCTGGAGACCGGGCCGACGGAATGGCTGATCGGCCGTGTCCTCGATCGGTCGCTGGAGGGCGCCTTCGTGGCCGGGCCGGTGGCGCAGGCGGGGCTCGTGGCGCTCCCGGTGCTCACCGAGGAGCTGATTCTGGCGGCGCATCCCGCCATCGCCAGCCTGGAGGCGCTGCTCGACGGGCTGTCGCGCGCCCGGGAGGCGAAGGTGCTCGTGTTCCGCGCCGGCTGCTCCTATCGCCGGCGCCTGGAGGATTTCCTGGCCCGGCAGGGGCTCGTGCACGTGCGCCGCATGGAGTTCGGGACGCTGGACGGCATCATCGGCTGCGTGGCGGCCGTGATGGGCGTGACCCTGCTCCCGCGGATCGTGGCCGAGCCCGCCCGGAGCGCCGGCCGCCTTTCGGTCCACGCGCTGCCCGAGGGGGCCGGGCACGTCCAGACCCTGCTGGTCCATCGCGGCGACAGCGTGCCGACCGTCGCCTTCGCGTGCTTCGCCGAGCAGATCCGGACGGCCTTTTCGGCGTGACGGGACCCGCTTCGGCACGGATGGTGCGCCGGTCGACCTGCGCCCGTTGACACCCGCCTGACACCGGGCGCCTCCTCCCGACCCAGACCTGACCGGAGATCCCATGGCCCTCGACCCCGTCCTCGCCGCCGAGATCGAAGCCTCCGTGGCGGAGGGTTTTTCCGACCAGGTCGCGCACACGCAGGCCCTGGTCCGGTTCGCCTCGCTCCGGGGCGCGGAGCAGGCCTGCCAGGATTACGTGTTCGGCGCGTTCCGGGCCCGGGGCTACGCCACCGAGCGCTTCGCCATGGATCGCGCCGCCATCGCGGCCCATCCCGGCGGCTCGAAGATCGACGAACGCCACTCGGACGCGCCGATCGTCGTCTGCCACCACCGGCCCGCCACCGAGACCGGGCGCTCGCTGATCCTCCAGGCCCATGTCGACGTGGTGCCGGCCGGCCCCCTCGACCTGTGGACGCACCCGCCCTTCGATCCGGTGATCGCGGGCGACTGGCTCTACGGCCGCGGGGCCGGCGACATGAAGGCCGGTCACGCGGCCAACCTGTTCGCCCTCGACGCCCTCTCCCGCCTCGGCCTACAGCCGGCGGCCTCGGTGACGATCCAGTCCGTGGTCGAGGAGGAATCCACCGGCAACGGCGCGCTCGCGGCGCACCTGCGCGGCTACCGGGCCGACGCCGTTCTGATTCCGGAGCCCGAGGACGAGAAGCTCGTGCGTGCCAATACCGGCGTGCTGTGGTTCACCGTGGAGGTTCGGGGCGTGCCCGTCCACGTGCGCGAGATGGGAGCTGGCGCCAACGCGATCGATGCCACCTACCGGGTGATCGGCGCGCTGCGCGACCTCGAGGCGCGCTGGAACGCGCAGAAGGATAGGCACCGGCATTTCGAGGCGGACGACCACCCGATCAACCTCAACATCGGCCGGATCGAGGGCGGCGACTGGGCCTCCTCGGTCCCGGCCTGGTGCCGGATCGACTGCCGGGTCGCGATCTATCCGGGCGTGCCGGCGGCGCGCGCCGCGGCCGAGATCGAGGCCGCTGTCGCCGACTTCGCCCGCACCGATCCGTTCCTGGCCAACAGCCCCCCCTGCGTGACCTTCAACGGCTTCTTCGTCGAGGGCTACGTGCTGGAGGCGGGCTCGGAGGCCGAGGCCGTGCTCGGCCGCGCGCACGAGCGGGCGATCGGCGCACCGCTCGAGAGCTTCATGTCGCCCTGCTACCTCGATACGCGGGTGCACGCCCTCTACGACCGAATCCCGGCCCTGTGCTACGGCCCGACCGCCGAAGGCATCCACGGCTTCGACGAGCGCGTCAGCCTCGCCTCGGTGAAGCGCTGCACCACCGCGATGGCGTTGTTCGTGGCCGAATGGTGCGGCACCGAGCGGCGGACCGGCTGAGGGGGCGACGGTTTCACATATCCTTGACGGATGCAGGCGATGGCCGGACGCGCCCGCGTCCCCTCCCCGCGTCGGGAACGACGCGTGTCATCGCCGGACCGGACGTTCCTTCGAGCCTGTGCGACGCGACGACAGCCTGACCGTCAGGGAATCAGCCGGTCCGCGCGGAGCTGGCTGAAGAGGTCGAAGAACGCGTCGTCGGTGGGCTGGTAGGCCGTAAAGCCGAGGCGCCGGCTCTTGCTCATGTCGGTGACGACCTCGATCGGGCGGCCGAGATCGGCATCCGTGTGCCAGGGCGAGGCGAGTTTTTCGAGGTCCGGCTCGGCCAGGCCGTGGCGCGCGACGATGGCGGCCCAGGCCGGCCCGTCCTGCGCCATCCGCGCCTCCAGCGGCCGGACTGTGCCGTCGAACGGCACCGCCTCGATCCCGAACCAATCGGCGATCCGGCCCCACATCCAGCTCCAGCGGAAGACGTCGCCGTCGACCACGTTGAACGCCTCGTTCGCGGCCTTCGGCTCCGTAGAGGCCCAGAGCAGGTGGCGCGCCAGGAGCCGCGCGTCGGTCATGTCGGTGAGCCCGTTCCACTGCATGGCCGAGCCCGGGAAGGTGAAAGGGCGCTTCAGCTCCCGGCACAGGGTCGCGTAGCAGGCCAGCGTCGTGCCCATGTTCATGGCGTTGCCCACCGCCTTGCCGATGATCGTGTGCGGACGGTGCACGCTCCAGGTGAAGCCGTCGCGGGCGCTCGCGGCAAAGACCGCGTCCTCCTGGGCGTAGTAGAAATTCTCGATGTCGAGCCGGCCCTGATCCTCGCGGAACGGCGTCTGCGGCAGGCTGCCTTGGCCGTAGGCCTCGAAGGGCCCGAGATAGTGCTTCAGCCCCGTCACCAGGGCGACGTGGCGCACGCTGCCCTTCGGCCGCAGGGCGTCGAGCAGGTTCTCGACCATCGCCCGGTTGACGCGGATCATCTCCGCCTCGGTGGGGCGCCGCTGCCAGGTCGCGAGGAACACGTGGGTCGGCGCGAGGCCGGCCAGCGCCCGCTCCAGGGAGGCCGGGTCCTGCAGGTCGGCCACCACCGCCTCGACCCCCGCCTGCGCCACCGGCTTGCGGGCGAGGCCGGCGACCCGCCAGCCCGCGCCGGCGAGCAGCGCCGAAGTGGCACTGCCGACGATCCCGCTGGCGCCGACGATCAAGGCGGTGTTCGACATGAAGTACCCTTGCACCCGGCCCATCGCCGGAACCGGGGCAGATGCGGCGGGCACGCCCCCGCTTCAAGGGTGCGCGGCGCCGGAGGGCGCCTGCGCGAAGCTCACGCGACCCGGTCGATCGCCGCCCCCAGAACCTCCACGATCTCGCCGATCTGGCCGCGCTCGATGATCAGCGGCGGCGAGAGCGCGATGATGTCGCCGGTGACGCGGATCAGCAGGCCGCGCGCGAAGCAGTCCACGAACGCCTCGTAGGCGCGCCTGCCGGGCGCCTCGGGCCGCGGCGCCAGCTCGATGCCGGCGATCAGCCCGATGGTGCGGATGTCGATGACGTTCTTGCGGCCGCGCAGGTCGTGCATCGCCGCCGCCCAATCGTCGGCGACCGCGGCGGCGCGGGTCAGCAGCCCCTCCTCCCGGTAGATGTCGAGGGTCGCGAGCCCGGCCGCGCAGGCGACCGGGTGACCGGAATAGGTGTAGCCGTGGAACAGCTCGATCCCGTCCGGGCCGTTCATCAGCGCGTCGTGCACGGTCCGGCTCGCGAACACGGCACCCATCGGCACCGTGCCGTTGGTCAGGCCCTTGGCGGTGCTGACGAGGTCCGGCACGACCCCGAAATAATCCGTCGCGAAGGGGGCGCCGAGGCGGCCGAAGCCGGATATGACCTCGTCGAAGATCAGCAGGATACCGTGCCGCGTGCAGATCTCGCGCAGGCGCTGGAGATAGCCCTTCGGCGGGACCAGAACGCCGGTGGAGCCCGCCACCGGCTCGACGATGCAGGCCGCGATGGTCTCGGGCCCGTGGAGCGCCACCAGCCGCTCCAGGTCGTCGGCGAGGTCCGCCCCGTGCTCGGGCTGGCCCTTCGTGAAGGCGTTGCGGGCGAGGTCGTGGGTGTGGCGCAGGTGGTCGGTGCCCGGGAGCTGCGGGAAGACCCGCCGGTTCGAGACGATGCCGCCCACCGAGATGCCGCCGAAGCCGACGCCGTGATAGCCGCGCTCGCGGCCGATCAGCCGGGTGCGGGTGCCCTGCCCGATCGCCCGCTGGTAGGCGAGCGCGATCTTGAGCGCCGTGTCGACCGATTCCGAGCCGGAGCCGGTGAAGAACACCCGGTCGAGGCCGGCGGCCGGCCCGCCCGGCGCGATCTCGGCGAGCCGCTCGGCGAACTCGAAGGCGATCGGGTGGCCCATCTGAAAGGTCGGGGCGAAGTCGAGCGTCGCGAGCTGGCGCTCCACCGCGGCGGCGATCCCCCGGCGCCCATGGCCGGCATTGACGCACCAGAGGCCGGCGGTGCCGTCGAGGACCGTGCGGCCGTCGTCGGCGGTGTAGTGCATGCCCTCCGCGGCCACGAGCATCCGCGGCGCCGCCTTGAACTGCCGGTTGGCCGTGAACGGCATCCAGAAGGCGTCGAGGGACTGCGCGTTGCGCAAGGGATGATCGGTCATGGGGCGGCTCTCCGGCGGGCGGGCGACGATCGCCAGGGGACACCTTCGGCGATCGGGCAACAAGTCCTTTTCTGATCGCCCCCAAGCCCTTGCAGAATCGGGGCCGCGGGCGGCACCGTTGCAGGATCCTCAACACCTGAAACGGGGCCGGGGCGGATGAGCATCGATGTCGGCGCGCGGCTGCGCTTCGTGCGCGCCCGCCACGGCCTGTCTCAGCGGTCGCTCGCCAAGCGGGCCGGGGTGACCAACTCGGCGATCTCGCTGATCGAGGCGAACCGGGTGAACCCGTCGGTGGGCGCCCTGAAGCGCATCCTCGACGGGGTTCCGATCGGCATGGCCGAGTTCTTCGCCCTGGAGCCGGAACCCGAGCGCAAGGCGTTCTTCGCCGCTCATGAGCTGACCGAGATCGGCCGCAAGTCGGCCAAGGGCGCGATCTCGTTCCTGCAGGTCGGCGACAGCCTGTTCGGACGCAAGCTCCAGCTCCTGAAGGAACGCTACGAACCCGGCGCCGATACCGGCCGCGTGCCGCTCTCCCACGAGGGCGAGGAGGGCGGCATCGTCTTGAGCGGACGCCTGGAGGTCACGGTCGGCGAGGAGCGGCGCATCCTTGGCCCCGGCGACGCCTACAGCTTCGACAGTCGCCGCCCGCACCGCTTCCGCTGCGTCGGCCCGAATCCCTGCGAGGTGGTGAGCGCCTGCACGCCGCCGAGCTTTTAGGACGCTGCTCTGTCCGGTCAAAGGCGACAGATCCGGGTAACGCCGGATTCAGGGGCCGCCTGCTATCCCGTGTGAATGACCTCTCTCGCAGCGACCGCCGTCCAGATGCTGGGGTCGTCCCAGAACCAGCAGATCGGCACCGCCGTGGCGCGGCAGCAGATCGCGGCCGAGAAGGCCGTGGCCGGTCTCGTGGCGGATAGCGCCGCCCAGGGCGCGGCCAATGCCGGGCCGCCGGCGCCCGCGGGTCAGGGCCAGAGCGTCGACCGGCGGGTCTGATACGGCTTCCGGTCGCAGGACGCGCGGCGGCGCGGAAGATCGGCCGAGCGATTCGAGCGGAAAACGCCCGGCCGCGCCCTAAACGAAACCGTAGAGCCGGCGCGGATTGTCGACGAAGAGCTGCCGGCGCCGTTCCGCATCCGGCACCCAATCGGCCATCAGGTCGAGCAGCGCGGAGAGCCGCGGCGGCCCGTCCCAGGCGGCCACGTGCGGCCAGTCCGAGCCCCAGAGGCAGCGCTCGGGCGCAACCTCGTTCAGAGCGCGGGCGAACGGGATCGTGTCGGCGTAGGGCGGGCCGGCCACGGAATCCCGGAAGGCGCCCGACAGCTTCACCCAGTGGCCGTCGCGCACGAGGCCGAGCAGCGCCTGGAATCCCGGATGGTCGAGGCCCGCCGAGGCCGGCATGTGGCCCATATGGTCGAACACGAGCGGTACGGCCAAGCGCGACAGGCGGCCGGTGATCGGCGGCAGGTCCCGGGCGTCGAGCAGGAACTGCAGGTGCCAGCCCATCTCCCGGGCGAGCGCCGCGTAGGCCTCGACCTGGTCGAGCCCGACGCCGCCGCCGAACAGCACGTTGAGGCGCAGGCCCACCACCCCGGCCTCCTTCAGGGCGGCCAGTTCCCGGTCGGGCAGGCCCAGCGGAATCACCGCGATGCCGCGCAGGCGCGCCCGGTTGGCGCGGAGCGTCTCCACCATCAGCCGGTTGTCGGTGCCGTGGACGCTGACCTGGACCAGCACGCCGTTGGCCATGCCGGTCCCGTCGAGCATCGCGAGATACCGTTCCGCCGGCGCGGCCGGGGGCGTGTAGCTGCGATCCGGCACGAGCGGATAGGCCGGCGGCAGGCCGATCACGTGGGCGTGGGTGTCCACCGCGCCGGCCGGCACCCGGTAGCGGGTCGGCCCGCCCGGGTTCGGATCGGGGGCGGGGCAGTCTCGGATCTCGGGCATGCTTCAGGAATCCGCGTGTAGCACCCGGCCCCGGGTCTCGGGCAGCGCGAAGGCCGCCAGGAAGAAGATCCCGTAGGCCACGGCGGCGAAGATCGCGATGGCCGAGGCGAGGCCGGCGCGCTCGGCGAGATAGCCGACCAGCGCCGGGAACAGGGCGCCGACGCCCCGGCCGAAATTGTAGCAGAACCCCTGCCCCGAGCCGCGCAGGCGGGTCGGGTACAGTTCGGTCAGGAAGGCGCCCATCCCCGAGAAATAGCCGGAGGCGAAGAACCCAAGCGGAAAGCCCAGCACCCAGAGCATGCCGTTCGAGAGCGGGATCTGCGTATAGGCGACGACCACCGCGATGGCGCCGACCGAGAAGATCAGGAACAGCGGGCGGCGCCCGAGCCGGTCGGCCAGCCAGGCACCCACGAGATAGCCCGTGAATGAGCCGATGATCAGCGCCGAGAGGTAGCCCGTGGAGGACACGACCGACAGGTGACGCTCGGTGGTGAGGAAGCGCGGCACCCAGGTGGTGATCGCGTAGTAGCCGCCCTGGCAGCCCGCCGCCGCCAGGGATGCGAGCAGGGTCGTCTTGAGGATCGGCCCGGAGAAGATCTCCCAGATCTTCGGCCGATCCCCGGACGCGGCGGCGCGAGCGCGGGTTTCGGCGGCGACCTGCGGCTCCTCGACGTAGCGGCGCAGGTAGAACACCAGGAGCGCCGGCAAGGCGCCCACCGCGAACATCCAGCGCCAGGCGGTCTCAGGGGGCAGCAGCGAGAAGGTCACCGCCTGGGCCAGGACCGCCAGGCCCCAGCCGATCGCCCAGCCGGACTGGACGGAGCCGACGGCGCGGCCGCGGTACTCGGCCCGGATGGTCTCGCCGATCAGCACGGCGCCGGCCGCCCACTCGCCGCCGAAGCCGAGGCCCAGGATCGCCCGGGCGACAAGCAGCTGCTCGAAGTTCTGAACGAAGGCGCAGAGTAGCGAGAAGACCGAGAACCACAGGATCGTGATCTGGAGGGTGAGCACCCGGCCGATCCGGTCTGCGACGAAGCCCGCGAGCCATCCGCCCAGCGCCGAGGCCAGCAGCGTCACCGTGGAGGCGAGGCCCGCCGTGCCGGAATCGACGTGCCACAGGCTCATGATCGTCCCGATGACCAGCGGGTAGATCATGAAGTCCATGCCGTCGAGGCACCACCCCGCGGCGCAGGCCCAGAAGGTGTGCCGCTCCGGCGGCGTCATGGAGCGGTAGAAGGCCGTGAGGCTGGCGTCGCGGATTTCGACCGCCTCCACGCCCGCATTCCCCGGCCCGGCTGTCGTACGCATCGCGCTCTCCCCCGCCGGATACCAGTATCGGTACTATGGCCGAGCTGTCCAACCGCGTGGGGCGGCCCACGTCAAGAAAAAGGCCGCCCTGGGGCGGCCTCTTTCCGTCGTTTCGGGCGAAGCCCGCGCCGCCGAGCCGGAATCCGCTTCGGCGGCGAGGGGGTCATGACCAAGATCCGGAGTCGCGTCGCTCAGTAGCAGCGCTCGACCAGGACCCGGCGGTAGCCGTAGGGCGTCCACCGCACGCGCGGGACCGTGTAGCAGCCCCCGCCGTAGCCGTAGTCGCCGTACCCGTAGCCGACCGGCGCATATGCGCCACCGTAGCCGTAGCCCGGGTAGCCGTAACCGTAGCCCCCGTAGAGGCCGCCGGCTGCCAGGCCCAGCCCGACGCCGAGACCCAGGCCGCCGAGGCCGTAGCCGTAACCGCCGCGATAGCCGCGGCCGTAGAAGCCCCGGCCGCCGTAGCCGAAGCCGCCCGGGCGGAAGCCGGCACCCCGGAAACCGCCGAAGCCGCCGCGGAACCCGCCGCCGCCGAAGCCACCCCGGAAACCGCCGCCGTGGAAGCCACCACCGAAACCGCCGCCGTGGAAGCCACCACCGTGGAAGCCGCCGCCACCGAAACCGCGGGCGTCGGCGGTGGCCGGCGCCAACGCCAAGGCACCCGCAGCCAGCAGGGCCGAGCCGAGCACTGCAACCTTCATCACGTCATCTCCGTCTGGAATCGTCGCCCTCGTGGCCAAGAAACGCTCGAATCGGCAAAACAGTTCAGCCGGCCCCCGCGGCGCGCCGCCGCTGGCAGCGGGCGCAAGGCCGGCGCAAGGCGAGGCTCGAAAATCGCCGCTTTCCCAGGTGACAGGGCCTCGATCGGCCCCCTCCCCGCCCTTGGGCATCTCGGACCCTTCATGACGACGCGCCCGGTTCACGCTCTGTTGATCGCGTTCCTCGCCCTGGCGGCCGTCGCCGGCCGGGCTGTGGCGGCCCCGGCGACCCCGGACCTGTGCCGCCCGGTCGAGGCCCAGGGCGAACGGTTCACGGTCTGCACGGTCGACCTGCGGCGGCAGCGCCTGCGGCTGTTCTGGCTCCAGGAGGACGGCCGGCCCTACGGCTCGCTGGGCTCGCTGGCCGAGACGCAGGGCGCGCGCCTCGGTTTCGCGATGAATGCCGGCATGTACGACAAGGATCAGGCGCCGGTCGGCCTCTACATCGAGGACGGGCGCGAGATGAAGCGCGTCTCCACCACGGACGGGCCGGGCAACTTCCACCTCAAGCCCAACGGCATCTTCTGGGTGAAGGGCGAGCGGGCGGGCGTCCTCGACACCGCCCATTACCTCCGGGCTCGGATCCGGCCGGACTACGCCACGCAATCCGGCCCGATGCTGGTGATCGACGGGGAGATCCACCCGAAGATCTCGGCCGACGGGCCGAGCCAGAAGATCCGCAACGGCGTCGGGGTGCAGGAGGACGGCCGCACGGTCGTGTTCGCCATCTCCGAGCGCCCGGTGACCTTCGGGGCCTTCGCGCGGCTGTTCCGGGACGATCTCGGCTGCCGCAACGCCCTGTTCCTCGACGGCACGGTGTCGAGCCTCTACGCGCCTGGTCTCGGCCGGTCGGACATCAGCCGGCCCCTCGGGCCGCTGGTCGGTGCACTGGCGCGCTGAGGCGGCGCTTCACCGCTGCCCGAACGCCGAATCTTTGAACAGGTCCTTCAACGCCCGCGGCTGCGAGCGCCAGTACTGCTTGGGCGCCCGCACTTGCGCACCGAGTTCGGCCGCGGCGTGCCAGGGCCAGCGCGGGTCGTACAGCATGGCCCGGGCCAGCGAGATCGCGTCCGCCCGGCCCTCGGCCAGGATCGCCTCCGCCTGGGCGGCCTCGGTGATCAGGCCCACCGCGATGGTGGTGAGCCCGGTCTCGGCCTTGATCCGCTCGGCGAAGGGCACCTGGTAGCCCGGCCCGAGCCGGATCGCCTGTTTCGGCGAGACGCCGCCCGTCGAGACATGGAGCGCCGGCGAGCCAGCCCGCTTGAGGGCCTGGGCAAGCTCCACGGTCTCGTCGAGATCCCAGCCGTCCTCGACCCAGTCGGTGGCCGAGACGCGCAGCCAGACGGGATTGCCCGCCGGGACCACGTCGCGCACCGCATCGTAGATTTCGAGCGGGAAGCGCATGCGGTTGGCGAGGCTGCCGCCGTAGGCGTCGGTGCGCTTGTTGGCGATCGGCGACAGGAACTGGTGCAGCAGGTAGCCGTGGGCACCGTGCAGCTCCACGGCCTCGATGCCGAGGCGCACGGCGCGCCGGGCGGTGGCCACGAATTCATCCCGGATGCGCTTCAGGTCGGCGGCATCGAGGGCATGGGGCGGCACCTCGGACTCGCCGTGCGGGACCGCCGAGGGCGCCTCCGTGCGCCAGCCGTAGGGATGCTCAGGCGGGATCTGCTGGCCGCCCGCCCAGGGCGCCGCGCTCGACGCCTTGCGCCCGGCATGGGCGATCTGGATGCAGATCGGGATCGGCGCGTACTCGCGCACGGCGTCGAGCACGCGCGCGAGGGCCCTCTCGCAGCCGTCCGAGTACAGGCCGAGATCCCAGGCGGTGATCCGCGCCTCCGGGGAGACCGCGGTGGCCTCCAGGGTCAGCAGGCCGGCTCCCGACATGGCGAGTTGCCCGAGATGCATCATGTGCCAGTCGGTGGCCTCGCCGTCGCGGGCCGAATACTGGCACATCGGCGCGATCAGGATGCGGTTCTCGAGCGTGAGCCGGTCGAGGGCGAGGGGTTCGAACAGGCGGGCGGTCATCGGGGGCTCCGGCAGGGGGGCAACCCTATGTGGTGCAAAGCCGCGGCCAGGGCCAGCGCCCTGCGGCGCGGAAGCTCGGCCTCGGCAGCCCGCGCGGCCGCGATCGGGAACCGAGGGCCCGGCTCGGAATTGCTGGCAGGACGGCGGCCTGACTGAAGCCGGCGACGCGAAGCGCCTGAGGGGGCGAGATCGCTCGAGGTCCTCCCATGATACTCCCGAAACATTCCGCCCGGATCGCCGCCCTGGTCGCCGCCCCCCTCGCCCTCGCGGCCTGCCTCGCTCGTCCGGCGGCGGCGCAGCCCGCGGCGTTCGGCGGCCCCAAGATCCTGATCCACGGCAATTACTGCGGCCCGGGCAACAACGCCCCGCTGGCGCCGATCGACGCACTCGACGTGGCGTGCGCGCGCCACGATGCCTGCACGCCGGACGGCGGCCTGCCCTCGCAGGCCTGCAACCTCCGCCTCCAGCGGGACGCGACGCTGATCTCGCGCGACCCGCGCCAGCCCCAGGACCTGCGGGCGCTCGCCGGTCTCGTCGCGGCGAGCGCGACCCTGATCCCGTCCGAGCCGAACCCGCAGCGGGTGCCGGCCGCCGTCTCCACGGACACGACCTTCAGCGCCGACGCCCCGGCCCCCTCGGTCCCGGCCGCCGACGCGGACGAGGATCCGGACGGGTCCGACGCGGATTGAGGGCAGCGCCGGCCCGGCTCATCGGGTCCGGACGGCGGACGTGCGTGCGTGGGCCAGGAAGAACCGGACCATCTCGCGGCTCGCATCCGGGCCGCGGGGCTCGGTGTAGGATCCGTCCGGGCTGCCCCCCGACCAGGCATGTCCGACACCGTGCAGGACCCACTGTTCCAGTAGCGCCCGGCCGGTGGCGTCGCTGCGGAGCGTCCGGGTATAGGCGACGCCGCCCGGGCTCGTGCCCCCGCTGACCGTCTCGGCGAGGTCGGAGACCGCCATGGCCTGCGCGATCACTTGGTCGCCGTTGGCGGGATGCACCGTGCGGTCGCCGTCGCCGTGAAACACGATGGTGGGGACCGGCTGCGGGTTGCGCCCCGTGGCGCCGCCCTGCCCCTTCATCGCCGCGAAGGCGGTGGCGACGTCCCGGGCCGAGCCGCAGGCCAGCCCGGAATGGACGCCGACGGCCGCGAAGAGGTCCGGATGCGTCGCTGCCAGGATCGCCGCCGCGGCGCCCCCGGCCGATAGCCCCGCGGCGTAGACCCGGTCCGGATCGGCCGAGAACTCCGCGACGACCGCCCGGGCGATCCCGGCGATCAGCGCCGGCTCCCCGCCATCGCGCGCCTGGTCGCCGGCCGCGTACCAGTTCCAGCAGCGCTGCATGTTGGCCGACTGGGATTGCTCCGGGTAGGCGACCAGGAAGGTCTGCTCCTCGGCCAGCGCGTTCATCCGCGTGCCGGCGGCGAAGTCGTCCGGGTTCTGCGTGCAGCCATGAAGCATCACGATCACCGGCAGCCTCTGGCCGGTATGGCCGCTCGGTACGTAGACCTTGTAGCGGCGGCTGCCCGCGGTACCCGTGAACACCCGCTCCTCGAATCGCGCGCCGGGCGGCACCGGGACGGAGACGCCGCGGCCGGCCGGAAGGCCGCCAACCGCCAGACCGCCAACCGCCAGACCGCCCTTGGCCAAGCCGTCCCGCAGCGTGCGCATCACCGCCGAGAGGTCGACCGCCTCGGGGGCCGCCCGCTCCGCTGCCGCGGCCGGATCCGGCGCCGTCCAGGCGCCGCCGGGGGTCCCGGGGGCCTCCATGTCGAGGGTGGTCCCGGGAGTTCCCTCCGGATCGGCCTGGGTTCCGCGCGCCTCGACCCAGCGGGCGAAGGCTGCGGCCTGCCGGCGCTGGAACCGCCCCATCGCTTCCGTCACCCGGGCGGCTCGGGCGGCGCGCGCGTCCTCCGTGTCGGGCGTGCCGAACGTGGCGAGGTCCAGCTTCGAAAGATCGAAGTTCAGGAAATCCATCTTGGGAAAGTGTTTCATCGGGTCGATCCTCTTGCGCGCGGTCGGGACACGGTCGGCGGATGCGCTCGGCCGTCCTACCGGGCTGTAGGCGAGCGTCAGGCGATACGGTCGGCCAGTGCAGCCTTGACGGCGGGGCTGGCCTGGAAGGCGCCGAGCACCTCGACGGAGGCGATCGCGGCGCGGGCCAGCTCGGGGGTGACGTCAGCCGCGATGGTGGCGAGGCCGAGGACCTGGATGTGCAGGGGCGTGCCGGCATCGCGGGCCGCCTCCAGTGCGGCCCGCGCATAGTGCGAGACCCCCAGCCGAAGCTGGCGGCGCGCCACGGATTGGCGAACCGCCTCCTCCTGCCGGTCCAGCTGGTTGCGCACGGCGGTGCGGATGAAGTCGGCGCGGTTGGCGTAGAACCCGTCGCGGACCATCAGGTCGACGCGGCCGAGATCGACGAAGCCGAGATTGACCGTGATCTTCTCGCTGTCCGGGACCCGGGGCCGAAGTTCGTGCACGTTCTCGGTCATCGCCTCAGACTCTCCACGCCATCCGGTTGGATGGTCTGAAGATGGTTCCTGGATGTCAGACTACAAGGTGCGGGCGTGACGCGTGGGCTTGGCGCCGGACATCGGCGTGTCTCGGAGGCCTCGTCATCGCGAGCGCATCGGAGCGCCCCGGAGCGGCGCTCCGCTGCGATGCGGGCGCGCCGCCGGGTCGCGGCGTTCGCCAGGGTGCAGGTCGTGAGCCCGCCGCGGGCTCAGGCCGCGCCGATCCCGCGTCCCTTGAGGCTCGCGCCGATCTCGTCGAGCGCGGTGGCGTCGTCGATGGTCGCCGGCATCGTCCAGGGCTCGTGGTCGGCGATGCGCTTCATGGTCGCGCGCAGGATTTTGCCGGAGCGGGTCTTGGGCAGACGCGGCACGGTGAGCACCAGCTTGAAGGCCGCCACCGGCCCGATCTCGTCGCGCACCTTGGCGACGAGTTCGCGCTCGATCTCCTCGGGCGCGCGGGCGACCCGGGCCTTCAGGACGACGAAGCCGCAGGGCACCTCGCCCTTCAGCGCGTCGCGTATCCCGATGACGGCGCATTCGGCCACGTCCGGATGGCCGGCCAGCACCGCCTCCATGCCGCCGGTGGACAGGCGATGGCCCGCGACGTTGATGATGTCGTCGGTCCGCCCGAGGACGGTGATGTAGCCGTCCGCATCGATCACCCCCGCGTCCGAGGTGTCGTAATAGCCCGGGAAGGTGGCGAGGTAGCTCGACCGCATCCGCGCGTCCGAGCCCCAGAGGGTCGGCAGGCAGCCGGGCGGGAGGGGCAGCCGGATCGCGATGGTGCCCATCGTGCCGGCCGTGACGGGCTTGCCGCCCTCGTCCAGGACCTCGACCCGGTAACCCGGCATCGGCACGCAGGTGCTGCCGTGTTTGACCGGCAGGAGGCCGAGGCCCAGCGGGTTGCCGGCGATCGGCCAGCCCGTCTCTGTCTGCCACCAATGGTCGATCACCGGGCGGCCGAGCACCCGCTCCGCCCAGGCGACCGAATCCGGGTCCGCCCGCTCACCGGCCAGGAACAGGCTGCGGAAGCCCGAGAGGTCGTGATCGGCGATGAGCGATCCGGCCGGATCCTCCTTCTTGATCGCCCGCAGGGCCGTCGGTGCCGTGAACAGGCAGGCGACCCCGTATTCGGCGACCACGCGCCAGAAGGCGCCGGCATCGGGCGTGCCCACCGGCTTGCCCTCGTACAGGACCGTGGTGCAGCCGTGGAGCAGCGGCGCGTAGACGATGTAGGAATGGCCCACCACCCAGCCGATGTCGGAGGCGCAGAAGTAGGTCTCGCCCGGCTGCACGCCGTAGAGGTTCGGCATCGACCAGGCCAGGGCCACGAGGTAGCCGCCCGTGTCGCGGACCACACCCTTCGGCTTGCCCGTCGTGCCGGAGGTATAGAGGATGTAGAGCGGGTCGGTGGCGGCCACCGGCACGCAGTCCGCCCGCTTCCCCGCCGTTTGGGCGGCCGCGACCGTCTCTGCCCAGTCGTGGTCGCGACCGGCGACGAGGTCGGCGGCGCATTGGGGCCGCTGCAGGATCAGGCAGGACTCAGGCTTGTGCCGCGACGCGGCGATCGCCGCGTCGAGGAGCGGCTTGTAGGCGACCACCCGGTTGGGCTCGATGCCGCACGAGGCCGCCAGGATGACCTTCGGGGCCGCATCCTCGATCCGCACGGCCAGCTCGTTGGCCGCGAAGCCGCCGAACACCACCGAGTGCACGGCGCCGAGCCGGGCGCAGGCCAGCATGCCGAACAGCGCCTCTGGCACCATCGGCATGTACAGGATCACCCGGTCCCCCTTGCCGACGCCGAGGCCGGCCAGAACCGCGGCGAGCACCGACACCGCGTCGCGCAGCGCGCTGTAGCTAATGCTGCGCTTCGTGCCGGTAACGGGCGAATCGTAGCGGATCGCCGCCTGGTCCGCCCGGAGCCCGTCGGCATGGCGGTCGACCGCGTTGTGGCAGGCGTTCAGCGTCGCGTCCGGAAACCAGCGGCCGTAGGGCCCGGAATCCGGCGCAAAGGCGCGCTCAGGCGCCTGCGACCAGTCGAGCGCCCGCGCCGCGTCGAGCCAGAACGCCTCAGGGTCGCGGCGCGCCGCCTCGTAGATCTCGGGATAGCGGCCGGGGAGGCTGGCGGTCGTCATCGTTGGCGCTTCCTCGCGGACCGCTCTTCGGCGGCACCACGCGCAGATTAGCCCATTCTTCCGCGGGAGGGAGGCGGGTTTATCGCGGGCGGCTACGGTCGGCCGCAAGGGGCTGTCGCGCCTGGAACCTTCCCTGCCCGCAGGCGACCGCACGCGCGAAGTGCTTCGGGGCGCGTCAGGAAGAGGGCGCGGGTGGGTGTGCCGAAGTCTCGCCGGCCGTCGGGCAGGGATCGAACAGGGTCCGACGGTCACTTCGGCCCGGACTTCGGATCAAACGGATCGGTGCAAGCCGCCGCATCGGACGCGCCGACGCGGCGACTCTCGTCATGTTCGTATCGTTACGTCCGGGGACGTCTCAGGGGCGGCTCAGTGCAGCGTATCGCTGCCCGCCTGCAGCCTGTTGATCTGGTCCTTGAGAAGGAGTTTCCGTCGCTTCAGTTCGGCGATGTGAAGGTCGTTCGCCGAAGGCCTGTGGATCGCTTCCTGAATCTCGCGCTCGAGGGCTTCGTGCTTCCGGGCGAGTTGGCTCAGATGCGTCTGCAGCGACATGAGTCGAATCTCCTGTCATCGTTCCGACACACCGAGACTGGCACAGGAGGCCGCAGCTGTCGAAGCGTTTTCTCTGGCTAAGCCTCACGAATGCTTGCCGGGCGGCTTGTCCCGGGCGGGGGCGTAACGCATGCTCCTCGGCATTGAACGGTCTTCGGTCCCGCAGGTGACGATGGCGGACGAGTCGGGTGAGAGCACGCAGTCGGACCTCCTGGCCGAACTGGGCCGGTTGCGCGAGGAGCATCGGGACCTCGACGGCGCCATCGAGGCGCTGGAGTGCAGCATTGCGGGGGACCAGCTCCAGATCCAGCGCCTCAAGAAGCGCAAGCTGACGCTGCGCGACCGGATCTTCCACATCGAGGACGCGCTCACCCCGGACATCATCGCCTGATGTCGGTGGACGCCCCGGGGGCGCGCCTTGCCGCCGGCCCGCCCCGCCTGTAAGCGGCCTCTTTTGCCGGGACAAACGATGTCGGCGCCTCCGGTCGCGATCATCATGGGCAGCCAATCCGACTGGGCGACCATGCGGCATGCCGCGGAGACGCTCGAGGCTCTCGGCGTGCCCTACGACGCCCGGATCGTCTCGGCCCACCGCACGCCCGACCGTCTCGTCGCCTTCGCCCGGGGCGCGGTGGCGGCCGGGCTCAAGGTGGTGATCGCCGGCGCCGGCGGGGCGGCGCACCTGCCCGGCATGGCCGCCGCGATGACCCGCCTGCCGGTCTTCGGCGTGCCGGTGGAATCCAAGGCCCTGTCCGGCCAGGACAGCCTGCTCTCCATCGTCCAGATGCCGGCGGGCATCCCGGTGGGGACTCTGGCGATCGGCCGGGCCGGAGCGGTCAACGCGGCCCTCCTGGCGGTCGCGGTGCTGGCGCTCTCCGACCCGGGCCTGGCGGAGCGCCTCGATGCGTGGCGCGCGGCCCAGACCGGCGCGGTGGCCGAACGGCCGGAGACGGAAGCGAACGCGTGACGGACAGGATTCTCGGCCCCGGCTCCACCCTCGGCATCGTCGGCGGCGGCCAACTCGGGCGCATGATCGCGCTCGCCGCGGCGAATTACGGGCTCAAGAGCCACGTCTACGCGCCCGACCAGGACAGTCCCGCCTTCGACGTGGCCGCCCGGACGACCTGCGCGGCCTACGACGATGCGGAGGCGCTGGCGGCCTTCGCGCAGAGCGTCGACGCGGTCACCTACGAGTTCGAGAACATCCCGCGCGCCACCGCCGACATCCTGGCCCGGCACGCCCCGCTGCACCCGAACGCTGAGGCGCTGTCCACCACGCAGGACCGCCTGTCCGAGAAGGACTTCATCAACGGGTTGGGCATTCCGACCGCGCCGTTCCGGGCGGTCGACACGCCGGACGACCTCGACCGGGCGATCGAGGCGCTCGGCCTGCCGGCTGTGCTCAAGACCCGCCGGTTCGGCTATGACGGCAAGGGCCAGCGGATCCTGCGCGCGCGGGCCGAGGGCGACCGCAACGCGCTCTTCGCCGAGTTCGGCGGCGCGCCGCTGATCCTGGAGGGCTTCGTGCCGTTCGAGCGCGAAGTCTCGGTGGTGGCCGCCCGCGGCCGGGACGGCAGCTTCGCGGCCTTCGACCTGTGCGAGAACGAGCACCGCGACCACATCCTGGCGCTGACCCGGGTCCCGGCCCCGGGCCTGACCCCGGAGACCGCCCGCGCCGCCCTCGACATCACCAAGCGGATCGCCGACGCGCTGGGCTATGTCGGCGTGCTCGCAGTGGAGATGTTCCTGGTGCGCGCGGACGGCGCCGAGAGCCTCGTGGTCAACGAGATCGCGCCGCGGGTGCACAATTCCGGCCACTGGACCATCGAGGGGGCGCTGACCTCGCAATTCGCCCAGCATGTCCGGGCGGTCTGCGGCTGGCCGCTGGGCGACCCCGCCCGGGTCGGGGGCCTTTCGGTCGAGATGCGCAACCTGATCGGCGCCCAGGCCGACGACTGGCGCGCGCTGCTGGCCGAGCCCGGCGCCCATCTGCATCTCTACGGCAAGGGCGAGGCGCGGCCCGGCCGCAAGATGGGGCACGTCACGCGGCTCGGGGGTTCAGCAGGGGCCTGAACGGGCCCGGCGCTGCGGCTTCGGGAACACACCTGCGCCACCGCGCGCGCGCCGGACCCCGCGATGGGGTCCGGCGCGGCATCGAGCCATACCTTCGCCACATCCCGCCGCTTCCACCAAGTCGCGGCCGGCACGAACACCGTCGATCGATTCCGTCCGCGCCGCCCTTGTCCTGCCGGGACGGACGACGGGATGGCTCGCGAGCGGCCGCGTCTTAAGCCGGCATTCACCGCGATGCGCGACGGTGCCCCCGGAGACAGGGCCCGGGGCGCGGTGCGGGCGGGACGACTTGGAATTCGAGGGCGGGGTGGGTGCGCCGGATGCGGGCCGAGCCCCGGGGAGAGTGGGGCGATGATCGTACGCAACAGGCTGGCACTGAAGATGGCGCTGATCGGCGCGGCCTCGCTCTCGGCCGCGGCACTGGCGGGCTGCGAGACCGTCGGCAGTGCCGCCGGCCCGCGGCAATACGCGGTGCTGGAGACGGACACCACGGGCGCCACCAACGTCAACATCGCTTCCCTCACCGAGGTCGTGCAGCGCAATCCGAACGACGCCGCCGCCTTCAACACCCGCGGCGCCGCCTATGCCCGCGCCGGCCAGTTCAACGACGCCATCGCGGACTTCACCAAGGCCGTGCAGATCGACCCGAACTCGGGTTCGGCCTACAACAACCGCGCCCTCGCGGAGCGGCAGATCGGCCGCGACGCAGCCGCGCTCCAGGATTTCAGCAAGGCGATCAGCATCGACCCGAATTACGGCCCGGCCTACATCGGGCGCGCCAATGTCGAGCGCGCGCAGGGCAATCTCGACCCGGCGCTCGCCGACCTCAACGTCGCGATCCGGCTGATGCCCGAATCGGCCGAGGCCTACCATGCCCGCGGCCTCGTGCGGCAGAAGCAGGGTCAGGACACCCAGGCCATCGCCGATTTCGACGCCGCGATCGACCGCAACCCGTTCGTGGCGGCGCCCTATGCGGCCCGGGGTCAGAGCCTGATCGCCACGAACCAGTATCCGAAGGCGATCGAGGACTACAACGCGGCGCTCAACGTCAACAACAAGGACGCCACGTCCTGGGCCTACCGAGGCCTCGCCTACGAGAAATCGGGCCAGCGCAAGGAGGCGCTCGACAACTACCAGCGCGCCTCGACGATCGACCCCAACAACGCCGTCGCGCGGGCGGGCCTCGGCCGCGTTCAGGGCGGCGTGGGCTCGCTGTTCAACTGATTTCCTGGGCCAACACCCGATCCCGATCTCCCCTCATCCTGAGGGCCCCCTTCAGGATGAGGTCAAGGGTAGGACGCGCGGTACGATGCGCTAAGCTCGGCGTCCCGCTACGGGATGAGTCGGACCGTGAGCGCGCGCGGCCGAGCGGCGCTACGAGGATTGGAGCCCCGCCGAGAAAGGCGCTCTGATCCGCGGCGACCGGGGCGGGGTGCTGATGCTGGCCAAACGCAGGGCCGCGCAACGCTCATCCGAACCACACCCCGCATCATCCTGAGGCGGTGGATCGGGTGGCGAGAATCCCCCCTCTCACGCCGCCAGCAGCCCGTTCTCCTCCTGGGTGATCCGGCGCAGGTGATGGGCGGTGTCGCCGAGCTGGTACTCGATCATGGCGAGCCGCTTGAAATGGTGGGCGCCGACATACTCCATGGTCATGCCGATGCCGCCGTGGAGCTGGACCGCCTCCTGGCCGACGAAGCGGCAGGCCTTGTTGATCTGCACCTTCACGGCCGACAGGGCCGCCGCCCGCGCGCGCGGATCTTCCGCCTCCACCATCATGGCGCCATAGATCGCCATCGAGCGGGCCTGCTCGAGCTGGATCAGCATGTCCACGGACCGGTGCTGCAGGGCCTGGAACGAGCCGACGCTGACCCCGAACTGCTTGCGCGTCTTGAGATACTCCACCGTGAGCCTGTGGAGCGCGTCCATGGAGCCCACCGCCTCGGCGGCCAGGGCCGCGATCCCGTGCTCCACCACCCGCTCGAGGTGCGGCAGGCCGGCCTCGGGGTCGCCCAGAGCCGCATCGGCCGGGAGCCGAACCTCCGAGAACGAGACTTCCGCGGCCCGGCCCCCGTCCTGGGTCGGATAGGCCTCGATCGCGACGCCCTCGGCATCCGCCGGCACCAGGAACAGGCCGATCCCGTGCGGGTCGCGCCGCTCCCCGGAGACCCGGGCCGATACCACCAACAGGCCCGCCGCGTCGGCATTGGGCACGACGCACTTGGCCCCGCTCAGGACGAAGCCGTCGCCGGAGCGCCGGGCCGTGGTCGCCACGTCCTCGAGGTCGTAGCGGGACTGACGCTCGGTATGGGCGAGGGTCAGGCGAAGATCCCCGGCGATCAGGCCCGGGACGAGGCGCTCCTTCTGCGCCGGGCTGCCGCCGAGTCGCAGCGCCGTCGAGCCGAGCACGAGGCTCGCGAAGAGGGGCTCGACCACGAGGTTGCGGCCCACCGCCTCCATCACCAGCATGGTCTCCACCGGGCCGCCGCCGAGCCCGCCCTCCGCCTCCGAGAAGGGCAGGCCGGTCACGCCGAGTTCGGCGAGGGCTTTCCAGCCCGCCTCGGGGAAGCCGAGCGGCGCCTTCAGCCGGCCCTGCCGGCTCTCCAGGGACGGGTACAGGTCGGCGGCCAGCCGCTCGACGCTGTCGCGCAGCAGCGACTGGTCCTCGTTCAGGTCGAAATCCATGTCGCGTTCCTCTCCCCTCGCCTCCCCTTTGCGGGCAAGGCCATCGCAGATGGAAACATCAGTCTCCCGCGGGTCGTGGGAGTTGTACCGAGATCCGAACACCCGCCTTGCCGTCCCGGGCCCGCCTGCGGCGCACCGGAATGCCACGGTGCGTTAGACGGCCGACGTCGCGTCGCCGATCGAAGGATAGCTCTGAGCGACGACAGTGTTTTTGAAAGCACGCATGCCATGCGATCGCCCCCGGGAGGGGGCGATCCCTCACAACCCCAGGATCCCCTTGGCGATGACGTTGTGCTGGATCTCGTTCGAGCCGCCGTAGATCGAGACCTTGCGGTTGTTGAAGTAGCTCGGGGCCGCCGCGTCGACCCAGTCGAAGCCGCCGGGCAGGTTGTTGGCCCCAGCCCCACGCGACGGCGCCGCCAGGGCGAACGGACCGGCGAGCTCAACCAGTAATTCGGTCGCCGCCTGCTGGAGCTGCGAGCCGCGAATCTTGAGGAGCGAGGAGGCGGGGTCGGGCTCCACCGAATCCGCCCTGCCCTGCTTGGCCGCCACCCGCATCTGGGTGATCTCCAGCGCCTTCAGCTCGACCTCGACCTCCGCGACCCGGCCGCGGAAATCGCGGTCGTCCCACATCGTGCCGGACCCGGCCGGCATCTCCCGGGCGAGGCGCTTGATGCGGGCGATCCGCTCCTTGGTGAGGCCGATCCGGGCGATTCCGGTGCGCTCGTTGGCGAGCAGGAACTTGGCGTAGTCCCAGCCCCGGTTCTCGTCGCCGACGAGGTTCTCGACCGGCACGCGCACCGCGTCGAAGAAGACCTCGTTGACCTCGTGCCGGCCCTCCAGGGTGATGATCGGGCGCACGGTGATGCCGGGCGACTTCATGTCGATCAGCAGGAAGGAGATGCCGCGCTGCTTCTTGGCCTCGAAGTCGGTGCGGACGAGGCAGAAGATCCAGTCGGCGTGCTGGCCTAGCGTCGTCCAGGTCTTCTGGCCGTCCACGACGTAGTGGTCACCGTCGCGCACCGCCTTCGTCTTCAGCGAGGCGAGGTCGGAGCCGGCCCCCGGCTCGGAGAACCCCTGGCACCACCAATCGTCGAGATTGGCGGCGCGGGCCAGGAAGCGTTCCTTCTGGTCCTGCCGCCCGAAGGTCGCCAGCACCGGGCCGAACATGTAGCAGTTGAACTGCTGCGGCAGCGGCACCGCCGCCTGGAACAGCTCCTCCGTATAGATGTAGCGCTGGATCGGGGTCCAATCCCGGCCGCCCCATTCGGCGGGCCAGTGCGGCACCGCCCAGCCCTTGGCATTGAGGATGCGCTGGGATGTGACGAAGTCCTCCTTCGAGAGGCTGCGTCCCTCAGAGACCTTGCGGCGGATCTCGGCCGGAATCTGCTCCCGGCAAAAGGTTCGGACCTCGTCGCGGAACGCGATCTCGTCGGCGGTGAAGCGCAGGTCCATCGTCTCAGCTCCGCGCGATCTCGAACAGGCCGGCGCAACCCTGGCCGCCAGCCACGCACATCGTCACCACGGCGTAGCGCGACCCGCGGCGGCGCCCCTCCAGCAGGGCGTGGCCCACGAGCCGCGCCCCCGACATGCCGAAGGGATGGCCCACCGCGATCGCGCCGCCGTTGACGTTGACCGTGTCCGGATCGATCCCGAGCGTGTCGCGGCAATAGACCGACTGGGACGCGAAGGCCTCGTTCAGCTCCCACAGGTCGATATCGGCCACCGTCAGCCCCTGCCGCTCCAGGAGTCGCGGGACGGCGAAGACCGGACCGATGCCCATCTCGTCCGGCCCGCAGCCGGCGGAGGCGAAGCCCCGGAAGATGCCGAGCGGTTCGAGGTCGCGCCGCGCCGCCTCGTCGGCCGACATCAGCACGCTGGCCGAGGCCCCGTCGGAGAGCTGGCTGGCATTGCCCGCCGTGATGAAGGCCCCCTCCCCGCGCACGGGCTTGAGCTTGGCGAGACCGTCGAGCGTCGTGTCCGGCCGGTTGCCCTCGTCCTTGGCGAGCCGAGTCTCGACCTCCCGGGTCTCGCCGGTGGCCTTGTCGGTCACCGCCATCAGGGCGCTCATCGGGACGATCTCGTCGTCGAACAATCCGCGTTCCTGCGCGGCGGCGGTGCGGCGCTGGCTCTCCAGGGCGAAACGGTCCTGCGCCTCTCGGGAGATGCCGTAGCGCTCCGCCACGATGTCGGCGGTCTCGATCATCGGCATGTAGATCGCCGGCAGGTGGGCCTCCAGCCACGCGTTGCGGGTGAGTTCCCGCTGGACCTTCGGCTGCACGAGGCTGATCGACTCGACGCCGCCGGCCACAGCCACCGGCACGCCGTCGAGGATGATCCGCCGAGCCGCGCTGGCGATCGCCTCCAGGCCCGAGGCGCAGAAGCGCGAGACCGTGACGCCCGCCGAGTCCACCGGGATCCCCGCCACCAGGGCGGCGTGCCGGGCGACGTTGCCGCCGGTGGCGTTCTCCGGATAGCCGCAGCCGAGCACCACCTCTTCCACAGCTTCCGGTTCAAGCCGCGCCCGATCCAGGGCGCCGCGGATGGCGTGGGCGGCGAGGTCGGCGCCGCGGGTGAGGTTCAGCGCGCCGCGATGGGCCTTGCCGATGGGCGTGCGGGCGGTCGAGACGATCACCGCGTCGGTCATGGGATCTCCCTCCCGCTCAGGCGTTCTTCAGGCCGGCGAAGCTGCCGCCTTCGGCGGCGAGCTTCTTCAGGAGCGGCGCCGGCTCCTGGCTGTCGTCGCCGGTCTCGGCCGCGAAGCGGGTGAGCGCCTCGGCGATGGTCTTCAACCCGACGGTGTCGGCCCAGTGCATCGGGCCACCGCGCCAAGCGGGCCAGTTGTAGCCGTTGATCCAGATCGTATCGATGTCGCCGGGCCGGGCCGCGATCCCCTCCTCCAGGATCCGGGCGCCCTCGTTGACCATCGGGTACATGAGCCGCGCCACGATCTCGTCCGGCGTGAAGCTGCGGCGGGTGACGCCGTGCTCGGCGGCGACCCGCTCGATCAGCGCCTCGACCTCCGGGTCGCGGGTGCCAGTCCGGGCGCCGTCCGGGTAGAGGTAGAAGCCGCGGCCGGTCTTCTGGCCGTAGCGGCCCATCTCGGCCAGCGAATCGGCGACCGGCGCCCGGCCGCCGAAATCCTTGCGCGAGCGCCAGCCGATATCGAGGCCCGCGAGGTCGCCCATGGCGAAGGGGCCCATCCGGAAGCCGAAGGCGGTGACCGCCGCGTCGACCGCGTGGGGCAGCGCGCCTTCGAGCAGCAGGCGCTCGCCGGCCCGGCTGCGGCGCTCCAGCATGCGGTTGCCGACGAAGCCGAAGCACACGCCCACCGTCACCGGCAGCTTGTTGAGTCGCTTGCCCAGGTCGAGGGCCGTGGCGAGCACGTCCGGCGCCGTCTTATCGGCCCGGACCACCTCGACGAGGCGCATGACGTTGGCCGGGCTGAAGAAGTGCAGGCCGAGCACGTCCTGCGGCCGGCCGGTCACCGCCGCGATGGCGTTGACGTCGAGATATGAGGTGTTGGTGGCCAGGATCGCGCCGGGCTTGGCGATCGTGTCGAGCTTGGAGAAGATCGCACGCTTGACGCCCATATCCTCGAAGGCCGCCTCGATCACGATGTCGGCCGCTCCGGCATGCTCCAGGCCGATCGCCCCGGTGATTCGGCCGACCCGTTCGTCGCGCTGGGCCTCGGTGATCGAGCCGCGCTTGGCCGAGCCGGCATAGAGGTCTTTCACCCGCGCGAGGCCGCGCTCCAGGGCGCCGGCCTCGGTCTCGATCACGGTGACCGGGATGCCGGCATTGGCGAAGCACATGGCGATGCCCCCGCCCATCGTGCCGGCGCCGATCACCGCGGCGGTCTCGATGGCGCGGCGGGGCGTGTCCTTCGGCAGGCCCGGAACCCGGGCCGCCTCGCGCTCGGCGAAGAACGCGTAGCGCAGGGCCTTGGAGCGCGGATCCTCCACCAGCATGCGGAACTCGGCCCGCTCCACCGACACGGCCGCGTCGAAGTCCTGCTCCAGGCCGGCCCGGACGGCCCGCACCAGGG
Organism: Methylobacterium sp. NEAU K; assembly: GCF_030700285.1. Taxonomy (GTDB): domain Bacteria; phylum Pseudomonadota; class Alphaproteobacteria; order Rhizobiales; family Beijerinckiaceae; genus Methylobacterium. Next base: position 29,950 of record NZ_JAUYZJ010000028.1, on the reverse strand, counting down.
CGTGGACGTTGGTCGCGTCGGGGTCGCGCTTCACCGCCTCGGCGGCCTGTGCCTCGAACCGGTCGCGCGCCTCCGCGGTCAGCTTGTCGGACCGGTCGCGCACCCGTGGCAGCGCGCCCGAATCGGCGAGTTCCAGGGCGCGTGTCCGAGCCGCTGCGACGAGGTCGCCCAGCACGACGGCGTCGACGATGCCCAGGGCCGCGGCCTTCCCGGCCGGGACCGGCTCGCCAGTGAGCATCATCGGGAAGGCCGCGTCCGGCCCGATCAGGCGGGGCAGGCGCTGCGTGCCCCCGGCCCCCGGTATGATCCCGAGCTTGATCTCCGGCAGGCCGAGCTTGGCGGTCGGCGCGGCGATCCGGCCGTGGCAGGCCATCGCCAGCTCCAGGCCGCCGCCCAGAGCCGCGCCGCCGATGGCCGCGACCACGGGCTTCGGACAGGCATCGAGCCGCTCCAGGACATCCGGCAGGCTCGGCGGGCGCGGCGGCTTGCCGAATTCCGAGATGTCGGCGCCGCCCACGAACACCCGCCCCTCGGCGGCCAGCACGATCACCCGGACCGATTCGTCTGCAACCGCCTGCGCCAGGGCTGCATCGAGGGCCGCCCGCGTCTCGGCGCCCAGCGCGTTAACCGGCGGGTTGGCGAGCGTGAGCACGGCGACGCCGCCATCGACCTCGTGACGAACCACTTAGGCTCTCCTCCTTGTTCTGCAGTGCAGAATGATAGTTCGCAAAGCGCCGGGATGTTGGTCTGCCGGAGAGGCCGCGTCAAGGATGCGCCGGGGTTGTCGCGGAGCATGATCCATCCATTCTGCATTGCGGAATCGGTACGGTGGAGCTGTTTGACCGGTGCCGGGCGCCATGCCATTCAAGCCGACCCCGGGCGAGACTCGGCTTCGGTTGCGGCGCATGCGAGCCCGAAAAGCCGGACCGCCCGACCGATCAGGGAGGATGGCGGTGCGCGGCATCGATCTCGGCGAGAAGCCCGGCAGCGCCCGGACGGCGCGGGGGCGGACGGCTTTGCGCGGGTCATGGGGCGCGCGGTGAGCGACGGTCCCGAGAACCCTCCGGCCGGCCGCCTCCCCGAAGCCCTGCGCGGCCGGCTCGCCCTGCCGGTGATCTGTGCGCCGATGTTCATCGTCTCGGGACCGGATCTCGTGATCGCCCAATGCCTCTCCGGCGTGGTCGGCTCGTTCCCCGCGCTGAACGCGCGGCCGCCCGAACTCCTGGATGAATGGCTCACGCGGATCACCCGGACCCTCGCAGAGGCACGCGCGGCGGATCCCCGGCGGCGCGTCGCGCCCTTCGCGGTGAACCAGATCGTCCACGCCTCGAACGACCGTCTGGCGCAAGATGTCGAGGCCTGCGTCCGGCATCAGGTGCCGATCATCATCACCTCCCTGCGGGCGCCGGACGCGGTGATCCGCCCGGTGCACGCCTATGGCGGCGTCGTGTTCCACGACGTCACCACGGTGCGGCACGCCGAGAAGGCGCTGGAGGCGGGGGTCGACGGGCTGATCCTGGTCTGCGCCGGTGCGGGCGGCCATGCGGGCACGCTCAGCCCCTTCGCGCTGCTTGGCGAGATCCGGCGCTTCTACGACGGGCCGCTGATCCTGTCGGGGGCGATCACCACGGGCTCGGCGATCCTGGCCGCGCAGGCCATGGGCGCCGACCTTGCCTATATGGGCACCCGGTTCATCGCCACCCGGGAGGCGAACGCGGCTCCGGCCTACAAGGACATGATCGCCGGCAGCGCGGCGGCCGACATCCTGTACACACCCTACTTCACCGGCGTGCCGGGCAACTACCTCACGCCGAGCATCCGCGCCGCCGGGCTCGATCCCGAGGCGCTGCCGGCGCGCGACAAGACCGCGATGAACTTCGGCAGCGGCACCGCCAAGGCGTGGCGGGACGTCTGGGGCGCCGGTCAGGGCGTCGGCAGCGTCACCGACGCGCCGGCCACCGCCGATCTCGTGGCGCGGCTCGCCCGGGAATACGACGCCGCGCGGGCGCGGCTCTCGGGCGTCTCGGCCGCCTACGCGGGCGAGGTTCTCCCGTGAGCGTCCGCGTCGCCGATCCGGAGCCCGGGATCCGGATGGTCACCATCGACCGGCCGGACAGGCGCAACGCCCTCGACCGGGCGACCTATGCCGGCCTGGCCGCCGCCTTCGACGCGGCGGGCCGGGACGAGGCCGTGCGTGCCCTGGTGCTCACCGGGGCTGGCGGCTGCTTCACCGCCGGCAACGACCTCAAGGATTTCCAGGATGTCGAGCCGAGCCCTGGGACGCGCGGCGACAGTCCCGGCCTGACCTTCCTGAACGCCCTGCGCGCCTGCCCGAAGCCCGTCGTCGCGGCGGTCGAGGGGCACGCGGTCGGCATCGGCACCACGCTGCTCCTGCATTGCGACCTGGCCTATGCCGGGGCCGGCGCCCGCTTCCGGATGCCGTTCACGGCGCTCGGCCTCAGTCCGGAGGGCGGGTCGAGCTACCTCCTGCCGCTCGCAGCCGGCTTCAAGCGCGCGGCCGAATTGCTGTTGCTCGGCGCGCCCTTCGGCGCCGAGGAAGCGGTAGCGGCCGGCCTCGTCAACGCCGCCGTCCCGGAAGGGGCGGCCCAGGAGACGGCGCTCGGCCGGGCCCGGGCCCTGGCAGCCCTGCCGCTGGCCTCGATCGTGGCCACCAAGCGGGCCCTGCGCCGGGGTCACGACGCGATCGTCGCCCGCGCACTCGCCGAGGAGGCGGAGGTGTTCCACGCGCTGCGCCGCGGCCCGGACGCGCAGGCGGCCTTCGCGGCGTTCCTGCGCCGATGAGCGCGGACGGCACCCTTCTGCCCGACCCCGACGAGGCGGCGCCCGGCGCCGACGGCGCGAAGGAGGATCGCCACTTCGTCACGGCGCTCGCCCGGGGCCTTGCGGTGCTCGCCTGCTTCGGCCCGGGCCGGACGAGCCTCGCCAACCACGACATCGCCGAGGCTTGCGGCCTGCCGCGCTCGACCGTGTCGCGGCTGACCTACACCCTGACCAAGCTCGGCTACCTGCAGCACCTGCCCGAGACCGGCCGCTACCGGCTCGGCACGGCGACGATCGCCCTCAGCTCGGCGGCTCTGGGCGGCCTCGACGTGCGCGGCATCGCCCGGCCGGTCCTGCGCGCGGTGGCGGAGGCGGCGAACGCCTCGGTGGGGCTCGGGGTGCGCGACCGGCTCAGCATGCGCTACGTCGATTGCCAGCGCGGCCCGGCCGCGATCTCGCTGAACCTCGACACCGGCTCGCGGATCTCGCTCGCCCGCAGCGCCATGGGGCGCGCCTACGTGGCGATCTGCCCGGACCGCGAGCGCGAGAGCATCTACGAGGACCTGAAGGCCCTGGACCCCGTCGCCTGGCCCGCCCTGCGCGACGGTCTCGACCGGGCCGTGGCCGAGCACCGGGAGATCGGCTGCTGCACCTCGTTCGGCGACTGGCAGGAGACGGTCTGCGCCATCGCGGTGGGGTTCTACCCCGGCGGTGGCTTGCCGCCGATGTCGGTCAATTGCGGCGCGCCGACCGTCATCACCGACGCCCGCTTCCTCATGGAGGTGGTGCGCCCGAAGCTCGTCGCGGCCGTGCGCAGCCTCGACGGCGTGATGGGAGCCTGAGGATCTGTTCGATGGAAGCTGACTCCGCCCCCGACCTCCCGCTCGCCGGGATCCGCGTCCTCGATCTGTCCCGGGTCCTGGCGGGGCCGTGGTGCGCGCAGGTTCTGGGCGATCTCGGCGCCGACGTGATCAAGGTCGAGCATCCTGAGCGGGGGGACGACACACGGGACTGGGGCGTCCCAACCAGCCCCGGCAACACCTCGTATTTCGACAGCGTGAACCGCAACAAGCGCTCGATCGGGGTCGACCTCGCCACGCCCGAGGGGCTGGCGATCGTCAGGGCGCTGGCCCGCGAGAGCGACGTGCTGGTGCAGAACTTCAAGACCGGAGGCGCAGACCGGCTGGGCCTCGGCTACGCGGCGCTCTCAGCCGAGAACCCGCGGCTGATCTACTGCTCGATCGCGGGCTACAGCTCGGCCGGCTCGGAGGCCGGCCGGCCCGGCTACGACCTCGTGGTGCAGGGCGAATCCGGCGTCATGGCGCTCAACGGCGAGGCCGGGGGGCCGCCCCTGAAGTTCGGGGTCGCGGCGGTGGACCTGTTCACCGGGCAATACGCCGCGCAGGCCGTGCTCGCCGCCCTGTTCCAGCGCGAGCGCACCGGGCGCGGCAAGACGATCGACCTCGCCCTGTTCGATTGCGGCGTGGCGCTGACCTCCTATTACGGCCTGGAGGCGCTCGCCCGGGGCATCGATCCGCCGCGCTACGGCAACGCCCATCCCTCGATCGTGCCCTACGGGGTGTTCGAAGCCGGCGACGGGCCGGTGGTGATCACGGTGGGCAACAACGGCCAGTACCGCCGCTTCTGCGAGCAGGTGTTGAACCGCCCGGACCTGTGCAGCGACCCGCGCTTTTCCACCAACCTCGACCGCTCGAAGAATCGCGCCGCCTTCATTCCGATATTGGAGGCCGAGCTCGCCAAGTGGGACCGGGCGGCGCTGATCGCGCGCCTGCGCGGAGCGGGCATCCCGTGCGGCGAGGTGATGGGCCTGCGCGAGGCGCTCACCTGCGAGCGGTCGCAGGAAGCCGGGCTCGTGGTCGAGGGAGCCGGCAACGCCCACGTCATCGCCCCGCCCTACCGGCTCGACGGGCGCCGCCTCCCGGTTCGCCGCATGCCGCCGGGCCTCGGGGATTCGAGCCACGAGATCCTGGCGGAACGGCTGGACTACCCGGCCGACGCCCGGGACGCGCTCGTGGCGAAGGGCGTGGTTCGGTAGGGTAGAGCGCGGGTGTGCAGGCCCTTCCCCGCAGGAGGGGGAGGGAGAGCGGCGCGCCTGCGCCCTTGACCCACCACTTCGGCCCTCAGCCCCCAACCCGCGCCAGCCGGACTCGGGCATCGTCCAGCACCCGCGCCAGGGCGGCGTCCCAGGCGACCCGGGGCTCCCAGCCGGTGGCGGCGCGCAGGTGGCCGGCATCGCCAGCCGCCAGGGGGATCTCCGCGGGGCGCACCCGCTCGGGGGCGACGCGGATCTCGAACGGGACCTGCGCGAGGGCGCGCAGGCCGTCGAGCACGCTCGCGATCGTGCGGGGCTGGCCGGAGCTGATGTTGAACACGCTCCCGTCGGCCAGGGATTCCGCCCGGCCGATCAAGTCGGCATAGGCGCCCGCCACATCCGCCACGTCGAGAAAGTCGCGATAGGACGAGAGGTTGCCGACCTCGAGCCGGGGCGGTGCAAGGCCGGCCTCGATCCGGGCAATCTGCCCGGCGAAGGAGGCCACGACGAAGCGCTCGTCCTGGCCCGGACCGATGTGGTTGAACGGGCGCAGCACCACGAGCTTCACGCCGATCCGGGGCAGCAGGTCGCGCAGCAGCTGCTCGCCGACCCATTTCGATCGTGCGTAGGTGTTGCGCGGCAGGGGCTCTGCCTCCTCGGTGAGGGCGTGGCCCGCCAGGAAGGCGCTGCCGTAGACCTCGCCCGAGCTGACGAAGAAGAACGTGCAGCCCGGCACCGCCTCCACCGCCGCCACGAGGTTCATCAGGCCGTTGACGTTCACCCGCCAGGTCTGCCCCGGCCCGCTGGCGGAGTCGGCCACTGAGGCCAGGCCGGCCAGATGCAGGATCGCGGTCGGTCGGAAGCGCGCCACGAAGGCGCCGAGCGCCGCCTCGTCGAGGAGGTCGATGCTCTCGTAGGCGACGCCCGCGGGCAGGCGCGGGGGAAGCCCGCGCCCGATCCCGGCGACCCTGTCGCCCGTGCCCGCCAGGAGCGGCAGGACATGGCCACCGACGAAGCCTGCGGCGCCGGTGACGAGGATGCGTCTCACACCCGGCCTGCCGATCTGTCCCGAGGGGGCGCGATCATCGCACCGGTTCCGAACGTCCGGTCCACCTAGCCCGGGGTCCGGGTGCCCCAACGCATGCCCATCCGGCTCTGCGCGCTGCCGGGTGCGCTGCCGGCATCCGCGCCGATCGCCGGCCCGGAGGCGGTGTTCGGCCGGTGTTGCGAGCCGGCCGCCATGGGCTTGGCCGCCGTCGTATCCGGCACCTCGGACAGAGCCTCCTCATCCCGGTCGGTGGCGAACTGACCGGCCTTGCGGTAGGGCCAGAGATAGCCCGGCACAATCGCTTCGGCGGCGGTCGGGGTGATCCCGAGGCCCTCAAAGGTCCGGCCCTCGGCCTTCGCGGCCTCTGACACGACGTTGTCGTTCTGGAGCAGGATCACCTGGTCGCGGGTGAGCTTCAGGGCGTCGGGCAGCAACCCGAAGGTCAGGGTGTCGGCGACCTCCAGCAGCCGGGCCTGAAGCTTGGCCACGGGCAGGGGTAGGTCGACGACGGCGCGTTTGCGCTGGATCGTCTTCAGCATGTAGCGCACGAGATGATCCAGCGTCGCCACCTCCGGGCCGCCGAGTTCGTAGACCTTTCCGCCGGCCACGGTGCCGTCGACCGCCCGGGCGATCGCCTCGGCGACGTCGCCGACGAAGACCGGCTGGAAGCGCGACTGGCCGCCCGCCAGCGGCAGGACCGGGAGCGCCCGGGCGAGGCCGGCGAAGCGGTTGAAGAAGCTGTCGCCCGGCCCGAAGACCAGGGAGGGCCGGAACACCACCGCGTCCGGACAGGCGGCGAAGACCCGCGCCTCGCCCTCGGCCTTGGTGCGGGCGTAGACGGACGGCGAGGCCGGGTCCGCGCCGATCGCCGAAACGTGGATCATCCGGGCGCCCTGCCGGGCGGCGGCGCGGGCGATCTCCGCCGCCCCGTCGACCTGGAGCCGCGCGAAGCTCTGCGACCCGGTCTCCTGAAGGATGCCGACGAGGTTGATCAGCACGTCCGAGCGCTCAGCCGCGCGGGCCACCGATTCGGGGTAGCGCAGGTTGGCCTGGACGGCCACGATCTGGTTGACCTTGCCCAGCGGCTGCAGGAACAGCGCGAGGTCCGGCCGGCGCACCGCGACGCGGATCCGGTAGCCGCGCTTGGCGAGCGCCCGCACCACGTGGCGGCCCAGGAAGCCGGAGCCCCCGAAGATCGTCACGAGCTGGGATTGCGGGCGCAGGGGGCCCGGTGCGGCGGTGGATGCGGGCATGCTGTCCTGAGGCGTAGTCTCTTGGCCGGTCATCGCCTTGGTCTCGGGCTCCTCGCGCGCCCCGGGGCGCCGTCGTGCGGCCTACTTAGCCTAAGTTCGGCGCCTTGGGAGCCGCCCGTGCGCGTCGAGGCCCGATTACCGCGCGGCTGCCCGGGAAACGATCGGGAACGGGTGTCGGTCCCGTGCATTTCCACGGACTGATTCGCCCGGCCGAGGCATGCGGCCGGGCCGCGCCGGGGACCAGGATGATTCTAGGGATGCTCGTCTCGGCGGCGATCGCCGTCTTCGGATTGCTCGTCGCGCTCGGCCGGATCGGCCACCCGATCGACGAGCAGCTCGTCAGCAACTACGGCTGGAGCATCCTGATCATCGGTGTTGCGCTGTTCGTGCTGTTCGCTTTCGGCCGGTTCAGCCGGGGGCGTAAGGGGCGACCCACCTGAGCTGCTCGGCGTCGCGTGATGGGTTCGGAAAACCGGATTCCACCGCTCCGCATCAGGCTCTGAGCGATCATTCGACGCTTGGCGCGCAGTCTCAGGCCACCTTGATCCGACGGCGGATCTCACGCGCTACCGGTTGGCGGCCGCCCGACCGGCGACCGACCGAGCGTGGGGCGCCGACCGTGATGCTCTGCAGTTCGCGGGCGATGAAGGCGGTGGGCATCTCCGCCTGGAGATCCGCCTCCATGTCGCGCAGAGCCGTGTCGGAGTGGGCCGGATGCAGGTGGATGATCGCAAGCGCCTTGACGCCGGACCTCTGGGCGAGTTCGACGCCCTTCTGCCAAGTCGAGTGCCCCCAGCCGCGGCAGGTCGGATATTCGCCGTCTGTGAACATTCCGTCGTAGACCATCAGATCGGCCCCCGCGACGAACCGCGCCAGTTCCGGCTCCGGCCACGGGTCGCTGTGCTCGATGTCACTGATCAGGCACAGGCGGCGGCCGCCATGCTCGAACCGGTAGCCCACCGATCCCTGCGGATGGTTCAGCGGGATGGTGGCGACCCGCGCCCCGTCCGGGAAGACCAGCGTCTGCCCGGCCTCGAAGCCGTGATGGCGGAACGTGCAGCACAGCCTGTCGAGGGTAACCGGGAACAGCGGCGGCGCGAACAGGCGGTCGAGAGTCGGGCCGGCCGATTCGCCGCCGAGATTGCCGCAATAGGTGTTGATCACCCGGTCGCAGTCGAGGACCGCCGGCTTGAAGAAGGGAAGGCCCGCGGTGTGGTCGAGATGGAGATGGCTGAACAGCAGGTCGACCTCCTTCGGGAGGTCGGTGCGGTGGCCCTGCCCGAGATTGTAGATGCCCGAGCCCGCATCGACCACGAACATCCGCTGGCCGCAGCGGACCTCGATGCAGGGCGTGCTGCCGCCGAACTCGGCGTATTGCGGGCCGCTCACGGGGGTCGAGCCGCGGACACCCCAGAAGCGGAGGACGAGGTCCTCGTCGGCCGCACAGATGGTCGGCTCGGAACAGTTGGACATGGCGATCACGAATCTGCGGACAGTCGATCCCGATCGGTTACGATCGAGACCCCGTCGCCGTTCCGGGAAGGTAGCTCTGAATACGGCAGGCCGACGGAACAGGAGTACCGTCCATCTCCTGCCGTACCATGAATTGGTGAGCCTCGGACCGCCGTGATGTGCGGCCGCGCACACGGACCGGCCGCGTCCCGGGGGCCCGGCATCCCTAGAGGCGCTCGGCGGAGGCGAGGAGTCCAGAGGACGATCCGGCCGGACCCAGGGCCGCCGCGACCGCCCCGCCGGATCCGCTGAGGCCGGCCGCCAGCATGGAGGGGAGACCGTCGCCGTAGCGGGCCGGGAACGCGGCGAGCGCCGCGAACGGGTCGGGCGTGCGCTCGTAGACCGGGACGAATCCCGCCATCCGCCTCGGCGAGAGCGCGGAATCGGGCGCGGCCCACTTGGCCCAGACGGCTTCCGGCACCGGATGCGGCGGACGGTGGCCCGGCACGACCACGACCTCCTGGCCGGCGAAGGCCAAGGCCTCCGGCCGGCTGATGTCGCCGACCGCACCGCCCCGGGCCGTGTAGGCCGCCCAGAAGGCGTTCTGGCCGCCGTCGGAATAGGTGGTGCGCACGGCGGGCTCGCCGGTCTCGGCCAGCGCCGCCATGCGCGCCTCCTCCACGGCCCGGCGCGTGGCGACGGCCGCCTCCCGGGCGGGGTCCCGGGACGGCGCGAAGGCGTAGCGGCCAGCCGCGACCGAGACCTGGAGCTCCTCCCGGCTCGCCTCGAACCGGTCGGACCCGGCCTTGAGCTCGCGCCAGAACGCGATGTTCGGGTCCATCCGGTGGCGGGCCATGTTCTCGGCGGTCATCCGGAACGGGTAGGATTGGAATTGGAAGGCCGCCTGCCCACCCTTCAGGGCCTCGCGGGCGATGGCGTAGATCTCCCCGACCGTGCCGTTCGTCATGGCGAAGCAGCCCATCGACGAGCAGATGCCGTGCACCATCACGGCGGAGCCGGTGCCCCCGTGGGCCCGATCGTAGGCGTTGGGATAGCCGACGTCGAAGGACAGGTAATAGTGCGAGTTCGGGTTCATCTGGCGCCGGGGCACCGTGTAGAACCCCTCCGGAGTCTGCCGGTCGCCGTTCTTGCGCTTCGGCCCGAGCTGGCCGGACCAGCGGCAGATCGGGAAGGTCTTGATGTAGACGAACCCGGCCGGGCCCTTCTTCCAGACCTCGATCTCCGATTCCTTCTTGTAGGCCCGGAACAGGACCGGGGAAGAGGCCGCGGTGCCCTTCTGCGCCATCAGGGCCAGCGTCGCGGCCGGGATCGGCGCCTCGGCCTTCCCGGCCTGCGCCGCGGCGGGGCCGCACAGGGCCAGGAGCGCGAGGCCAGCGGCAAGGGCAATCGGGATCGGAAGGGGCATGAACCGTCCGCGCAAAAGCAACCGGGACTGGCGCCGGCCGGGTACGGCTCCCTGGACCTGACGGGCCATTGCGGCAGTCGTGAGGCCGCCGCTCAGGACAGGGCGGCTTCAACCTCGGCGGCCCGGGTGGCCGGGGGCGGGACCACGGCGCTGTTCTCGACCGCGATCACCGCGTCGAACGGCTCGATCCCCTCCAGAACGTCCGTCTCGGGCAGGCAGACGATGAAGCCTCGCCCGGCCCGCGCCTGCCGAAGCCGGGCGAGACGCTCGCGAACGCCCTCGGCCTTGCGCTCGTCGGGCGCGATCGCGACGATCAGGATGTCGGGCTCGCGGGCGAGGCAGCGGGCCAGCTCGATCGCCACCCGCTCGCGGGCGTTGATCGCGCCGTCCGCGAGCGCTCCCGTGCTGGGCTGGATCTCCACCCGGCTGTCGAGGCCCAGGCCGTAGACCGAGGCTTCGAGCCCCTCGTCGGCGAGTACCCGCCGCACCAGCGCACGCACCCGCGGCTCGGCGTTGGCTTCCCCGAGGCTGATCCGCCCGAACAGCAGGTTTTCCTCCAGGCTCGCGGCCGGATTGACCCGGCCGGGATCGTGGAACTCGACCGCCCCGGCGAGGTGGGACGGCAGCATCCGGGCGAAGGAGCGGCGCGCCTGAACCAGCCGTTGCTCGAACGCGGCGTCGATCAGCCCGAAGCGGTGCCGGGACTCGCTGTAGCGCAGCGCCAGCCCGATCAGCCGCGTGCGGTCACGCTGGCCCGCCGATCCCCGGCGCAGGCTCGCGGCATCGGGCAGGCGCAACACGAGGTCTTCGAAGTAGCCGCGCTCCGAGGCCTGGAACAGCGAATAGGCGTCGAACAGCGGATGGTCGTTGGGCAGATCCGCGAAGATCTCGACCGTGCTGCGGGCGACCGACAGGCCGATCTCCGTGAGCGGGCGCACCAGCTCCTCGGCCTCCAGCACCGCCCGCAGGTAGGGGTGGCGGGCGAAGCGGAGCGGCGCGAAGGCGCCGCCCACCGGCTCGCCGAACAGGATGTTCTCGCCGATGTTGGCCTGATGGTTGTAGCGGTCCGGGTCGAACGGCTCGACCAGGCGCTCGGCCCCCTTGGCGGCCAGCGCAGCCCGCATGGTCTGCCGGGCCGACACGATCGCCGCTGCCAGCCGGGGCTGTGTCGCCGGGTCGAGGCGGCCGGTCAGGCCGCGGGCGTAGACGAAGCCGTCGAGCCCCGTGAGCCGGCTGATCCCGATGAGCGCGATGTCGTCGGGCGCGGTGTCCGGCTCGGTGCCGTAGAGCAGGTTCTGCCGGAGCGAGCCCTCCATCAGGATCGCCTCCCCGGCCGCGAAGGCGATGCGGCGGGCGCGCTCCGAGGCGTCGAAGCCGCGCAGGTCCGCGCCCGCGTAGGTGACGGCGCCCGCAGTCGGCTCGACCTGGCCCGCCAGGACGGCCGCGAGAACCCGGGCGCCGCTGCCGCGGCTGCCGGTGATCGCCACGTGGCCCGGCATGGCGACCGCCACGTCGACGCCGGTCAGCCGCTCGCCGGTCGCCGGATCGAAGGCACCGACGCCCTGGGTCGCCAGGATCCCGGACCGGGGGAGCGGCGGGGGGGCGAGCCCGGTCAGGCCGCCCCGCGCCTGCCGGCCCTGGAGGCCCGCGATGATCCGCACCAGGTCCCGGAAGCGCGGGCGGACGGCCTTGCGCACCGTCCAGAGGCGGGCGCAGATACCCGCGAGCCAGCCGGCGAGGCCGAAGGCGCCCGTCGCCGCCAGGAGCGCGGCGGGATCGACCGGGACGGTCGGCGGATTCCCCGGCGCCGCCGAGCGCCACAGTGCCGTGCCGATGGCGATGGCCGGCAGGATCACCGCCAGGGCGAGCGCCGGCGCGCGGGCATAGGCCAGTCGCGCCTCGGCCCGCGCCACCTTGGTGCGCATCGCAGTGACCCGGGCGGCGATGCGCGATCGCTCGAGGGCGGCCGCCCCATGCCCGCGCACGGCCGGCAGCCGCCGCACGAGGTCGTTCAGGTTCGTCTCCGCCCTGGCGCTCGTGCGCAGGCGCAGCTCCTGCCGGTCGCGCGCCCGCTCCAGCACCAGCCCGTAGGCGAGGCCGATCGCCGCCAGTCCCAGCGCCGCGGCCGGGATGAGCCGGGGGGCCGCGAGCCCCGCGAAGCCCAGCGCCAGGAGCAGCGCGGCGCAGGTCATCGCCGGCACGACGATGCCCGCCGCGAGCAGCCGATCGGCCCGGGCCAGCACCTCGCCGACGAGGCGGGCGAGGCTGCGTGCCTCGTCCCGGGCCCCGGCCGGCGCATCGAGGATCGCCCGCAGGACGTTCTCCCGCACGGCGTCCGCGGCCCGGTTCTGGGCCTTGAAGCATAGGCGCGCCACGAGCCAGCCGAGGCCCGCCAGCGCCAGCGCGGAGGTGGCGATGCACAGGAAGGCGGCCAGTTCCAGATCGGCGGGGGGCATCGGGACGCCGCGCGCCAGCACGAGCTCGCGGCCCGGCAGCGACACGACGAGGCGCAGGAACGGGAGCGCGGGCGCCTCGTCGCGCGGCAGCACCGCGACCAGGTCGCGCAGGCACAGCAGGGCAAGCGCGCAGAGCGGACCGCCGAGTCCGACCGCGAGCAGGGCCGCGGTCGCGTGCAGGCGCCGCGCGGCGCGCCAGGTCAGGACGAGGGGATCGGAATCCATGCGGGTCCGGGGCGGGATCGCGCGGCCGTGCCGCGGCCCGGCACCGCATAGGCCCTCGCGCCGCCCGCGGGAAGTGCCTCCGCGCGACGTGGCGAGGGCGCTGCCCTGCGCGACAAGCCATCCCTGTAATACAGGTTCTGGTTCCGGTCTGGAAATGCTCTAACTGGTCGATCGACGGCGGGAGACGATCGCGTGGCGGCTTTCGCGCTGCGTGGCCGCTCCGCGCGGGCGTGGCCGCGCATTCCGAGCCGGAATCAGAGGGTGGGGCGACGCTTGCGGCGAGAGGCTGAGCTGACCGAACCCGGCGGCCGGATCGTGGCGTCCCGCGGGCTCGCCTGATGGCGCAGCTGTTCAGCCCCGGGGCGGACGCGATCTACCGCCTCGCGCTGATGACCGGGGTGGCCTGTGTGGTCGGCCTGCCGGTCCTGGCGGCCGGGATCGTGCGCTCGAACTACGTCACCGGCGTCGGCGTCGCGCCGGCCCAGCCGCTGCCGTTCAGCCACAAGCACCATTCCGGCGAGCTCGGCGTCGATTGCCGCTACTGCCACACCACCGTCGAGAAGGAAGCCACCGCCGGCATCCCGCCGACCCACACCTGCATGACCTGCCATTCGCAGATCTGGACAGGCTCGGACATGCTCAAGCCGGTGCGCGACAGCTACGCGCAGGACAAGCCGCTGGAATGGGTGCGGCTGAACAAGCTGCCGCAATACGTCTACTACAACCACTCGGTGCATGTGACGAAGGGCATCGGCTGCTCGACCTGCCACGGCGATGTCACGTCGATGCAGATGACCTACCGGGCCAACGCCTTCGAGATGCAGTTCTGCCTCGATTGCCACCGGGCGCCGGAGAAGTATGTGCGGACGCCGGATCAGGTCTGGAACATGGCCTGGTCGCCCCCGGCTAACCAGGCGACGCTCGGGCCGAAGCTCGTGGCCCAGTACCACATCCGCGGCGGCGCGCGGCTGACCGAGTGCGGGATCTGCCACCGATGACCAGCAGGCCCGACATCGCGGCGTTGCGCGAGAAACTCGCCGGCAGCGACGGGCCGCGCTTCTGGCGCAGCCTCGACGCCGTGGCCGACAGCCCGGAGTTCCGCGACTACCTCGCCGCCGAATTCCCTTCAGCGTCGCGGCTCGCCGCGGCCCCGGAGCGGCGCGGCTTCCTCAAGCTGATGGCGGCCTCCTTCGCACTCGGCGGGCTCACGGCCTGCGGCGATGGCGGGAGTCGCCACTTCGAGGTGCCCTACGTCAACCAGCCCGAGCGGATCGTGCCGGGCACGGCCCTGTCGTACGCCTCCTCGGCGCTGTTCGACGGGTTCGGCAACGGCATCCTGGTCACCACCCGGGACGGAAGGCCGCTGAAGATCGAGGGCAATCCCGAACATCCCTGGAGCCTCGGCGGCACCGACGTGCTGGCTCAGGCCTCCGTGCTCGGCCTCTATGACCCGTTCCGCTCGCAGGCGGTGCAGCATCTCGGCCGGCCGAGTTCCTGGGCGGCGTTCCGGGTGGCGATACAGGCGCAGATGCCGGCCTGGCGCGAGGCCCGGGGCGCCGGCATGGCGCTGCTGACCGGCCCGGTGACCTCGCCCACCGTGGCGGCGCAGATCGCCCGGCTGCGGGCCGCCTTTCCGGCGCTCCGCTGGTTCGTCGGTGCGGGCGCCGGACGCGATGCGGTCTACGAGGGCGCCCGCCGCGCCTATGGACGGCCGCTGGAGACGATCCCGGATTTCGGCCGCGCGCGCACCATCGTGGCGCTCGACGGCGACTTCCTCGACCTCGGCCCGGGCCAGGTCGGCCTGTCCCGGCGCTGGAGCGCGGCGAGGCGCGCGGCCTACGCGGAGGGCCGCCTCCTCACCCTGCACGCCGCGGCGCCGACCCCGACGCTCACCAGTGCCAAGGCGGATCACGGCGTCTCGGTCCCGGCCGGCCGCCTCGAGGCCCTCGCCCGCGATCTCCTGGGTGTGACCGCGGGCGGCGCGGCCCCCGCGGGCGACGATCCCGTTTCCCGCTGGGCGCGGGGCGCCGGCAAGGCCCTGGCCGGGGCCCGGGGCGCCGGCATCGTCACGGCCGGCCTGACCGCCACCCCGGAGCTGCATGAACTGGTCCATCGCCTCAACGGCGCGCTGGGCAATACCGGGGCGAGCCTGCGGCACACGGAGCCCGTTGTGGAACAGGGCGCGGGGACTCTGGCGGACTTGGCGGAGACGATCGAGCGGGGCGGCATCCAGGCGCTGTTCGTGCTCGGCGCCAACCCGGTCTACGAGGCGCCGGGCGCCCTCGACTTCGCCGCCCGGATGGCGCGCGTGCCGCTCAAGATCCATGCCGGGCTCTATTACGACGAGACCGGCGCGCATGCCGATTGGCATCTGCCCACCGCCCATCCGCTGGAATCCTGGGGCGACGCACGCGCGCTCGACGGGACTGTGGGGCTGATCCAGCCGACGGTGGCGCCGCTCTACAACGGCCGTACGCTGCCGGAGATGCTGGCCTTCCTGGCCGGTGGCGAAGGCGGAGAAGGCGTCGAGGACGCGTCGGGCCTGCTCAAGGCGCGCTGGCGAAACGAGGGTGAGGACGAGGCGGCGTTCCACGGCCGCTTTTCGGACGCCCTGCGCCGGGGTTTTTGGCCAGACAGCGCCCACGAGCCCCGGGACGTCGCCCTCACACAGAGCGTTCAGGCCTTCGCGCCGCCCTCCCCGCCGGAGGCGCCGCCGGGCGGGATCGAGGTGGTGTTCCGCCCCGATTCGACCCTCTGGGACGGCACCCATGCCGACCTCGCCTGGCTCCAGGAACTGCCGAAGCCCCTGACCAAGGTGGTCTGGGAGAACGTGGTGGCCCTCAGCCCCCGGCTCGCCGAGCGTGAGGGCATCGCCACGGGCGACGTGGTGCGGATCGAGGCGGATGGTCGCTGGATCGAGGGAGCGGCCTGGATCCTGCCGGGCCAGGCCGAGGACACGGTGACCCTGAGCCTCGGCTACGGCCGCGACGTACCGGACCACTTGTCCCACGGCCTCGGCTACGCCGCCGCCGCCCTGCGCCCGTCGGAGACGCCCTGGCGGCTCGCCGGCGCGCGACTGAGGAAGACCGGCCGGCGCGGCATGCCGGCGACCACGCAGCACCTCGGCACGATGGAGGGCCAGGACATCGTGCGCGTGCAGGCGCTCGGCGCCGCGCCGGTGGGCGATCCGAAGGGGGCGCCCGCGCCCGCCTCGTTCTATCCGCCCCCGGAGAGACAGGACCCTGGGGGGGCGGCGCAATGGGGCATGGCGATCGACCTCGACGCCTGCACCGGCTGCAACGCCTGCGTCACCGCCTGCCAGGCGGAGAACAACATCCCGGTTGTCGGCCGCGACGAGGTGGAGAAAGGCCGCTGGATGGGCTGGCTGCGGGTCGACCGCTACTATGCGGGCGGCCTCGACGCGCCGACGACGCATTTCCAGCCGGTGCCGTGCATGCATTGCGAGCAGGCGCCCTGCGAGGTCGGCTGCCCCGTGGAGGCGACCCTGCACGACAGCGAGGGCCTCAACCTGCAGGTCTACAACCGCTGCGTCGGCACCCGGACCTGCCAGAGCTACTGCCCCTACAAGGTCCGCCGCTTCAACTACCTCGACTATACCGGCGGCCTGACCCCGGTTCAGCAGCAGCAGCGCAACCCCGAGGTCACGGTGCGCGCCCGCGGCGTGATGGAGAAGTGCACCTACTGCATCCAGCGCATCGCGGCGGCCCGGATCACGTCGGCCAAGGACGCCCAGAGCGACGCCGCTGCCCCGATCCCCGACGGCGCCGTCGAGACCGCCTGCCAGGGCGCCTGCCCGACCCGGGCGATCACCTTCGGCAACGTCGCCGACCCGGACAGCCGCGTCTCGGCCGCCCGGAGGGAACCCCGGGAATACGCGCTGCTCGGCCACCTGAACACGCGGCCGCGCACCACGTACCTCGCCGGGCTCGCGCCCGCGGCCGATGCGGCCGGACGGGAGGGCTGAGCATGTCCGACACCCTCCTCGGCGGCCCGTCAGCCGGCCCCCTGATCGGACCCGAGGAAACCCTCCGGGTCATCGGCGGCGCGGTGACCGCGATCCCGCTGACGCATCCGCGCAACCGGCGCTGGTGGATCGCGTTCGCGGGGGCCGTGTCGCTGCTCGGCCTGTTCGTCCTCACCCTCGGCTATCTGCTCTATGCGGGCCCCGGTATCTGGAGCAACAACAACGCCGTCGTCTGGGCGCTCGACATCGCGAGCTACGATTGGTGGATCGGCGTGGCGTCGGGCAGCCTGCTGGTCTCGGCGGTTCTGCTGCTGCTCGGGGCGGAGTGGCGCGGGGCGGTGAACCGCATCGCCGAGACCCTGGCGCTGCTGGCCACCGCGGCCGCCGGGCTCTACCCGATCATCCATCTCGGGCGGCCGTGGTTCTTCTTCTGGAACCTGCCCTACCCCAACACCTACGACCTCTGGCCGCAGTTCCGCTCGCCGCTGCTGTGGGACGCGATCGACATCGTGTCCTTCCTGGTGATCTGCGTGAGCCTCTGGTTCATCGGCCTGCTGCCGGACCTCGCAACCCTGCGCGACCGCGCCTTCGCGGAGGCGATGCGCCAGGCCGACGCGAAGGCGCCGACCCGCAAGCTCGCGCTGTTCCGCGCGCAGGCCTATGGCCTGTTCGCCTCGGGCTGGCGCGGCTCGGCCGCCCACTGGCAGATTTGGGTCCAGGCCTACCGGACGGTGGCGCTGCTCGGCGTGCTGCTGGTGGTCTCGGTCCAGACCGGCGCCTCCGTGATGCTCGCGGGCTCGCTGATGCCGGGCTGGCACAGCACGCTGCTGCCGGTGAGCTTCCTGGTGAACGCGGTCTATTCCGGCGTCGGCGTCACCGCGGTGATCGTGGTGCTGATCCGCGTCGTCTACGGCCTGGACGCCCTGGTGACCGCCCGCCACCTCGACGTGCTCGGCCGCCTGCTGCTGTGCCTCGGCTGCGCCAGCGCCTATTGCTACGCCGCCGAGTATTTCGACACGTTCCTCAACGGCGATCCGGAGGGGCGGGCGGTGCTGGTGCGGCGCATGACCGGCGACCACGCCCTCGTGTCCTGGACGGCGATCCTCGGCCTCGTCCTGCCCGCCCAGGTCCTGTGGTCGGCTCGCGCCCGCACGGCGCCGCCGGCGATCGCCGCGGTCGGCCTCCTCGTGGCGGTCGGCGCCTATGCCGACCACGTGATGGTGCTCGTGGTGACCCTCACCCAGGACTTCCTGCCGTCCTCGAAGCTGCCCTACGGAGTGGATCTCTGGGGCATCGCCACCTTCGCGGGCTCGGTCGGCCTGTTCCTGGCCCTGCTGCTGCTGTTCCTGCGCTATCTCCCGGCCATCTCGATCATCGAGAGCCGCCGCCTCGCCCTGGCGCGGGCCCAAGCCGCGGAGGCCGCCACCCGCGAGGCCTCGTCCCGCGCCGCCCGCCCCGAGGAGAATCCGGGGCCGGCCCCGCTCTGGGGGGTATCCGCCACCTTCGCGAGCCAGTCCGACCTCGCCGCCGCCCTTCAGGCCGTGTCGGGGATCCGCCCGGATCATGTCCATCTGGACGGGCACGGTCCGGTCCCGATGCCCCGCACCCTGCGGGCGCTCGGCCTGGAGGGCCGCTCGATCCTGCCCTACGCGCTCACCGGCGCGCTGCTCGGCGGCGCGGGCTTCTTCGGGATGTGCGTCTACGCGACGGCCTACGACTACGTCTTCCTGATCGGCGGACGTCCGCGTCTCTCCTGGCCCTCCTTCGTGGTGCCGAGCGTCTCCTTCGCGATGATGACCGGCTGCATCGCGATCCACCTCGCGCTTCTGGTGCTCAACCGCCTGCCGCGGCTGAACCACCCGGCCTTCAACATCCCGGGCTTCCTGCGCGCCTCGGACGACCGCTTCTTCCTCTCCGCGGAGGCACGCGGCGACCGGTTCGACCCGGCGCGGATCGAGCGGCGGCTCGCGGGCCTGCCGGCCGGGGGCGGGCGCCCCCTCGAGATCCGCAGGATCCCGCGATGAGGTGCGCCGTCCGCCTCGCTCTTCTGGTCCCCTTGGCCCTCACGGGCTGCGGCGAGGCCGACATGGCCGATCAGGCCCGAGCCAAGACCTGGGACCGGAACCCGTTCTTCCCGCGCCAGATCACCATGCGCCAGCCCGTGGCCGGCACCGTGCCGCGGACCGATCCGTCCCGGGAGGTGCCGCAGCCGCAGGCGATCAGCCGGGACCTGCTGGACCGGGGCCGGCAGCGCTACGGGGTGTTCTGCACGCCCTGCCACGGTGAGGACGGACGCGGCCGGGGCATGATCGTGGCGCGCGGCTTCCCGCCGGCCGGCGACCTCACCGGCGGACCTCTGCGCGCGGCCCCCGCGGCCGAGATCTACGACGCCATCGCCAAGGGAAGGCGCGCGATGTTGGGCATGGCGCAGATGATCCCCTCCGCCGACCGCTGGGCGATCGTCGCCTATGTCCGCGCCCTCCAACTCAGCCAGGACGCTGCAGTGGCGAGCCTGCCGCCGGACGACCGGACCCGGCTGGAGGCGACGCGATGAGGCGCCCGCGCCGCCGCTCCGTTCTGCTGCGCTCTGTTTTCCTGGGCCTCGCCGGGCTCGGCCTGCTGGCGCTGTGCTGGCTCGCGGCCGGCCGGCGCGGGGCGGTGGTCTCCTACCTCGCCGCCTGGCTGGTCCTCCTGGCCCTGCCGGTGGGCGCCCTGCCGGTGACGATCGTGGCTGAGCGCTTCGGAAAGCGGGTGCGTGAGCGCGGCGGCGTCGAGATGCTGGCGGGCTTGCGCCGGCTGATGGCGCTGATGCCGGCGGCGGCAATCCTGGGGCTGCCGCTGCTCGCAGGCGCGCCCCTGGTCTACCCCTGGGTCGGGGCGGCGCCGCGCACGCCGCTCGCGGCCCTGTGGTTCACGCCGCCGTTCTTCGTGGCGAGGGTGATCGCCTACCTGGCGGTCTGGACCTGGCTCTCGGCTCGCTTCGCGCGGCCCTTCGACGAGCCGGGCGAGGGCCGCACGGTGCCGGCGGTGGGCCTGCACGCGGTGGTGGGCACCCTGTTTACGACCGACGTGATCGCCTCCCTCGATCCGCGGCTCGATTCCACCCTGCTCGGCCTCCTGGTGATGACGGCCTGGAGCGGCCTCGCCTTCGCGGCCGCGATCCTGCTCGCCTGGGAGGAGCCGGAGCCCGTCGGCCGCGGGCGCACCGCGCCGGGGCGCGGCCGGCTGGTGCCCCTGGTCGTGCTGCTCGGGCTCTGGGCGTTCATGCATTTCGTGCAGTTCCTGATCGTCTGGTCGGCGAACCTGCCCCCGGAGGTGTCGTGGTACTTCGCCCGCGGCGGCGGGCTCGGGCGGGGGCTTTCGATCGTCGCGGGAATCGTCGTCGTGCTCGCCGGACTGGCGACGCTTCGGCCGGGGCGCCCGACCACGCGGATCCTCGCCGGTGCGGCGCTGGCCGTGCACGCCCTTGAGATGTTCTGGCTGGTCACGCCGGCCCTGCGCGACCGGTTCGTGATCCGCCCGGCCGACGGGCTCGCCGCCCTGGCGGTGGCCTGCCTTGCTGCCGCGCTCCATCCCGGGCTGCGCGGGCTCGCCGCGCGAACGGCGCCGGATGCCCGTCGCACCGGGAGGCCGGCGTGAGCGAGGGCGGCGCCCCCGGTCCCGGCCTGATCCCGGCGATCCTGGCCGGACTGACCCTGCGCGGGACCGGCCTCCTGAACGGCCGGCCGGCCCGCGGCGCCCCGGCCAACACCCAGCGCGATCCCGACGATCCCGGGCACGAGACCCGCGACGTCAACGTCCGCAACACCGCGCTGGTGATGGCGGGGCTGGCGCTCTCGGCCCTGGCGGTGGTCGGAACCATGGTCTGGCTGATGGGCGCCTTCAGCGCGAGCCAGCGCCGGGCCCTCCCCGCGCTGACGCCGCAGCAGACCGCGCGGCTCATGCCGCCGGCGCCGAACCTCCAGGCGAACCCCTACGCCGACATCGACCGCGCGCGGGCGGAGGCGTCGGCGCGGCTATCCGGCTACGGATATCGCGACCCGGACCGCACCCGCGCCCGCATCCCGGTCGGCCGGGCCATGGAGCTGATCGTCGGCCGCTCCCTCGACGCGCCGGAGCGCTAGACCGATGACGCCGAGCCACGATTCCCTCCAGCTCTGGCCCGCCGCGGTCTCGGCCAATGCTGTCGAGACGGACGTCCTCATCCTGGCCTTCACGGTGCTGACGCTGCTGCTGACCGTGCCGGTCTTCGTGGCGATCACCTACTTCGCCCTGCGCTACCGCGAGGGCTCCGAGGCGGACCGGCAGCCCTCCGGCATCCGCTCGAACCTCATCGAGATCAGCTGGATGCTGATCCCGTTCCTGCTGACGCTGATCTTCTTCGTCTGGGGCGCCAAGCTGTTCGTCGCCTCGAAGAACGCCCCCCCGGACGCGTTGGTGATCGAGGCGGTCGGCCGGCAATGGATGTGGAAGTTCCAGCACCCCACCGGCCAGGCCGAGATCAACGACCTGCACGTGCCGATCGGCCAGCCGATCCGGCTGCACATCATCAGCCAGGACGTGATCCACGCCCTCTACCTGCCCGCCGTCCGGATGCAGGTGGCGGCCCTGCCCGACCGCTACACCGACCTGTGGTTCAAGGCCGACAAGATCGGCACCTACCACCTCTACTGCTCGGAGTATTGCGGCACCGACCATTCCATCATGGGCGGCGAGGTCACCTTCATGAACCCGGGTGACTACCAGGACTGGCTGACCCATGCCGGCGCGCAGCAGGGCAAGGTCGCGGCTGGCCGCGCCCTCTACGAGGCCTATGGCTGCGCCGGCTGTCACGAGCCCGACTCGCCCGTGAAGGCGCCGAGCCTCGCCGGCCTGTACGGATCCTCTGTGAAGCTCGCCGACGGCCGCACCGTGACGGCCGACGACGCGTGGCTGCGCGAGAAGATCCTGAACCCGAACGGCGACCGGCTCGCCGGGGGCATCAAGCAGGTCATGCCGAGCTTCGCCGGCCGGATCCCGGCCGACGAGCTCGGGCGCCTCGTCGACTTCCTGAAATCCTACCCGGCGCCGGCTTCCGGCAACGCCGCGCAAGCGACGCCATGAAGGTGACATGATGAGCGCATCGGGCAGCATCGGCGGGACCGCACGCCGCGAACCGCACACGCCGGACGCGACGCTCGGGCGCAAGACAGACTATCTGCACGCGGAATCGACCCTGCGCTCGTGGTTCCTGACCACCGACCACAAGCGCATCGCGATCCTTTATCTGGTCTCGATCACCGGCTTCTTCGTGATCGGCGCCCTGGCGGCCGGCGTGGTGCGCCTGGCCCTGGTCGTGCCCAACGGCGCGATCATGACCAACGACACCTACAACAAGGCGTTCACCATCCACGGTGTGGTGATGGTGTGGTTCTTCCTGATCCCGTCGATCCCCGCGACCTTTGGCAATTTCCTGATCCCGCTGATGATCGGGGCCAAGGATCTCGCCTTCCCGAAGCTCAACCTGACGAGCTGGTACGTGTTCATGGCGGGCGCGCTGTTCACGCTGGTCTCGGTGGTCCTGGGCGGCGTCGATACCGGCTGGACCTTCTACGCGCCGCTCTCCACCGCCTTCTCGAACACCTGGGTCCTGCCGGCGCTGATCGGCGTCACCATCGTGGGCTTCTCGTCGATCCTCACGGGCCTCAATTTCGTGGTCACGATCCACACCATGCGGGCGCCGGGCATGACGTGGTTCAAGCTGCCGATCTTCGTCTGGGCGCACTACGCCACGAGCCTGATCTTCCTCCTGGCGACCCCCGTCATCACCACGGCCCTGATCCTGCTGATCATGGAGCGGGCCTTCCATATCGGGGTGTTCGACCCGGCCTATGGCGGCGACCCGGTGCTGTTCCAGCACCTGTTCTGGTTCTACTCGCACCCGGCCGTGTACATCATGGTCCTGCCCGGCATGGGGGTGATCTCGGAGATCGTGCCGGCCTTCGCGCAGAAGAAGCTGTTCGGCTACCGCTTCGTCGCCTACGCGTCGATCGGGCTGGCCTCCGTGACCTTCTTCGTCTGGGGGCACCACATGTTCGTCAACGGCCAGAGCGACCTGGCCTCGCTGGTCTTCTCCGCGCTGTCCTTCGCGGTGGCGGTGCCGTCGGCCGTCAAGGTCTACAACTGGACCGCCACGATCCATAAGGGTTCGCTGCGGCTCGATACGCCGATGCTCTACGCGATGGGCTATATCGGCCTGTTCGTGCTCGGCGGGCTCACCGGCCTCTACCTGGCGACGCTCGCCATCAACCAGCACATCCACGCCACCTATTTCGTGGTCGCGCATTTCCACTACATCATGGTCGGCGGCACGGTTCTGGCCTTCCTGGGCGGCCTGCACTTCTGGTGGCCGAAGTTCACCGGCCGGATGTACAGCGAGCCCTGGGGCCGGGTCTCGGCGCTGCTGATCTTCCTCGGCTTCAACGTCACCTTCTTCCCGCAATTCATCCTGGGCTATCTCGGGATGCCGCGGCGCTACGCGACCTATCCGGCCGAGTTCCAGCTCCTCAACGTGCTCTCCTCCGCGGGCGCCACGATCCTGGCGGCGGGCTACATCTTCCCGATGCTCTACCTCGTCTATTCGCTGTGGTTCGGGCGGAAGGCGCCCGCCAACCCGTGGAACGCGAAGGGGCTCGAATGGGAGACTTCTTCCCCGCCGCCGACGCACAATTTCCTCACGCCGCCCGAAGTGCCGCGCATCCCCTACGATTACCCGATCCAGGCACGGGAATCCCGGGACCAGCACGGATGAGCCAGCGGCTGGCAGACGGAGTCGGGGTCGCCCGCGCCCAACATTTCGAGACGGTGGCCCAGCAGCGCGAGGCGGCCAAGCTCGGCATCTGGGCGTGGCTGATCACCGAGCTGCTGCTGTTCTCGGCCCTGTTCCTGGTGGCGCTGATCACCCGGATCCAGCATCCCGAAGCGACGATCGCGGCGGCCAGGCACCTCAAATTCTGGATCGGCGCCACCAACACGGTGGTGTTGATCTGCTCGTCGCTCACCATGTCGATGGCGATCGAATTCTCGCGCATCGGCTGGCAGCGCGCGATGGTCCGGGCGATGCTCGCCACCGCGGCTTTGGGCAGCCTGTTCCTGGTGCTCAAGGGTTACGAGTACTACGCCGACTGGGACGAGCACATGATGCCGTTCCTGGACGATCGGCCCTTCGCGCTCGTCGAGACACCGGCCGCGCGCCTGTTCGTGAATCTCTACTACGTCGCCACGATCCTGCATGCGCTGCACCTTTTCACCGGCATCGCGCTCCTGCTCGGCATGACCTGTCTGGCCGCCAAGGCCGGCTTCCTGTCCCGGCACCAGAACTGGATCGAGGTCTACGGCCTGTACTGGCACTTCATCGACCTCGTCTGGATCCTGGCCTTCCCGATCCTCTATGTGGTCAACCGGTAGGACGCCGATGCGAAATCCCCTCGCCGCCCTCAGCGCAGACGACCGCGCGCTGCTCCGACGGCGCCTGCGCACGCCGGTGCTGACCTTCCTGGCGCTGCTCGCCCTGCTCGCCGTCAACGTCACGCTCGGCGCCACCCTGCCCTTCGCGCAGGTCTGGATCGTCGAACTCCTCGTCGTCGCCGTGATGGTGGCCCTGATCCTCCTGGTCTCCATGGAGGTGATCCACGAGCCGCCGCTGGTGCGGCTGTTCTCGGGGCTGGGCTTCTTCTGGGTCGCCATCCTCGTCGGCATGACGCTCACCGACTATCTGGCGCGCTGAACGGCGCGAAAGCCGTTGTTCGGGCGGCCGAACACTCCTAAACGTCGCCCCTCCCCCGCATTGCCCCGGCTGCATCCCGATGTGCGAACTGCTCGGCATGAGCGCCAACGTGCCGACCGACATCCGTTTCTCGTTCGCCGGTCTCGCCCGGCGCGGCGGCGAAACCGGACCCCATGCGGACGGCTGGGGCATCAGCTTCTACGACGGCCGCGCCTGCCGCAGCTTCCACGAGCCCGAGCCGAGTTCGCGCTCGCAGCTGGCCCGGCTCCTGCGCGACATGCCGATCAAGAGCCGCATCGTGGTGGCCCATGTGCGCAAGGCCAATCGGGGCCGCGTCAGCCTGGAGAACACCCACCCGTTCTCCCGGGAATTGTGGGGCCGCCGCTGGACCTTCGCGCATAACGGCCAGCTCAAGGGCGTGAAGCGGCTGCCGCTGGGCGTGTTCATGCCGATCGGCACCACGGACAGCGAGCACGCCTTCTGCTGGATGCTCGGCCGGCTCCAGGCACGGTTCCGGTCCCTGCCCCGGCCCGAGACCCTGGACCGGGCCGTGGCCGTGCTCGCGGGCGAGCTGCACGCGATGGGCGTATTCAACATGCTGCTGACCGACAGCCGCACCCTCTACGCCCATTGCGGCAAGCGCCTCTGCTACCTCACCCGTCGGGCGCCGTTCGGCAAAGCCACCCTGATCGACGAGGATTGGCAGGTCGATTTCGCGCGGGAGACGACGGAGGATGATGTGGTCACCGTCATCGCCACCCAGGCGCTGACCCGGGACGAGTGCTGGACAGACCTCGCCCGGGGCGATGTCCTGACCCTGCGGGACGGGGCGATCCGCCTGTTGAGACCGGCCGGGGCATCTCAAGTTTGACGGGGACGAGGGTGCATGCGCGCCCCCGATGCGCTAGAAAGCTCGTAACAGGAGAGCATCGACCGGACTTCACGGGAGTTCGGCCGCCAAGCGATCCGCCTCGACCTTTTCTGGACCACAGGTCGAGCCACGATGAGCTGACGAGCGCGACACACATGACCCGCGACGACACCGACTCCGTCCTGTCCCAGGAGGACGAGCTTCGGGATGGCCGCCCGAACCTCGCTCCGAACATCCGCACGCATCTCGGCGAGCACCTGCGCACCGTCTACGAGCGGATCGGCGAAGAGGTGCTGCCCTCCCGCTTCGCCGACCTGCTCGAGAAGCTGGAAGAGGCCCTGCGCGCCCGCGGCGAGGCGATCGAGCCGGAATTCCGCAACGGGCTGCTCGCCGCGGTGCCGAGCCTGCGCGCCTTCGCGCTGTCGCTGACGTCGAACCCGGCCCGGTCCGACGACCTCGTCCAGGACACCCTGCTCAAGGGCTGGCAGCACCGCGCCCGGTTCCAGCCGGGGACCAACCTCAACGCGTGGCTGTTCACGATCCTGCGCAACATCTTCTACTCGGATCACCGCAAGCGGGTCCGCGAGGTCGAGGATCAGGACGGGTCCTACGCGGCCCGGCTGGCCACGGCCCCGCACCAGGGCGACCGCCTCGATGTCGAGGATCTGCAATCGGCGCTCGCCAAGCTGCCGCCTGACCAGCGCGAGGCCCTGGTGCTGGTGGGAGCCGAGGGCGTCTCCTACGAGGAGGCGGCCACGATCATGGGCTGCAAGGTCGGCACCGTGAAGAGTCGGGTCAGCCGCGCCCGCGGCCGGCTGGCGGAGCTGCTGGGCTACGACGAGGAGGATCTCGGCTCCGACCGGTTCATCCAGTCGGCGATGCCCAAGGACGCGTAGAGACTGCGCGCAGCGGGGCTCACGGCGGGCCCCGCCGAAAAAAAGATGCATCCGATTCCGGGGATCGGGCGTTACCGGCCCGAGCTTCGCTGCTTTGCTGCGGCGGAACGCCACGGAACGGAGATGTCCCGTATGACCTTCAAGACCCTTCTCGCCGCCTCTGCCCTCGCCCTGTCGCTGCCGCTGGCCGCCCAGGCCCAGGGAACCATCCCCGGCGCCGAGCGCGGCGCGGCCGCGGGCGCCGATGCGGCCGGCCCGATCGGCGGGATCGTCGGCGGCGCCGTCGGTGCGGCCACCGGCACGGTGGGCGGCATCCTCGGCGTCGACATGGCGCCGCGCTTCCGCAGCTACGTGCGCGAGCGCAACGTCCGCTCGTACGATTACGACGGCCGCGTCGCCGTCGGTTCGACGCTCCCGGCCTCGGGCGTGACGTACTATGACGTCCCGACCGAGTACCATGTGCAGCCGGGCTACCGCTACACCGTGGTGAACGATCGCCCGGTGCTGGTCGACCGCAGCCACCGGATCGTCGAGGTCGTCGACTGATCGGCCGGGCCGGTCCCGCGCCGGCCCATCGGGCCCCGGAGCGACCCGCTCCGGGGCCCGTTTTTTGCGCGGCTTCGGGTGCCGACGCAACGCTTTGTCGGACCGGCCGTTGAGAAGCCGTCCGATGTGTGAGGAGACCATGAGCGAGGATCCGAAGGCGGCCGGCGCCACGCTGCCGGAACCGGTGCGCGACCATCTCGGCCAGCAGCTGCGCGGCGTGCTGCCGGTGGGCCCGGACAAGCCCCGCTTCCTCGGCGACGATCCGGTTCCGGACGTGTTCGAGCCTCAGATCCGCCGGCTCGAGACCCGGCTGAAGACCCACGAGGAGGGCACCGGCGCGGTCGGTCAGGCCCTCGACCAGATCCTCGACGCGCTCGGGGTGAAGCCGGATGACGTCGACACGACCGAGCGTTGAACCCCGGACGCCCCGGGCTCTCAGACGCGCGGCTTCGCCGCCAGGAGATCGCGGATCTCCGCCAGGAGCTTCACGTCCGCCGGGACCTCCGCGACCGCCTCCGGTTTCTTGTCCTCGGTGCGCTGCAGCTTGTTCATGGCCCGGATCACCAGGAACAGCACGAAGGCCACGATCACGAAGTTCAGGGTCAGCGTCAGGAACTGCCCGTATCCGAGGACCGCGCCCTGCTTCCGGGCATCCGCATAGGGCAGCCCGGCCTGCACCTTGGACGAGAGCGGGATGTAGTAGTTCGAGAAGTCGAGCCCGCCGGTCACCGCGCCGATCGCCGGCATGAAGAGGTCCTGCACGGCCGAGTTCACGATCGCCCCGAAGGCCGCGCCGATGATCACGCCGACGGCGAGATCCACGACGTTTCCGCGAAGCGCGAACTTCTTGAATTCCTCGAGCATGCGCCAACCCCCGCGGACCTCTCCGGCCAAGGTAGGGGACGATCGGGCGAAGGCCAGCGCCGTGCCCGGCCTATCCCCCGCTGATCGCCGGCCCCGCCGGATCCTCGGCCGCGATGGCCAGCTCGGCCTTGGCGCGGCGGCGGTACTGGGCGGCGACCACCGGGATGGTCAGCAGGTAGCCGCCGCTCACCGCCACCAGCGCCTCGAACGGATAGCTGATCAGGATGCCGAAGGCCGCGACGCCGAGCAGGAAAATCGGCAGGACGAGGCTGCGCGGCACGCGCTTGCCCATGGTCTTGCCCGAGTAGGTCGGGACCGTGGAGACGACCAGCAGGGCGATCAGCAGCACGTAGATCAGGATCGCGGGCGCCGCCCAGGTCTCGAAGCGGAAGCCGAGGAAGTGCAGGTAGAGCGGCAGCATCGCGGTGAGCGCGCCCGCCGGGGCCGGCATGCCGACGAAGAAGTCCTTCTTCCATACCGGCCGATCCGGGTCGTCGAGCATCGCGTTGAAGCGGGCGAGCCGCAGCGCCATCGCGATGGCGAAGATCAGCGCCACGATCCAGCCGGCGGATTTGAGGTGGAACAGCGCGAAGCCGTAGAGGATCAGCGCCGGGGCGCAGCCGAAATTCACGAAATCGGCGAGCGAATCGAGTTCCGCCCCGAAGCGCGAGGTGCCCTTGAGCAGCCGCGCCACCCGGCCGTCGATGCCGTCGAGCACGCCCGCCACCACCACGGCGATCACGGCGGGCTCGAACTTGCCCTCGAAGGCGAGGCGGATCGCCGTCAACCCGAGGCAGAGCGCCATCAGGGTGATCATGTTGGGCGCGATCATCCGGAACGGCACCGGCTTGAACCGGCGCGGGCGCGGCTCGTTCGGATCGGGCGCGAAGGGCGGGAAGAGATCGTCCATGATCGGCCCTAGATCCGCTTGAACTGGCGCCCCGGACCGCCGCCGAGATCGGCCAGCACCGTCTCGCCGGCCACCGCCTTCTGGCCGAGTCCGACCAGCACGGTCGCCCCCGCCGGCAGGTAGACGTCCACCCGCGAGCCGAAGCGGATCAGCCCGAACCGCTCGCCGACCCCGAGCACGTCGCCGGCCGAGACGAACCCGACGATCCGCCGCGCCACCAGGCCGGCGATCTGCACCACGCCGACGCGCTTGGGCTGGCTCGCGTGGCTCGTCTCGATGACGAGGCCGTTGCGCTCGTTGTCCTCGCTGGCCTTGTCGAGTTCGGCGTTGAGGAACAACCCGGGCGTGTAGTGGATCTGGCCGATCCGGCCCGACACCGGCACCCGGTTCACGTGGCAGTCGAACACGTTCATGAACACCGACACGCGCAGGGTCGGCACCTGCGGCAGGTCGAGCTCTGGGGGCGGCAGCACGGTGGCGATCAGATTGACGCGCCCGTCCGCGGGCGAGACCACGAGCCCGTCCGCCACCGGGGTGATCCGCTCCGGGTCGCGGAAGAAGTAGCAGACCCAGAGGGTGAGGATCAGGAAGATCCAGCCGAAGAACTGGGAGAAGTAGCCGGCCAGCACCGTGAGCACGATGCCGATCAGGATGAAGGGATAACCCTCCTTGTGGATCGGCACGAGCGTCCGGCGGATCGTCTCGATCAGGTCTGTCATTGCGTTTCGGACTCAAGGCTGCCGCGGGCGGGCGGACATGTCGGACGCGCGGATGGCAGTCCGCCGGGCCGCCGTCAACTTTTTGGAGGTCCCGGCCGTCCTCTCCGGGCACGCGCCATCGTCCCCGCGCGCCTGACGGCGCCGGGGGCATGGCCCAAGAGCAGCACGAGGGACGCGGGACGCCGCGGGAACCCTGGTGTCGGCCATAGACGCGCGGGATCCGATCCCCGCGGCGTCCCGCGGCATCGGACGGGCCTGGTCCCCGGCCGGTGCCGTCTTTCTCGTCGCGATGTCTTCGCGGCGCCCCGATCCTGCGACTCCGTGTTAGCGGTCTCGGACGAGGCTTTCGGCCTCCGGAACCCGCATCACCGCCGTGGCCTTCCAGCCGCCCCCCGCCTCGTAGTGGGCGGGTCCGCAGGTCGCTCAGGGTCGGCCCAGACCCGGGTCGGCGCGGGGGCATTTCCGCACCCCGCCGGGCAAAGGGCCGCCCGGTCTCACGCCCGCATCCGAGACACGCCCCGTACCGGCACGCCGCCCGGGGCGATGGCGGCTGAGAGCCACCGACGCGGGCACCGCCCTGTCGCCCCGAGCCCGCCCGGTCAGCCACCGGGACGGCCCCGAACCGAGCGCTGCGGGATCACCCCCGCGGCGCCGGGGAACAGGTGGCGGCTAATGAGCACAAAATAGGAACATTGTCAAG
>NZ_JAUYZJ010000027.1 GCF_030700285.1 Methylobacterium sp. NEAU K | reverse complement strand
GGCGCGATGGCCAAGGCGGTGGACGTGTTCCGGCAGAACGCCATCGCCCGCGCCGATCTGGAGGCCGCGCAGGCCGCCGAGCACGCTGCCCGCGAGCGTCGGGCCGACCGGGTCGACCGGCTGGTCCGGGCGTTCCAGCAGACCGTGGCCGCGTCGCTGGAGGTCGTCACCGCGGCCGCCACCGAGCTCGACGCGACCGCGCGCTCGATGACCCGGGTCGCCGACGACACCAACAGCCAGGCGGTGGCCTCCAGCGCGGCCGCCGAGCAGACCTCGGCCAACGTCCAGACCGTGGCGTCGGCCGCCGAGGAGATGGTGTCCTCGCTGCAGGAGATCGAGCGGCAGGTGATCCGCTCCAACGAGGTCGCCAGCCATGCCGCCCACGAGGCGCAGACGAGCAGCGCCGCGATGGCGAGCCTGCGCATGGCCGCCGAGCAGATCGGCGCGGCGGTGACGACGATCTCGGGCATCGCCGGCCAGACCAACCTGCTGGCGCTCAACGCGACCATCGAGGCGGCGCGCGCCGGCGAGGCGGGCCGGGGGTTCGCCGTTGTGGCGGCTGAGGTCAAGGAGCTGGCGGGTCAGACCGCCAAGGCCACCGAGGAGATCGGCGGCCAGATCGCCGCGATCCAGGCGGCGACCGGCCAGGCGGCCGACGCGATCGAGCAGATCGGGCGCACGATCGGGATTGTGAACGAGATCAGCGGCTCGATCGCCTCGACGGTGGTGGAGCAGACGGCGGCCACGAGCGAGATCTCGCGCAACGCCGGCCAGGCCGCGCGCGGGACCCAGGACGTGTCGGCCAACGTGGCCCGCGTGCTGGCCGCCTCGGGGGAAACCGGCAGCGCCGCCGCGCAGGTGCTGAACGCCGCGGCCGCGCTCGCGACGCAATCCCTGACGGTCAAGCAGGAGGTCGACGGATTCCTGCGCGACATCCAGGCCGCCTGAGCACGCGCGAGAGTGCACGCTCCCGCGACTGGCGGTCAGCCAGCTTGTTCCAATCCGCGTCCAATGCAGGGCAGCCGCGTGCCGGATTTCATTCAGGCGCCCGGGACATTGTTCATGTTGCGGCTTCATGGACGTTGTGGAATTCTCTTGCGCGATGGTTCTAAGTCTGGGCAAGATCTGATTCGATTGTTTTCTGATGTATAAGATCGACAGGGATGGATTTGATGCCCTATGACCATATGCGCAGATAGATCTGAGACGAATCGAAATGTTTCATTCTGCTCTCAGTGCGCTGACGTTTTCATCCGGTGAATTTATGACGATTACGGAAAGTCGAGGATTGAGCGGTGCCTGGAGCTGGGTCCTCATGGGGGGCGAGCAGGTTTGGTCGCCGGGGTTCTTTCGCCTTCTCGGGCTGGTTCCGAACGCCGCGAAGGCGAGTTACGAACTGCTCCTGAGCTTGGTCCATCCGGAGGACCGCCACCGGCTGCCGTCGTTCGGCGAAATCCGGCAGGGTCACGTCCCCCGCGAGACGATCGTCCGGGTGATTCGCCCGAACGGAACCGTGCGCACCCTTTCGCTGGTGATGGAGGCGCGCTTCTCCGGCGACGGACGGCCCGTGGCCGTCAACGGGACGGCGCTCGACGTGACCGACCGCGAGCAGCTGTCGCATGTGAGCCATGAAGAGCGGCGCCGGCGGGGCGCGCTGTATCTCACGGAGCACATCGTCACCTTTTCGGTCGGGCTCGATCTCGTGCGCGAGATCCCCTTCGAGGTGGCTCAGGTGCACGGGCTGCCGCTCGAGAACATCTGTATCGACCCGTACATCATGATCGTTCCCGAGGAGCGCAACGCCTTCCAGGACGCCGCCGGCGGGCAGATCGAGCGCCGGCTATTCTTCCAGGGTACGGCTCACGAGCGTCTCGCCAACGGTGAACTCTGGAATTTCAGGATCATCACGGTACCGGTCCGGGATCCGGATGGCACCTACCTCGGTCGCTACGGGCTGAAATACCCGGTCCGGAGCCCCGTCCCCGTGCCGGCAGCGCTGTGCGAGGGACTGGATCAGGCCGTGACGGGCAACCATCTGCGCGCGGCCCGCGCCCTGCTCGATTGGTCGATGATGGATCTGGCCCAGGCCAGCGGCCTGTCTCACTCGACGGTGCGACGCCTGGAGGAGGACGGCGAACATCGGGGGAGCCGCTCGCGCCTTCAAGCCGCCTCGACGCTGCGCCGGGCCGGCATCCGGTTCATCCCCTTGGACGACGGCACGCTGGCCGTGGCGAAGGCCTGACCGGCCCGCTCATCACCCCCGGGCCGCGGCGAACCCGCCACGGTGCCGGCGCATCACGGCGTGCCGGGCGTGTCCGATGACCGGGTGGAAGCTGCGCGCACGAAGGCCAGGCAGGTGCGGCGCGCGGCCACGCTGCCGATCGCCATGAAGGCCGTCACGAGGTCGGCTGCCTGGGCGAGCGCCTCGTCTGGCTCGGCCTCGTCCGGGAAGAATGCCGCGACCGGCAGGCCGAGCCTGTCCGAGATGCGCTCCAGAATGGCTCGGGAGCGCAATGCCTCGGGGCGAGGCCCCCACGGCGACGTCATGGCGCGCGTCCCCCGCTGCCGGTCCGGCTGGCCCAAAACCGGGAGGCGGCAGGCGTGGAGACGCGCGCCATCACTCAGGCCACCTTGTGGCCGAGCTGGATCGCCTTGGCGATCTGCGAGCGCCGGGCGGCGTAGCTCGGCGCGACCATCGGGTAGTCGGCGGGCAGGCCGTAGCGCGCACGGTAGCGCTCGGGCGTGAGGCCGTGGGCGGTGAGGTGCCGCTTCAAGGTCTTGTAGGATCGACCGTCGATGAAGCTGATCAGACCCTCCTGCCCGATCGAGGCCTCGATCTGCGCGGCGCTCGGGCCGCTCCAGGACGACGCGGAGGCCGATGTCGCCCCCTGCAGCACCGAGATCGCCGTGTGAACCTGATCGATCAAAATCGGCAGTTCCCCCGCACCCACGGCGTTCCGCGATACATAGGCGGCGACCAGTGACGCCGTGCACTTGATCAAGTCGTAGCTCGGTTCCTGAGTTTTTTCTTGCACATCGATAGTGTCCATAGTCCCCCCGCTTCAGAAAATGGCGGACAGGCACGTGTCGGGCAAAAAATCACGGCCGTTTGGTCGGATAATATCGCCCTCACCCGCGCCTGACTGCTGATGCGTCGCCAGAATTGGCAGCTAAAGATACGAAATTGCAGCGCATTGTCCAGTCTATACCTTGAAATAGTCTTTGAGCTATTTTTGACCCGTCGTCGCAACACGAAGTTGTCCGCATCGAAGCTCTCGGCAGATATTGCTCACCCATGAACACCGGGCGCCGCGCAGGGGGGGGCGGGTCGGGCTTGGTCATCGGCGGCGCGGCGGATTATCAGCCCCGGCGCCTCGGGACATACGGGGCCCCGGACAGGTTCTCCCGCGCGGCGGCGGCTGGCGGATGCAGACACCTTCGGGCCGCGTACGGCTCTCGGGCGATCCGGCCAGTCCAACCGAGTTCGAGGCCGGCCGCTACGGCGCCTTCGTTCAGATCCCCTATGGGCTGTCGGATCTGGGGCGCGGTGGATCGGGCCTTCAGCCGGTTCTCACGCGTCCAAATTGATCTGCGCGGCTTCGAGGCCCGGCAGCGGCGAAGGGTTCGTGCGGAACGCGCCGCTCTCGAGGATCGGCCCGATCGGTATGCTCGGGCTGAGCCGATTGCCCCGGTGGATGCCGCGCCCCAGAGGTGCGCGGCCGCGACCCAATTAACAGAGTCCTCAGGCGACTCGTGAAATGTGCGGTCCGCACCTGCGTTCCTGAAGTCGACCGGTCATGTCCCATCCCTCCCGGCCTCCGCACCCGCATGGCGGCCCCGATCCGGATCGCCCGATCCGTGAGGGCAACGCCCGGATGGCGCCGCTCTGGCAGGTGCTGGTCGGACGCGAGGTGGTGCGCCGCCATGTGCACCTGATCCTGGCCGCCGGCCTGGTTTTGGCCGGGCTGGGCGTGGCCGTCATGATCGATGCCTTCGCGGGCGCGGTACACATCCCGGAACGCTGGTTCGGCCTTCTCCTGCTCGCCGATGGGATGGGTTCGCTCGGCGCCGGCATGGTCGCCGCGGGGGCGGCCCGACGGCTGCGGATCTTCAAGGGCCTGTTCCTGTCCCTGGCGGCCATCCTGATCATGATGGCGTCGGCCTCGAGCTTCTTCCTGCTCGCGATGCTGTTCGGCACCGCCTTCCTGGTCGACGGCGCGATCCGGATCATCCTGGCCTACCTGCTGACGTTTTCCGGATGGCGGACCTCGGCGGCGCTGGGCGCGCTGAGCGTCGCCTTCGGTCTGTTCCACCTTCAGCCCTGGCCGACTTGGTACGTGGGCACGGTGGGCTACTGCATCGGAATGTTCCTCATCCTCAACGGGGCGCGGCTCGCATTGGCGGGCCTGCGCACGCGGCGAACGGCTCCTGAGCCGGACGCGGCGCCCGCCGCGGACGCGTCGGAGAGCCTGACCGTCTATGTCTGGACACCGACCGGACAGGCCACGACGCCCGCCCGGCAGCGGCTGATCCGGCGCTACGTCGCGTCCGTCGACGTAAGGGGGCGGTTCTCCACCGGCCATGCCGCCCTCGAGCAGGGTGGAGACCTCTATGTCAGCCACTACCCCGCCGTGGAGATCGATCGCTCCCGCGCCAATCTCCGGTCCAGCCTGCGCGCGGGCCCCGAGAACGACGTCCCGGGCCGGTTCCTGCCGTCCCATCGCGACGAGGTCGCGGATTGGTGCGAGGCGACGGTCGCGGTCACCCTGCACGGCGTCGATGCCGGCCGGCTGCGGAGGTTCTGGGACGTTTATCGCCGCGACACCACCTACAACTTCATCAGCCGCAACTGCTCGACCACGGTGGCCCACGCGTTGGACGTGGCGGTCGAGGGAGCGTTCAACCGCTCCGGACATCCCTGGCAGAGCCTCGCCAAGGCGCTCACGAGCCCGGAATTCTGGGCGGCGGCCCTCCTGCGGAACGGGGCCCGGTCCATGACCTGGACCCCGGGGCTGGTGCTCGACTACGCGCGGGCGCTCAGCGCGCTCATCGATCCGGTCTCGCCGGTGCCATCGATCGCGTGGTCGGGCGTCGGGCGGCGGTTCGTCCGCAATTGGCGGACGGGATCGCTGACCCGGCTGTACCAGAGCGCCCGGCGCCGGTCCGCGCCGGATGCAGGCCCGACCGAGGCCTGATGAGGGCCGGGGCGCCGTGCCGAGACCGGCGGCCGGCCCTCACTTCTGCGCCCTGAGCGCCTGGGTCAGGGCGCTCTGCCGGCCGTGGCAGGGCGGCTGGCGGCGAGGTCGCCCGCGATGGCCTGCATCACCGACAGCGTATCGACCTCGTCCTGCTCGGCACCATGGTCGCTGAGCTTCACGATCACGGTGCCGGTGTCGCGGTTGACGTAGATGTACTGGCCGTAGACGCCGATCGCCGAGATGTCGCTGTCGTCGCCGCCGGGGGCGTGCCACCACTGGGCCGAATACTGCCAGCCGTCGACTTCGCGCCGGGCCGGCGTCACGATCCGGTCGATCCATCGGGCGGGAATGATGCGGTTCGGGCCCGCGCGGCCCTGGTCGGCGACCAGCAGACCGAGGCGGGCGAAGTCGCGGGCCGTCGCGTTGATGCAGCAGAAGGCCTTCTCGACGCCGCCGGTCCGGTCGAGGTTCCAGGTGGCGTCGGCCTGGGCGCCCATCGGCTTCCAGATCCGCTCCGAGAGCAGGTCCGCGAGCGGCTTGCCCTCGATGCGCGCCAGGATCAGGCCCAGCAGCTCGGTGTCGATGCTGCGGTAGCGGCCCTTGCTGCCGGGCTTGAACGCCAGGTGGGCGTTGTCGCGCACGAAGGCCGTGATGTCGCGCGTCAGATACATCCCGGCGGTGCCGGTCAGCGGATGCTGGGGATCGTAGTTCTCCGGCACGGCGATCCCGCTCGCCATGTCGAGGAGGTCGCGCACGGTGATCTGGCCGAAGACCGCGCCGTGCTGCAGATCGGGCAGCAGGGCTGAGACGCTATCGGTCTCGGAGAGCTTTCCGGTCGCCACCGCCGCGCCGACCAGCAGCGATACGATGGACTTGGCCACCGACCACGAGGGGAACAGCGTTTCCGGCCCGGTGCCGGGGCGATGCCACTCGTGGATCAGGACCCCGTCCTGCACCACCAGGAAGGCGTTGGTGTGCGTCGCCTCCAGCATCGTCCCGAGCGGGACCGGGCGCCCCTTCCAGTCGACGTGGTCCCGGATCTGGCGGGGGCGAACCGGCAGGTCCCGGGCCTGCGCGGGGGCCTGCACGATCCGGCTCGGAAACCATGTGCCGACCGACGACGGCTCGAGCACTGCAAGGGCCGCGAGGGTGACGGGATCGGGGACGTTGACCAGCGCCGAGGCCGTCCAGGCGCAGCCCGCGACCAGGGCGCCGCCGGCCGCCGCGATCACGCCCCATCGACGGCTCGAACGTGTTCGGACCGAGGGCTCCGGGCTCGCGGACGACAGGGTCATGATGGATCGATGTCGCTCTGGATCGTCAGTGTCGCGTTGCCGTCGACTCGGGCCCCGACGCGCGGCGAAAATGATGAGGGTGCGTTAACGAAGGCCCAATCCTGGCGGAGACTCGAGCCCTGGATGACTGGGCGGGGCATCTCCGCCGCATCGGCGAGGGAGCGAAGCGGCGGACGGTGCCGATCGCGATTTCGGGGGCCCGACGCCTGCGGTCCGGAAATGTTCATCGATTCCGCCCAGAAAGGTCGGCCGGTTGATGTCGATGTCCCGCGGCCCTCCGAGAGCCTGCTGCGTTCGGGCACCGCTTGGCATGCTCTATCTGTTTGTCAAAGAATGATTTTGTCGGAAAGCCGGGTTCCATGTTTCCGCGTCCTGCGTTCGCACGAAGGCCCTCTGCGCGATGAACCCATTCCTGATCCTCGGGCTCGCGATCGGTGCGGAGGTCACCGCCACCCTGGCGCTGAAGGCCGCCGAGGGCCTCACGCGGCCCGGGCCGACGCTGATCGTGGCCATCGGGTACGGCACCGCCCTGTGGCTGATGTCGAGCAGCATGGACATGCTGCCGATCGGCGTCGTCTATGCGATCTGGTCGGGGGTCGGCATGATCGGCGCGGCGCTCGGCGGCGCGTGGCTTTACGGCGAGGCGATCAGCCCGACCATGCTGGTGGGGATCGCCGTCATCGCGGTGGGCGTGACCATCCTGGCGGCCGGCCAGGGCCAGCACTGAGGGAGGGTGCCCGCAGTCGGTCCGGTTCGGCACCTCGAGCGGGACGCTCCCCCGTTCTGGACGGCGCGGCCGCCCGAGCCGGTCGTCCCGGAGGACAGGCTGGGACTCCCCGCCTCCGGGCATGCACCGCTTGCGCCGAAGGGGCCGGTCGTCGCCACATCCTCGCCGCGAACGTGCACTCAAGCTTGACCAGTGCAATGACGGAGCGCGGCGACGCCTGGATATGGGCGGCGGTTGCGCGCCGAGGCGAGAGGCGGACGGAGCGCTCATGCATGCAGGGTCGTGAGAGGACGAAGGCCGTTTCGAGATTGTTGGCTCTGGCCGCCGCGGGCTGCCTCGGGGCCTGCAATACGGTGTCACCGCTGGTCACAGGATCGATTCCCGACCGCAAGCCGCCGATGGTCGTCAGCGATGCCGAACGCGACTGCCTCGGCCGGGCCATGTACTTCGAATCGAACCGGAGCGACGAGGGCGGTCTGCTCGCCGTCGGCACGGTGGTCATGAACCGGCTGGAGGCCGCGATCTTCCCGGGCGGCATCTGTGCGGTGGTCGGACAGCCCGGACAGTTCGCTCCCGGCGTCCTCACAAAACCGATGCAGGAACGGGACCTGCAGAAGGTCGCCGATGCGGCCGATGCGGTGCTGGCGGGTGAGCGGCACCCGAAGGTCGGGAAGGCGATGTACTTCCACACCGCGGGGCGGCACTTTCCCTATAAGAACATGCACTACGTGGCCGTGGCCGGCGGCAACGCCTTCTACGAGAAGCGCGATCCCCGCAGCGCCAAGCCCGACGAGGCGGCAGCCGCCCCGCCCGCAGCCGTCGCGACCTATGCGGCGGCTCCCGCTCCGCCGGCGCAGTAGAGCTGTCCTGCCAGCCCGACGAAGAGCCGGATGGGAACAGGCACGACGCCTCGCCGGCCTCCATTCGCGCCAGGCTGCGGCCGCCGGTCCCGCCGGCCGGCGGCGGGTGACACGGGAACCGGCTCCCCTCCGCTCGACCCGGCCATGCGCCGGCCAGGCGCGCCCTTCTGCACGTCTGATGCTCTGCCTCGCGTGTTGTGTCCGGGCACCTGTTCAAAGCTGCTCACGACCCAGCTGCGATCAAACCGACAAACCATGCGAGACGATGCGCGCTCCTCGGTGCATCGCCTCGTCCCGAAAGCCGACGGCCACCGTTCTGGGCAATGATCTAGGACGCTGACTTGCCGAGGCTGTGTTCCTGGGCGACGTGAACGGCGCCGCCCTGTCGCTCGACCTCCTGTCGGGCGACGGTCAGGATGTGGTGCCGGCGTTGCGGCTCGGCGATCGCGCACCACAAGCGGAAAAGCTCCAGCGTAAGGACCGCGTCGCGGTCCTGTCCCGGACCTTGAAAGAAGGTCTCGACCGGGCAACCCAGCGCATCGGCCAATCTGTCCAGAAGAGCGTCCGCTCGGGCGTCCAGGCCCATGGCGAAACCTGTTCCCCCGAAGCATCGGAGCCAAGTTTATCTTCTGGCTGTGATGCTCTGCATTCAACCAGGTTATCGCCCGCCCTGTCCGACGATCACGGTTTCAAAGGCTTGGTGGAGGCCGCCTTCGCGATGCATCGGCCTTTGCTCGCCTGCTGTAGGTCTACCATGCAGCTCTGGTCGCGCTTGTTGCTGATCGCAACCGGTCCGCGATTCGACGCGGATGCGGCCGCCGGTCACGCAGGAGCGGGGGGCTGCCGCGACCGGGGCATGCGCGGATGACCTGCTCGGCGGGGAGCGGCACAACGCGGCTTGGATGCGCGCCGCGGCGGCGGAGGATCCGAATAACTGACCTCGATGAATCCGATTCATCGGGGAATGCCCGCGCGTCTGCACGGCGGCGGGCGTCCGCCGGACCCCACGGATACCGACCATCGGTGGGGATCCGGGGGGACTGGCTATCGGCGCCTCACGCCAACTCGGCCTCGAGCAGGCGGTTGGTGTCGGCGACCTTGCCGGCGAGTTCCAGGATCAGGAAGCGCTGAAGGGACAACGCCAGGTCTGGGCGCTCGCGCTCCATGCGGGCGAGGGCGGCGCGGTCGACGCCGACCACGCGGCAGAGGCTCTCGGCGATGGCGGTGGCGGTGCGCTGGCCCCCCTGCGCCAGCCCGATCTCGCCGATCACCGTGCCCGCCGTGGTGGTGCGCAGGCGCAGGTTGGTGCGCCCCGGCATCTCCATCTCGATGGAGATGACGCCGTGCTCGAGGAAGTACAGGGCTTCGGCCGGCTCGCCCTGGCGGAGCAGCGCCTCACCCACCTCCAGCGTGCGGACGCTGAGATACGGCGCGAAGTCGCCCGGCGCGAGCGCGCAGCCCAGCCTGTCCGCCATGTGCTGGGCGAAGAGCGCGGCGTCGCCCTCCCGGGCGGCACCGGCCTGCGACAGCAGGATCGCCTCCGCTTCGCGCAGGGCCTCGTCGAGGGTGTGCAGGGTTCGGATCCGCGGGCCGGCGAGGCCGCCGCGGTCGACCTGCCTCAGGGCCGCCGGGCCGAGATGGACCAGCAGCACGTCGAAGCCGCGTTGCTCGGCGAGTTGCCCGATCTTGCGAAACGCGATCAGCGCCGAACTGTCGAGCCCGACGCAATCCCGGAAGTCCAGGATGAGGACGCGCAGCGCCCCGGCCTCCGCGGCGGCCCGGCGGTAGATCGCCTGCGCGTTCAGGAAGAACAGGTAGCCCTGCAGGGTGTAGATCCGGGTCCGGCACCCCGCCTCGCGCAACAGCTCGGCCGTGTCGGGGGCGCGGATGACGCTGCTGCGCCGCTCCGCACCGGAGAGCGCCCGGCGGATCGCCGGGATCTGCGCGTACTGGACCGCGAAGATCAGGATCGCCAGCACGACGCCGATCAGGAAGCCCGCGGTGGCGCCGAAGATCGCGGTCGCGCCGCACACGGCCAGGGCGATGCCGATCTCCCAGCCCGGGAAGGTGCGGCAGACGATGGCGAGATTGACCAGCAGGCCCAGGCCGATGGCGATCAGGGCGCCCCCGGCGAGCGGGCGCGGCAGAAGCGCCAGGGGGCTCGCGCCGAACACCAGCAGAGCCGCCATGATGGCGAGCGTCAGCCACCAGCCGAGCCAGTGGCTGCCGCCGATATTGTGCAGCAGCAGCGTCGAGGTCCGCCCGAACCCCGTCGCAGGGCTGCCGAACAGGCTGCCGACGAGGTTGGCCGAGCCCGAAGCGAGGAACATCCGGTCGATGTCCAGCTCGCGCCGCATCTCCAGCTCGACGCTGATGACGTAGAGGATCTGGATGATGATCGCGACGACGACCTCGGTGGCGATCTTGGGCAGGATCGGCAGGAGCAGGGCGGGGTCGAAGGCCTGGAGGCCGGCCACGGCCGGGGCCCGGAGCAGGGAGCCCGCCGGCAACGGGTCGATCAGCCATCCGGCCGCCTGCGCGGCTTCCGTGCCGACGCCCTGCCAGGCCAGTCCGAGATGCACGACGACCAGGCTGGCCAAGATGACCGCGGGATAGGTGCCCCAGTGCCGGACGCGGCGGGGCAGGTAGAAGGCGCACAAACCGATCCCGAGCGTCAGGCCGATGCGCCCGAGCGTACCGGGATCGATGAGGCCCGGGGCGAGCGCCGCTGGCTCGAAGGCCCCGAGCAGGCGAGCGACCGGATCGTCGAGATGGGCGCCGATCTGCAGGCCGCTGCGCAGGAACAGCAGCCCGACGCCGCCGAGGAAGCCGGTCAGCACCGGGTAGGGCAGCAGCTGCGCCAGAAGCGAGGCGCGCAGGGTGCCGAGCAGCACGAAGACAAGGCCGGTGACGAAGGTCGAGACGCCGCAGGCGACGAGCACGATCCGGCCGATCGCGTCCGGATCGGTCACGCCCGCCATGCGCAGCCGCTCGGCCACCGCGGCGGCGATCGCCGCCTGCACGATCGCAGCCGCTCCGATGAAGGAGAGCGACACCAGCACGGTCCGCCGGAGCGCGACGAAGACGAGGCTGCCCAGCACATAGGCCGCGAGCATCGCCGATATCCCGGCGACGCGGCTCTCCGCGAGCGGGCCCGAGAAGATGAGCTGCGAGAAGCTGATGAGATCGAGCAGCAGCACCATCACGGCCACGGCCGCCGCCGCGATCGTGCGCGCCGTGCGCACCAGCGCGTCGCTCCCCTCGGCCGGCTGCCGCACCCCGCCCCCGGCGGAGGACATGTCGGTGATTGTCATCGGCGCGGCATCCGTATCCCGAAGCTTCGACGGAGGCCGACGCTGCAGGTCCCATGCAGTCCCGCGAGCGATCGTCGCGAAACCGCAAGAATCACGCTTGGCCGGGCCCCATCGGACCCCATGGCAGCCCCGCGCTTAAATTATCGTGCAGCCCGCGACGGTCCGAAGACAGGGATCCCCGATCCGGGACGTGGATGGCGCGCGCGCCTGCGCGATCCCGCTGCGCTTCCAGGGCAACGGCGGCAGGCTCTATCGCTTTGTGCGCGCATGATGATCCCGGAAACCGGGATTCCACTTCCCCGCATCATGCCCTAAGCGGGCGCCAGTCAGGAGCCGCAGATGTTCGCACCGATCCGCCCTCCCCGCCCCGTGCGCGCGGCCCTGCTGCTCGCCTGCCTCGCCGGGCCCGCGCTGGCCGAGGACGCCCCGTCGATCGCCTGGCCCGAGCCCGGCGGGCGGGCCACGGTCAGCCGGCCCTTCAACGGATCCGCCATCACGGTCGGTATCTCGTCCCGGACCGGCGGCGCCATCGACAGCCTGACCTGGGGGGGCACCCAGTTCGTCAACGCGCACGATCACGGCCGCGAGCTGCAATCGGCCTCCTCCTATGACGGCTACGGCGAGTGCCTGAATCCCACCGAGGCGGGCAGCGATTCCGACGGCACCGGCCCGCGCAGCACGAGCCTGCTCACGGCCCTGCAGGTCGGTCCCGACACGCTCCAGACGCGGTCGCAGATGGCCTACTGGATCGAGCCTGGCCGCGTCACAGGCAGCTGCCCGAAGGGACCCGGCCCCCACGCCTCGCCCCGCTCGGACGACGTTCTGGCCAAGCGTATCACCCTCGGGGCCGAGGGGGTGGCCAACGCCATCGCGTACCGCGTC
The DNA here is from genome assembly GCF_030700285.1 of Methylobacterium sp. NEAU K. Lineage (GTDB taxonomy): Bacteria > Pseudomonadota > Alphaproteobacteria > Rhizobiales > Beijerinckiaceae > Methylobacterium. The sequence goes on along the minus strand of NZ_JAUYZJ010000027.1, from coordinate 61,902 downwards.
ACCTACATCACCGCGCAGCCCCACGCGTCCGCGACCTTCGAGGCGGCGACCGCCTACATGCCCCCGGACTTCACGCGGTTCTGGAACCTCGATCCGGCGACGGGCCAGTCCGCCCCTCTCTCCGCCGGGCCGGGGGAGCAGGGCGTTCCGGTGATCCTGGCCAATGCCGACGGCTCCCGGGCTATGGGCGTCTACAGCCCCGCCCTCCCCCAGCCGACGGTGCCGAACGCGGGTTACGGCCGGTTCGACTTCGCGACCCTGCCGGGCCCCGGCAACGCGACGGTGAAGTGGAACTGCGTCTTCCGGGAGAACAACGTCCCGGCAGGCGCGCGCACCTACACCTGCTACGTGGTGGTCGGCACGCTGCAGGATGTCCGCGCCGGTATCGTCGCGCTGCAGGCGGCGCTGACCGGCCGCGGGACCGTCCCCGCCAAGCCAACCGGGCCGGCGCCCCAGGCGGCCCTCGCGCCGCCGCCGCCGGCCCCGCGGATCCCGGGCGTGGCGCTCTATGTCGGGACACAGGGCGGCTGCAACGCCGGCGAGGTGACCATCGATCCGGGCTACAAGGGCTGCGCCACGGCGCCGGTCGGCGCCACGCGGGCGCAGCCGAGTTCGCCCGCGGACGCAGCTGTCTTTGTCGGCACCGCGGCCGGGATCGATGCCGGGCTGGTCACCAATAACCCGCACCATCTCGACGCCGGAACGCGTCCGATCGGCTACCTCGCGGGCCCCGGTACGGGCGGGACGCCGCTCTATGTCGGCACGCAGGCGGGGTGCAACGCCGGGGTGGTCTCGACCAACCCGGCCCATCTCAATTGCCGCGGCGCCCCGCTGGGGATCGCCGTGCGGTGAGGCCGTCGCTCGAAGCCCCGGAACCGGACATCGACCGGTAACCTGAATCAGCCAGCACGTGCCGATGCGGATGCCCCTGTCGCCACCTGTCCGGATGCCCCTGCTGAGCCTGCTGGCGATCCTCGCCGGCACCGGGCCGGGACCTGCCTGCGCGGCGAACGGCGATCTCTCGGGGCTGGAGCGGGCTTGGCACGGCTGCGTGCGCGAGACCTACGCGGCCCAGCCCGCAGGCCAGAGCCGGGCGGCGTCGGAACTCAGCGCCCTGGACGCGTGCCGGGCGCACGAGGACCGATACGTGGCGGCCCTGATGGCCGCGCGGATCGGCGGGGACCGGCCTCCCGGGGCCCGGGTGCGCGCCTGGGCGGCGACCATGGCGGCCTCCCTGGTCGACCCGGTCACCGCCTGGATCCAGGCCCTGCGGCGCTGACGCCGCGGAGGGCCGGGAGGCTCAGCGCGCCTCGCTGACGCGCTTGGTCGCCCGCTGCTCCTGTTTGTAGGCGGTGATCGCCGCGGAGCAGCCCGGCGAGAGCTTCTTGAGGTTGGCCTTGAAGCACGCCTCGACCTCCGGGCCGCCGGGCGCGTAGGCGCTGCAATACTCCATGTAGTCGCCGGTGCAGTTCTGCTTGAGCGCCGCGCGGGCCGGGGATTGCTCCGCGAGGGCTGCCGCCGGGCCGAGGCAGAGACCGAGGGTCAGGAGGACCGCCTTGGTCGAAGTCATGGATGTCCTTGTCGCTTGTCCGGGCCGCGCGACCGGGCCGCGCGGCGATGGGCGCGGCGCATGGGCGCCAAGGATGGCGTGACTTTGGCGCGGATGTGCCGAACCTGCGCAATCCCCCGATCTTCCCGCTTTCCAACGCCGGCCCCAGCTGATCGCGGCGCGCATCGGGCCGCCGACGGGCTCCGGACCGTTCCGCCCGATCAGTGCGCCCCGACGCGGCGGGCCGGCACGAGATCGTTGGCGATGATCTCGCCGAACGGCCCGTCGTTGCGGGCATTCCCGGTCGGCCGGCCCGTGGTGGCGCGCAACGGCAGCTTCGGGAAGACCAGCTCTGCGAAGCGGTAGGCCTCCTCGAGATGCGGGTAGCCCGACAGGATGAAGCGGTCGATCCCGAGATCGATATACGCCTTCATCCGGTCGGCGATCTGATCGGCCGAGCCCACCAGCGCCGTCCCAGCCCCGCCGCGCACGAGACCGACCCCGGCCCAGAGGTTGGGCGAGACCACGAGCTTCTCGCGGTTGCCCCCGTGGAGGGCCATCATCCGGCTCTGGCCGACCGAATCCTGCCGCTTCAGGGTTTCTTGCGCCCGCGCGATCGTGGCGTCGTCGAGCTTCGAGATCAGCCGTTCCGCAGCCTCCCAGGCCTCGGCCTCGGTCTCCCGGGCGATCACGTGCAGGCGGATGCCGTAGGAGAAGGTCTTGCCCCGCGCCTCGGCGGCCTGCCGGGCGGCGGCAATCTTCTCGGCCACCTGGGCCGGCGGCTCGCCCCAGGTGAGGTAGACGTCGCAATGCTCGGCCGCGACCGCCATGCCGGCCGCCGAGGAGCCGCCGAAATAGAGCGGCGGGTAGGGCTTCTGCACCGGCGGGAAGATCACCCGGCCGTTCTCGGCGCGCAGGTGCTTGCCCTGGAAGGTCACGGTCTCGCCCGCGAGCAGGCCGCGCCAGACCGTCAGGAACTCGTCCGTGACCGCGTAGCGTTCGTCGTGGGACAGGAACACGCCGTCGCCGGCGAGTTCCACCGGGTCGCCGCCGGTGACCACGTTGATCAGCAGGCGCCCGTCCGAGATCCGGTCCAGGGTCGCGGTCATGCGGGCCGCCGCGGAGGGCTCCATCAGGCCCGGCCGCACCGCCACCAGGAAGCGCAGGCGCTTCGTCAGCGGCGCCAGCGCCGAGGCGACGATCCAGGAATCCTCGCAGGAGCGCCCGGTCGGCAGCAGCACGCCGTAATAGCCGAGCTCGTCCGCACCCTGGGCGATCTGGCGGAGATAGCCGAGAGACACTTCCCGGGCGCCCTCCTGGGCGCCGAGATAGCGCCCGTCGCCGTGGGTCGGCAGGAACCAGAGGACGTCGGCGCGCCCGTCGTTCGGTGCGGTCATCGAGAAACTCCGTTGCGCTTCAGGCGCCCTGCGGCGCGCCGAGCAGATGATCGAGAATACGGCCTTCGAGGTGCGCGAGATCCGGGTCCCCGCGCCGGCGCGGGCGCGGCACGTCGACCCGCAGGTCGAGGGCGATGCGGCCGGCCTCGACCACGAGGATGCGATCGGCCAGAGCCACCGCCTCGGCGACATCATGGGTGACGAGGAGCGCGGTGAAGCCCTGCGACAGCCAGATTCGCTCGATCAGATCCTGCATGCCGATGCGGGTCAGGGCGTCGAGGGCGCCCAGCGGCTCGTCGAGGGCGAGCAGGCCGGGCCGGCTCACCAGTGCCCGGGCGAGCGCCACGCGCTGGCGCTGGCCGCCCGACAGGGTCGCGGGCCATTGCCCCGCCTTGTCGGGGAGACCGACCTCGGCCAGCGCCGCGAGCGCCCGCTCCCGGCGCTCGGCCCGGCTGCCATGGCCGGACAGGCCGACCGCGACGTTGTCGACGACCCGCGCCCAGGGCAGCAGGCGCGGCTCCTGGAACATGATCCGCTTCGGCGGTTCGGACCGGCGCGGGCCGGCCTCCGGCCCTTCGAGGGCGATCCGGCCGCCGGTGGGCGCCTCCAGCCCGAGGATCAGGCGCAGCAATGTGCTCTTGCCGCAGCCGGAGCGGCCGACGACCGCTGTGAACCCGCCGGCCGGCAGGTACAGGTCGAGCCCAGCGATGACGGCGTTGCCGTCGAAGCTCTTGCGCAGGTCGCTAGCCGTCACGGCGATCCCGCGGGGCGCGGGGACCGGGGAAAGCGGTCGCGACCGCGCGGGGGCGGCGGGCGCGTCCGCGATCCGGAGCTCGGCGCCGGGATCGGTCAGAGTCTCGCGGCGGACGGCGTCGAGCAGCATCAGGCGCTCCTGTAGGCGGGGTTCCAGGCGAGGCAGGCCCGTTCCAGCTGGCGCGTCAGCGCGTCGGCGAGCTTGCCGAGCGCCGCGTAGATCAGGATCGCCAGCACCACGACGTCGACCAGCATGAACTCGCGCGCCTGGATGGCCATGTAGCCGAGACCCGAGGAGGCCGAGATCGTCTCGGCGACGATGAGCGTCAGCCACATGATGCCGAGCGCGTAGCGCAGGCCGACGAAGATCGACGGCAGGGCGCCGGGCAGCACCACCCGGGTGAACAGCTCCGCCCGGGACATGCCGTAGACCCGGCCCATCTCCACGAGGCCCGGATCCACCGAGCGGATGCCGTGCAGGGTGTTGGCGTAGATCGGGAAGAACACGCCGAGCGCCACCAGGAACAGCTTGGCCTCCTCGCCGATGCCGAACCACAGGATCACCAGCGGGATCAGCGACAGGTGAGGCACGTTGCGCACCATCTGCACGGAGGTGTCGGTCAGCCGCTCCGAGAGGCGCGACAGGCCGTTGGCGAGGCCGAGCGCGAAGCCGATTCCGCCACCGACCACGAAGCCCGCGAGCGCCCGCAGGGTGCTGACCCCGAGATTGGTCCAGAGTTCGCCGGTCCGTCCGGCCTCCCAGCCGGCCCGGACCACGTCGAGGGGCGCCGGCATGAACCGGCTGGAGACGAGGCCGGACGAGACCGCGGCCTGCCAGCCCAGCAGGATCGCGGCCGGCAGCAGCCAGGGCAGAGCCGTGTCGCGGAGACGGCCGAGGGGGGTGGCGCGCATCATCGCGCCTCCGCCCGGCGTTCGGGCTGGATCCAGACCGCATCGGCGACGCGGATGGGCTTCGGCAGGAGGCCGAGGCCGTGGAAGGCATCGGCCACCCGCTGCTGGTCGGCCACGGTCGCGGCGTCGAGGGGCGTCACGCCGTAGGACAGGCGGCCCAGCGCCACGCCGAGGACGGGGGCCGGGATGCCCACGGAGGGAGCGAGTTCCGTCGCCACGGATTCGGCGTGGCCCGCGGCCCAGGTATCGACCTCCCCGATCACCTTGAGCACGGCCGAGACGATCTCCGGGCTCGCCTCGGTGAAGGCGCGCCGCGACAGGTAGAACTGGCGGTTGGGGGCGAGCCCCTGCCCATCGGCGAGCACCCGGGCGCCCGTGGCGCGCTCGGCGGCGGCGAGGTACGGATCCCAGATCGCCCAGGCATCGACGGCGCCACGCACGAAGGCGGCGTTGGCGTCGGCCGGTGCCAGGAAGGCGAGTTTCACCGCGTCGTAGGGCAGGCCGGCCCGCTCCAGGGCGCGCACCAGCAGGAAGTGGACATTCGAGCCCTTGTTGAGGGCGATGGTCCGGCCGCGCAGGTCGGCCACGCTGCGGACGGGACTGTCCTTGGGCACGAGGATCGCCTCGCCCCGCGGGGCCGGCGGCTCGGTGGCGACGTAGCGCAGCTCCGCGCTCGCGGCTTGCGCGAAGATCGGCGGAGCCTCGCCGGCCGAGCCGAAATCGATCGCCCCGGCATTCAGCGCCTCCATGAGCGGCGGCCCGGACGGGAATTCCGACCAGGCGACCGTGTAGCCCAGGGGCTGGAGCGCGCGTTCGAGGACCCCGCGGCCCTTCAGCAGCACGAGGGAGCCGTACTTCTGGTAGCCGACCCGGATGCTGCCGCCCGCCGCGCGCGCCGGGCGCAGGGTGAAGGCCGCCGCGAGGCCGAGCCCGGCGGACAGGAGCAGGCGGCGGCTCGGGGTGAGCTCGGCGGGGCGAGGCAGGGACAGGGCGCGGGGCGTTCGGTCGGTCATGGATCTCAGCCGTTGCGGGCGGGGGCCGTCCAGAGTGCGTCGGCGATGCGGATCGGCGTCGGGATCAGCTTCAGGGCGTGGAAGCGGTCGGCGATGGCCTGCTGTGCGGCAGTCACGCGGGCGTTCATCGGGCCGATCACGTAGTCGGTCCGGCCGACAGCCCGGCGGGCCGCGGTCAGCGGCACGCCGGTCCCCTGCGACAGGAGCGTGGCGACCGCGCCGCGGTTCTGCGTGCACCACGCCGCCACTTCGCCGAGCGCGTCGAGCGCCGCGGTGAGCACCGCGCCGCGGGTCTCCGCGAAGGGCCGGCTCGCCAGGAAGAAGTTGTTCTGCGGGGTGATGTCGGTGGCGAGGGCCAGCACCCGAACCCCCTCCCCCGCCTCGGCGATGGCGAAATAGGGATCCCAGATCGTCCAGGCGTCGATGCTGCCGCGGGCGAAGGCCGCCGCCGCATCGGCCGGGGCCAGCGTCACCGGCTCGATATCGGCGTAGCGCAGGCCTGCCTTCTCCAGGGCCGCGACCGTGAGGTTGTGCGCGCTCGACGCCTTGGGAAATGCGACGCGCCTGCCCTTGAGGTCGGCGAGGGTCTGGATGGTCGACCCCCTGGGCAGCAGGATCCCGGCGCCGGAGCCGCCCGACTCCTGGGCCGCCGCGTAGACGAGGCCGGAGGAGCGCGCCGCCTGCGCGAAGATCGGCGGTCCATCGCCGGTCTGGCCGAAATCGATCCCGTCGAGGGACAGGGCTTCCAGCAGAGGCGGCCCGAACGAGAATTCGATCCAGCGCACCGTCTGGCCGAGGGGCTCCAGGTGGCGCTCGATGATCCCCTGCTGCTTGGCGACCACCAGGATGCCGTTCTTCTGGTAGCCGATGCGCAGCACGCCGGGCTCGGCCGCGCGGGCGCCCCGCAAGGTGGGGACGGCCGCCAGGGACGCGGCCAGCAGGGTGCGGCGGTCGAGCATCGCGCCCCTCATTCGGCCGCTGCGAGCGCGACCGGGCCGGCCGTCGCGGCCGCCCGGTGCGCGAGCAGCGCGGCGAGCTGACCGCCCGCCTCCGCGGCGCGGGCGCGCACGCCGGCCTCGGTGAGCGCGCCCGCGCTGAAATCGGCGTCCGAGGCGTAGACGGCTGTGGGGATCTGGAGCGCGCCGAAGAAGCCGAAGAGCGGCCGGAAGGCATGCTCGACCACCAGGGCATGGCGCGCCCCGCCGCCGGTGGCCACGATGGCCACGGGCTTGCCCGCCAGGGCGCCCGGATCGACCAGGTCGAACAGGTGCTTGAACAGTCCGGTATAGGCGCCCTTGTAGACCGGCGAGCCGACTACGAGCCCGTCCGCCTCCTCGATCGCCTCCAGCACCCTGCGGGCGGGCAGCGGGAGCTGGTCGCGGGTCCAGGCGCCTCCCAGGCCGGGTCCGGCATCGACGAAGTCGAAGATCCGCCCGTCGAACGCGGCTTGGTTGCAGGCCTCGCGCAGCACCGCGTCGACCAGCGTACGGGTCTTGGACGGGCGCTGCACGTTGGCGCTCAGCCCGACGAGTCTCGGTCGTGTCATTGCGGAAGCCTTGCGATGATGCTGGATCGCTCGGGTCGGTCGAGCGCTGTAGATCTTTGACCGAAGATCTGAACAGGATGCTAGAATTGCTGCCTGTAGTATCCGACGTCAATGAAACAGATTTTCCAATTCGTCTTTCATGAAAAAAAGTTCTCCTCGAAAATGTTCGTCTTGAATGTGATTTCATCTCAGCTGCCGGCGGTGATGGCTTCAGATCTCGGCCTGAAGGGCCAGGGCAGAGCACCCGAACGCGCGTTCCACCTCCCGTTCGCCTCGTCGGGAGGATAGGATTTGTCGGGTCCCGCCTTTCGGGGAAGGATCGTTCCCGGTGCGCGGACCCCTGGCCCGACCCGAATCTCGCTCGCCGGATTCCCGAGACGGTCCCGGCCCCGGTACGGTTGCCGCGTGGAACGGGAAGACGCCCTGGCGCGCCCGAGCACCAAGCGGCGCAAGACCATTCCCGAGGATGCCTTCGCGCTGCCCGAGGCGCGGCGCTCGGCATCGAGGACGCCGCGCAAGTCCGCAACGCCGAGGCACGGGCGGCGCTGGCCCGAAGGCCGACCGGTTGCTGGGCAGGGATTGAGCGGCGCCCTCGGCTGAAGCGCGCGCCGCCGGAGCGGCCGCCGGTTCGGCGCGAGAGAACGCCTCACGGCAAGGACTTGCAGCCGTGGTTCTCGACAGGATCCCGGAGCGTGCTCCGCCGGTCTGGGTACGGACCGCACCGCGCACGAAAAAGGCCCGCCGGACAGGCGGGCCGCGATGGTTCGGTCGGTCGAGAAGGCCTATTCGGCCGCGGTCATCCCGGCGGTGAAGTGGCCGCACTAGTCACCCGTCGACACGACCGGCCACAGCCCCTTGGATTCCGGCTCCGGCTGGCTGACCGGGGGGTTGAACCGGCACAGGCCTGCATCGCCCGGGGCGGCCGCGCCGTTGCCCTTGTGCTCGTCGAAGAACTTGCAGCTCTCGCAGTTCGCGCTGGCCATGTCTCGATGCTCCCGGGTTGGATCGACGTCGTGCCGTTCTTTGTTACGAATTAGAACAGCTATAATCTGGCGATCAATCCGTGACCGGGCGGGTGGTTCCATCCGGTCGGCCAAGCCCGCCGCTCGGGATCGACACACCCAAAAATCTGGCGGACGGTCCCGGCTCATCCGGCCGTCAGGGCCGCCCCGGACGTCAAACGGCCGCGCGGACGACCCGCGCGGTCAGTCTCTCGTCAGCGGGCCATCCGCGAGCCCGCCGAACGCGGACGCGCGACGCCCCCTGCCCGGCCTCAGAGGCTCCCGGGTCCCTTGGCCAGGCCGGCGAGGGTGAACAGGTCGACAGACAGCTTCGCGCCGATCACGAAGGCGTTGGGGATCGGCTTCGGCCGCAACGGGAAGCGGGTCTGGTCCGGGTCGATCACGTATTGCAGGTTCGGCATCAGCCGCACCGCCGGGGTGACCTGGATGCCGTAGCTCAGTTCCAGGATGGTCTGCAGGGTCTCGACGGTGCGGCTGCTGAGCCCGTACGAGGCCCGAGCCGCCCGGATGTCGGCGGCGCCCAGGGGCGAGAGCTTCTCCATGGCGAACACGAAGCCGAGGGTGTCGTAGGGCCGGCCCGGGAAGGTGCCGGTCAGCACGGCGCCGCCCTCCAGGAAGTAATCCTGGCTCTGCCGTCCGCCGGTGCCGCCCATCGCGACTCCGAACAGGGACAGGCCCTGGACGCCGTTCGGATCCGGACGCCACACCAACTGGTCGAAGCGGGCATAGACCGCCGACCGGCCGAACCGGGTTAGCGGGTCGAGGTCGCTGAACACGCGGGCACTCCTGCGCACGTCGAGCACCGGATCCTTGTAGTCCGATTGGTCGAAGACCACGCCGACGCTGTAGGTGCGCGGCAGAAGGTCGTTGCCGGAGGTGGTCGAGTAGCCGACCTCGACCGGAATCAGGACGCCGGTGGCGCCATTGGTCGACCAGTCGATACCGTTCTGGGTCGGGAGCTGATCGCGGGGATTCACCTCATAGACGCCGGCATGCACGAACACCTTGTCGGTGACCCAGGCCTTGGCGTGGGCGCCCCAAGTGGCGATCGGCCAATAGGTGAAGTTGGTCAGCTTGAAGATGGATTTCGGTGCACCGCAGGTAACGTTGTTCTGAAAGTTGCAGTAGAGCGGCGAGCCAAGAAAGTTCGGATTAGCCAGTAGACGCCCAACTTCGATGTCGAGGCGGTTGTCGAGCAGCTTCTGCTCGTAGGACAGCATCGTGAGATGCGCGGTCTGGCCGCCGCCGTAGATCTCCTGCACGCTCCCGTCGAAGCCGATGGCGTCCTGCGCCAGGCTGCGGCCGTGGCGCTGGGTCACGATGGTGTGCACCGAGCCGCCGTCGATCCCGGCGAGCCGGCCGAGATCGGCGTCGAGGCCGAACGCGATCTGGCCGGCATAGGCCGACCCCTGGCGGATGCCGCCGGACGGATTGGCGGCGAACTCGCCGGTGTAGTTCAGGAACATGCTGATCCCGTTGCCGAGGTCGAGCGCGCCCGGCGCCACCGCGGGCGGCGTCGCACTGCTGCCCTGCAGGTCGATCGAGGCCGCCGCGCTATCGGCCCCGGCGTAGCTCCTGGCCTCGTTCGCGACGCGCCGCTGCATCTTGCGGCTCGCGCGGGCGTCGAGCTTGCGCGGCGCCGGCGCCGTGAGAGCGGCCTCCGGTGTCGCGTCCTGAGCCTCGGCTCGGCCGCAGGCCGATACCGTGAGCGCGCAGAGCGCGCATGCCGCCCAGCGTGACTGCATTCCCATGATGACTCCCCCGCAGACGCGCGGCCCTGATCGGCTCTGTCGCGTTCGTTCCCGCTCGGGATCCTCCCGGTCAGTCCGTGAAGGCCTCCACCGTGCGGCGCTCGCCGCGCATGAAGGCATCGGCGATGTGGATCAGCGGATTCAGGTCGACGTCGCTCGCGCCGGAGCGGATGAGAGCGGCGAAACGGTCGTAGAGGCCGCGGTACTCGGCCTCCGGCGGCAGAGGCTGCAGGCGGTCGCCGATCGTGAGGGCGCCACCGCCCTCCGACAGGACCAGCGGGCCGTCTTCGGTATCGACGCGGATGTCCCAGGTCTGCGGGCCGGTCTGGCGCCAGTCGAACACGGCCCGGATCGGGGTGCCGGCGGCGTCGGAGAAGTGCAGGTCGGCGGCGATCGGCGCCTGCCGGTTCTCCGGGACCGACAGGGTCGCGCCGGTCAGGAAGAAGGGCGGCAGGATGTGCGTGGCGATCGACAGGGCGTTGATCCCCGGATCGAACACGCCCATGCCGCCGGCTTCCCAGATCCAGCCCTGGCCCGGGTGCCAGTGCCGCACGTCTTCCATCCAGGCGATCGTGACCGTCCGGATCCGGCGGCCGGACAACCAGCGGCGCGCGTGCTCGACCCCGGGGGCGTAGCGGGAGTGCCAGCTGGCGAACAGGCTCACGCCCTTCGCCCGCGCGGCTTCGACGAGGACCCCGACCTCCGCGAGGGTCGCTCCCGGGGGCTTCTCCAGGAAGACGTGGAGGCCGGCCTCGATCGCCGCCTGGGCGGCGGCGAAGCGCGCCTGCGGCGGCTGGCACAGGGCGATCGCGTCCAGGTCGCGATGCCGCGCGATCATCTCCGCCAGCGTTCGGTGGTTCGGGACGCCCTCGTGGCGACCATCGCGGCTCGCCACGGCCGTCAGGGCGAAGTCCGGCGAGGCGCCGATGACCGGCAGATGCTGGTCGCGGGCGATCTTGCCGACGCCCACCAGTCCGATGCGGATCGTCCCGTCCGAAGCCGCCACCTCAGAGCACCGTCACGGCCGGGTCCAGGGCGGGCGCGACCGCCAGCGGATTGCGCAGCGGCAGGGAGAAGGGGGCCGCTTCGATCTCGAACACGTCGCCGGGGCGTGCCGTGACGCCGTCGCTGAACGACAGGGTCGCGGTCCCGAAGAAGTGGACATGCACGTCGCCGGGGCGGCGGAACTGGGCGTACTTGAAGTGGTGCCGCTCCAGGTTCTCGATGGTGTGGGACATGTTCGCCTCACCCGAGAGGAACGGCTTCTCCCACAGCACGGCGCCGTCGCGCAGGATGCGGCTGGTGCCGCGCACGTCCGGCGGCAACGCGCCGAGCCACAGTTCCGGGCCGAGCGCCGCCGGGCGCAGCTTCGAGTGGGCGAGCCACAGGTAGTTGCCCCGCTCGGTCACGTGGTCGGAGAACTCGTTGGCCAGCGCGAAGCCCAGGCGCACCGGCGTGCCGGCCGCGTCGATCAGGTAGATGCCGGCGAGTTCCGGCTCCTCGCCGCCGTCGAGGGCGAAGGCGGGCGACAGCAGCGGCTCGCCGGTGCCGACCACCGCGCCGCCATCGCCCTTGTAGAACCACTCGGGCTGGACCCCGGTCTCGCCGGGGCCAGGCTTGCCCCCCTCGACGCCCATCCGGAACATCCGCATCGAATCGGTCGGGGCCGGGTCGGCCGCTGCGGCCCGGTGCATCCGGTCGCGCCCCTCCGCGGAGCCGAAATGCGTCAGGCCGGTGCCGCTGAGCAGCAGGTGCGCGGGATCCGCGTGATCGACCGGGGGCAGCAGGCGCACGGCATCGAGGTCGACAGGCGCGCCGAGTCCGGCCCGAGCCGCCGTCTCGGCCAGCCCGTCCCCCATGGCCAGGGCTTGCCGCGCCAGATCCAGGACGCTGCGCATGCCGACCACGGTCCGCGCCGCACCGTCCGCCAGCATCGCGATGCCACGCTGCCCGTCGGGCGCGCGGAATTGTAGGAGTGAGGGCCCCATATTCGTCCTCCCAGGGTCGGTCTTCGCCGGCCCGGCGCGAAATCCTGTGGCGCCGCGCGGCGGCGCGTCAGCGGCCGAAGGCCGGGCTGAGGGTCCCGTCGATCCGGCGGGTGAGATGCCAGGGATTGTCCGGGCGCAGCGGCTGCGGCAGGAGCGCATCGGGCAGGTCCTGGTAGCAGACCGGGCGCAGGAACCGCTCGATCGCCAGGGTGCCGACCGACGTGGTGCGGCCATCCGACGTCGCCGGGAACGGGCCGCCATGCACCATCGCGGGGGCCACCTCCACGCCGGTGGGCCAGCCATTGGCCAGGATGCGGCCGGCCTTGCGGGCGAGGACCGGGACCAGGCCGGCGGCGAGGCGCTCGTCCGCGCGATCGAGGTGCAGCGTCGCGGTGAGCTGACCCGGCAGCGCGGCGACGATGCGGGCGACCTCTGCCGCGTCGGCGGCCGCCACCAGGATCGCCGCGGGACCGAACATCTCGTCGGTGAGCGCCGGATCCGCCAGGAACCGCGCCCCGGCGGTGCGCAGCAGGATTGCGGGGGCGCCCCCGGGCCCCGTCGCCTCCCCGTGCGCCACCGTCACGACCCCCGGGCGGGCCGCCATCTCGGCGACGCTGCGCTCGAACCGGACGCGTATGTCGGCGGTCAGCATCGCGTGCGGCGCACTCTCCCGAATCGCCGCCGCGGCGGTCTCCGCGAAGGCGTCGAGTTCGGGGCCCGCGATCCCGATCAGCAGGCCGGGATTGGTGCAGAACTGCCCCGCCCCCAGCGTCAGGGACCGGACGAAGCCGGCGGCCAGTGCCGTGCCCCGCGTCCGAAGGGCGCCGGGCAGGAGCAGCACGGGATTGACCGCGCTCATCTCGGCATAGACCGGGATCGGCTCGGCGCGGCCTGCCGCCACCCGCATCAGCGCGAGCCCGCCTCCGCGCGAGCCCGTGAAGCCCACCGCCTTGATTCGCGGATCGGCGACCAGCGCCGTCCCCAGGGCGTTCGACGGCCCAGGCAGGTAGGAGAAAACGCCCGCGTGCAGGTCGCAGGCGGCCACCGCAGCCCGCACCGCCCGCGCCACCATCTCGCCCGTCCCCGGATGGGCGGGGTGTCCCTTCACCACCACCGGGCAGCCGGCCGCCAGCGCCGAGGCGGTGTCGCCGCCGGCGACCGAGAAGGCGAGCGGGAAGTTGCTGGCGCCGAACACCGCCACCGGACCGAGGGCGACGTGTCGGCGGCGCAGATCGGAGCGCGGCAGGGGCACGCGCTTGGGCTGCGCCGGATCGATCGTGGCCTGCACCCAGTCGCCCGTGCGGACGAGGGCGGCGAACAGGCGGATTTGGCCGATGGTTCGGGCGCGCTCGCCCTCGAGCCGCGCGCGCGGCAGCCCGGTCTCGGCCATCGCCCGCTCGATCAGAGGGGCGCCGAGTTCGGCTACGGCCTCTGCCACCGAATCCAGGAACCGGGCCCGCGCCTCGGGGTTCGTTTCCGAGAAGCTCGGGAAGGCCGCTTCCGCCAAGGCACAAGCGGCCTCGACGTGGTCCGACCCCGCGGACGAGAATACCGGCTCCAGCGCCGCTCCGCTCGCGGGATCCACGGCCCGGAAGGTCTCGGCCGTCATCGCATCTCCGGCGCCGATCAGGACGGCGCCCCGGACCTCGCCGTATGCGTTGGTCTGTTTACTCATACAATTAAGCTAGATCAGTTTATCATCGCGCGCAAGCGTGGCGGGCCCGCGCTCCCTGCAGGTGTTGACGCTTGCGCTCCTACAACTTCCAGGTACGGTTACGATGATCCTGCCCCGTCCCGGTGGCGCGGACTGGAGGTTGCAGTTGAGGCAGGAGCACGGGCACGAGGACATCAGGCTTCCGCTCGCCTCAGGCTCGCGCCGGATCCACGGTTCGGTCGCGCGAGACCTGGGCGTCGCGATACTGGGCGGCCGGTATGCTCCGGGGGATGTACTGCCCGGCGAGATCGAGTTCTCGGAGCAGCTCAAGGTCTCGCGCACCGCCTATCGCGAGGCGATTCGCATCCTGAGCGCCAAGGGCCTCGTCGAGAGCCGGCCCCGCACCGGGACGCGCGTCACCCAGCGCAGCCGCTGGAACCTGCTCGATCCCGACATTCTCGCCTGGGCGTTCGAGGCCGAGCCGAGCGAAGCGTTCATCCGCGACCTGTTCGAGCTGCGGATGATCGTCGAGCCGGCCGCGGCGGCCCTGGCGGCCCTGGCGGCCGAGCGGCGCTCGGGCCTCGACATCGCCCGGATGGGCCACGCGCTGGAGGAGATGGGCCGTCACGGCCTCGCCACCGAGGCCGGCCGGGCCGCCGACCAGGCCTTCCACAACACGATCCTGGAGGCGGCGCGCAACGCGCCGCTGATGGCCCTCTCGAGTTCCATCGCCGCCGCCGTCACGTGGACCACGATCTTCAAGCAGCGGCGCAGTGCCCTCCCCCGCGATCCGATGCCCGATCATCGCACCCTGTACGAGGCGATCGTGGCCGGGGACCCGGCGGCGGCGCGGGCGGCGATGACCGAACTCGTCCGCCTCGCTCTCGCCGATACAGAGCTCTCGCTCAAGGCGTGAGCCTGGCCGCCGCTGCGGCGGCGGACGTCCGCCGGAACCCATGGATCCCGACCCTCTGTCGCGATCCATGAGACCTGGTGTCAGTGGTTGTCGCGCGGGACACCGCTGGTCTGGGCGATGCGCTGGAAGCGCTCGGACCCTTCCAGAATCGCTCCGGTTTGCATCTGACCCACCGCCGCGCGCTGCATCGCCTGCCACGGGGTTTGGGACGCCGGATAGGGATAGCCGCCGGCCTCCTCCAGAGCCCTCCGCCGGCGCGCGATCTCGTCCGCGGCGACCAGCATGTCGGCGGTGCCGCGCTTCAGGTCGATCCGCACCCGGTCGCCGGTGCGCAGCAGCGCGAGGCCGCCGCCGACCGCCGCCTCGGGGGAGGCGTTGAGGATCGAGGGCGAGGCCGAGGTGCCGGACTGGCGCCCGTCGCCCAGGCAGGGCAGCGCGTGCACGCCAGCGCGGATCAGGGAGGCGGGCGGCCGCATGTTCACCACCTCGGCCGCGCCGGGATAGCCCACCGGGCCGGCGCCCCGCATGATCAGGATTGTGGTCTCGTCGATGTCCAGCGCCGGGTCGTCGATGCGGCGGTGGTAGTCCTCCGGCCCGTCGAACACCACGGCCCGGCCCTCGAAGGCATCCGGATCCTGGGGGTTCGAGAGGTAGCGCGCCCGGAACGCCTCGCTGATCACGCTGGTCTTCATGACCGCCGCCTCGAACAGGTTGCCGCGCAGCACCAGGAAGCCCGCGGCCTCTTTCAGGGGCCGCTCGATCGGGCGGATCACCGCCTCGTCCTCGATGGTCGCGCCGCGGCAATTGTCGCCGATGGTGCGCCCGTTCACCGTCAGGGCGCCCTCGTGGAGCAGCCCGCGCCGCATCAGCTGCGCGGCCACCGCCGGGAGGCCGCCCGCGCGGTAATAATCTTCGCCGAGGTATTCGCCCGCCGGTTGCAGGTTGACGAGGAGCGGCACGTCGAGGCCGTGGGTCTGCCAGTCGGCGATGTCGAGTTCGACCCCCGCATGGCGGGCAAGCGCGGCCAGGTGGATCGGGGCGTTGGTCGAGCCGCCGATCGCTGAGTTGAGCACGATCGCGTTGAGGAAGGCCTCCCGGGTCAGGATGTCGGAGGGCTTCAGGTCCTCGGCCACCATCGCGACGATGCGCTTGCCGGTGCGGTAGGCGACCTCCTGGCGGTCCCGGTAGGGCGCCGGGATCGCCGCGGAGCCCGGCAGCATCATGCCGAGCGCCTCTGCGAGCGCGTTCATCGTCGTCGCCGTGCCCATGGTGTTGCAGTAGCCGGTCGAGGGGGCGGACGAGGTCACGAGCTTGATGAAGCCCGCGTGGTCGATTTCCCCCGCGGCCAGCATCTCCCGGGCCCGCCAGACGATGGTGCCGGAGCCCGTGCGCTGCCCCTTGTACCAGCCGTTGAGCATCGGCCCCACCGACAGGGCGATGGCCGGGATGTTCACGGTGGCGGCCGCCATCAGGCAGGCCGGGGTGGTCTTGTCGCAGCCCGTCGTCAGGACCACCCCGTCGAGGGGGTAGCCGTACAGGAGCTCGACGAGGCCGAGATAGGCGAGGTTGCGGTCGAGCCCGGCGGTCGGCCGCTTGCCCGTCTCCTGGATCGGATGGACCGGGAATTCGAGGGCGATGCCGCCCGCCTCGCGGATGCCCTCGCGGACACGCTCCGCGAGGACGAGGTGGTGCCGATTGCACGGTGACAGGTCGGAGCCGGTCTGGGCGATGCCGATGATCGGCTTGCCCGAACGCAGCTCCTCCAGGCTCAGGCCGAAGTTCAGGTATCGCTCGAGGTAGAGCGCCGTCATGTCGATATTGTCGGGGTTGTCGAACCAGGCGCGGGAGCGCAGGGGCCGTGCGATCGGGCAATCGGTCATCTATTTATGGGTCCGGTGGTCGGGGCTGGTCGAAAAGCGGTAGGCGATCACGTTCCGGTAGGTGGCGCCGGGATCGAGCCGGGCCGAGCCGAAGGCCGGCTGGTTCGGGGTGTCTGGGAACAGCTCGGGCTCGAGCGCCAGGGCGTCCGACTGCCGGTAGGCGAGGCCGGACTTGCCCACCGCGGTCCCGTCGAGGAAGTTGCCCGCGTAGAACTGCACGCCCGGCTGGTTGCTGGCGACCTCCAGGACCCGGCCGGATTCGGGATCCTCGACCCGTGCCGCGAGGTGCGTCTCGGCCGTGGGGACGTTGGTCACGACCCAGTTGTGGTCGTAGCCGCGCCCGCGCACGATCTGGAGGTCGCGCCCGTCGCGGATGCGCGCACCGATCACCCTTGGCGTGCGGAAGTCGAAGGGCGTGCCCGCCACGGCGACTTGCTCCCCGGTGGGGATCAGCGTCGCGTCGACCGGGGTATAGCGCTCGGCCGGGATGGTCAGGACGTTGTCCAGGATCGACCGGCCCGACCCCTCGCCCGCCAGGTTGAAGAAGCTGTGGTTGGTCAGGTTGACGATCGTCGGCTTGTCGGTGGTGGCCCGGTAGGCAACCGTGAGCGTGTTCGTGTCGTCCAGCGTGTAGGTGGCGGTCACCGTCAGCGTGCCGGGATAGCCCTCCTCGCCGTCCGGGCTGACGTAGCGCAGGCTGACCGACGGGGTCGCTCCGCCCTTCACCTCGGTGATCGTCCAGAGCTTCTTGTCGAAGCCGGCCGTGCCACCGTGCAGGCTGTTGGATCCGTCATTCGTGGCGAGCGTATAGGCGTGGCCGTCGAGGCTGAAGCGGCCGGCGCGAATGCGGTTGCCGTAGCGCCCGATGCTCGCCCCGAAATATTTGGGCTTGGCGAGGTAGCCGGCGAGATCGTTGTAGCCGAGCACCACGTCGGCGGTCTTGCCGGCGCGGTCCGGCACCTCGAGGGTCCGCAGGATCGCCCCCCACGAGATCACCCGGGCGATGACGCCCTTGCCGTTGGCCAGGGTCACCTCTTCGACCTTGCTGCCGTCCGGCAGAGTGCCGAACACGGTCCGGCCCGGCTCGGCCGCCTGGGCGGCCGCCGGGATCGCCGCACAGGCGCACAGCGCCACCGATACCACGCCCCGCATGTACTTCCCCCCTCGCTATCCTGAGGCCGCCCGTCCTGCCGATCGTGCGCAGGTCCTCGACGGGAAGCCGCGGTTGACGCCCGCGACTCCGATATATACTCAGACAAATCAAATGCACAACAAGGCGCTCCGACAAGGCGGCCGCGACCGGAGGAAACGAGTGATGGCAGGACCGATCGTGCACTTCGGGCCGCCCGCGGCGCTGGCGGAGACAGACCCGCGCACCGTGGGCGGCTTCCGCCTGGCGCTGTCGCTGCTCGCGAGCCTGTTCTTCATGTGGGGCTTCATCACGGTCATCAACAACACGCTGCTGCCCCACCTCAGGAGCGTGTTCGACCTCAGCTATACGCAGACCACGCTGATCGAATCGGTCTGGTTCATCGCGTATTTCGTGGCCTCGATCCCTGCGGCGAAGCTGATCGAGCGCGTCGGCTACCAGCGCGCGCTGGTGGTGGGCCTCGGCATCATGGCGCTGGGCACGCTCGGCATGGTCCTGGCCTCGCACCAGGTCTCCTATGCGATCACCCTCACCGCCCTGTTCGTGATCGCGAGCGGCATCACCCTGCTCCAGGTCGCCGCCAACCCCTACGTGGCGGTGGTCGGCCCGGCGGAGAGCGCCCCGGCGCGGCTCAACCTCGTCCAGGCCTTCAACTCGCTCGGCACGACCCTGGCGCCGCTGTTCGGAGGCTACCTGATCCTCGGCCGCTCCGCCTCGGGCAACGTGGCCGCCGGGGCCGTCCTGAGCCCGGCCGAGCGGCTGGCCGACGCGCAGTCGGTGCAGCTGCCCTATATGATCGCGGCGGCGATCCTCCTGGGGCTGGCCGTGGTGATCGCCCGCTTCCCGCTGCCCGCCATGGGCGGCGCCGCGCGGGTCGCCAAGTCCGAGCGCGCCGGCCTGTCGCTCTGGCGCCACCGCAACCTCGTGCTCGGCGTGCCGGCGATCTTCATCTACCTGATCGCCGAGATCGGGGTGTCGAACCTGTTCATCAACTTCGTCTCGCAGCCCGAGATCGGCAACCTGACGCACGCGCAGGCCTCGCGCTACCTGTTCCTGCTCTGGGGCGGGATGATGGTGGGCCGCTTCGCCGGCAGCTACCTGATGCGGGTGCGGTCGGCCGAGACCGTCCTGGCCGGGGCCGCCATCGCCGCCTGCGCGGTGATGCTGGTGGCGAGCTTCGCCACGGGTCCGCTGGCGATGTGGGCGCTGATCTCGGTGGGGCTGTTCCACGCGATCATGTTCCCGACGATCTTCACCCTGGGCATCCGCGGGCTGGGGCCGCTGACCGAGGAGGGGGCGGGGCTGCTGATCATGGCGATCGCGGGCGGCTCCCTCGTGGTGGTCCAGGGCTGGGCCGCCGACCGGTTCGGCCTCCAGCATTCCTTCCTGATCACGTCCGCCTGCGAGCTCTACGTCCTGGCCTACGCGGTCTGGGGCAGCCGGCTGGGCCGGGGCGCGGTCAGCTGAGCAAACGCGCGTCGCCCCCTCGCGGCCTTGATCCGACGCGGGGTGCACGGAGCTGCACGGCCTGTCCCCGCACTCTGTCAGGCCGGCTCCGGGCGCCCGCCCCTGTCCGGCTCGCCCGACCGGCGACCTCTTCGATGCGTAGCGCGCGGCGGGCCGCGACCCGTCGCTGGAAGGATGGGCGATCCCATGGAGGCACAGGTCCGCATCATCGCCCGCACCGAGCGCGACCGGCTCGGCGAGGGCCCGGTCTGGGTGCCGGAGCGGGGCCGGCTGTTCTGGGTCGACATCGAGGCGCCGGCCCTGCGCTGGCTCGACCTCGCGACCGGCCGGACCGGCACGCGCCCGTTCCCGGAGCCGCTCGGCTGGATCATCCCTCGGGCCGGCCGCCCCGACTTCGTGGTCGGCCTGAAGAGCGGCTTCGCGGTCTTCGACCTGGAGGCCGACCGCCTCGCGCCGATCGGCGATCCGGAGCCCGACCATCCGGACAACCGCCTGAACGACGCCAAGGTCGACCGTGCCGGCCGGATCTGGGCCGGGAGCATGCACCACGGCGAGGCGGCCGTCTCGGGCGCCCTGCACCGGCTCGATCCCGACCTGACCTGGCGGCGGATGGACGGCGATTACGGGGTCGCGAACGGGCCGACCTTCAGCCTGGATGGCCGGATCCTCTACCACAGCGACAGCGCAGCCCGGACCGTCTTCGCCTTCGACCTCGCCGATGACGGCACCCTGGCGGGGAAGCGCGACTTCCTGCGCTTCCCCGATTCCTGGGGCTGGCCCGACGGAATGACCACCGACGCCGAGGGCTGCCTCTGGATCGCTCATTGGGGGGCGGGCCGGATCAGCCGCCTGGATCCGGACGGGCGCCTCATGCGGGCGATCCCGCTGCCGGCCACGAACGTCACCAGCTGCGCCTTCGCGGGGGCGGGGCTTGACCGCCTGTTCGTCACGTCGGCGTCGCGGGGCGCCGCGCATGAGCCGTCCGCGGGCGCCCTGTTCGAGCTCGATGTCGGGGTGCCGGGCCTGCCGCCGCGCGCCTTCGGAGGCTGACACGCGGCGAGCCTCCGCGGCATGCCCGTCGGATCGAGCCCGGTTCGCGCGGGCCGCACCTGGAGGAGTTCGGGGGGGGACGGCTCGGCGATGGACTCTGTTTGAGGCCGACGGCGCTGCCTGAGCGCCGCCCGGACGACGGTGATCCGTTTCGGATGTGGTGTCACGGCGAGCCGGCCACGTCGCCGTCCGTTCCAGGCGCCGCGATCGGATGGGCGTGCGGGTTCGGCTCCCGGCGGCCCGCGGCCTTTCGAGGACCGCGTCCGATCGCATGATCGTGTGCGCGCCTCATCTGGATGGGGGATGCGCCGGTTCCGTACGGCGTTTACGGTCGAGCCTTCTCCGAGCCGAGATCACCTTCAGCCCGCCCGGCGCCTGCCGCGGCGGGTTCTTTCTTCCGGCGCTGCTATGTCCCGATCGGCAGCCGACCGACCAGGAACCCGGCCCCGTCGCGCACAACGAGCATCCAAGGATCATCGGACTCGGTCACGCCCACGTGGTCCGCCATCTCCTCGATCACGCTGCGCGCCTCCGCCAGAGCCTCCTCCCGGCTCCCTGCCTCGACGCCCACTTCGTCGCGGATCCGCTCCCGGCTGTTCTCGACATCGAAGTAAAAGCGCTCGGGCACCGAGATCCCCTCTGGTGGGGCCCTCTTGAGGGCGCGTTAAACTCCCTACGTAGTCCTGGGCGCTATAGCGACGACAGCGCGGTATAATAAACCTTAACGCATCTAAAAGTTGAATTGGTCGGGCGCGTTGCAATAATGCCGAGATTCCGGCTGGGCGATCCACTATAGGTGCTGGTGATCGCCCTCCCAACCACGTCCCCGTGGCCCGAAGAGGTGGCGCTCCTGATCCGGGGCACATGCCATGTCGACCGCCGATAAGCCGCCCGCCGCGAAGAGCGCGGACAAAAATTCAAAGAACAAAGAAATTCTTCGCGCTCATATTAGAGGCATTATTTCAAAAATTGGGACACTACCAATACCGAAAGAACAGTCGCGCTGATTCCGGCGCCGCAATACGTCCTTGGGCGAAGAGTATGGCGGGCAGGCTCCGCACCCGTCCCACCTTTTGCGTAGCCGGACTCTTCAAAAAGCGTGTTTTCCTGGGGTCGTGTCCCAGGCGGTGGTGTCGCTGAAGGGGGATCGCGAACCGGCGTGCGGGACGGTCTCGAGCGCATCTGGGAACGGCGACGGCGCCTTTTCGTTGATGGGGTCATGCCGGCTTAGGCCGGCCCGTCGCGATTTGAGAGTGCTATGACCAGCCGAACCCTTCAATCCGCCCTTCTTGCCCTGGCGCTCGTGGCCGGCAGCGCCGGGATGGCCGCCGCGCAGTCCACACCGAACGGGAATACCTCGACGGCCGGTGCACCGGCTGGAGACAACAGCACTGGCAACGGTGCGACCGGCAGCGGCGCCGCCCCCAGCGGTAGCGGCAAGTAGCCTCTGGCCCGCACTTTGCGGAAGGTTTGCCCGGCTCGTCGATGAGACCGCGAGTCGACTGGCGACGCGCTCCTGACGGGGCGCGTCGTCCTTTTTGAATCCTGGGTCGCCTCTCCCGGCAGCGTAGGCCAGGCAGAGGTTTCACGGCGCCGCCGATCGGCGGGTCTCGCAAGTCGCTTCGGCTTCCGGGCTTCCTTGCAGGTGCGGCAGACGGTCCAGGCGCTGCCGTCAGTGCAGCCGCCAGACCCGCGGGTTCGTCGCGACCACGGCCAAGACATAGAACGCCACACCGAAGGGCGTACCGTAGGCGATCACGACGGTGCCGATCCCGATCCATGCCGCCAGCAGTGCGGCCATCAATACCAGCGCCACCGGGTTCACGGTCGTCTCCCTCAGTTCGCGCCGTCAGGATCCCCACGGTGATGCTGATAGCCGTGCCCTGCAAGCCAGTTCCGCAGTGCATGCCGCACCGCCTCCGGCCGTGTCAGCGAGCGTCCGGCGATGGATTGCTCGTGCGCGATGTAGCGGTCGACTCCGCCTAGAAGTTCTGGGGGTAGCCGGAGCGTGATCGGCTGGGCGTCGACCCGGGGCCGACCGCCCTTATACTTTGCTGTTTCCGACATCGGCAACCTCACGTAGGTTGATAATGTCAAAAACTCTCGGTCCGAACAAGTGACGGTGCCGCTGGATCGCACTGCTAAGCAGTATCAAGCATTCCAGTCGTGCTTATCCGATCCTGATTTTCCGGCGTGTTGAGCCGCCCTTCGCTGCGGTGGTGCGGGCCCGTGCACGCCCTTTTCACAGGGGGAACTGGCCAGACAGGCCACGGCACGATCTGGGTGGGTCGATCGTCGCGAGCCACCCCTGTGACGACCCGACATGTGCCGCACGAAGGCCGGCGGGTGTTGCCCCGGCGTCCTTGTCTTCGCCCGCCGTTTCCCCGCCCCTGGAATCGTCTGAGGGATCACGAGGCGGGCGCAGGTGTCGCAGCAGGTGGGGGCACGCGACACGGTTGCGAACAATTTCGGCTCGCTGCGCCTTCTGTTCGCGGTCCTGGTGATTCTTTCGCACGCGCCCGAACTCGTGGACGGCAATCGTTCGCGCGAATGGCTCACGCAAGCCTTCGGTACGATGTCGCTGGGCGAGATCGCGGTCGACGGCTTCTTCCTGGTCAGCGGCTACCTGATCACCGCGAGCTACCGCGCCAAGCGGTCGTTCTCCGACTACCTGATGCGCCGGGTAGTGCGGATCTATCCGGCCTTCGTGGTGGCGTCCCTCGTGTGCATCGCCGTGGTCGCCCCCCTGGGCGGGGGCGACGTCGCGGCGGCCTCGCTCCCGGAGACTTTGCTGCGGCTGTCGCTGCTGCTCATGCCGGTGGTTCCGGGCGCGTTCGAGGGGCTGCCCTACCCCCTGCTCAACGGCGCGATGTGGACGATCCCCTGCGAGTTCGGCTGCTACCTGCTGCTGGGCCTGGTCGGCACCGCGCGGGCCCTGCGGCGGCGGCGGCGCTACCTCGTCCTTCTGGCCGGGCTCGGAGGTTTGCTCGCCCTGCGCTGGCTGTACCTGCCGGTGGGCGCCCCGGGCGACGGGCTCGGCTCCCTGTCGGAGATGATCCGCCTCACCTTCGTGTTCTGCTGCGGGGGCGCATTCCGGCTGTTCGGCGACCGGATCACCTACACCGGTCGCGGCGCCGGCCTCGCCGCCCTGCTGCTCCTGCCGCTGATGTTCAGCCGGCCGCTGGCCGAGCCGGCCTTCGCGATCCTCGGCGGCTATCTGGTCTTCTGGTTCGCCTTCGCGGTGCGCCCCAACGCCCTCAGCCGCGGCACGGCGCGGATCGATCCCTCGTACGGGCTCTATCTCTACGCCTGGCCTGTGCAGAACCTGCTGGTCGCCCGGATGCCGGGGATCTCGCCCTGGATGGTCGCGGCCCTCGCCCTGGCGGCCGCCATCCCGCTGGGGATCCTGAGCTGGACCCTGATCGAGAAGCCGTTTCTCCTGCGCCGGCCGGGCGCGTACGGTGCCGGGGACCGGGTTGCGGGCGACGCGCTGGCGGGCGAGCCGGCGCTCAGCCCGTAGCGCACCGGTAACCACCCCGGGCCTCGGGGGTTCTCGAACGGAGCGCCGGCCGCACGGACGGCGCGGCGACGGGAGCGCGCGATGTCGCAGATGATCGATCGCGGAACGTTGGACCGGCTGATCGCCCTCGGCCGGGCCCGGGGGGAACTCACGGCGGTCGACCTTCAGGCCGCGCTGCCGGTCGACCGCATGGAGGTCGACGCCCTCGTGCTGGTGATGCTGGAACTCGAGGCGGCGGGCGTGAGCGTCGAGCCGGAGGCCTTCGGGCCGCCCGCGGACCGGCGGGTCCCGGGCGCGCTGACCCTCCCGGAGCCGAGCCCCGGGTCGCCGCCGCCGATCCGGCCTGCGGGAGAAGCCGGCGCCCCGGCCTTCGCGGCGTCCGACCCCGCAGGGATCCGGCCCAAGGCCGCACCGGAGCGGGACCCGGAGGACCGCGCGGGGGTCACCCGGGCCGTCGCCCTGGCGGGCCTCGCCACCCTGCTCGTTCTCGGCGCCGTGCTGCTGATGCTGTGAGAGGCGGAGCGGAACGCTTCGGCACCCGCTCCGTTGGCCTCGGCCCCTGCCGACCAAGTGATCCAAGAGGACAATCCCGGACCATGCGCCAACGCGCCGACGGAACCCTGGCCCTGCTCGTCGCGGCCCTGCGCGAGAGCGCGGCGCACGTGGAGGCGCTGCTGACCCTGGCGCGGAGCGAGCTCGACGGCAACGTCCGTGCCCTCGTGTCGCTGATCGCGATCGTCGGCACGATTCCCGTGCTGTTGATCGTCACCTTCTTCCTCGGGCTCGACGCGGTGGTGAAGCTGCTCGCCGTGCCGTTCGGCTCCGAGGCGCCGGCGGCCCTGATCGTGGCCGCGCCGTTCATCGCCGTGGCACTCGTGCTCGGCTGGGTCGGCGCCCGCCGGATGGCGCTGTCGAACCTCGAGCCGTGGCGGACCTGGCGGCAGGTGAAGCGCGACGGTCGGGCCGTGGCGCCGACCGAAGCCTGAGGCGGATCGGCGGAACCCGGGTTTCCGGCCTCCGACGACGAGAGTTCGCGCCTGCTGCCGTTCCCGGGCCGGGGGCGCCCTATTGCGTCGGCGCGAGCATCGCGCTGAGGCGCGGATCCAGCGGCACGTCGAGGTCGCAGCGCAGGCCTTCGGCCTCGAAGGCGAGGTCGACGGTTCCGGCGAGTTCGCGCCGCACGCCGCCAGCGATCAACCGCGTCCCGAAGCCGGCCCGGGCCGGCTCCCGGACCGGCGGACCGCCACTCTCCTGCCAGGTGAGCCGCAGGCGCCGCGTCCCCTCCCCGGTCATGGCCAGCGACCACGAGACCCGCACGCGCCCCTCCGGAACCGAGAGCGCGCCGTATTTGGCGGCATTCGTGGTCAGCTCGTGGAGCGTCATGCCGAGCGCCAGCACATGTCGCGGCGACAGTGATACGTCGGGCCCGTCGAGGTCGATATGGTCGGCGCTCCTGCGGTAGGGTCTCAGCTCGCTCTCCAGCATCTCGCTCAAGGAGGCTCCGCTCCAGTCCTCGCGGGTCAGGAGATCGTGGGTTTTCGAAAGCGCCAGGATCCGGGCCTCCAGACCGCCCTCGGAGCCGCGGGACTGGCGCGCCAGCGCCTGAACGGTGGCTAGCGTGTTCTTCACCCGGTGGTTCAACTCGTGCAGCATCGTGACCTGCTGCTGCTGGAGCGCCCGCCCACGGTGGATCTCCGCGTGCAGATCGTCGGCGTTGCGCTGGAGCGTGCCCGCCATGGCGTCGAGCTTGCGCCCGAGGCGGCCGAACTCCGTCGTGCCGTGAAGGCCCGTGCGGGCGGTGAGGTCGCCCGCCTGCCAGGCGGCGGCCGTCCGAAGCAGGCGATCGATCGGGCGTCGGATGAACACCCGTCCGGCCATCAGCGCCGCCGCCAGCGCCAGCATGGCGCCCAGCGCGATCAGCACCAGCCCGCGGCGGGTGGCGGCGTCGATATCCGCGAAGGCCGCCGCGCTGTCGCGCCCGACCACCACGCGCATGCCCGAGAGCGGGCCGCCCGGCGTGGCGGTGGCGATGATCCGCGCCCGGCCTTCGAGGCCCTCGGCGACCCGGACCTCGCCGTCCCGGGCTGCCAGCAGGGCGACGCGCTCGGGCGGGACCAGCCTGCCGAGCCAGGCCGCCCCGTCCGGGCGCCGCGCGATGATGCGGCCGTCGCTGTCCATCACCGTGATGGCGGTCTCCGTCTGGTGCACCGCCTGCTCGAGGTGGTCGGACAGCCAGTCGAGGTCGACGGCGGCCAAGAGGATTCCCGTCGCAGGGACGTCCGTCGCGGCACCGTCCGCCTCGTCCCCGCCGCCCACGACCCGGGCGAAGTGGATCGACGGCCGCTTCGACACGATGCCCAGCGCATAGCCGCCGACCGCGAAGCCGGCTGCCTCCCGGGCCCGGCGGTGATACGCGCGCGCCCCGCTCGAATAGGATCCCGCCGCCGAGCCGGCGCTGTCGCAGATCACGGTGCCGTCAGGATTCGTGAGGGCGAGCAGGATCACGTGCGGCAGCCGCGCGGCGGAACGCTGCAAATAGGCGGCGCAGGCGGAGGGGTCGCGGGCCCGCACGGACGGGTCACCGGAGATGAGGTCGAGGGCCTGCCGCATCCGCTCGGAGAGCTGGGACAGGTCCTCGGTCACGCCCCGGACGGTGGCGAGCGTGTCGGCACGCACCGCCGCGTTGCGGCTCGTCCGCAGGTCGACCTCGTTGTAGCCCTGGATCGCCAGAGCCGGGACGAGCGCGAGCAGCACCAGCAGCAGGATGCGCGTTGTGAGCGACATGGGCGGTCAGTCGATGCCGGCGATCATCTCGCGCACCCGCGCGGCCAGCGCCTCCACGGGGAACGGCTTGGTGATCATGCGCATCCCGGGTTCGAGATGGCCGTTGCCGAAGGTCGCGTTCTCGGCATAGCCGGTGATGAACAGCACCTTCAGGTCGGGCCGGTGCAGGCGGGCGGCGTCGACCATCTGCCGGCCGTTGAGGCCGCCGGGCAATCCGACATCGCTGATCAGCAGGTCGATCCGGCCCGGCCCGCGCAGCAGGGCGAGGCCGGCGCCGGCATCCGCGGCCTGGAGCGCGGTGTATCCGAGGTCGCCCAGAACCTCGACGATCAGATCGCGCACCACCGGCTCGTCCTCCACCACGAGCACGGTGTCGCCGCGCTCGGCCCGGTGCATGTCGGTCAGACCCGACGCCACCGTCTCGGGCGGCACGCCGCCGCGGTGGCGCGGCAGATAGAGCTTGACCGTCGTGCCGCAACCCAGCTCCGAGTAGATCCGGACGTGGCCTTCCGACTGCTTGACGAAGCCGTAGATCATCGACAGGCCGAGGCCCGTGCCCTGGCCGAGGGGCTTGGTGGTGAAGAACGGGTCGAAGGCCCGGGCGACGATCTCCGGGCGCATGCCGGTCCCGGTATCGCTGACGCTGACGCAGACGTACTGGCCCTCGTTCACCCCCGCGTGTTGCCGGGCGTAGGCGCGGTCGAGATGGGTGTTGCCGGTCTCGATCACGAGGCGGCCGCCCTCGGGCATCGCGTCCCGGGCATTGATGGCGAGGTTGAGCAGCGCGTTCTCGAGCTGGTGCTGGTCGCAGAGCGTCAGCCACAGGCCGCCCGCGGTGACGAGCTCGAGCTGCACCCGCTCGCCGAGCGTGCGCCGCAGGAGGTCCTCCATGCCGGTGACCAGCGGGTTGGCGGCGGTCGGCTGCGGCTCCAGGGGCTGGCGCCGGGCGAAGGCGAGGGGGCGGTGGGTCAGCGCCGAGGCGCGGTTGGCCGACGACAGGGCCGCGCGGGCGTAGCGCTCGATCGCGTCGGTTCGTCCCTGCTGGATCCGGGTCTGCATCAGGTCGAGGGAGCCGACGATGCCGGTC
The DNA here is from genome assembly GCF_030700285.1 of Methylobacterium sp. NEAU K. GTDB lineage: Bacteria > Pseudomonadota > Alphaproteobacteria > Rhizobiales > Beijerinckiaceae > Methylobacterium. The sequence goes on along the minus strand of NZ_JAUYZJ010000027.1, from coordinate 34,463 downwards.
AGCAGGTTGTTGAAGTCGTGGGCGATGCCGCCGGTGAGCTGGCCGATCGCCTCCATCTTCTGCGCCTGCAGCAGCTGCTCCTCGGCGCTGCGCTGCTCGGTGAGGTCCCGCCCGACGACGTAGAACAGCCCGGTGCCGGGATCCGGCACCGCCGTCCACATCACCGCCCTGCGCTCGCCCGCCCGGGTCAGGACGCGGTCGAGGAAGCCGGTCACCGTCTCGCCGGCCGCGAGGCGGGACACGACGTCGGCCGTCTCGGCGTGGTCGGCCGGATCGATGAAATCCAGGAACGCGCGGTCGAGCAGGTCCGCCTCGCTCCAGCCGAGCATGCGCGTCCAGGCCGGATTGACGCTCTTGAGGAAGCCGTCGAGGCCCGCCGTGCCCATCAGGTCGTTGGTGGTCTCCCACAGCCGGTCCCGCTCGCGGGTGCGCTGCGTGACCTCGGAGAGGAGCGCGGCTTCTGCCTGCTTGCGGTCGGTGATGTCCTGCACGAAGACATGGAACCCGTCGACCGCGCCGTCGGCGCCGCGCCGCGGCAGGTAGCGCACCTCGGCCTCGCGGTGACGCCCGTCCTGACGGGGCCAGGCGAGCTCGAACAGGACGGCCTCGCCGGCGCGCGCGCGCTCGACATAGGGGCGCCGTGCCTCGTAGCCCGGCGGGCTCATCAGATCGCGCACGTCCCGGCCCACGATCTCCGAGGCCGGGCGGAAAACCAGTCCTGGTACGCCGCATTGGCGAAGCGGTAGATGTAGTCCCGGTCGATGAAGGCGATGAGAACCGGCAGCGCGTCGGTGACGAGGCGCAGCTCGCGCTCGTTGGCCTCCGCGCGCAGCTCGGCGGCCTCGTGGTCGGTGACGTCGCGTACCGCCCCGACGAAGCGGACGGCGCGCCCCTGGCCGTCGCGCTCGAACGCGCCGCGGCGGGCGATCCAGCGCTCCGCGCCGTCATCCGCGCGCCGGATCCGGTAGGCGGCGTCCTGTTCGGTCAGGCCGGCGTCCCGGTCGGCCCGGCGGGTAATGATCCCGGCATCGTCCGGGATGACGAGGCGGGCGACCGCCTCGACCGGCACCGTTTCCCGTTCGGGCAGTCCGTACAGGCGGAAGAAGTGCGGCGTGGCGTGGATGACGTCGTCGGCGATGTCGATGGAGAACACGCCGACGCCGCCGGCCTCCTGCGCCCGACGCAGCCGGATCTCGGAGGCGCGGAGCGCCGCCTCGGCCCGGGCCTGGGCGCCGATCTCGGCGTTGACGCCGAACCAGCGTGCTACCCGGCCGGTGGCGTCCCGCAGCGGCACGATCCGCGTGAGGAACGGCCGGAAAACACCGTCGGCCCCGCGCAGGGGAAAGACCATCTCGAACGGCTCGCCGGTGGCGATCGAGGCGGCCCAGACCGCCATCACCCTCGGCAGCGCGACGGGATCGTGGACGCTCTGCCAGCCCCAGCCCGCCATCGTGGCATGCGTGGTGCCGCAATAGTCGAGCCAGCGCCTGTTGTACCAGTAGAGATAGCCGTCGCTCCGGGCGAGCCAGCACAGGCTCGGGAGGTGGTCGGCGAGCCGGCGGAACTCGGCATCGTCGATCCGCTCTGGGTCGGGCTCGGGCAGGACCGCGTCGATCCGCGCAGGCTTGTGCCAGAACTCGCGGCTGAAGGCGGTCTCGTCCTGCGTCGTCGCCTCGGCCGCGCTCCCCGCGCCGGTCGCGGCGCGCAGGCGGCCCACTTCGTCCTCGAGTGCGCGGTTGCGACGGCGAAGCTCTTCCGTCTCGTCCGCACTCATGGCGCGCGGACGGCGCAGCATCGCCCGGAGGCGGTCTGCGCACCGCCGGGAGCGGGATCGAAGGCTGTGCGCCGGCTCATCCCGGGCTTTTTGCAGAACCGGCCTGCGCTTGCCAGCCCGCCGGGGGGACCGACCCGTGGACCGGATCGCCTCAGTGGTCGCGCCCGCGCGCGCCGCCCGCAGCGGGGCGCAGGTGCAGGAAGCTGCGCTCCCCGGTGGCCGCCTCCGCCACATGCTGGATCGTGTCGAGCAGATCGGCCACCGCCTGCGGCGCGACGGGACGGAACTGGGCCTTGGGCTCGACCCAGCGCTTCAGCGTGCGTCCTGCGGCGATCTGCGCCTCGCTCAGCGCGTCGAAATCCCGGCGTCGGGTCATGGCTCAGCCCTCAGTCAGGAACCTTCGCGCCCGCATGGTTGATGAAAGGTTAACACGCGCTCACGCGAGGACGCAGAATCGGCTCGGGGAATCCGCCCCACGGGGCGGAGTGGAGTTTCTGCCTGACCGCGGCCAGGACGGCGGGGGATCAGGAGTGACGCTGAGCAAGCGACAGCGCCGGAACCATCTTCCGGCCTTCGAGGCGAAGGTGGTACTGGCGGCCCTGCGGGGCGCGAAGGTCGTGTCCCCAGTGGTGGTGTAGCTGAGAGGTGGTCATCGGCGGTTGCGGGGTCGGGTTGCGACGACCAACCCTGAACCCGATAGACCCCCGATGACGGGCCTTCGCAGCGTCATGGCAATGTCGCGGACCGCCCCTCGAGGCGCATGGTCCGAACCGGGCAGTTCCGAGATCCAAGCAACGCGGACAAGGGGACGGCGCTTCGATCCGCCCGCTTCCGCAGCGACCTGCGGACCGCGTTGCGACGCCGGCTAAGTCATTGACTTAATTGGCGCGCCAGTCTCAAGAAAAATGCGGACACCTATGTTATTGAGGTAGCGCGGTAATTTCAATGGCTCTGCCGCTACCCCGGCACGTCACGGTCAATGTGACCCCTAACAAGCCGCAACGCGTCCTACGAAACCGGACGTTCCGCAATGCGCCCTTCTCGGTCATGAAACGACCTTCGCAAGCGTCCCCAAACCGGACATCGGTCCGGCGCTCTTCACCTTAGCCTGTGCTTTCGACAGAGCCGGCCACGGCTACGGGCCGCAGGCCAACCCCGGTTTCCGGAGCGCCTGCGGCTGTATAACGGTCCACGGTTCACCGAGCGTGGTCGTCTGTGCCCAGCAACACCGGCTGTGATGGGCTTTCAGCGAATTACGGCAGCTGAGGAAGACGCATCTCCTTGCGGAAACTCTTGTCGAAAGCGCCCGCCGGAACGAACCTGCGCAGGAAGCTGACTTGGCGCGCCCTGGATCCGGCGGTGTAACGGCGCTTGGGCGTCGACGCCGTGGCGGCCTGGATGACGACCTGCGCCACGACTTCGGGCGCATCCGCGCTCTTCATGGCCTCGCTCAGGAAACGGTCGCGCCCGGCGCGTTCAACGTCGTAGACGTCGAGCGGCGCGTCGGACCGGACGAGGTTCTGGTCGAACGCCGTGCGCGTGAAGGCGGGCTCGACGAGCATCACCCGAACGCCCTGGCCGCGAACCTCGTGGTCCAGCGACTCGGAGTAGCCTTCGACCGCATGCTTGCTCGCGCCGTAGAGCGCCATGTAGGGCGCCGGGATCAGCCCCATGACAGAGCTGATGTTGACGATGCGACCGCCCTTCTGAGCCCGCATGATGGGTAGGACGGCGCGGGTCGTGCGGATGATCCCGAAGACGTTGACGTCGAACATGGCCTGGGCCTGCGCGATGGAAGATTCCTCCGCAGCTCCGCTGATGCCGAAGCCGGCATTGTTGACCAAGAGGTCGATCCGACCCGTCTCACCGAAGACCGTCTTGATCATGTCGGCGACGGACGCGTCGTCGGTGACGTCGCAGGTGAGCATCCTGATATCGGCGACCGCGGCGGCGGGCGACTTCCGGCTCGTCCCGAACACACGGTATCCGGCAGCCCGCAGGGCCTTGGCGGTTTCGAGGCCGATGCCGGAGGCCGCTCCGGTCACGACGGCAGTCTTGCTGGACGTCTGGTTCACGATGCTCTCCTTCCGAGCGGCCGGCGTGCGGCCAACCGACGCTTATAAATTACGAACGTAATATATAATGGCAAGCCACGGATCGCACTTTGGCGGGTGTCCGGTGCGCTGGAGCACCGGAAAGCACCACCGCCCAACGAAAGCCCCTCGATGGAGCAAGGCCGCCCGATCGGTCAGAGAACCATTCCGCCCCGCAGGCGCAGAGCATCATCCCGGACGCCGACGGCAAGGCCGGGCGGGCAGAACACGGTCCTCATCGCTCTCTCGGCGCCAAGGGGTCACGACGCCGGCCGTCGGGCCGCGAGGGCCGGTGCCGGTTCGGGCATCCCGGCGCGGTGTTCCAGACCGCCGCCCGCCGCGAGGGCGTCCCGCGCTCCGGCTCCTTGGGGCGCAGCCTCGGCCCGAAACAGTCTTCCCGTGACAAAGGCCGTCGCGTTGACGAGGCCCATGGTGAGGAATCCGGCCGAGAGGGCCGCGAACATCCCCGGGAGCCCGAGTCCGAGGGCTGCCGCCATCCAGGCGCCGCCGAGCGCCACGCCCATCCGGAGGAGGCTCGCGGTCAGCGGCCAGCCGACGCGGCCTGCGCCCTGGGCCGCGAAGTACAGGGCGAGGCCGGCGCCGAAGAACCCGTAGAACGGTCCCACGATGCGGAGATAGGAGGAGCCGGTTGCCACCATGGCCGGATCGCCCCCGAACAGCCCGAGCCAGCCCGCTGGATGCAGGGCGGCCGCCAGGCCGATGGCTTCTGTCAGGACGCCCGCCACGATGGCGCCGGTCAGCGCGGCCTGACGGGCGCGTGCCTGCATGCCGGCGCCCAGAGCGGTGCCCACGATGGCGGCGATGGGCGAGCCGAGCCCGAACACGAGGGGGACCAGCAGGTATTCCAGCCGCGCGCCGGTTCCGTACCCGGCCACAGCGGCCGGCCCCGCCACCCCGACGAAGCCGGTCGCGGCGATGACCGTGACGTTCGAGGTCATGCTGGCGATGCCGGAGAGCAGGCCGACGCGCAGGATCTCGCGGGACGGCGCCCAGGCGAGCCGCGGGAGACGCCGGCTCGGGTGCAGGACGCCGCGGCCGGACCAGAGGTAGGTGGCGAAGACGGCGGTGCCGACGGCGTAGTAGATCGCGAAGGCGACGCCGCCGCCTACGATCCCGAGCCGGGGGAGCGGACCCCAGCCGAAGATCAGCGCGGGCGAGAGCGGGATCAACACGAGCGCCCCGGCGCAGGTGACGCCGGCCGGGAGCGCCATGTTGCCGGTGCCGCGGATCACCGCCGCCAGCGCGTTGAACAGCCAGATCAGGATGGCCGCGCCGAACACGACGGTCGCATAGGCCGTCGCCGCCTGGAGCGAGCCCCCGGCGCCCCCCATCGCGGCGTAGAGGCGCGGCCCCAGAGGCAGGGCGAGGAGGCTGGTCACGATACCCAGTCCGAGACCGATGGCGGCGGCGTGCCAAGCGAGAAGTCCGGCATCCACCCGCCGGCCGGTGCCGAGGGTGCGCGAGACCGCCGACTGGATGCCGCCGCCCAGGCCGCCGGCGGACAGCATCTGGACGAGCATGACCAACGGGAAGACGAGGGCCATGCCGGCCAGGGCATCGGTGCCGAGTTCCGCGACGAAGTAGGTCTCGATCAGGCCGATGGAGGTCTGGACGACCATCACCACGACGTTCGGCCCGGCCAGCCGGGCCAGGGTCGGCACGAGGGGCGCTTCGAGCAGGCGACGCGTTCGGATGTCCATGGCAGAGCCCTCACGGCGTCACGGGTTTCAGCGCGGGCACGGCGGCCGATACGCTCCCGGCCGGCGCGGCCCGCCGGGCCGAGGCGATGCGGTGTCCGGCCGACGGAGCGGCGGTGGCGCCGCAATGGCGGTCCCCGTCATCCGGCGGCGGAAGGCATCCTGGCCACGGGCCGGTCGAACAGGAGGCAGGTCGTGCTCGCGGTCGCGACGAGGCGGCCGGACGCGTCGTTGAGGCGACCTTCCGCCACCGCTTGCTGACGCCCGGCGTGAACGACCTGGCCGACAGCGGTCAGCAGGCCGGACCTCTCGGTGGCCGCGCGCAGGAAATTCACCTTGAACTCGAGCGTCGTGTAGGCGCGCCCGGCCGGCAGGGTCGAGTGGACCGCACACCCCATGACGCTGTCGAGGAGCGTGGCGAGGGATCCGCCATGGACCGTGCCCAGCGGGTTGAAGAGGTACTCGGCGGCCGGCATGCACATGCTGGCCGTGCCCGGTTCGACCGAAACGAACTCGATCCCGAGCAGCTGGATCGCGGGCGGTGGCGGGAGGTCTCCCGTCAGGAGCGCGCGCAGGAAATCGAGGCCCGCGAGACCGTCTCCCGCCGTGGCGATGGACCGGGGATCGGCCCACTCGACGACCCTCTGCCGCGGCGGTGCATCGATTCCCGAAGTCGCTCCGTCGTCCATCGCCGGCCTCCAAGAAAAGGCCGAATGCCCGGCCTGCGGACGTGCGCACATCGATCCCGAGCCGCATTCCACATTTTCATGTTGACCATAATCTATATGAAGCGAGAGTCAATCGGTCCGGCGTGCGGAAGGCCCGTCGCGCGAAGGGCCGTCAGGGCGCGACGGAGTCCTGCGCCGCCTGGAGGAGTTCCTTCGCCAGTGCCTCGTCATCGACGGCCCGCGCCAGGACCACCGCTCCGACGAGGGTGGCCATCGTCGCCAAGGCTCGCTGCCGACGGCGCTCTTTCGAGGCCTTGGGTGTCAGACCGGCGAAGAGGGACGCCAGTCGCTCCACGCCCTGCGTGAACCGCGCCCGGACGAGGCTGCCCGATAGCTCGCGGGACACGTCGTTCGCCAGCGCCGCCAGGGGACAGCCCTTCCCCGGCGTCTGGACATGGCCCAGGGACAGGTAGTTCGCGACCACGGTGTCCGTGGTCCCCCGGTATTCCTCCGCGAGCGCCGCATCGAACGCCTCGGCCGCCAGCGCATCCTTGTTGGCGAACTGACCGTAGAAGCCGCCATGGGTCAGGCCGGCGGCGGCCATGATGTCCACGACCCCGACGCCGTGGAGTCCCCGCTCGCGGAACAGGGCCGCGGCGACCTCGACCACGCGTTGCCGGTTGATCCTGGCCTGTTCCTGCGAAACCCGCGGCATTGCCTGATCCCTCAGTGCTTCCGACTCCAATATAGATGCGCCGCGTCATCTAAAGAAGGTCGTCCATCCGTTACACACGCGGGAGCGATCCGCGAGGGCAGTCGACCGGCCTGCGCGAGGGGGCAAAGCGCAGGCCGGCCGCCGTACCGCGCGACCACCGTGTGAGCGCGCGATCCTTCAAGGCTTCGGGACCGAGGCTTCACGCTTGGGCCTGGTGGGGCACTGCGTCCCGACCGGCCGGAACGTCCTGTCTACGCGGCTCGCGTGCGACCCGGAACCAGAGGGCGTAGAGGGCCGGCAGGAACAGCAGCGTCAGGAGCGTCCCGACCCCGACGCCGCCGATCAGGACGTAAGCCAGCGCCCCCCAGAACACCGAGTGGGTCAGCGGGACGAAGGCCAGCATCGCGGCCGCCGCCGTCAGGATCACCGGACGAGCCCGGCGCACCGTCGACTCGACGATGGCCTCGTAGTCCGACAGCCCCGCCGCGCGGTCGTGGTGGATCTGGTCCACCAGGATCAGCGTATTGCGCATCAGGATGCCCGACAGGGCGATCAGGCCGAGAATCGCGTTGAAGCCGAAGGGCTGGTGGAAGACGAGCAGCGTCGGGACGGCGCCGACGAGGCCGAGCGGCGCGGTGGCGAACACCATGAACATGGTGGTGAACGAGCGCACCTGCAGCATGATGACCGTCAGCGTCACGATCAGCATCAGCGGGAAGACCGTCACCAGCGCCTTCATCGCCTTCTCGCTCTCCTCCACCGACCCGGCCGTGTCGATGCGGTAGCCGGGCGGCAGCTTCGCCCTGATCGCCGCGAGTTCGGGGACGATCTGGGCATGGATGTCCGGCGGCTGCTTGCCGTCGATCACGTCGCCCTGCACGCGGATGTAGGTCTCGCGGTTGTAGCGCTTGAGCACCGCATCCTCGTTGCGGCTCTCCAGGTGCGCGACCTGCGAGAGCGGGACCTGCCGCCCGTCCCGGGTGGCGAGCGTCAGATCGCCGATGTCGCCGAGTGAGCGCCGCTCCGTGCCGGGGCTGCGCAGGAGCACGTCCACCGAGCGGAGATTCTCGCGCACCTGGGTCGCCGGGGTGCCGTTGAGGTAGCTCTGCAGCTGCTGGCCGGCCTCCTTCGGTGTCAGGCCGATCAGGCGCAGGCGCTCCTGGTCGAGGGCGAGATGCAGGGTCGGTGTCCGGTCGCCCCAGTCGAGGTGGACGAGGCGCATGTTGGGGTTGGCCATCATGACGTCGCGCACCTCCGCGGCGATGCCCCGGATCACGTCGAGGTCGGGCCCGACCACCCGGAAGGCGACGGGGAAGCGCACCGGCGGCCCGAACACGATCTGCAGGACGCGCACCCGCGCCTCGGGGAAGCGGCCCTCGTCGACGAGCTGGCGCACCTTGGCCCGCAGCACGTCGCGGGCGTGGGAATCCGCAGTCTGGACGACGATCTGGGCGAAGGCGGGATCGGGCAGCTCGGGGTCGAAGGAGAGCACGAAGCGCGGCATGCCCTGGCCGATATAGCTCGTGATCTCGCGCGCCTCGGGAAGCGACCGCACGGCCGCCTCGACCTTCTTCACGCTGGCCTCGGTGGTCGCGAAGGCGGAACCGGTCGGCAGCGTCACCTCGACGATGAGTTCAGAGCGCTCCGAATTCGGGAAGAACTGCTTCTCGACCTTGCCCATGCCGACCACCGACGCCGCGAACAGCGCCACGGTAATGCCGGCCGTGATCCACTTGTGGTCGACCGAGAGCCGCACGGTTCGGCGCAGGCGCTGGTAGTTCTTGGTGGCGTAGATCGCCTCGTGCCCGCCCTCGACCTTCTTGATGTTCGGCAGGAGCTTGACGCCGAGATAGGGCGTGAAGGTCACGGCCACGATCCACGAGACGATCAGCGAGAACGCCACCACCCAGAAGATGTTGCCGGCATACTCGCCCGCCGTGGAGGCGGCGAAGCCCACGGGCAGGAAGCCCGCGATGGTGACGATGGTGCCGGTCAGCATCGGCGCGGCGGTGGCACTCCACGCGTAGGTCGCCGCCGAGATCCGGTCGGCCCCTTCCTCCATGCGCACCACCATCATCTCGATGGCGATGATCGCGTCGTCCACGAGGAGGCCCAGCGAGATGATGAGCGCACCGAGGGTGATACGGTCGAAGTCGCGGCCGGTGACCATCATCACCACGAACACGGCCGAGAGGGTCAGTGGCACCGCAAGGGCCACCACGATGCCGACCCGGAAGCCCAGCGCCACGAGGCTCACGAAGATCACCACCGAGAGCGCGGTGAAGAACTTCACCATGAACTCGTGGATGGCGTCGTCGATGACCTTCGCTTGGTCGGTGATCTTGGTGAAGGTCACGCCGGTCGGCAGCGCGTGGTGGATCTCGACCTCCTCGGCGTTCAACGCCTCGCCCAGGCTGAGGCCATTGAATCCTGGCTTCATCACGAGGCCCAGAACGAGGGCCGGCTCGCCGTCATTGCGGATGGCGAAGGTCTTCGGGTCCTCGTAGCCGCGCTTCACCTCGGCGATATCGCCGAGCTTGAGGCTGCGGTCGCCAGCCGCCACCGGCAGGTTGCGGATCGCGTCGAGGCCGTCGATGGCTCCGTCGAGCCGCACGTACACGCGCGGACCATCGGCCTCGACGAAGCCCGCCGGCGTCACGTCGTTCTGGTTGGCCAACGCGGCCAGGAGCTGCTGGCCGGTGATTCCGAGCGTCGCGAGGCGCTGGTAAGAGACCTCGACGAAGATCTTCTGCGCCTGCTCGCCCAGGATGTTGATCTTCTCGATACCGGGCACGCGCAGCAGCTGCTGGCGCAGGTCCTCGGCGCGCAGCACGAGGTGCCGGTGCGGCAGGCCCTGCGCCTGGAGCGCGTAGAGGGCGAAGTAGACGTCCGAGAACTCGTCGTTGAACAGCGGGCCGAGCACGCCGCGCGGGAGGGTGGAAGCTTGATCGGAGAGCTTCTTGCGCGCCTGGTAGAACTCCGACGGGAGCTTGGCCGGCGGCATCGAGTCCTTGAAGAACACCTTCATCAGCATCAGGCCGGGACGGACCGTCGTCTCGACCCGGTCGTAGTAGACGAGTTCCTGCAGGCGCTTCTCCAGCGGGTCGGCGACCTGCCGCTGCATCTCGTCGGTGGTCGCGCCGGGCCACGCGGCCGAGACCGCCATCGTCTTGACCGTGAAGGTCGGATCTTCGGCCCGCCCGAGCTTCTCGAAGGCGAAGATCCCAGCCGCGGTGACCGCGAGCAGCAGGAACAGCGTCACGGCGCGCTCGCGCACCGCCAGGGCCGAGAGATTGAAGCTGGAGGCGGTCATCGGCCGGCCTCCGCCATGCTCGAGTCGGCCAGCCGGACCTTCTCCCCGGCCTTGAGCAGATGGGCGCCGAGCGCGACGATCCGGTCGCCCGGGTTCAGGCCGGCGGCGACGTCCGCGCTCTCCTCGGACAGGCGCGCGACGGTGACGGGCTGCGCCGTGACGGTCTGCGTCTGGGCGTCGTAGCGCCAGACGGCCGAGCCGCCGCCCTGGTCGAACAGGGCTCCGAGCGGAACGGACACCGCAGCCGTCGCCTGTGGCTGGGCGGGCCTCAACCGGAGGGTGACCGTCGCCCCGAGCGGCGCGGTCTCGCCGCCACCGGAGAGGATGTAGCGGGCGCGGTAGGTGCGGGTCGCCGGGTCGGCCGTGGCCGACAGCTCCCTCAGCCGGGCCGGATAGGTTATCTCGCCCTCGGCGTAGAGGGTCGCCGACGCCGTCCCCTTCGCGAGGTGCCCGCGCCCCTCCGGCAGGAACACCTCCGCCTCGCGGGCGCCGTCGCGGGCGAGCTTCACCACCGTCTGGCCGGCGGCGACGACCTGCCCGGGCTCGCTGGGCACCTCCATCACGACGCCATCGGCATCCGCCTGAAGCTCGGCGTAGCCGGCCTGGTTGGCGATCTGGCTCGCCTGCGCCTCGGCATTGGTGAACTGGGCGATGGCGGCATCCGCGGCGGCCTTGTTCTGATCGTAGGTCTGCTTGGAGGTCCAGCCGTCGCCGACGAGCTTGCGGCTGCGCTCCTCGTCGGCCTTGGCCTTGATCATCTGCGCCCGGGCCGCCTCGACCGAGGAGCGGGCCGCGTTGAGCGCGAGGGTGAAGTCGGTCCGGTCGAGCCGCATCAGGGGCTGCCCAAGGCGCACGTGGTCGCCCGGATCGACGAGGCGCTCGAAGATCTTGCCGCCGACGCGGAAGCCGAGATTGCTCTCGGTGCGGGCTCGGATCACGCCGGTGTAGCGCGCGACGCTGCCTGCGGCGGGCGCGACCGCGATGGTCTGCACCAGCGCAGGCTCCGGCGTCACGGCGGTCTCGGCCGGGGAGCATGCCGCCAGGGCCAGGCCGGCGAGCCCGATCATCCATCTCGCGTCCATTGCCGATCCCCGTCGCCGTCCGAGCGCCTTAAAAATTATTGTCATCATCTATTATGGCGCGGCGACATCGTCAATGGCTGCCGTGGCGCGCGGCCTGCGGGTTCGCTTCGATGGGAGGCAAGGGTCTGAGGTCGGCTGGCGACGTCTGGCTGAACGTCGCACCGATCCGTCAGCGCCGATCATGGGCGATGGACAGGATCGGCCGGGGCGGAAAAGCGAGAGCCGGCAACCGAGGGCCGGTTTGTCACGCCCGATGCACCGAAGCGGACCAGCCGCTTCCGGCCAGCATCGGCGACCGCACAGAGCCCGCGTGAATGTCTCAGAGCCCGTCCGATAAGGGTCTGAGGTGGGGTTGAGTGGCCGGGATGGCGATGATTCCAGGCGGGTTGCTGAAGCCTGATCTGGACGCGCCATGTGGACCCCGACCACCCGGCGGCAGCATAGCCGCGCGGGCCTTCGCTATGAAACCGACCTGACCGATGCCGAGTGGGCAGTGATCAAGCCGCTGATGCCGAGGCCTGAGCCGCGCGGCCGGCCTCCGGTCTGGACGCCGCGGGAGATCCTGAACGCGATCTTCTACGTCCTGCGCGGCGGCATCGCATGGCGGCTGATCCCCAAGGATCTGCCGCCGCGTTCGACCACGTTTGGCTACTTCAGCCGCTGGCGCGACACAGGGCTGTTCGGCCGAATCAATCACCACCTCGTCATGGCTGATCGCGAGCGTGTCGGACGGGAAGCCTCGCCGTCTGCCGCAGTGCTCGACAGCCAGACCGTCAAAACAATGGAGAGCGGCGGGCCGCGCGGCTACGATGCCGGTAAGAAGGTCAAAGGCCGCAAGCGCCAAGCGCTGGTCGACACGGACGGGCGTGCGCTCGTCCTCGATCCGCAGCCTGCCGACGTGCAGGACCGGGACGGAGCCGTTCCGGTCCTGCGCCTGTCGCGCCGGACCTTCCCGTTCATCACCAAGGCCTTCGCCGATGCCGGCTATGCCGGCGACAAGCCAGCGAGCGCGACGATCATCGCCGTCGAGATCGTGCGCAAGCCGACGGATCAGGTTGGCTTCGCTGTCCACCCACGCCGGTGGGTCGGTGAACGGTTTTTCGCCTGGATCAGCCGCAACCGACGCCTCTGGAAGGATCCGGAAGCGACCCTCGCCTCCGCCAGAGCCTTCCTCTACGCCGCAGCCGTCATGATCCTAGTCAGACGTCTCGCCCGATCAGCCTGACTTCTCGGACGGACTCTCAGTTGGGTGAAAAGCGGACGCCATCGGTTTTAGCTTGGCAGCATTGGACCCCCGATCACCGTAACCTCTCCGCCATAACGCTTGACGAGGGCAGCGACGACCTGCGCGAGCGTATAGGCTTTCACGTCGAGCAGGACCACGGGGACGCGCACTTCATCCGGCCGCCTGCGCCACGGATAGCCCTTCGTTCCGGGGCGGAACGGGTTATGTCGAGCAAGGACTGGCGTCCGAAGCGTAAGATGGACGTGGTTCAGGCCACCGAGAGCATAGGAATAGACCATGCGGGCCTCGGAAACCGTAGCCCACGGGATCATCGCCTGTGCGCGTCGATCCTCGATCCCGTTCGCGCGAACGATCAGGACGGGGTCTGGCCGAGCAGCGTCCTTCAGGCAATTCCAGGCGATGGCGGGACCGGAGATCGCTCCGGCAAGGGCGAGGGGCACACCGGCGACAGCAACGATCCAGGTGACCCATTCCGCTGGATACGACGCCGCCAGCCAGATCGCTACGACGACCACGAGGATGCCGACTAGGCCAGTCGTGAAGGCGAAAAGGGCGTAGAGAAGCTGCAAGCTCACACGGGTTCGAGCTTCGAGAGGCAGTCCAACTGAAATAGGAGGGATCGCATAGGTTCGAGCGAACGTCGCCACTCCCGGTATCCGAACCGTCTCTGTGTCCATCATCGCATCCCGTGGCATGGGTCGACCTTTCTACGGCAGATGCCTTTCGACCGGGTCACCACGCCATCCCAGGGCAGCTTTGATGGCCGCTATGGGTCGAGGGTGTGTCAAAAGTCCTTTCTGAGATAGACTTGCGGCCTCATCCGCGGAGGCCAGCATGGGTCGGTTCGTCGAAGGGCAGGACCGTCGGCAGTCCTGGTTGCTGCCCAGTTCGCTGGACGACTATGTCACCGAGGACAATCCGGTTCGGGTGATCGAGGTCTTCATCGACGAACTCGATCTGGGCACCCTCGGCTTCACCCGCTTCGAGCCCGCAGCGACGGGGCGGCCTGCTTATGATCCGGCCACCCTTCTGAAGCTCTACCTCTACGGCTATCTCAACCGGGTACCGTCGAGCCGGCGGCTTGAGCGTGAAGCACAGCGCAACATCGAGGTGATGTGGCTAACCGGCCGCCTTGCCCCCGATCACAAGACGATCGCCAGCTTCAGGCGCGACAACGAGCCTGCGATCCAGGCGGCCTGTCGGCAGTTCGTGGTCCTGTGCCGAGATCTGAAGCTCTTCGCCGCGGCGACCGTCGCCTTGGACGGATCGAAGTTCAAAGCGGTCAACAACCGGGACCGCAACGACACCGTGGCCAAGGTCGCCAAGCGCCTGGAACAGGTGGATGCCAGCATCGCTCGCTACCTGGCGGCGCTCGACCGAGCGGACAGGGAAGGCAACGACGTTCCCGAGGCGCGGAGGCAGCGTATCGGCGAGAAGATCGCCGCCCTGCGCCGACAGATGGCCTTCCTGCGCGAGATGCAGGAGCGCGTGGAGGCCGCGGACGACGGACAGGTCTCACTCACCGACCCGGACGCCCGCTCGATGGCGACGAGCGGACGCGGCACCGGCATCGTCGGCTACAACGTCCAGATCGCCGTCGATCCCGAGCATCGTCTCGTCGTAGCCCATGACGTCGTCAACGAGGGCCACGACCGGACCCAGCTCGTGCCGATGGGCGATCGGGCCAGGCGAGTCATCGATGCGGGGGTGGTCGTGGTCCTGGCCGATCGCGGCGACTACAACGGCGACGAGGTTCTGGCCTGCGAAGGCACGGGCATCCTGCCGGCCATGCCGCGGGCCGACACGTCGGGTCGAGCCAAGAAGGGGCTCTTCGTGCGCGCCGACTTCGTCTACGACGCTGCGGCCGATCACTACGTCTGTCCCGCCGGCGCTGTGCTGACGAAGTCTGCCGCGCGCTCCGATCGACACGGCGACATCGACCAATACCGCAACCTGGAAGCCTGTCATGCCTGCGCGATGCGGGCGCATTGCACGACCGAGAAGGTCAAGCGCTTCAAGCGCTGGAAGCACGAGGCGGTGCTGGAGGCCATGCAGAGGCGGCTCGATGCCATGCCCGACGCCATGGCGGTACGGCGCGCCACGGTCGAGCACGTCTTCGGAACGCTGAAAGCTTGGATGGGCAGCACGCCCTTCCTGACGAAGGGCCTGAAAGGCGTGAGAACCGAGATGAGCCTCGCGATCCTCGCCTACAACGTGAAGCGGATGATCCGCCTGTTCGGCGCAACCTGGCTCATCCAGGCCATTCGAACCTGAAGCAGCCCACTGCGCCGCCGTCATCATCTCGCCGATCGGCCCTGGCGGCCACGATCAATGCGTTTTGACACGGCCTCGGTCGCAAGCCGAATGACCGGTTGGGGTGGATCGGCGACCGTCCGCTTCGGGGCGAAAGCTTGAGAAACCGGCCGTTCAGAATAAGCTCTACGGGATCTGAGTGTCCCGGTGATCGCTCATTGATGACGGTGCATCGGTGATGTCGTCCATTACGAGTTGGTTCAGGGCACAGATGAACGAAGACAGCCGGTAGCCGTCGTGGCGCGAGAGGGCGTTGTCGAACGCTCGGACGTTCCAAAACGGGTCGTTGGAGCGGGTGATCGGTGCAAGGCCGGTCAACTGCAGCCCGTGCAGGAAGCGCGCGGCCGGGCTGCTCTCGCCGGACGCGCCGGGCGCGAGGTCGGCGCTGTCCCAAAAGTTGCCGCGCCGGTCGGCGCGCGCCAGCCGAGCCCGGGTCAGCCAGTGGTCAGAACGGGGGCAGTCGAAGGCGGCGTCGGCAAGCGTCGCGTAGGGGTGGTGCCGTTCGAGGCCCGGAGCGTCGAGCCCGAGCAGCTCGTGAGTCGTGCCGAAGGGCGCGGCTGAAGGCTGGGCATCGGCGAGCACGCCAGCCGCCGGCCGCGGCGGGTCGAGGTTGCCGATGGTGTGCGAATCCTCTCGGGCGGTGTTCTGGAACGGGAAGGTCGCAGCCAGCAGCGACAGGGTGCGGAGCGGCAGCGTCAGCAATCCAGCCACGAGGTCGACGGGCGGCGGCGGCGAGCAGCTCTCGCCGCGGGGCTGGCGGCCCTCGAACCGCGCCGCAACACGGTCGAGGAAGCCAGCAGCAGGGCGGAAATCAAACTTGAAGGTCGGGAACAGGTCGTGAGTCGCCCAATCATAATCGACGCCCGCATCGAACATGCTGTCGGTCGCGGAGAGCCGGCCCCGGATCTTCCGGCGGGCGGCAGCGAATGCGTCGTCGACATCGAGGCCGATCCACGCGCAGTCCCCAGGCCGCAGTCCACCCGCCGGGAATGCTAAGGCCGCGGTCACCGACATCAGGACCGGCCGCTGGTCGGCCGGAAAGTAACCGTCGTCGCGCTCGACCTCAGAGGCCGGCGTGTGCGCGTCAGCATGGTCGGCTAGCTTCATCCAGACCTCGCGCTGGATCGCGGTCCACTTGCTCGCCTCGGAGGCCGGGTTAATCAGGACCACGAGATTGCCGAGCACCGGCGGTAGTGTTTCTCCGAACCGATGGCGGCGCACCGCCTTGACCATGTCGTCCTTGAGCCCGCTCGCGAGCATGTTGCCGCCGAGGCTGTGTCCGGCGACGATCAGCTTGTTGTGCGCACCCGGCGCACTGAGCGTCGTCTCGATCGTGCGGAGCGCCGAGATCGCCGCGGGCGCGATCGCTTCGCTCACGGGTTTCCGGTCGAACAGGGTGACGCCGGCCGATAGGCTTCCAAAGAAGCCGCCGATCGCGTCGCCGAACCAGAGCCGCAGACCACGTTCGTCGACCCGCGCCCCGCGCCAGCCGACATAGATCGCCGTAACGTCCATGTCGCAGACGCTCGGGTCGCTCGGGCAGCGCTGCGCGAGAAAACGGGCGGCGTGGGCCGCGTAAAGGCGCAGGTCCGCCACGTTGCCGTCGCCGATCCGCGCGTCGTGCCGCCAGCCGTGGACGAACGCGATTACGTAGTGCGACCCGGTTGAAAGATGCTGCTTCAGGGCATCGAGCTGGGTGATGACGGGCTTGACCATCGTGGCCGGCATGCCCTTGGCTCGCATCTCGTTGTCCATGGCGTGGCGAAGCATCGCGCTGTCGATGGCCGTGTCGCCCGCCCCCTCGCGAGAGACCAGCGCGTAAGGTTCGCCGTCCTCCTGGAACTCGATAAAGCCGAGGTGGTAGGCGAGGTCCTGCCCGCCGGGCTTGAGGGCCGGGACGACGTGGCGCTGCAGGACGCAGCGCAGCCGTATCGCCCAATGCGCATCCGTCGCGATCACCGCGCCCTCGTCGTTGCTGGCATCGACCCAACCGTCGCCGTCGGACGGCATCGTTGCCCGCAGAGCCTCGCGCCCGGTATCGGCCAGGACCGTCCAGCCCTTCGCGAGCCCGTCTCGGCATTCGGCGAGGCTCGGATCGAGGTTGCGATAGGCGTGCGCCTTGTCCGTGGAGAGCACGACGTAGTTCAGGAACAATATGCCGAGGCCCCCGAGGACGAGCGCGCCAGCAATCCGGACGGTGGTGCGCAACGCGTGCATGACCCAGCGAACGAGCCTGAAGACTGCCCGACGCACGGCGTGCCGACGCTCGCCCCGCGCTGTCACCCGTCCCACGCTCATCGTGCCCGTGTCCTGGTCTGGGTCACCGAAGGTTGCCACATCAGTCGGAGCGCATACGGCGTCATCGAAATTCCTCTTCGCCCTGCCGCTCTTCGTTCGCCGTCGGCTCTCCGTTACGGGACGGGCGATGGAGATCCAGTCCAGGTAACCGCCTGGCCCAGTCCTGCGAAGTCCCATTGATCGAACCGGAAGAGATTCATCATGATGCGCGCAATTCTACCGGCTGTCGCTCTCCTCGCCGATACAGGCGTGACCACGGCGTCCTTGTCGAGTGTCGTCGGCGCCTGGGGGCACGACTTTGTCGTCACGCCGTTCGGGCCGATGCAGCTCATGGTCGCGATGGCAACCGACAAGGCCACCGGCAAGCAGTTCAAAATCATCAAAATGCCGGGCGGCCAAGTGATGGCGGTCGTGCCCTTCGACCAGATGGCGAAGATGCCAGAGATCTATCCCAAGAGTTTGATGCCGTTGAACGGGGGACGCTAAGCGATCGAAAGCGCTCTCAATGTCTGGTTAGGAGCATCCAGCGGGATAGCCAGTGTGGCTGAGTTGAGTCGGTACAGGACCGTCTGCTTTTGCGGCGCACCTGCTCCGAAGCGGACCAGCGGCTTTCGGCCAAACGCGATCATACGCGACGCAGGTACGCGCGATGGTCAGCGATCGACTATCGGAAACCTAGCGCGTGGTTATGCTTGGCTCGTGGAGACTTGGACGGCGCTGCAGGGCGAGAAGCCCGGCCGAGTAGGTCAGAGAGACGAGCAGAGCGCCCACAAGGGCGAGAGCGGCACCGAATGGCTGGACCATCAGGTGAAGCGTGAGCAGAGTTAGGCCGAAGCCAAAAACGCCGCGGATCGTGATGCTCGCGAGCCGCGCCATCGCCGCTCCACCGACGCGGCGGTGCAGGATGACGAAGGTGCTTGTGAGGGTGACCGGATAGGCGGCAATCACCCCGGTTCGCGCCGGCCCCAAGGCTGAACTCAGTGCCAGGACGGCTGTCACGAAGAGAGCAACAGCGGCCGCCCGAACGATGAGGTCCAGCGGTCGGGGCCTTGCAACGACGGGGCTCCGGGCAAGAGACGCTCCCGTCGCCGCTCGGGTCATCAGGGTGCCAGTGCCGTAGACGGCGGCATTGAGCAGGAACGCCGTGAGCGGCGTCCACGACACGGCAGAGATTGGCACGGCCACCGCGAGCCACGCCAGCATCGCTGTGCCCAGGCTGAGGACCAGACCTCGGCCGGCCGCACGGCGGGCATAGACGATCAGGAACACGCCTGTTGCCGCGGTCGCCGCGAAACCGTTGAGGGCCGCGCCTGCGACGAAGGCGGTATCATGTTCCAAGACCATGAAGCCGTAGGCCGGTCCGGCGGAGACCGGCAGGCTGATGATGAGCGCTCCCCAGACCGGCCCTAAGAGTTCCGCCAGAACCGAGGCGAGTACGACGACGGCTCCCGAGGTCAGCGCCCGGATAAGAGCTGTCACCCACATTGCTGCCAAGACCATATCCCAGGCGTCTTGCTGCCGACCAGCGGCGGCTTCGGAGCCGAGGCCTCGCTATCATGAGCGACGTGAAAAGGGCGAAAGCAGCCTGCTCGAAAGCCCTCGATTTCGGGCCAGTGTGACTCAAGCAGCCGAATGGGTGGGCGAGATGGTGGACCGTCATGGTTGATGGCTCGAAAGTCGACGAGCGGCTTTGCGCCCATTGTGGTCATTCAGTGGGCTGAATCCGCGTCTCCAAAGCGGATGCCCGAACACTTCCGCCAGGGCGCGTCATCGCTTGCGCCAGTCGAGGGCGGCGGCCACTCAGAGGACGTTCATGAAGCTGACGGCGGTCTTCTCGTAGCGGGTGGCGATCCCGCGCCACTCTTTGAGCCTGGCACAGAGCTGCTCGACCTGATTGCGATTATTGTAGATCCAGTCCGGGCAGGTCACAGGTGCCTCGTAGCGCGGCGGTGGGATCGCCGGGCGCCCATGTTCCAGATGTGCTCGCGAAAGGCGTGGCTGGTGTAGCCGCGATCTCCCACGATCACTTGGGCACACCCGGCAGTTCGTCGAGCAGAGGAACCGCGTGAGGCAGCTCATGGGCCTGACCAGGCGCCAGCCCAAAGGCGATGGCGCGTACGCTGCCGTCAGCGATCACGCAGGCCTTGGTGCCATAGCGTCTGGGTCCAGGTCGTCTCGGCGTAGGGAGCCTCGACGCGCCGAGCACGGCCACGAAGATCTCGGCCTCGCGCACGACGCCGGTGGCGGGGTCGACGAACCCCGTACTTCGGGTACGCAACGACGCACCTCGCCCACCTCATGACGGCAGCGGCGATGAACTTGGTGCGATTGCTGCGGTGGCTGGTGAACGAACCAAAGGCCCAAACAAGATCCTCAGTCTTCGCGCGGCTGCATCCACTTGCGGCCCGACCGGGCCGCGACGAATTCGCCACCAATATCAACGTGCGGGAGAACCGCAAAATCGGGGAGGGTCACACCCTAGGTGGACCAGAGCCTCCGCTCCTGAGCGCCGCAAGCCGTCTCAAATCATCTGACGACGGAGATCAGTCGGTCGATTCTCGGCAGTTCAGGCGGCTTTGACGCTGCTTAGGAAGGTTCCTACTTCCTGCGACAAGCTGGCTGAATAGCGGGCCAGTTCTTGGGCAGCGCTCAGGACCTGCGAGGCCGCCACGCTCGTCTTACCTGCCCCCTCACGCACACCAGCGATGTTCCGCGTCACCTGTTCAGTCCCCTGAGCCGCCTGCTGCACGTTGCGGGTAATCTCCTGGGTGGCCGCACCCTGCTCCTCCATCGCAGCCGCGATCGAGGCGGTGTAGGCGGACATCTCGGAGATCACACGGCCGATCTCGCGGATGTCGGCAACCGCCTCATCCGTCGCGCCCTGGATTTCGGCAATCCGCTCGCCAATCTCGCCCGTGGCTCGGCTCGTCTGACCGGCCAACTCCTTCACCTCTGTAGCGACCACGGCAAAGCCGCGGCCCGCCTCGCCGGCCCGCGCGGCCTCGATGGTAGCGTTCAGCGCCAGCAGATTCGTCTGCGCCGCGATGGTGGAGATGATGGACACGGCGCTGTTGATCCGCTCTGCCGTCCCGGCCAGCCGCTGAACAGTGGCGTCCGTCAGCTGCGCCTTCTCGACGGCCCTATTGGCGATCTGAGCCGACTGACTGACCTGCTGTACGATCTCCTGCACGGAAGCCGACATCTCCTCGGAGGCAGCGGCGACCGTCTGCACGTTGGCTGAGGTCTGCTGGGCCGCACCGACCACAGACAGGGTCTGTTGGGTGGTCTCATCCGCCGTACCGGTCATTGAGCGGGCCGTGGCCTCCATCTCGGTTGCCGCTCCGGCAAGCTCCTGCGTCAGCACCGAGACATTGCGCTCGAAGCGCTTGGTGAGGTCGTCCAGCGCGCTGGCGCGGCGCATTTTAGCTTCGGCCTCTTCGAGCGCGGCGGTCTCCACCACTTGCTTCTCGATCAGCGCATCCTTGAAGACCTGAACCGCTCGTGCCATCAGGCCGACTTCGTCGGTGCGGTCCAGGGTGGGTACTATTACGGCGGTGTCACCGGTAGCCAAGTGATCCATGGCGCTCGTGAGCGCACGAATGGGCCGTATGATGCTACGCGCGATCGGCCATGCGCAGGCGATCAGAAGCGCGAGAAGTCCCGCGAGATACAGCGAGTCGCGCAGCATGATTTCCCGGAATCGAGCGTCAATGTCGTCAATGTAGACACCCGTACCAATCTCCCACTGCCAGGGCTCGAAACCCAGAGAATAGGCTAGTTTCGGAGAAGGCTGATCCTGCCCGGCGCGGGGGAACAACAACTCGACATAGCCGCCACCCGCCTTGGCGGCGTCGATCAGGGCGGCATTAAAGCGCACCCCGTTTGCATCCTTCGCCTCTAGGAGGTTCTTGCCCTCCATCTCAGGCTTGAGACCATGTACTTGGTTGATGCCATCGAATGTATAAACGAAGAAATAGTCCCCCTTCCCATATCGCACAGATCGCAAGATCTTCTTGGCGCGATCCTGCGCCTCTTGTTTTGAGACGATCCCCGCATCAACATTGCCTGCCAGAGACTTAACAACAGAGAGCGCCGTCTCGACTTGAGCGGCGATCGCAGTTCGACGTTCTTGGAGGATTGCTTCGCGCGCGCTTGAAAGGTGCAGCCCTTCAAGAACTGCCATGATCATGATGGCGCAGACGATCAGCAGGGCAATTCGATGAGATATCTTGAGCGACATGATTTTGAGCCGGGGCTGCGATGAGATCGCCATGGCACACCGCGATCCTGAATAAGAGTCGCCTTAAAATTTTAAGAAAGCCTCATCCCGGATCGATTGAAATGCTGAAGCTGGCACGGACGATCTTCGACGGCGTCCTCCTTCCTCGCGCCGCGCGTGTGGCTGCCTGTAGTCGAGGAGGAGTCCGCCCATCAACCGGCGTTGGGAGCAACGTGATGGTCTGCGCCGATGATCAAATACAGTATCGTACCCAGACTCAGCGTCCCGGCCCAGTGCAATTACCGGAAGGGCCGCGCCACGCAATGTTGACCCTGCTGATCGCATACTTGGCCAAGACCAGAAATCCGCTGTTCAGAAAAACCGAGCAACCTTTCCTCTGCCGTCCTTAGGCGACTTTACGCTCACCGGCCGTGACTGAATTCCCATCATGCGTATGTCCACTAAACTCCGCTATGGGTAAGGGCCGGCCCATCAGGTAGCCCTGCGCCGCGTGGCACTGCTCGGCGGCGAGGAAGCCGAGTTCCGCCTCCGTCTCCACGCCCTCGGCCAGGACCGGAAGCCCGAGACCGCGACCAAGACCGAGTACGGAGCGGACAATAGCAGCCGTCTGCTCGTTGCTGTCGACCGCCCGTACGAATGACGCGTCGATCTTGATCTTGTCGAACGGGAATGAGCGCAGGTTCGACAGCGACGAATAGCCTGTGCCGAAGTCGTCCATCGCGATGCGCAGGCCGAGGGCTTTCAATTGGCGGAGCGTGAGCAGCGCGCGGGTTGGGTCTCGGATGAGGGCTGTCTCGGTCACCTCGACCTCCAGCCGCTTCGGCGCCAGGCCGGTCTGAAGCAGGATCTCGTGCACGAGGCCAACGAAATGCGCGCTGTGAATCTGCACCGCCGAGACGTTTACAGCTACGTTCAGCGGGTTCGGCCAGCTTGCCGCTTCGCGGCAAGCCTCGCGTAAAACCCACTCGCCGATTTGCAGGATGGCGTCGCTCTCCTCCGCGATGGGAATGAACAAGGCCGGCGAGACATAGCCCCGCTCCGGGTGCTTCCAGCGCAGCAGCACCTCAAAGCCCGTGACGTCGCCGCTGCCGACCTCCGTTTGAGGCTGGTAGACCAAATGCATCTCGCCGCGAGCCACGGCGTGGCGAAGGTCGTGCTCCAGGAGGCGACGTTCCCGCACCTCCAGTCCCATCTTGGCCTCGAAGAAGCGATACGTGCCGCGACCCTCCGACTTGGCCCGGTAGAGGGCCGTATCGGCGTAGCTGAGGAGCGCCGCTCGCTCCTGCGCATCGTCCGGGTAGAGGGCGATGCCGATGCTGGTGGCGATCTGCGGGCCAGTCCTCTCGGCCTTACCGGAGCGCAAGGCCTCCAAGATGCGCTCGGCCAAGCGCCCGACCGCTGCAGCATGCTCGCAGGGCATCAGGACGGCGAACTCGTCGCCGCCGAGCCGCGCCATCATCTGCGTACTGTCGAGCTCGTCCGTGACGATCCGGGCCACGTTCTCCAGCATAGCATCGCCGGCGGCGTGCCCGAACAGGTCGTTGACCTCCTTGAAGCGGTCGAGGTCGAGGCAAAGCACCGCGAGCTTGCGGTTGCCCGCGTCCGCCGCCCGCATCTCCTGCTCCAGCCGCTTGCCGAAGCTCGCGCGGTTGGCCAGTCCGGTCAGCGCGTCATGGTGGGCGAGGAACTGGATCTGGTTTTCAGCTTGGCGGCTGCCGCGCAAGTCGCGGACCGCCACGGCGTAGTGGGGCCGGCCGGCGTGGTCGACCGGCTGCATGATGATCTCGACCGGAACCAATCCGCCGTCCGCCTGTCGCAGTTCAGCCTCGGCGGGCCGCTCGGGCCGGCTGGCCAGGGCGATCCGGGCCGCCTCGGCCGGAAGAAAGGCCGAGAGCAAAGCACCCGAGAGCGCCCCTTGGGGCAGGCCGACGAGGCGAGCGAAGCTGTTGTTGGCACTGACGATGGTGTCGCCCGTGCAGACCACGAGTCCCTCAACGGCGGCGTCGGCGAGGCTGCGCATGCGCTCCCCCTCCAGCTTGGCGTGTCGGTGGTCGCGGAGGTCGAGCGCCAGGGCGGCGCCGGCAAGCAGCAGGATAGCGAAGCTCGCCAGCGCGACGGCCACCGCGAGCCAACTGTTGGGGACGGCGGCCTCGGAGACCACGACTGTGGGGTCCGGTATCACGGTCACGGCGCCCATGGCGGTGAAGTGGTGGCTGCAGATGGCGAGCAGCAGCAGGACCGCGCCCGGCAACTGGTGTCTCATGCCGCTGCCGCCGGGCCGGGTCGAGAGGGCCGCCCCGGCGAGTATCGCGCCGAGCGCGAGCGACACACACACCGTAGTCACATCCCACACTTTGTGGCCGGCAACGGCGTAGGCAGCCATGCCGGTGTAATGCATCGCCGCGATGCCGAGGCCCAGGACGGCGCCCCCGCACCAGGATGCGGGCGCGCCCCCTACCAGCACCGACAGGGAAAGACCGCTGCCGACCAGAGCGATGGCGATGACGAGGGATAGGGCGGTGAGCGCGATGTCGTAGCCGCCGGGGACGCCGGGCTCGAAGGCAAGCATCGCGATGAAGTGGGTCGCCCAGATGCCGGAGCCGCCGGCGGCAGCCGCGACGGCGAGCCAGCCGATCTGCGCCCAGCCGCCAGCCCTGCGCGCGTGGCTGACGAGGCAGACCGTCGTCAAGGCGGACAGCGCGCAGATGAGCGCCGCCAGGGTGACGAGGCGAAGATCATGGGCCTCGACGAGGCAGCCGACGACGGTGAGCATGGGAGGAAGCCCGGAGAGCCGTGAGTTCAACCCAGGGTGCTCGGCACCTCTGTAGATCGACTTAATAGTGGGCAATCGATTTGTGGATCGGCAAGTGAGGGGCGCCTTTATGGCCGCGGCGAGTCACCGCAGCCTTCGCCTCCAGCCTGCGCGGCTGACCCTCGACGCCGCCGCCGAGGCGGCTCACGCAGCAGATCGCTGTCGCGGAAGCGGCCGTGGCGGTTTTTCGAGAAGGTCGAGTGGTCGGGTACGGCACTCTCCAATCCGAGCCGGCAGAACCAGCGGAAGGCGAGGTTGAGGTCCACCTCCTCGCACAGGCGGCGCTCGGAGCGGATGCCGAAGCAGTAGCCGACGAGCAGCATGCGGATCATCAGCTCGGGGCCGATCGAGGGCCGGCCCGTCGTGCTGTAGAAGGGCCGCAGGTACGCGCGCAGGTCCGACAGGTCGAAGAAGCGGTCGATGGAGCGCAGCAGATGGTCGGCTGGGACGTGGGTATCGAGCGAGAATTCGTAGAACAGGGCACCCTGCTCGACTTGCCGATATCCCATCATCTGCTTCTATCTCCGTCTCTCGACAGAAATGAGTCATCTCACGACTACCGCCGCAACACCCGAGTTTTTCAACACAATCGGCCATCAGCGGACCTTCGATGTAAGCGTCCGGGATGACCGCTCACTACATGGCAACCGACCTTCTATCATCCGCACTTCGTTGATGAGAGGCCGCCAGACTCTTCAAAACTTGGTTTACTCCCTGCCTTGGCTCGGGGCGGATTTTGCTCCCGCCGAAGGTTCTGTGAGTTCAACAAGATTCGCCTTGAATGAGTCAGCGTAGCTCTCGTTTGGCGCATGACAGGGCAAGCACAACGTCAGGCACCTTCTTCCGGCACACCTCGGCGCATCAAAGCAAGCACGGTGGCGAGCACGCAGCCGGCGATGATGCCAGCAGTCAGATCCTCCAGCAGGGTCAGGCCGAAGGTGGTGAGCAGAACCATGGCCATGCGCCAATTCATCAGGAGCCGCGCGAACTCGCTCTTCTCCACCATGTTCCAGGAGACGACCACCAGCACGCCTGCCAGAGCCGCCAGCGGCACGAAGCCGGCGAGCGGCGCTGCGACCAGCATGAAGAGTAGGAGGAAGGCCGAGTGCAGTATGCCGGAGATGGGGGTTGCCGCGCCGGCACGGATGTTGGTCGCAGTTCGGGCTATCGTGCCGGTCACGCTGATGCCACCGAACAGGGCCGAAACGATGTTGGCGATGCCCTGGGCGATCAGTTCCATGTTCGAGCGGTGGATGCGGTCTGTCATGCTGTCTGCAACTTTGGCCGACAGCAGGCTCTCGATACCGCCCAGCAATGTGAAGGCCAGGGCGGTCGGGAAGACGTCGCGCAGTAATTGGGATGTCACCTGCGGCATCTGAGGCATAGGCAGACCGTGCGGCACGCCGCCGAAGCTGCTTCCGATGGTGGCGACGTCGAGGTCGCCAAGCCAAACCAGAGCCGAGGCGGCGGCAACGGACACGAGCATGCCAGGAAAGGACGGCTTCCACCGCCGCAGCGCGAAGATTCCTCCCGCGACCCCACAACCCAGGGCAAGCGCTAGTGGATTGAGGGTGGGCAAAGCGTGGGCGAGGGCTACAAGTTTCGGGATGACAGGCCCGGGCTCAGCGCCGTCTAGTCTAAGACCACCCAGTTCCTTCAACTGACTGGCCAGGATCGTACAGGCGATGCCTGCCGTGAAGCCGACGGTGACCGCGTGCGGGATGTGCCGGATCAGCGAGCCCAGCCGGAGTGCGCCGACGAGAGTCAGCAACAGGCCGGAGAGCAGCACGGCCAGGAGCGTGCCTTCAACGCCGAAGCGAGCAACGGTAGCCGAAACGAGGACGATAAAGGCACCCGCAGGGCCGCCGATCTGGAAGCGGCTGCCGCCGAGGGCGGAGACGACGAAGCCGCCTACGATGGCGGCGTAGAGCCCCCGGTCCGGCGAGACCCCGGACGCGACGGCGATGGCCATGGAGAGCGGCAAGGCAACGATGGCGACGGTCAGCCCGGCCATGACGTCGCGGCGCAGCGCGTGCAATCCATAGCCCTCTACCAGGGCGGTGACGAGCTTGGGCTTGTAGAGGTGCGCAGTCGCGGCGCCGTTGGGCATGGCTTCGTCTTCAGGTTGCGGGGTCCGCCAGTGAGGAGTCCTTTCACCACGGCTTGTGAGCACCGCGGCCGCATTGATCCAGCGCAAGAGCTTCCCAGGATCGCCTCCATTGACTGAGGAGGGTGGGCAGGAATTGGCCGGAGCGCTCCTACGGGGTTTACCTTCCCTCGCTGAAAGTGGCGGCCGAAATCAGGTCCGGGGATACCGGGGCACAGAACACTGGGGAACGAACGTCGGGGCTCTTCACCGCGTTTGGGTAGGCTTTCTACCTGTCTGGATGTGAGACCTCCTTGGCGTCTTTAACGATGCGGAGGGCCCGTTTGATGAGACTGAGACTGGGTGGCTTGTAGGTTGGGTTGGCCAGCGCGGGATCAGCGTCGAGGCGCTGACGCAGCACCATCTCGGGCGAGAGCCCGTTCAGCACGCGCTGCCGGCGGCCGTTGTAGGCCGCGTTGAAGCCGCGCAGCACGATCTCCAGGTCGGCGTGGCTATATAGCGTGATCCCCAGCACCTCCCGCTGGACGCGGCCGTTGAAGCGCTCGACCATGCCGTTGGTCTTGGGCGTGTAGGGGCGCGTCTTGCGATGCTGCACACCGTGCCGCTCGCAGGCGGCCTCAAACGCATCGGCCGTGAAGCAGGAGCCGCGGTCAGTGAGCACATGCGTGACCTTGAACGGAAAGGCCCCGAGGGCGTCCGTGAGGAAGGCCACCGCCGAGGCGGTGGTCTCGTCGTCCTTGACGGCGAGATGCACATAGCGGGAGGCCCGGTCGATGGCGACGTACAGGTAACGTTTGCGCGAGACGCGGTCGCGATCCTGCAGCTTGGGCAGGTGCTTCACATCGACGTGGATGAAACCGACCTCGTAGTCCTTGAAGCTGCCGTGCGGTTTGCGGGCCTTCTCGGCGGGCGGCAGCCGGTTGAGGCCTTCCGTCTTGAGGATGCGATAGACCGCATCCCGGTTCAGGTGTGGCAGGAAGTGGCTGACGACGAAGGTCAGCGCGTCGAGGGGAAAGCCGGTGGAGCGGCGGAGCGCGCATACGATGGCGCGCTCCTCATCGCTGGCGCGCCACGCGAGCTTGTGGGGGCGCGCCGAGCGGTCCTGGCAAGCATCGGGGCCGCGTTTGCGCCACTTGCGGATGGTCTCGGTGGACACACCGTAGCGCTTGGCCAGCACGCCGGAGCTCTCGTGCGAGCGGGCGATCTCGGCGCGCACGGCTGGGGTTGTGCGGGCCTGGGGATGGATGGCGAGCATCAGCGCTCCTTCCTGGCAGAATGGAGGCGCACACCGTCGAACCGCCACGCATAAGCTTTGATCGCCCAACGCGCCGCATCCCAACGACGTTCCGCAACCAAATAGCTACCCGACAGCACCTTTCCCGTCCGCTGGCGGGGGAGCTTGGCTACAGCAGAGCCAACGCCCGAACGCTAGGGTGTGAACCGAACCAAGCTGTTGGAGGGTTTGTCGTTTTGTGATTCCAGGCGTCCGTTTTGCGGCCGGAAGGCGACGATGACCGCCTCCTCCTCTGGCGTCAGCACGGTCGAGCGAGGGTCCTTTGGCCCCATGGCGGCATCCGCCGTCGACTGCCGTCCGCACCATTTCTGGATCGTCGTCGGGCTGACGCCGTACCGCTTGGCCGCCGCTCTCACACTCTCTTGACGTAGCTGTATTGCGCGACGGATCGCCTGCGTCGTGCGGGCGCTGCCGTGGAGAACTTGGCCCATAGCGCATCCCTCGCAGCATGGTGGTCAACCGTACCACCACACCGCGGGATCAAACACCTAGTGCTCGACGAGTGCTCGATGCTCGACGTGCCGCTGATGAATGCGCTGCTGAAAGCGGTGCCCGAGCACGCGGGGCTGCTGCTGGTCGGTGACGTGGATCAGCTACCTTCGGTCGGACCGGGGCAGGTGCTTGCCGACGTGATCGCCTCGGGCGCGGTGCCGGTGGCGCGGCTCACGGAGGTGTTCCGGCAGGCAGCCGAGAGCCGGATCGTCGTCAACGCCCACCGGATCAACGCAGGCCAGATGCCCGAGCGGCCGAGACCCGACGAAAAGATAGACTTCTACATGGTCGAGATCGACGACCTGGAGGTCGGGGTAGTCAAGCTGATCGAGGTGGCGACCCGGCGCATCCCGCGCTCCTTCGGCCTCGATCCGGTCAAGGACGTGCAGGTGCTCACCCCGATGCAGCGCGGCTCGCTGGGGGCGCGCAACCTCAACCACGAACTCCAGCGCGTGTTGAACCCGAACCCACCCCAGCAGATAGAGCGGTTTGGGTGGCGGTTCGCGCCGAGCGACCGGGTGATGGAGACCCAGAATGACTACGACCGCGAGGTCTTCAACGGCGATCTGGGCATGGTGGCCCGCATCGACGAGGAGGAGGGTGCGGTGATTGTCAGCTTCGAGGGTCGGGAGGTGATCTACCCGTTCGGCGAACTCGACACGCTGGTGCCCGCGTTCGCCACGACGATCCACAAGTCGCAAGGGTCAGAGTATCCGGCGGTGGTGATCCCGATCGTGACGCAGCACTTCACGATGCTCGCGCGCAACCTCCTGTACACCGCTGTGACGCGCGGCAAGCGGCTAGTCGTGCTGATTGGCCAGCGCAAGGCGGTCGGCATGGCAGTGCGCGGTGGCTCACGGCGGCGCTACACCAAGCTCGTCGAGTGGCTGGGCGGGACGACCGCTTAACGAGCAGCAACCGTCTTCGCCAGCGGGCACTCGCTCTCGGCCAGCGGCGGATAGGCGTCCTTCGGCTTGATCGTGCTCAGGACCTTGTACACGTCCCACGGCCCCTTCGACTCCGCCGGGGCCTTCGCCTCCACGAGGTAGAAGTCGTGGACGAGTCTGCTGTCGGCGCGCAGCGTCGCGCCGCGGGCGTAGAAGTCGTCCACTGGGTTGGCGCGCATCCAGGCGAGCACCTTGTCGGTGTCGTCCGTGCCAGTGGCCGCGACGCCCTTCAGGTAGTGGCTCACCGCCGAGTACATCGAGGCTTGCGCCTCGCTCGGCATGGCGCCGTGCAGCTTGTAGAACCGCTGCGCAAAGGCACGGGTTTCGTCGTTCAGGTCCCAGTACCATGCCGTCACCGCGCGCAGCCCGGCGGCGATGTTCAAGCCCATGCTGTGCGTGTCCGTGAGGAAGAGCAGCCCGGCCACCGGCTTCTGGGGACCGCCGGTCATGCCGAACTCGGTCCACTGCTTCATCTCGGTGACGAGTTGCGAGCCGGTGCTGGCGAAGCCGATGGTGTCGGCGCCGGACGCCTGAGCCTGCAACAGGTACGAAGTGTAGTCGGTCTCTGCCGTGGGGTGGAACACCTCGCCCAAGGACTTGCCGCCAGCCGCTGCGAGGAGCGTCTGGGACACGGAGACCATGTTGCGTCCGAAGGCGTAGTCCGCGCCGATGAAGAACCACGTCTTCTGACCCTTCGGGACGAGGTCGCGGATCGGCCCGGCGACGAGGTTGTAGGCATCGTGCAGCCACGACAGCCCGGTGGGGACGCACTGCTTGCCGGTGACTTCGGTGGTAGCCACGGCTGAGTAGACGGCGATCCGGTTCTTCTCCTTGATGATCGACTGGATTGCCAGCGCGACGGCTGAGTTGCCGACGTCGGCAATCAGATCGACGCCGTCCACGTCGATCCACTTGCGGACGATCGTGGCGCCAACATCCGGCTTGTTCTGGTGATCGGCCGAGACGATCTCGACCTTGATTTCGGGCGCCTTCCGGTGGAAGTCCTCGACCGCCATCTGGGTGGCGATCACGGACCCCTTGCCGGTCGGATCAGATAAGAACCCGGTCTGGTCGTTGACGACACCGATCCGGACGACGCCGCCGGAGATCTCGGCGCTGATCGCCGCCGGGGCTCCAGCGGTGATGATTAGGAGCCCCCCGAGCAATGCCCGCATATGAGTCTTCAGCTTGCCCGGCATGCGCGTGCTCTCCGCGGTGACGGCCGGGATGGATCTGCATCCGGTAGACCGGCCTCGTTCATCCGAGCCTGATCGTGTGAGGGCCCGGTACAGCGGCGTTGCAAGCGACAGGCCGGATTGATCAGCCGATCACGTCATCGCCATCAACGCGCACCGTGCAGCCGGTCGCGAACAGTGTTGTGGCAAGAAACAGGGCCACGTTGGAGGTGTCCTTGGCCTGCATGATACGTCGCGTGGGGAGCCGCTCGGCCGTGCTCGCGAAAATGGCCAAGCGATCCGCCTCCGGCATGCGCGAGCACAGCGGCGTCCTGCTGAGGCCGCACGTCGCCGTGTTGACCCGCATACAGTCCAAGCCGGAAATTCAGGCCATCCTTGCTCGCCACGCCTTCGTGGTCGCAGAAACCGTCCCGATGATCCTGGATCTAAATTCTCGATCTCGGGACTACCGGCACCGCGTCGCGAACGAATGGTGTGAGGCACATGCGTATAGCTGATGGCGCCGTCGTATCGGCGAGCGAAGAGGCTACGCCATGTTGGATACTGTGACCTTCGAGTTCGAGGACGCGACTGAAGCGGCTGATTTTCGCAAGTGGTTCAAAGCACGCGGATGGTAGGCTGATGCTTCGGTAGGGCTCACAGCGACCGCGCGCGATGTCGTCGTCCGCGCAGCGCGCCGAGCGCTGCTCGCCCGAGAACAAGGGGAGGATTGCGTCTAGGCTCGTGGCGGCTGAGGCGGCGTTCGAGCGGATCGAGGAGCTTCGGCGATAATGCTCCTGACGAAATTTTTGACTGCTATTTCTAGCGTGTAACCTTCCTACGAAGCGTTTAAGTCAGGAGCATTGCAATGAAGGTTCGTCAGCGAGTTTTTGCTGAGACGCACCGGATCGAGCATCGCGAGCCTGTTCGAAGAATTTGGAATCTCGTATCAGGCCGTTGAATACTATCCTGGTTCGTGCGAAGGAGAGGCGTCCGTACAAGGCGATGCGGGAGAGCCCAGGCTGGCGTGAGCCGGTTATGGCGTCGAGGAGCGACCGCCCCCGGAAGCTTCGAGGCACAATCTCGTGACGTTGGACGATCTGGAGTGCGACGCATTTCGCGTCACCGACGAGCCGCGACCGCCATTGTGACGGCGGAACTCGACTTGCAGGCACCCGCGACAGAGGGGGGCGACCGAAATGCTTAAGCGGGCATTTCGTTGCCCGCTGGTCGAGGGGGTGTCGCATGTTTCCGGACGACGAAGAATTCGAATTTGTTGGCCCCGACCGCGGCTGGAACTACGAGCCCTCACGCGCCGATCTCTTCCGACATTTCACGTCCCCCGTCTACACGACCGACGCGGACGGCTGGCTGACCTACTATAACGACGCCGCGGCCGAACTGTGGGGCTACCGCCCCAAACTCGGCAAGACGCGTTGGTGCGGCTGCTGGCGCATCTACACCGCCGACGGAATGCCCCTGCCGCTCGACCAGTGCCCGATGGCCCTGGCGATCAAGGCAGGGCGTCCAATTCGCGGTGTGCAGGCCGTGCTGGAGCGCCCAGATGGCACGCGCATCCCGTTCATGCCCTATCCGACACCACTGCGGGATACATCGGGCGCCATCGTGGCAGCGTCCAACATTCTTCTGAGGATTACAACGCTCGGAGCGGCATAGGTTCGCTCTTCCGATACCAACCGCGGCGCGACGGATGAGATAAAGTGTATCGGGCTTGTCATATCCTAGTAGCGAGAACGTAGCTGAGGCGATATCATTATTTACAACCGAAAATTAACAACTTTAGGTTCCGGACAATGAAATCGCTCCCGATAGACTGCGCAACACAGAAATTCGTTCTTATAGAAAATGTCCGACGCTATCAAAATATATTGTCAAATTACTCCGATGACTATCTGAGAGTCGATGAAAAACAGAGGCGCTACATAGCGAATTTGCTTTTCGTTGCTGAACAGGAGTTAAAAGATATATTACGCGCAGAGAACGGCTCGGATAACCGCCGAGATCCAAATTGAGCGGAATTGACGGAGCGTGAGCGCGAACCTCACCGGAGTGCCTCGTGAACGTCCGAGCCGAAGGCGAAGAAAGTCCTCAGAGGAAATATAATTTCTCAATGCGGCTTGCCCGTCAAGCAAGATATGAAGCGAAATCCTTGTCATAATTCAAATTTCTATCCGTCTGATAATATATCCGCTATATCTATAGCTTCATCATCATCTATGCCGAATAATGATTGGGCCTCTTTCAATGAGCATGATCATTCAAAATTATAAGCGTGCATCTTGTTCCCTGGGGTGGGATATTTTCATCATATAATCTGCCATCGCCGTGTAATTACCCAGGCCCTTGCGCGGGTCAGATTTCGCTGATTCCCTCGTGAGATGGGCCGCAGCGAACTCGAACGGCTGAGCCGCGAAGAGCTGATCGAGCTGGTGCTGCGGCTGCAGCGGCCAGAGAAGACCTCACGCACCTCGTCCAAGCCGCCCGCGACAGATCGCAAGGAGCAACGCGCGCAGTCCAAGCCCGGCGGCGCCAAGCCCGGCCACGAAGGCCACAGCCGGGTGCTGAGCGACGATCCCGATACGATCGTCGAGCATCGTCCCGAGGCTTGCGCGTGCTGCGGCGGAGGTCGTCAGCGTCTCTGAGCAGATCGAGCTGCCGGAGGTGACGCCCATCGTCACCCAGCATCAGCGCCTTGCCGTTTGTTGCCCGACCTGCGGGACGCGCGTGATCGCCCCGGCTCCCGAGGCAGCGCGGGGCACGCCGTTCGGGCCGCGGCTGCATGCGGTGGCCACGTACCTGAAGACCTTCCAGGCGTTTTCGTATGAGCGGCTACAGATGGCGCTCTCCGATCTGTTCGGTCTCAACCTCAGCCAGGGCGGCCTGATGAACCTGCTCCGCCGCGCGCAAGACTGCTTCCGTCCGGGTCGCGACGCGGCCGTCTCGGCTCTTCGCCAAGCTGAGGTTGTCGCCTGCGACGAGACCGGCGTGCGCATCGAGGGCTCCACCGCTTACCACTGATGAGGTGGACGGCCCCGCTACTGGCATCGCTGTGCCAGGATGAGGTCGTTGATCTCATCGACAGGAGCCCTCTTCTCGTCCGGCAGCGCACGATGCTGATCAACGCCCTGCGTGGTCATCTCGCCGAGTTCGGCTTCGTCGCAGCACAGGGACCCGCTGGGGTGAAGGCCGTCATCGCCGAGTTCCACGCCGACCAGGATACTCTGCCGGAACTGGCGCGATCGGCGATCCGACGCCTCATCGGTCGGATCGAGGAGGTCGCCGGCGAGGTGAGGAAGGCCGAGGCCGAGATCGTGGCCTGGTGTCGGAACGATGCCGCCAGCCGCCGCCTCCTGACGATACCCGGCATTGGGCCGATCACCGCTAGTGCGATCTCGGCGGCGGTGCCGGATCCCACCCTGTTCCGCTCCGGCCGACAGTTCGCGGCCTGGCTCGGGCTCACGCCGCGGCCGCACAACAGTGGCGGCAAGGAGCGGCTCGGCCGGATCAGCAAGCAGGGCGACGGAGCCATCCGCCGCCTGCTGGTCATCGGTGCGACATCGGTGATCCGGGTCGCGCGTCAGGACACGCCCGGCCGGGTATGGGCGAAGCAGATGCTCGACCGCAAGCCCGCCCGGGTCGTGTCCGTGGCGCTGGCCAACAAGACCGCGCGGATCGCCTGGGCGGTGCTGGCGCGCGGCGAAGTCTACAGGGCGGCACCTGCCGCCTGACGTGATCCCGGCCGCTGGTCGTCAGATGCCGGCGTCCGGGGGTGCAGGGTGCTGAGATGTGATGACGAACCGGTCGAACCGGGATCGAGGCGAACCCGCAACACCCAGGCGCATTTGAGCGCGGACCACTGATTGGGACCTCGATCGCGGACTTCATCAGGGCCAGCGGCCATGTGCGCCGCACGAACAGGCCGGACACATGGCTGCAACCCGACCGCTCAGCGTCACTTCCCGCTTGCACCGCAGGGGCCGTCCACACATGGGTGTTCCACGCGGCACAAGCCGTGGTGCACACGGCCTCGCCGACGCGCGGGGCCGTCGTGGTGCGGGAGATGATGGACGGCCACCGGCCGGCGGTGTGGATCTCGGACCGCTACACCGCCCAACAGGGCCACGCGGCTGAGCACCAGACCTGCCTGGCCCATCT
>NZ_JAUYZJ010000026.1 GCF_030700285.1 Methylobacterium sp. NEAU K | reverse complement strand
TCGCCCTGGCGTCCGAGTACGGGCGCTACGGCTACCGCCGTGTCACCGCGCTGCTGCAGGCAGACGGCTGGCAGGTGGGCAAGGATCGGGTTCAGCGCATCTGGCGTCGCGAGGGGCTGAAGGTCCCCCAGAAGCACCGGCCGCGCAGCCGTCTCTGGCTCAACGACGGCTCCTGCGTGCGGCTACGGCCGCTCCGCCGCAACCATGTGTGGAGCTTCGACTTCGTGCAGGCGCAGACGCACGACGGGCGGAGCCTGCGCATCCTGACGCTGATCGACGAGCACAGCCGGACCTGCCTGGCGCTGAAGGTGGCCCGACGCATCAACAGCGTAGGTGTGATCGAGGCGCTGGCCGACGCCATGTGCCTGCACGGTATCCCGGAGCACATCCGCTGCGACAATGGCCCCGAGATGATCTCGAAGGCGCTGCGTAAGTGGGTCGCCAAGACGGGGCCGCAGATCCAGTACATCGCACCCGGCTCGCCGTGGGAGAACGGGTATTGTGAGAGCTTCAACGGCAAGCTGCGCGACGAGTGCCTACACCAAGAAATCTTCTACTCGCTGAAGGAGGCGCAGATCGTGATTGGTCTATGGCAATCTACCTACAACCGCGTCCGACCGCATTCGTCGCTTGGCTATCGGCCACCTGCGCCTGTCAGCTTCCCGGATCTGGCCTTCCGGCTACCCATGGCCGCCACCATGCAGTAGCCTCTCAATCGGCTCGGTCCAAAATACCGGTCAGGTCAGGCCGGAAAACCCGCAATCTCGTTCTCGCCCACGGCCAGGAACTCGGGATCGGTCTGTCCGATGACAGCACGGCCGCGTACCGCTGGAGCACGTCGCAGGGCGGCGAGTACTACGCCGTCGGCGTTGGTGTCGGCATCGCGGGGTTCCGGGCGGACCTCGGCATCATCGACGATCCCTTCGGTAGCCGCGAGGACGCAGAGAGCCGCCGGCAGCGGGATCGTGTCTGGGACTGGTACAGCGACGACTTCTCGACCCGACTCAAGCCGGGTTCGAAGCGGGTCATCATGCACACCCGCTGGCACGACGATGACTTGGCCGGGCGGATCGTGCGCCAGCTCGACGCCACCGGCCGGCACTACCGCGTGCTGTCGTTGCCGGCGCAGGCCGTGCTCCACGATCCCCTCGGCCGAGCGGTCGGCGACTTTCTGTGGGATGAGGGCACCTACGGCTAAGGCGCGCAGCTCCGCCAGCGGAAGCAGGAGTGCGACACCCGCACCTGGGCGAGCCTGTACCAGCAGAACCCGGTCCCCGACGGCGGCGCTTTCTTCGAGAAGGCGTGGATTAAGCCGCCGACCTCCCCTCCGCCACGCGAGGGGATGTCGGTCTACGGCGCCTCAGACTATGCCGTAACCCGCGATGGGGGCGACTACACCGTGCACATCGTCGTGGGCGTCGATCCGGACGGCAACATGTACGTCCTCGACCTCTGGCGGAAACAGGCCGACAGCGCCGAGTGGATCGGGGCCTTCTGCGATCTGGTGAAGAAGTGGCGCCCGCTGGAATGGGCGGAGGAGACCGGCCAGATCCGCGCGGCGCTCGGGCCGATGATCCAGGCCGCCGCACAGCAGGCCAGGGCCTACGTCCATCGTCGCAAGTGTCCCACGCGCGGAGACAAAGCCGTGCGCGCTCAGTCAATTCGCGCCCGCATGTCCATGCGTGGCCTGTTCGTGCCCGCAGACGCCCCCTGTTGCCAGGACTTCGAGGCGGAGCTGCTTCGCTTTCCGGCCGGCGTCCATGACGATCAGGTCGACGCGCTGGGCCTCATCGGGCAGCTACTGGACGTCATCCGTCCCGGTCGCGCCCCGAAGCCCGAGCCGAAGCCTTCGAGCGGCATGGCGGGTTACCGTTCAGCCCGCACCGGTCGCGGCGACTCATGGCGGACAGCTTAGGCCGACGCATCCATCTCATCATCAAGCAAGCCGACGCCTTCGCGAACTGGCAGCGCTGAGTCGCGCAAGGCACGCCGACCGTCAGCAATGGCGCGCTGTGCCTGACTAGTCCCGAACTGACCGCGGAGGAGTGGGCAGCTCAGTTCGTCACCAAGCAGTGAAGCGAGACTGTTCGATTTAACGTTGGCTGTATCGAAAGCATCCAGAGCGGCGTAGCATTGTCGCCAAGATGCTCCTGGAGGCGTTGTAGCAATGGCTCTCACGGGTCGGTTTTGGTTCCGCAGAACCTGGTTAGGCAAGGTCGTTTTGCTGGTCGAAGAGGAGAAGAGTCGCTGGTTTCATAAAGGCAGTGGACCCAAGCTGTCCTGGCGTGATGCGAACCTTCTAGATCTGGCCGAGCCGCCCCTACGCACACTGATGACGCTGGAGCGCACCTATCGAGCCGAGTATGCGCCATCTTCCTCGCGGGGCGTACAGGCCATTCATCCTGCGGCAGCGAACAGCGCGTCTGCTGCCATCCTCAGGAATGTCGAAAGCTAATCCGTGAGCGCTTCGGCCTGCACCGGAACTACCCCTCGACGGCGCCCAGCGCTCGGCCCTCGCTAAGAGCCTTAGCCTCGGCCAGCAGCGTCGGAAGGCGGCTGCGAAAGCTTCTGAGCCCGCGGCTTCCGTCTCCGATAAGCTGAAGCGGGCCGGCCGGCCGCGGAAGGTCAAGGAGCTTGCTGAGGTGTAAGACAGTCTATCGCGTCCGTGCCTCACTCCCGCCACAAGTGTTGCTGCGGCGATACAGCTTGGCTGTGCAGAACCCGCTATCTTGGCGGCCGATCGGGCACAAAGCTGGGGAAATCACAGTCATGAAGAAGCTTCTGGCCTCGTTGGCCACGTTCACCGCCCTCACCTCCGCTGCCTCGGCCGCAGACCTTCCGCGTCGCGCCCCGCCGCCGGTGTTCACCCCCGTCCCGGTGTTCACCTGGACCGGCTTCTACTTCGGTATCAATGCCGGCTATGGCTTCGACGCCAGCTCGAACCGGCCGAATGGCTTCACCCAGACGGCCGGTAGCCCGGTGGCCATCACCGGTGCGGGCGCTTTCGTGCCGGCCATCCTGACGCCGGGCTCCTCGCTCGCCTACGCCAACAACAACAACGAAGGCTTCACCGGCGGTGGCCAGATTGGCTACAATTACCAGTTCACGCCGGGCTCGGGCGTGGTGGTTGGCTTTGAGGCCGACGCTCAGTACCTCGACTTCGGCCGTCGCCGTCAGAGCTTCCTCGTGACCGGCGCGACGGGCCCGGCCTTCGCTGGCTTCGTGCCGGCCGACGGCCTGCTGAGCACGCTCGACTTCTTCGGCACCGTGCGCGGCCGGCTCGGCTACGCCTTCGACCGCACCCTCTTCTACGCTACCGGCGGCTTTGCCTATGCCACGGGTGACCAAGGCGCGCGCGTCGCCTTCCAGAACTTCGCCGGCAACCGCAGCAGCTTTGTCACCGGTTGGACGGTCGGCGGCGGCGTCGAGTACGCCCTGCCCACCGACTCGTTCCTGAACTTCTTCCACTCCTCGGCAGTCACGCTCAAGGTCGAAGGCCTTTACGTGAACCTCGATCAGGGTCGGTCTACGGGCCTGCCGCTGGTGGGTGGCCTTGTCACGGGTGCCGGGCTTGTGCCGGTGTTCAACAACGTTCCGCTGCGCAACACCAACGACTTCGCCGTCGTCCGCGCCGGCCTGAACTACAAGTTCGGCTCGTACTAAGATCGAACCGCTCCCGGTCTCCGGGCTGGGGCGGTCAAGGCGGGCGCAGGAGAGAGGGGGAGTCCTCGTCGCCGGGCGCTGCAAAAGATGATAAAATCCGAGTTGGCCTCCGGATCCCCAGCCCGATCAAACTGGCCGTGAGGTCGGCAGCGCCTCAGGAGCACCTGCTCCTGGGGCGTTTGTCATTCAAGGTGTGGGGCAAGCATCGGTCTCTGATAGTTTCCCGTGTGACGGCTTCTCTGCTGTCATCCCCGGAATAGAGCGAGCGGCCAGGGACAGATCACTCTGACTATGGCTCGGCTGCGCTCTCCTGGCCGACATCCCATCCTTCCCAGGGTCGAGGACAGGAATGCCGTCGCGCGCTCAAGCGTGGCGGTTGGATTGCGGTCCGCCAGCCGCTGCACGCGGGCGCCGCTTCTTGATGGCAGGCGACGGCTCGTCATCCGGCAGGAGTTCGCTGAACGGCACTGTAAACAGCAGCTTATGCTGTGCGTCGCCTACAGTGAAGCTATAGCGCTTGAGCTGCGGGTTCCGCGCGCAATCGCCTGCCGAGGTGAAACCTGCTCCATGACGGGCTACCGCCTTCGCGGCTTCGTCGTCAGGACAATCCAATCCCTGATAGTCCAAACAGACCAAGCCAGACTTAGACTGCACATCGAAGAAGTAGCGTGGCATGGCGCACTCCGCCGCCCCCTCCAAAACGCCCAAGCTGTTGACCGCCTGATTTTCTCGCTCAAGTGTCGCGCTAAACCCGACTGATGTCACTCCGCCTTGAGACAGCACGACTCCCTGCAGAAACCCGCTCCCAGAATACCCCTTCAACGCGTTCGGCCGCCGGACGTAGGCGAGCATCGGCTATAACCCCCCAGAAATGTGCCGAGCGGCGCGGCCACGACACTCAATCCGCTTCCAGGGTGACCGACCCATCGATGATGTCGATCGTCTCGACCCGCGGGCTGAACCAACCGTGATCGGGCAAGGTGCTCAGGTGCCGGTTGCAGGCTGTAGCAAGCACGGCGCCGGAGGTGGTCGGCATCACGGCCAGCAGCTCGCGCAGGAAGCCCGCGACCGCGACCGCGCGTTGCTCTGGCAGGTACTGCTCCTCGCGGAAGCGCTCGTAGGCTGAGACGACGTTCTCGGCGACGATGGCCGCGAACCGCTCCTGATCTACCTCCGACATCGGCCTGTTCCTCCTACAGGAACCCGCTCCCGCTGTGCCCCTTGAAGGCGTTCGCCCGCCGGATGTAGCCGACGACTCTCCCCGGATCCCGGTGGCCTGACTGATCCATGATCCGCGCGAGATCGGCAGGGCCGTATTTTGCTAGCGCCGTAGCTTCGTGCAAGGCTGCCAACATGCCAACTTACACCCCCTAGGAACCGCGCCGAACTCTCCGACGGCCGCGCGTGCAGGTAGCGCCCGGTCGTCGCCACCGAGGCGTACCCAAGCGTAGCCTGCAAGAGATGGATCGGCGCCCCGCGGTCGAGGCTGTGCGAGGCGTGGGCGTGCCGGAGCCAGTGTGCCGAGACCTCGGCCGGCAGGCCGGCCCTGGCAGCCGCTGCCTTCACCACCCGGTGGATGTCCGCCGTCAGCACTCCTGAGACAGGTTGAGGGCCTTCACGAACGGAGGATGGCTGGTTCATCGTAGCCCCTAGGAGCGAAGATGAAACAGTCATCTGGACCGGCGTGGAAGCCGGCAGAAGCCGTGATCAAGGATATCCGCCGGGCCACGTGCCGGCAGTTCTCGTCGGAGGAGAAGATCCGGATCGTGCTGGAGGGCCTGCGCGGCGATGACAGCATCGCCGAGCTATGTCGGCGCGAGGGCATCGCCTCGTCGATGTACTACGGCCGGTCCAAGGAGTTCCTCGAAGCCGGCAAGAAGCGGCTGGCCGGCGACACGGCCGGTGCCGCCACCGCCGACGAGGTCAAGGACCTGCGCCGCAAGGCGGGCGCGCTGAAGGAGGTCGTGGCCGATCTCGTCCTGGAGAACCGCCTGCTCAAAAAAAGCATGAGCGGGGTTGGGGAGGACGCGGCATGAGGTACCCGGCCCCCGAGAAGCTGGAGAGGGACTGTCAGGAATTTCGTGTGGGGCGGCCATAGTGGACCCGAAGGAGGTTCCCGATGGCACGACGCAAAGCCCCCCGCATCCCTGACGCGATCTTGGACCAGCTGCTGGCCGGCGCCGATCCGAAGTCGGCCTTCGAGGCCGACGGCCTGCTGGACGCGCTGAAGAAGGCCCTGGCCGAGCGGGCGCTCAACGCCGAGATTGACCACCATCTGGCGGGCGAGGATGCCGGCAACACGCGCAACGGTTACGGCCGCAAGACCGTGACCACCGAGACCGGCCGGATCGAGCTCTCGATCCCCCGCGATCGGCAGGCGACGTTCGACCCGCAGCTGATCGCCCGCTATCAGCGCCGCTTTCCGGGCTTCGACGACAAGATCGTGTCGATGTATGCGCGCGGCATGAGCACCCGGGAGATCGTCGGGCACCTGCGCGAGCTCTACGGGATCGAGGTCTCACCCGACCTGATCAGCACGGTGACCGACGCGGTGCTGGAGGAGGTCGCCGCCTGGCAGGCCCGGCCGCTGGAGCCGGTCTACCCGATCGTGTTCTTCGACGCCCTGCGGATCAAGGTGCGCGACGAGGGCGTGGTCTGGAACAAAGCCGTCCACATCGCGCTAGGCGTACGCGCCGATGGATCCAAGGAGATCCTCGGCCTGTGGTTGGAGCAGAACGAGGGCGCCAAGTTCTGGTTGCGGGTCATGAACGAGCTCAGGAACCGGGGCGTCGAGGACGTGCTTCTGGCCGTGGTCGATGGCCTGAAGGGCTTCCCCGACGCGATCCGGGCGGTGTTCCCTGAGGAGCTGGTCCAGACCGGCATCGTCCACCTGCTGCGCCACAGCCTCGACTTCGTCTCCTACAAGGACCGGAAGCTGTTGGCGGCCGCGCTGAAGGACATCTACCGTGCGCTCGATGCCGCCGCTGGCGAAGCGGCGCTGTCCGCCTTCGAGGCGGGGGAGTGGGGCCGGAAGTACCCGGCCATCGCCCAGAGCTGGCGGCGGGCTTGGAGCGAGGTCGTGCCGTTCTACGCTTTTCCCGGCGAGGTTCGCCGGATCCTGTACACGACGAACGCCATCGAGGCTCTGAACGCCACGCTGCGCCGGGCTGTGCGCGCCCGGGGCCAATTCCCGACCGACGAGGCCGCGCTGAAGCTCCTCTACCAGGTCTTGAACCGCTCCGAGAAGGCGTGGAAGATGGGGTCGCGTGAGTGGGTCATGGCCAAGGCGCAGTTCGCCGTCATCTTCGGCGAGCGCTTCACCTGAGCCATGGCGGCCTGATGTTCAACCCGCCGCCCCCACACGGAATTCCTGACAGTCCCGCTGGAGATCATCCGGCTGGTCGAGCAGTCCCACCTGCCGGTGCGAGCCACCCTGGACAAGCTCGGCATCACCAGCTCGACGTTCTACCGCTGGTACGACGCCTACAGCCGCGGTGGCCCCGAAGCCCTGGCCGACCGCCCCTCGCGGCCGAGCCGGGTCTGGAACCGCCTGCCGGCCGAGGTCCGCGAGCAGATCCTCACCCTCCCGCTGGAGCAGCCGGAGCTCAGCCCGCGCGAGCTGGCGGTGCGCTTCATCGACGAGCGCCGGTACTTCGTCTCGGAAGCGACCGTCTACCGCCTGCTCAAGGCCCAGGACCTGATTACCAGCCCGGCCTACATCGTCGTCAAGGCTGCCGATGAGTTCCACGACAAGACCACCGCGCCCAACCAGCTCTGGCAGACGGACTTCACCTACCTGAAGGTCGTCGGATGGGGCTGGTACTACCTATCGACAGTGCTGGATGACTTCTCGAGTTACATCGTGGCGTGGAAGCTGTGCACGACGATGCAGGCCAGCGACGTCTCCGCCACGCTAGACTTGGCGCTGACCGCCGCTGGCCTCGATCAGGTGCAGGTCGTGCATCGCCCGAGGCTGCTGACCGACAACAGGTCGAGCTACGTCGCAGGTGACTTGGCCGACTTGCTCGGCAGCCGCGGCATAACCCACATCCGCGGTGCCCCGCGCCACCCGCAGACTCAGGGCAAGATCGAGCGCTGGCACCTCACGCTCAAGAACCGCATCCTGCTCAAACACGCCTACCTGCCCGGCGAGTTGGAGGGGCGGATCGAAGCGTTTGTCGATCACTACAACCACGTCCGCGCCTACGAGAGCCTGGGCAACCTCACACCGGCCGACGTCTATCTCGGTCGGGGCGAAGATATCCTGCGCGAGCGGGCGCGGATCAAGCGTCAGACCCTCACCGATCGCCGCTTGCGCCATCACGCGCAGGCCGCCTAACCTCTCTCTCACCCAGAGGGACCAGAGCCTCCGCTCCTGAACGCCACGAACCGTCCCAAATCATCTGACGACGGACACGCTGGCGGGGGAGCTTGGCTACAGCAGAGCCAACGCCCGAACGCTAGTGCTCTGACGCCAACAAAACGTGCACAAGGTAACGCGGTTTTTGAAGCGATAGCAGTCAGTTAGCAGGCAGGCACGTGGCGCGTTCGTCGGCGTCTGTGCACTAGGCTGGGCATCACAGCTCGCCTACGAGCTTGGGTGAGCGCGCCGAACGCCCGCTTACCCACGACGGCGGCCCCGAAGCAGATTGGCAGCTATCGGTCAGGTTCGGCCATTCCCGATCGCCCAACGAGTCGCCGTGTTGGATTGGAAGCAGCCGTTCGGCGGCACCCTGTCTAGGCATTGCCCGGTTCCGAGCAGACCGCGGTGAACCGACAGGCGGTCATCGTTCTCGACGCCACGAATACGGGTCGCGAACGTCAGTTCGAATCCCGATTGGTCCGCCCAACCGAGAGGTCAGTGCAACCGGTTTTACTGGGGTTGCGCATAGGTCGATCCATGCCGGGGTTGATCTCTGCTACACCGGACTGCTACAGCGTACGGGCAGGAGCCTTTTCTAAGTCGTTGATTTTGTAGGCGTTGGCAGGATCGGATGATTGTCCCACCCCTTCCGCCAGTCCGCATTGACGGTAGAGGAAAAATGGCGCCAGGCGGCGTTCTATCCCGCCCTCTACCCCACCAGAATGCGTGAAGAGGTGGCCACGGACCCCGCCGTCTCAGACCACTTCAAATCGAAGGACGCCACCGACGCGGAGGTGGACGCCGCGGGGAATATGGTGCTCGCCGATCCCACGACCGAGGCCTATCCTCTGGCGAAGGGCCGGACCTTCGACTTGGTCGAGGCGACCTGCACCAACACGGCTGCGGCCGAACCCCTCAAGACCGACACGCCAGCCCGGATGCGCGATGCGGTCCGGACCGGGATCCTGGCGGCTCATCCGGTGAAGTTGTGATGGCCCAGACGCTGATCGGCTGGATCCCGTACGCCGCCGTTGTGATTGCCGGGTTGGCAGCGGGCGCCATGATCACGGAACTGTTGATGGACGAGCGTAAGGGAGCGCAGAGCGGGTGACCCCTATCCTCCAAAGACGGGAGCGAGTCGATGAACCCGAAATCCGGTTTTTGCGATGTCGCAACGCCGGGTCGATCTGTTGTCGGCTGGCCCGTCACCGTCGAAGCAGTAACCCAGCTGTCCGGAGTCGTGCTGCCGCAGTCGCCGGCCAGCAGGATCGATCATTCATCGCCAGACTGCCGGCCATGAGCGAATCGATGTCCAGGTCAAGGCGAGGCTGTGCGGGGCAGTC
Organism: Methylobacterium sp. NEAU K; assembly: GCF_030700285.1. Classification (GTDB taxonomy): domain Bacteria; phylum Pseudomonadota; class Alphaproteobacteria; order Rhizobiales; family Beijerinckiaceae; genus Methylobacterium. The sequence goes on along the minus strand of NZ_JAUYZJ010000026.1, from coordinate 67,506 downwards.
AACATGCGAGACGTCACCGAGAACGTCCCTGTGTGCGCAGGCTGATCAGATCTGAAAGGATGTCCGAATGCATTATCTGTCCGGCTTGGCTGCCATCTTGCTGTTCTGCAATGCGGGAGCCGCACAAGCCCAGACGGTCTTGGCGCCGTCGGGTGACTCGGCTGTCACGCAACCTGGAGGTACCGAAGGGCGCGCGGCTCGACGCAACATCCAGGAAGCTATCCGTAATGGCGATGTTGTCGGTCCACTTCCCAAAACTGTGAGATCCAGATCGAACCGGAATGTGGGCTGTTGCGATCATCATCCCCTCAAAGGCATGGGTTGGCGTTGAGGAGCGGATGGCGCGGAGCCCTCCAGGGCCCTTGCCGGACGTACTCTCAAGCCGCTCAAGTGGGGACCACGCTTTTGGTCAAGGCACGCGAAGACCGCCCAGCCGCACCGGGCGGGGCGGATGTCGGCGGAAACGGGACCGTCGCATCGATCACACAGCGGCTCGACCGTCTGCCGATCACCCGGCTCCATTTGACGATCCTCGCGCTCGGCACGCTCGGTCTGTTCACGGATATCGCCGAAGTCTCCCTGAGCAATGCGCTGGCGGCCATCTTTCTGGCCCCACCCCACAGCCTGCCGCGGGGCAGCCTGTCCCTGCTGCTGGCCTCCGTCTTCGCCGGCGGGGCGGTCGGTGCGCCGGTTTTCGGCTTGCTAGGCGACCGCTTCGGGCGCAAACGCGCGCTCCAGGCATCCCTCGGGCTGATGGCGATCGGTTCGATCGCCGCCGCCCTGAGCCACGGTCTCGCTTGGCTCACGATCGCTCGGGCAGCCTCGGGCTTCGCGATCGGCGGATTTCCGCCCCTGGTCGCGACCTATCTCGCCGAGGTGATGCCGCCCCGGCAACGCGGTGCGATGCTGATGGTCTGCGCCGGAATCGGGTTCCTCGGTGGCTCGGCCGTCATCCTGCTGATCCAGGCTCTTGCACCGGCGGGCGCCGCTCGGACTCGAGCCGTGGCGCTGGGCGCTGATCCTCGGGGCCGTGCTGGCAGCCTGCGCAGCCGCGCTGTTTGCGCTCGTGCCGGAATCGCCGCGTTGGCTCGCTGCGGCCGGGCGTCTCGTCGAGGCCGACAGCGCCTGCCGACGTTTCGAGTGCGCTGCGCGGACCCTGCCGCCCGCCGCACCGGCCGAACCGGTCCCGGTGCCGCCAGGGCCGATGCAGGCCGAAACCCGGGCGCTCCTCGCTGAGCCGCCCGCGATCCGCAGGACCGCGCTGTTCGTCGCTCTCTACACGCTCGCGCCTTGGGCGACACTGGGCTTCCCCCTGCTCAGCGCCGTCGTGCTGCTCGAGAAAGGGTTCAAGGTCGACCAATCCCTGGTCTTCGCTGCCCTGTCGATGCTGGGTCCGCCTCTGGGGACCTTGCTCACGGCGTTGGTGATCGACCGGCTGGAACGCCGCGCCTGCCTTACGGTCCTGGCCGGGACGATGGCGATCCTGGGCACGGTCTTCGCTGCGAGCGACACGTTCTTCACCCTGGTCCTCGTCGGTATCGCATTCAACACCGCGGCGGCGACCTACGGCGCCATCCTGGCAATCTATGCGACGGAACTGGTGCCTGCGCCGCTGCGGGCTTCAGTCCTGACCCGGGCTTGGGCGGGCGGCCGGATCGCCTCCGCGCTGGCGCCGTTCGTCCTTCTGCCGATCCTGGCCGCGTATGGTCCCCACGCCATGTTCGCCGTGATCGCGGCCGTCCTCGTGGCCAGCGGGGCGCTCCTGCTCGGCGGGCCGCGGGGCCGCTCCGGCGAGGCCGTCGCGTGAAGCCTCTCGCGAAAACCCCAATTCCCGGGAACTCTCTCTCCACGCAGGACAGCGCGGTGGGAACTCTGAGCGGGTCGCTTCGAACGCGATGATCGTCGGCCGCCCCTGCCGCAGCAAGATTGTGCGTCGTCGTCGCATGGGGTGTCGGACGCAGACCTTAGCCGAGGAGCAGAGTTTAGAATATTAAATACATACCGATATCGTCGCAGCAGCTCGGAATAGCGTCGCAGTTGGACCGATCGCGTCGGGAACGGGAAAGTCAGCTCCCTGTTGTCAGTCGCGTAAAATCCGAACGATAAAGTCGTCAAGGCGCCCAGCCGAGTCCGCGGGCCACGACCGGAGCCTCACACGTGTCCAGCCCGATGGTCGTCCCGAGCGTCGTCGAGACGACAAATCACGTCGAGGCCAAACGCGCCTTCGAGTTCTGGCGCTGCACGGCCCTGGCCCGCTTCGGCGACATCGGGCGACCGCATCCCCGTGAGTGCTTCTCTGCCAAGCGCCTCACCGTTGCGTCGGGGGACTGGTTGCTCACCCACACGGTCAGCAGCCCGGTCGGGGTGAATCTCAGGTCCCGCCACGTCGATCGGAACGGCCGGGAGATGGTGGTGATCGGCCTCGCCGTCGACGGGGTCGGGTATCAGGAGCAACTCGGACGGGGTGCGCGGCTCCATGCCGGCGACATCAGCTTCCTGTCGCGGGCCCAGCCCATGATGGCGGGGACCCAGAGCGACTACGAGGAGATTCGGCTCGCCGTGCCCCGTGAGACCTTCGAGGCCCGGGTTGGCCGCGTCGACGCCCTCGCGGGCCGGAGCATCGGCGCGCGCGCGGCGAGCGCCGAGTTCGGAGCTCGTCTGCGCTCTGTGGCCGAATCGATCGCCTGGATGTCGGAAAGCGAGGCACAGGCCGCGGTCGATGGGGCGCTGCACCTCCTCGGCTGCGTCGTCCGTGATGGTGCCGGCGACGCCGACACGCAGGTGTCGCAAGCGGCGGTCGAATCGCTTGCCCGCGCGCATATCGCGCGCCGCATGCACGACCCGGACCTCAACCCGCAGGACATCCATGTCGCGCTGGGGATTTCGCGGACCAGCCTTTACCGGGTCTTCGCGGAGGCCGGCGGCATCGCGGCGGCGATCCGCGACGCGCGCCTCGATCTGGTGCGGCGGCGGCTGGAAGCGCCGCGGCATGACAAGCTGAAGATCGCCACGATCGCGTATGCCTGCGGCTTCACCGATGTTCCGACGTTCAATCGCGGGTTCCGCAAACGCTTCGGCCTGTCGCCGCGCGACCTGCGGGGCAGGCGCGCTTGACCGGCGCGCGGAGAGCCGTCGCAAGGACGCCGGGCCGGCCTCATTTAAGGTGGTAGGCGACGCCCGCGATCAGCGCCTTCTCCTCGGTGTTGATGGTGCGCCGCGGGTCGCCGCCGAACTTGTTGCGCCAGTATTGGAACCCGGCGAAGACCTCGACCCGGTTGGGGGTATTCGAGATCAGCTGGCCGATATCCAGAACCAGATTGGTCTGCGAGACGAATTCCAGCTGCGTGTCGTACTGGTTGAAGGAGCCGTAACGGCCTTTGGGCAGGATGATGGTGTTGAAGCCGGCCAGAGCCAGGGGTAGGCCGGTGAAGGCCAGCGGCACGGTGTAGGTGATCTCGAATTCCGGGGTCATCTTGTACTCGACGCTGCGGAAGTGCGAGTAGTCGAAGCCAGGGATCGGACCGGTCCCGGCGAAGCCGTTGCGGGAAAATTCCTTGTAGCCCTGAACCTTCAGGTTCACGAACCCGGCCGGCACGTCGAAGGCGAAGCTGAGGCCAAAGGTGCCGGCGCGCTTCTCTGAGTCGAAGGCCGTATCCTTCGTGTTGATGTCGGCCCCGAACGAGAGGCCGATATCCTTGACGAAGCCGGGGATCGCGAAGACCGACGTATCGAAGATCTTGTTCGGGCTCAGGACGCCCCGGTAGATGAGATAGACTTCGGTCGCTCCATAATCCTTGAACTGGCGCTGCTTGTCGCCTGCCGGATCCTGGGAGCCGGACCGGAGGATGTCGAGGGAGATCAGGTTCGTGCCGTAGGCCCACGAGTTCGCATGGAAAAGATTGACCACGTTCTTCGGCACCTCGCGCGGTGCGAACCCGCCAGTCGCCGTGCCGTTGGGGCGCATCACGAAGATCCCGGGCTCGGCCGAAGGTCCCTGGAACCGGTAGCTGACCACCGTGTCGGAGAAGCTGAAGAACGAGGGCGGCGGAGCCGCCATCACGGTCGCGGCCGCGACCGGGACACCGGCCTCCGGGCTGTTCACGCGGGCCGAGGGTCTCTGCGGCGGACTCGATGTCTGGGCGTCCCCCGTGACGGGGACCGTCGCCGGCTCGGCGCGGGCGTAGCCGGTCCGCCAGCCCCCCGCGCAGACCTGGATCACCAGGACCGCCGTGATCAGCCGACCCAGGCGGGGCACCAACGAGGGCATCGCACGCATCTCCACCGTCTTCTTTCGCGCCCCGTGAGATGTCCGCCTCACGACGCGCGACGCGTCGCCGGGATCGAATGCGTTGCGGGATTCGATCCGCAATTCTGCTTGTTTCGAACGGCGCAGGATCCGACGCGCGGCATCCTGCTCCGCGGCGTTCATTCCGGCCATCGCTCCGACACGCCGACCCGCCCGGAAGCGGCGGCGCCCGTCACAGCAACTTCCAGAAGATCAGGATCATGATCGCGTAGGCCGCGGCCAGGAGCAGCGCGCCCTGGAGGTCGACCCGGGGCTGCCGGTCGGGAGCCGGAGACAGCCACCAGCCGAGCCGATTGGCGGCCCACGGCACCAAGCGCCCGGTGATGAGCACGCTGAAGACGTTGCCCACGAACAGCGCCACCGGGAAATCCAGCTTCAGCACGCCGCCGAGGAGGGGCGTGCCGACCAGGAGCCCCCACAGGAAGACGGTCGGGTAGAGCGTCAGGACGACGATCATGTTCATCTTCCACGCAGCGGGCGCCGACGCCCCGGCCGGCGTCGCGTCACGGAACCACTGCTCGAAACCGCTCTGCACCGTCCGGGTGTGGAACTCCGCCGTGAGCGGGGCCGCCTGCGCGATCAGGTCCTGGCGCTCGGGCGAATCCAGCCAGGCGCGCAGGTTCGCATCGCTGTCGAAGCGCAGGATCGCGACGAAATCCTCCTGCACGCCCGGCACGGCCGGCTCGAACCGGTAACCCTGCAGCCCGGGCGCCTTCGACTGGGCCGCGGCGACCTTCTGCTCCCATTTGAGATATTCCGGCTCCATCCCCGGCTTCACACGGGTGCTGATCACCGCGGAGGCCGGCGCGGTGCGGGCCGCGCTGGCGTCGTCGTTGACGATGTGGACGTCGTCGCGCCCCACGAGCATCGGGGTCGCGCCCTCGATGCGGGCCTGCCGTTCGGGAGAGCCGAGCCAGCTCTTCGCGTGGTCCAGGCTGCCGAACCGCTGCAGGATCACCCAGTCCACCTGCAGCGGCGGATGGGGCGGCATCAACCGCTGCTCGATGAACCCGGGAAACGACGCGATCACCGCGCTGGTCCCGCCCTGCCACTGGGCGAAGGCCTCGGCGCAGTCCGGCCGCACCGAGGTCTGCGTCACGATGCTGACGCTGGAAGCGGGCGCGCTCATGGGGCCGACAGCGCCTCGAAGAGGCGGTCTGGGGTGAAGGGCAGGTGGGCGAACCGCACCCCGGTGGCGTCGGCCAGCGCGTTCGAGACGGCCGGCGCCACGGGATTGATGCCGCACTCGCCCTGCGACTTCGCGCCGAGCGGCCCGATGGTGTCGGTCGTATCGGCGAAGTGGATCTCGGTGTGCGGCGTGTCGGCGAAGGTCGGGATGCGGCAGTTGCGCAGCTGCGGGTTGACCATGCGGCCCGTCCCGTCATGCACCATGGTCTCGACCAGCGCCCAGCCGTAGCCCATGGCGACGGCGCCATCGAGCTGACCCCGGCACTGCATCGGGTTGATCGGCTTCCCGATATCGGCGGCGTGGACGCTGTGCAGCACCCGGATCTCGCCGGTCACGCGATGCACCGCGAGGCGCACACCCTGGACGTTGAAGGCGATGGTGCGCGGCGACAGATAGGCCCGCCGGCTCACCGAGAAGCGGTGGTCGACCTTCGTGCCCTCGACGTGCAGGTCAGTGAGTGTGAGGCGCTGGTTGCCGCAGACCACGCCGCCGTCGGTATCGAGCCGGCACTGCTCTACCGGAACCCCGGTGTGCCGGCTCGCGAAGGCGAGGATGTCCTCCGCCATGGCCTCGGCGGCGAGGTGAACCGCCTTGCCGCCGACCACCGTCCCGGTGCTGGCGAAGGTGCCGGTGTCGTAGGGGGTGCGGTCCGTGTCGGCGTTGATGATGGCGATGTCGTCGGCGCGCGACGACAGGATCGCAGCCGCGATCTGCTTGTGCGCCGTGGTGATGCCGTTGCCCATCTCGGTGGAGCCGCAGGCGAGATGGTAGGTCCCGTCCGGCAGCAAGCGTATCTCGGCGCCCGAGCGGTGCTCGGTCGGCGGTCCGCATTCGAGCATGGCGAGCGCGACGCCCCGGCCCTCGGCCCAATCCGCGCCCTCGGGCTTGGCCACGCCGTTGCCCGTCTCCAGGGCGCGCTCGACGATGTCCAGGCATTGGCCGATTCCGTAGCTGCCGAAGCTGGCATCGCTCGGCTCCTTCCAGATCGACTCGATGTTGTCCCCCGGCCGCACGACGTTCAGGCGGCGCATCGCGAACGGATCGATGCCGAGTTGCCGGGCGAGGGCGTCGATCGCGCATTCGATCGCGAAGGTGGTCTGCGAGGCGCCGTAGCCGCGGAAGCCGCCTCCCGGCACTAGGTTGGTGTAGACGGCGTGGCCGATGCCCTTCTTGTTGGGGCAGCGATACGCCGCGATCGGGCTCGCCATCGCGGCCCCCAGCGTCTCGCCCCCGTGGCCGCCATAGGCGCCAGTGTTGGAGAACACCTCGACGTCGAGCGCCGTCAGCGTGCCGTCCTTGAGGGCGCCGATCTTCACCCGGGTGGTCATCTGATGGCGCGTCGTGGCGCCGATGAACTCCTCCTCCCGGGTCCATTCCCACTTCACCGGGCGGCCGACCTTCATGGTGGCGAACAGGACGAGGTCCTCCGAGACCATCTCCTGCTTGCCGCCGAAGCCGCCGCCGACCCGTTCGGTGAACACGTGGATGTCTCGGGGCGAGAGGCCCATGATGTAGGCGAGCTTCGTCCGCACCACGAACGGCGCCTGCGAGCTCGTGCGGATGTGCCAGCGGCCATCCGAGCCCTTCCAGGCGATCGAGCCGTGCGTCTCCAGGTGCGAATGCTGGACGCGGGTGGTGGAATAGGTCTGCTCGTGCACCGCGTCGGCTTGCGCGAAGCCCTGCGCCACGTCGCCGATCTCGCCCTGGAGGGTGCAGTAGATGTTGTTGCTGGCGTTGACGTGGTCCTTGTCGTGGAGCAGCGGCGCCCCCGGCCGCACAGCCTCGACCGGATCGAACACCGCCGGCAGGACGTCGTAGGTCACCTGCAGCGCCCGGCAGCCGGCCTCGGCGGCCGCCTCGGTCTCGGCCACCACGGCCGCGACCCGCTGGCCGGCAAAGCGCGCGACGTTGTCGAGCAGCAGGATGTCGTCGGGATCGACGAGGTGGTCCTCGTGCAGGGCCGAGGTGAAGCGGCGCTTCGGAACGTCCTCCCAGGTATAGACCGCCGCGACCCCCGGAACGGCGAGCGCTGCCGCCTTGTCGATCGTGACGATGCGCGCATGCGCGTGCGGCGAACGCAGGACCTTCAGGTGCAGCAGGTCCTCGACCGCGACATCCATCGTGTAGCGCGCACGGCCGGTCAGGATCGCGTCGGTGAACGGATTGGGCAGGCTGGCGCCGAGGGCCTGGCCGGGCAGGTCCGCCGCGATGTTGCAACGGCCGTGCAGGGCATCGTCGATCGACCGGTAGCCGGTGCAGCGGCAGAGATTGCCCTTGAGCGCGTGCGGCAGGTCGGCCTTCTGCGCGGCGGTCAGCGTCACCGCCGTCATGATCATGCCGGCCGAGCAGAAGCCGCACTGGAAGGCCTGCGCGTCCCGGAACGCCTGCTGCATGGGATGCAGGGCGCCCCCCGCCGACAGGCCCTCGATCGTGGTGACCTCGCGGCCCTCGGCCCGGAAGGCCGGGACGAGGCAGGAATGGAACGGCTTGCCGTCGATGTGGACCGTGCAGGCGCCGCAATCGCCGGCGTCGCAGCCCTTCTTGACGCCGAACACCTCGAGGTCGCGCAGGAAGGTCCGCAGGCACTGGCCCGGCATCGGCGCTGCGTCGTAGCCGCGCCCGTTGATCGAATACTGGGTCATGCGAGCTCCAAGCGGATCTGTTCGGCGAGGTATCGCGTGACGTGCTGCTTGTAGGGCGCCGAGCCGTGCACGTCGTCGAAATAGGCGTGCAGCGGCAGGCGCTCGTCGAGGGCGCCGCGTAGCGCGTCGGCCGAGGGGCAGGCGGAGAAGCGCAGCTGCACGGGCCGGGGCGTTGCGGCCGAGACGGTCAGCAGGAAATCCGCGCCGTCCTCGCCCACTGTGGCGATGATCAGGGCGGCCGACCGGCCGAGCTTGGTCAGCGACACCTGACGCATGGCCGTGCGCTTCGCCAGGGCGGAAGCGGGCAGGCGGATGTTGCGCAGCAGCTCGCCCGGCCGGAGCGTGTTGGCATGGTTGCCGGTCACAAGGTCGACGACGGGGACCTCGCGCGGCGCGCCTTCCCGAGGCCACAGGGTGCAGACGCCTTCCAACGCCGCGGTCAGCGAGATCATCGCCCCCGCGGGCAGCGACATGCAGATGTTGCCGCCGATGGTGGCGGCGTTCCAGATCTTGAACGACATCAGGAACGCATCGATGCACTGGCGGAACAGCGGCACCGCGCGCCACGCCGGCGGCCCCTCGAAGGCCTGCAGCTCCGCGACGCGGCACGTCGCGGCGATGTCCAGTCCGGCCTCCGTCACCGCCAGCGGTGTCCAGCCCAAGGAGTCGAGGTCGATGAGCGTATTGACCGCCGGCTGCGGCTCGGAGAACAACCACGTGCCTCCGGCCAGCCAGGAGCAGCCGTCATGCCAGCCCTGGATTTCGCCGAGCGACATCGGTCGCCTGACTTCGACGATGGTCGACAGATTCATTGCTGGCCTTCAGCGATTTCTGATTCGTGATGATGTTTGTATTTGGAGTTGACTAAACGGCACAAGTAAATGGATCGTATCGAATGTATGAAATGTATATTACGGCCATTCGGCATATTTACAGAACTTAAGATCGAAATAATCAGATCCGGGCATTAAAGCGATACCTCTATCAAGTCGCTCGTTCGTGCCGGCGAGAACGACTTGACCCTCAGGCAGGCGCCGTCCGATCCGGCATTGTGTGCAGATACAAAGCGATCCCCGTGCGTGGCCCGCTCCGTCTCTCCCCTTTGCGCGGCCGACCTCTGGCCAAACAGTCGGGAGTTCATTTACGCCACGGGCAACGCGATGACCGAAGGCTCCTCTTTAGTCGCCGAACAGCCTCAAGCCTCCATTTTGGGCAAACTACCCGAATGGATGTTCCCAGATTGCGGACCCTAAGTTCATTAATCATAATAAACCAGCTTAAATCAAATAAACATCGCGATCACTGGCCCGTCAAGGCCGCGGCGCCTCACATAGTACTGTTTTTTGTATACGGAAATATGATAGTATAGTGCAAAATTCATCTGTATTTGACGCCAACTGCGTTCTGGATTTTGGCGATTGAGAATCGCTGCAATGTGTCGAGTTCCAACGTGGCGGACCACCGCCGGTGCCCATGAGACAGATCGACAAGAAATTATCCGACCGCTCGCAGGAACTGCGGCCCATCTGATTTGCGTCGGGGTGGCCGGTTTCAGGCTCGAGCGAACCGAGAAACTTCGAGCGAGCTGACGGGGGAGTCAGCCAACCTCGATGGCCTTCTGGCCGTCGTGCTTCGCCGCCTGGCGTCTCGACAGGCCAAGCTTAGGTCTCTTGGGGTGTTGATATTAGCTTGCGCGACCGGTTCCGATCAGCCTCGTGGCGCTCCGCTCTCTGACGGGCTCCGACAGCAGGGCGGCGAGGCCAGCCGGTGCCGACGCGGCATCGCGGGCTTAGCCGAAGCCGGTCATGCGACCAGCGCGCTCCCGAGAGGACGCCGGAAAGGCCAACTGGATGAGTAGGCTGATCGAGGAGACTGCGCCGGGTCGGCGATTCCCGCATGTCCTTCGGCCGCGCCGTCATCGCTGCGCTCGCGAAGACGGGGACGAGTGCTGCGAGCCCTTCAACCAGAAGCCGCATCCGTCCAGAGCGGCCTTTGATCCGGGCCGGGCCGCGACCGGATCGGCCGACCGCGCCCGCTCCAGGTCTTGGGCGGCATAAGAGCTGTTCCGGGCAGCCAAAGGCGCGTCGAGGATTGAATGCCGAGACTGTAACGTAGGCCCAACACCGTCAGGGCCGTGCGGAAAGCTGTCTCTATCCCGTCCCAGACATCCGCCAGCACGAGACAAAGCGGCATAGGTTCGGCCGAAGGTACCTCATCCTCATGGCACGATAATCGGCGCTGGTCTCCATCCTCAACCGGGCCCGGGATCTGAACGAGTCCGTGATGATGCGCTATCGATAAAGACTCAGTTCAGGCCGAGCATCGGGAATAAAACCATCTCTGTTGGGCATCCGGACTTTAGGCAGGGTGGTTGCGTCGATCGTCTCGTCGGTCTTGATGACGTGTCCCTCCGACAGGATATACGCGACGACCGCATAGACTTGGTCGTCAGTCAGAGAACCCGGTGAGCTGAACGGCATCGCACGTTTGATGTAGTCGAACAGCGTCGTGGCATACGGCCAGTAGCTCTCGGTCGTCTTGATCGGGGTTTCCGATGCGAGGCTCCCCCGACCGCCGATCAACCTGTCGGCGCCGATGCCCGGCGCCATGTTGCCCTGGAGCTTCTCGCCGTGACAGGCGGCGCAGTGCTCCTGGAAGACCACGGCGCCTTCCTTGGCGCTGCCGTGCCCCGCCGGCAATCCCTTCCCGCTAGGCGGGATCGAGAAGTACGCCCCGAGTTCGACCTCCGTCACCGGCTTGCCGACACCGAGCCGCGTCTCCGCCGCCGTCTGGGATGCAGCCGGCGTCACGAGCTGCGCAAGACCGAGAAGGGCTGCGGCCGTCGGACCGAGGCCGCGCACGCGCTCACGCATGGACATTGCTGACCTCCCCGGTGCTCGCGACGGCCCAGCTCTGGATCGCGTTCAGGTGGTATATCGACGCCGATGGGCCGTGGTCGCCACGGATGGCGAGCAACTGCTGGCGGGTCGGCTGGACGTAGCCGGTCTCGTCCACGCACCGGCTCTGCAGCACGGCGGGCGTGCCATCCCAGCTCCACGGGAAGGTGAAGCGCACCGTGCACATCGGCTCGGGTGCCGAGCCGAGGTAGGCCGGATACCAAGTCTTGCCTGCGTCGACCGAGACGTCGACCGATTGCACCCGCCCGCGTCCCGACCAGGCAAAGCCGGTGACGTTATAGACGCCGGGACCGGGCAGGCGCATCTCGCCGGACGGGAAGGTGATGACCGACTTCGCGTCCATGTCGAGCGAGAACTGCCGCGCGCGGCCGTCGGCCATCAGGTCCGTGTACTTGGAGGTTTCCTCCCGCGTCATGAAGGGCTTGTCGCTGACTTCTAGCCGCCGCAGCCACTTGATGTGTGTGTTGCCCTCGTAGCCGGGCAGCAGCAGGCGGACCGGATAGCCCTGTTCGGGACGGATCGCCTCACCGTTCTGGCCGTAGGCGATGATCCCGTCCTTGAGCAGCTTCTCCAGGGGAATGGAGCGGGTCATCACCGCGGCGTCCGCCCCCTCGGCGAGAACCCAGGCCCCGCCTTCGGCCAAGCCGACCTCGCGGGCCAGCGTCGCGAACAGGACGCCGGTCCACTCAGACGTGCTCAGCAGTCCGTGCGTGCCCTGGACGGTCTTGAGCGTCGGCTTCTTCCACTCGGTCAGGCCGTTGCCGGAGCATTCGATGAAGTGCTTGCGCGTCACGGACGGAAGCCTCCGGAGGTCGTCCATGCTGAACCGCTTCGGGGTGCCGACCATGCCGTGGACGACGAGGCTGTGGCGGTCGGGATCGATAGTCGGGATGCCGCCATGGTGGCGCTCGAAGTGCAGCGCAGAGGGCGTGAGGTTGCCGACCAGCGCGGCGAGCGGGGTCAAGGACCAGGACGTGTTCTCGTTGGGCGTCGGATAACGCACCCGAACGGCCCTCTCGAACTGCGAGCGTGAACCGTAACCGCCGTCCGCGCCGACGGCGCGACCCTGCTCCTTGGTCGGGTCGTCGGGCACATCGAAGGACCGGGCGCCAGCGGGGGGGTTGTCCTCGGCCCGGGCCCGGCCCGTGGAGAGGCCCATGGCGACCCCGGAGCCCGCGGCGAAGAGGAAGCGGCGTCGGTCGGCGCCCCGGGGGGCGAACATGCCGTCGCGACAGGGACAGGCCTCGTCCTCGACCGGGGGTGGGGGAGCATGCTGGACCGGCATCGTTTCCTCCGCTTCTTATTCAGGCTCGACCGTGATCGAGCCGGGGATGCTCAAAGACCCGACGGCGGGCGATGTATGCCGGCTGACGATCCATCGGTACCTGCCAGGGTGAGTGTGCTGACCATCGCCCGGCTCGCCTTGCCGGTCGCGCCCGACGGCAGCACGTCGCTGAAGACGATCACGTCCGGCACCTTGTAGCGTTCGAGGTTGACCGATGCCCAGCGCCTGAGCTCGTCCGCCGTCAGTGCGAGCCCGGGCTTCAGCACGACGACCGCGTGGATCGCCTCTCCGAGGCGCTCGTCGGGAACGCCGGCGCACAGGGCCGCCGCGACGTCCGGATGCGCGCACAGGGCGTTCTCGATCTCCAGCGGCGAGATCTTGTTGCCGCCGCGTGAGATGATCTCCTTTGAGCGGCCGACCAGTTCGACCTGACCGTCCGGGCGCAGGCGCGCGAGATCGCCCGTCCGGAAATGGTCCGCCTCGAACGCGGTTCGGGTCAGCTCGGCATTGTCGAGGTAGCCGAGCATCCCGCACGCAGTGCGGATCCGTAGCTCGCCCACCGCGCCGGGAGGGGCCAAAATGCCATCGTCCCGGACGATGCGGAAGGACACGCCCTCGGTCGGGACGCCGATGGAGCCTGCGTCGCCGGTATCCCGCGGCCGATGGCAGAAATCACAGGACCCCGTCTCGGTCGAGCCGTAGAGGTCGACGATCTCGGCCTCAGGCCAGCTTCCGCCGACCGCCCGGGCCAGGGACGGGCTGAGCGCCTCGCCTCCGGTCAGCACGGCGCGCAGGCGGGGGGCCGCCGGGGCGCCGTCCGTCATCAGGACCCGCAGCATCGTCGGCACCGCGGCCAGGACGGTCGCCTTCTCCGCCAGCACGCCCGCCAGCGTCGCGCGGGTGAACTTCTCGACGAGAACGAGGGTCGCCCCGGAGCGGATCGCCAGGAGGCTCGTCCAGATCCCGAAGATGAAGGTCAGCTGGAGCGGGACCACGACCACGTCGTCCGGGCGGAAGGCCAGCAGCCCGTCGAGAACCGAAAGCTTGCGCGCCAGGGCAGCGTGCCCGAGCACCACGCCCTTCGGCGTGCCGGTGCTGCCCGAGGTGAAGACCACGAGCGCAGCACCGTCGAGCAGGGGCCGCTCCGGCGGGGGCTCGCCCGCAATCGTATCCAGGGCGAGTCCGTCGATCAAGAAGCGGGCACGCGTCGCCCGCTCGACGGTCGCACGCGTGAGCGGCGCGGCGGACCGATGGACCGGCACCGTGACGGCCCCCGCTCGCCAGACGCCGAGCAGCGCCCCGAGATCCGAAGCCCGATTGCCTATTGCCACGTGCACGGGCTCTTGCGGGCGCACGCCCGCTCCCAGCAGCAGCCCCGCCACGAGGTCCGCCTGCGTGTCGAGCTCGTGCCCCGACAGCCCCGGACCGGAGGCCTCGTCCACCCGACTGCCCGGGCGTGCGAGCCCCTCGAGCATGATCGCCGCGAGCGCGCCGGTCATGTGCTCGCTCCCGGGAAGCGGCTGTCGCGCCACGCCAGCGCCGCCTTGAGGCCCTGAGCGCGGGCGATGTCCATGAACGCCCGCTTGTCCGGCGAGCCTTCGCCCTCGATCAGCAGGTCGATGTCGAGGGCCGCCTCCAGGGCCTCCAACATGCCGCGCGCCTCGATCGATCGGTTGATCGCCCGCTTCGTCTCCTTGACGAGGTTCGGGTCGATCGCGGCGATGTGCCGGGCGAGATGGAGCGCGGCCGCGTCGAGTTCGGCGGCGGGCACCACCCGGTTGACCATCCCGATCTCGTAGGCGCGTTGCGCCGGGATGCGGTCCTCGCCCGTCAGGATAATCTCCTTGGCGACTTTTGGACCGACGATCCAGGGCAGGATCATCACGACGATGCCGGCCCCGAACTTGAGTTCCGGCTCGCCGAAGAAGGCGTCGTCGGCGGCCACGGTCAGGTCGCAGGCCAGGGCCAGCTCGCAGGCCCCCGCGAGGCACGGGCCGCGCACCGCCGCGATAGTCGGCTTGGGGCAGTGCCAGAAGCGCATCGGTACGTCGAAATCCTTCCGCAGGATCGGGCGCCACTGGCTCACGCCTTCGGGGCGCAGGGCCATCTGGTCCTTGAGATCGAACCCCGAGGAAAAGGCCGCGCCGGCCCCGCGCACGATCACGGCGCGCACCGCGGAGTCGGCCTCGGCCGCATCCATCGCCTGTGCCAGCTCGGTGAGCATGGTCGCGCTGATCGCATTGGTGCGCTCCGGGCGGTTCAGCGTGATCCGGGCCACGGGCGCGAGCGTCTCGTAGGTGATCGTGGTGAAGCTCACGGTCTGCGTCCTCCTCGCTGTCACAGGCGCCCTCCGGCGAGTCGCTTGGCTTCGGGCAGGCGCCGCAGCCGCAGCATCGAGGCCAGACCGAGGAACGGCCCGATGGCGAGCAGCGCGAAGGCGAACCGCCACCCGAGGAAGGTTCCGGCGAAGGCGATGAGCTGGATGCTCACGAGCGTCAGCAGGAAGCCGACGCAGGTCTGAACGGTCAGCATCGTGCCGATCAGGCGGCGATCGCTGAGCTCGCTCACCGCCGCCGAGAACTGCGCCGAATCCGCGATCACGGCTGCGCCCCAGAGTACGCCGACCGACAGCACCGCCCAGGCGGGACCGCCGAACAGGAAGCCGATCCCGATCGCGCAGCTTCCGCTGGCGAGCATCGAGGCGCCGGTGACCAGGGTGCGTCCGAACCGGTCCGCCGCCCAGCCGCCCAGCATGGCGCCGAACGCCCCCGCCGCGACCACGCAGAAGGCGGCCAGTTCCGGCGGGAACGGCGGTGCGTTCCCGTACTGCTCACGGAAGCTCGCCGCCATGAACGCCCCGATCCAGGCCCACATGGCGTAGAGTTCCCACATGTGGCCGAAATAGCCGAGATTGGCCAAGCGGACACCGCGATTGCGCCAAGCCTCCAACACGTTCTCCAGGCGCAGGGGCGGCGCCTCGGCCATCGCGGGGCCGAGGCCCACGAAGCGGATCAGGGCGGCCGCCAGGAGCGCCCCCAGCGCCGCACCGATCACGGGCAGGTGCCAGTCGAGCTGGCCGAACGCCGCCACGAGGTGCGGCAGCGCCGAGCCGAGGGTCAGGGCCGCCACCAGCAGGCCGATCAGCAGGCCGAGATCGCCCACCGCCCAGGTCGCGGCGATCTTCATGCCGACCGGGTACACGCCGGCCATGCAGGCCCCGGTCACGAAGCGCAGCAGCGGCACCGCCGGCGAGGTCGGCTCGAAGGCCAGCATCAGCAGGTTGGCGAGGCCGGCCGTGGCGGCGGCCGCACAGAACAGCCTGCGCAGGTCGAACCGGTCGGCCAGCCCGAGCAGCGCGCTCACCAGCGTGCCGGCGACGAAGCCGGCCTGCACGCTGTTGGTCAGCAGGGCCTCCTGGAAGGGGCTCAGCGTCCAGTGCGTGCGGATCGCGCCGATCGAGGCCGTGGTCGCGAACCACGTCGCCATCGCCGCGACCTCGCTGAGGAGCAGCAGCACGACTGCCGTCCGTTTCGCGCTGACGGCTTCGCCGGTGCCGGGGTCGCTGCGCGCCATGGCGGGACCGCCCTATTTCGCGGCCGTGTGGGCCACCAGGGGGCACCCCCCGTCAGGCATCGGGCGGAACGCCTGGTCACCGGGGATGGTGTCGAGGAGCTTGTAGTAGTCGTACGCGCCCTTCGACTCCGCGGGGCTCTTGACCTGGAACAGGTAGAGGTCGTGGATGGTACGCCCGTCAGCTCGGATCGAGCCGTGCCCGAACAGGGGATCGTCCGTGGGCATCGCCTTCATCTGCGCGACGATGTCGGTGCCGTGATGCGCCTTGTCCTTGTCGAGCGCGGCGAGGGCCTTCATCCAGTGGAGCATCGACGCGTAGACGCCGGCTTGATCCATCGTCGGATAGCGGCCGCCATTGCGGGCCGCAAACCGCTTCGACCACGCGCGGGTGCCGTCGTTGAGATCCCAGTAGAACGCCTCGGTCAGGGTCAGGCCCTGGGCGACCTTCAGACCGACCGAGTGGATGTCGGAGACGAAGGCGAGGAGCGCGACGAGCTTCTGGCCGCCCTCGGTCAGGCCGAACTCCGAGGCCTGCTTGATGGCGTTGATCGTGTCGCCGCCGGAATTCGCGAGCGCCACGACCTGCGCGCGGCTCCCCTGGGCCTGAAGGAGGTAAGAGGAGTAGTCGGTGCTCTGGAAGGGCGCCAGGACGTGCCCAAGGACCTTGCCGCCGGCCTTCGCCACGGCCTCAGAGGCATCGCGCTCCAGCGCGTGCCCGAAGGCGTAGTCCGTGGTCAGGAAGTACCAGGACTGACCGCCTTGCTTGATCACCGCTCGCGCCGTGCTGTTGCCGAGCGCCCAGGTGTCGTAAGTCCAGTGGACGTTGGTGCGCGTGCAGTTCTTGCCGGTCAGGTCCGAGGTACCGGCGCTGGCGATCAGGAACGCCTTGTCCTTCTCGCTGGCGATGTTCGACACGGCGAGCGCGACGGACGAGGTCGGCACATCGACGATGGCATCGACGTGCTCAACGTCGAACCACCGCCGGGCGATGGCGGCCCCGATATCGGGCTTGTTCAGGTGGTCGGCCGACAGGACCTCGACGCGGAAGCCCTTCGCCTCGGGGTTGAAGTCCTCGACGGCCATGCGTGCCGCCTCGACGGAACCGGGGCCGGTGATGTCGGCATAGAGGCCCGACTGGTCCGTCAGGACGCCGATCCGGAAGAGCGGCAGCGGATCGGCGTGCGCGGCGCACATGCCGCCGTATAGTATCGCAAGCGCGAATATACTCTTCATGGTCGTTCCTCCATTTTTATGAGCGGACTGCGATTTTTATTGTCAGCCCGTCGGCGTCGCCGTTCTTGCCGCTAAGTCATCTGAATTAGGTCTTCCTTGCGCCCTGTCTGCGTTTCTGCGGTGCGCTGTCGCGACCGGTTGGAATTTATCGGTTGACGTCGACGACGACGCGGCCGCGCACCCGACCCGCCATCAGGCGCTCGGCGGTGGCCACGACATCCGTCAGTCCGATCTCGTCCGTGATCGCATCGAGCTTGGCCGGATCGAGATCGCGAACCAGCCGGCCCCACGCATCAAGCCGCTCGGCGCGCGGACACATCACGCTGTCGATCCCGATCAGGCTGACCCCGCGCAGGATGAAGGGGGCTACGCTTGCCGGCAGGTCCATGCCCTGCGCCAAGCCACAGGCCGCGACGACGCCGCGGTACTTCGCGGCGGCGCAGACGTTCGCGAGGGTATGGCTGCCGACGACGTCGACGGCCCCGGCCCAGCGCTCCCTGGCGAGCGGCTTTCCCGGCTGCGAGAACGCGGCCCGATCCAGGATCTCAGCCGCGCCGAGGCCGCGCAGGTAGTCGGCCTCCTCGGGGCGTCCGCTGACCGCCACGACGGTGTAGCCGAGGCGCGACAGGAGAGCGACCGCCGTGCTGCCGACGCCGCCAGCCGCGCCGGTGACGACGACCTCGCCCTTGTCCGGGCTGACGCCGTGGCGTTCGAGCGCGTTCACGCACAGCATCGCGGTGTAGCCGGCGGTTCCGATCGCCATCGCTTGGCGCGGCGTGAACGCCTCGGGCAGCGGTACCAGCCAGTCGCCCTTGAGACGCGCGACCTGTGCTAGGCCGCCCCAGTGAGTCTCGCCGACACCCCAGCCATTGAGGATGACGCGGTCGCCCGCCTTGTAGTCGGGATGTCGGGACTCGCGAACGGTGCCGGCGAGGTCGATGCCCGGCACCATGGGAAATTTGCGCACCACCGGCCCCTTCCCGGTGATCGCAAGTCCGTCCTTGTAGTTCAGCGTCGAGTAGGTGACGTCCACGGTGACGTCCCCCTCGGGCAACTGCGCGTCGTCGATCTCGCGCAGGCCGGCGCGGTAGCCGGCCTCATCCTTCTCGATCAAGACCGCCTTGAACATCCGGTACACTCCGAGGGTGGCGTTCAGCGCGCCAGACAGGTCAGGAACAAATCAGCGAAGAGGTCGAGAGGCTCGGGACTGCGCTCGAGCTTGGCGCGCAGGACCGCGCCCTCCCAGCCGATCCAGAAGAAGGCGGCCAGAGCCGTGCAATCCGCCTTGGCCGCGATTTCGCCGGAGGCTTGGGCGTCTCGTAGGCAGCGTTCCGTCCGCGCCTGCCAGTCGAGCAGCACGCCGTGCAGGCGGTCTCGAAAGAGTTCCGGCAAGGCGCTCATCTCCTGCCCGAGGTTGCCGACGACGCAGCCGCGGCGAAATTCATATCGCGCCATGCCTGTGCGCGCGTCGGCGACGAAGTTCCTGAGGCGCTGCAGAGGCGCCGTATTCCCGTCGAGCAACCAGCGGTCGAGCTTATGCGCGAAGTAAGTCGCGTACGCATCGATCAGCTCGGCGCCGAACGCGTCCTTGCTGGCGAAGTAGTGGTAGAACGAACCCTTCGGCACGCCGGCACTGCGCAGGACCTCTTCGAGGCCGGTTGCCGAATACCCCTTCTCCGACAGCAGGGCGACGCCGGCGCGAATTAAAGCTTCCCGCGACGTGCCGTAGGCCGGCTCCAGCCGAGGGGGACGACCCCTTTTTCGCGGCGTGACAGCCATGGCCGATTCGAGCTTCATGATTTATCAGTAGACTGGTTGACTATTAAATTCAACGGGGTCCGTGTCGAAGGGTCTGTCCGGGGCCGCATCCACGCATCCGATCGAACTTCGGACCGAGCATCCAGCGCGTGCGGGTTGATGATGGCCCGGGTTCGTTCAGGCCGCATCAGGGTGAAACGGGCGATGCTGGCGAGACCGCATCAAGCTTGTGGCGGAGGGCAGGGCAATCCCGCGCTCGGTGGGCGCCGGCGTGGGCGAAGCGCACCACCGGCCAACGGCCTTACCTTCGCACCGGATGACGAGAGGGTGCGCCGGCGGGACGATGGTGGCGCTTCGATCCCGGATGGCAGGCCGGCTCCCGATCCGACGGGAGCCGACGAACCGTCAGCGATGATGCGCAGAGACTGCGCGCAGAACCTCGACCGACAGGTCCTTGCCGGCCTTGTGCGAGATGTCGCCGAGGCTCACCATGCCGATCAGCGCCTCATCGCTGTCGGTGACGGGAAGACGCCGAATTTGTTTGCTTTCCATGGTCTTGATCGCGTGGGCGATCTCATCATCGGGCGCGCACACGACAACCTTGCTGGTCATCACATCCTTGGCGGTCATCTGCCGAGGGTCTTTGCCGTCCGCCAGGGCCCGGCAGGCGATGTCGCGGTCCGTGACGATGCCCAACAGATGTCCGTTCGCCTTCACGGGAATTGCGCCGATATCGGCATCGCGCATCTGCTTGGCGATCGTGCTCACGGGCGTATCAGGTGCAACGAAGGCGGCACCCTTGTGCATGACGTCTTTGACTTTCATGGCGGGCTCCTCGGGTGTTCGCTTCAGCGGCGCCTTCGCCGGGCCGTGCCCGAGCAAGGCGAACTTGGACATCTCCGCCCGAACTGCGGCCTTGCTGCGTTGAGGTGGATCAACAACGCGTCCGCAAACGTCTTCGTCCCATTCCGGGCGTTCACGGCGCGCGGCAATTCGGGTGGCATCGTCCTTGATCCGCGAGCCGGGCCGGGGTGTCGAGGCCGAGAGCCGGACCCGAGCTTCAATGCGGGTGGCGCCACGAAGCTGACGCCCTGCTCGGTTGGTGCTAGCCGATCCATTCAAACAGTCCGGCGCGGAGACCGCCGCTCGGCCCCCCGGTGGAGGCGAGATCGTTCAGACCATCCTCTGTGGCCCGTGCCGGGCCGATAGCTCTCGCGGCCGCGCTCACGTTTGCGTGGTCCGGGGCGGCGGCCACCATTCAGCAACCTCGAGCGCACAGGGTCGCCTCCGAACCCACGAGGCCCCCATGCTCGATCGACCGCCACGCATTCACCGTACGATGGATGCACGCGCCTCCAACCTCCGGACCACCATCCTGGCAGAACGGATGGGCGGGGCGGAACCCTGGCTCGTCTACGCGGAGGGCCTGAAGTCTCGGCCCAACGCGGCGCCTGCGCGCGCCGCACTCCGATCCGGCTTCCCCCTCCCGGTCGGATCTTGCGCGACCCGTGCCGTGCCATCGCACATGGCGGTCTCGTAGATCGGGGCGAAGCGGTCCCGGCTGATCCGGCGACTCGAGCGCCGCAGCGTCGATCGGACATAAACCCAATCCAGGCCGGCTTTACGCGACCTTAACCGTGCTTTCGCAATCGTGCCCGCGACAGGAGGGCGCGGAATGCTCGATCAGCAGGGCGGGCGGGCCGGCGAAGCCGCGCAGGGTAGTGCGGCCAAGCGCTTCCTGGCGAAGGCCAGGGACCATCGCGCCGCAGGTCGGGTCGAACGGGCTGAGGTCAGCCTGCGCCGCGTGCTCGGTGCCGAGCCCGACCATCCCGAAGCACATTACGAACTCGGACAGCTAGCCGCAGGCCGTGCGCCGGAACGGGCCGTGACCCATTTCGTCACGGCTTTGCGGGGCGCACCGCAGCGCCCTGCCTACTGGCTCGCTCTCGCCTCCACGCTGCTGGCAGTCGACAGGCAGCCTGACGCGCGCGCCATCCTGGAGCGGTACAAGGCGCAGACCTTCGGTCCTGACGCGCAGGCGCTCACGAAAGCCTTCGTCGAACGGACGTTTGCGGCGGCACAGTCCCTCTACGATCGAAACAAGTTTCCCGAGGCGGAGGCGCTGCTCGACCTCGTCATTCTCCTCGACGAAGCCCATGCCCACGCGACCTATTTGGCCGGGGCGGTCGCCGCCCGGACGAACCGGCCCGAACTCGCCTACGACCTGATCAGCATCGCGCTCTACCGCGAGCCGGCCAATCCGCTGTTCTTCAGCGGACTCAGCACCCTCCTGACCAATCGCGGCGACCATGACGGGGCCATCTCCGCCCTGGAAAGGGCCCTGGAACTCGATCCCGACCACGCGATGGCCCACGCCAACATCGCCGGGGTCTACCAGCGGCGCTTCCGGTATGGCGACGCTTTGCGGCACGCCGAGCGCGCGATCAGCCTGGAGCCGGGCAATGCAGGCGCGCACAGCAACCGCGGCAGCGCCCTGCTCGCCCTCGGGCGCCTGGGCGAGGCGATCGAGGCCTTCGACCGGGCCATCGCGCTTGATCCGTCGAAGCTGTTCGTCGCTTCCAACCGCCTATTCGCCAAGCTCTACTCTGCGGACATCCCGCACGCGGAGTATGCCGCGGACGCGCTGGCCTACGGCCGCCGCTATGCGGATCCGCTGCTCCGCCGCCGTCCGTTCGCCCTTGATCGCGACCCCGCTCGCCGCCTGCGCGTCGGCTTCGTCTCGGGCGATTTCTGCAACCACGCCTTGGTCCGCTTCTTCGAGCCGTACCTGCGCGTCGTCGACCGCGATGCCTTCACGGTGGTCGCCTACATGACGCATGCGAGCGAGGATGCCGTCTCGGAGCGGCTGCGCCCGCTGTTCGACGGCTGGCACAATCTCGCGTGCCTCGACGACGACGAGGCCGCCGACCTGATCGAGCGCGACGCCATCGACATCCTGGTTGACCTGTCCGGTCACAGCGCCGGCAACCGACTGCTGCTGTTCGCGCGCAAGCCCGCCCCGGTCCAGGTGACCTGGATCGGGCATCCCGGCACCACCGGGCTGACTGCGATCGACTATCGCCTCACCGACCCGATCACCGATCCGCCCGGCCTCGCCGAGCCCCTGCACACGGAGCGGCTCTGGCGCCTGCCGCGCGTCACGGCCACCTATGCGGGGGTCGACGACCTGCCGCCGGTGCGTGAGCGTGCGCCCTTCGAGGATACCGGGTACGTCACTTTCGGCTGCTTCAACCGCCTGACCAAGGTCTGTGACGACGCGCTCGTGACCTGGGCGCGGATCCTGATGGCGGTCCCGGATGCGCGGCTGTTCATGGTGGTGGGAGACATCGCGACGCCGGAGGTCCGCAGGGCCGTCGAGGAACGCCTCGCCGGGGCCGGGTTGCCGCTCGACCGGGTGATCTTTCAGCCGCGTGTCAACAGCGGGTACCACGAACTCTACCATCGCGTGGACATCGCCCTGGATCCCTACCCATACAATGGCGGCACGACGAGCTACGACACCCTGTCGATGGGCGTGCCGTTCGTGACCCTGCGCGGCGGCCATGCGGCGGCGCGCACCGGCGTCTCGGTCCTCACGGCGGTCGGCCTCCCGGACCTGATCGGTGACAGCGCGGACGCCTACGTGGCGATAGCCCGGGATCTCGCCTGCGACCGCGATCGCCTTCGGGCGATCCGTGAGGGCCTGCGCGAGCGTCTGCACGCCAGCCCACTGATGGACCATTGCGGCCTCGCCGCCGATATCGGCGCGGCGTTCCGGGGGATGTGGCGGAGTTGGCTGTCCGAGGGGCAGGGCTGAGCCTCGGCCACGCCACCGATCGGACGGAGTACGAGTGCCCAAGGGCGAGGCGTTTCCCACGGGCCGCGCGCCGGCGAGGCGGTGCTCCCACGATCGTCCGTTGGAATGGTGCATTGGCATCCCGGGACGCCGCAGGGGTCTGCGGGTGCATGACCGCCGCGCTCCGTCCATCCGGCCGCTTGACGGCGAGGGGACGGCTTTTCGGGGTGCTTAAGAGACGGCGATCGTACCCCTCGCGCGTTCCGACGAGGCTGGGCGGAATAACGAGCCTTGGCGGCTCGGCAGATCGCCTGCCGTTGATCGGCTAGCGCCCATGTATCTCTGCTCTCGGATCGCATGCAGGATTGAGCCACGATTCGATTTCTGCATGTCGTGAAGATGGGTCGTTAACGATGTCCCATTGGAGACACCGTTTCGGAGATCGAATTAAGACCTCGGCAAGTGGTCGAGCCGTATGTCGCGAGTGCCGCCAATAAGACGGCTACCCGATCAAAAGGATCGCCACGATGTCTTCCAACGTCACGCTCACCGCCGCGACCCGCCAGAACCTGCTCTCGCTGCAGGATACGGCTTCGCTGACCGCGACCACCCAGAACCGGCTCTCCACCGGCCTGAAGGTTTCTTCGGCCCTCGACAACCCGGTGAGCTTCTTCACGTCCCAGTCGCTCAGCCAGCGGTCGGGCGACCTGTCGAACCTGCTCGACGGCATCTCCAACGGCGTCCAGGCGATCCAGGCGGCCAACCAGGGCATCACCTCGATCCAGAAGCTCGTCGATCAGGCCAAGTCGGTCGCCAACCAGGCGCTGTCTACCCAGATCACCACCACGGGCACTGCCTCGACCGCCTATTCGGCCCCGGCCGCGGCCACCACCCTGAACCTCTACGTCAACGGCGCCGCCACCACCGTCTCCCTGGCGTCGACCGATACGATCGACCAAGCGATCACCAAGCTCAACGGCGCGGTGGGTGCTGGAAGCTTCGCGAAGGACACGACCGGTACCAAGATCGTGATCAATGCGTCTTCCGACGTCGAATTCCAGAGCTCGGCCGACCAGACGGCGATCGGCTTCTCGGGTGGCACGGCTTCCTCCGGACCGACCTACGGCACGACCACTGCGGTCGGCCAGAGTTCCGACCTGAGCGTCTCGGGCGTGTCGGCCCGTGCGACCCTGGCGACGCAGTTCAACAGCCTGCTGACCCAGATCGACCAGCTGGCCAACGACGCGAGCTTCAACGGCACCAACCTCATTCACGGCAAGGGTTCGAACAACGACCTGACGATCAACTTCAACCCGAAGGGCAACTCGAACCTGACGGTCACGGCCACCGACGAGACCTCGAACGGCCTCGGCCTGACGTCGATCACCAGCACGTCGGCGAAGACGACGACGGTCGGACAGGGCAACTTCCTGCTGAACGCCGACATCAACACGACCCTGAACAGCCTGACGACGGCGTCCAGCCAGTTGCGCACCGACGCCTCGACCTTCGGTTCGAACCTCTCGGTCGTGCAGAACCGTCAGGACTTCAGCAAGAACCTGATCAACATCCTCGATACCGGCTCGTCCAACCTCACGGCGGCCGATCTCAACCAGGAGGCTGCCAACTCGCAGGCTCTGTCGACCCGTCAGTCGCTGGGCATCTCGGCCCTGTCGCTGGCCAACACGGCCCAGCAGGGCATCCTGCAGCTGCTTCGCTAAGCATCAGCCTTATCGACTCTGGAACGGCCGGGGTCTCGCTCCGGCCGTTTCCTTTTGGGCCTTTGCCATCCGGACCGCATCGGCACGGAGGCATTCCGTGCCCGGATCAGCCGCGCCGGGATGGGGGCGATCCAGCCCGGCGGAACGCGTCGGCGAGGGCGCCGCCGCCGGATTCCGGGGGCGGCCCGGACCGCATCTGGCGGGGGTCGGGCAGAGGGTCGGCGGTGCGCCGCGCCGGCGACGACGACTCGATCGGGTCGTCGAGCCGCATCGAGAGCGCGATGCGCTTGCGCGGGACGTCGACGCTGAGCACCAAGACCCGGATGACCTCGCCGGTCCGGACCACCTCGCCGGGTGAGGCGATCCGCCGGCGCGCCATCGCGGAGATGTGGACCAGGCCGTCCTGATGGACGCCGATATCGACGAAGGCACCGAAGGCAGTGACATTGGTGACCACGCCTTCGAGTTGCATGCCTGACCGAAGAGCGCCGATCGTCTCGATCCCCTCCTGGAAGCTCGCCGTCTTGAAGGCCGGGCGCGGATCGCGGCCGGGCTTCTCCAACTCGGCGATGATGTCGCGCACGGTCGGCACACCGAAGCGCGAATCGGCGAAGGCCTCCGGGTCGAGGTTGCTCAAAGTCGCGGCGTTGCCGAGCAGGACCCGGATGTCGCTCTTCGTCGCCTGCAGGATCCGGCGCACCACAGGATAGGCCTCCGGGTGGACCCCCGACGCGTCGAGCGGATCGTCACCGCCCTGGATGCGCAGGAAGCCGGCCGCCAACTCGAAGGTCTTCGGTCCCAGCCCCTGCACCGCCTTGAGCGCCGAGCGCGTACGGAACGGACCGTTCGCGTTGCGGTGCGCGACGATCCGGTCCGCCATTGAGGCGCCAAGCCCCGAAACCTGCGCCAGCAGGGCAGGGGAGGCGGTGTTCACGTCGACGCCGACGGCGTTCACTGCGTCCTCGACCACGCTCGACAGCTGGCGCGACAGTTTGGCTTCGTCGACATCATGCTGATACTGCCCGACGCCGATCGACTTCGGGTCGATCTTCACCAACTCGGCGAGCGGGTCCTGCAGCCGGCGGGCAATCGAGGCGGCGCCGCGATGAGACACGTCGAGGTCCGGCAACTCCCGCGAGGCGATCTCTGAAGCCGAGTAGACCGAGGCGCCGGCCTCCGAGACCGTCACCTTCGCGAGAGTCAGGTCGGGGTTCGCCGCCACGATTTCGGCGGCAAGCCGCTCGGTTTCCCGGGAAGCCGTGCCGTTGCCGATCGCGATCAACTCGACCTGATGCCGGCGGCAGAGCTGGCTGAGACTCGCGACCGCCTCCTTCCAGCGGCGCTGCGGCTCGTGCGGATAGGTTGTCTCGACCGCGACGATCCGGCCGGTGCGGTCCGCCACCGCAACCTTCACGCCGTTTCGATAGCCGGGATCGAGCCCCAACGTCGCCCGTCCGCCCGCCGGGGCGGCGAGCAGCAGGTCCTTCAGATTGCCGGCGAAGACCTTGACGGCCTCGTCCTCGGCCCGCTCGAACAGCCGGGCGCGCAGGTCCTGCTTGATCCCGGTCCGGATCTTGGTGCGCCAGGCGGTGCGCACGACCTCCAGCAGCCAGGCATCGCCCGGGCGTCCCCGCGCGGCGATCCCGTGCCGGCGGCAGATCGCGGTCTCGAACGGGCCGGGGGTGCCGGGTTCTGATTCCTCGCCCTCGGCCGTGAACTGGAGGTCGAGGATGTCTTCGCGCTCCCCGCGAAAGATCGCGAGGATTCTGTGCGAAGGCATCCGTTCCAGCCGCTCGCTCCAGTCGAAGTAGTCGGCGAACTTCGCACCCTCGGCGGCCTTGCCCTTGCGCATCTTCGAAACAAGCTGGCCGCTGCGCCAGTAATCCGCGCGCAGGCGGCCTATCAGGTCGGCGTCTTCGGCGAAGCGCTCGGTCAGGATCGCCTTTGCGCCCTCCAGGGCATCCTCGGGACTGGCCACGCCCCGCTCGGCCGAGACATACGCCGCCGCGGCGCGTTCGGGATCGGCGTCGGGTCTCGCCAACAGCGCCTGGGCCAACGGTTCGAGGCCGGCCTCCCGGGCGGACTGCGCCTTCGAGCGCCGCTTCGGCCGGTAGGGCAGGTAGAGATCCTCGAGGCGTGCCTTCGTGTCGGCTGCCTCGAGGGCGGCGGCGAGTGCGCGGGTCATCTTGCCCTGGGACGCGATGCTCGCGACGATGGCGGCGCGCCGTGCATTGAGGTCGCGCAGGTAGCCGAGCCGCTCCTCCAGCCTGCGCAGCTGCGCATCGTCGAGGGCGCCTGTATTCTCCTTCCGGTAGCGCGCGATGAACGGGACGGTGGCGCCCCCATCGAGGAGCGCTACAGCTGCGGCGACCTGCGCCTCCGCGACCCCGAGTTCCTCGGCGATCAACGCGTTCACGGATGTCATGCGGTCTCCGGCAGGCGGGCCTGGGCAGCGATCGGGCTGCGGGAGCCTGCCATAGCCGCCCGGCGGTCGGAAGCAAGGCGCCGACGCGCCGAGGGGGCGCTGCCCGTCCCATGCCGACCGGTATCGATTCGGCCCGTTTCGTCATCTCGGCAAGCTTGGCCTGCGCGCAGCGCGTCGCCCGGTCCGGACGCGATCTGGCGGCTGGCCCGCGATCCTTGACGGGACGGTGCGGATCCGATCAGGCCCGCTGACGCAGCAGCCCCATCAAACTCCAGCACGCGATCACGCAGCCGACGCCCATCGCGCCGAGGCAGCTGATGGTGCGCACCGGCTCGCCGCGGGCCAGCACGATGGCGATCGCGAGGGGCGGCAGCAGCAACGCGAGCAGCAGGGTCATGAATGGCTCCGATCTTGGCGGGCCGAACCTAGGTCCGGAATGGTTAATCGCTTCTGACGGGAGAGGCGGCCCGTACCGCCGGCGGGGCGCCCCAGGTAGTGGCCTCGATCCGGGCGGTACCCCAGCCGGTCCCGACCGCGATGGTGAGCGGCAGCAGCAGGCCTACCTCTGGGACAGGTGCCAGGCGCACGCGCATGTCGTCGTTCTCGGCCATCCGCCGCACCGACGGGCCCTTGGCGCGATGGCCCGCGACCGGCACCCAGCGGATCCGGCACTCCAGGGCCGGGCCGCGATAGGGGCCAGCCGCCACCGTGACGACAACGCCGCGCGACAGCACGATGTCGGCCCTGGTCGCACCGTCGAAGACAGCGATGCGGCGGTCGCACAGGGCGGGCGCCAGTGGTCCGGGCCCTACCGGCACCGCCAACATGCCGATCGGATCGGTGACCTTGGCGGTGTCGTCTGCGCTGAGAGGCACGCGGTCGGGCTTCGGCGCCGCCTCCGGTCGGACCTCGGCGGTGCGGACCGTTCCGGCTTCGAAGGCGACGTGCACGAGAACCGGCGTGGTACCGTAGCGGCTGTCGATCCGGAAATCGCCCGGCACCGTGCCGGCTGGTGAGAGGCGCCCCCGCGAACGCGCGCTGCCGGATCCCTGGAAGAACCAGCCTGCCAGCCCCGACAGACCGCCGTCGAGGCTGATCACGTACCGGTCGGCAGCGATTTCCGCGGTGAGGTCGGCACGGCCGACCGGCACATTGAGAAAGCTCAGGCTGTAATGCGCGACGAAGCGCTGCGCCGCATCGGGTCGGGAGGCGCCATCCGCCGAGCGTGCCGTGAGAAGGAAGAACAGCGTCAGGAGGACGGAGGCCCCGCAGCCCTGCCTGTTTGCGAGGGCCAATGGGCATCGCGCAGGACCTCGTCCCGCTGAGGTGGTGCCGCTCACCCTGTCCCCCTCGGGGAAGACGGTCCGGGTGCGGGATTCGACGCGCCGGAGCCGCATGCCGCAAACCAGATGCCAGAGCTTCCGGCCCGAAGAGTGGCCGCCAGCGTTCGGGAAAGGGCGATGCGCTAGTCCAGCCGCACCAGCCGGTCGATGAGCGCCCTGTCGTGCAGCAGCGCCATGCGTTCCTTTGGAGAGAGCCACGCTCGGGCCTCCGCCACGGTCTCGGCCTCGCAGATCTTGGCGGTGGCCAGGGTCTGATCCGGGTCGATGGCCCCGCGTGGCCGGGATTGTCCGGCTGGCAGCATCCGGGCATGGGCCTCGGCGAGGTGCGGATCGGCGTGAAGCGCCGCGAGGGCGTCGGATTCGTCGAGTCCCTGGGCCGCGTTGCGGGCCGCCAGGGCTCCGGCCCGTACGGCAATCTCCGGCGGTGCCGCCTCTTCGGGGGTGGCGAGCAGCCGGCGCCGCTTCAGCGCCAAGCCGAGGCCGAGCTGGCCGCTCGCCCAGGAGATCGGGATCGCCAGCACGAGGCCCAGGATGGTCGGGCTCATCCAGAGAAACAGGGAGGTCGCGATCGCGAAGGCCGCGATCCCCGCCACGAGGCCGAGCGCGGTGTGCCAGCGGTGCCGGGCAACGATGTCGCGCATCGGGATCGAGCCGTCGTCGCGCCGCTGCGGATTCCAGCCGGTGTCGCGCCCGAGCAGGATCCCCATGACCGAGCCGGACTGGATCACCATGGCCACCGGCGCCACCAGCGCCGACAGCAGGATCTCCACGAGACTCGACAGGACCAGCCGGCCGCCGCCGCCGCAGGCGCGCCGTACCGGACCGTCCAGGAGGGCCAGGATCAGGCCGAGAAGCTTCGGGGCGAGCAGGACCGCCATGGTCAGCCCGAAGAGCTGGAGGGCGCGGATCGGGTCGAACCGCGGGAAGACCGGCGAGAAACCGGCGCCGCCGAAATAGTCCGGCCGCTCAGTGGCGGTCTGCAGGACGAGCATGATGCCGACCATCAGCTGGCACAGCCAGAAGGGGGAGGCCAGGTAACCCGCGATGCCGGTGGCGAAGTGCTGGCGGGTCGCCGGGTGCAGGCCGGCCGCGCCGATCACCCTCGCGTGCTGGAGGTTGCCCTGCGCCCAGCGCCGGTCGCGGACCGCCACGTCGATGAGCGAGGGCGGGCTCTCCTCGTAGGAGCCCGGCAGCCTGTGGAGCATGTAGACCGCCCAGCCCGCCCTGCGGATCAGCGCCGCCTCGACGAAGTCGTGGGACAGGATATGGCCGCCGAAGGGCGGTCGTCCGGGCAGGTCCGGCAGGCCGCAGGCCTGCGCGAAGGCACGGGTCCGGATGATGGCGTTGTGGCCCCAGTAATTGCCGTCACGGCCTGACCAGGCGGCGAGCCCGGCGGCGATCACCGGCCCGTAGATCCGGGCGGCGAATTGCTGGAGACGGGCGAACAGGGTGTTGCGGTTGATGATGAGCGGCAGGGTCTGGATGATGCCGGCATCCGGATCGGCCTCCATGGCCGCCGCCAGCGCCACGATCGCGGGTCCGCTCATCAGGCTGTCGGCGTCGAGCACCAGCATGTGGTCGTAATGACCGCCCCAGCGGGTGACGAAGTCGCCGATGTTGCCTGCCTTGCGGTGATGGTTCTTCGGCCGGTGGCGGTAGTAGAGCCGCGCCTCCGGGCCGAGGCGGTGGCGCAGGTCGAGGAAGGCGCGTTCCTCGGCGATCCAGGCATCGGCCTGCGTCGAATCCGAGAGCACGAACCAGTCGAAATGGTCGCCGAGCCCCGTGGCCTCGACGGCCTCGCGCATGGCCTCGACCCCCGCGAAGGTCCGGGCGGTCGCCTCGTTGTAGACCGGCATCAGCACCGCTGTCCGGGTCGCGAGCGCGGCCGGAACCTGCGCTGCGGTCTGTCGGCGCAGCAGGACCGCGAACCCGACCACGGCGCTGGTGAAGGCCAACGCGATCCACGAGAAGGTAAGGCAGAACAGCACGACCAGGACCAGCTGGAGCGCGGTGGGGCTGCCCGAGACCGACACGGTCTCGACCATCTGCCAGCCGCCGTAGCCGGTCAGCGCGATGGCGCCGCCGAACACGAGGGCGCGGGCGGCCCAGGGACTTCGCCGGGCTCGCGATGGCCGCTGGGCGCGCCCGGCATCCCAGGTCGCGAGGTCCTGCACCGGCATCGCCAGGGGCGCCTCGGGCGGCATCGCGGGTGCGACCCGAGCGGAGGCGACCCCGGTCGAGGCGGGGCGGCCCTTCTCCG
This sequence comes from Methylobacterium sp. NEAU K, assembly GCF_030700285.1. Classification (GTDB taxonomy): domain Bacteria; phylum Pseudomonadota; class Alphaproteobacteria; order Rhizobiales; family Beijerinckiaceae; genus Methylobacterium. Next base: position 37,057 of record NZ_JAUYZJ010000026.1, on the reverse strand, counting down.
GGGGAGCGGGCGGTGCGGGCTTCGGCAGGGTGGTGGTCTCGTCCAGGCGCACGGCGGTTTGTGATCCTCGGGGAGGCTGGTGGGGCGGGGAACTACGGCGTCCAGCGGAACAGCCAGCTCTCGCTGACCCGGTCTTGGCCCCGTTTGAGCACCAGACGCAATTCGCTCGCCCGCTCGCTGCCGGGGTCGAGCTCGAACAGGACCCGCAGGGTCTTGCGCTCCGGATAGCTGAAGCGATCCTGCCGGGTGATCGTCCCGGCCGAGGCGCTTAGCGCGACGTCGATCTCGTCCGGCCGGGTCAGCGCGTCGCCGTCGAAATCGACCGCGAACAGGCGGCGGTTGCCCGAGCTGCCGCGGCCGCAGCGGCTGTCGCTGACCCGGGCAAGATCGGGCGGCAGCGGATCGGGCCAGCCCTTGGACCAGTGCTGGCGGCAGACGAAGCGCATCTCGGCGCCCTTGGCGAGCTTGGCCTTGGGGCGCCAATACGCGAACACGTTCTCGTTCAGCTCGGAATCGCTCGGGATCTCCAGGAGCGTAACCGACCCCTCGTTCCAGTCGTCCCGCGGCTCGAGCCAGAGGGACGGGCGCAACTCCCAGTGCCGCCGGTCGTCCTCGAAATTGTCGTAGGCGCGGGCGCGTTGCATGAGGCCGAAGCCCTTCGGCCCCCGGTCCAGGAACGCCGAGACCTGGAGTGCCTCGGGATTGTGCACCGGGCGCCAGATCGGCTCGCCGTAGCCGTTGTGGATGGCCAGCCCCTCCACCGAGAAGGCGGCGGCGCGCAGGTCGTCCACCTTGTGCCGGTCGAGCGGTCCGAACAGGTAGCTTCCCTGCATGCCGCCGAGGCCGATATGATCGAGTTCGGCCCTGGCGAAGACGGTCCCGTCGATCTCGGCGGTGGACGCTTCCCGGCCCGGCGTGAGGGTGAGCCGGAACGCGGCCGTGGCCGATTCCGATTCGACGAGCGCGTGGACGATGATCGGCTGCCCCGGGTCGGGGACCTCGATGAACAGGGCCCGGAACAGCGGGAATTCCTCGCCGCGGGCATCGGCGGGTCGCAGGGCGAGCGCCCGGGCATTGATGCCGAAATCCTGCCCCTCCGCCACCAGGCGGAAGAACGAGGCCCCCTGGAACAGGGCAAAGTTTGACAGGTCGGTTTGATCGCCGAAGCGAGCGCGCAGGCGAAACCCCGAAAAGGCTGTGTCGGCATTGAGATCCGGCAACTCGATCCCCGCAGCGACGAAGTCCGTCTTGTCGTAGGGCACCGGCTGTACGAGTCCCTTCTCGACGACGAAGAGCGACACGGGCGTGACGAAGATTGAGCCGCGCAGGAGCGGCTCGATCTCGAAGCCGAGCCCGCGTCCAGCCCAGATCGTGCGGCCGGGGATCGGGTGGATCGCCTCGTAGGCATCCCGGGACAGCGCCTTCAGGACTGCCGGCACGTCATCGGTCTTCGGCGCCACGTAGGGCGCGGCGGCCCGGGCGCGTGCCAGGTCTGCGAGGGTCTTCGCCTCGAACGCCTCGCCGGGGCCCGGCAGGGACGGCCCCGGGCCCGGCTCGGCCGCGCGCAGTGCCGCCGGCAGGAATCCCGCGGCGCTACCCACGGCGCCGGCTAGCACGGCGCGTCGGTTCGGGGCAGCGGACATTCCGTCGGCGGTGGTCATGCAGGCCTTCGTCTCGGGTGTGGGTGTGCTGCCTGTATACGGGCACCCCGGCTGAACCCAGCGTTAAGCGGCCGACCGGAACGGATGGGACCTCCGTTGACTTAGCGCGAGCCGGCTCTCTAATTCGGCGACTGCATCAGAACGGGGGAGGCAGCATGGGATCGTTGCGGGTCACAGGCCACGGCGTGGATCTCGGCGAGAGTCTGCGTGGCCGCGTCGAGGAGCGGATGTCCGCGACCCTCGCTAAATATCTCGACTCGCACATGAACGATTCCTGCACCGGCCACGTCACGCTGCGGCGGGACGGGACTGCGTACCGGACGGATTGTGTCCTGCATCTCGTGTCGGGGCTCACCATCGAGGCGGTCGGCGTGTCTCACGACGCCCGGTCCAGCTTCGAGCAGACCGCCGACCGTCTCGAGACGCGCCTGCGTCGCTACAAGCATCGGTTGAAGCAGCACGCCACCGGTCCCGGGGACGACGCGGCAGTCGAGGCGGCCTACGCGGTCTTCGCCGCCCCCGAGGCGGAGGACGAAGACGGGATGGGCGGTGATGCCCACCCGCCGATCGTGGCCGAGAGTACGCGGACGTTGCAGCGCCGCACGATCGGCGAGGCGGTGACCGCGCTCGACATGACCGGATCCCCCGTGGTTGTCTTCGTCCATGCTGGCACCGGGCGCGTCAACGTCGTATACCGGCGCAGCGACGGTGCGATCGGCTGGGTGGACCCGCCGAGCGCAACCGACTGATGCGCGTGGACCGGGAGAACGGGGCCGGAACCGGCCCGTTCTTCGGCCCATTAAGAATCGGGGGCGTGGCCGATGCGGTCGTCCACGTCTCTGAGACGAGGCCCGCTCCTTCGCGGACGGGTGGCGGGGCAACGGTCGTTCGATGCCAGTTCTGGAATTCCTCGACCCCGAATCGGTCGTGTCGTCCCTGCGTGCGCGGACAAAGAAGCAGGTGCTTCAGGATCTCGCCGCGCATGCGGCACGCCGGCTGCCGGTACTCGACGAGCGCCCGGTCTTCGATACGCTGCTCCAGCGCGAGCGTCTCGGGTCGACCGGGATCGGCGACGGCGTGGCGATCCCGCACGGCAAGCTGCCCGGGCTCGACCGGCTGTTCGGGCTGTTCGCCCGGTTCGACCGGCCGGTGGATTTCGAGGCGCTCGACGGCCAGCCGGTCGACATCGCCTTCCTGCTGCTTGCGCCCGAAGGGGCGGGCGCCGACCATCTCAAGGCCCTGGCCCAGGTCGCACGCGTCCTTCGTGAGCCCGGCATGCTCAACCACATTCGCGCGGCCCGCGACGCGGGCGCGCTCTACGCTCTTCTGACCCGCTCCACGGCGCCGCAGGCCGCCTGATGCCGATGCCTCGAACCTTCGCGTTCCTCGCCCTCCTGGCGGGGCTGACCGGGGTCGCTCATGCGCAGGGCGAGACCACCTGCGCGCGCGATGTCCTGGTGGCGCAGTCGATGCAGCGACAGGCCCTGGAACAGCTGGAACAGGCGGACGGCGACGGAGCCAAGAACTGCCGCGTCTGGCGCCGCCACGTGGAGACGATGCGCCGGGTCGCCAGTGTCTACGGGCGATGTCTCTCGGGCTCGGACCGGGTCGAGCGCCTGGCCCAGGTGCAGAGCTCGGACCGGGAATTTTCCGCCGCCATCAAGGCGCACTGCAAGGGTCTCTGAGAACCGGGCCTTCAGTCGACTCCGCGCAGCATCAGCGGCTCGGCCACCATCTTCACCGGCTTGCCGCGGCCGATCAGGATCGCCACCCGGGAGCGCTCCGGGTCCGTCTCGAAGCGGGTGCGCACCCAGCTCGCCAGGAACTTCACGTATTCGGAGGCCAGGAGCCTGGCCGCCGGCGGGCTCTGCCACCAGCGGTCGGCATCGAACCCTTCCGTCACCACGGGGTGCGGAAAGACACGGTCGCTGTCCTGGAGCGCGTGGTCCAGCTCGATCAGGGTCCGGGGCATGTGGTAGTTCGAGGTCACCACCGCGACGGTATTGAATCGGTGCGCCCGCATCCAGCGCCGCGTCTCGATGGCGTTCCCGATGGTGTTGCGCGCCCGGTAGTCGAGATCGACGCAGCAGGCGATCAGCGCGCGCTGGGTCGGGTTCAGGCGGGCGATCTCGTCGCGGCTCGTGCGCTCGTTGACACCGGTTATGAGCAGGCGCCGGCCGTAGCCCCCCGCCAGCAGGTCGATCGCGTCGCCGATCCGCTGCGCCCCGCCGGTGAGGGCCACGATCCCATCCGCCCGGTCCGCCGGCGCCCGCTCGTGCCGGGCGAGGACGCTGACGAAGACCAGAAAGCCGGCGAACAGGGCCAGGGTGCCGAGGCCGGCGCCGACGCAGCAGCTCCACAGGGCGATCCGACCCCGAGGTCTGGGCCTCGCGGGCGCGGTGACGCGGCGCGGACGAACCCACTCGTGCCAGGCCCAGCCGAGGGCATCGGTCGGGTACGGATCCGGGTCGCGTAGCATACGCGTGATCATCCTCCGGAGGATCGGCGCCGAATGCGGCGACCCGGAGGCAGCCTGATCAGCCGAATCCACACCGCAGGGATAAGGTTTCCAGATCGTTAACCGGCAGCCAAGCCCCCCCGTTTCCTCCTCGGGCACGGGGTCTGAATCTGTCACGAAAGGAAGCGCCGCACGGTGATCCGCGAGACGACTCCCGTGACGACGGACGCGATCACACCGATCACGATCACGCTGGCATAGCCGCGAAGGCCGACCTGGAAGGCGCCGAACAGGGCCTCGACCTCCTGGCCGGCTGGGCCCGAGCGGGCCGCTCGGGCCAGCAGACCGGCGATCGCGAAGGCCAGGATCGCCAGCCCTGCGCCGATGGCGCCGCCGCGCAGGCCGAGGCCGAAGAACCGGCGCTGGAACGCGCGGGCGATGTAATCGTCGTCGGCGCCGACGAAGTGGAGCACCTCGACCACTTCGCGGTTGCCCGCCATTGCGCCCCGTGTGGCGAAGGTCACGGCGAGGCCGGTGGCGACCAGCACCAGCAGCACCATCCCGATGCCGATGCCCACGAAGGCGCTGGCCGCGGTCGAGAGCCGCTGGAGCCAGAGCGCGTGGTCGTCGAGGCTCGCCACGCCCGGCAGTGCCTCGGTGAGGCGCGCGCGCAGGCGCTTCAGGTCCGCGCCCTGGCCACCCGCGAGCTTGAGGGCGATCAGGCGGGGTACCGGCAGGTCCGAGAGGTCGAGGCCGCTGCCGAGCCAAGGCTCCAGCAGCCGCTCGGCCTCGGCCTTGGAGAAGACTCGCGCCTCGGCGATCCCGGATTCCGACTTGGCGATCGCCTCGGCCCGGGAGACGTCGCCGTCCACGTCGCGGCCGGGACCCGGCCGGACCTGGATCGTCACTTCTTGAGCGACGTCGCCCTGCCATTGCCCGGCATTCGTGGCGACGATCTCGGCGGCCCCCGCGCACAGGCCCGCCAGGAAGGTCAGGATCGCGATCACCGCCGCGAGCGACCGGCCGGCCGCCGTATCGGTCGGGACCAGCGGCGCATTGCGGCGCAGGCTCGCCGGCAGCGTCGGATCCGCGCCCACGGTCGGCGGCTCCGCCGGAGTCCCCGTCGTTGCCTGCGTGCTCATTCCTCGATCCGCAGCCGGCCTTCGCCCAGTACCATCCGGCGGGCGTCGACGGCGTCCATGATGCCGAAATCGTGCGTGGCGATGATCACCGAGGTCCCGAGCTTGTTCAGTTCCAGGAACAGCCGCAGCAGCCGTCGCCCGAGACCCGGATCGACGTTGCCGGTGGGCTCGTCGGCGAGCAACAGGTCCGGCCGTGCGATCAGCGCCCGGGCGATGGCGGCCCGCTGTTTCTCTCCGCCGGAGAGGAGCGGCGGGAGCGCGTGCATGCGCTCCCCGAGGCCGACCCAGCGCAGCAATTCGACCACCTCGGCCCGGTAGCTCGCTTCGGAACGCCCCTGCACGCGCAGGGGCAGCGCCACGTTCTCGTAGGTGGTGAGATGGTCGAGGAGTCGGAAATCCTGAAACACGACGCCCATGCGCCGCCGCAGCCCGGTGAGCGCCTTGGCGGAGATGCCGCTCACCTCCTCGCCGAAGATCGAGACGAGGCCGCGCGTCGGGCGCACGGACAGCAGGATCAGGCGCAGCAGCGTCGTCTTGCCGGCCCCCGACGGCCCGGTGAGGAACTGGAAGGATCGCGGCGCGATGCGAAAGCTCACATCCGACAGCACCTCCGGCCCAAGGCCGTAGCGCATGCCGACGTTCTCGAACTGCACCACCGGCCGTTCCGCGCCGGGCAGCAGGCTCTTCATGCTCGCCTGTAGGTTCACGGCCACGCCGGGTTTCGCCCATCCATGGCTCGGGAATCGCCGGACGGGCAGGCGTTTTCAAGGCCTCCCGGGTTTCACGGGAGCTTAACCCTGTTCAGACACACTTTCTCAACCGATCGTACCGTCCGGCTTCGATCGGGTTCATCCCTGCGAATGTGGCGCGTATGCTGATCGTCTGTCCAAGCTGCGCGAGCGAGTACCGGATCGAGGCCGGCAAGGTCGGCATGGAGGGCCGCTCGGTCCGCTGTGCGGCCTGCCGCGAGACCTGGTTCCTCACGCCTGCCGACGTGCTCGCCGGGCACGAGTCGGAACTCGCCGCGCAGGCCGTGCCTGATCCGGCTTCAGATGCCGCGTGGCAGGACGCGGCGGCTTCGGTCAGGGCCGTATCGGATGCGCCCGTTCCGACGGTGCCGAAAGCCCGGCGTGGTCGTCCAGAGCGCTCCGGAAGTGCCAAGGGCCGGCTCGCCGGCCTGTCGGCGTCGCTGGCGTTGGGTCTGGCACTCCTGGCGGCGCTGCCGCTCCTTTGCCTCGCCCGCACCAGCGTGGTCCGGGCGATCCCACAGAGCGCGGGCCTGTTCGCGCGCATCGGGCTCCCGGTGAACATCCGCGGCATCGAGATCCGCGATGTCGTGGCGTTCAGCAATCCGGCAGAGGATGGCCGGCCGGCGGAGCTCGTGGTCGAAGGCGACCTCGTGGGCATCGCGCGGAGCGATGTGCCGGTGTCGGCGCTGAGCGTCGAGATCCGCGATGCCGGCGGGCGGGTCGTCCGGACGTTTCCTGTTTCGGCGCCCCGGGCGGTGCTTGGCACGGCCGAGACGGCGCGGTTCCGCGGGAGCCTGACGAGCCCGCCGGCGAACGGCCGCGCCGTTGTGTTGCGATTCGCCGATGCCGAATCGCGATGACGGCACGGGACGATCGGCCGAGCTGTTCAACCGGAAACCGTATGACGCGTCGAGCCGACGAGAATGTTCGACGAGCGGCGCAGGACCGGGCCTGACGCGACGCAGCGCGAACCGGATATCCGTTTCGCTCGGGCCCCCAGGGTCGCCGAGTCCCCGCACGGTGGGATGCCGCTTCACCGGCGCGGCCGTCTCAAGGGCCGCCGTCTGCTGCCACTTCGGCCTATCGCCGCGAGACCCTTTCGCCGTGCGCGGCTGCCGATCGGATCAGATCCGGCTGCCGCGGGGATCGGCCATCGACCGATCGGGCACAGCCGTGCGCGAAACCTTGCGGGCCGATCCGTTGATCCAAAGAGCAAGCCGGATCGCCGGCACGCCGATGCGCGCGAGCCGGATCTGCGCCGGGAGCTGGCGGGGGCCGATCGGGCGGTAGGCGAGGCGCGGGCTGGCCCGCTCGGCCTCCGCGATGGCTTGTCCGAGCGGAAGGGCGGCAATACGGTCCACCTCCGCCGGGTCGAGCCCGATCGCCCATGCCCAGGCGCGGTCCACGGCCAGCCGACCCCTGCCGTGCAGGCGGCGGAACCGGCGCCGCCAGAGGTAGCGGAGCACGGACCGGGGGAAGGTCTCCATGCGGGCATCGCAGAGGGCGTCCGGCTCCTCGCAGCGCGACCGGATCGTGTCCGCGACGCCGCCCGGCGCGCGGCCGGTGAGCCGGGCCGAGATGGTCACGCACACGTCGGTGGCGTGCCGCACGCGCAAGCCGTGCTGGATCAGCCGCGCGATGAAGGCACCATCCTCGCCGAGCGGGATTTCGGGCATGCCGCCGACCGCGCGGTAGGCGCCGCGGGTCACCGCCAGCGTCGCGCCGATCGCGGTTCGGTGACAGGGCCAGGGATCGTTCGGGTCCGGATCGATGCGGGCCTCGGCTTCGGTGATCAGCGCGTCGTAGATGTCTTCCAGGCGCCCGCGAGCGGGAAGGGACGGCGGCAGCAGCGCCGCTTCCGCGGCGTCGAGCTCGACCCGTCCCGCGACGGCATCGGCGCCGGCGTCGAGCGCCGCGCGGTTTCGGGCGACCCAGTTCGGCGGGACGCGGCTGTCGGCGTCGGTGGACAAAATCATCCCCGCATTCCCCGCATCGCCCAGCCATGCGGCGGCGGCATCCATGGCCCGGCGCCGCGCCCAGCCGGCATGCGCTCCCGAAAAGTCCTCGACCAGGACCCGAACCGGTATCGACAGGCCCGGCACCAGCCGGGCGACGATCGCCTCGGTCCCGTCCGTGCAGTTGTTCAGGAACAGCACCAGCCCGAGGCTCCCCGGCGCCAGCCCGTCCTGGGCGTCGATCGCCCGGAGGCAGGCCTCGATCCGCTCGGCCTCGTTGCGCACGGGCACGGCGACGATCGCATCGGGCACAGGGGTGGGCGGCAGGGTGGCGTTGGTCACCGAATACGGTCTCCGTCAGGCCCCCGTCGGACGGCTCCGAACCGGGGCGCCGCGGCTATGCGGGATATTGCCTGAACGGAAACGGAAGGCTTCCCCGGGTTCTCTGTGGAGGCCGCGGGCGCCGTGCGCGCGGATCAGAGCGTCTTTTCGAGCAGGCCCTCGATCCATTCCGGCTGGGTCTCACCCACCGAGCGGCCGGTCTCGGTCTCGCCCTTGTAGGCGATGAGCGTGCTCTGCATGCGCACGTTCAGGCGCTTCAGCAGGTCCTTCTGGCTGTCGAAGTCGATGTCGAAGATCTGGAGATCCTTGAACCGCGGCTCTGCGGCGAGCTTGGCGAGGATCGGCTTCTGCGTCTTGCAGATCGGGCACCAGGGGGCGCTGACCTCGACCAGGATCGGCTTGCCGCTCTTCTGTGCAGCCTCGAAAGCCGAGGCCGAGAACGGCATCACCTCGCCGGAGGCCGCCTGCGAGAGGCCCGCAGCCATGGCCAGGACGGCCAGCGAGAGGGTGTGGCGACGGGTCTTCATGGGGCATCTCCTTCGGTCGCGATGGTGTTGATTGGCTTTCGGCGACCAACGTTCCGTCGTTACACGACGCGCCCACAATCGCGGCGTCCTTTGGAGGCGACGGGGATCGCCCGCGACGGGCTGGCGCCTCACATCATCGAGAGGTATCGCCGAGCCGGTCCTGTTCCGCCAGTGCCGCGATGTCGTCGGCATCCACCGCGTCCATGGGGCGCCGGATCCGCAGCGCCCGGGTTGGAGCACCCGCCCGCATCACCAGCACGATAGTCTCCATGTCGGGGCAGCCGGGATCCGCGCAGGCGATCTCGTTCACCGCCAGCGCGTCGGCCTCGCTGAGGCTCAGCGCCGCGATCAGTTCCCGCTTCAGCCGCGCCGCGAGCTCGGCACGCTCCGCCGAGCGGGCGCGCCACGCCTTCAGGCTCACGAAAGCCATGCCGAGTGGTTTTCCCTATGGCGGACCACGGGCCGATATGTCCGTCTGTCAATGGCCCGCCACGATTCGATGGGTTGGAGTGTAATAATGTTGCGCCAGCGCCTCATGGTCAAGCATTGTGCGAGAGGTTGCGACCGCAACAAACGCCGTGCTCGACCGTAATGCCTGCGCGCGCGCAGAGGACCTGAGAACTTGCGACCCTGGCGAGACGGACCGGGCGACCGGCGGAGCTATCACCACGGCAACCTGAAGGAGGCCCTGATCGAGGCCGCGCGCCGGTTCATCGCCGAGCGCGGGATCGGCGGCTTTACGCTGGTGGACGCCGCGCGACTCGTCGGCGTGACGCCGGCGGCATTGTACCGGCATTTCCGCGGCCGCGAGGCGCTGCTGGAGGAACTGGCCGGGCGTGGCTTCGCGGAACTTGCGGCCCGGCTGGCGCGAGCACTCACATCCCGCGGCACGCCGCTCGAACGCTTCACTCGCATGGGCGAGGCCTACCTCGCCTTTGCCGAGGAAGAGCCGGCCTACTACGCCGCCATCTTCGAGACCCGCGGGCTCCCGGCCGATGGGGCCGCCCCCGACGCTTCCGCGGCGGGGGAGGGGCAGCCGGGAAGGCCGAGCCCGTTCGACCTGCTCGTCGAGGCGCTGCAGGCGACCTTCGCGGACGGATTTGGGGGCGTGGCGCCGCGCTTCATCGCCCTGGAGGTCTGGGCGCTCGCCCACGGCATCGCAACCCTTTCGGCAGCCGGGCACCTGCCGCGCGGCCCGGGATTCCCCGACAAGTACGAATTGCTACGCGCCGGGGTTCTTGCCCTGGTGCATGGTGTGGCGCGACCGGGCGACCGTTAGCCGGCGTGCCGCCGGAGTGGATCCGGATCGGCACAGGCGAGCATATCGGAGCAACGATCGGGAGCGGCCCGGGACCGGGCGCGCGCCGGTCTTGAAAGGCCGTGCGAGCACTCGCATGTTAACCGCGTTCACATGAACAGCGGAGCCAAGCCGTGACATCTCAATCCTCCTCTTCTTGGGCGAACGGCAGGCTCTGCCGCTCCGGCCCGTTCCCGCGTCGCTCCCTCGAGATCGGGGCGATCGTCCTCGGCTTCATCTATTGGTGGCCGGTCGGTCTGGCGCTGGTCGCCTGGAAGTTCGCAGGCTACCCGGCCTTCTCCGAACTTCGCGACGCAGCGCGCCGGGGCGTCTCCGGTTTCGAGGGCGCCGGGCGTCCGGCCTCGCGCTTCGCCCGCGCCTTCGAGGCGGCGAACCGGGGCAGCACCACCGGCAATGCGGCCTTCGACGCGTATCGCCGCGCCGAACTCGAGCGGCTCGAGGCTCAGCGCCGCGCCCTCGAAGAAGAAAGCCGAGCCTTCGCGGAATTCGTCGAGGAGCTGAAGCGGGCCAAGGACCGCGAGCAGTTCGACGCATTCATGGCGAAACGTCGCGGCGAAGGCGGCCAGGACCGTCCCTTCTCGGCTTGATGCTGTCCGTCTCGCGGGCCTCGCCGATCGGCCCTGGCCCGCGAGTGCCTCGCCTTCGACAGGACGAGCCCGCAATGTCGCGCCGCCGAACCGGCTGCCGGCGCCTGAGGCGCCCGAAGGCTGTCGAGGAAGCGCGCCGCCTCGGCACCGCGGTGCTCGGACTGGCGCGACAGCTCCGAGGCCGCGTTCAGGACCTGGCTGGCCGCGCCGGTCTCCTCGGCCACGCCGGCGATGGTGGCGGTCACCCCGCCAGTGCCGGCCGCCGACTGCCCGACGTTGCGCACGATCTCCCGGGTCGCCCGGCTCTGCTCCTTCACCGCCGCCGCGATGCCGGTCCCGACCCCGCTGAACTCCCGGATGCGCGCCGCGATCGCGCCGATCGCCGATCGCCGATCGCCGATCCGCGCCACCGCGCCGCTCAGCTCCTGCACCAGCGCCCCGGCTTGCCCGGCCTCGGCGATCGCGACTAGGACGAGCGTGGCCGAGCCGTCGACCTGCCGGGATGATGAAGCAGATTTCGAATCCAGCGGGGCCGCGATCGACGCAGCCGGTTGCCGGATCGAATGGACGAAGCGGATCGTCCTGCAGCGTGACAGTCGAGACGAGCGAAGCGCCGCCATTCTGGTCTGCCATCCATGCCGGCCAGTCTCTGAACCGCGCTCTGGAAGGCTCACCCATCCATGGCACCTTGCTGGTGCGCGATGATCAAGATCGGCCGGCCCGGACCATGTCGCTGGATCAGGGCGGTTTCGGCACGCGCTGACTGCCGGGTGGCTTCCGGCGAGCGCTGACGATACCGAGGCCCTCGCGGTCCCGGGGCGTTCGCCTGCGATGACGTCCCTGCGGGCGATCGAACCGCCTCCGGCCCCCCTCGGAGACCTAATGCCTTGATGCGTCCTCGATCTGTCGTGGGCTACCGGATGTAAGTATCGACCGGCTTCACTGTGTTTATTCGGTGTCGTACAGCGCCGCGCTGTTGGGAAGGCGATCGGTCCGACATGGCCCGGCCGAGACGCCGCTGATATGCCACGTCGGGATCGGTGCTCGACCCAACGTGCCAACGGCAGTGAAGCCATATGCTCTTAGCTGCCGACGGAGGCGTGATGACGGAATCGGTTCACCCCATTCACAAGCATCCGTTCGTCCGCAAGATCGAAAGCATCGCCCTTTTTACGCTCTCGGTGGACGAGAGGGCGGCACTCTTCGCCCTACCCATGCAGGTCGCGCAGGTCGGTGCCTATCAGGATATCGTGCGCGAGGGAGACCGCCCCTCCCGCTGCTTCACTGTGCTCGAGGGCGTCGCCTGTACCTACAAGTCCACGCAGGCCGGAAAGCGCCGGGTCATGGCTTACCATGTCGCCGGCGACGTGCCCGACTTCCAGAGTCTGCACCTGAAAGTCCTCGACATCAGCATCGCCACCGTCAGCCCTTGCCAGGTCGGCTTCGTCCAGCACGATGCCGTGCGCGCGCTGCTGCGGTCTCATCCCAGGGTGGGGGAGGCGCTGTGGCGCGCGACGCTGATCGATGCCGCGATCGTGCGTGAGTGGATGCTCAATACCGGTCGCCGGGACTCCTACGCCCGCATGGCCCATTTGTTCTGTGAGCTGATCACGCGTCTGGACTCCGTCGGTCTCTCACCGGATCGCACCTGTGACCTGCCGATGACCCAGCCGGAGCTCGCGGATGCCCTCGGGATCACACCGGTCCACGTCAACCGTACGATCCGCGACCTGAAGACCGCGGGCCTGATCACGCTGCGCAATCGGCGCCTGACGGTCCACGACTGGGACGGCCTGACGGCGGCGGCGGAGTTCGACCCGACCTATCTGCACCTGAGCAAACGGGAGGCGACCTGAACCACCCGCCCGTTGCCGTGAGTTCCGCGTCCACGGACCTCCGCCCGCTTCGTCCGTGAGCCGGGCTCAGCCGGCCCCGGCTCTCGGCTTGGCCAGCCGTTCGGCCTCCGCCCGCCAGGAATCGCGCTCGGACTGAATCGCCTCGATCCGGGCGTGCAGGTGCCCGGCGTCGATCGCCGTCTCCATCAGCATATCCTGGGCCGCCGCCAGTTGCGCGCGCAGTTCGGCGTTCTCCTCGGCCAGAGCGAGAAGGAGAGCGGCCACGTCATCGCCCATCCGCGCTCCCCGCGTCTCACATCCGAGCCGGGGCCTCTACCCGGGCCGGGGATCGTCTTCAACCGTATCCAGCGCATCATCCACCTTTCCGGGAGCGACGGAACGGCTCGGCAAGGCGCATTCGCCGGAGCACCGGTCTGTATCGGCCGTGCGCGAGACAGGCGAAGCCGCTGCCGTCACGACGAACCGGCGACGGCCTCTGCAACGTCGAGAGGCGGCAGGAGAGGATCGGTTGTAGAATCAGCGCGGCCGTCTCGATGCGATGGCTCAGCTCCCGCCGATGGTCGGGATGCTTGAGCCTGCTGTCCATAGCCCGTTCGCGTCTGCGCCTTCGCCGGCCAGAGCCCGCCTCGACGACCGCTGCCGATTCCGAAGGCATCGTTGCTGCGATGTGTGATGCGGGACCGCATGACCGATCGCCGTCGAAATTCCGGCAGCGGAAATGTGCAGGTCTGTTGAAAGAGACTGGGCGGCTACGGCCCTATCCGCCTAGCATTCCACGCGCGACGTTGGTGCTCAGACCCGCCGACTCGGCGTGCGCCGGAATGCGGGACCTTACTCGTTCAGCGTCCGGAGAATACTGATGGTGCCCAGGGGCGGAATCGAACCACCGACACTGCGATTTTCAGTCGCATGCTCTACCAACTGAGCTACCTGGGCGTCGTCCGCGGCGCTGTCGGCCTCGAACGCCGCGGGGTATAGTCAGTGCTTCGCGGCCTGTCCAGCCTCGCCGTGACATCGGCGTGACGAGAGCGGCGTAAAAATTTCAGCGCTCGGGATCCGGCTCGCGCGGCGCCTCGTCGGAATCGATGTCCTCGGGAATCGCGTAGCGCTCGTTCAACCAGCGTCCGAGGTCGACATCGGCGCAGCGCTGCGAGCAGAACGGCCGGAACTCCGCCGTCGACGGGCGCCGGCAGATCGGGCAGTCGGGGCGGCGCTCCTGGATCACGCGAGGCTGCCCCATGCGGCCCGGACCGGATAGCCGTCGCCGTCGAGCAAGCTCATGGTCTCGTAGAGCGGCAGGCCCACCACGGCGCTGTACGAGCCGACAAGCTTCACCACGAAGGCGCCGGCCAGGCCCTGGATTGCGTAGCCGCCTGCCTTCCCGCGCCATTCTCCGGAGGCGAGATAGCCCTGGATGTCGCGTCCCGAGAGGCGCTTGAAGCGCAAACGGGTCTCCACGATCCGCTCCCGCCGGCCATTCGGCGACCGCAAGCAGATCGCCGTGAAGACGCGGTGGGGCCGGCCGGAGAGGAGACGGAGGCAATCGGCCGCCTCGTCCGGCACCTCGGCCTTGGGCAGGACCCGCCGCCCGACGGCCACCACCGTGTCAGCCGACAGCAGCCATGTCGGGACCCGGGCATCGTCAAGCTGAAGGGCCGCCTCGGCCGCGGCGAGCTTGGTGCGGGCGAGGCGACGGGCGAGCTCGCGCGGCGGTTCAGCCTTGCGCGGCGTCTCGTCGATCTCGGCGGGCAGCAGTGCGTCCGGCTCGATGCCGATCTGCTGCAGGAGCGCGAGGCGGCGCGGCGACGCGGAGGCCAGGACGAACCGGGTCGTCGGCCCCTGCGTCCCACCGATCGCTTCTGGTGTGGCGTCCATGATGTTCCGTTCGCACGTTCGGCCGAGAGCGATGCCGGTTCGGTCGAGCCCGCCCGGCGATTCCAGCGCCGCAGGGCGGCCGCTGGCGATCGCGCGCGGAGGCGGTGCTGCGGCCATGGACCGACCCCGCCGGGACAGCTTCGATCTTCCGTGCCTGATAAGGGATGGGGTCGGGCTTGTGAACCGGACAGGGCTGTACCGGCAGGCCCCTCGCGATGTTCATGCTGCTCCAGCCCCGACAATGGAGCGAATAAAAACGCACGGCGCGAAATAAGCCCGACATCATGGAATTTTTGGAAATAACCAGAGCCCAATAGCATTGGCTCGACATAACCAAGACGCGCAAAGATTTCGATCGGCTCCGTAACCGAACGTTAACCAAGTCCGGCGGATGTTGTCGGTCCCGGAATAGGGCCGAGACTGATGCTGAACGCTGATCCGCTCCTGGCACGCCCGAAACTCGTCACCGCAACGCTGCTCGCCCGAGCCCTCGACGGCCTGAGGCCGAAGGTCACCTCGCCGGTCGAGATGTGGCGCTTGCTCACCGATCAGTACGTTGTCGATCTCGATGCGGTCGCTGCACTGCTTCCGGCCGCCGAACAGGAGACGCACTGGCTCTCGACGCGGGATTGATTAGAGCGAGATCTGATGGATCCGGAGCTCAAGCGCGGCTGGCACGCGGCGTGCTTTAAGGGTCCTGAACGAGAGAGGAAGCACCCAGGCAACCACAACGCGGTGGCTCGGACGCCAGAGCACCCCGCGGACCTTTCGATTGCTCGAAACTGAGGTCCGTCATGTCCGAATTGCTTTCCGTCGCCCTGGTCTGTGCCGGTACGCTGCTCGCGCAGGATTGCTCCCGCGACACAGCTCTCGACATCATCGTCTCTCCGGCGCACACGCCGATGGAGTGCCTGATGCACGCGCAGACCATGGCGGCCCAGGCAGGGCTGCCCGGCGGCGGCGACCGTTACCTCAAGATCGCCTGCGAGCATCGTCGGACCGATGGTGAGCACGGCCCGATCGTCCGCCGGGCCTCGTGAGGCGGGCAGACCTTCCCCCCGGTCCGATGATTCGCTAGGGCCTGCGCGTATCTAAGGTCGAGCGGAGCTCAAGCGATGTTTCCCAAGCCTGAAGCGGGCCTTGCGCCGAACACCTTCGCGTTCGAGCAGCTCCCGCTGGTCAAGCCCACGGGTTTCCGCGAATACGACGCGCGATGGCTGTTCCCACAGGACATCAACCTGATGGGGGTTCAGGCGCTGGGCCTCGGCATCGGCACGCTGGTGCACGAGATGGGCGTGCGTCCCGACATCGTCACCGGCCACGACTTCCGCAGCTACTCGTCCTCGATCAAGCTCGCGTTGATCGCCGGCATGCAGGCCGCGGGCCTCCGGGTGAAGGATATCGGGCTGGCGCTCTCGCCCATGGCGTATTTCGGCCAGTTCGCGCTGGACTGCCCGTGCGTGGCGATGGTCACCGCCTCGCACAACGACAACGGTTGGACCGGCGTGAAGATGGGCGCCAACCGGCCCATGACCTTCGGGCCCGAGGAGATGACCCGGCTCAAGGAGATCGTGCTCGGCGGGACCTATCAGTACCGCGATGGCGG
Source organism: Methylobacterium sp. NEAU K (assembly GCF_030700285.1). Lineage (GTDB taxonomy): Bacteria > Pseudomonadota > Alphaproteobacteria > Rhizobiales > Beijerinckiaceae > Methylobacterium. The sequence goes on along the minus strand of NZ_JAUYZJ010000026.1, from coordinate 20,981 downwards.
CTCCTATGAGTTCGTCGAGGGCTTCGCCGAGACCTACCTGAAGGACCTGAGAGCCCGGGCCAAGCCGCTGACCCGCAAGCTAAAGGTCGTGGCCGCCTGCGGCAACGGCACCGCCGGTGCCTTCGCGCCGCGGCTTCTGGAGGCGCTTGGCGTCGAGGTCGTCCCGCTCGACGTCGATCCCGATTACACGTTCCCGCGCTACAACCCCAACCCGGAAGACATGGAGATGCTCCACGCCATCGCGCACGCCGTGAAGGAGCACGGCGCCGATGTCGGTCTGGGCTTCGACGGCGACGGCGACCGCTGCGGCGTGGTGGACAACGAGGGCGCGGAGATCTTCGCCGACAAGATCGGTGTGATGCTGGCGCGCGACCTCGGCAAGCTGCATCCGGGCTCGACCTTCGTGGTCGACGTGAAATCCACCGGCCTCTACCACACCGACCCGGAGCTTCAGGCCCAGGCGATCAAGACCGATTACTGGAAGACCGGCCATAGCTACATCAAGCGGCGGGTAAACGAGCTCGGCGCGCTGGCGGGCTTCGAGAAGTCCGGGCACTTCTTCTTCAATGAGCCGATCGGGCGCGGCTATGACGACGGCCTGCTCACTGCCATCGCGGTGCTGGAGATGCTCGACCGCAACCCTGGCAAGTCGATGGCCGACCTCTACCGGGCCCTGCCGAAGACCTGGGGCTCGCCGACCATGTCGCCGCACTGCGCCGACGACGTGAAGTACGGGGTGGTCGAGACCGTGACCGAGCGGTTCCGCGCCATGAAGGCGGCGGGCGAGCCGATCGCCGGCTCCAAGATCGTGGATCTCGTCACCGTCAACGGTGTCCGGATCACCACGGAGGACGGGACCTGGGGCCTGGTGCGCGCCTCGTCCAACAAGCCGGAGCTTGTCGTCGTGGTCGAGAGCCCGGTCTCGGAGGAGCGCCTGCGCGCGATGTTCAAGGGTGTCGATGCCGTGCTGCGGGAGAATGCCGAGGTCGGCGCCTACAATCAGACGATCTGAGCCGGGTACCCCCACCGGACCGCCACGCGCGCACTCAGGTCGTGCGGCGGCAGCCCATGCCGAAGGCGCGTCGCCGCGTGCGAGCCTGCACACACGGAGCTGCGGCCGACATCCGTGACAAGTTGGTGCAACAAAGTCACGGCCGCGGTTTTCCTGTTCGTCTCCGCCTTTTGGACGGTTGCGGCGCCTCCAGGACCGACCCATCCTGCACGGCCATGCTGATGCAGATCCCATCCCGGCATCCGCCAAAGGTTGCCGTCCCGATCGCCCGCGTACCGGGCCGGGCGCCTGCGAGTGCCCGCCCGATGCTGTACGACACGTTCGACCTGCAGACCGACATCGCCGCCCAGACCAGGGCCTGGGGCCGGGTCTTGAACGACGCATGGTCGCCCTGGATCGCCTGGAGCGAGCCGGCCCGGTGGATGTCGGCCGGCGCCCGCATGATGATGCGCGCCGGACTCACCTTCGCGCGGCCCGCCTATGGGATCGAGGCGGTCAATGTCGGCAACCGGAGCGTGCCCGTCAGCGAGGAAGCCGTCGAGGTCACGCCCTTCGGCACCCTGCTGCACTTCAAAAAGGACATCCACACCGAGCAGCCCAAGGTGCTGATGGTCGCGCCGCTGTCCGGCCATTTCGCCACGCTGCTGCGCGCCACAGTGCGGACGATGCTGCCTGACCACGACGTCTACATCACCGACTGGCATAATGCGCGCGACGTGCCCCTGTCCGAGGGCAAGTTCGGGTTCGACGATTACGTCGCCCACCTCATCCGATTTCTGCAGGTGATGGGTGAAGGCTCGCACATCGTGGCGGTCTGTCAGCCGGCCGTGCAGGCGCTGGTGGCAGCCGCCGCGATGGCACAGGCGAAGGATGCGGCGGCCCCGCGCAGCATGACCCTTATGGCGGGGCCGGTGGATTGCCGGGTCAACCCGACTGGCGTGAACGAACTCGCGACGTCGAAGCCGATCGAGTGGTTCGAGAAGAACCTGATCGCCACCGTTCCCGCCCGGCACAAAGGCGCCGGCCGCAAGGTCTATCCTGGCTTTGTTCAGGTCTCGGCCTTCATGTCGATGAACGCCAAGCGCCACATCCAGGGCCATAGCGACCTGTTCTGGCACATGGCTAAGGGCGAGGAGACCAAGGCGGAGGCGATCGAGACCTTCTACGACGAGTATTTCGCCGTCCTCGACCTGGCGGCCGAGTTCTACCTCGAGACCGTCAAGATCGTGTTCCAGGATTATACCCTGGCCAAGAATGACCTGACCTATCGCGATGAGCCGATCGACCTGGGGGCGATCCGTCGCACCGCGCTCATGACCGTCGAGGGCGAGCGGGACGACATCTGCGCCGTCGGCCAGACCATGGCGGCGCACGATCTCTGCACAGGGCTCGCCCCGTACATGCGGTCTCACCACCTCCAGGCCGGAGTGGGCCATTACGGCGTTTTCGCCGGAAAGCGCTGGGAGACGCAGATCTACCCCCAAGTGCGCAATTTCATCCAGGCGCACAATTGATCGTCGGCGTGCCCAAGGTCGCGCCGATTTGACCCGCCGACCGCCGCGGCCCACCATGCTAGCCTCAGGAAATCGGAGCCCGGATCCCGCCGGGCCCCTGTGACTTATCCTTTGGCGTGAGGCGGAACGGTCGGCGTGATCGACAGGGACGGCTTCGGCAGCAGCACCGGCAGGACCGGCACCGAGACCGGGCAGGCGGCCGCTGCGCGGCTCGACCGTCTGGTGGCACAGGCACGCGCGGCTTACCTGTGGGAGCAGGCATGGCCGGTCCTCTGGCGTGGGCTCGGCATCGGCCTCCTGTTCCTTGTTCTGTCCTGGTCCGGGCTCTGGCTCGATCTCGCTCCGCTCTGGCGCCAGATCGGGCTGGCCGCCATGGCCATCCTTCTGGTCGGCGCACTCCTGCCCCTCGTGCACCTCGCCCGGCCTGATCGGCGCCAGGCCCTGGCGCGCCTCGACCGGGAGGCCGCGGCCCGCGATCCGGCTCTGCGTCACGGCCCGGCCTCTGCGGCGCAGGACTCGCTGGTTGTCGGCGCCGCGGATCCCGGCAGCCGGACGCTCTGGGACCTGCACCAGCGCCGCGCCGCGCAGGCGGTGGCGGCTTTACGGGTCGGCCTTCCGCGCCCCGGCATGGCCAAGCATGATCCCTTCGCGGTGCGCGCGGGGCTTGTCGTCGCCGCAGTGGCAAGCCTGTTCGTGGCCGGCCCCGAATGGCGCGAGCGGATCGGCGCTGCGTTCGACTGGCACGAGCCGGCCGCGCCGGGGCCGAATTTCCGCGTGGACGGCTGGATCGACCCGCCGCTCTACACGCGCCTGCCACCGCTTCTGATCGCAATGGACGGTAGCGACCAGCATCTGCGGGCGCCGATCAACGCGCAGCTGATCGTGCGGATCGCCGGCCAGGGGAAAGCGGCGGCTCAAACAGCGCTGACGCCGAATGCCGGGCTCGTTCCGGTTCCCGGGCAGGAGCAGCGCCCCGACCTGCGCGAGGAGCGCTACCGCATCATCGGCGGAGCCGAACTGGTGATCGTCACGCCGGCCGGCCGGCAGCGGCTGACCGTCGAGGCGATTCCCGACAGGCCGCCGGAGGTGACCCTGGTGGGCGCCCCCGAGGTGAACGGCCGCGGCACCTTCAATCTCACCTACCGCGCCAAGGACGATTACGGGATCAGCTCCGCAGAGGGAATCGTCGAGCCGCTCAAGCCGGGCCGCTCCCTCGCGCCGGTACCGCGGATCGGCCTCGCGCTGCCGGCCGAAGCCACGGGCGAGGCCGACACCAAGACCCTCGTGGACCTGACCGACAGCCCGTGGTCCGGCGCGCGCGTGCGCTTCCACATCGTCGTGAAGGACGAGGCCGGCCAGGAGGGCCGCACCCCGGATACCGAGATGACGCTGCCGGCCCGTCCGTTCCGCGATCTCCTGGCGCGGGCCCTGGCCGAGGATCGACGGCGGCTCGTCACGGCACCCGATACCGATCGACGCTGGGTGCAGGGCGCGCTCGACGCGCTCCTCGTCGCACCCGACCAATTCACGCCGCAGCCCGCGGTGTTCCTCGGGCTCAAGACCGCGACCGAGCGCCTCCGCGGCGCGACCACCGATGCCGAGCTGGTGGAAGTCGCCGATCTCCTCTGGGAGATGGCGTTGAAGATCGAGGACGGCGATCTTTCGGATGCCGAGAAGCAACTGCGCCAGGCGCAGGACCGGCTGAAGGAGGCGATCGAGCGCAACGCGCCGGACGAGGAGATCAAGCGCCTCACGCAGGACCTCAAGCAGGCGCTCGACAAGTTCCTCTCGCAGATGGCCGAGAAGCAGAGCCGCCAACCCAGCGACCAGTCCGAGCGCAGCCAGAACAACCAGCAATCGAAGACGGTGACGCCCGAGGATCTCGACAAGATGATCCAGGACATGGCCGATGCGATGAAACGCGGCGATACCGCGGAGGCGCAGCGTCTCATGGAACAGCTGCGCAACATCCTGGAGAATCTGCAGACCGCCGAGCGAGGCAGCCGCTCCGACCAGGCATCCCGGGAGATGCAGAAGCAGATGCGCGATCTCGACGCGATGTCGCGCGAGCAGCAGGGCCTGCGGGACGAGACCTTCAAGGACGGCCAAGAGAAGCGCGGCGTTCAGCGGCCGCCGAACCGCGGACAGCAGCAGCAGCAGGGACAGCGCGGCCAGCAGGGGCAGCCCCAGCAGGGTCAGCCCCAGCAAGGACAGGGCAAGCAGGGTCAGAACCAGCAAGGCCAAAACCAACAGGGCCAGCAGGGCCAGCAGGGCAATGTCGGTGATCGTCAGCAGGAACTTCGCAAGCGGCTGGAGGACCTGGAGCAGCGCATGAAGGAAAATGGCATGCGCGGCGAGCAGGGGCTGTCCGATGCCGAGGACGCCATGCGTGAGGCCGAGAACGCCCTGAAGGACGGCGACTCCGGTGAGGCGGTAGACGCCCAGGGCCGCGCGCTCGATGGTCTCAAGCGCGGCGCCGAGGGCATGGCCCAGCAGATGCAGGAGATGGCTGAGGGCCAGGGGCAGGGCGAGGGTCAGCAGGAGGGCGGACAGCAGCCCGGGCAGCAGGGACAGGCCGGCGCCCGCGACGACGATCCCCTCGGCCGCCCGACGCGGGGCCGCGACATGAGCGACGGTCGCGTCCGCGTCCCGACCGCCGACGAATCGGCCGTCCAACGTGCGCGGCGGATCATGGAAGAACTGCGGCGCAAGCTCGGCGACCCGAGTCGTCCCCGCGAGGAACTCGACTATTTCGAGCGCCTGCTCCGACGTAACTGATCGCACCACCGCCTTCCTCAGCGACGGTCGCCGGATGACGGCGCCCGCCGGATTCGGATCCTCGCCGCCATGTCGTCTAACCTGCTCGTCCTCGTCGCCTGCCTGGCGGTTGTCACGGTCCTATTGCTCGGCCTCGCCAACATGATGCGCGGCGGCAGTGCCAATCTCTCGCAAAAGTTGATGCGTTTGCGCGTGCTGCTTCAGTTCGTGGCGATCGTGATCATCATGGGGGTCGTCTGGTGGCGCTCGGCCTGAACCGTCGGGAGTGTGACCGTGCCGCCGCACCGTGCGGCTTTCGCCCCGGCAGGGGATGAATTGGCCGGTTGCATCTACGGACCTCGTGCTACGCTCGGCGAAGCGATTTTGCCAAGCCGAGACGGCCAAGCCTGATGATTGCCGCCCTGCGCCTCTGCGCCCTCAGCCTCATCCCCGGGGCGGCGATCCTGCCGGCCTCGGCGGCCGACGCCCCGCCGCCGCCCGCGGCCTACGCGGCACCGGTTCAGCCGCTCAGCATCGTCTCGGAAGTACGGATCGGCGGTGCCGTGCAGGATCCCGGCAGCGCCGAGGGCAAGCTCCCTGGCTTCAGCAAGGCCAACGTCAACGGCGAAATCCTGTTCGCCAAGCCGCAAGTCAGCCCTGATCCGTTCTGGCAGGCCTTCGTGCCGCGTCCGACGGTCGGCGGCAGCTACAACACCGGCGGCCGGACCAGCTACGCCTATCTGGGTGCCACCTGGACCGTCGAGATCTTCCCCGAGACGCTGGGCCGGCGCGTGTTCCTGGACGGTTTCTTCGGTGGCGTCGCCCATAACGGCTATACCGGGCCGAAGGCGGAGACCCCGTACGGCTTCAACACCCTCGGATGCTCACCCATGTTCCGTGAGGCCGCGGCTCTCGGCTTCCGGCTGACCGAGCACTGGAGCGTCATGGCCACCGTCGAGCATATGTCGAATGCCGGCCTCTGCGCCAACAACCGCGGACTGACCAACTTCGGCGGCAAGCTCGGCTACACGTTCTGAGGCGCGAGGATCCTTGGTCAAGCTCAACCGCATCTACACACGCACCGGCGACAAGGGCACGACCGCGCTCGCGGATGGGCAGCGGCGTTCGAAGGCGGATCTGCGGGTCGAGACCTACGGCACGGTCGACGAGACCAACGCCTGCATCGGGATGGCGCGCCTGCACACACTGGGCCGCCTCGATGGGATGCTGGCTGCGATCCAGAACGACCTGTTCGACCTCGGGGCGGATCTCGCCACCCCCCCGAGCCAGGAGCCGCTGTCCTACGAGCCGTTGCGGATCGTCGCGAGCCAGGTCGAGCGGCTGGAGCGCGACATCGACGCCCTCAACAAGGCGATCCCGCCTCTGAAGTCCTTCGTGCTGCCCGGCGGCTCTGCCGCCGCGGCCGCGCTTCACCTCGCCAGAACCGTCTGCCGCCGGGCCGAGCGCCTCGCGGTGAGCCTGGCGGCCCGGGAGGACGAGATCGTCTCGCCCGAGGCCCTGCGCTACCTGAATCGCCTCTCGGACTTCTTGTTCGTCGCGAGCCGCGCGGCGAACGCGAATGGGGCCGACGACGTGCTCTGGGTGCCGGGCGCCAACCGCTGACGCGGCGGATCGGCGGTCGCGCCCTGCGCGGCTGAAGCCGTCTTTCACCGACCGCGCCCTTTGCCCGGGTCGCGCCGGCCGCGTTGACAAGGCCGAAATGTGGCCGTTACGGTCCGCGCGCCCTGCGTGCCCCCGTCTCTCCGCGCCTCAGGCAGTTGAGAGAAAGGTGGGTGCGGCGACAAGAATTTCCCGGGAAGGATCGTGACCGCCATGAAGGTGCTGGTGCCCGTCAAGCGGGTGGTGGACTACAACGTCAAGATCCGCGTGAAAGCCGACGGCTCCGGGGTCGAACTCGCCAACGTCAAGATGTCGATGAACCCCTTCGACGAGATCGCGGTCGAGGAAGCGATCCGTCTCAAGGAGAAGGGCAAGGTCACAGAGATCGTGGCTGTCTCGATCGGCCCGCAGCAGGCGCAGGAGACCCTGCGAACCGCGCTCGCCATGGGCGCCGACCGCGCCATCCTGGTCAAGACCGACGTGAATTGCGAGCCGCTGGCGGTTGCCAAGCTCCTCAAGGCCGTGGTCGAAAAGGAAGGGCCGCTGCTCGTCATCCTGGGCAAGCAGGCGATCGACGACGATTCGAATCAAACCGGACAGATGCTGGCCGCTCTGCTCGGCTGGCCGCAGGGCACCTTCGCATACAAGATCGAGGCGGGCGAGGGCAGCCTCGACGTGACCCGCGAGGTCGACGGCGGCCTCCAGACGGTGAGCCTGAAGCTTCCGGCGATCGTCACCACCGACCTGCGCCTGAACGAGCCGCGCTACGCGTCGCTCCCCAACATCATGAAGGCCAAGAAGAAGCCGCTCGAGGAGCTGAGCCCTGAGAGCCTCGGTATCGATGTGACCCCGAAGCTCAAGGTGCTCAAGACCGCCGAGCCGCCGGGCCGCTCCGCGGGCGTCAAGGTCGGCTCCGCGGCCGAGCTCGTGCAGAAGCTCAAGGTCGAAGCCGGCGTCATCTGATCCGCTCGCGACGCTCCCGGTCTCGGTCGAGCGTCGCGCCATCTCCTTCAAGGGCACCAGAAGACCATGACGACACTCCTCTTCGTCGAGCACGGCAACGGCCAGATCAAGGACGGCACGCTGAAGGCGCTCACAGCCGCCAAGGCGATCGGCGCCCCGATCCACGCCCTCGTCTTGGGTGCCGGATCGAAGCCCGCGGCCGAGGCTGCGGCCAAGCTCGACGGTGTCGAGAAGGTCCTGAACGCCGAGGACGCCATCTACGATCACGATCTGGCCGAGCCGGTATCCGCGCTGATCGCGTCGATCGCCGGACCCTACGACATCATCATCGCTTCGGCCTCGACCACGGGCAAGAACGTGCTGCCGCGGGTGGCCGCCCTGCTCGACGTCGCGCAGGTCTCGGACATCATCAAGGTGGTGGCGCCCGACACGTTCGAGCGGCCGATCTACGCGGGCAACGCGATCCAGACCGTGCAGATCCCTGCGGGCAAGACGGCGATCACCGTGCGCACGGCGGCGTTCAAGGCGGCCGCCGAGGGCGCCGCGGCGGCACCGATCGAGGCCGTCTCGGCCGCTGCACCGGGGGACGGCGGCTCGACCTTCAAGGGCGAGGAAATCGCCAAGTCCGACCGGCCGGAGCTGGCCTCCGCCCGGATCATCGTGTCGGGGGGCCGGTCTCTCGGTTCGTCCGAGAAGTTTCACGAACTGATCGAGCCGCTGGCGGACGTCCTCGGCGCCGCGGTGGGCGCGTCCCGCGCCGCCGTGGATGCCGGCTACGCGCCGAACGACTGGCAGGTCGGCCAGACCGGCAAGGTCGTGGCGCCGGACCTGTACGTGGCGGTGGGCATCTCGGGGGCGATCCAGCACTTGGCCGGGATGAAGGACTCGAAGGTCATCGTCGCCATCAACAAGGACGAGGACGCGCCGATCTTCCAGGTCGCCGATTACGGCCTCGTCGGAGACCTGTTTCAGATCGTCCCGGACCTGAAGGCGGAGATTGGAAAGGTCAAGGGTCAGTAAGGCCCTGTTCGCCCGGCAGGGTGCAACACGCGGGCGTTGTCGCAGTGTGCATGTCCGCGGGTTCCTTCCGCGCGCGAGAATAGTCTAGAAGTCTGAGACGGCCGGTCTTCGCACGGGCTGTCGCGTTGGCGCGGTCCGTCTCGTCGGGCGTCCGTGCTTCAACGTCCGCATCAAGGGCACAGGTCGACAGATGGACATGGAGATCAAGCGGGTCGGCATCATCGGCGCGGGCCAGATGGGGAGTGGCATCGCGCAGGTCTGCGCCACGGCCGGTCTCGACGTCCTGCTGAACGACCGCGATCCGGCCCGTCTTGAGAACGGTCTCGGTTCGATCGAAGGCGGCCTCGCCCGGCTCGTCTCCAAGGGAAGCATGAGCGAGGGGGAGAGCCGCGGCGTGCGGGGGCGCATCCAGCCGGCTCATAGTTTCGCGGATCTGGCACCGTGCGACCTCGTGATCGAGGCTGCCACCGAGAACGAGGCGACCAAGCGAGAGATCTTCTCGAACCTCTGTCCGTCGCTCCGGCCAGACGCGATCGTGGCCACCAACACGTCGTCGATCTCGATCACCCGGCTCGCCGCGTCTACGGACCGGCCCGAGCGGTTCATCGGCATCCACTTCATGAATCCGGTGCCGGTGATGCAGCTCGTGGAGCTGATCCGCGGCATCGCCACAGAGGATTCGACCTACGAATCGTCCAAGGCGTTCATCGCCAAGCTCGGCAAGACGTCGACGATGTCGGAGGATTTCCCGGCCTTCATCGTCAATCGCATCCTGCTGCCGATGATCAACGAGGCGATCTATACGCTCTACGAAGGTGTCGGATCGGTCGAGTCGATCGATACCGCCATGCGTCTCGGCGCCAACCACCCGATGGGCCCGCTCCAGCTCGCCGACTTCATCGGACTGGATACCTGCCTGTCCGTGATGCAGGTGCTCTACGAGGGACTGGCCGATTCCAAGTATCGGCCGTGCCCACTTCTCGTGAAGTATGTCGAGGCCGGCTGGCTTGGCCGTAAGGCCAAGCGCGGGTTCTACGATTACCGCGGAGCGACTCCGGTCCCGACACGCTGACGCGCAAACCGGACGATCACGGCCAATCGGCCGGCGGCGGCCCTGTCCCGATCCACTCGCTTGGCATGTGGGACGGCGACGGGCGCCGTCCGGAGCATGCTACTTGGCGCCACCATCGGCGCCCGGCTGGGCCGGCTGCGGGTAGGACGGATTGCCGCCCGGGACCGCAGTGCTGTTCGAAGGCGATGCGCCGTTGGGCTGGCCATTGACCGAACCGGTCACCTCGCGACGCGACGCATCCTGGCTCTGGCTGGCATAATCCTTAGGCGCATTCGCCCCGTTCCATGTGAGCAGGCCCACGGTGGCGATCGCCAGCAGGACGAGGCTGGCGACCAGGACCCAAAGGACGGGTTTGCCGCGCTCACCCTGCCGGCTGTCCTGCGGGTTCAGTTTTTCGGCCATGTCCAAATACCTCGTCGACGGAACGCAATGCTCCGAATAGCGCCTGCGACACGATCTCGTTACCGGCCGCCAACGCGGCGTCGACGAGGCGGGTTCCTGCCGGTCCGCGCCGCTACCGGCCGGTGGTCAGCAGGATCTTGCCGAGATGGGCGCTGGATTCCATCAGTTCATGCGCCGCCTGCGCCTGCTCCAGGGGGAAGGTGGCATGCGTCACGGAGCGGATCCGGCCGGCATCGAGCTCCGGCCAGACATCCTTCCGCAGCCCCTCGGCGATCGCGGCCTTGTCGCCCTTCGAGCGCGGTCGCAGGGTCGAGCCCGTGAAAGTCAGGCGGTTGCGCATGATCGGCGTGATGTTCAGGCCGTCAACCTTGTAGCCGCCCATCAGGGCGATCATCACCAAGCGTCCGTCCGGTGCGAGTGACTTGAGGTTTCGCGCCAAATAGCTAGCACCGATCATATCGAGGATGACGTCGACGCCGCGCCCGTCGGTGAGGCGCTTCACCTCCTCGGCAAAATCGGCCTGTTTGTAGTCGATCGCCGCATCCGCCCCGAGATTCTCGCAGAACCGGCATTTCTCGGCCGATCCCGCGGTCGCGAACACCCGAGCGCCAAGATGCTTGGCCATCTGGATCGCAGTCGCACCGATGCCGCTCGAACCGCCATGCACCAGGAAGCTCTCGCCCGGGGCGAGCCGGCCGCGCTGCACGACATTGGAATAGACCGTGAAGAAAGTCTCCGGCAGCCCGGCCGCGTCGATGAGAGAGATGGCATTCGGACGTTTCAGGCAGTGGGACGCTTCGGCCACGGCGAACTCGGCATAGCCGCCACTGATCACGAGCGCGCACACCTCCTGGCCCACCGAAAGGCCCTCGACGCCCTCTCCCAGTTTGGCGACACGGCCCGCGACTTCGAGGCCCGGGACCTCGGTCGCGCCGGGCGGCGGCGGATACAGGCCGGCGCGCTGCATCATATCCGGGCGGTTCACGCCCGCGGCCACCACCTCGATCAGCACTTGTCCCGGTCCCGGGCTCGGCAGCGCCACGCTCTCGACGGCGATCACCTCCGGCCCGCCAGGGCCCGAAAATCGGATCTGGCGCATGGTCTCGGGCAGGGCGGTGCTGGCCATCGAAGCGTCCTCAACGCGTGCGTGTTCCGGGCCGCGCCCAGGGGGCGGCGGGTCCGGCTCTACTTGCGGCAACGGGCGCTCTTGGCAAGCGCAGCGCCCGTGTCCTGTCGTTCTACGCGATCGCGCCTATCGCGCCGCAGCCTTCACGGCAGCCGGCAGGACGATCTGTCCTTGGGCGAGGCTCTTGGGCCAGATCGCCACCTGTTTGCCGTCCTGCCACTGCGCCATCAAGCCGGTGACGAAGCCCGGTCCGTACTTGATGGAGTGCGTGAAAGGATCGTCCTTCCCGTAGAACTGCGTGCGGCCGACCGTGCCGACCCAATCGGTCTTCTCCAGCGCCTCGACCAGCTTGTCGGCCTCGGTGGAGCCCGCGCGCTTCACCGCGTCGGCGGTATAGTAGACTTGGTCATAGGCCATGTAGCCGGCGTAAGACGGGTCACTCCCGAACCGCTTCTTAAAGGCCTCGCTGAAAGCGAGCGACTTGTCGGTGATCGCCGCCCCGGGCACGGCGATGCTCTGGAAGATGACTCCCTGTGTGGCGCCGTTGGTATTGGCCCAAAAGGTCGAGGAGGTCGCCTGCGAGTTCATGCCGGTCATCGCCAGGGGCACCTGCTGGTTCTGCCACTGCACGGTCGGCTGCACGCCGACATGCGAGATGCCGGTGACGATCAGGTCGGGCTTGGCCGCCTCGATCTTGTTGTAGATCGGCGTGAAATCCCCCGTGTCCGGCGAGAAGCGAATGTGGTCGACAACCTTCACGCCGATCTCGGGAAGGCACTTCTCGTAACCGACGTCGAGCGGGCGGGTCCAGGCCGCATCCTCGCTCATGATCGCGGCCGTCTTCACCTTCATCAGGTCGAGGAGCATGTCCTTGGTCGAGTCGCAGATTGACTGCGCGAGTGCTGCGGATGTGAGATATCCGTGGAAGGTGTACTTGTTGCGCGCATAGTCCTTATGGACGGCGAGGCTGATCTCGTTGGAGGCCGCGCCCGGGGTGATCATCGGGGTCTTGAGCCTTGCCGACCACGGCATCAGGGCTAGCACGACCTCGGAGATGTAGCTGGCGATGACGAGGTTGACCTTGTCCTCCGAGACCGCGCGCTGGAAGGCGCGCACCGCGTCCGAGGCCGAGCTCTTGTCGTCGTAGGTGACGACCTGAATCTGGCGCCCGTCGACCCCGCCCTTGGCGTTGATCTCGTCTGCGGCGAGCTGGACAGCCTGCGGGATCGAGGCGCCGACCACCGACTGCGCCTCGGCGATCACGCCGATCCGGATCGGATCTGCCGCCCGCGCCTCTCCCGCGACACACAATCCGGCCGCCGTCAAAGCCGCGATGGCCCGGCTCGAATAGCTGCGATACGTCGCCATTTTGCTTCCTCCTCCGGACCGTGCGGTTTTTTCAATCGCATCGGGGTCACGGACGAATTGTGTAGCATTCGGTGAGGTGAATACAATGTGCAGTCTGCGAAGCGCGCGGCGTTCCCGCGATCAGTTCCCCGTCAGCGCCGCCCGGCGATAGACCAGGCTCAGGTTGTTGGCCGGCATGGCAATGCGTCGGATCAGCTCCAGTCCGGCCGTCGCGGCGACCCGCGAGACCGCCTCGAGGTCCCGCACACCCCAGCGCGGGTCGCGGGCGCGCAGATCCGCGTCGAAGGCGGCATTGCTGTCGGCTCCATGTCGCCCGCCCTCCCGGAAGGGGCCGTAGAGGACCAGCACCCCGCCTGCCGGCAGTGTGCGCCCGGCGCCGGCCATCAGTCCCTCGGTGGCAGCCCACGGCGCGATGTGGATCATGTTGATGCAGACGATCCCGTCGACGCAGGCGACCGGCCATCGGTCCGAGGCCGCATCGAGGTCGAGGGGCGGCAGGATGTTGGCCACCCCGGATCGACGGGCATGGGCCGCCACGCTGCGCCGGGCCGCTTCCTCCGGATCGCTCGGCTGCCAGGTCAGGCCGGGCAACGCCGTCGCGACATGGACGGCGTGCTCGCCGGATCCGCTCGCGATTTCCAGGATCGTTCCGGTGGCGGGCAGGACTACGCGGAGGACGGCCAGGATCGCATCCCGATTGCGGGCGACGGCCGGAGCGGGCAGTGCATCGCCGTCGAGGTCCCAACCCAGCATCGACCTCTCTCCGCCGCGCATCCGTCGATTTCCGAAGACGGCAATCCATACCCTATCGTTCTTCGGGCATGGCTGTCTTGCCTTGCGCTCGGAACGACGTTGTCATACCGGCTTCCGGGCCGATGTCGCCCAATCTTCGCGGCGTTTCTGACTGTGTCTGTTGCATGGCGGTCGGGTGAGCCCGGTCCGTGGCGAAGCGGCATGGGGGCAGCGGCCATCGCGATGGTCCCGTCCCCCGGCCTGTATCCCGGAGGGTCCGCTCGTCCAGAGCCGCGCCGCGCCCCAACCTTCGTTAGAGACGTGCAGGACTGCGACCGACGTGCCTGACCAGAAAGCCGCCCTTACGTTGCCCAAGACACCGACCGGCATCGAGGGCTTCGACGCTGTGACCTATGGCGGCGTTCCGGCCGGGCGGCCGTCGCTGATCTGTGGTGCCGCGGGCTGCGGCAAGACCCTGTTCGCCTCCACCTTCCTGGTCAACGGCGCGACCCGGTTCGGGGAGCCCGGCGTCTTCATGAGCTTCGAGGAGCGGGCCGAGGATCTGGCGGCCAACGTCGCCTCCCTGGGCTACGACCTCGACGGGCTCGTCGCCGACGGGAAGCTCGCGATCGATCACGTGCGCGTGGAGCGCAGCGAGATCGAGGAGACCGGCGAGTACGACCTCGAAGGGCTGTTCATCCGCCTCGGCTTCGCGGTCGACAGCGTCGGCGCCAAGCGCGTGGTGCTCGACACGATCGAGACCCTGTTCTCCGGGTTCACCGACCCATCGCTGCTGCGCGCGGAACTACGCCGCCTGTTCGGATGGATCAAGGATCGCGGCCTGACCGCGGTCATCACCGGCGAGCGCGGCGACGGGCAGCTCACCCGCCAGGGGTTGGAGGAATACGTCTCGGACTGCGTCGTGCTCCTCGACAACCGGGTCGAAGACCAGATCACCACCCGCCGCCTGCGGGTGGTGAAGTACCGCGGCTCGGCGCACGGCACCAACGAATACCCGTTCCTGATCGACGACAAGGGCATCAGCGTCCTGCCGGTGACCTCGACCGATCTGGACTACGCGGTGTCGACCGGCGTGATCTCGTCCGGCATCGACGGGCTCGACGCCATGCTGGCTCCGGGGGGCTTCTATCGCGGCTCCAGCATCCTCGTCTCCGGCGAGCCCGGTACCGGCAAGACCATGCTCACGGCGTCCGTGATCGACGCGGCCTGCAGGCGCGGCGAGCGGTGCATGGCGTTCGTGTTCGAGGAGAGCGGCGCCCAGATCTGCCGCAACGCCCGCTCGATCGGACTCGACCTCGGCCGGCACGTCGAGAGCGGGCTGCTGCGATTCGAGGCGGCGCGGCCGAGCCTGTTCGGCCTGGAGATGCATCTCGCGCGCATGCACCGCGATCTCGAGGCGTTTCGGCCCGACGTGGTCGTGATCGACCCGATCTCGGCCCTGCGTGGCCCTTCGAGCGAGCTCCAGGCGACGCTGCTGCGGATGATCGACCTGATCAAGTGCCGCGGCATCACCGCCGTCTTCACCAGCCTGCGCACCGACGGATCGATCGGCCAGGGTGACGACCTCGGCGTATCCTCGCTGATGGATGCCTGGATCAAGCTCCTCAACGTCGAGGCGAATGGCGAACGGACGCGCACGCTCTACGTAATCAAAGCGCGCGGCATGAGCCACTCGAACCAGATCCGGGAGTTTCTCATGTCGTCGGAGGGCGTCCGCCTCGTGGATGCCTATATCGGGCCGGCGGGCGTTCTGACCGGGACGGCGCGTCTGGTGCAGGAAGCGAACGAGAAGGCGGCCGCCCAGTTGCATGCGCACGAGACCGAGCGCCGAGTCCGGGATGTGGCGCGGCGGCGTTCGGCGATCGAGCGGCAGATCGAGGAGCTGCGCGCGAGTCTGGAGGCGGCCGAGGACGAAGAGGACCTTCTGCGCACCGAAGACAGATTGCGCGCGGCGCATTTGGAGGACGAGCGGCGGGAACTGATAGCGCGACGGAGTGCTGCGGAATGAGCGAGACGACCTCTCAAGGCGGCGAGCCGGAGACGGATCCCGACGGTGATCCGGGGCGCTATCATCTGCGCCTCTACGTCGCCGGCCAGACGGCAAAGTCGCTTGCCGCGATGACCAATCTCAAGCGCTTCTGCGAGACGCACCTGTCGGGCCGCTACGACATCGAGGTCATCGACCTCCTGAAAAACCCGCAGCTCGCCGCCGGCGACCAGATCCTGGCGATCCCGACCCTCGTGCGTCGGCTTCCGTCGCCGCTCAAGCGGATCATCGGCGACCTCTCCAACACCGAGAAGGTGCTCGTCGGCCTCGATATCCGCTCGCGGGCGGAGCAGCCTTGAGCGCCGACACCCCGGCTTCGGGCATGCCGGATCAATACCGTCTGAGGTTGTTCGTCGCCGGCACCGCGCAGCGTTCGCTGCGGGCGGTGGAGGTGCTGCGTCGACTCTGTGAAACGCATATCGCGGGTCGCTACGAGTTGGAGATCATCGACATCTATCAGCAGCCCGACTTGGCCGAGCGCGACGGGGTGCTGGCCGCGCCCACCCTGCTCAAGATCGCCCCCCTTCCCGAACGTCGGATCACCGGCGACCTTCTCGACGAACGCCGCATCCTGCGCGGCCTCGAACTCGACCCCGCTGTGGAGGCGCGGAGATGAGCGTCGATGCTCTGCTGCCGGGTGGCGATCCAACTCTGGACGCGTATCGGGCGCATATTCGGGAGCTCGAGGCGCGGCTGGAAGAGAGCGAGGAAACCCTAGCGGCGATCCGGCGGGGCGATTTCGACGCGGTGGTGGTCGAGGGCCCCAACCACGAGCGCCTCGTCTACACTCTGGAGAACGCCGACCGGCCCTATCGCGTCCTGATCGAGCAGATCCAGGAGGGCGCGTTCACCCTCGGGCTGGACGGCACCGTGCTCTATTGCAACCGGCGGCTGGCCGACATGCTCGGCGAGCCGCAGGAACGGCTGATCGGCCGGTGCCTGGGCCAGTTCCTGCAGCAGGATACCGACCTCGACCACCTTATTCAGCAGGCGATAATCGCCCCGGTGCGTGAGGAGATCGACCTCAGCACGCCCGCCGGGTCGGAGCGCGCGACCTTCCTGTCGCTTAGCCGTTTCGAGCGCCAGGGCGACGAACCCCTGCTCTGCGGAGTCCTGACTGACCTGACCGAGCAGAGGCGCAACATGCGCGCCCTGACCGAGGCGCATGCCCGCCTCCAGGCCGAGAGCGTTGAGCGCGAGCGCGTCGAGGAGGCTCTGCGCCAGTCGCAGAAGCTGGAGGCGGTCGGCCAGCTCACCGGCGGCGTCGCGCACGACTTCAACAACCTGCTCACGGTCATCAAGTCGTCCACCGACCTGCTCAAGCGCCCCGATCTCGCTGAGGAGCGACGCCGCCGCTACGTCGAGGCCATCTCGGATACGGTCGACCGGGCCGCCAAGCTCACCGGTCAGCTCCTCGCCTTCGCCCGCCGCCAGGCACTGAAACCCGAGGTGTTCGAGGTCGGAGCTTCCTTACGCGCGGTGGCGGAGATGCTCGACTCGGTCACGGGCGCGCGCATTACCGTCGTCGCCGAGCTTCCGAACGAAGCCTGCTACATCCGCGCAGATCTCAGCCAGTTCGAGACTGCCCTGATCAACATGGCCGTCAATGCCCGCGACGCGATGGGTGGCGAGGGCACGCTGACCCTGCGGCTCGCGGGCGGGCGGCCGATGCCGGCGATCCGCGGCCATGCGAGTTCGCGGAGCCTGTTCGCGGCGGTGTCGCTTTCCGATACCGGGGTCGGCATCGCGGCTGATGTCCTGCCGCGCATCTTCGAGCCGTTCTTCACCACGAAGGATGTCGGCAAGGGCACCGGCCTCGGGCTCTCCCAGGTATTTGGCTTCGCGAAGCAGTCGGGCGGGGACGTCGACGTGTCGAGTGTCCCGGGCGACGGGACGACGTTTACCCTCTACCTGCCGGAGGTCGAGGCCTCGCCGGAGGCTGCGGGCGCTGCGCCGGGTGACGAGCGCGGCTCCGAAGAGGCCAATCTTTGCGTGCTCGTTGTCGAGGACAATGTTGAGGTCGGCCGCTTCGCGACCCAGATCCTGGAGGACCTCGGCCACACGACCGTCTGGGCGACAAACGCGGAAGAGGCGCTCGACGAGATCGAGAAGATCCCGTTCCGCTTCGACGCCGTGTTCTCCGACGTGGTGATGCCCGGGATGGGCGGGATCGCGCTCGCCCGAGAATTGCAGCGGCGCCTGCCAGACCTGCCCGTCGTGCTCACCTCCGGATACAGTCACGTCCTCGCGCAGGAAGGGGTGCACGGGTTCGACCTGATCCAGAAGCCCTACTCGGTCGAGCAGCTCTCTCGGGTCCTCCGTAAAGTGGCCCTCAAGGGCCAGACCGAGCGCCGGATGGGGAAGCGCTAGTGCTCGCCCGTGCGGCCTCCGATGATTGCAGGACGCCCGGCATCGCCCGGATTTACCTGAGGCGCCGGATTGCCGGTTCCCGCCGGCAGCGAGCAAGAGACTGACCGGGCGGTGCTCAGGCTCAGGACCGGATCACTTCCGGACCGCCGGATTGGTCGACGACCCGGTCGCGTCAGTCTTGGGAAATCCGGCTCCCGTCCAGATCAGGCCCTGACTCGGCCAGTCGGAACCTAGTCGCAGGCGTACAGAAGAACGGCATCCGAGGCGGAAAGCGTGCTCGGTTGCCGCCCCCCGGGGGAACCGGGCGCGGCCCGCTTGTCACCGCGTGCCGTACATGCGGTCTCCCGCATCGCCCAGGCCGGGCACGATATAGCCGTGGTCGTTGAGGTGGCTATCGATGGCCGCGGTCCAGAGCGGCACGTCGGGATGAGCGGCCTGGAACTTGGCGAGCCCTTCGGGGGCCGCGAGCAGGCAGACGAAGCGCAGGTCTGATGCGCCCCGCGCCTTCAGCCGGTCGAGCGCCGCGATGGCCGAATTCGCGGTGGCGAGCATCGGGTCCAGCACCAGCACGGTCCGGTCGGCAAGGTCCGAGGGGGCTTTGAAATAATACTCGACCGCCTCGAGCGTATCCGGATCACGGTAGAGCCCGATATGGGCGACCCGCGCCGAGGGGACCAGCGACAACATTCCGTCGAGGAAGCCGACGCCCGCCCGAAGGATCGGGGCGAGGACCAGCTTCTTGCCCTGGATCTGTCGCCCCTCCATCGGCTGGAGAGGTGTCTCGATTGTGACGGGTTCGAGCGGGAGGTCCCGGGTTACCTCGTAGGCGAGGAGCATGCCGATCTCGTTCAGGAGCTGTCGAAAGCCCTTGGTCGAGCGGTTCTTGTCCCGCAAGTGGGTGAGCTTGTGCTGCACCAGGGGGTGATCGACCACCGTGACCCGACCTGTCGGCATCGCCGCCCCCTCTGCCCCGAAGAGCGAGCAATGCCGGAGCGTGCGCCGGGGCGCAACGTCGCTCCAAGGCGAAGAATCGGCATCCGATCGCGATCGCCATGGTCCCCGCGCGATGAGGAAGCCCTGGATACCGATGGCGCCGCTGTCCTCGCCGAAACGGGCAGGTCCGAGTGACAAGCGCCGCCGCGGGGCGCGTCCGAGACGCAGGAAGTGCGGTAGGAACTGTTCCCCGCTCCCGCTCCTGATATTTGTATTCTCTGCATCGTGAGACAGATATTTAGATCTGATATTATATAAATTCGATTATTAAGTCATAATTTGAATTTTTTATCATCCATGCGTCGCCTTCTGATTGATCGCTTCTTCGAGTGTGCATGAGCGCGATGGTCAACATCACGAAAATGTGAAAATTTCTCTGATTAAGAGAAAATATCAATGATTCGAATTCGAATATTGTTTCTGCCGACCGTTTAAAATGGAGATATTATTCAATAAAAACGACTTAAGATCGATATATTACATTACATCTGGATATTTTCGATTGAATTATCATACCCTTATCTGGAATAATCATTATGTATGTAAGATCGGAGGCCGCTTCCGGCTGCCCCGTCGAGCAGCCCCACGAAAGCCATGCATCTCGAGCTCTCACTCAAGACAAAGCTTGCCGTAATCTTCTGTTTGTTCGCTCTGATCGCTGCGGTGCAGGGCGGATTTTCTGTTCTTAAGCTTTCCGATATTCGGACATCCGTAACGGACGTTGCCACCAGACGGTTGCCCTCCGTCGCGACGATCAACGATATCGAGATCGCGGCTTCGGAAGTACGCATCAAGCAGTATCGCCTGACGACGTTGTCCGATACGCCCGAACGCCGCGCAGCGAACGAGGTCCAGCTCGCAGCCACCCATGCACTGCTCGGCAAGGCGCGGGCGGCCTACGAGCCTCTGATGTCCGCCTCCGAAGAGCGAAGCCTGTACGATGACTTCGCGACCTTGTGGAGCAAGTACGAGCGGGACGACGGTGAAATGCGCCGCCTGATGGAGGCTGGCCGCCAGCCCGAGGCGCTCGCGCTGATCACCGGGCCCGACACGGTCAAGCTCTACGATGATGCGCGCGCCACGCTCGCCCGTCTGGTTGCCGTGAACGAGCGTAACGCGAGCCGCGAAGCCGACGCGACAGTGGACCGGGCTAAGGCTGCGGCCACGGCTGCCTATGGCAACGTCACCCTGTCGATCGTCGCGGCCTTGGCGGCGGCCGCCTTCTGCCTGTTCCGCATCTCCCGTCCGATCCAGCTCATGACGGCCGCGATGTCCCGGCTTGCGGACGGAGACACCGTCGCAGAGGTCCCCTTTCGGCAGCGCCGCGACGAGATCGGCGCGATGGCGGCTGCGGTCCAGGTGTTCAAGGACAACCTGATCCGTATCCGCGCCCTGGAGGCAGAGGCCGTCCAGACGCGGGCCGCCGCCGAAGAGCAGCGCAGGACCGGCATGCGCCGGTTAGCCGATGGCTTCGAGGCCGCGGTCGGCGGCATCATCAGGAAGGTTACGTCATCCGCTTCCGCACTGCAGGCTACGGCGCAGACCATGACGGATATCGCTGCCCAGACCGCCAGCCAGTCGACCACGGTCGCGGCCGCCGCCGAGGAAGCGGCTTCCAACGTCGGCACCGTGGCGGCGGCCGCCGAGGAGCTGGGCTCGTCGGTCGAGGAGATCGGCCGGCAGGTCGACGGCTCGGCCAAGCTCGCCCAGGTCGCGGTCGCCGAGGCCGGGCAGACCGGCGCGCTGGTGCAGGAGTTGAGCAGCGCGGTGGCGCGGATCGGCGACGTGGTCGGGCTGATCGCGTCGATCGCCGGCCAGACCAACCTGCTGGCGCTCAACGCCACGATCGAGGCGGCCCGGGCGGGCGAGGCCGGCCGGGGCTTTGCCGTGGTGGCCGCGGAGGTCAAGGCGCTGGCCGAGCAGACCGCCCGGGCCACCGGGGAGATCGCCGGCCAGATCGCGCA
>NZ_JAUYZJ010000025.1 GCF_030700285.1 Methylobacterium sp. NEAU K | reverse complement strand
CGTCAGGCTCATAACCTGAAGGTCACAGGTTCAAATCCTGTCCCCGCAACCAAACACACACACCAGACACCCGACACAACGCCGGCCCGCTCCAACAAGCGGGCCGGCGTTTGGCGTTCCGGGATCATCCTTGCCCGCTGCCGCCCCATGACCCTTGACCCGAAGTGGCTGAGCGGCCGGGTCGCGGCGGACAAAGCCGAACCACCACCCGTCTGCAGGCAGAACGCCACCGGCGCGTCGCCAGGCCGCCGGTTGCCTGAGCCGTAAGCGCCTGCTCAGCCCCCTCCGGCCGCCTGCGTCTTGCACCGCTATTCGCCCGCTGGGGCGTTCCGCCCACACCGGACGACGGGCACCCTGGGGTTGCACAACGTCGCTCGCATTGCAGCACGTCGGGATGCCGGCATCCAGCGTTCGCCTCGCGCGGGCATATCCGCAAGCCGGCGCAGCCATGGGCTAGTGCCTTATTCCCCAAGCGTGGCCGGATCCCGCATGTAGAAATCCGCCGCGTTCCGGCACGTCCCCCGCCTCATCCATGTCGATTGTGCGCAAGCGAGATCGCGCGGGATCATTTTCCTTGAGGTTGATCTTTCAATGCATCTCTTCTTGCGCCGTTTCTGAACATATACGCGGAAGCCGCATTTGAGACTTGACGCGTCATCGAAATGCGATTGTATCGATCTGCGAAATCGCGACGCTGTGCTTGCGTTCTGGCGAATTTCGTCATCACGGGAAGGCAGCGCACGCGACATGACTCAGCTCGATGACGACAGGACCCGCTTCATCACGCTCGCGTCCGAGATCGTCTCGGCTTATGTGAGCAACAACCACGTCCAGAGCGCGGATCTGCCAAGACTCCTCAACGACGTTCACGACGCGATCCGTGGCGTCTGTGCCGGCGGCCAGAGCGCGGCTGCACCCGTCAAGGCGACCGCGCAGGAGATCCGGCGCTCGGTGACGCCCGACTTCCTGATCTCGTTCGAGGACGGAAAGCCCTACAAGACCCTGCGCCGCCACCTCACCCTGCGCGGCCTGACCCCCGAGGCCTACCGCACCAAGTGGGGCCTCGATCCCGATTATCCGATGACCGCTCAGAGCTATTCCGAGCAGCGCTCGCAGCTCGCCCGCTCGCTGGGCCTCGGCCAGCAGCGCCGGAAGTTCGCCGTGCCGGTCTCCGAGCCGGAACCCGCGCCCGCGAAGAAGCGCCGCGCTCGCAGCAGGGAAGTCGCCTGAGCGTCCCGGGCTTGGCCCGCGGCGAGCGGATCCGGCCCGTTTCCGGCAAAGGTGTCGCGGGCCTGCCGCAATCGGCCCCGATAGCGTAGGCCGCACGGCACGCCGCCGCCGACCCCGACGGCGCGCCCGACCCGCCGCCGGAGCCCCGCATGCTGATCCGCCTCGCCCTGCCCGCTCTCGTCGCAACCTTGCTGGCCGTCGGCCCCGCCGCGGCGCAGATGGCGCGCACGGAGGCGCCCGGGCCCGCGAAGGAGGGGACAGCCAAGGTGGTGCCCCTCAGCAGGAGCGACGTGCAGCTCTCCTTCGCCCCCGTGGTGAAGCGGGCTGCGCCCTCCGTGGTGAACGTCTACGCCTCCCATGTCGACAAGCGCTCCAGCGCGCGCACCAGCGCCATGGAGGAGTTCATGCGCCGCTTCTTCGGCGAGCCGGACGGCGGTCGCGGGCCCCGGGGAGACCGGGCCCAGAAGTCGCTGGGTTCGGGCGTGCTGGTGGATGCCGACGGCCTCGTCATCACCAACAACCACGTCATCGACAACATGAACGAGGTGCGCGTCGCGCTCTCCGACCGCCGCGAGTTCGAGGCGGCCATCGTGATGCGCGACACCCGAACCGACCTCGCGGTGCTCAAGCTCAAGGACGCGCCGAAGGGCCTGGTGCCGATGCCATTCGGCGACGCCGACGCGCTCGAGGTCGGCGATTTCGTGATGGCGATCGGCAACCCGTTCGGCGTCGGCCAGACGGTGACGCAGGGCATCGTCTCGGCGCTGGCGCGCACGCAGGTCGGCTCGGCGGATTACCAGTACTTCATCCAGACCGACGCGGCGATCAACCCGGGCAATTCGGGCGGCGCCCTGGTCGACCTGCGGGGCCAATTGGTCGGCATCAACACGGCGATCTACTCGCAGTCCGGCGGCAGCCACGGCATCGGCTTCGCGATTCCCGTCGGCATGGTCAAGGCGGTGGTCGAGGCGGCGCGCGAGGGGGCGAGCGTCGTGCGCCGGCCCTGGCTCGGCGCCCGCATCCAGAGCGTCACCCCCGACATCGCCGACAGCATGGGCCTCGATCACCCGACCGGCGTGCTGGTGGCGAGCCTGCAGCCCAAGAGCCCGGCCGACGAGGCGGCCCTGAAGCGCGGCGACCTGATCCTGACGGTCGACGGCCAGGAGGTCGCCGATCCGGAGGCGTTCGGCTATCGCTTCGCGCTCAAGGGCATCCAGGGCCAGGCCCGCTTCGGGATCCTGCGCGGTACGGCCCGCCAGACCGTCCCGGTCAAGCTCGTCCCCGCCCCGGAGACGCGCCCCCGCGACGTGCTCAAGGTGCGGACGCGCTCGCCGTTCCTGGGCGCGACCCTGGTCAACACCTCGCCGGCGGTGGCCGAGGAGATGCAGGTCGACTTCCCCGTCGACGGCGTAGCCGTGCAGGCGGTGGACGAGAATTCCGTCGCCGCCCGTGTCGGCCTGCAGAAGGGCGACGTGATCGTCTCGGTGAACGGCATGCCGGTGCCGACCACCAAGGATCTCGACCGCGTCACCCGCAACAGCCTCAATTCCTGGGAGATCGCGATCAACCGCAACGGCGAGGTCCTGACCTCGGTGTTCAGCGGCTGACCTCGAACGCCTCGTCCTGAAGACCGGATCCGGGGCGAGGCTCCCGGATCCCGATGGCCCATCGTCGTCGTCCGAAAGCCGGCAACCACCGTTCGAGGCGATGTCCGGGACCGGTGTGCGGCCGTGGGCAAGCTCCGGTTCCTGGGTTGCGCCCACCGCCGGGCCCGGTGTTGATGCGCGGATGTCCGACCTGTTCGCCTCGGCCGATCCTCCCGCCGCGCCTGGCCTTGCACCGGTCCCAAACCCCGGTGCTGAGGCCGCCCGCCCCCTCGCGGACCGGCTGCGCCCGCAGACCCTGGCGGAGGTCGTCGGCCAGGAGCACCTCACCGGGGAGGGCGGGGCCCTCACCCGCCTGCTGCGGGGGCGCAGCCTCGGCTCGCTGATCTTCTGGGGGCCGCCCGGCACCGGCAAGACCACGGTGGCGCGTCTGCTGGCCCAGGGCACCGACCTGCATTTCGAGCAGATTTCGGCGATCTTCTCGGGCGTGCCCGACCTGCGCAAGGTGTTCGAGGCCGCCCGCAGGCGCCGGGCGACCGGGCAGGCGACCCTGCTGTTCGTCGACGAGATCCACCGGTTCAACCGGGCGCAGCTCGACGCTTTCCTGCCGGTGATGGAGGACGGCACCGTCACCCTGGTGGGCGCCACCACGGAAAATCCCTCGTTCGAGCTGAACGCGGCTTTGCTGTCGCGGGCACGGGTGCTGCTGTTCCGGGCGCTGGACCCGGGGGCCATCGCGCGGCTGCTGGTCCGGGCCGAGGCGCTCACCGGCCGGCCCCTGCCGCTCACCGAGGAGGCGCGGGGGGTGCTGGTGCGGATGGCCGACGGCGACGGGCGGGCAGCACTGACGCTGGCCGAGGAGGTCTGGCGCTCGGCGCAACCCGGCGAGGTCCTGGGCGCCGAGGCCCTGCAGCAGATCGTGCAGCGGCGCGCGCCGATCTACGACAAGGCCCAGGAGGGCCACTACAACCTGATCTCGGCGCTGCATAAGACCGTGCGCGGCTCGGATCCGGACGCGGCCCTGTACTATCTCTGCCGGATGCTCGACGCCGGCGAGGACCGGCTGTTCATCGCCCGCCGGCTCGTGCGCATGGCGGTGGAGGATATCGGGCTCGCCGACCCGCAGGCCCTGGTGGTGGCCAACGCCGCCAAGGACGCCTTCGACTTCCTCGGCAGCCCCGAGGGTGAGCTGGCGCTGGCCCAGGCCGCGATCTACCTCGCCTGCGCGCCGAAATCGAACGCGGTCTACACCGCCTACAAGGCCGCCACACGGCTCGCCAAGGAGGCCGGCTCGCTGCCGCCGCCGCGCACCATCCTCAACGCGCCGACCAAGCTGATGAGGCGGATCGGCTACGGCGAGGGCTACCGCTACGACCACGACGAGCCCGACGCCTTCTCGGGCCAGGATTACTGGCCCGACGCGCTCGGGCGCCAGCACCTCTACGAGCCCACCGAGCGCGGCTACGAGAGCCGCCTGGGCGAGCGCCTCGCCCGCTGGGAGGCCCTGCGGAGGGAGCGGCGCGGGGAGGGGTAGGGGCCACGCGCGTCGAGGGGGTTCCAAGGGGCGAGCCCCTTGGCGGGTGATCAGGGCAGAGCCCCGATGCCTCGCGCGACGCTCACCAGCAGGGCTTCGCCCTGCACCCGAAAAGGTCCCGGACCGTTCGAAGCCAGGGTCTTCGGTCAGAGGTCGAGGGGCGCGTTGTCGATCACCTCCTTCATCACGAAGAAGGTGCGGGTCTGGCGCACGCCCGGCAGGCCGATCAGCGTCGCGCTGTGGAGGCGGTTGAAGTCGGCCATGTCGGAGACGCGGATCTTCAGGATGTAGTCGAAGTCGCCGGCCACGAGGTGGCAGTCGAGGAGCACCGGGATCGCCCGCACGGCGGCCTCGAAGGCCGAGAAGCTCTCGGGCGTCGAGCGGTCGAGCACGACGCCGACGAAGACCAGGGTGCCGCGGCCGACCCGGGCCGGATCGATCAGCGCCCGGACCGCCCGCACGAACCCGTCCGCGAACAGGCGCTGGATCCGGCGGTGGCAGGTGGCCGCGCTGGTGCCGGACCGCTCGGCGAGCTCGGCATTGGCCATGCGCCCGTCCGTCTGCAGCAGGCGCAGGATTTTCAGGTCGATCCGGTCGAGCCCTGCGGACATGGATGATTCTTTCGTTTTCTCGCGCCAACCCGGAATCAATGTCGGTTTTCATGCTGCGGCCCGCAAGATAAGAGCCGAAGATCCACCGAGATCGAGAGCACCTTTCAAACGATCTCGGTTAGCTTTCCGTCGCGCCTCGGAGGCGGGACCGGCCCTCGCCCCGGCCGTTCCGGGGCCTCGCCGTGACGCATCCGCGCCGGATCGATGCCGGCTGCCGGGGGCGTGCCCCGAGACCCGGAGAGACCCGATGCTGGACAAATTCGAGCGCTATCCCCTGACCTTCGGCCCGACGCCGATCGAGCCGCTCAAGCGGCTCTCGGCCCATCTCGGCGGCGAGGTCGAGATCTTCGCCAAGCGCGAGGATTGCAATTCCGGCCTCGCCTTCGGCGGCAACAAGCTGCGCAAGCTCGAATACATCGTGCCGGACGCGATCAAGAGCGGGGCCGACACGCTGGTCTCGATCGGCGGCGTGCAATCGAACCACACCCGCATGGTCGCGGCGGTCGCCGCCAAGCTCGGGATGAAGTGCCGCCTGATCCAGGAGGCCTGGGTGCCCCACGAGGATGCGGTCTACGACCGGGTCGGCAACATCCTCCTGTCGCGGATCATGGGTGCCCAGACGCAGCTCGTGGATGACGGCTTCGACATCGGCATCCGCGACTCGTGGCGGCGCGCCCTGGCCGAGGTCGAGGCCGAGGGCGGCAAGCCCTACGCGATCCCGGCCGGCGCCTCGGTGCACAAGTTCGGCGGCCTCGGCTATGTGGGCTTCGCCGAGGAGGTACGGGCCCAGGAGACGCTGATGGGCCTGCGCTTCGACTACGTGGTGGTCTGCACGGTCACCGGCTCGACCCATGCCGGCATGGTCGTCGGCTTCGCCGCGGACGGGCGCGCCCGCAACGTCATCGGCATCGACGCCTCCTGCACCCCGGCCCAGACCAAGGCCCAGGTGCTCGACATCGCCCAGAACACCGCGGCGCTGATCGGCGCGGGCGACATCGTGGCCGACGACGTGGTGCTCAACGAGGACTACGCCTACCCGGTCTACGGCGTGCCCTCGCGGGAAACCGTGGAGGCGATCCGGCTCTCCGCCCGGCTCGAGGGGATGATCACCGACCCGGTCTACGAGGGCAAATCCATGCAGGGCATGATCGATCTCGTGAAGAAGGGCTTCTTCCCGAAGGGCTCGAAGGTGCTCTACGCCCATCTCGGCGGCGCGCCGGCGCTCAACGGCTACAGCTACACGTTCCGCAACGGCTGAGGCCGGACCGGCCGCCGGGGCCGGGTTCCCTCCCGATTGGAGGAGCGGATCGTCTCGTCGGCCCTATATGGCGCCCTGGCCGGGTTCGGCGCAGGGACCCGCATCGGAAGGGCACGGATGATCGCACCGGCACGCGCGCTGCTCCTCGGATTCCTGCTGGCGCTCGGGGCGCCCGGCGCGCGGGCCGCCTCGGGACCGGCCGTGGAAGCCGAGAACGGGATGGTGGTGTCGTCCCAGCGCCTCGCCTCGCAGGCGGGCGCCGACATCCTCAAGGCGGGCGGCAACGCCGTCGATGCGGCGGTGGCGGTGGCCTATGCCGAGGCGGTGGTGAATCCGTGCTGCGGCAATCTCGGCGGTGGCGGCTTCATGGTCCTCCACCGGGCCGACGGCCAGAGCCGCTTCATCAATTTCCGCGAGACGGCCCCCGGGGCGGCCAGCCGCGACATGTATCTCGACGCCGCCGGCAGCGTCGTGAAGGGCGCGAGCCTGCGGGGCTGGAAGGCGGCCGGGGTCCCCGGCACCGTGCTCGGCTTGAACACGGCGCTGTCCGAGTACGGGACCCTGCCGCTGGCGCAGGTGATGGCGCCGGCGATCGCGCTCGCCCGGGACGGGTTCGTGCTGACCCGCGGCGACACCGACATCCTGGACTCCGGCACGGCGCTGTTTGCCGGGCAGGCGAACGTCGCGCGGATCTTCCTGCGCCCGGACGGCAGCCCCTGGCGCCCCGGGGACCGGCTGGTCCAGGCCGATCTCGCCCGCACCCTCCGGGCGATCGCCGAGACCGGTTCGGACGCGTTCTACAAGGGTGCCATCCCCCGTCAGGTGGAGGCGGCCGCGCGGGCGGGGGGCGGCCTGCTGAATGCGGCCGACTTCGCCGCCTACACGGTGACCGAGTCGGAGCCGCTCACCTGCCGCTACCGGGGCGTGACCATCCTGTCGGCGCCCCCGCCCTCGTCCGGCGGCACGACATTGTGCGAGATCCTCGGCATCCTCGACGGCTACGACCTGCGGGTGGCGGGCTTCAATTCCGCCCGGACCGTGCATCTGATGGTCGAAGCGATGCGGCGCGCCTATGCCGACCGCAACATGCTGCTCGGCGACCCGGCCTTCGGGACCAATCCGGTGGCCCAGCTCCTGTCGCCGGCCTACGCGGCGCAGCTCCGGGCCTCGATCCGGCCGGACCGGGCGACCCCGTCCGCCGAGATCCGCCCGGATCCCGGCAGCCTGTCCGCGGAGAGGCCCGAGACGACCCACATCTCGGTGATGGACCGGGACGGCAACGCGGTCTCGCTCACCTACACGATCAACGGCTATTTCGGCGCCGGGGTGATCGCGGGCGAGACCGGGTTCTTCCTGAACGACGAGATGGACGACTTCACGGTCAAGCCCGGCGTGCCGAACCTGTTCGGCCTCGTCCAGGGGTCGCGGAACGCGATCGCGCCGGGCAAGCGCCCGCTCTCGTCGATGGCCCCCACCCTCGTGCTGCGCGACGGCAGGGTCGCGATGGTCGCGGGCTCGCCGGGCGGCTCGCGGATCATCACGATCAACGCGCAGACCATCATCAACATGCTGGATTTCGGGATGGAGCCGCAGCAGGCCGTGGACGCCCCGCGCATCCATCACCAGTGGCTGCCCGACACGGTCTATGCCGAACCCTTCGCGCTCTCGGCGGACACCAAGGCGATCCTGCGGGGCATGGGGCACACCCTCGTGGAGCAGACGCCCTGGGGTGCGCAGGAGCTGATCGCGGTGCGGGCCACCGCGCCGGCGACCCCCGAGGCGGCCTCCTCGGGCAACGATGCGTCGCGCACGGAGCGGATGCGCCCGGGCCTGCTCTACGGCGCCAACGACAACCGGCGGCCGGCCGGCGCGGCGGTCGGGGAGTAGGGCCGATCAGGTCTCCCGGTCGCCCGCCTCCCGAGCCACCGCGCGAAACCCGATATCGCGGCGGCAGAAACCCTCCGGCCAGTCGATCCGGGCCACCGCCGCATAGGCGCGGGCCTTGGCATCCGTGACGCTGTCGCCGAGCGCCGTGACCGCCAGCACCCGGCCGCCGTCGGCGAGCAGCTGTCCGCCCTCGGCGCGGGTCCCGGCCTGGAACACGAACAGGCCGTCGCCCTCGGCCTCGTCGATTCCCCGGATCACCGAGCCCCGCACCACGGCGCCCGGATAGCCGGCCGCCGCCATCACCACCGTGAGCGCGGCCCGGTGGGCATCGAATTCCAGCGTGACCCCGGAGAGGTCCCCCTCGCAGGCCGAGAGCAGGGCGGGCACGAGGTCGGAGGAGAGGCGCGGCATCAGCACCTGAGCCTCGGGATCGCCGAAGCGGGTGTTGTACTCGATCAGCTTGGGCCCGTCCGCGGTGAGCATCAGGCCGGCATACAGGATGCCGGTGAACGGGCAGCCCCGGGCCCGCATGCCCGCCAGCGTCGGCATGATGATCTCGGCCATGACCCGGGCCTCGATCTCCGGGGTGACGACCCGGGCCGGGGAATAGGCGCCCATGCCGCCGGTGTTGGGGCCGCGGTCGCCGTCGAACACGCGCTTGTGGTCCTGCGCGGTGCCGAGCGGGATTGCGCGGGTCCCGTCGCACAATGCGAAGAAACTCGCCTCTTCTCCGAAGAGACACGCCTCGACCACCACTTCGGCGCCGGGTTCTTCGAACAAAGCGGCCAGCGCGTCCTCGGCCTGGTCCAGGGTCTCGGCGACGGTGACGCCCTTGCCGGCGGCGAGCCCGTCGGCCTTCACGACGATCGGGGCACCCTGCTGGCGGACATAGGCCAGGGCCGGGTCCAGGGCCGCGAAGCGCGCGAAGGCGGCGGTGGGGATGCCGCAGGCGGCGCACAGATCCTTGGTGAAGCCCTTCGAGCCTTCGAGCCGGGCGGCATCGCGGGTCGGCCCGAAGGCGCGGATCCCGGCGGCCTTCAGGTCGTCGACCAGTCCGGCGACCAGGGGCGCCTCGGGGCCGACCACCACGAGGCCGATCGATTCCGCGGCGCAGAAGGCGGCCACCGCGGCGTGGTCGGTGACCATGAGGTCCGGCCGGTTGGTGCCGTGGCGGGCCGTGCCGGGATTGCCGGGCGCGGTGAACAGGCGGGTGCAGAGCGGGCTCTTGGCCAGACGCCAAGCCAGAGCGTGCTCGCGGCCGCCCGAGCCGATCAGGAGAATATTCATGCGCACGCCACCATGGGCCCTGCTTCTGGGCCAAGCCTGCGTGCGGGAAAAGGTTTTTTTCGGGCTGTCCCCGCTATGCCGGCTCTGCGCGGGTCAGCAGCCGATGCACACGCGCGTGTTGAAGCCACCCCGGGGGGACCGCACGACGCCGTGCCGGCCGGCGCGGCGCCCCCCGTAGAGGCCGTGGTAGGGGACCTGGGGTTGGTACTGGACGTTGCGCTGGATGCGCATGGTCAGCGTGTTGAAATCCGAGACCCGCTGCTGGTTGAGGGTCCGGATCTGGCTCTGCAGGCCGAACGAGGCGTTGGCGGCGTTCGGGTCGTTCGGCTGAACCTGCGCCCAGGCGGCGCCCCCCGGGAGGGCAAGCACCAGGGCAAGGAACGCGCGACGGGCTGCGCGCATGGCTCTCTCCGTCGTATCTGCCGGAACGTCTACGGGATCGACGCACCAGAGGTGGCCGGGGTTCCGGGCCGCGTCAACCCGGCACGACCGGGGCCTTCGCCGCCCGCAGGGCCTCGACGAGCTTGGGGTCCATCCGGGTATGGGCCTGCACCAGGGGGTGCGGGGTCAGGGCCAGCCACTGCGTCAGCGAGATGTCGGCGTAGCGCGGGCTCTTGAACATCTCCAGGACGGTCAGCGTCGTGTCGCCGGTATTCTCGATATAGTGGCCCATGGCGTAGGGCACGTAGCCCACGTCGCCGGCCTGGTAGTCGAAGGTGCGCGCCTTCGATTCCGAGCCGAACACCGTCATCCGCCCCGTCCCCGAGAGATAGTACTGCCACTCGTCGCCGTTCGGGTGCCAGTGCAGCTCGCGCATCCCGCCGGGCTCGACCTCGACCAAAGCCGCCGCGATCGTGACCGAGGCCGGGAACACCGTGGAATCGGTGATGCGCACGCGCCCGCCCTTCGTGCGGATCGGCTCCTGCGCCAGCATCCGGTGGCTGAATGTCTTCGGGATCTCGCCGGCGCCGCCCGTGAGGTCGGCCGATAGCGGGCCCGGCTGGGGCCCCGGGAAGATGTAGAGTTCCGTCTCGGGGATGTTGGCGAAGGCGCTCTCGGGCAGGCCGAAATTCTTGGCGAGCACGTCCTTCGGCGTGTGCGCCAGCCAGTCGGTCAGCAGGAAGGTCGAATCCTCCGAGAAGCCGCCGTCGTCGAACACCAGCAGGAACTCGCAGCCGTCGATCCCGTCGGCCGCGAGCCCCTGGATCGAATGCGGGATGCCCCCCGGGAAGTACCAGAGGTCGCCCTCGCCGACATCGTCCGCGAAGGTGCGCCCGTCCTGGTCGACCGCGGTGATCCGGGCCTTGCCCTTGATCATGTAGGCCCACTCGGCCTCCTTGTGCCAGTGCATCTCGCGCACCGCGCCGGCCTGGAGCCGCATGTTGACCCCCGCCATGGCCTTGGAGACCGGCAGCTCGCGCACCGTGGTCTGGCGCGCCCAGC
Source organism: Methylobacterium sp. NEAU K (assembly GCF_030700285.1). Lineage (GTDB taxonomy): Bacteria > Pseudomonadota > Alphaproteobacteria > Rhizobiales > Beijerinckiaceae > Methylobacterium. The sequence goes on along the minus strand of NZ_JAUYZJ010000025.1, from coordinate 67,775 downwards.
CCCCCTCCTCCAGCCGCATGTGGCTGTCGGAGAACGACCATTTCAGGTTCGGCATCGTGCCGTGGTCGGTGGCCGGCGGGGCCAGGGTGAACGGCTCCTCGGCGGCCCGGGCCGGGTTCTTCGGGCCTAGGATGTCGGCGCCCTTCGCTCCGCGCCGGGGCGGCAGCGGAGCCGGGCCGGAGGATTGCGCCAGCGCGGGGGAGGCCGCCATCGCACCGCCGGCGATGATGGCGCGCCTGGAGATTTCGGTCATCGCGTCTCACGTCCCTGATGTGTGGCGGGGTAACCGGAGGCGGGACGGGAGGATCCCCGGGCTGACTGGATCGTGCGCTGCGGCATCTCGCCCGGAGCCCGCCGACGGTCTATGAAGGGAATACGATATGCATTGCGGCCCCGGCGGGCGCCGGGCCGAGGGGCAGGGCGCCATCGCGGCGCATGATGCTCGGCGCGACCCGAGGGCGAGGATGGTGGACCGGGACATCTCACCCGCGGGCGGGGCCGACATCCCCGCGCCGCGCGGCCGCCTGTGGTTCGCCCTGCTGGCGCTGGCGGGCGTCGGATTCCTCGGCTACCGCCACTGGCCGGAGGCGTCCCGGGCGGCGAGCCCGCCGCAGCGCGAGCCAGCGAAGCTGCGGACCGTGCGGGTCGCCACCGCGCAGCGGGCCTCCGACACCCTGAGCCTGACCCAGACCGGCACCACCCAGGCGTTCGACACGGCGAGCCTCTACCCGCGGGCGACCGGCTACATCGTCGAGCGCAAGGTTGATATCGGCTCGCCCGTGAAGAAGGGCGACCTGCTGTTCCGGATCAGCGCGCCCGACCTCGACCAGCAGCTGGTCCAGGCGCAGTCCCAGGTGCTGCAGCTGCAGGCGGCCCTGATCCAGGCGCGCGCGATGGTCGACCAGGCCGAGGCCAACCGCCACCTCGCGGACGTGACCAACCGGCGGACCTCGACGCTGGCCGGCACCGGGGTCGAGACCCGGCAGAATGCCGACACGTCGCAGGCCGGGGTGCTGGCCCAGACCGCCAATGTCGACGCCGCCAAGGCCGCCGTGAAGGTCGCGGAGGCCAACATCGCCGCCCAGGAGGCCCAGGTCGCCCGGCTCAGGGTCCTGACCAGCTTCGAGGAGATCCGCGCGCCCTTCGACGGGGTGGTGACCACCCGCAACAACGATGTCGGCGATGCGGTGACGGCGGACACCAATACGGGCGCGCCGCTCCTGACGCTGGCCCGGGACGACGTGCTGCGCATGGCGGTGAACGTGCCGCTCTACGCCGCCGACGGCGTCCGCGACGGGCTCGAGGCACAGGTCGAGGTGGCGCAGAGCCCCGGAAGGATCTTCCCCGGCACGGTCTCGCGCACGTCGACGACGCTGCTCTACGCCTCGCGCACGCTGGTGACGCAGGTCGACATCCCCAACCCGAACCACGCCCTGCAGGCCGGCCTCTACATCACCATCACGCTGGCGATCCCCCGGGTCTCCCCCGCAGTGACGGTGCCGAACGACGCCCTGATCTTCAATCAGGACGGGACCCGGGTGGCGGTGGTCGAGGCGGCGGGGGACGGGACCACCCTGGTGCGGATGCGCCCGGTGACGATCTTCCGCCAGACCGGGACGGTGCTGGAGCTGCGCGACGGCCTGAAAGGCGGCGAGCGCGTCGTCGTCGGTCCACCGGCCGCCCTGCGCGACGGCGACACGGTCGCCCTGCGGTCGGAGGGCAGGGCGGGGACGTGAGCGCCGGGGCCCCGGCCCGGGAGGAAGGGGCCTGGACCCGAGGCGGCCTCGGTGAGCCGCCGTGCCTGCGGAACGGATGCGGGTTCCCTCTCCTTCCGGGCAGATCATCGGGTTCGGCAGCAGGCATCTGAAAAAGGCGGCTTTCCGTCCCTGTTGCGGGGAGGGGCCCGGGCTGGGGCTGGCGCAGGATCGAGCGCGGGGGCGCCCTCTGCCCCCATGTCCGATGTCTCCCCGAAAGCCCTCATCGCGCAGACGACGCGGACTGCGTCGTGTGGACGCCAGAGACCACGCGGGGGAGGGCGCACGGCGCGGCCGCTCCTGCCGGCCGCATCCGGGAGGCCGCCGCACAGCCCGGGACCAGCTACGATGACTATAAGCGGCCCGATTCGGGACGGCGCTCGCGTATTCCGTCGGGCACCGGCCCGGGAACCGCAGACATATCGACCGTCACAAGGGCAGATCCGATCGCCATGGCAGTCAAGATCCTGGCCCTTTTGACCGCCTTGCTGGGCCTCGCCCTTCTCGTCTTCGGGTCCGAGCTTGCCCGCGTCGGAGGATCGCCGTTCTACCTCGTGATCGGCCTCGGCCTGGTCGCCTCCGGGGTCCGGCTCGGCCGCAGCCGCCAGAGCGGCCTCGGGCTCTATGCCCTGACGCTGGCGGCCGCGTTCGCCTGGACGATCCACGAGGTCGGCTTCGACAAGTGGCAATGGATCCCGCGCGGCGCGCTGATCCTCGTCCTCGGCCTGCTGCTGTGCCTGCCCTTCGTCGCTTCAGGCCTGCGGGACGCGCCCGAAAGGCTCTGGGCCCCGAGCCTCGGGAACGGCCCGCTCGCGCTCCGCGCCGTCGTGGCGATCATCGCGGCCTCGAGCGTCGCGGCGTGGTTTTCCGATCCGGTCGAGACCCGGGGCAGCCTGCCGAAGGTCGCCGACGCCGGGAATGCCGCCATCGACCCGAGCGGCGTCCCCTATCCGGCCGACGACTGGGTCGCCTATGGCGGTACCAATCTCGGCCAGCGTTACTCGGCGCTGAGGGACATCCACGCCGGCAATGTCCGGGACCTGAAAGTGGCCTGGGAGCATCACACCGGCGACCTGCGCGAGGGCGACAAGACCGATTCGAAGGAATACACCTTCGAGGCGACGCCGATTAAGGTGAACGGGCTGCTCTATGTCTGCACCCCGCACAGCATCGTCCAGGCGCTGGAGCCGGAGACCGGCCGGCTGGTCTGGGCCTTCGACCCCAGGATGCAGCGGGACGCCCAGTACCAGCACCAGACCTGCCGCGGCGTGTCCTACAACGACTCGACCGGCACTCTGCCGCCGGCCGAGACAGACCCGGCGACCGCGCAGGCGGTCGCGGCCGCGATCGCCGAATGCCCGCGCCGGATTCTCGCGGCCTCGGTGGATGCGCGCCTCTACGCGCTGAACGCCGAGACCGGCGCGCCGTGCAAGAGCTTCGGGGAGGGCGGCTCGGTCGACCTGAAGGCGCAGATGCCGGGCCTCCAGCGGGCGACCTACCAGGAGACCTCGGCGCCGCTGGTCACCCGAGACCTCGCGATCCTCGGCAGTGCGATCGCCGACAACTACTACGAGACCAACCCGTCGGGGGTGATCCGCGCCTACGACGTGCGCACCGGCGCGATCGTCTGGAAGTTCGATGCCGGCAAGCCCGACGAAACCGCGCCGCTCAAGGCCGGCGGCCTTTACGAGCCGAACTCGGCGGTGGCCTGGACCCAGCTCTCGGCGGACGAGGCGCTCGGGCAGGTCTACGTCCCGTTCGGGAACCGGTCGCCCGACCAGGTTGGACTCTCCCGGTCGAAATCGGACGAGGCCTTCATCGACGCCCTGGCGGCGCTCGACCTGAAGACCGGCCGGCTGGTCTGGAAGTTCCAGACCGCGTCCCACGACCTGTGGGACCGGGACAACCCGTCCCAGCCGGTCCTGCTCTCCCTGCCGCACCAGGGTTCGACGGTCCCGGCGATCCTGATTCCGACCAAGATCGGCAACATCTGGGTCCTCGACCGCCGCACCGGCGACCCGATCGTGCCGGTCGAGCCCATGACAGTCTCCACCGAGACCGACATCCCGGGCGAGGCGCTCGCGCAGACCCAGCCGATGTCGGCGCTCCGCTTCACCCCGCCGCCGCTGACCGAAGCCGCCATGTGGGGCACGACGCCGTTCGACCAGATCCAGTGCCGCATCGCCTTCCGGTCGAACCGATACGACGGCAACCCGTTCACCCCGCCCCAGGCATCGGGCGGCGCGATCGTCTGGCCGGGCAATATCGGGGTGTTCAATTGGGGCTCGGTGGCCGTCGATCCGGTCAACCACTGGATGATCGCGACGCCGCAATTCCTGCCCTACATCTACCAGTTGCATCGGCGCCCCGAGGACGAGCCGAACAAGCGCCTGCTCTCGTCCGATCCCGAAGCGAAGCCGGCCAACGAGAATCTCGGCGGCCCCTACGCGGTCTCGATCGCGCATATGCGCTCGGCGCTGGGCGTCCCCTGCAACGCGCCGCCCTGGGGGGTGCGGGTCGGGGTGAACCTCGCGGACGGCACCACCGCCTGGAAGCACCGCAACGGCACCGTCGCGGGGCAGAGGATCGCCGGCGTCACCGTCCCGATCCCGTTCGCGATGGGCGTGCTGGCTCATGGCGGCACCCTGACCACGGCCGGCGGCGTCGCGTTCACCGGCGCCACCCTCGACGACGTGATCCGCGGCTACGACATGCAGACCGGTGAGATCCTGTGGTCCAGGACGCTGCCGGCGGGTGGCCAGGCGACCCCGATGACCTACCGGGGCAAGGACGGACGGCAATACGTGGTGATCGCGGCCGGCGGCCACGGCTCGCTGGGGACCACGCCCGGCGACTCAGTGATCGCCTACAGTCTGGACTGAGCGGCCGGACGGGGTTTCCAAAGGGCCGGGCCCTTGTGAATCCTAGATCTTCGCCCGCGGATCGGTGCGGGCGAGGCGCGCCAGCAGGTATTCGATCTCGGCCTTGGCCTGCGGGGTGAGCGCCTGGGACGGCTTGCGCTGGGCGTCGGACGCAAAGATCCCCCGGCGCTGGAACACGTATTTGCGCACGGCGAGCCCCAGCGGGCCCTGCTGCTGCTCGTAGCGCAGATAGGGGAGGTGGGCGTCGAACAGGTCGTGGGCGGCGTCGCGCTCCCCCGCCCGGCCGAGGCGGACCACGTCGACCAGCATCTCCGGGAAGGCGTAGCCGGTATTGGCCCCGTCGGCGCCGCGCTCGGTCTCGAAGTCCAGAAACAGGCCGCCGTTGCCCACCAGGATCGCGATGTGGCGCATCGAGCCGTCCGCCTCGAAGCCGCGCAGGGTCGAGATCTTCTCCAGCCCCGGCCAGTCCTCGTGCTTGAGCATCACGCAGGAGGGGTTGTCCGACACGATCCGGCGGATCACCGCCGGGGTCATCTGGACCGAGAAGGTGAGGGGATAATCCTGCAGGACGAAGGGGATGTCCGGCCCGATCGCCTCGACCGCATTGCGGTAGTAGCCGACCACCTGATCGTCGGTGCGGAGCGTGTTCGGCGGCGCGATCATCACGCCGGCCGCGCCCAGCTCCATCACCTCTCGGGCGAGCGCCCGCATGGCCGCGAAGCCCGGCGCCGTGACGCCGACGATCACGGGGAGCCGGGTGCGCCCGAGGACGCGCCTGGCCACCGCGAGGCCCTCCGCGTGGTCGAGCTTGCCGGCCTCGCCGAGCTGGCCGAGGATCGTCAGGCCGTCGACCCCCGCGGCGCCGAAGTAGTCGGTCATCCGGTCGAGGGACACGTCGTCGATCCGCCCGTCCGGGTGGAACGGCGTCGGGGCGATCGGCACGACGCCGCGGAGGTCGCTGGTGAGGGGCATGCCGGTCTCCTCGCTGCCGCTATCGGCATGCCCCATACGGGAAAATCCGCGGCGGTGCGATCAGCCCAGCAGCTTGTCCAGCGTGATCGGCATGTCGCGCACCCGCACGCCGGTGGCGTGCCAGACCGCGTTGGCGATGGCGCCCACCGTGCCGGTGATGCCGATCTCGCCGACGCCCTTCACGCCGAGCGCGTTCACCACGGCATCGTCCTCGTGCACCAGGATCGCCTCCATGGGGGGAATGTCGGCGTTCACCGGCACGTGGTACTCGGCGAGGTTGTCGTTGAGGAAGCGGCCGGTGCGCGGGTCCATCTCGGCCCGCTCGTGCAGGGCGAAGGACAGGCCCCAGATCATCCCGCCGTAATACTGGCTCTGGACCAGCCGCGGGTTGATCACCCGGCCGGCCGCGAAGGCCCCGACCAGCCGGCTCACCCGGATCTGGCCGAGGTCGGGATCGACCTTCACCTCGGCGAAGACCGCGCCGTGGGCATGCATGGCGTAGGACTTCTGGGCCGCCGGGTCGGCCCCGGCCTTGCCCTTGCCCTCGATGCGCGCCCGCCCGGCGCGCGTGAGGATGTCCGAGAAGGACTCGCTCCGGCTTGGGTCGTCGCGCCGGGTCAGCCGCCCGCCCGCGGCGGTGACGCCGGCATTGCCCGCGCCGTAGAGCGGGGATGCGGGGTCATTGGTGGCGAGCGCAGCGAGCTGGCCGATCGCGTCCTGGGCGGCCGCGTGGATTGCGTTGCCGGCCGTGGCGGTGTGGCCGGAGCCGCCCGCGATGCCGGCGTTCGGCAGGTCCGAGGAGCCCATCCGGAAGGTGAGGGCCTCCAGGCCGATCCCGAGCCCGTCGGCGGCGATCTGGGCGAGCGCCGTCCAGGCGCCCTGGCCCATGTCGATGGCGCCGAGCTCCACCGTGCCGGTGCCGTCGGCGCGGATCTCGGCCCGGGCCATCCCCTCGAAGATCAGGGCCGGGAAGGTGGCGGTGCCCATGCCGGTGCCGACCAGGAACCCGTCCTTGTCCCGGGTCTGGCGGGGCTGCAGCGGGCGCCCGGCCCAGCCGAACGCCTCGGCGCCGCGCCGGTAGCATTCGCGCAGGGCCTTCGAGGAGAACGGTTTCCCCGTGATCGGCTCGACCTCGGCGTAGTTGGCGAGCCGGAAGTCCAGCGGGTCCAGGCCGAGTTCGTGGGCCATCTCGTCGAGCGCGCTCTCCAGGGCGACGCTGCCGGTGGCCTCGCCGGGCGCGCGCATGAACAGCGGCGTGCCGGTGTCGAGGCGCACCGCCTCGTGCCGGATGGCGATGGCCGGGCTGGCGTAGAGGGTGCTGGTGGCGCGGCCCGCCGGCTCGAAGAAGTCGTCGAAGCTCGAGGACGCCGTGAGGATGTGGTGATCCAGCGCGGTGAGCTTGCCGGCGGCGTCGCTGCCGAGCCGGAGTGTCTGCCGGGTCGGGCCGCGATGGCCCATCGGGCCGTACATCTGCGACCGGGTCGGCACCAGCTTCACGGGCCGCCCGACGAGCCGCGCCGCCATGCAGGCCAGCACCTGCGGCCCCGCGGGCACGCCCTTCGAGCCGAAGCCGCCGCCGAGATAGGGGCTCTCGATGTGGATGTCGGTGGGCTTGATGCCGAACAGCCCGGCGAGCCGCCCCTGGGAGATCGCCAGCCCCTGGGTCGGCATGTGGAGCGTCAGCCGGTCGCCGTCCCAGGCGGCCACGGCCGCGTGCGGCTCCATGGCGTTGTGGTACTGGGCCGGCGTCTCGTAGGTGGCGGCGATCGTCTTCGACGCGGCCGCGAGGCCGGCCTCGACATCGCCGTCGCTCTCGGCCGGGGGCGCGCCGACGCCGACGGAATCCGGCGTGAAGACCTCCCCGGCGTCGAGGCCGATCCGCGGCGTCTCGGCCGCGTAGGTCGGCGCCAGCAGCCGGGCCCCCTCGGTCGCGGCCTCGAGGGTCTCGGCGATCACCACGGCGATCGGCTGGTTCGCGTAGCGGACCTTATCGTTCTGCAGGAGATCGAGGCGGAATATGAAGGGCCCGTCCTTGGCGTCCGGGTCCTTGGCGAGCGTCGGGGCGTTCTCCGGGGTCATCACGGCGACGACGCCCGGATGGGCCCCGGCGGCGGCGACGTCGAGGCCGGTGACGCGCCCCCTGGCGATCCGGGCGACGCAGAGCGCCGCGTGGAGCGTGCCGGGGGGCAGGTTGTCGGCGGAGAAGCGGGCTTGGCCCGTCACCTTGAGGGGGCCGTCGCGCCGGGTCAGCGGCTGGCCGATGCTGGAGCCGTGGCGGACGGAGCCGGCGGGCAGGTTCGATGCGGGCATGGAGGTCGCGGTCATGCGGTCTGTCCTCAGACGATGCCGAACGGGGAGGCGGGGAGCGCCGGGATCCGGGCGGGCGTCCCGGCGGCCGCCAGCGTCAGCGCCCGGACCGCGACGCGGCGGGCGAGTTCGATCTTGAAGGCGTTGGCCTCGCCGGTGGGCCGGGCGCCGTCGAGGGCGAGGGCGGCGGCCTTGGCGTAGGCCTCGGGGGAGGGCGCGTGGCCGACCAGAGCGGCCTCGGCCTCCTCCACCCGCCAGGGCTTGAGCGCCAGTCCGCCGAAGGCGAGCCGGGCCCGGCCGATCGTCCCACCGTCAAGCGTGAGGGCGGCAGCGGCCGAGACCACCGCGAAGGCGTAGGAGGTGCGGTCGCGGACCTTGAGGTAGCGGGCGTTCCCCTGGAACGCGGCCGCCTCGGGCGGCAGGCGCAGGGCGGTGATCAGCTCGCCCGGCCGCAGGGCCGTCTCCCGCTCCGGGTGGTCGCCGGGGAGGTGGTGGAACGCGGTGAGCGGGACGGTGCGCTCCCCGTCCGGCCCGGCGATCTCCACCACCGCGTCGAGGGCGACGAGCGGCACGCAGAAATCCGACGGGTGGGTAGCGATGCAGTGCTCGCTCCAGCCCTGCACGGCATGGATGCGGGTGGCGTGCCCGAGGGCCGCGCAGCCGGCGCCGGGCTCGCGCTTGTTGCAGGGCGAGACGGCGTCGGTGAAGTACGGGCAGCGGGTGCGCTGCATCAGGTTGCCGCCGACGGTGGCGGCGTTGCGCAGCTGCGCCGAGGCGCCCGCCAGCAGGGCTTCGGCGACCATCGGGTAGGTCTCGGCGAAGGCCGCGTCGTAGGCCAGGTCGCTGTTGCGCACGAGGGCGCCGACCCGGGTGCCGCCGTCCGGCAGCCGCTCGATGGCCGACAGGCCGGGCAGCCGGGTGATGTCGACGATCCGGGCGGGCGTGGCGACGCCGCCCTTCATCAGGTCGACCAGGTTGGTGCCGGCGGCGAGATAGGCCGTGTCCGGCTGCTGCCCGGCCGCGACGGCCTCCGGCAGGCTCGCCGGACGGATGTAGTCGAACGTCCTCACGCCGCGTCCTCCCGGTGTTCCGTCTGGCCGGCGGCGTCCCTCACCGCCTCCAGGATGCCCGCATAGGCGCCGCAGCGGCAGAGATTGCCGCTCATGCCCTCGCGGATGCGCTCGGGATCGGTGCCGGCATGGCCCTCGCGGATCAGGCCCACCGCGCTCATGATCTGGCCGGGGGTGCAGAAGCCGCACTGGAAGCCGTCATGGGCGATGAAGGCCGCCTGGACCGGGTGCAGCCGGTCGCCCTCGGCCAGCCCCTCGATGGTCAGCACCTCGGCCCCGTCGAGGCTCGCGGCCAGCGTCAGGCAGGCATTGATCCGCCGCCCGTCCACCAGGACGGTGCAGGCGCCGCACTGGCCGCGGTCGCAGCCCTTCTTGGCGCCGGTCAGGCCGAGGCGCTCGCGCAGGAGGTCGAGGAGGGTGATGCGCGGGTCCTCGAGGGCGATCGCGCGCGTCTGCCCGTTCAGGGTGAGCCTGAGGGGAATGGTCATGCAGGGTCCCGGCTTCGCGAAGTCTGGAACCGTTACAGATAGCCGCCACCCCCGCCCCGGCGAGACCCGGGACGGGGATGATGTGCGCGAACTCACCGCGCAGGCAGCCTGCGCGGATCCGCTTACTTGACGGTGACCTCGGTGACGGACTTGAGCACGGTCTTGCCCTTATCGGTCTTGATCTCTACGGCCGGCTCGTCCTTCGAGGCCGCGCGCTTGACCGTGTTGCCCTTGATGGTCTTCTCGACGTCCTCGGTGTGGACCTTGGTCACCGCGCCCGCGACGGTGCCCTTGCCCCACCTGTAGGTCACGTCGTCTCCGGACTTCACCTTGGCCTTGCCGGTCATCGTGCGCTCCATGGTCTCGGTGCGGGAGAAGGCCTCCTGGGCCGGGGGCGTTCCCCCATATCCAAGACCTGGATGTCGCAGCCGGACGGAAGCTCACCGGGCGCTGCGGAACGCGCGATCTCTGTTCCTGCCCGGGATCATGAGGCGCACGGCCCTAGGCCCCGCGCGGCCTGCCCGAGGCCGATACCGGATCCGCCACGAGGCGGTGGCAGGCCGCGCAGGCGACGATCGAGAGCGCCTTGCCGGAGCGTCCGTTCACATCGTCGGCCCTGTGGCCATCGCTTGTCGGCATCCCGCGAGACGGGTCGGACTGACGGAGCGCCGGACGAAGCCGGAGGCTCCGGGGCGGGCAGGGATGTCGAAGACGGGTGCGACGACGGGCGCGATGACGGGTGCGGCTTGGCCCGTAGACCTGCGTCGCCCCGGGCCAACCTTCCTGCTAGTCTCCCAGCCCTCATGACCGCGCATATCGACCAGACCGAAGTGGAACCCAGCCCGGACGCGTCGCAGGAGCCTGCACGTCCCGATCTCGGCTACCGCCTGCGCCAGCAGGCGATCCTGTCCGAGTTCGGCGTCGAGGCCCTGCGCGGCACCGATGTCGACCACCTGTTGCAGCGCGCCGCGGAGCTGTGCGCGCAGGGGATGGGCGCCGAGTTCTGCAAGGCCCTGGAGTACCGGCGCGGCGAGGACCAGCTGCTGGTGCGCGCGGGAATCGGCTGGGGACCCGACGTGATCGGGCAGGCCCGGGTCGGGGCCGACCTCGCCTCCCCGGCGGGCTTCGCCCTCAAGACGGGCCGGCCGGTGATCTCGAACCACCTCGCCGACGAGACCCGCTTCCGCACGCCGCAGCTCATGGCCGACCACGGCATCCGCCGGGCGATCAACGTGCTGATCGAGAATCGGGACGGCGCCTTCGGCGTGCTGGAGGTGGACGACACCCGCGAGGGCATGTTCGAGGAGGCCGACATCGCCTTCATGCAGGGATTCGCCAACCTGCTCGGAGGCGCGATCGAGCGCCTGCGCACCGAGAGCCTGCTGCGCGCCGCGCTGGCCCGCCAGGACCTGCTCGCCCGCGAGATGAGCCACCGGGTCAAGAACAGCCTCGCCATCGTGGCGAGCCTGCTCGCCCTCCAGGCCCGGGCCGCCGAGGCCGAGCCCGCCGTGCAGACGGCCCTGACGGATGCGCGCAACCGCGTCGAGGCGATCGCGAGCGTCCACGACCAGCTCTGGCGGCAAGGAGACGGAGCCGGGGAGGGGGAGGGCGAAGGCGTGCCCGGCGAACTCGACCTCGCCCCCTTCCTGGAGAAGCTGGTGGCCAACCTCGCCAGCGGCGCGCCGGGCCGGCGGCTCGCCTGCACGGCCGCGCCGCAGAGGATCTCGGCCGACCGGGCGATCCCGATCGGGCTGCTGGTCAACGAACTCGTCACCAACGCGCTCAAATACGCCTACCCGCCCGAGACCCGCCCGGAGGGCGGCGAGATCCGGGTCCGGGCCGAGCGCGAACGCGACGCCTTCGTGGTCGAGGTGGCCGATGACGGGGTCGGGCTGCCGGCGGATTTCGAGATCGGGCGCACCTCGCGGAGCCTCGGCATGCGCGTCGTCGGCAGCCTCACCCGGCAGCTCGGCGGCAGCCTCACAACGCCGCGGACCGGCGAAGGCGCCTGCTTCCGCCTGGAGGTGCCGCTGGCGGGCTGAAGGTCGGCATCCGCAACCCGAGCGACCGTGATGCGGCGCCCAGGATCGGGTAGATCCGGACAAAGAAAACGGGCAAAAGTGGCAATCCAGGCCCGAGGGCAGCGGTTGCGGAGGAAAGCGTGGTGCGACGGCGGCGGCCCGTGCTGCTCGCGGGGCTGGTCCTGGCGGGCGCCCTCGCGCTGGCCGCCCTGACGGGGGCGGGCGCGCGCCTGCGCGACCAGACCGCGCCGATCCTCACCGCCCTGAACGGGCTCGTCCCGGTCACGCGGGTCGCCGGCGCGCCGGATCAGAAGGCGCAGCCGGCGACCCGCGTCGCGGTGGAGGACGGACGCACGGTCGTGCGCCTCACCCCGGAGGAGCGCGGCCGGATCGGCCTCGCGACCGCAATCCTGGCGGCCCTGCCGCACCGGCAGGAGCTGACCGCCTACGGCAGCGTCCTCGACCTCGCCCGGGTGACGGAGCTGACCAACGCCTATGCCGGCGCGGTCGCCGCGCTCCAGACCGCCCGGGCCCGCGCCGAGGTCTCGGGCAGCGCCGCGCGGCGGGCCCGGAGCCTCGGCACCGCGACGGTCGCGGCCGCCCAGATCGAGACCGCCGAGGGCACGGCCCTCACCGACCAGGCCGCGGTGACCGCCGCCGAGTCGCAGGTGCGCACCCTGGCCGCCACCGCCCAGCAGGAATGGGGGCCGGTGATCGGCCGGGGCATCGTCGAGCGGGCGCCGCTGGTCACGCGGCTGATCGAGCGCGCCGACTTCCTGATGCAGGTGACGCTGCCGCCGGGGGAGGCCCTGAACCCGCCGCCGCAGGCCGCCTTCGCCGAGGTGCCGCCGCAGAGCAGCCGGGTGGCCCTGCGCCTCGTCTCGCCCGCCACCCGCACCGACCCGCGGATCCAGGGCCAGAGCTTCTTCTACCTCGTCTCCGGCGAGAGCGGCCTCCTGCCCGGCATGAGCACGATGGCGTTCCTGCCGGCCGCGCGCTCGGCCACGGGGGTGCTGGTGCCGGAGGACGCGGTGGTTCACGGGGAGGGGGGGACCTGGGTCTACCGGGGCGTCGAGGCCGGCGGCTACGTCCGCCACCCGGTCCGGGCCGACGCGCCGATGTCGGCCGATGCCTTCGTGGTCGAGGACCTGCCCGGCGGCAGCGAGATCGTGCTCAAGGGCGGCCAGGCGCTGCTCTCCGAGGAGATGAAGGGCCAGATCCGGGTCGCCGGCGACGACGATGACTGAGCGGCCCCCCGCTCCCCGCGGCGGCCCCCAGGCCGCGCTGGTCGGGTTCTCGGTGCGGCTGCCCCGGGTGGTGCTGGCCCTGGCCTGCGCGCTCCTGGTCTTCGGGCTCTACGCCCTCCGGAGCGCCCGCTACGACGTGTTCCCCGAATTCGCGCCGCCGACCGTGACGATCCAGACCGAGGCGCCGGGCCTCGATCCGGAGCAGGTCGAGGTCCTGGTCACCCAGGCGATCGAGGTGGCGGTAGGCGGCCTGCCCGGGCTGGAGACGCTCCGCTCCTCCTCGATCCAGGGCCTGTCGGTGATCACCGCGGCATTCCAGGCCGGGAGCGACGTCGACCGGGTGCGCCAGCGCGTCAACGAGCGGCTCGCGGCGCTGGCGGGCCGGCTGCCGCAGGGGGTGATGGCGCCCGCCATGACCGCGCTCACCTCCTCCACCTCGACGGTGCTGCTCGTCGGCCTAACCTCCGAGAGCCGCGACGCCATGGCGCTGCGCACGCTGGCCGACTGGACGGTCCGGCTGCGCCTCCAGGCGGTGCCGGGCATCGCGCAGGTCTCGGTCTACGGCGGCGACGTGCGCTCGCTCCAGGTGCAGGTCCGACCCGACGACCTGATCCGCTACCAGGTCGGGCTCAACGACGTGCTGGCGGCGGCCCGCAAGGCCACCGGCGTGCGCGGCGCCGGCTTCGTGGATACGCCCAACCAGCGGGTGGGCCTGCGCACCGAGGGGCAGTCGCTCACCCCGGAGGCGCTGGGGCGCACGGTGCTGATCAACGAGGGCGGGGCGAGCGTGGTGCTGGCCGACGTGGCCACCGTCACGTCGGCCCCCGAGCCGCCGATCGGCGCGGCGCTCGTCGACGGCAGGCCCGGCGTGCTCCTGATGGTCGGCGCGCAGGTCGGCGTCGACACCCGCGCGGTCACGGGCCGCCTGGAGGCGGCGCTGGAGGAGCTGCGGCCGGCACTGGCGCGGGCGGGCGTGAGCCTGCACGCCGACCTGTTCCGCCCGGCGAACTTTGTCGACGTCGCCAACGGCAACGTCATCCAGGCGCTGGCGCTCGGCGGCGCGCTGGTGGTCGTCGTGCTGCTGGTGTTCCTGGCCGACTGGCGCACCGCGCTGATCAGCGCCGCCGCGATCCCGCTCTCGCTGATCGCCGCCGCCCTCGCCCTGCAGGCCTGGGGCGAGAGCCTCAACACCATGACGCTGGGCGGGCTCGCGCTGGCCATCGGCGAGGTGGTGGACGACGCGGTGATCGGCGTCGAGAACGTGGCGCGGCGCCTGCGCGAGGCGCGGGCCGGGGGCAGGGGCGGCGGGGCGGCCCGGGTGGTGTTCGACGCCATCCTGGAGGTGCGCAGCGCGGTCGCCTACGCGACCCTGGCGGTGCTGCTGATGTTCCTGCCGGTGCTGGCGCTCACCGGCGTGGCGGGCCGCCTGTTCGGACCGCTGGCGCTGGCCTACATCGCCGCCGTGCTGGCCTCGCTGCTGGTCGCGCTCACCGTGACGCCCGCGCTCGCGCTGCTCCTGCTCGGCGGCGCGGGACGCGACCGGGCCGGGGCGGGCGATCCGCCGGTGGTGCGCCGGAGCCGGGCGCTCTACCGGGCGCTGCTCTCCGGCATCGGGCGGGCGCCGCGGACCGCGATCGCCGCGAGCGCCCTGGCGGTGCTGGCCGGGGTCGCCCTCCTGCCGCGGCTCGGCGCGAGCTTCCTGCCCGACCTGAAGGAGGGCCACCTGATCCTGCACATGGCGGCGGCGCCGGGCACCGCCCTGCAGGAATCGCAGCGCCTGGGCAGCCTGATCACGGGCGACCTCAAGCGCATCCCGGGGGTGCGGGCGGTGGCCTCGCAGATCGGCCGGGCCGAGGCGGGGCAGGACACGGCGGGCACCCATTACAGCGAGATCCATATCGACCTCGAGCCCGGCCTCGACGGCGCGGCCCAGCGGGCCGTGGAGGCCGGGATCCGCGGGCTGATCGCCGGGTTCCCGGGCGCGGCCTTCTCCCTGAAGACCTTTTTGACCGAGCGGATCGAGGAGACGGTCTCGGGCTACACCGCGCCGGTGGTCGTCAACGTGGTCGGCAACGACCTCGACCGGATCGAGGCCACCGCCCGCGCGGTGGCACGGGAACTCGCCGAGGTCCGGGGCGCCCGCGACGTGCAGCTCGCCTCCCCGGCCGGCCTGCCGCAGGTGACGGCGGCGCTCCGCCCCGCGGACCTGCGCCACTGGGGCCTCGACGCGATCGAGGTGCTGGAGGCCGTGCGCACCGCCTACCAGGGCGACACGGTCGGCCAGACCTATGTCGGCAACGCGGTGTTCAACGTGCTGGTGATCCTCGACGGGCGGGCGCGCGGCCGCCTCAGCGCCGTCGGCGACCTGCCCCTGCGCACGCCGGGCGGGCGCTACGTCCGCCTGTCCCAGGTCGCCGACATCTACGAGAGCGCCGGGCGCTACCAGGTACAGCACCAGGGTGCGCAGCGCGTCCAGGCGGTGACCGCGGGCGTCGAGGGGCGGGACGTGGCGGGCTTCGTGGCGGCGGCGCGGACCAAGATCGCCCGCTCGGTGCGCCTGCCGGAGGGCGTCTACGTCGCCTTCGCGGGGGCCGCGGAGGCGCAGGCGCGGGCGCGCACCGATCTGCTGGCCCATGCCGGCCTGGCGGGCTTCGGCATCGTGCTGCTGCTCGCCGTGGTGACGGGCTCGGGGGCCAACCTGCTCCTGGTGCTGGTGAACCTGCCCTTCGCCTTCGTCGGCGGGGTGGCCGCCATCGTGATGACCGGGGGCGTGCTCTCCCTCGGCTCGATCGTCGGCTTCGTCACCCTGTCGGGCATCAGCCTGCGCAACAGCGTGATGATGATCGCCCATTACGAGCAGCTCGTGACCGAGGGGCGCCCCTGGATCCGGGCCACCGCGGTCGAGGGCGCCGCCGACCGGATGGTGCCGATCCTGATGACCTCCCTGGTGACCGGCCTCGGCCTGCTGCCGCTGGCCCTCGGGGCGGGGGAGCCCGGCCGGGAGATCGAGGGCCCGATGGCCCTCGTCATCCTGGGCGGCCTCGTCACCTCGACGCTGCTCAACCTCGCGATCCTGCCGGACCTGGCCCTGCGCTTCGCCCGGTTCCGGGGCGGGGGGCCGGAGCGCGCGCCCGACGCGGAGGCGCGGCGACGGGCCGCCTGACGCGACCGGGCCTCGGCGCGGAGATCGGCGAGGGCAGGGGGCAGGCCGCTCCGGTCCCTCATCGGATGACGCGGTTCGCCCCTCCCCCGCGGCAGGCCGGCACGCGGGTGCGGGATCCGGGACCGCGGATCCTGCCGCTCGCCGGCGATGAAGTCCGGGCATGAGCGGGGCTGGACAAACGCCCGCGGAAGTCGCGATCTGCGCCCGAAGGGCTCGGCGAGACAGACGGACACAGTGAGCGAGATCAGGAACGCGGGTGCCGCGGCGCTCTCGAAGCGGCTCCACGGCTTTCGGAGCCTGGGCGACAATTGCGAGTTCGGGTTCGTGCAGCGCTACGGCGGTGTCGAGCCGTCCGGCCTGCTCCGATTCGCCTACACGCCGATCGAGGACCTGATCCGCGGCCTGCGCTGCGGCTTCGCGGATTTCGGCGTTCCGGGCGACCTGCGCATCGCCGTGAGCGACGGCGGCACCTATTACTGCCACAGCCTGCACTACAACATCTGGTCGAATACGGGTCACCCGGCCGGGTCGATCGACCCGGCACTGCTGCTGGAGCGCGAATACGGCCGGCTCGCTCATCTCAAGCGCAAGATGCTGGATGATCTCGCCGACGGATCGAAGATCCTGGTGCGCAAGGCCGGCCGCGAGGAGCCGGCCTCCGCCTTCGCGCAGCTGGCCGAGGCGGTCTGGGCACACGGCCCGTCGACGCTGCTGCGCGTGACCGAGGCCGGGCCGGACTGGAGGCCCGAGCCCGCCCAGCCCGTCGCCGACCGGCTGATCGAGGGGAGGGTGCGCCGCTTCGCGCCCACCGAGCAGGCGTGGGACGTCGACCTGGAGCCCTGGCTCCGCCTGGTCGACAGCGCCTACGCGCTGAAACACGGCGAGGCGCCGACCAATCTGGGCGAGGGCGCCTTTGCCGAGGCCCTGCGCCTGCGGGGGGGCCTGCGCCGGCATGCCGGCCGGCACCCGGAGGTGGCGCTCAGCGCCTACACACGGGCGGTCGACCCGGCCACCCTCGGCACCGACAAGGTCTACGTGTTCTCGAGCTGGGTGTGGATCCCGGAGGCGTTCGGCGGCGAGCGGGTCTTCGCGGCCGCCGGCTATGCGCGCCTGGGCTGGCGCGACGCCGACCTGTCGAAACGCGCCTGCTGGCAGCGCGTCTGGGCGGCCGGGAGGATGCGCGCGGGCGTGGACCGCGAACCCGTGGGGCTCGGCATGATCGGGACGAAGCGGGACAGCTTCTGGTCGTACGGCGCGCGCTTCCATGAGGGGCCGATCCCGGAGCAGGGGGCCCCGCCCAGGCTGCCCACGCCGCCTGCCCGGCCCGACGGCCTGGGCCTCCTCGCCCGGCTGCGGTCACGGTTCTCGTAACCGCAGCCGAGACCGCCGACACGGCATCGCGACAGGATCTGGCGACCGGCGGGCCCGGGCATGCGGGTCCGAGCGGGCCCCTGGAGCCTGGTCGTCCGGCCTCGCCACGACGACGCGCATCCAGGCATGCCCATCGTCCATCCTGACCAGGGCCCTCCCGACCCGCGCCCGACCGACACCGAGCGTTCGCATAAGATATATTATGGAACCAAAGACCTGAATCGGCCGGGCGAGGGGGCATGCCAAACACCCGGCCTCCAAAGCACCCGGCCGCGCGGCCGGTCGCCGAGCCTGGTGTCCGGTCGGATTTATGGCCCGGCCGTCGG
This sequence comes from Methylobacterium sp. NEAU K, assembly GCF_030700285.1. Classification (GTDB taxonomy): domain Bacteria; phylum Pseudomonadota; class Alphaproteobacteria; order Rhizobiales; family Beijerinckiaceae; genus Methylobacterium. Next base: position 50,174 of record NZ_JAUYZJ010000025.1, on the reverse strand, counting down.
CCGGTGTCGGGTGAACCGGGCGAGGGCGGTCCATGTCCCCTCCCCGCGGCGTCACGCCGCGCGCGCGCCCAGCCGGCGCATGTCCCCGAGGATCCGGCCATCCTGCGCGCGGCACTCGATCTGCTCCGACAGACGGCCCGGCCGGATCCGGACCGCCGCCGGCCGCGCCAGGGATTCGGCCCGCTCCAGGAAGCCGGCGGCTTTCATCGGCGCGTCGCGGCCGCCGCCGAGACCGCGCCACCACAGCACCGCCTTCTCCCGCTCGTAGCCGCTGCGCTCGGGCCGCAGGCGCACCCGCCAATCGGCCGAAGCGGCGCCGTCCCGCCAGCCGAGCACGAGGTCGAGGCCGTCCGGGGCGGCCTCCAGGCTCAGGGCCGTCACCGGATGCCAGGGCGCATCCGCCTCGGGGGGAGGGCCGGCCGGCTCGGAGCCGGCCCTGCCGAGGTCGGCCGAGAGGATCGGCAGCTCGTCATCGGCCGCGGCCTCGTGCAGGGCGGCGGCATCGGCCTCGTGTTCCGGCTCGGTCCAGCAGGCCTCGCAGGTTGAGGCGTTCAGCGCGATCAGGGCGCCGCAGCTGGGGCAGGGCTTGGCCCGCAGGCCCCCTGCCCCGCCGAGCAGTTGGGCGGCGCTCCGGGCGGTGACGGCATCGACCGGGCCGTGCATCCGCACCAGGCCGGCATAGTCGAGGATCAGCGCGTCGTCCTTGCCCGGTGCGCGCCGGAGCGCCCGGCCGACCTGCTGCACGTAGAGGCCGGTGCTGCGGGTCGGGCGCAGCAGGGCCACGAGGTCGACCTCGGGGGCGTTGAAGCCGGTGCCGAGCACGCCGACCGAGGTCAGGCAGCGGATCTGTCCGGCCCGGAACGCGGCCACGATCCGATCGCGCTCCCGGCGCCCGGTCTCACCCGAGACCGTCTCGCAGGAAAAGCCCTCGGCGCGCACCGCGTCGCGCACGGAATCGGCATGGGCGAGGCCGGCGCAGAAGGCGAGCCACGCCCGGCGCCCGCGCCCGTACTCGGCCAGCTCCGCCACGGCGGCGCGGGTGATCCAGTCGCGGTTGACCGCCGCCTCCAGCTCGCCCGGGATGTAGTCGCCCCCACGCCGGCCGACCCCGGAGACGTCGAGCTGGGTCAGCGTCGCCTTGGACACGAGCGGCGCCAGGAAGCCGCGCCGGATCAGGTCGCCGGTATCGGCCTCGTAGGCGATCCCGGCGAACAGGCGGCCGGCGCCTGCGTCGAGGCGGCCCGAATCGAGCCGGTAGGGGGTCGCGGTGAAGCCCGCCACCCGTAGGCCGGGCGTGAGCGCCCGCAGGCCCGCCAGGAAGCGGCCGTAGCGGGTGTCGGCGGCACGCGGGATCAGGTGCGCCTCGTCGACGATCACGAGGTCGCGCGGGCCGATCGTGTCGAGCCGGTCCGCCACCGACTGGATGCCGCAGACCAGCACCTGCGCCCCGGCCTCCCGCCGCCCGAGCCCGGCGGAGAAGATGCCGGCCGGCGCCTCCGGCCAGTAGCGGGTCAATTCCGAACAATTCTGGGCGACGAGCTCGCGGCTGTGGGTGACGATCGCCACCCGGGCGCGGGGGTCCTGTTCGAGGGTCTCGCGGGCCAGGGCCGCGATGACCAGGGCCTTGCCGGCCCCCGTGGGCAGCACGACCAGGTGGCCGGGCGCCGCGTCATCCGCCCCTCCCCGCCCCCAGGCGGCCGAGAGCGCGTCGAGGCTGGCGCGCTGGTAATCCCGCAAACGCAGCATCGCGGCGGTCTAGCCGGGTCCGCCTGCTCTGTCCGTAGCGGCTCGGTCACGCCGCAGCAGATAGATGTCCATGATCCAGCCGTGGCGGGCGCGGGCCTCGGCCCGGACCCGGAGGATCTCCTCGCCGACCGCGCCGAGACGGCCGGCGACCAGGATCTCGTCCGGGCTGCCGAGATAGGCGCCCCAGTAGATCGTCAGGTCCGGGTCGAGATGGGCGAAGCCCGGGTCGCCGTCGAGCATCACCACGACGCTGTCGGCATCTGCGGGCCAGCCCGCGGCGAGGCGCCGCCCGGTGGTGATCAGCACCGTCCCGCCGATCGCGTTCAGCGGCACGCCGTGGCGGGCGGCCAGGACCTGCACGCTGGACAGGCCGGGGATCACCGTCCGGCTCAGGGCGAGGCGCCCGCCCGCAGTGATGCGGTCGAGGATGCGCAGGGTGCTGTCGTAGAGGGCGGGGTCGCCCCAGACCAGGATCGCCCCGACCTCCCCGGCTCCGAGTTCCGCCGCGAAGGCCGCCTCCAGGCGCTCGGCCCGGGCCGCGTGCCAGGCCTCGACGGTGCCGCCGTAATCGGCGGGGCGGCGCTCCCGGGGCGGGTCCCCCACGGTGACGACCCGGTGGGGTTTTCGGATATGCGCCGCGCAGACCCGCCTGCGGATCGCTACGAGGTCGGCGGTCTCGGCGCGCTTGTCGAGCACGAACACCGCGTCGACGTCGGCCAGCGCCCGCACCGCCTGCAGGGTCAGGTGCTCGGGATCGCCCGTGCCGATGCCGATGACCCGGATTTGCCTGTCCTGCATGCCGCGCTGTCCTACGCCGGGGCGGGGAGGGCCGGCGTCGGCGTCCCCTACCCGCGCCCGTCCGCTTTGGCGAGGATCGCCCGCGCGATGGTCAGGTCCTGCAGGGCGATGCCGGAGGAATCGAACACCGTGATCGCGTCCGGCGCGGTCCGGCCCCCCTCCCCGCCCCCGAGCACGGCGCCGATCGCCCGCAGGACCGCGTCCGCGGGGGCGTGCTGGAACTCGCCGATGGCGCGGGATTGCCCCGGCAGGTCGCAGAACAGGGCCGCCCGCTCCAGCAGGTCGGGGGGCAGCTCCTGCTTGCCCTTGGCGTCCGCCCCCATGGCGGCGATATGCGTGCCGGGCCGGACCCACGCGGCCTCGAACAGCGGCGCCCGCGCGGGGGTGGCGGTGACGATCACGTCAGCGGCCTCGCAGGCCTCCCGGGGAGAGACCGCCCGCACGGCGATCCCGGAAGCCCCCTGCCCCCGCAGGCGCTCGGAAAAGCCCGCGACCTTGGCCGGGTCCCGGGCGACCACCAGCACCTCCCGGATCGGCAGCACCCGGGCGAGGGCCGCGCATTCGAACTCCGCCTGGTTGCCCGCCCCGAACAGGGCCAGGACCGCCGAATCCGGCCGGGCCAGCACGCGCGCCGCCACCGCGTCGGCGGCGGCGGTGCGGTAGGCGTTGACCCGCCCCGCCTCGATCACCGTGTCGATCCGGCCGACCGCCTGGTCGAACAGCAGGATCACCGAATTGTGCCGCGGCAACCCGCGGGCCGGGTTGCCGGGCCAGAACGAGCCGACCTTCAGGCCCGCGTAATCGGCCGTCGAACCCGACTTGATCGAGAAGCGGTTGGCCGGGTCCGTGCCGTGCCCGAGCACCGCCGGGAACAGGGTCGTGCCGGGCGAGACCGCGGCGATCAGCGCCTCCCGGGCCGCCTCGAACGCCATGGCGTGGTCGACCAGGGCGGCGGAGTCCTCTTCCGAGATGAAGCGCATGAGCGGCAAACCTTTCCTCTGACTCGGGCCGCTGCCGCCCGCGCCCTCATGCTGAGGCGCCGGAGCGCAGCGGAGGCCTCAGGATGAGGGGGGCTGGCGGGAGCGGCGCCTGTACCGATCGATCACAGGGTCATGCCGCGGGCGGTGACCGGCCAGACCGCCTCGACCCGGCCGTTCCGCACGCCCACGTACCAGTCGTAGACGTTGACCGTCGGGTCGCAATGGCCCGGGATCAGCATCAGGCGGTCGTTGAGCCTGAGCACGTTGCCGGGATCGCTGATCACCCCGTGCTCGTCCGAGCACTTGATGTATTCCACGTCGTCGCGGCCGAACACCACCGGGAGGCCGCTGTCGATGCTCTGGGCCTTCAGGCCGGCGTCGCAGATCGCGATCTCCGCCTTCGCCTTGCTCATGATCGCCGTGACGATGAACAGGCTGTTCTCGAAATCCGCGATCGGCCGGCCGTCGGCGTCCTTCACGCGCTGGTAGTCGGCGTCCATGAAGACGTACGAGCCGCATTGCAGCTCGTTGTAGACGCCGCTGCCGCCCTCCAGGGCGAAGCTGCCGGTGCCGGCGCCCGCGACGATGTCGCAGGCGAGCCCCGCGGCCTTCAGCAGGTCCACGGTGCGCCGGGTCTCGTCGATCGCCGCCTGGATCAGGGCTTTGCGCTCGCCGTAATCGCGGACGTGCTGCGCCTTGCCCTGGTAGGCCTGCAGCCCCGCGAATGTCAGCCCGGGCGCCGCCGCGATGCGTTTGGCGATCGCCACCGCGGGCTCGCCCGGGGCGACGCCGCAGCGGCCGGCGCCGACATCGATCTCCACGAGGCATTCGAGGGTGACGCCGTACTTCACGGCCGCCGCCGACAGGTCGTCGACGTTGCCGAGGTCGTCGACGCAGACCAGCACCCGCGCCCGGGTGGCGAGCGCGGCCAGCCGCTCGATCTTCCGGGGCGCGACCACCTGGTTGGAGACCAGCACGTCGCGGATGCCGGCGCTCACCAGCGCCTCGGCCTCGCTGACCTTCTGGCAGCACACGCCGCAGGCGCCGCCCAGCTCGATCTGCAGGGTCGCGATGTCGGAGGATTTGTGCGTCTTGGCGTGCGCCCGGTGGCGCAGGCCGTTCTCCTTCATGAAGCGGCCGAGCTTCGCGACGTTGCGCTCGAAGGCGTCGAGATCGACCATCAGGCAGGGCGTGTCGACCGCCTCGACCGGCATGCCGACGCTCGCGGGGATGTTGTTGCGCATGGGGTTTCCTCCTGATCCTGATCGCGCGTCAGCGGGCTTGCGTCACGGGGCGAGGCCCAGAAGCTCGGCGATGCGCGGCGTCGCCTTGATGCCGGTGCCGGTGAGCACCACCACGGTGGTCTCGTCCGGCCGGATCGCGCCGCGCGCGGTGAGGTCGGTGAGCGCCGCCGCGGCCATCGCGCAGGTCGGCTCGACGTAGAGGCCGGAGCGGGCGAGGTCCATCAGCGCCGCCTCGATCGCCGGCTCGGAGACCGCCACGGTGCCGCCGCCCGAGCGGCGAAGCGCCGCCAGTACCGCCCGGCCGCGCACCGGCTGGGCGATCGAGGCGCCCTCGGCCAGCGTCGGGCGCGGCGTGACCGGCACGAAATCCTCGGCGCCGGCCGCGAAGCCCGCGTGCAGGGGCGCGCAATGGGCCGGCTGGACCGCGTAGAGTCGGGGCAGGCGGGCGATCTCGCCCCGGCGCAGCAGTTCCGAGAAGCCGATGTCGCAGCCGAGCACGTTGCTGCCCGCGCCGCAGGGGATGATCACGGCGTCGGGCGCGCGGAAGCCCAGATCCTCCCACAGCTCGTAGGCCAGGGTCTTGGTGCCCTGGAGGAAATGCGCCTGCCAGTTGTGGCTGGCGTAGAAGATCGAATCCGCCTGCCGCACGGCGGCGTCGGCGGTGTCCTGGCGGGTGCCGGGCACCAGCTCGACCTCGGCCCCGGCGGCCCGCATCTGCACGGTCTTGGCAGGCGACGTGGAGGCCGGGACCAGGATCCTGGCACGCATCCCGGCGGCGGCGGCATAGGTCGCCACCGCGGCGCCGCCGTTGCCGGAGGAATCCTCCAGCACCGCGCCGATGCCCTGCTGGCGCAGGATCGACAGCATCACGGCGGCGCCGCGGTCCTTGAAGCTGCCCGAGGGCGCGAACCACTCGAGCTTGAAATGGGCCTCCCCACCGCGCCAGGGCCGGCGCACCAGCGGGGTGCAGCCCTCGCCGAGGGAAACGGGATCGGCCACCGCCACCGGCAGTGCGGCGGCGTAGCGCCAGAGGGAGCGCCGCCCCGTGTCGATCTCACCGCGGCCGATCCCCGGGAGGTCGGTGATCATCAGCGGACCGCCTGTCTCCGAGCGCCAGCGCGGCGTCTCGATCGGGTAGGTCTTCCGCGTGACGGGGTCGATATAGGCGGGGGACATGCGCATCGCGGCTCGGGCTTCCGGGGCGGCTCTGGCAGAGAATACAAAATAATCTGGTGAAACGCGCCGTCCGTCCCCCCGAAGGGACTGCGCGTTTCGTCCCGGTCCGGAGCCGTGAGCCCGGCGCCGGATCGGGATCCGGTTCCGTCAGGCCGCGAGCGGCAGGACGGAGGTCTCCGGGTCGTGCTCGGCCACGACCGCCTGCGCGACGATCTCGGCGGTGGCACCCGAGAGCGTCCAGCCGAGATGGCCGTGGCCGGTGTTGTAGAACACCCCCGGCAGGCGGCCGCGCCCGACCTTGGGCAGCATGTTCGGCAGCATGGGACGCAGGCCGCTCCAGGCCACCACCCGGTCGGTGTCGACCCGCGGGAACTGTTCCCGGGTCCAGTCGATCAGCGGCTGGACCCGGTCGTGGCGGATATCGCGGTTGAAGCCGTTGAACTCGGCGGTGCCGGCGACCCGAAGGCGTTCATCGCCCAGGCGGCTCGTGACGATCTTGGCCGCCTCGTCGAGGATGCTCACCTCCGGGGCCGCCTTCCGGGCCTCCGGGGACAGCAGGTTCACGGTGATCGAGTAGCCCTTCACCGGGTAGATGTTGACCCGGTCCCCGAGCATCGCGGCGAAGTGCCGGCTCGCGCAGCCCGCGCAGATCACCACCGCGTCGGCCCGGAGCAGCTGCGGGTCGGCGGCGCGGTCAGCCGCGTGGCCGGTCAAGTGGTCGGCGCGGCGCCAGCCGATCGCGTAGCCGCCCTCGCCCGGGGCGATCCGCTCCACGCTCGCATCGTGGATGAAGGCGACACCCTTGCGGGCGCAGGCGGCGGCGAGGCCCCGGGTGAAGGCGTGGATGTCGCCGGTGGCGTCGGAGGGCGTGAAGAAGCCGCCATGGTACGACCCGGCGAGCGTCGGCTCGATGGTCCGGATCTCCTCCGGGGTCACGGCGTAGCGCTCGAGGCCGCCCTCCTGCAGCAGCGCGTTGACGGCTTGCGCCTTCTCGAAGCTCGCCCGGTCCCGGTAGAAGTGCAGGATGCCGCGGGTCTTCAGGTCGAAGTCGATCCCCTCGGCCTCGGCCATCGCGAACAGCGCCTTGCGGGCCCGGAGCGCCAGCCGCACGGTCTCCAAGGTGTTGGCGCGGTAATGGGCGATCTCGCGCACGAACGCCGCCATCCAGGAGAGCTTGTGCCAGGAGGGGCTGGGGTTCATCAGCAGCGGCGCGTCGCTGCGGAGCATCCAGCGCAGGCCCTGCATCACCGTGGAGAGCTTGTTCCAGACCTCGGCGTTGCAGGCCGAGAGCTGGCCGCCATTGGCGAAGGAGGTCTCCATGGCGGCGTAGCGCTGCCGGTCGAGGACAGTGACGCGGTAGCCGCGCTGGGCGAGCGCATAGGCGGTCGTCACGCCGGTGATGCCGGCGCCGATCACGGCGATGTGGGTCATGGGTTTGGACTCCGGGACATGGGGACGCGAGGAGGCCGTCCTGTGTGGTCGGCCGGTTGCGCGCCCCATCTGTCCCGGTGCCTGAGAGCTTGATCCACATCGGCCCTGGCGAGGCTTCACGCGGACGTCCCCTTCGGCGGGTGCCCACGGGAGGACCCGCTGCACCACTCTCCAGATCGCCCTGACGACACGGTTCCGGTGCCTGAGAGTTTCCGGGGCGGTTGCTCCGTCGGCGCCGAGCCCCCTCTGGTGGGAGGATCCCGGTCTCTCCCGCATCGTCGCGATGGGCTCTCCGTTCGATACGCCGATTCGGCCGCGCCGGTGAAGCCCGGATTCCCGGCACGTTGCGGCTTGTGCAGACAGCGCGGCCGCGCTGTCACCGGCCGGGAGCGATCCCGGCCGTCGCCGGTCGATCGCCGGTCGCTGTCGATACTCTATTTACCGATTTGAAACCGACTTTTAAGCCGGAACAGATCTGATAAATTAGACATCGCAAATCAATTCTGGTGAATGATTATATTAAGGACTTCATACGAACCTCAGGGCAGTATTTCACTCTGTCCCGAGGCTGGCAGCGCGATGGCGAAGTGGATTCCCGGCGCGGCCGTGTTCGGCCTGCTGTGCCTGATGATCATTCCGGCGCCCGGGATCTGGGGCGTGCTCATCGGCGCCATCTGCGTGCTGGCGATCGTCGTCAGCCTGTCCCTGTTCCTTCTGGACCGGGCGGCCACCGGCATCCTGGCGTGGCGCGCGCGCGTCCGGGCCAAGGGTCGGAGCCGGGGGCGGGCGGTGCATGCCGGCTCCGGCATGACCCGGAAGGTCTGATCGTCCGTCGGGCCGTGCCCGGGGCTGGATTCCGCGGGGCAACGGTGCAAGGTCCCGGCGTCACGACGAACCGGGACGGTCCGATGAAGCTCCTCTACTCCCCCGCCTCCCCCTACGCCCGCAAGGTGCTGGTGCTCGCCCACGAAACCGGGCTGATCGACCGGATCGCCGTCACCGCCGCCGGGGCCTCCCCGACCGGACCGTCCGCGGAGGTCGCCGCCCACAACCCGCTGGGCAAGATCCCGGCCCTGGCGCTGGAGGACGGCACCGCGCTCTACGACAGCCGGGTGATCTGCGAGTATCTCGACAGCCTCTCGGCCGGCCCCCGCCTGTTCCCGGAGGGGCCCGCCCGCTGGGACGCCCTGACCCGGCAGGCGCTGGCCGACGGCCTGCTCGATGCGGCGCTGCTCACCCGCTACGAGCGGGTGCTGCGCCCGGAAGCCCAGCGCTGGGACGCCTGGGAGGCCGGCCAGGTCGGCAAGATCAACGCGGCGCTGGACCGGTTCGAGGCGCTGGTGGCCGACTTGCCGGTGCTGGATATCGGCACGGTGGCGATGGCCTGCGCGCTCGGCTACCTCGACCTGCGTTTCGCCGATCTGACGTGGCGTGAGGGGCGCCCCGCCACCGCGGCGTGGTACGCGGTGTTCGAGCGCCGGCCCTCGATGGAAGCCACCGTGCCGAAGGGGTGAGGATCCGGCGCCCGGCTACGGCCGGGCGTGGTCCGCGACCGTGTAGGGGTGGGACGAGGCGAGCGGGTCGGCGAAGAAGCTCTGGACCGTCCCGGCCCCCGTGCCGAAGGTGATGAGCAGGAAGCCGCCCGCGAGCGCAAAATTCTTCAAGAAGTCCCAGAACAGTTCACGGCCCTTGCCGCCGGCCCAGAAGTCGCCGGGCGCCCAGAACCGCTTCCACAGCAGCGCCGTGACGCCGCAATAGCCGGCGAGCACGAAGGCGGCGGCCCGGTCGGCCGTGCCGGTCAGGATGCAGAGCGACATCCCGATCTCGACGCCGAGCCCGATCAGGATCAGCAAAGTGGCCGCCGCGGTGGCGTGCACGGCCTGCCGCGCCTGGCCGACGGCGCCCTCGAAGTTCAGGATCTTGTCGAGCGCGCTGAACGGCAGGAACAGCAGCACGAGAAGCAGGCGGACGCCGAACGCGATCGCGACGCTGAGGCTGGCCATGTGCTTGAGACGATTCCCGATCCGGCCCCGCGGCCCGCCGCCCATCCAAGCCGCGAGCGGCGCAAAGGTTTCTTCGTCCGGTCCCGGCGCGCCGCAATCCGGGCGGGAGAGCGGAACGCGCATCGTGCCCCGGTCGCGGAACCCGGGGCCGCGCGGCGGCGTAGCTGCCGGTGCGGGCGCTTTCCCGTCGCACACGAAGTGTCGAGCCGCACCATGCGCACCGGTCCCGTCTCGATCCTCCCGGCCCTGCTCCCGGCGGCGCTGCTGTTGGCGGGCGCGCCGGCCGAGGCCCGCCCGCATCCCGGGCGGCATCACCACCGGACGGCACAGTCGGACATGGACCGGACCCTGGCCCGCATGGCAGCGGGCGACCGGCTCCTGATCTGGCGAGCCGGGCCGGTGCGCCGGCCGCTCGCGCTCTCGGTTCCCCCGGCCACGCGGGAGCGGGTCGCGGCCCCGCCCTTCACCGGCTGGGGCTACGGCGGCACGATCCCGGGGGCCTCGCCCGGATTCTGACGCACCCGGGCGTCCCTCCCGGATTCCCGCACCGTGATGCGTGCGACCCCGCCGTGGCCCTCGCCTCCGGCGGTCGGCTCACCCGCAGCTCGGGGGCTGGCGGCACCGGGGCTGCCGGGTGCATCTTTGCAACTACCGATAGCAATAATGGGTCGCCGGAGTTCGATCCTGCCTTGCTGAGGCATCCCGCGCGTGCTGAGACACGCTGTGGCGGACGCGATCTCCCTCGACCGGGGGCGGGCCGGCCGGGTCCCCGGGGGGAGCGGATGCAAGCGGTCGCCCGATCGGAGCCCGCAGCGGCGTCGGAATCGCGATCCGATCACGGAGGCCTGACCGATCTCGCCCCCCGTCGCAGGCCGGCCGTGCCGCGGCTGCGCCTCGTGCTAGCGCTGGGCTTCGGCATGCTCGGCTTCCTGGCCGCCCTGGCACTGGCCGTCCTGGTGAGCCGTGAGGCGACGCGCCGGCTCGAGGCCGAGGTCGGCGGCCAGCTCGCCGAGATCGCCGGGCAAATGGCGCGGGGCCTGGACCTGGGCATGTTCGAGCGCTGGCGCGACATCCAGGTCGCGGCCGCCTCGGACAGCCTGCGAACCCCCGGAACCGGGGCGGCCACCAAGCGCGCCGTGATGGAGCGCCTCCAGGCGACCTACCCGGCCTACTCGATCATCGGGCTGATCGATCCGGACGGGCGCGTCTCCGTCACCAGCACCGGCGCGCTGGAGGGGGCCGATGTCTCCGGCCGCGACTATTTCCGCAAGGCACGCGACGGCCCCTTCGTGGGGGACGTGCACCCGGCCAAGCTCCTGCTGAAGATGCTCGCCCCGGTCGCGCGCGAGCCCCTGCGCCTCCTCGACGTCGCCGCCCCGGTCCATGCGCCGGACGGGCGCTTCCTCGGCGTGCTCGCCGCCCATCTCGACTGGATCTGGGCACGCGACCTGGCGCGCGACCTTGAGGGGGCGCTCCGGAGCTACCGCGAGGGGGCCGAGATCCTGATCCTGTCGCGCGACGGCACCGTGCTGCTCGGGCCGCCAGCCCTGCAGGGTACCCTCCTCCCCGAGGCCGTGCTGCCGGGCGGCCGCGCCCTCGACCCGCAGGGCACGAGCCGGGTCGGACCCTGGCCCGACGGCACCGCCGCGTATCTCAGCGCCAGCGCGCGCACGACCGGCTACCGTGACTATCCCGGCCTCGGCTGGCGGGTGGTGGTGCGCCAGAAGGCCGACCGGGCCCTGGCCCCGGTGGCAGCCCTGCGCTGGACTATCCTGGAAGCGGGCAGCGCGGTCGCGCTCGCGGCGGCGCTGCTCGGATGGCTGCTCGCCGGCCTGATCGCCCGCCCGCTGCGGGACCTGGCGGCGGCCGCGGGGGCGCTGGGGCGCGATGGGCCGCTGCCGCCCCTTCCCCGGGCGATCGTACGCGAAGGCGCGATGATCGCCGAGGCCCTCACCGGGGCGGCGGACGAACTCGCCCGGCGCGCGGAGGCCCACCTCCTCCTGGTCGACGAGCTGAACCACCGGGTCAAGAACACCCTGGCCACCGTACAGTCGATGGCGGCCCAGAGCCTGAAGAACCTCGGCGACGGCGCGGCAGCCGGGCGCGACGCCTTCGAGGCACGGCTGCTCACGCTGTCCCGCGCCCACGACGTCCTCACCCGCGAGAGCTGGGTGGGCGCCGACATGCGCGGGATCGCCGACCAGGCGGTGCACCCCTTCCTGGGTGAGGAGGCGGCACGCGTCACCCTGGACGGGCCCGACCTGCGGCTGCCCCCCGAGGTCGCCCTCGCGCTCACGATGATCCTGCACGAGCTCTGCACCAACGCGGTCAAGCACGGCGCGCTCTCGGCACCGGGCGGACGCGCATCGCTCGCCTGGGCGCTGGAATCCGCGCCCGGCGCCCGGACCCTGCGGATGACCTGGCGCGAATGCGCCGGCCCGCTGGTGGCGCCCCCGTCGCGAAAGGGGTTCGGTACCCGCCTGCTGGAGCGGGGCTTTGCCGGCCGCGACAGCGCGAGCCTCGCGTACGAGCCGGGGGGCCTCGTCTACATGGCGTCGGCACAGCTGCCCGCGGCCTGCCGGCCCGAGGCCGCCCCGATCCCGATCACGCGCCGCGCAGGGACACGGCGGGTCTGAACCGGCCCGCAGGCGGCCTCTTCACCCCGTGCCGGCGGCGTCTCAGATCCTGCCGTCGCGCGGCGGCCCGAACGATGCCGCGCGCCACCCCGACGCGGTTGGCTGGCCCGAGCTCGGCCGCCCCCAATCCCCGACGCGCGCGGCGGCCTCTCCGGAAGGGGGGCCCGCGCGCAGCAGCACGCACTCTAATCCCCGAGATCATCGCGCAGCGGAACGCCGAGGTGCGATCTCACACCAAGTAAACCAAAGCAATGGATTAAATTTTATCTTGATTTACTGTGCCAACACGCACATCAACTTCGAGTAACGGGAGTTATGTTCGGCTCATCGGCGCAGGACACGGTGTTCGGCGTCGGGACGACGAATGCACGAGGGGGCTCGATGACCCACACCAGGACCCAGCTCATCCTCGCGCTCCTGAGCGGCGCCCTCGCGCCGCCCGCCTCGGGGCCCGGGCCGACGGTCCAGGACGAGACTGCGGTCGCGCGCCGCCGCGTGATCGATCCCCGTTGGGCCTCCGGCACGACGGAAAGCCGGCCCCGGCGCTGACGAGGCCGCCGCCCGACCGCCCTGCCCTCCCCGTCCGGACTGACGGTCCCGAGGCGCGGCGCCCGGGCTTCGCGCGTCCGCCCCCCTCCTCCCAGCCTCAGAGGCCACATCCGTGAACAACATCATCCAGGGCATCGCCAGCTTCCAGGGCAACGTCTTCCCGGGCCAGCGCCAGATGTACCAGCAGCTCGTGCGGGACGGTCAGCACCCGAGCGCGCTGATCATCGCCTGCGCGGATTCCCGCGTCTCGCCCGAGCACATCACTCAGGCGGGGCCCGGCGACCTGTTCGTCTGCCGCAACGCCGGCAACATCGTGCCCCCGGCCTCCGATGTGATCGGCGGCGTCTCCTCGGCGATCGAATACGCCGTGATGGCGCTGGGGGTGCGCGACATCGTGGTCTGCGGCCATTCCGATTGCGGCGCCATGAAGGGCCTGATGAACCCGGGCCTCGTGGCGCGGATGCCCAGCGTCGCGGCCTGGCTGCGCCACGCCGAGGCCGCCGAGCGCATCGTCTGCGAGGCCTATCCCGAGGGCATGGACCCGCAGGCGCGCCACCGGGCGCTCGCCCTGGAGAACGTGGTGGTGCAGCTTTCCAACCTGCGCACCCACCCGAGCGTCGCGGCCGGCCTCGCCAAGGGCTCCTTACGCCTGCACGGCTGGTTCTTCGAGATCGAGTCGGGCGCGCTGCTGGCCCATGACGGCGCGAGCGGACGCTTCAGGCCGATCGCGGAGGCGGACATGCCGGTGGCCCCGGTCCCGCAGGTCGCCGCCCCGGAATACGCGCCGGTCCCCGGTTCGCTCCCCCTGCCCGCCGCCCGCGCGCGGGCGGCGTGAGCGCGATGCGGATCCCCCGCAGCCTCCGCGCCGGCCTCGGGTCCGGTGCCGGCCTCCGGCCCGGCGGCGCGATCCGGACGAGCCTCGCCCGGGATCTGCCCGCCTCGTTCGTGGTGTTCCTGGTGGCGCTGCCCCTCTGCATGGGCATCGCCATCGCGTCGGGGGTGCCGCCCGAGCGCGGCCTGATCACCGGCATCGTCGGCGGCATCGTGGTCGGGCTCATCGCGGGCTCGCCGCTCCAGGTCAGCGGGCCGGCGGCCGGGCTCGCCGTGATCGTGTACGGGTTCGTGCAGGCGCACGGGCTCGACGCCCTCGGCCCCGTCCTGGTGGCGGCGGGCCTCGTCCAGCTCGCCGCGGGAGCCCTGCGGGTCGGCGGCTGGTTCCGGGCGATCTCGCCTGCGGTGGTGCACGGCATGCTGGCCGGCATCGGAATCCTGATCGTCCTCGCCCAGATCCACGTCCTCACCGACGCCCTGCCCCGGGCGAGCGGCCTCGACAACCTCGTGGCGATCCCGGCCGCCTTCTTCGACTTCGTCACCGGCACGGGCGACCGCACCGGCGCCGTAGTGGTCGGGACCGCGACCATCGCGGCGATGATCGCCTGGGAGCGGCTGCGCCCGCCCCGGCTCCGGATGCTGCCCGGGGCGCTCGTCGGCGTGCTGGCGGGCAGCCTGGTGGCGGGGCTCGGGGACTTCGCGGTGAAGCGCGTCGCGGTGCCGGAGGCGATCGTCTCGGGCCTCGCCCTGCCGGGCGCGGAGGCCTGGGCGCGGCTCGCCGAGGCCGAGATCCTGATGATGGCCCTCGTCATCGCGGTGATCGCCAGCGCCGAGAGCCTGCTCTCGGCCGCCGCCGTCGACCGCATGCATGACGGCCCGCGCACCCGCTTCGACCGGGAACTCGGGGCGCAGGGCGTCGGCAACCTGATCTGCGGCCTGCTCGGCGCCCTGCCGATGACCGGGGTGATCGTGCGCTCCTCGGCCAACGTCCAGGCCGGGGCGGCCAGCCGCGCCGCCACGGTGCTGCACGGGACCTGGATCCTGGCCTTCCTGGTCTCGCCCTGCCCTGGCTGCTGGAGCTGGTGCCGACCGCGAGCCTCGCGGGCATCCTGGTGGTCACCGGCTGGCGGCTGGCGAACCCCGTCCACGCCCTGCACCTGCAGGCGCGCTACGGCTGGCTCACCGCGGCGATCTGGCTCGCCACGATGGCGACCGTGGTGGCGGTGGACCTGCTCACCGGCGTGCTCACGGGCCTCGCCCTGAGCCTCGCCCAGACCCTCCCGAGCCTGCGCAAGGGGCGGCTCAGGATCGAGCACGCGGCGGCCCCGGAAGTGCCCGGCGTGCCGGAGCTGCGGCTGTCGGGGGCGGCGACCTTCCTGCAGCTGCCGAGCCTCACGGCGGCGCTGGAGCGCACCCCCGTGGGCGGCGAGGTGCGCCTCGCCACCGAAAACCTCGCGGTCATCGACCACACATGCCTGGAGTTGATCGGTGACTGGGCGAACCGGCGCATGGCCGCCGGCACCCGCGTCGCCGTGGTCGGCGGCTCGGGCATCCCCCATGACCGCCTCGCTGCCGCGGTGGCCGCCCCCACGCAGTGAGAGACCGGCCAGCTGCCGGCAGAATCGAAGCCTTGGGCCACCGGTCTCCGATCTTCGGATCCGGTTAAGATTGAATCTTCGCGCCCTCTTAAGATGCTGCCGCCACACTCGTCCGTTCGGTCCGACCCGCCGCGCGGGATCCGCGGGCCGCACGTCTTCGGCAGGGAGCTTCGTCGATGCTCAGGTTCCTCGCGGCCGCCGCCTGCCTGGCCCTGGCCGGGCCCGCCGCAGCGCAGGATCGGCCCGGACAGGCTGGCCTGAACCCGCCCGCCCTCGCGCAGCCGGTGGCGGCGAGTCCCGGGGCGGAGGCAGCGACTCCGGAGCCCGGCTCCCGGAGCGTCCTCGACAGCCTCGCGCTCCGGCACCCGGAGCCCGAGGCCGCCCAGACCACCTCCGCCCTGAAGAGTCCCGCGGAGGCACCCAGGCCCCGGTGCGCGCAGGAGCGCCGTGTCGGCACCGGGGCGGGCTTCTGCCTGATCAACTGACAGCGGTCCGGTCGAACCCGAGCGCTGCCCGGGTTCGACCGGACCGGGCGGATGCCCACGGCATGCGTGCGGCCGGCGTGGATCGCCGCGCGTGAAGGCGCGGAGCTGGGCGGCCGGCGCGGCGAGCGCCGCCATCGCGACGCGTCCCCGCAGATGCGATCCCGGCCGGTCCCAGCGACTCGCGCAGGACTCACGATTTCCAGACGATCGGCTCCGAACAGCCCGGTTCGTGCGTCGCCCCAATCGGGCCACGACCGGCGCGACGGGCTCCCGCCCCGGGCGGTTCCCAGGCGGCGCTCTCGTCGAGCCGGCGGTGCGCGGAACCGACTCTACGGGCGATCGGCCTCCGCGTCCGGCGCCCCGGCCAGGGCGTAGGTGGCCTCGGCGACGCGGCGCAGGGGCCCTCCCGGGCCGGCCCGCTTCCACAGGCGGGTGTTGAGGGCCGCCACCGGATCGCGGCCCGGCAGGGTGAAGCCGCGGGCCAGCAGAGTCTCCAGGATCTCGCCGGCGTGCAGCGGCCGGCCGGCCTGCGCGATCGCCGCACAGGCCGCTTCCACCAGCGCCCGGCCGTAGCGGCGGGCGCCCGCCGCATCCTCCGTGAAGGCGATCGCCGGCGGGATCCCGTCCGGCGCGGCCTCCTCGGACGCCCCCCCCTCCGGCCCGGGCCGCGGGGCGGCGGCCGGGCCGGGAGCCGGGACCTCTCGGGGTCCCGAAGCCGACCTTGCGGTGGGTCTCGCGGTCGGCCCGGCCGCCGGGCCGGCGCTGCGATCCGGGGCGTGCTCGTCCGGGTCGGGCGGAACCGGCCTCGCCCCCGCCCCGCGCAGGCGGCGGCCGAGTTCCAGATAGAGCACGAGATCGGCGATCTCCCGGTCGAGCGCCTCGCGCTGCCGCCTCAGCGCGGCGAGTCGGGCCTCGATCTCATCGTCCGACAGGCCCATGCGGCGTTCCCTCCGACCGGAAGGAACATTTAGCGCGTTTCGGGAACGTCGGGAATACCGCCCACTTATTCCCATGGGCCGTTCGGCTCATTCCAAAGATTCGAAAAGGAATGGATCGACGGGACCGTATTCCCTTCAAGACGCCGGGCTCATGTTCCTTGACGTCGGCTCCTCGTTCCCTTCGCGGATCCCGGCCTCGGCGGCACCAGGAGCGCGCTCGGATCGGCCGGATGCAGGGTGAGGCCACCGTCGTCGAGCACGATCGGCAGGCGCGGAAACACCTCCCGCAGATGCGCCAGATCCGCCTTGAAGGCCTGCCGGAAGCTGCGGATCGAGGCGTTCTCGGCCCCGAACTGCGCGTGCAGGTTGTTCCAGGTCAGCCGAAGCGGACGCTGCAGGGCGCGCAGCCGGTAGCCGGTCCAGAACAGCAGGTCGAGCTTGCGCGCCGAGCCGGAGAAAGCCCGGGCCGCCCGCACATCCACCGGCAGAGCGTGCTGGATCAGCGTCGCGTAGAATTCGGGATCGAAGCGCACCGTCCGCCCCGCCTGGTCGTCGCCCTCGCCGGCCCGCGGACGCCACAGCTCCAGGCTCCGGAACGGCGGGACGTTGAGGGTGGTGGCGCTGTCGCGCCCATCCCACAGGCCGATCTGCATGGTGCAGGCGGCCAGCCGGTTCAGCTGCTCCTTGAACTGCCGGATGGTGCCGCGCTCGCCGCCGGTCACGGCAAAACCCATCTCGCGCATGAAGCCCGACAGCGTCTCGGCGACCTTCACGGTCGGGCTGCGCTGGCGCACGGCCTCGGTGCAGAGGTGCAGCAGCACCAGCCTGGCCTTGGGCCCGTAGGGCAGCCCCTGGGGCTCGAAGGCACCGGTCTCCGGATCCTTGATCCGCCCGGCCAGCAGGCTCAGCGAATTGCGCCCGTAGGTGCGGGAGAACTCCCGTACCGGCCCGGGATCCCGATAGGGCAGCCCGCACAAAGCCAGAACAGAGTGGATGTGCTGCAGGCTCGAGGGCAGCGCCGGCTCGCTCTCGATCACCAGGCGCACCGCGTCCCGGCGGCGCTGGTCGCGCGACAGCTGGGCCCGGCGGAGCTCCTGCTCCCCCAGGATTGCGGCCTGGGCGTCGCGCTCGCGCTGGCGGTGCAGCACGTGCTCGACGATCTGCGCGAACAGGAAGCCGCCGCGCGCCGCCTCGATCTCGGCCCGCAGATCCGCGTCGTGGATCCCGGCGATCTTCTCCTCGATGCCCATCGCCCCTCAGCCCGAGCCGCACGGGACCGCACCCCCACCGGCAGGCGGAGGCGCGGCCCGAGCCTGCCATGCCATGATTCGCGCGCCGCGGCCCCGGTCCGGCCCGGCTTGTCCCGGCAATCCACGCTTCTCCGGGGATGATTCGGGCCGGCTTGACGCAGAGTTCGATACGGGCCGATCCGCCGGCTCCGGCCTGCGCAGAGTTCGATACGGGGGCCCCGCGCATTCCGTCCCCGTTATCCACCGCCTCTGGCCCGAATCCGCGCCGAATCCCATACGCGGCCACGCAGAATCCAATGCGTCGCCCGGCCCGATCCACGCCGAATCCGATACGGGCGTGCGCAGAGTCCGATGCGGCAGCGCGCAGAGTTCGATGCGCGAAACCTCGCCAAGTCATTGCCTCCTATGGTGAAACCGGGACAGCATATAGCTTGCCGAACTGACTCTCTAAAAGATTCTAGCTTGATAATCTTCCTACTTAACCGAGCGCTTGTTCGTTCTGACGAACCCGCCCGGACCGGCCGATAGGCACATGAATTGGAGGGAATATGCAGGCTTCGTCCACAACCCGGGGGTTCGATCGCAGGGAATCGCGGTCGCGATCGGAGCCGCAGAGCAGGCTTTCTCGGGAGCCTTTCCGGATGCTCCGGCTTGACGTGGGCGATGCCGCCCGGTTTCACGGCCCATCCATCCAGAGAAGGCCGAGCCGATGCCCTGCCCCCCGATCGCGTCCCGATGACAGTCCGCCGCAACGACGGACGTCCCGCCAGCCCGCGCCGCCCCGGTTTCCGGCCCGGCGGCCGCCCCGGTGGACCCAGGCCCGAGGCCGGTCCGGGCGAGGGCGTCACGGTGCTCTACGGCTGGCATCCGGTGGCGCAGGCGCTGGGCAACGCGGCACGCGGCCTCCACCGGCTGCTCGCCACCGAGAACGCGGCCGCCCGGCTGGCCGAGGAATTCGGCGGGTCCCTGCGCATCGCCCCCGAGCTGGTGCGGCCGAGCGAGATCGGGCGCCTGCTCGGGCCTGACGCGGTCCACCAGGGCCTGTACCTCGAGGCCGAGCCCCTGCCCGCCCCCGGCCTCGACGAGCTGCCCGCCGATGCCCTGCTGCTGGCGCTGGACCAGATCACCGATCCCCACAATGTCGGGGCGATCGTGCGCACGGCCGCGGCCTTCGGGGTCGCCGGCATCGTCACCACGGTGCGGCACGCGCCGGGCGCCACCGGCGTCCTGGCGAAATCCGCCTCGGGCGGCCTGGAGCACGTGCCGTTCGTCACCGTCCGCAATCTCGCGGAGGCGCTGATCGCGCTGGGCGAGCGGGGCTTCACCCGGATCGGCCTCGATTCCGACGCGCCGGCGAGCCTCGATACGCTGACCGTCGCCCGGCCGCTGGTGATCGTCCTGGGGGCGGAGGGCAAGGGCCTGCGCGAGCGCACGCGGAGCTGCTGCGACGTCCTGGCCCGGATCCCGTTCTCGGGGGCGATCCGCAGCCTCAACGTGTCCAACGCCGCCGCCATCACGCTCTACGCGCTGGGTCGCCCGCAGGCCTGAATCCGCTGCCGGGACATGTCCGGCAACAAAAAGTCGCCCGCCGGAGCCGGCGGGCGATCTAGGCAATGTCTTCACCTTAACGTAGTGGAGTGATCGAGGGGGGCGTAGGCTGGAAGGCGTGCGCCGGATGCTGGACGATGCGTTTACTTACGGGGGCTGGGCCCTCAGCCTGATCGCCGTCGGCGCGTGGCTGTGGCTCGCCCGGCGGGCCTTCCCGAGCTTCGAATCCTTCGTGAAGGGCTTCGACGACGAGTTGTGCCTGGGCGCCAGCCCGGAGGAGCGGGCCCGCGCGGCGCGCTGGCATCAGATCCGTCAGGCGGTCCTGGCGCTCACCGCCGTGGCCGCCCTGTGCCTGTCGATCGGCTTCGCGATCCCGGACTGATCAGATCGACCCATCGATCGCCCGGACGCCTACGACTCGGCCCGGAAGCCCGCGAGCGGGGCGGTGAGCGTGCAGACCAGCCCGCTGCGGGCGTAGTTGAGCACGGCCCGGCCACCCACCGCCCCGGCGAGCCCGCGCTCGATCAGCCGCGAGCCGAACCCCTTTCGCGTGGGCCTGGTCACGGGCGGCCCGCCGCTCTCCCGCCAAGCCAGCGTGAAGGTCTCCTGTCCCGCCGGACCGGGCGCCACCCCCCAGGTCACCGCGACCCGGCCCGTCTGTGTGGACAGGGCACCGTACTTGGCCGCGTTGGTGGCGAGCTCGTGCAGCATCAGGGCCAGCGACAGAGCCGCCGAGGGCCCGATCAGCAGGTCCGGGCCGTCGAGGCCGATCCGCCCGGGACCGTCCTGATGCAGCGCCAGGGTCCCGTTCACCACCGCGGCGACGCTGGCGGCCTCGGCATGGCCGGCGAGCAGGATGTCGTGGGCCTGGCCCAGGGCGATCAGCCGCGCGGCCAGGGACTCCCGGGCCGCGTCGATGTCGGGCGCGTTGCGCAGGGTCTGGGCGGCGATCGCCTGCACCAGCGCGAGGGTGTTCTTGAGCCGGTGCGACAGCTCGCGGTTGAGGAGGTCCTGGTTCGCCTCGGTGCGCTTGCGCGCCTCGATGTCGGAGATCGCCACCACCGCCCCGATGGTGGCGCCGGCCGCGTCCTTGATCGCCTCGCCGGTGATGGCGATCCAGCGGCGCGACCCGCCGGGGCGCTGGTAGCGAACCTCCAGCTCGGCGCGGTCGACATCCCCCGCGCAGATGCGCGCGAGTGGATAGTCCTCCGGGGCCACAGGCCGGTCGTCGGCGTGGAAGGCGACGTAGGCGCCGTAATCGGCGCTGACCGCCGCGTAGAGCGTGTCGTGGCCGAGCACGTCCCGGATGCGCCGGTTACCCATGACGATGCGGCCCGAGGGCGCCTCGGCGAGCAGGATCCCCACCGGGACCGCATCCATTACGGTGGCGAGCCGGGCCTGGCTGGTGCGCGCCGCGTCGAGGGCGCACAGCTCCTCCTCCACGTCGACCAGCACGGTCACGGCCGCGGCCGGGCGCCCGTCCGGCCCGGGGATCGGCGTGCTCGACACCTCCCAGCGACGCGGCTCGCCCTCCGGTTCCCGCCGGTAGAGCATGCGCGCGTCCCGGACGGTCTCGCCCCGACGCAGCGCCCGCTGGGTCGGATCGTCCGCAGCGCCGTAGGGGCGTCCGTCCGGATCGACCGGACCGATGCCGGCCGCGCGGGCTTCCTCTCCCGCCCGCTCGCCGGCGCCGTGGCCCAGCATCGCCTCGGCGCGCAGGTTCACCAGGCTCCCCCCGTCCGCGTAGGCGATCACGATGCCGACCGGGGCCTGCCGCAGGATCGCGGCCAGGAACGCGCGTTCCACCGCGAGGGCGCGCTCGCTCGCCTCCAGGCGCGACAGGGCCGCGCGCTGCTCGGTGCGGTCGCGCAGGATCGTCAGGAAGCCCGTGGCCACGCCGTCGTCGTCGCGCAGGGCCAGCATCTCGCCACTGGCGAAGACGCGGGTGCCGTCCCGGCGCAGGTGCCAGCGCTCGTCGCTGCTCCGGCCCGTCTCCAGGGCCAGCCGCATCGCCTGGGCCGGGACATCGGCCGCCCGATCCTCGGGGGTGAAGAGGACCGCGGCCGGCTCGCCCCGGATCTCGTCCGGGCTCCAGCCGAGGATGCGGACTGCGGCGGCGTTCCAGTCGGTGATGCGGCCGTCGCGGTCCATCACCGCGATGGCGTGGTCCAGGGCGCCCTCGAAAACCGCCTGGTAGCGGTCCTCGCTGCGACGGGTGGCGCGCCGGGCCTCGGCCTCCCCGGCCTCGGCGAGCCCCGAGGCGACCGTGCCGGCGATCAGCTGCGCGATCTCTAGATCGTCGCGCGTGAAGGCGTCGACCCGGGCCGATTGCAGCTTGAGGATGCCCACCGCCTCGCCGCCGCGGCGCACCGGCACGTAGAGGGCCGAGCGCATCCCGAGCACCGGGAGCAGGTCGTGCGCCACCCGCGGATCCGCCCACACATCGGGGCTGAGGATCGCGATACCGCCCGTCAACGCGGCTCCCGACAGGCTGCCGGCGAGCGGCAGGCGCAGGCCGACGTGGCGGGCGAGAGTGCCGGCCCCCGAGCGGTAGACCAGCTCCGCGCCCTCGCGCATCTCGATGCCGCCGCCCTCGGCCTCCGGCACCGCATCCATGGCGGCCGCCACCAGGAGGTCGAGGATCGCCTGCAGGTCGCCCCCGGCTTCCGCCAGGGCCGCCAGCACGGAGGCCACCACGCCGCGCTGGGCCAGGGTGCGGTCGCGTTCCGCCCGCGTCCGCCGCAGCTCCAGCCGGTCCACGGCCAGCCGGGCGAGGGCGGAGAGATCCTCGGCCTCCTCCGCCCCCAGCCCCCCGGGGCGGGGGGCATGGTCGATCACCCAGAGGATGCCGAGGCGCTCGCCCGCCCGTGTCTCCAGGGGCGCCCCGGCGCAGAAGCGCGGGGACGGTGCGGCCGCCGGCGGCCGGCCGTCGCGGGTCAGCGCATCCTGCGCCAGGTCGGGGATGACGAGGAGTCCCGGCCCGACGGGGATGCAGCCCTGGCTGTGCTCGAAGATCCTCTCGAGGGTCGTCTCGGGCGGAAGCGGGCCGGGCACGAGCCCGGCCCGGGCCTCGAGCCGGAGCCGGTCCCCGTCGGCGAGGCCGAGCAGCGCGACCGCGGCTCCGCAGGCCCGGCGGGCCATGCGGACGATGTCGCCGAACCCGGCCTCCGGCGGGGGATCGGGCGTGGCGGAGTCGGACGGCGCCGCGTGGCGGCACGGGTCCAGGGCGTCGTGCATAGCGGCGTGATCGGCGGAGGCGGGTCCTGCCGCCTCCGGGGCAACGATGGCGGCAGCAAGGCTGACCGCGCGAAAATCGTGACCCGGAAGGCGGTTGGGCGGGATGTCGCACCCAGCGGACCCGTGCGCGCCGGTCAACCGGCCAGGGCCGTCGCGTGCGCGGTGATCGCGCCCGCCGTGGTGATCCAGATCCGGTCCCGGTGGGCCGCGATGTGGCCGAGCGCCGCCCGCAGCGGCCGCAGCCGGTGGGGCTGGTCGACGATGTAGGGATCGAGCGCGATGCCCATCACCAGGGGCGCCGCAGCGGAGAGGTCCAGCATCTCGTCGAAGGCGTCGACGATCGCGTCCGCGAACTGCCGCCCCGTGTCCTTGCGGGCGACGATCGCCGGGATGTCGTTCAGTTCCTGCGGGTAGGGCACCGCCAGGATTCGTCCGCCCCGCCGGGTCGCCATCCAGGTCGGCTGGTCGTCGTGGCACCAGTCGAGCAGGTAGCGGTACCCGGCCTCGGCGAGGAGGTCGGGCGTGAGCCCGGATTGCGAAATCCAGGGCCCGAGCCAGCCGGCGGGCGCCCTGCCCTCCTCCCGGGTCAGGATCGCAATCGCCTCGGCGATCAGGGCGCGCTCCTGCGCCTCGGAGAACGTGCCCTACCGCTCGGCATGGGTGCGGCCGTGGCCGACGATCTCGTCGCCGCGGGCCCGGAACGCCTCGATCAGGCCGGGGCAGTCCCGGTAGAGCCGGCTGTTGACCAGCACGCTGGCGGGCAGGCGGAGGCCGTCGAGGGCGTCGCGCAGCCGCCAGGCCCCGACCCGGTTGCCCCAGTCGCGCCAGCCGTAGTTCAGCACGTCGGGCTGCGGACCGCCCGGGGCGAGCTCGGCCCCGAACCCGGACCCGAAATCGAAGGTCTCGAGGTTGAGGCCGACATAGACCGCCAGCCGCTTGCCCCCGGGCCAGTCCTAGACCGGGCGGTCGGGCAGCGCGCTGTAGCGGTAGCGGCCGTGCTGCGCAGCCATCGTGGGATCGTCCATCGCGTATCCAGGCCTGCGGGGGCGCCGGACGAGATAGGCCGGATCCGGGCCGCCGACAGCGCGGCGCGATCCGGCGTCATGCCTGTTCCGACGGCCGGGCGTGCTGTACCGGATCGCCCGCGGGGCCCGCGCGCGGCGCGATCCCCGGTGTCGAGGAGAGAACGCCGTGCCGCTTGCCGCCGATCCGCCGGTCGTCATGCCCCCCGGGGAGGCGCGCCCGGTCGTCTCCGACATCGCCGCGCGCCTCGAGCGGCTGCCGATGTCGGGCTACCAGCGGCGGATATTCGCGATCATCGCCTCCGCATGGCTGGTCGACCAGATCGACGTGGCGCTGCTGACCTTCCTGCTCGGCTCGATCGTGGTCGCCTTCGGGCTGAGCCCCACGGAGGCTGGCCAGCTCGCCGCCATGACCTTCGCGGGCCAGCTCGTCGGCAACATCATCGCCGGCACCGCCTCCGACCGGTTCGGCCGCAAGGCGGTGTTCCAGGTGACCATGGTGGTCTGGGGCCTGGCGAGCCTCGCGGCGGCGGCGGCCTGGAGCCTGCCGGTGCTGATGGCCTGCCGCTTCCTCATCGGGGTCGGCGTCGGCGGCGAGGCACCGGTGGCGCAGGCGATGGTCTCGGAGATCGTCCCGGCTCCCGTGCGCGGCAAGTACATCGCGATCCTGGAGGGGTTCTGGGCGGTGGGCTACGTGCTGTCGGGGGCGATCAGCTTCTTCGTGCTGCCCTATCTCGGC
Source organism: Methylobacterium sp. NEAU K (assembly GCF_030700285.1). Taxonomy (GTDB): domain Bacteria; phylum Pseudomonadota; class Alphaproteobacteria; order Rhizobiales; family Beijerinckiaceae; genus Methylobacterium. Next base: position 25,963 of record NZ_JAUYZJ010000025.1, on the reverse strand, counting down.
TGGCGCTGGGCCTTCGTGGTGGTGGGCCTGCTGGCGCTGGTGGTGCTCGTGGTGCGCCGCGCCATGCCGGAATCGCCGCGCTGGCTCGCCGAGGCCGGCCGCCACGCAGAGGCTGAGGCCGTGATGGCCACGATGGAGCGGGCGGTCGTGCGCGCCACCGGTCGGCCCCTGCCCCCGGTCACCCCGCAGATCGCCGCGTCCGTCGCGCCCGGAGCCCCCGCCCCCCGGCTGAGCGCGGTGGCGACCCTGTTCGCGCCCGGCTACCGTCTGCGCACCGTCATGGCCTTCGGCCTGTGGTTCTTCGCCCTGATCGGCTTCTTCGGGCTCAATTCCTGGATCGCGGTGCTGCTCAAGGAGCGCGGCTTCTCGATCGTCGGCTCGGTGGGCTTCGTGACCCTGATCACGCTCGGCGGCATCCCGGGCTTCGCCACCGCGGCTTTGCTGCTCGAGCGGATCGGCCGCAAGCCGACCACGGCCTTGTTCCTCGTCTGCGCGGCCGCGGCGGCCTACCTGTACGGCAACGCCGCCGGAGAGACCTGGCTGTTCGTCTCCGGCTTCGTGATGCAGTTCTTCATGTTCGGCATGTGGAGCTGCCTCTACGCCTACACGCCGGAGCTGTACCCGACCCGGGCGCGGGCCACGGGGGCCGGCTTTGCCTCGGCCTTCGGGCGGATCGGCGCGATCCTGGGGCCGATGATCGTGCCGGTGCTGGTGCGCGACTACGGCCCGGCCACCGCCTTCCAAGTCGGCGCGGGCGGCTTCCTGATCGCCGCCGCCCTCGTCCTCACCCTCGGCGTCGAGACCCGCGGCAAGGTGCTGGAGGCGGTCTCGCACTGACAGGGCCTGGACGACATCGGGTTTCCAAAGGGCTGCAAGCCCTTTGGCGGGTCGTCAGGGCGGAGCCCTGATGTCGCAGGGCTCCGCCCTGCATCCGCAATAGGTCCCGGACCTTTTGAATCCATGATCTTGTTCGACGATCGACCGCACGGCGCGCACGATTCCATCGACCGCCGTTCGATGACACGCTCTCTGTTCGAGTCATGAAAGTGGAGTCCCAGACCATGCCCGTCGTGGACATGCGCAGCCGTCCGACCTTCCTGCACAGGTTCTTCGGCGCCGAGCCGGACACGCCCGAATTCGGCGTGGCCCGCTGGCTGAATGCGCGGGTCGGCAGCCGGGAGGTCGAGCACTTCACCCGCGGCACCACGATCGAGGGCTTCCGTGCCGAGATGGACGGGGCCGGCATCGACGTCGCCGTGATGGTCGCCCGCTCGGTGCCCGGCGTGCGGGTCTCGAACGACGCCCTCGCTGAGGTCGCCCGGCACGATCCGAAGCGGCTGATCGGCATCGCCTCGGTGGATCCGGTGAAGCTCGGCCGCAAGGCCGCGGTGGCGGAGGCCGAGCGCGCCGTGACCGAACTCGGCTTCAGGGGGATCAACCTCGATGCCGGCTTCTACCGCGAGGCCATGCGGGCCGACGACCCGCGCCTGATGCCGCTCTACGAACTCTGCCAGGACCTCAAGGTCCCGGCCTTCGTGATGTCGGGGCCGACGACGCCGGACCTGCGCCTCAACGACCCCCTGGCGGTGGACCGGGTCGCCAAGACCTTCCCGCAGCTGCCGATCGTGTGCTGCCACGGATTCTACCCGCACGTCGCCGAGATGGTGACGGTGGCCTTCCGCAATGAGAACGTGTTCGTCTCCCCGGACATGTACACGTTCGCGCCGGGCGGCGGCCTCTACGTGGAGGCGGCGAACGGCTTCATGAAGGACCAGTTCCTGTTCGGCTCCTCGTTCCCGTTCCGGCCGATGCGCCAGGGCGTCGCGGACTTTCGCGCGCTCGGCCTGTCGGCGCAGGCCCTGGAGGCCGCCCTCTGGCGCAACGCCGACCGCTTGCTCGGCCTCGGCCTCGGCGCGTAGGTGAGGTTTGGGTTTCCCAGGGGCTCAGCCCTTTGGCCGGGTTTAGGGGCGGAGCCCCTGAGGTTCGCAGGGCTCTGCCCTGCGCCCGCAAAAGGTCGCGGACCTTTTGACAATCCATGACCGTCTTGTTGGGCGGCCGGCTCAGGCCGCCCGGACGTTGGCCAGAAAGTCGCCGACCGCGCCGCGCAGGGCGCTCGCCTGCCGGGACAGGTCGCTGGCGGCCTCCAGCACCCGGGACGAGCCGTGGCTGGCGGTGTCCGCCGCCTCGCCGACGCCCGTGATGTGGCCCGAGACCGCGCGGGTGTCCTGCGAGGTCTGGCCGGTGGTGCGGGCGATCTCGGCGGTGGCGGCACCCTGCTGCTCGACCATGGCGGCAATCTCGGCCCCGATCCGGGCGAGGTTGCGGATCACCTCGGTGATGCCGCCGATGGAGCGGACCGAGGCCTCGGTGGATCCGGTGATCTCCGCGACCTTGGCGGCGATCTCCTCCGTCGCCCGCGCGGTCTGGCCGGCGAGGTTCTTCACCTCGCCGGCGACCACCGCGAAGCCGCGGCCGGCCTCCCCGGCCCGGGCGGCCTCGATCGTGGCGTTGAGGGCCAGGAGGTTGGTCTGGGCGGCGATCGACGAGATCATCGCGACGATCTCCCCGATGCTGCCGGCGGCCTCCGCGAGGCGGCGGACTTCCCCGGCCATGCCGTCCGCGTCCCGGGTGGCCGCGGCCGCGAGGTCGGCCGAGGCCCCGACCTGCACGCCGATCTCCCGCACGGAGGCCGTCAGCTCCTCGGTGGCCGCCGCCACCGTGTCGGCCGAGCGGGCGGCGGAATCCGCGGCGCCGGCCACCGACCGGCTGAGGTCGGTGGTGTCCTGCGCGGCCCGGGCCATGCCGTGCGCGGAGGCTTCCAGCTGGGCGGCGGCCGCCGAGACCGCCTCCACGATGCCGCCGACCCGGTTCTCGAAGCTGTCGGCGAGGCCGAGGGCGGCGGCACGCTGCGCGGCGGCACTCTCGGCGGCGAGCCGCTCCTGCGCGGCCCGGGCGAGCCGGCGCTCGGCGACGCTGTCGCGGAACGCCGCCGCGGCGCCCGCGATCGCCCGCACCTCGCGCGGGCCGCCCGACGGGATCGCCAGGTCGGCCCCCGCCTCGTCGCGGCCGATCGCCGTCAGCACCCGGGCCATCCGGACGAGGGGCCGGGCGATGGCCGTGCCCAGCCAGACCGCGAGGCCGGCCGAGAGCGTGAACAGGGCGAGGCCGCCCACGATCCAGAGGGTCAGCATCCGATCGGCCCGGGCGCGCACCGCGCCGGCGGCCGCCACCAGGTCGGCGGTGAGCCGGTCCTCGACGCCCTTCAGGGCGTCGATGCGCTGGGTGGCGAGGCGGAACCAGGCCGGCGCGTCGTGGAAGGCGAGCGGCGTGCCCGGCATCGTCTCCTGCACGGCCTTGCGCAGGCGCGCGACCTCCCGGGCCGGCTCGGTCGCCTCGGCCTCGTCGAGCCGCCCGGCCTGCCCAACGTCGGCCCCCGCCCGGAACAGACCGGCATAGGTCGCCTGATCGGCCGAGAGCGTCACCAGCCGGCGTGCGGCGGGCAGGTCCAGGTTGCCGGACGCGAACACCGCCGCGGCGGCGGCCCGCTCCTGGCCGGCGGCCTCCTTCAGGGACAGGAACGCCGCGTAGGCGTTCGCCCGGGCGGCGATGGTGGCTTCGTCGACCACCCCGCCCATCGCCCGGACCACGCCCAGCCCCTCGCCGATCAGGCCCGTATAGAACGCGGCTGCCTGCGGGACCCCCGAGGTGAGGGCATCCACCGCCCGGCGCTGCGCCGCGAGCCCGGCGAGCGCCTTCGTGAAGCCGTCGGCCCGGGCCGCGAAGCCGGGGCCGAAGTCCGTCGCGGCGGCCACCGCCTCGGGAAGCCCGGCGAGCGACCCATTGGTGCGCCCGCGCTGGGCCGCGAGCTCCGGCCCGAACTGCCCCCCCCGGGCGCCCAAGAACAGGCTGGAGGCGCCGCGCTCGCGCTGGGCCTCGTGCACGAAGGCGCTGATCCGCGAGGCGAGGCCGACGAGAGTCTCAACCCGGTCCATCTCGGCGCGCCGCGTCCACTGGTCGGACACCGCCCATCCCGCGGCCCCCGCGAAGGCGAGGCACGGCGCGAGCGCCACCGCGAGGATGCGGGCACGGAGCGAGGAGAGGACGGCCATCGGGATCCAGAACCATGCAGTCGGTCGTCCCGCACCATCCGGCACGGTGATAAAAACACCGTTACGGCGCAGTTGTTCGATGCAACGAGCAAATGCCCAATCAGGCGGCAGTCCGAACTGTACTTGCCGCATCGGCGTGCATGTCGCCCCACATCTTCAACGCGTGGATGGCAGGCTCCGGGGATCGCCCGCGCCCGGTCGGACTGTACTACGCCTTCGGGGATACTTCGGCCCGGCCCGAGCCCTGACCCCGCGACCTCCCGGTGGCGGTCGAGGCGATCTCGGTGAACCCCCCGCCAGCTTCATGGCGCGCAACGCCGAAGGCTGAGGCCGCCGGCTTCACACCCGCAGGAACCGACCGCTCGCCGCCACGCCGACGAGCAGAGCCGCCACGATCAGGAGCGCCGCGGACAGGCCCAGGGCCTGGGCGGCGAAGCCGATCAGCGCGGGTCCCGCCAGCACGCCGGCATAGCCGAGGGTCGTGACCGCCGGCACCGCCACGCTCTCCGGCATGGCGTCCTGGCGGCCGGCCGCCGTGAACAGGACCGGGACGATGTTGGCGCAGCCGGCCCCGACCAGAGCGTAGCCGGCGAGCGCCGCCTCCCAGGACGGGACCACCACCGACAGGGCGAGGCCGGCGGCCGCGAGCAGGCCGCCCAGGACGACCACCGGACGTCGGCCGAGCCGGGCCACGATCCGGTCGCCGGCGAGCCGCCCGGCCGTCATGGTCACCGAGAAGGCCGCGTAGCCCAGCGCCGCCCAGGCCGGATCGAGCCCCCGGAGCTGGATCAGGAACACCGCGCTCCAGTCGAGGGCCGAGCCCTCGGTGAGGAACACCACGAAGCAGAGCAGGCCCAGGACCAGCACCGCGCCGCGGGGCAGCGCGAAGGCGGGCCCCGCGTCCCCGCCCGTCCCCGCGCCCGTCTGCAGGATGCCGGGCCAGGCGGCCGCGAACAGGGCCGCGATGCCCGCCACCATGATCAGCACGCTCGTCCCCGCGCCGATCCCGGCGGCGAGCAGGCCGCTCGCGGCCAGCGCCCCGAGGATGCAGCCGAGGCTGTACAGGCCGTGGAAGCCGGACATCATCGGGCGCCCGCTCAGGCGCTCCACGGCCACCGCCTGCAGGTTCATGACGCAGTCGACCGCGCCCATCCCGGCCCCGAACAGCAGCAGCGCCAGGGCGAGCGGCACGAGCCCTGAGCCCGCGGCGAGCACCGGCAGGGTCAGGCAGAGCGCGATCGTGCCGGCGAGCAGGACCGGGCGGAAGCCGAACCGCGCGGCGGCCGCCCCGGCGCTCGGCATCGCCACGATCGAACCGATGCCGAAGCAGAGCAGCAGCAGGCCCAGGCCCGCCTCGTCGAGGCCGGCGCGCGCCTTCACGAGCGGCACCAGGGGCGCCCAGGTGGCCGTGCCGATCCCGACGATCAGGAAGATCAGCCGCGTGGACAGCCTGTGGGAGCGGCCGGCCGGGATGGCCGCATCGGAACCGGCCGCGCCGGTGGCGGCCGGGGGATGGGTCGCGTCGAGCGAGGGCATCGGCACCTGTCGAAGGGGGCGGGGGCGCCCTGCGACGTGGTGCCCCGACTCCCGCGGTGCAACACCGGCCGACGGCCCGACCGGGGTGCCGATCCGGCGACCTGTTGCCGGCGTACTCATTTCGTTCTAGCAAGGACGGCGCATGACGGGCCTGCGTCCCGCCGGCCCCATCTTGCCGTCGACCCCTTCGGGCTCGACATGAGCCGGTGCGGCGGCTGGCCCGCGCGCAAACCCGCCCCGACCGCGTCGACGCCTCGAAAGACCGCCGCCCTCATGGCCAAAGCCCAAGCCGGAAGCCGAGCCGTCGCCAGCAAAGCCGCTCCCAAGGCTACGTCTCCCGAGGCTACGTCTCCCCAGGGTCCCGCCAAAGCTCCCGCCAAGGCGGCGCGTCCCGAGTCGGTGCTTCCCAAGCCGGGCCGGGTGAAGGCCGAGGCACCCGCGCCCGCCCGGAAGGGGGCGGAGCAGGGCGCCGGGCGGGACGCCGCCGCGGAGGCCGCCACCGACGCCAAGCTGGCGGCCCTGTTCGACGCCGCGCAGCCCTCCGCCCACGACCGGCGGGTCATCGCGGTCCGGGGCGCCCGCGAGCACAACCTCAAGAACGTCGACCTGACGATCCCCCGGGACAAGCTCGTGGTGTTCACCGGGCTCTCGGGCTCGGGCAAGTCGTCGCTGGCCTTCGACACGATCTACGCCGAGGGACAGCGCCGCTACGTCGAATCGCTCTCGGCCTATGCCCGCCAGTTCCTGGAGATGATGTCCAAGCCCGACGTCGACCAGATCGACGGGCTCTCGCCGGCGATCTCCATCGAGCAGAAGACCACCTCCAAGAACCCGCGCTCCACCGTAGGCACGGTGACCGAGATCTACGACTACATGCGCCTGCTCTGGGCGCGGGTCGGCATCCCCTACTCGCCGGCCACCGGCCTGCCGATCGAGAGCCAGACCGTCCAGCAGATGGTCGACCGGGTGCTGGAACTGCCGGAGAAGACGCGACTGTACCTGCTGGCCCCGGTGGTGCGCGGCCGGAAGGGCGAATACCGCAAGGAAATCGCCGAGTACCAAAAAAAGGGGTTTCAGCGGCTGCGGATCGACGGCGAATATTATTCGATCGACGATGCTCCCAAGCTCGACAAGAAGTTCAAGCACGATATCGACGTGGTGGTCGACCGGATCGTGGTGCGGGCCGACATCGCCTCCCGGCTGGCCGAGTCCTTCGAGACGGCGCTGGAACTCGCCGACGGCATCAGCGAGATCGTGTTCGCGGACGCGCCCGAGGGCGAGGCGCCCCGGACGATCACGTTCTCGTCGCGCTTCGCCTGCCCGGTCTCTGGCTTCACCATCGCGGAGATCGAGCCCCGGCTGTTCTCGTTCAACAACCCGTTCGGGGCCTGCCCGACCTGCGGCGGCATCGGCCACGAGATGCGGATCGACCCCGAACTGGTGATCTCTGATCCGGCGCTGAGCCTGAAGCGCGGCGCGGTCGGCCCCTGGGCGAAATCGACCTCGCCCTATTACGGCCAGACGCTGGATGCGCTCGCGGAGCATTACGGCTTCAAGACGAGCGTGCCCTGGCAGAGCCTGCCGGAGGCGGCCCGCGCCGTGGTGCTGTACGGCTCCGGGAAACAGGCGATCCGCTTCGCCTACGATGACGGCCTGCGCAAATACGCGGTCAACAAGCCGTTCGAGGGCGTGATCCCCAACCTGGAGCGCCGCTTCAAGGAGAGCGACTCGGACTCGGTGCGGGAAGAGATCGGCCGCTTCATGAGCGAGACGCCCTGCGCGGCCTGCGGCGGCAAGCGGCTGAAGCCCGAGGCCCTGGCCGTGAAGGTCGCGATGGCCGATATCGGCGACGTGACCGCCTTGTCGGTGAGCGAGGCCCATCGTTGGTTCTCGGACCTGCCGGAGAAGCTCACGGCCAAGCAGAACGCGATCGCGGTCCGGATCCTGAAGGAGATCCGTGACCGGCTGAGCTTCCTGGTGGATGTCGGCCTCGAATACCTGACGCTCGCCCGCGGCTCCGGCTCCCTGTCGGGAGGCGAGAGCCAGCGCATCCGGCTGGCCTCGCAGATCGGCTCGGGCCTCACCGGCGTCCTCTATGTCCTCGACGAGCCGTCGATCGGCCTGCACCAGCGCGACAACGAGCGCCTGCTCGGCACGCTCAAGCGCCTGCGCGACCTCGGCAATTCGGTGATCGTGGTCGAGCACGACGAGGACGCGATCCTGCAGGCCGACTACGTGGTCGATGTCGGCCCGGGCGCGGGCATCCATGGCGGCGAGATCATCGCCCAGGGCACGCCCGCGGAGGTGCTGGCCAACCCCGCCTCGCTGACCGCCAAGTACCTGACCGGCGCGATGTCGGTGCGCACCCCGACCGCGCGGCGCAAGGGCCGGAAGGGCAAGCTTGGGGTGTTCGGCGCCCGGGGCAACAACCTCAAGGACGTGGATATCGAGGTGCCGCTCGGCACCTTCACGTGCATCACCGGCGTCTCGGGGGGCGGCAAGTCGACCCTGGTGATCGACACGCTCTACAAGGCGGTGGCCAAGAAGCTGAACGGCGCCCTGGAGCACCCGGCGCCCTACGAGCGGCTGGAGGGGCTGGAGCATCTCGACAAGGTCATCGACATCGACCAGTCGCCGATCGGGCGCACGCCGCGCTCGAACCCCGCCACTTATATCGGCGCCTTCACGCCGATCCGCGACTGGTTCGCGGGCCTGCCGGAGGCCAAGGCGCGGGGCTACCAGCCCGGCCGCTTCTCCTTCAACGTGAAGGGCGGGCGCTGCGAGGCCTGCTCGGGCGACGGCGTCATCAAGATCGAGATGCACTTCCTGCCGGACGTCTACGTCACCTGCGACGTCTGCAAGGGCAAGCGCTACGATCGCGAGACCCTGGAGGTGAAGTACAGGGCCAAGTCGATCGCCGACGTGCTGGACATGACCGTCGAGGAGGCGGCCGAGCTGTTCAAGGCGGTGCCGGCGATCCGCGACAAGCTCGAGACCCTGAAGCGGGTCGGCCTGCACTACGTCCATGTCGGCCAGCAGGCCACCACCCTGTCGGGGGGCGAGGCGCAGCGGGTGAAGCTCTCCAAGGAGCTGTCGAAGCGCGCCACCGGCCGCACACTCTACATCCTCGACGAGCCGACCACCGGCCTGCACTTCCACGACGTCGCCAAGCTCATGGAGGTGCTCCACGAGCTGGTGGACCAGGGCAACACCGTGGTGGTGATCGAGCACAACCTCGAAGTGATCAAGACCGCCGACTGGGTGATCGACATGGGTCCCGAGGGCGGCGACGGCGGCGGCCGGGTGGTGGCCGAGGGCACCCCCGAGGAGATCGCCCGCTCGACGGCGAGCCATACCGGCCGCTTCCTGCGGGACGTGCTGGCCCGGCGCCCCAGCCCGCAGGCCGGCCGCCGCAACGCCGCCGAATAGAGGCGGGCGCGCGGGCCGGGCCGGACGCGGCAGATTTTGCCGGGTTCCGGCCTGAACCGCGCGCCACAACCAGTGATTCGAGCCGCCGCATTCCGGTCCGGCCCCCCGCGGGCCGGTCCGGCCGCGGAATCCGGGCCGCGTCCCCCCGGCGGGCGGCTGCCCGTTCGCCCGCCCCGCTTTGCCGGATTCTCCCAGCGCAGCGGCCCTCAACAGCTTGACCGTTCAACGATATTTTGCCGGCCGCCCGTCCGAATTCCCGCGCCGGCACTGTGTTGCATCGCCGCAAAAATGCGGCTTTTGCGCAACGGTTCAGCCGGTTTTGGCGCTTCGGCGGGCATTCCACTGTCTTTCCGCAGGTCTCTGTAGAATAGTCACCGACGTTGAGACGGGCGGGCTCCGTGGGGGCGCTCGGCAGATCCAAAGCTGGCGGCCGCGATCGGCGAGCAGACCGGCAGGGTAATGCCGAATGCGGGACGGATGCCTTGAGACCTTGGGAAGGAATGAGAAAATGATGAAGAACTGGCTCGCGGCCGGCGCGGTCGCGCTCACGGTCGGCATGACTTCGACCATCGCGCAGGCGCAGACCACGACCGTGCCGGGCGAGCAGGTCGGCCTCGCGGTCGGCGCTCCGCTGCCCGAGGGCATCTACGCCATCAATACCTTCACCTACCGCCGCACCGACGGCCGGAACGATCCGGATACGGCCGTCAACATCCCGGTGCTGGTGTGGTCGACCCCGCTGGTGCCGTTCGGCGGCCGCGTCGAGCTGCTCGTCGCGCCTCCGACCGTGTTCGCCTTCACCCGCAACCCGGCGGGCGTGCGCAACAAGGACATCTCGATCAACGTCGGCACCTTCGTCGGCGGCATCTGGGCGTTCGACCTCGGCAGCAACTTCGGCGTCAGCTTGCTCGGCGGCGTGTACCTGAACGACCTCAACGGTGATCGCGGCTCGATCATCACCGCCAACGGCACGACGGCCACCCCGGTGCTGCCGCAGCTCTCCTCCAACACCTACCGCTTCGGCATCGCCGGCAGCTACACCGGCGACGGCTGGAACCTCACCGCCAACCTGACCGCCAACATCTACGACTCGCCCGGTCGCTTCCCCGGCCAGGTCGGCGCCGCGATCGGCCCGATCCGCCTGTCGGATGCCCTGAACTTCGACCTCACTGCGACGAAGAAGTTCGGCAACTTCGAGATCGGCGCCGTCGGCTACGGCACCTACAACTTCGACATCAGCCAGTTCAGCGCTGCGGCCGGCAATCGCGGCCGGTTCGCCCTCGGCGGCCTCATCGGCTACGACTTCAAGATCTTCACCGTCCAGGCCTACGTCGCCCGCGACGTGGTCACCGGTGCGCAGTACACCAACGCCTTCGGCCGGACCCGCAGCGACTACTCCACCGACGGTTGGATCCGGTTCATCGTGCCGCTGTACTCGCCGGCGCCCGCTTCGCCGGTCCCGACCGCTCTGGTCCGCAAGTACTGATCCGCGAGGATCGAGACGCCGGTCTCCCGCTGCCGCCCCGCGCGGCGGCGGGAGATCCCGGATCTCCGCCAGACCGTCCGGCAGGACGGTGCACCGCCCGGCCCCGGCCGGGCGGTTTTTTGTTGCGCCGCGGGCGTGATCGCGCCCGCGATCCGGTCCGCGAAACCTTTCCGCACGGGCGTCCGTAACGGGCGATGCGATCCCGGATGACGGGGTGCCTGACGGAAGGAAACCAGATGCTTAACGGATTCAACGGCCGCCGCGCGGTGCGGGCTGTCGCCCTGACCCTCGCCCTCGGCCTGGGTGCGACCGGCGCGGCCTACGCCAAGAACCCGATGGTCGGCGGCGCGCCGATGTACGCCAACAAGACGATCGTGGAGAACGCGGTCAACTCCCGGGACCACACCACCCTCGTCGCGGCGGTGAAGGCCGCGGGCCTCGTCGACACCCTGAGCGGGCCCGGCCCCTTCACGGTGTTCGCGCCCACGAACGCGGCCTTCGCCAAGCTCCCGGCGGGCACCGTCGAGAGCCTCGTGCAGCCGCAGAACAAGCCGACGCTGACCAAGATCCTGACCTACCACGTGGTCCCGGGCGTCTACACCGCCAAGGACTTGGTGGCGCTGGTCAAGAAGGGCGGCGGCCAGGGCCAGCTCACCACCGTCGAGGGTGAGCCGCTCGCCGTCGCGGTGCAGGGCAAGACGGTCCTCATCACCGACGTGAAGGGCGGCACCGCCTCGGTGACGATCCCGAACGTGATGCAGTCGAACGGCGTGATCCACGTCGTCAACGCCGTGCTGATGCCCTGATCCGGTCGCCCGCGGCGCCTCCCGGTGCCGCGGGCATTCCGCTCGCGCGCGATTGGGCGGGCAAAGCGTCCGCCGGCCTCCGATGCGGCGCCGGGAGCCCCGCAACGGGACCGCCTCACGGGGCGCCGCCGGGAAAGCCCGGGCGGCCCTACTCGGCGATCAGCCTGCCGGTATAGACCACCGGCCCCGTGGGCCGGCCGCTCGGCGAGCCGCCCGGCGGCTCCACCGAGACCGCGATCACCCCGTCCTGTGCGGCGCCCGGCGGCAGCGTCACCCGGCTCGGGGTGCCCCCCACGAGGCCGAGGGGCTTCGGCCCCTCTGCGCCGACATACCAGAGCTCCAGGCTCCGGCCCGCGGGCGCGTCGGCGCCGACCGGCCTGACCTGCGCGATGCCGGTGCGCGTGTCGACCCGGACGATCAGCGCCGGGAGGGCCCCGCCGCCCTGGACCACCGCGAGGTAGCGGCCGCCCTCCGGTTCCGGGCGCGACCCGACCGCCACGAACAGCGCGAGTCCGGCCGCCAGCAGCCCGGCCCCCGCGGCGGCGATCCGCCAGCGCCGCACCTGCCGGCGCAGGAGCGCGAGCTGGTCGGGCGATCCGACGGGGCCCCCCGGCAGCGACCGCAGCAGCGCCGCGCGCACCCGCGCCGGCGGCGCCACGGGCGGGACCGCGTCGAGCAGCGGCGCGAGCCGCCGCTCCCACGCACGCACCCGGCCGGCCGCGCCGGGATCGGCGGCGATCGCGCGCGCCATCTCGGCCCGCTCCCGCGCGCCGAGGGTGCCGAGCACGTACTCGGCCGCGTGCAGGTCCGGATCCGGGGCGGCCTCCGAGCCGGACCCGCCGCTGCCCGCGCTCACGACACGGCCTCCAGGCAGGTCTTCAGGGAGGTCAGCGCCCGGTGCAGCCAGGTCTTGATCGTGTTGACCGGCCGGTCGAAGCGTTGGGCCAGCTCGTCCCGGGAGCGGCCCTCGCAATAGGCCAGCACCACGCAGTCCCGGTGCGCCGGCTCCAGCCGGCCCAGGCAGGCGCCCAGCGCCTCCCGGTCCAGGAACGCCGCCGCGTCGTCGTGCGGGTCCATAAGCCGCGTCACCCAATCCTCGCCGTCGTCCCGCACCGGTCCCTGAACCTCGACCGTGCCCTTCCGGCGCAGGCCGTCGATCGCCCGGTTCCGGGCGATCGTGCACAGCCACGCCAGCGGGCGCCCGGCCTCGGGATCGTAGCTCCCGGCCGCCTGCCAGATCCGCAGATAGGCGTCCTGAAGGACGTCCTCGGCGAGCGATCGGTCACGCTGGATACGCAGGATCACGCCGAAGAGTTTCGGGCTCGTCAGGTCGTAGAGTTCGGCGAGCGCGCCCGCCTCGCCGCGCCCGATCTCGGCCAGCAGCCGACGCAGCCGCGCATCGTCGGAGCCGCGCGCATCCGGCGGCGCCGCGGTGCCGGACGAGCCTGCGGCAAAGGTCGGTCCCCCCAAGATCCGTCCCCGCTTCCCACGCGCCGTTTCCCGCCGGTCGCGCCTGCGCGCATAGCTCTAAGCCGACTTGCGGTGGTAGGCCAACACTTCGTCCACGCGTGGTTTTGATCGTCAGCAGGTTCTCAACGCAGGATCGCAGAACCTCGTGGTGAAGGCTACTCGGGGCGCCGCGCAGGATGTGCCGGCGCGCCGCCGGACTGCGATTCGCGCGTGGCGCCCCGTCGCGCGTGGCACGAACCGCACGGACATCCTATCTTGTCTCGATTTCGCGCGTCCGGCGCCGGCCGGCGCAGGGCGGACGACCCGAAGGAACCTCATGGCGACGCAGGGCGAGTGGAAGATCCCCGCGCAGGCCCAGCCCAGGCCTGCGGATTACGGCTACGACCTCGATCGGGCGCTCTCGGCGGTGCTCGCCCTGTCGGCGCGGGTGCCGGAGGGTGCCTTCACAGCCGAGACGCTGGGGACCGAGCGCGCCGGCAACGGCGTGGTGATCCGGGAGGACGGTCTGGTGCTCACGGTCGGCTACCTCGTCACGGAGGCCGAGAGCGTGTGGCTGACCACCCGGGAGGGCCGCTCGGTGCCCGGCCACGTGCTCGGCTTCGATGCCGCCACCGGCTTCGGCCTGGTCCAGGCGCTGGGCGAACTCGGCGTGCCGGCCCTGCCGCTCGGCCGCTCCGCCGGGCTGAAGACGGGCGACCGGGCGGTGCTGGCGGGAGCGGGCGGACGGCAGCGCTGCGTCGCCGTCGAGGTCGTCGCCCGGCAGGAATTCGCGGGCTACTGGGAGTACGTCCTCGACGAGGCCCTGTTCACCGCCCCGGCGCACCCGCACTGGGGCGGCACCGCGCTGATCGGCGCCCAGGGCGAGCTGCTCGGCATCGGCTCGCTGCAATTGCAGCAGGGGGGGGCCAGTGGCGCGCGCCCGATCAACATGGTGGTGCCGATCGACCTGCTGCCGCCGATCCTCGACGATCTGGCGACCCGCGGGCGCGCGAACCGGCCGCCGCGGCCCTGGCTCGGCCTCTACGCAACCGAGAGCGAGGAGGGCATCGTGGTGATGGGTCTCGCCGATGGCGGGCCCGCCGAGACCGGTGGCCTGCAGAGCGGCGACGTGATCGAGGCGGTGGCGGGCGAGCCGGTCCCGGACCTCGCCGCCCTGTTCCGCAGCATCTGGGCGCTGGGCGAGGCCGGCGTGCGGGTCCCGCTTACCGTGCGCCGCGAGGGGCGCAGCGTGAAGCTCGCCCTCGTCTCGGGGGAGCGGGAGCGGTTCCTGCGCACGCCCTCCCTGCACTGACGGGCGGGCCGGACGACCGACGATCCGCGGCCTGCGCGGATCGTCGGGTGCGGTGCGGTGCCGCAAGAAACCGTCGCCGCGGGCGATGCGTTGCCCGACCGCCGCCGCAAGCCTGCACCGGATACAACCGCAGGCTCAGCGTCGGTTCAGGCGGCGTGGCCGAGTCTCCTTCGACCGGCTGCCGATCCGCCGGACGCGTTGAGGAGATCTCTCATGACGATTCTGAGCGCACCACGCGCGAAGGCGCTCGTTATGGCCGCCGCGATCGCCGGCGGCCTCGGGCTTGCGGGCTCCGCCCAGGCGGCGGGCGGCTGCGGTCCAGGCTTCCACCCCAATCCCTGGGGCATCTGCCGCCCGAACTGGGGCTGGGGCCCCCGCCCCTACTGGCGCCGGCCGGCCTATTTCGGCGGCTATGTCCGGCCGCGGCCTTATTACCGGCCCTACGGCTTCTACGGCCCGCGCCCGTTCTACTGATCGAGCGAGTTCCGATCCGCGATGCGAAGGGCGCCCTGCCGGCCGGCGGGGCGCCCTTCGCGCGTCCAGGTTGCAGGTTCCGCATGCGCCCAAAGAATGACCAGACCGCAAGGTTGCCGGATTCTTAAGCCGGCCATGCGGCCCATGCAGATCAGATGCTTGACCTTGCCTCTCCTGCTGCGCTGCGGCGGGTTTATATGTGCGTTGCACCAACAAGAGGCAGCGATGCGCAAGAGGGCGCCATCATCTGCCTGAACAGAGGTCAAGGTCCACCATGTCCGCCGCCCGTAGCGTCCTGAGCCGCGTCCGCGCCTATCTCCGGTACCGCGACACCGTCTCGCAGCTCTCCCGCCTCTCGGATCGCGATCTTGCCGATCTCGGCATCAACCGCAGCGAGATCCACGGCATCGCCCGCGCCTGATCTCCGCGACCGCAAGAGCCGATCCAAGGACCGCCGCCCGTTGATCCGGGCGACGGTCCTTCGCTATTTTCGGGCATGACACAGACCCTTCACATCGTCGGCGGCGGCCTCGCGGGATCCGAGGCGGCCTGGCAGGTGGCCGAGGCCGGCCATCGCGCCGTGATCCACGAGATGCGCCCCGTGCGCGGCACCGAGGCCCACCAGACGGACGGCCTGGCCGAGCTCGTCTGCTCGAACTCGTTCCGGTCGGACGACCCGGAGAGCAATGCCGTCGGCCTACTCCACCAGGAGATGCGCAGCCTGGGCTCGCTGATCATGCGGGCGGCCGACGCGAACCAGGTGCCGGCGGGCGGCGCCCTGGCGGTGGACCGCGAGGGTTTTTCCGCCGCTGTGACCCGGGCGCTCGAACAGCATCCCAACGTTGCGGTCGTGCGCGGCGAGGTCGAGGGGCTGCCGCCGGAGGAATGGGGCTCCTGCATCGTCGCCACCGGCCCGCTCACCGCCCCGGCTTTGGCCGAGGGAATCCGGTCGCTCACCGGCGCCGACTCGCTCGCCTTCTTCGACGCCATCGCGCCGATCGTCCACCGCGACTCCATCGACATGGACGTGGCGTGGTTCCAGTCCCGCTACGACAAGCCCGGCCCCGGCGGCACGGGGGCCGACTACCTCAACTGCCCGATGGACCGGGCGCAGTACGACGCCTTCGTGACCGCCCTCGTGAAGGGCGAAAAGATTGGGTTCAAGCAGTGGGAGGGCACGCCGTATTTCGACGGCTGCCTGCCGATCGAGGTGATGGCCGAGCGCGGCCCCGAGACCCTGCGGCACGGCCCGATGAAGCCCGTGGGGCTCACGAACCCGCGCGATCCCCTGGTGAAGCCCTGCGCGATCGTGCAGCTGCGCCAGGACAACGCGCTGGGTACCCTCTACAACATGGTCGGCTTCCAGACGAAGCTGACCTATGCCGAGCAGGTCCGGATCTTCCGCACCATCCCGGGGCTGGAGAAGGCCGAGTTCGCGCGCCTGGGCGGCCTGCACCGCAACACCTATCTCGACAGCCCGCGGCTGCTCGACGCCACCCTTCGCCTCAAGGCCAGGCCGACCCTGCGCTTCGCCGGCCAGATCACCGGCTGCGAGGGCTATGTCGAGAGCGCAGCGGTCGGGCTGATGGCCGGCCGCTTCGCGGTGGCCGAGGCCGCGGGCAATCCGTTGGCCCCCCTGCCCCAGACCACGGCGCTCGGCGCGCTCATCGCCCACATCACCGGCGGGCACGTCGTGGCCGACGGCGAGGCCAACGCCCCGCGCTCGTTCCAGCCGATGAACGTCAATTTCGGCCTGTTCCCGCCCCTCGAGCGGGCGCCCCGCAACGAGACCGGGCGCCGCCTGCGCGGGCCCGAAAAGGCCGTGCTGAAGAAGCGGGCCCTGACCGACCGGGCCCGGACCGACCTCGCCGCCTGGATGGCGGGGGTACAGGGCCCGCAGGCGCCGGCGGCCTGGAGCCCTGCGGCGGCGGAATAGCGCATCGTCCCGAACGGCGGCAGCCGTTCGGGACGATGCCGACCAGGGCCGCGGCGCACGGAGCTTGCACGGCCCGACCGTTCAGCACCCGGGCCCAGCATGACCGAGATCGACACCAAGGCCTTCCTGGCCGACCTGCACGCGCTGCGCGGCATCGGCCGGTTCCGCACCGGCGTCCACCGCCCGACTTTCTCGCCCCAGGACATGGAATCCCGCCGCTGGCTGATGGCCCGGCTCGAGGGCTGCGGCCTGGAGGCCTCGATCGACGGGATCGGCAACGTGCTCGGGCGCCATCGCGGCCCCGGGCCGCATCTCCTGGTGGGCAGCCACATCGAGACCCAGAACGAGGCCGGCTGGCTCGACGGGGCCCTCGGCGTCGTCGCAGGGGTCGCGCTGGCGCGCGCCGGGCTGCCGGTCGACGTCGTCGCCTTCGCGGACGAGGAGGGGCACTTCTCCGGCGGCTTCCTGGGCAGCCGCTCGGCGATCGGCGAGCTGACCGAGGCCGAGATCGACGCCGCCCGCAACCGCACCGACGGCACGCCCCTGCGCACGGCCCTCGAGGCCGCCGGCCTCACCGGCCTGCCCCGGATGCGGCTCGATCCCGACCGCTACCGGGGCTTCCTGGAGATGCACATCGAGCAGGGCACGCAGCTCGAATCCGCCGGCCTGCATCTCGGGGTGGTGAGCGGCATCGTGGCGATCTGGCAATTCCGGATCGTGTTCGAAGGCAGCCAGGACCATGCCGGCGGCACCACCATGGCCGAGCGCCGGGACGCGGGCCTCTCGGCGGTGCGCCTGCTCGCGGCGATCGACCGGGAATTCCCAACGGTCTGCGGCCCGCGCAGCACCTGGACCACCGGGCGGATCACCCTGGACCCCGGCGGCTTCAGCATCATCCCGGGCCGCGCCGAGGTGGTCTTTCAGTTCCGCGACGTATCGATGCCGGTGCTGGAGCGGATGGAGGCGTGCCTGGAGGCGCTGGTGCGCGAGTCGAACCGGCGCGAGCGCTGCCCCGCCACCCTCACGGCCCTGTCGAAGGCGATCCCCGCCCCCTGCGACGCCGGGCTGATGCGCGCGCTGTCGGAGGCCTCCGAGCGGGTCTGCCCCGGCGCCTGGCAGGTGATGCCCTCGGGCGCCGGCCACGACGCCCAGAACGTCGCCCGGATCCTGCCGGCCGCGATGCTGTTCGTCCCGTCGATCGGCGGCATCAGCCACCACTGGGCGGAGGATACGAGCGACGCCGATCTCGCCCTCGGCGTGCGGGCGCTGGGGGAGGCGGCGGCGCGGGTGCTGGCGGGGTGAGGTTGCCGCTCCAGGATGGCCTCCCCTGGCAGGACTGGATCCCGCCGACGGTGTCCTCCTGTCGGCCGCGGAAACGTCGCGGCTTTCGGCGGATCTGTGCGGGACGCGCTGGAGCAGAGTCAAACCCGATCACGCCGATCGGGGACCCGATCGTCGTTGCGTCGCGCATGTTCCGGTGAGCCGGCGACTTTAAATAGCTCGCCGCGTGATGGATTTCGCGTAAATCATCTGGATCAGTATCCTCGCAGTCGAACGGAATAAATAGATATAAATTTCAGGTGCGGATTTATAACGTTTGAAATTTAAATGTAAATATCGATTATGACAAAAATATATACTTGAATAAACCACCGTTGACAGACGGCGCGATGGCGTGTCAACGTATCGGACATCACACATCGGCCGATTTTTGGATATTTAGATTCATGATTATGTTCCGGCAGCGATTCGAAATTCAAATCATCGAATATTAATACGATCCTCAAAATTGGGAAAACGGTCGAATGCAACTCTTTTGAACGATCGGAATCGCTTCATTGCACCATCTTGTTCGAGCGAGAGACCGTCGTTTGGCGTTCGGTGGCGGAATCGGATTTATCTCCGCTCTCGAACCGGAGCGGCTAGGTACGAGTTGATCCCGTTCCTTCGGGGCGGGGATCACGTATTAATCAGTAATGCGACAACATAATTATTTATCTGGTCCGTGCCGAATCGTGATTACCGGACTTGCGGCGCCTGATGAAGGATATGAATATTATCATCGCGCCAAGCATGCGAGGAACACGCGTGCGGGAAGTCGGCATCTAGCCGCCCGTCGGGTCGCGATCATGAGCTTGATGAGATCCGGGCTCGATCAGGAACGGAATGCGGTCGTCGGAGGGACGCGTGGCGTCAACAGCATTGTCGATCGGGGTAATCATCCCATCCCGTCTGCAGCAGATCGGCCCCAACGAACACTTCGTGGAGCGGGCAATCGCCAGCGCATTGGCTCAGACCGCCCTTGCGGAGGGCGACGCCTCGCTCGCCTTCATCGTCGGTATCGATGCGGATGCGGACATCCCCCCACGCCTCGCGGCGCGGAGCGACATCGTCTGGGCGCGCAGCGATGCGTGCTCGCAGGCGGGAGCCCTGAATGCCGGGATCGCGGCTGCGGGCGACCGCTTCGACTGCATCGCATTCCTGGAGGACGACGATCGCTGGGATCCGAACTACCTGACTTGGAGTCTAGGTGCCCTGAAACGCTACGGCTTCGTCTCGACAACCCAGCTCGAGGTCGACGAAAACGGCCAGATCATCCGCATCAACGACTTCCCGACCCCGTCGGGCTGGATGATGCCGTTCGATACCCTCCGGCGGGTTGGATGCTTCGATCCTGCCATGCGCTGGCATCTCGACAATGAATGGCTCGGCCGGCTGGGCGAAAGCGGCATCAGGCGCTGTCATCTCGTCGACGCGATGGCGCCGGCCAACATCGCACTGGCGGAACAGGTGCGGCCCTGGCTCGCCAACGTCGTGCGGTTTGGCGGAGCCAACCTGGAGGTGACGCGCCACACGATGCTGGCTCCGCTGGTCACCCGCCTGGTGCATTCCCGCTCCGGCACGGCGCGCATCGCCGTCGACCCGGTCCTCACACAGCAGAGCCAGGCGGAATACGCGAGGCTCACCCACCGTTACGGCCGCATTCCCTGGTGAGACAGCCCCGGGCAAGGATCCGGCCCGATGAGTCGCCCGCCAGAACTGTTGGGCGGGATCGTCAAAGGGACTCCGTACAGTGTCCGAACAACTTCATGTCGCGATCGATGCGCGTCCCGCCCTCGGGGCAGCCGGGGGCGTGGCCGAGGTCACGCGGGGTCTGGTGACGCATCTCCACCATCTCCCGGCGGACGCCTTTCGCTTTTCCCTGATCGTGGACTCGCCGGCGCGCGACGACCTGCGTGCCATCATGCCGGACCATTGCAGGTTGCTGCCGCTGAACACCGGAGCCCTGCCGGTGCGCGAGCGTGCGTTCAGGCTGGCCGGCACGCCGGCGGCCAAGCGGATGTTCAACTTCCAGGACGAGAGCACGACGCTCCGGGTGAAGCTTTCCGACGCCACGGGCCCATTGCGGTCCGCAGGCGTGACGGTGGTGCACGCCCTGTCGCAATTCGCGATCGATTCCGACCTGCCCCTCGTCTACCACCCGCACGATCTCCAGCATCTCCACCTGCCGCAGTTCTTCTCTGAGACCGAACTCGAGCATCGCGAGGTGATCTACCAGTATTTCTGTGGCGTGGCGAAAATCATTCCCGTGGCCTCGCACTGGATTGCCGAGGATGTCGGGCGGCAATACCGCGTGCCGTCCGAGAAGATGGCCGTCATCCCGTTCGCGCCGCCCGCCGCCGACCGCACGCCGCCGACACCCGCGGAGGTGCGGACGATCTGCGACCGCTTGCGGCTCCAGCCGGGCGGCTTCCTGCTCTATCCGGCAGCCGGATGGGCGCACAAGAACCACATCGGCTTGGTGGAGGCCGCAGCCCTGTTGCGGGCCCAGGGCCTGGAGCCGCCGCTCATGGTCTTCACCGGAGCGTTCGTGCCGTTCTCGCTGCGTGTACTCGAGCGGGCGGCCGCCCTCAACGTGAGCGACTGCATCCGGTGGGCCGGCTACATCGCCCAGCGCGATCTGGTGCTGCTCTATCACCTCGCCCGCGGCGTTCTCGTTCCGACGAAATTCGAGGCTGCCAGCGCACCGATCTGGGAGGCCTTTACGATCGGTTGTCCCGTCGCCTGCTCCAACGCAACCTCGCTGCCGTCGCAGACCGCCGGCGGCGCAATCCTGTTCGATCCCGACGACAGCGGTGAGATGGCCAGCGTCATCTTCAAGCTGTGGGCGGATGCGTCCCTGCGTGATCAACTCACCGCCCGCGGGCGGGATGTCGTTGCCCGGCACACCTGGGAATCGGTGGTCCGTCGTTTCGGTGTACTTTACCGCAAAGCCGCCGGCCGGCCGATCAGCGAGGCGGATGAAGCGCTGCTCGCCGCCGGGCCGACCGTCTGATCATGCCCCCCCGCCCCTTCCTCCCCGTGGCCGCTCCGAACCTGGCCGGGAACGAGCGCGCCTACGTGCTCGAATGCCTCGACAGCACCTGGATCTCGTCCACCGGCCGCTTCCTCGATGCCTTCGAGGCCGCCTTCGCCCGTTTCTGCGGCGTATCCCACGCCGTGGCGGTCAACAACGGCACCGCCGCGCTTCACCTTGCTCTCACCGCCCTCGGCATCGGCCCCGGTGATGAGGTGATCGTGCCCGACCTCACCTACATCGCGTCGGCGAACGCGGTGACCTATTGCGGAGCCAAGCCGGTCTTCGTCGATTGCGAGCCTGCGACCCTCAACCTCGACCCGGATCGTCTTGCGGAACGAATTACCTCGCGCACCAAGGCCATCCTGCCGGTCCACCTCTACGGCCATCCGGCCAACATGGACCCGATCCTGGACCTCGCCAGACATCATGGCCTCATCGTGGTCGAAGACGCAGCGGAGGCCCATGGGGCGACCTGTCGAGGGCGTCCCGTCGGGTCGTTCGGTACCTGTGCCACCTTCAGCTTCTACGGCAACAAGATCATCACCACCGGCGAGGGGGGCATGGTGGTGACGGATGACGCAGCGCTGGCGGCCCGCCTGCGCCTGTACCGCGGTCAGGGCGTCGACCCGCAGCGCCGCTACATACATCCGGTCGTCGGTTTCAACTACCGGATGACGAACGTCGCAGCCGCGATCGGCCTCGCCCAGCTCGAACGGATCGACGCGATCCTCGCCGCCCGGCGTCAGGTCGCCGCCTGGTACGCGGAGCGCCTCGCTGGGATCAACGGCGTCCGCCTGCTCGGGGCCGAGCCGTGGGCGGTGCCCGTGCCTTGGCTCGTTACCGTGCTGCTCACCGAGGGCGGCGCCCGCGAGCGGGATGCA
This sequence comes from Methylobacterium sp. NEAU K, assembly GCF_030700285.1. Taxonomy (GTDB): domain Bacteria; phylum Pseudomonadota; class Alphaproteobacteria; order Rhizobiales; family Beijerinckiaceae; genus Methylobacterium. The sequence goes on along the minus strand of NZ_JAUYZJ010000025.1, from coordinate 4,185 downwards.
GTGATGGCCGCGCTTCTGGCCGAGGGGATCGACAGTCGGCCGGTCTTCTATCCGATGCACAAGCAGCCGCCCTATCGTGAGGATACCTGCTATCCGGTCGCCGAAATTTGGTCGGCCCGCGGGCTCAACCTGCCGACTTTCGAATCCCTGACCGAGGCCGACGTCGCGGCCACCTGCGCGTCCCTGTGGCGGGCGGTGGCCGGATTCGAGGCGCCACTCGAGGCGCCATGACTCAGGGCACCGTACGGGCTCTGTGGCCATCGATCGAAGCACCGTAGGATGAACCCATGACGCGTCGGCTCGTGATGTGCGGCGGGGGCAGTCTGGCGGTCGAGATCGCCACCTTTTTGCGGGATCTCGACGCTGGCGAGCGGGGGGACGACGTCCTGGTTACGGACGTGGTTTCCCCCGGGGCAGGGCGGGCTGTGGACCTCACGGCAGTCTGCGGCAACGCCTTCACAACGCATGCGGATATCGCCTCCGTCGTGGCCAAGGAGGCGAAGCAGTTCATCGTCTGCATCGGCGATCCGGTGGTACGGCACACAGTGTATGTCGAGATTGTCAGGTTGGGCCTTACCCTGGCACGGATCGTCCACCCGAGGGCCTACATTTCCCCGTCGGCGGTGATCGGAGACGGGGCGATCGTCTATCCCGGTGTCTTCATCGGCCCCTTCGCGCAGGTCGGCGAGAACGTGCTGCTGAACGCGCAGGTGGTGATCGGTCACGATGCCCGGCTCGATGACTCCGTCGTCCTGTCACCGAGCGCGCGCTTGTGCGGGCACGCTGTGTGCGGGACGGCCGCATTCCTGGGTACCGGCGCGTCGATCCTTCCGAACGTGAGTCTGGGGGCCTACAGCAAGCTCACGGCCGGATCGGTGCTGAGTCGGTCGGTCGGAGACGGCTTCCTGATGCACGGGAATCCTGCAGCCGGCCGCCACATGTATCGTGTCCCCACGGACGAAGCCACATGACAATCCTGAAGTGATGATCCCGGCAGGATTCCCTCAGACGAAACACGGGCCGCCGCCGCCCGGAAGGTTCTCGACTCGGCACCGATGGGGCGCCATCGACGCAACGCCACACGCTCCGGGCCGTTGATCCGGATCAATGCCGGAGGACGGCCATGCGGATCCGCAAGGAAGCGACCTACGACGGGGTGTGGACCGTGTTCGTCGGCGAGGGCCTCTGCTTCAGCGACCTGACCGAGCCGGCCGCCGACGCGCTGGTGGCGGCCTTCGCGCGGCTCGGCGCCGACCGGGACTGACCCTCAGGCGCCCGGCACGAGGGACTGGATCGGGATCAGCTCCGGCCGGTATTCCTGCATCCCGCCCGCGATCCGCTCCTCGACGGCGTCGAGGAATTTTTCGGGGTCGGTGATCGAGCACTGACGCAGGTCCCAGAAGGCGTAGCGCCACCATTGCACCGCCAGGTAGCGCTCGATCAGCGTGTCGGGAAACCGCATCTTCACGATTCGGGCCGGGCTGCCCGCCACGATCGCGTAGGGCGGCACGTCCTTGGTCACCACCGCCATGGCGCCGATGATCGCCCCGTCACCCACCGTGATGTCGGGCATCAGGAAGGCGCCGTGGCCGATATAGACGTCGTTGCCGATGCGCACGCGCTTGGGCCACAGATAGGGGCCGCAGATCTCGTAATCCTCCGCCCGGGGATCGAGGCGGTCGAACACCGCGGAATGGTGCGTGTAGAACAGCGGCGAGGTCGAGCCGCAATGGACCGGGTGGCTGCCGCGCCCGACCTGCACGCTCTCGCCGATCGAGCAGTAGCGGGCGATGTCGGCACCGAAATAATAGCCGCTCACCGCGTAGGAGAACGCCCCCATGGTCAGGCAGTAATCGATCCCCATCCACTTGATGCTGCAGGGGGGCTCGAAGGTGCAGTCCTCCGGCAGGGCGAACGGGGCCGGATGCAGCACCGAGATGCCGCGCCGAAGCATCTCCTGCTTCATGTCCTCGTTGACGGAGATCATGCGGCATCCTCGTCGATTGCGCTTTCCGTCCCGGCCGGACTCAGGTCCAGGGCGTAATAGGCGCGCATCAGGTCGTCGTATTCGGCCGCCTGGATCGGGACGGAGGGGCGGCGGCCGGCGGAGATGTCGATCGCCATCAGCCGGTCGTTGAAGGCGGCCGGGTCGTTCGAGAGGGCGTAGGGCAGGACGTGGCCGTTCGGGTCGGCGCGCAGGCGCTCGCCCGGCGCACCGAGATCGAAGGCGACCACCGGCAGGCCGGTCCGCAGCCCCAGCGTCAGGGCGTACGAGTAGGTCTCCGGCCAGATCGCCGGCAGCAGGACCAGGTCGGCCGAGACCCGCCAGACGAGATCCAGAGCCTCGTCGTCGCCCGCGTAGCGTCCGGTCTGGGTGACCCCGACCCGCGCCAGCCCGCCGGCGAGCGCCGGGTCGGAGAAGCCCACGACCGCAAACCGCAGCGGCAGGTCCCGGTCCTGCGCGTCGGTGGCCAGCGCCTGCAGCAGCAGGCCGCCCTTCGTCGCGCTGATCGCGCCCAGCACCGCCACCCGGCGCACGCGGCCCGGCCGCCGCAGGGCGGTCGCGCGCACCCGGAGGTCGGGCTCCAGGTGCGGCCGCACCGTGATCGCCAGATCCGGGTACACCCGCCCGATCCGGGCCGCCGTGTCGCGCGAGGGCGCGAACACCCGCGTGGCCCCGGAGAGGAACCGCCCGAACGCCGCCCGGCGCTCGCCCGGATCCGGCTCCTCGAACCCGTCCGCGTCCATGGCCAGGCAGTCCCGGCACACAGGCACCGGCGCCAGCCCGCAAGCGCGCCCGTCCGGCATCACCAGGTGGTTGCGGTGGCAGACCGGCGAGAAGTCGTGCAGCGTCCAGGCGTAGGGCCGCCCCGACCCGGAGACCAGGTCCATCAGCGCCCGCGCCGCCGACCAGCGTAAGCCCGCCAGCGAGTGCACGTGGATCAGGCGCGGCGCCAGCCGGTCGATGAACCCGGCGACCTCGTCCGCGTCGCGCGGCAGGTACAGGCTGTCGAGGCTCGGCAGGTACAGGAACTCGCGGCTGCGGTACGAGACGTTGATCTGGATGTTCCGGTCCCGGTCGACCGAGAGCAGCACGACGCTCACGCCCTCGTCCTTGAGCCGGGCGATCATGTCGTCGATGTGCCGCTGGATGCCCCCGCCCCAGGAATGGGTCACGAACAGCACGGCCCGGCCGCTGAAGTGCCGGGCCAGCCGGTACAGGTCGAGCCGCGCCCGGCCGCGCCGGCCGGGATCGGCCTGGACGAACTGGCCGACCAGCGCCGTGTAGTCGGGATGCTTGGCGAGCAGAGCCGCCTGGCCCTGGTCGTACTCGCCGCCCGGGTCGAGCCCGAACGAGATCTGGCCGGCATGGTAGACGAACACGTCCTCGGCCAGGAGGTTGGCAAAGCCCGCCTTGCGGGCGCGCAGGCACCAGTCGTTCTCCTCGCCGTAGCCCTTGCCGAAGGCCTCCTCGTCCAGGACGCCGACCGCGTCGAGCGCCGCGGCGGTCATGTACAGGCAGAAGCCGACGCCGGTGGGCACCTCGAGGCTGCGGCCGCGGTTGAGCGCGCGGGCCGCCTGGTCGAGCTCGGGCCTGCCGATCTCCAGCGGCATGGTGTTGTTGGCGTTGAAGCGCGGGTAGCTGCAGATGGTCGCGTTGTTGGACAGGGGCGTGACGCTGCCGACACGCGGGCGGCCCTCAGCCTCGGCCGTCTCGGCATGGGCCACCAGCCGGTCGAGCCAGTCGCCGAAGACTTCGGCGTCGGAGTTGAGCAGGACCACGGCCCGGCCCTGGCGCAGGGCGAGGGCGCGGTTGACCGAGCGGACGAAGCCGAGGTTGCGTTCGTTCTCGACGAGGTGGAACAGGCCTCTGCGGGCGAGGGCGGCCAGCTCGGCGGTGAGCTCCGGGTCCGGCGAGCGGTCGTTGACGGCGAGCAGGGTGAAGGGGGTCTGCTGCGGCTGGGACAGGCAGGCGTGGATGGCGCGCAGGGTCTCGCCGCGGCCCTTGTAGACCGGCACGATCACGACGACCCGGGCCTGGGCGATGGTCAGGGCCCGGGGCAGGCCGTCCCAGTCCTGCGGCTCCGGCGCGGCCATGGGCGGGAAGCGACCCAGATCCTCCGGGCAGGCCATCAGCCCGGCCGCCCGGCCGGTGCGCACGTAGTGCAGGAACGGCGATTCGCC
>NZ_JAUYZJ010000024.1 GCF_030700285.1 Methylobacterium sp. NEAU K | reverse complement strand
CGAGAGCAAGCACAAGCTGGCTTTGTGCCTGGGCAAGAACATCGGCGGCGAGCCGATCATCGCCGACCTCGCCCGCATGCCGCACCTGCTGGTCGCCGGCACCACCGGCTCGGGCAAGTCGGTGGCGATCAACACCATGATCCTCAGCCTGCTCTACCGGCTCAAGCCCGAGGAGTGCCGGCTGATCATGGTCGACCCGAAGATGCTGGAACTGTCGGTCTACGACGGCATCCCGCACCTGCTCTCCCCCGTGGTCATCGACCCCAAGAAGGCGGTGATCGCCCTCAAATGGGCCGTGCGCGAGATGGAGGAGCGCTACAAGAAGATGTCCAAGATCGCCGTCCGGAACATCGACGGCTACAATGCCCGGATGAAGGAGGCGCGCGAGCGCGGCGAGGTCATCACCCGCACGGTCCAGACCGGGTTCAACCGCGAGACCGGCGAGGCGGTGTTCGAGCAGGAGGCGATGGACCTGTCGGCACTGCCCTACATCGTGATCGTGGTCGACGAGATGGCCGACCTGATGATGGTGGCGGGCAAGGACATCGAGGGGGCGATCCAGCGGCTGGCCCAGATGGCGCGGGCGGCGGGGATCCACCTGATCATGGCCACCCAGCGCCCGTCGGTGGACGTGATCACCGGCACCATCAAGGCGAACTTCCCGACCCGGATCTCCTTCCAGGTGACCAGCAAGATCGACAGCCGCACGATCCTCGGCGAGATGGGCGCCGAGCAGCTGCTCGGCCAGGGCGACATGCTGTTCATGGCCGGCGGCGGGCGCACCACGCGCGTGCACGGGCCGTTCTGCTCGGACAGCGAGGTCGAGAGCGTGGTCGCCCACCTCAAGCGCCAGGGTCGACCCAGCTACCTCGACGCCGTCACCGCCGACGACGCCCCCGAGGAGACGGCCAAGGAAGGCGGCCGGTCCGGCCGCGGCGCGAAGGGCGCGGCCGCCGAGAAGGCCGACCGCTCCGACGAGCCCGACGAGGAGGCCCCGGTCTTCGACATCGGCGCCTTCGCGGCGGCGACCGGCGGCGAGTCCGACGACCTGTACAAGCAGGCGATCGAGGTGGTGCTGCGCGACCAGAAGGCCTCGACCAGCTACATCCAGCGGCGTCTCCAGATCGGCTACAACCGCGCCGCCTCGATCATGGAGCGGATGGAGATCGAGGGTATCGTCGGCCCGGCCAACCATGCCGGGAAGCGCGAGATCCTGGTCGCCGGCGCGCCCCACGCGTCGAGCGGGATGTACGACGACGCGTGAGACGGTCTCGGGGCCGCGTCCCGGCGGGGCGCGGCCTGCGGGATCGCGGCGCGCGTCGCATCTTCGCCACAGGGCGGGGCTCTAAGCGCCTCGGTCCAGCCCCCTCGTTTTCCGCCGGAGCGCCCGTCCGGGGCGCCCAGGAGTATCTGCCGATGATCGGCCGCCGTACCCGCACAGCCGGCTCCCTGATCGCCGCCGGCCTGTGGCTCGCCCCCGCCGCCCCGGCGCAGGCGCAGGTCGGCGCGTTCATCGACAACCTGTTCGGCCGCAAGCAGGAACCGGCGCCGGAGCCGGAGGCCGCCCCGCCCGCGCCCGCGCACGCCAAGAAGCCGGCCGCCAAGGCGTCGGCCAAGGACGCCTCGAAGGACGCCCCGAAGACCGGCAGCCTCAAGCCCGCTGCCAAGGGTTCCGAGAAGGCCGAGCGCAAGGCCGCCGAGCCCAAGGTCGCGGCGGTGGGCGCCCCTGCGGCGCTCGCCCCCTCCGAGCCGGCGGACGCCGCCACGGTGCTCGCCCAGGCCAACGCCTACTTCAACGGGATGAACACCCTCACGGGCAACTTCGTGCAGATCGGCGCGGACGGGCGGCGCATCGGCGGCAAGCTGACGCTGGCCAAGCCCGGCCGCCTGCGCTTCGACTACGACCAGCCCTCACCCCTGGAGGTGGTGGCCGACGGCACGTCCGTGGCGGTGCGCGACCGCAAGCTCGCCACCCAGGACCTCTACTTCATCGCCCAGACGCCGCTGAAATTCCTGCTGCGCGAGAAGATCGACCTCGCCCGCGACCTCACCGTCACCGACGTGACCAACGATCCCGGCGGCGTGCGCATCAGCCTGGAGGACCGCGCGACGCTGGGCGGCACCTCGAAGATCCAGCTGTTCTTCGATCCCGAGGTGAAGCTGCTCTCCCAGTGGCGGATCACCGATCCGCAGGGCTACGTCACCACGGTGCAGCTCTCGAACCTGCAGAAGGGCAAGAGCGTCGATTCCAGCCTGTTCTTCATCAATTACGGGCGGACCGAGGACAAGGCGATGCAGCAGCAGATCCAGCAGTCGCAGCAATAGGGACCGGGCTCAGGCCGAGGCCGTTCCGGTCCCGCGCCAGCGGTCCAGCTCCCGGTCGATCGCGCCCTCGGTGCCGCGCAGGAACTCGGCGGCCGGCAGGCCCGGGGCGAGGGCCGCGAGGTAGCTCACCACCACGGTGCCGGCCCGGGTCGCCGCACCGCCCGGCCAGAACAGGCCGGAATTCAGCGCCACCGGGACCACCGGCAGGCCGAGCCGGCCGTAGAGCAGCTCGACGCCGCGCTTGAACCGCAGGGGATCGCCGATCTCCCCGCGGGTGCCCTCGGGGAAGATCAGCACCGAGCGGCCCGCCGCCACGGCCTCCCGGCTGCCGTCGATCATGGTGCGCAGGGCCTGCGTGCCGTTGCCGCGGTCGATGACGATCATCGGCGAGCGCCGCAGGAACCAGCCGACCACCGGGATCGCCAGCAGCTCCCGCTTGGCGACGATCGCGACGTCCGGGACGAGCACCAGGAAGGCCAGGGTCTCCCAGGCCGACTGGTGGTTGGCGACGATCAGGCAGGGCTCGGCCGGGATATGCTCGCGCCCCTCCTCGACGTAGCGCAGCCCGACGATCCCCCTGAGCCCCGCGAGGATGCCCCGCGCCCACAGGCGCGTCGCCCCGCGGATCGGCCGTTCCGGCGCGCCGGCCAGGGCGAAGATCACCAGCGGCGCCAGGAACAGGGCGGTCCAGGCAGTCCAGTAGGCGGCGAACAGGAGCGAGCGGACATGGACCATGGCGGGACCGCGGCGAGTGGCCCGGAGCAGGGCGGCGCGCGGGCATAGCCGCTGCCGACGCCGGACGCACGGCATTTCGCAGCGTGGGAGGAACGCCGGACTGTCGCGGGGCGGGAAATCGGCTATCGAGCGCGGGTCCGTCCGAACCCGAGCTCCCGCCCTTGCGCCTCTCCGTCACCACCTGGAACATCAACTCGGTGCGGCTGCGCATCGACTTGGTCCTGCGCTTCCTCGCCGAGCACCGGCCGGACGTGCTCTGCCTGCAGGAGACCAAGTGCCCGGACGACGCCTTCCCGCTCAAGGCGCTGCGCGGCTCAGGCTACGAGCATGTGATGTTCGCCGGCCAGAAGGGCTACAACGGCGTCGCGATCCTCTCCCGCTTCCCCCTGCACACCCGCGCCGTGATGGGCTTCTGCGAGCGGCCGGACGCGCGCCACATCTCGGCGGTGCTCGGGCCCGAGGCGGGGGCGGCCTCGGGAATCGTGCTGCACGATTTCTACGTGCCGGCCGGCGGCGACGTACCGGACCGCGACCTCAACCCGAAATTCGCCCACAAGCTCGATTTCCTGGCCGAGCTGCGCGCCTGGGGCGGCAAGCGGGTCTCCGGCCCGGCGATCCTGGTGGGGGACCTCAACGTCGCGCCGCTGGAGCATGACGTCTGGTCGCACAAGCAGCTCCTCGACGTGGTGAGCCACACGCCGGTCGAGACCGAGGCGCTGGAATGCCTGCGTGGCGAGGCGGGCTGGATCGATGCCGCGCGCCACCTCACCCCGGAGCCGGAGAAGATCTACACGTGGTGGAGCTACCGCTCCCCCGACTGGCAGGCGGCCGACAAGGGCCGGCGCTTGGATCACGCCTGGGTCTCGCCGGAGCTGGCAGGCACTGTCCGCTCGGTGAAGGTCCTGCGCGACGCCCGGGGCTGGGAGCGGCCCTCGGACCACGCCCCGGTGACCCTCACCCTGGAGCTCTGAAACCCGGCGCGCGGGCGCGGACGGAACCGTGGTTAACCCTGAGCATTGCCCGCTCACGAACCCGCGATGCGAGCCGGCCCGATGCGCAAGATCCTGATCGCCTTCCTTCTTCCGAAGGTCGTTTCCTTCCTGCGCCGCCGCTACGGCGGACCGCACGCGGCGCGCGACCGGTCGTTCTGAGGCGCGCGTCACAGCGGGTCGGACGCGCCGACAACCGGCGTCGTCCTTCCGGGGCCGCGCGGCGGGCCCCCGGAATCTGCAGCCGCCGCGATCGTCCGAGGCGAGCGGGCCGATCCGCATGGGCCGGTGCGGCTTGCCCCGGAAGACCGGAGCGGCTTTCTCGAATCAGCCCGCGGACGCCTGACGGATTCACAAGGCCCGCGCCCGATTGCGCTGCGCCCCCCGGTCCCCCTTTCCCACGCACTCGCCGACAGCGGACCGGCTGCCGCCTCGGCGGCGAGCGCGTTCGATCCCGCGGATCCGTCCGCGCCAGGAGCCGCCCCCGATGACCGACGACCCCCGCGAGGCCGGCCCCCGGCCGCCCTTCCCTGGCGACCAGCAGCAGGAGCGGCCGGGCCTGACCGCGAAGATGACGCCGCGGCCCGATCACGGCGAGGCGAGCTACGTCGGCAAGGGCCTGCTGACCGGCCGGGCGGCGCTGATCACCGGCGGCGATTCCGGCATCGGCCGGGCAGTCGCCATCGCGTATGCCCGCGAGGGCGCGGACGTGGCGATCTCCTACCTGGAGGCCGAGCAGTCGGATGCCGAGGACACCAGGGCCTGGGTCGAGAAGGCGGGCCGCCGCTGCCTGCTGCTGCCGGGGGATATCCGCGACGAGGCCCAGTGCCAGGACCTCGTGGCGCGCACCGTGGCGACCTTCGGGCGCCTCGACATCCTGGTGAACAACGCCGCCGCCCAGGTGGTGAACGCGGGGCTCGACGACCTGGCGGCCGCCGACATCGAGGGCTCGTTCCGCGCCAACGTCTTCGCGATGTACTATCTCGCCCAGGCCGCCGTTCCGCACATGAAGCCGGGCGCGGCGATCGTGAACAGCACGAGCGTGCAGGCCAAGGTCGCCGACCCGACCATGCTGATCTACGCCGCCACCAAGGGCGCCATCGCGAGCCTCACCATTGGGCTGTCGAACCTGCTCGCCCCGAAAGGCATACGGGTGAACTGCGTCGCGCCGGGGCCGGTCTGGACCCCGATCCAGCCGATCGTGAAGAGCCCGGATCAGCTGGAGCAACTCGGCGCCCAGACTCCGCTCGGCCGCGCCGGCCAACCCGCCGAACTGGCGCCCGCCTACGTCCTCCTCGCCTCCCGGGAGGGCAGCTACATGTCGGGCGCCCTAGTGCCGGTCACAGGCGGCATGCCGATGCTGTGAGGGCGTTCGGGTGCGATCGGCCCCGGCGGCCTCAGTCGACGTAGACGCCGGCACCCACCAGCGCCGAAACCCCGTCGACGGTCGTCGCGCAGACGTAACTCCACTTGACTTCGGGCGCCACGTGATGGGGCCTGGGGAACATGTAATCGACCCACCCGGACCCGAAGTGTGACACGATCTCCACGAAGTCCCTGTGGAATTGCTTTCCGTTCGCGTCGCGTTCTTCGAGAGTGTCCCGTCCTTCCCGGTTCGGATGGGCGGCGTTGAACAGGACCACGCCCTGCATGTCGACGACAAACAGGTATATGTCGTCATAGCGCCAGGGGCTGTCCTTCCGCCGGAACTCCGGGAACGCCGTCCTGCCATGGCTCTCGAGGATCTCGGCAGCCTTGTTGACGAGGCCTTCGATCTCGACCGCCTGATGCGTCGTCATGCGTTCGTCCTGCCCGACCGCAGAGAGCGCCGGGATGAGGATCATCAGGGCAGCCCAGATCGGCAGTCCCTTCGTCAGTATCCTGGGCATGACTTCACCTCGGAAGTTCCGTCATGCGGCCCATCGATCGATGGCGCGCTTACGCTTCAAGCTTCGGCTGCAGGCCGTCGGCGGCGCAGGCGCCCGCAATTTGGGAGCGCGACATCTCGAACCATCATGTAAGATCCCGATCGATTGAATATCAACCGGTCCGTCGCCGGAAAAGACCGGCGCCAAGTGCAATTTTCGAGCTTGGCCACCACCGGTACTGCTTATTGTCCGGATTTGTCGCGTCTGATTCTGCATAGAATTCCGAATTATACAGCTCTTGATGCGATTCAATCAGGCGCTTCAAGCGCTTCATCGCGGTGATGTACATGGATGCGCGCAAGCATCGTGCCTCACTTGAGTTAATCCGTTGGAGCTCTTCCAAAATTTCCTCGCCTTTTCGAACATAGTGCTCGGCTTCGGCGACGTAATCCGGAATCGATGCGCGGTCCGACATCTTGCGACTCCTGACTCTTCGGGAGACATGGACGCAGTCACTCTCCAAGGCCTCGCGCGGTCCTGCCACGCTCGAGGGGGACGTGAGACCTGTCACCCGGTCCTGCGAGCCGGGACCGGAACAGGTCGACGAAGCCGCGCAGGTCGCGCGCGTTGAGATCCGAGACCGCCCAGTAGGTGAGGTCGCCGAGGCTCCACCGCAGGATCGTGGTGCCGTCCCGGCGCTCGTCCACGGCCGCCCCATCGCTCGCCGCCGGTCCGATGGTCACGCTGATCACGTGGCGGTCCCGCCGGTAGACGAGGGTCGGCACCGCCCTGCCGCCGACGATGTCGATCCGCCCGCCCGCCAGCGGGAAGCCCAGATCGGCGAGGTCTGGCGTCTCGGGGGCGATCGTCGTGCGCCCGTTGAACCACGGCTTGACCACGTGCCGGTCAGAGGACGCGATGTCGAAGGGCTGCGGTGCGACGAGCCCCCGCAGGTGGCCGGCGAGGACGGCCTCGCGCATCGCCGCGGGGGCGTCGGAACGATGGAGGTAGACGGCCCCACCGCCCACCGATGCGCCGGCGACCACCCCGGCCAGCAGCGTCGCAGCCAGCCGTTGCCGAGGCCCGCCCATGCCGCGGGCGGAGGCCGGGTCGGCGAACCCGATCCGCTGCACGACGCGGCCCCGCAGGATCGGGGAGGCGGGCAGATCCGCCAGAACCCCCTGTACGGCGGCCGAGAGGCCACGGACGCGTTCGGCCATCGCCTGCAGCGCGGGCTCGGCCGCCAGACGGCGCTCCATGGCTAGGACCTCGCCGGGCGACAGCTCGCCGTCGGTGTAGGCGCCGAGGAGCAGGAATGTCTCGCGGTCGCCGGTCATCGCCTCGCCTCCGAGAGCACGCCGATCAGGTGCTGACGCGCGCGTCCGAGGCGCGACATCACGGTTCCGATCGGCACGCCCGTCACCTCGGCGATCTCCCGGTAGCTGAGGCCGTGGTACTCGCGCAGCACCAGCGCCTCCTTGAAGGGCACCGGCAGGGCCTCGATCGCCCGGGCGAGCCGCCCGGCCTCGTCGTGGGCGATGACGGCGGCCTCGGGCGTCTCCGGCGTTTCGGCCAGGGCGCCCCCGGTGTCCAGGGCGGCGCGCCCGCCGTCCTCCAGGTCCTCGGCGAAGATCACAGCGCGGGGCCGGTTCCGCTGCAGCCACGCATAGCCCGCGTTCCGGACGATGGTCAGGAACCACGCGCGGACGTTGCCTTCTGCGAAGGTCTCGATAGCGCGGTAGGCGCGCAGACACGCCTCCTGCATCACGTCCTCGGCGTCGGTCGCGTTGCCGGTGAGGCAGCGCGCGAGCCGGTAGCCCTCATCCAGGCGCGGAAGGACGAGGAGGCTGAAGCGGGCCCGCGCCGCGGTCGTCATGACCCGCGCCGGGCAGCGCCCGTCCGGTCGATGTGCTGCGAAGCCATGGGTGCATCACCCCGCAGAGCGCCCCCCCGGGAACAAGGACCTGTTTGCGGTCCGGTTTATTCCCGGCCCCACGCGATCGGCGGTTGCTCGACCGCGCCGGTCGGTCCGCCGAATTGGGGTGCCGACAGGCTCTTCGCCTCGAGGGAGGATTGCAACCTGTCGAATGCCCTGGTGCCGCTCACGGGCGGCTGGCCGACGATTCGAGAAGGCGCGCCCGGACCGCGGCTGGGACGCAGCGGCTGTCCAGGAGACAGTCGGCAAGGATGGACGGCTTGAAAGGGGATTGCCGCCGGATCACCGGTCGTTACGAACGCCCCGCTCCCATCACGGCTCAGACCGGCATTTGCGACGCGGTTTTATGGTCCCCCGCACGACGAAGGTCGATCAAGCGACACGCCCGCCGGCGGCGATCGCGCCCCCTCACCCGGAGCGAGCATCGGGCCCGTGGGTTTTCGACGCCGCGGGACCAACAAAAAACCCGCCGCGCGAGGCGGCGGGTCGGGATGCGCGGTGACGGCCTAGAACGGGATGTCGTCGTCGAGGTCGTAGCCGCCGCGGGCGCCGCCGCCGCCACCACCGGACGAAGCCGGGGCCGGGCGCCGGTCGCTACCCTGGGCGCGGCCGCCGCCGAAATCACCGCCGCGGTCGCCGCCCCGGCCGCCGCCGGACTCGCCGCCGCGGCTGATCTGGCCGCCGCCCTCATCGTCGCCGGCGAAGTCGCCGCCGCCGCCGCGCCCGTCGAGGATCGTCATCTCGCCGCGGAAGCGCTGGAGCACCACCTCGGTGGTGTACTTCTCGACGCCGGAATTGTCGGTCCACTTCCGGGTCTGGAGCTGGCCCTCGATGTAGACCTTCGAGCCCTTGCGCAGGTACTGCTCGGCCACCCGGGCGAGATTGTCGTTGTAGATCACGACCGAGTGCCACTCGGTCTTCTCCTTGCGCTCGCCGGTGGCCTTATCCTTCCACGACTCGGAGGTGGCGAGCCGCAGGTTGCATACCGGGTCGCCCGAGCCGAGGCGGCGCATCTCGGGGTCGCGCCCGAGGTTGCCCACCAGAATCACCTTGTTGACGCTGCCCGCCATCGCTCTCTCCTCACCGTACGGATCTCACAGGGCACCTGCCCGGCGGCGCGCGAGTCATGCGCCCGGGCCTCCGGGGCGGCAACAGGCGGCGCGGGCTTGTGCCCGCTTTCCGCATGGAACCGCAGGGTTTTGTTCTACATCTGTTCCAGCGTGCCGGCAAGCCGGGCTCACGGGATATGCACGACCAGCTTGCCGAAATTCCGGCCCTTGAGCAGGCCGATGAAGGCCTCCGGGGCGTTCTCCAGGCCCTCGACGACGTCCTCCCGGTAGTGGACCCGGCCTTCCCGGATCCAGCCGCCGACCTCGGTGCGGAACGCCTCCGCCTGGTCGGCGAAGTCCCACACGATGAAGCCCTGGATGTGCAGGCGGTTGGTCAGGACCGCGCGCATCAGCCCAGGCAGCCGGTCGGGGCCGGCCGGGACCTCGGTGGCGTTGTAGGCCGAGACGAGGCCGCAGACCGGGATCCGCGCGAAGGCGTTCAGGAGCGGCATCACGGCGGCGAACACCGCGCCGCCGACATTCTCGAAATAGACATCGATCCCCTTGGGACAGGCGGCGGCGAGCGCCCCCGGCAGGTCGGATCCCCGGTGGTCCACGGCGGCGTCGAAGCCGAGCTCCTCGGTGAGGTAGCGGCACTTGTCGGGCCCGCCCGCGATCCCGACGGCGCGCGCCCCCTTCAGCTTGGCGATCTGCCCGACCAGCGAACCCACCGGGCCGGCGGCGGCGGCCACCACCACGGTCTCGCCGGGCTTCGGCCGGCCGATGTTGAGGAGTCCGGTATAGGCGGTCATGCCCGGCATCCCGAGCACACCGAGCGCCGTCGAGGGCGGGGCGACCGCCGGATCGACCCGGCGCGAGCCCTTGCCGTCGGTCACGAAGAATTCCTGCCAGCCCGCGAAGACTGTACGAAGCTCACCGACGGCGATGTCCGGATTCTTCGAAGCGATCACCTCGCCGACCGTCTCGGCGGTGATCGGCGCGCCGATCTCCACGGGTGCCGCGTAGGATTTCGCGTCGCTCATCCGGCCGCGCATATATGGGTCGAGGGACAACCAGCGGGTGCGCAGCAGGATCTGGCCCGGGCCGGGTTCCGGCACCGGCGCCTCCTCCAGGCGGAAGTTCTCGGGCTTCGGCTCCCCGTGCGGGCGCGAGGCCAGGACGATTCTGCGGTTCACGGCGTTCATGGAGGGCTCCCGGATGCTGCCTGCGGCCCACGATCTGGGGCGCGGGGCGGCGGCGGCCAATGGGGGGCGGCGATCCGCGGGGCACGCGATGCGTTGTCGGCAGGGCGGAGGCGGCGTGCGCGGGAGGCCGCCCGGGGCACTGGAACGGAGTGAGCCGATGGACTCGGGACCGCGCACGGCATCGGGAATCGCCCTGGTGATCTCCGACGTCGACGGCACGCTGGTGACCGACGACAAGCGCCTCGCCGCCTCGACGGTGGCGGCGGTGGCGCGGCTGCGCGCGGCCGGGATCGGATTCAGCATCGCCTCGGCACGGCCGCCGATCGGGCTGCGGGGCCTCGTGGCCGAACTCGGCCTCGAGCTGCCGATGGGCGCGTTCAACGGAGCGAGCGTGGTCCGTCCGGACCTCTCGGCGATCGAGGAGCGGCTCATCCCGGAGGCCGCGGCCCGGGCGGCGCTGGAGCAGCTCCTGGCCGAGAACCTCGAGGTCTGGGTCTTCGCCGGCGGCGCTTGGTGCCTGCGCGACCCGCACGGCCCCTACACCGATCTCGAGCGCCGGACGATCGACGCGGAGCCGCGCGCGGTGGCCGATCTGGACACGCTCATGGGGTCCGCCTCGAAGATCGTCGGCGTCAGCCGCGATCACGCCCATCTCGCCGCCTGCGAGGCACGGATCGGGACGGCCCTTGGGGACCGGGCCACGGTGCACCGCTCGCAGGCCTACTATCTCGACGTCACCCCACCCCGGCTCGACAAGGGCGCGTTCGTGACGTGGATGAGCAGCCATCTCGGCATCCCGACCGAGCGGATCGCGACCTTCGGGGATGCCGGCAACGACCGGTCGATGTTTGCCCGCAGCGGCTTCTCGGTGGCGATGGGCAACGCCGAGAATGCCGTGAAGGCGGCTGCGAGCGCCGTCACGGACGGCAACGATGCGGACGGCTTCGCCCGCGGCGTCGAGCGCTTCATCCTGCCCTGACCGTGCCGCGTGCCAGGGCGCCCGCACCGCAGCCTGGGGATAACTCGGCCGGCCTCCGGGACGGTCCATGCCTGTGGCTCCCTGGGCACAGGCATGCCCGACCCTGGAGTCGCCCACAGGCTGCCGGATCGAGGCCGCTTTCCGGCCTCATTTGCCCGCGACCTAGCTTAGCCACGGAATAAGCAGGACCGGGTCTCGGAATGCATCGCCTTCTCCTGGCTGCCGCCCTCGCGGTCGTGCCCGCCGCCGCCTTCGGGCAAGGCGCACACGACAACATCGACGCGCTGATCGAGCAGCAGGCCAAGGCGAACGGCGTCCCGGCGAGCTTCGTCCACGCGGTGGTCAAGCGCGAGAGTAACTACAACCCCAGAGCGAAAGGCGGCAGCGCGCTCGGCCTGATGCAGATCAAGCACGCGACGGCGCGCAGCCTAGGCTATACTGGCGATGCGGCGGGGCTCCTCGATCCGGCGACCAACCTGCGCTACGGCGTCGCCTACCTCGCCGGGGCCTATCGCACGGCCCAGGGCAATGTCAGCCAAGCCTACCAGTACTATAACCGCGGCTATTACTACGCCGCCAAGCGCCAGGGCATCTCCACCGACGTCGCCTCCGTGGTGGCGCCCGTGGCGGCCTCGGCGAGCGCCCTGGCGAGCCTTTTCGGCGGCGGCGTGACGGATTCCGGCGCCGCGTCCACGGCCGGGGCGCTCGCCTACGCGCCGAGCGCCGCAGCGGTGGCGGCCGTCCCCACCGAAACGGTCGAGGTCCCGCTCCCGCCCCGGCGCCCGGCCGCCCTCAGCGGTGCGGTCGAGGTCGCGAGCCTGTCCGTCGAGCCCGCATCGCCTGCCGCCAGCGCAACGGCCGCCCAGGCGGCGCAGACGGCCTCGGTCCCGGCCGTGGAGGTTCCGCTCCCGCCGCGCCGGCCGGCCGGCCTCGGCGTCGAGGTGGCGCAGGCCGCCCCGGCCCAGATCGCCGAGTTGCGCCTCTCGCCGCAGGCCGAGGCGACCCCGATGACGCCGGCGGCCTCGGCCGCCGAGACCGTCGAGGTGCCGCTGCCGCCGCGCCGACCGTCCCTCCAGATGCTGGCCGCCGCCACGCCGCGCCGCGCACCCTCCAGCACACCCATCCGCGAGGCCACGGCGCTGCCCGTCGAATGAAGCGGCTCCCGCGGGCCGGTTCGGCCCCGCGGGCACCCGAGCAGCGCGTGTGTGCCCGGCTTCTGCCCACACGAGGATCGGGGCCAAGGCTTGACCATCGCGCCGTTCCGCAACACATAAGCGCCACGCCAGCATCGTGGTTGGACCGGGTCGGCAAAGATCCGTCGTCCCGCAGAAGCCGCCGGGTACAGGCGGCGCAATACAGATTTCAGGGCAGGATACGCCGGACTTCGCACGAACGGTCGGGCAACTCTTGCGCGGTCCGAGGTTGCGAGGCTCGATTCATCTCGAAGCGGCAGACATGCAGGGCAAGGACTCTGCTTTCGCAGCTGGCAAGAAAGCGGACGGCGCCATGACCGGCGTGGTGGAACAGGAATCGCTCTTTCTCACGGACCTCGGGCGCCGCGTCAGGCACGCGCGCACCGTGCGCGGCCTGTCGCGCAAGGTCCTGTCTCAGACCTCGGGCCTGTCCGAGCGCTATATCGCGCAGCTGGAGGGGGGGCAGGGCAACGTCTCGATCATCCTGCTGCGGCGGGTGGCGAACGCGATGGGCGTGCGCCTGGACGATCTGATCACAGGCAATGACGGCCTGCCCGACTGGCCGGTGGTGCGCGATCTCCTCGGCCAGGCGACCCCGGCCCAGATCGCCGCCGCCAAGGAGGCGCTCTCCGGCGGAAGCAGGCCCGAATCGAGCAACCGTCTGCGGGTGGCGCTGGTCGGCCTGCGCGGCGCCGGCAAGTCGACCCTGGGCAAGCTCGCGGCCGAGCGCCTGGGATGGACCTTCGTGGAGCTGAACGCCGAGATCGAGCGCGAGAACGCGCTCTCCGTGCAGGAGATCTTCGCGATCTACGGTCAGGAGGGCTACCGCCGGCTGGAGCAGGCAGCGCTGCGCCGCCTCACCGAGCATCCCGGGCCTCTGATCCTGGCGACCAGCGGCGGCATCGTCGCCGAGCCGCTGACCTACGACCTGCTGCTCCAGGCCTTCTATACGGTCTGGTTGCGGGCCCGACCCGAGGAGCACATGAGCCGCGTGCGCGAACAGGGCCACCTGGCAACCACGGGTGACCATGCCTCGGCGATGCAGGAGCTGCGCGCCGTGCTGGCGAGCCGGGAGCCACTCTATGCTCGGGCCTCGGCGACGGTCGACACCTCCGACATCCCGGTCAACGCGATGCTCGACCGGCTGACCGCAGCGATCGAGGCGCGGTTCGGGGAGGCGGTGGCGACGGCCGGCTGAGGCCGGGCCGGGGCGCACCCCGATGACAGCCGTCTTCGCAACACGGACTTCGCGTCGCATCGGCCCTTGATCGCCGCGGTGCAGCGCACCACGCTAAGGAGAGCGTTGGCGGCCTCGCGAGGGCGGACCCGCCAGACGCACCCTTTCCCGCGCCAGCGCCTCGCGGCAGCCCTCGGCCCGGGTCGGCGGCAGGCACCTCCGCCGCCGGAGCGGTCGGAAGCGAGTCCGGAGTTCCCGCCATGAGCATCCGTCCATGAGCGCCAGCCCTGCCCTCAACCGTGACGCGGGCGACCTCGCGGTCTGCGATCCGGTCTGGTCGCGTCTGCGCGCCGAGGCCGAGGACGTTCTGCGCGTCGAGCCGCAGCTCGCCTCCTTCATCGTCGCGACGATCCTGAACCACGCCACCCTGGAAGGGGCGGTCTCCCATCGGGTCGCGGCCCGGCTGGGGCATCCGTCGCTACCGGCGGAACTCATCGCGCACGCCTTCCACGAGGCGATCGCCGTGGACCCGGAGATCGGGCAGGCGTTCCGCGCCGATATCGGGGCGGTGATCGACCGGGACCCCGCGACCCTCCGGGCGCTGGAGCCGGTCCTGTACTTCAAGGGCTTCCACGCGCTCCAGGCTTATCGCCTCGCCCATCACGTCTGGAACCGCGGCCGGCGCGACCTCGCGCTCTACCTCCAGAGCCGGGTCTCGGAGGTGTTCCAGTGCGACATACACCCGGCCGCCCGCATCGGCCGGGGCGTCTTCCTCGACCATGCCACGGGCCTCGTGGTTGGCTCGACCGCGGTGATCGAGGACGACGTGTCGATCCTCCACGCGGTGACGCTCGGCGGCACCGGCAAGCAGCGGGGCGACCGCCACCCCAAGATCCGCCGCGGCGTGATGATCGGCGCCGGCGCCAAGATCCTCGGCAACATCGAGGTCGGGGCCTGCGCACGGGTCGCGGCGGGCTCGGTGGTGCTGCGGCCGGTGCCGGCCAACACCACGGTGGTGGGAGTACCGGCCCGGGTGGTCGGCACCGCGGGCTGCGACGATCCGGCCCGGGCCATGGATCAGCTCGTCGCCCTGGACCAGTTCATCCACGTGGGCGACGGGATCTGACCCGTCACGCTGTCGCGCTTGCCGCTCCGCCACGGGCGTGGCAAGCCCTCGCCCATCCGGGGCGCCCTCGCCCCCAGGGGAGACCAGACAGCGTGACCAAAGCCGAAACCGCGAAGCTGCAAGACTACCTGCGCCGCAAGTTCGCCAACAACAACATCCGCCTGACCGCAATGAAGACCGGCGATTCCGCCGAGGTGTTCATCGGCGAGGAGTCGATCGGCGTGATCGCCGACGACAAGGAGGACGGCGACGATTCCTTCGTCTTTCGCATGGCGATCCTCGACATCGACCTCGAGGAGGAGGACTGAGGCACCCGCCCTCAGCCGCTCCCGTCGCGGGCCGGGTTCCGCCGGCCCGCGCCTGTGTACGGGTTAACGCTAACTGGTGGTGTTGCTTAACAACCGGTAAACGATGTGACTTAACTGCGCGCAGCCTTTTTTGGGAGCGCGAATAATGGTCCTCACGCCGGCCGCCCTCGAGTCGATCCGGACGCTGTGCATCGGCCTCGCGCTCTCCGGGCTGATCTGCAGCGCGTTCGAGCTGTTCGCGGCGCGGCGAGCGAGCTTCAGCCTTCTGGAGCGGGGTGGCCTGCCGGCGGTGGCGGCTCTGCCGATGCTGGCCTTCTCGGCGCCCTTCATCATCCTGCGCAACACCGTGCGCGGCCGGAAGATCGAGGGCCGGCCGATGCCGTTCGTGATGCTGGCGACCGTCATCGCCTGCGGCTGGAGCCTGCTTTCGGGCCGCGTCGCCCTCGATCTGGCGGCGATGCTGGTCGGGGCGTGAGCGTCACGGCTCCGCAGTCGCGACCTGGGCGGTGCCGTCCTTACCCTCAAGAGAGACCCAGGCCGGCCCATCCTGGCCCGCGCGCTTGATGAAGCTGTAGCCCGTGCGCCGCCATGGGCGGATCGCGTCGGTCTTGTTGTCGAGGATGAAGTCGCCCCGGTCGGTGCGGACGGTCAACACCGCATGGCCCTCGTTGATCTCGTCGATCACGACGGTCATCAGCAGCGCCCGCCGCGGCAGACCGCGCTCAACCAGCATCCGCCGCTTCAGAAGCTGGTAATCCTCGCAATCACCGAACCCGTCATCGGGGAAATCCCACCGGTCGACCACGCCCCAATGTGCCTGGTCGGTGATCGGCCTGATACGGGCATTGACCCGGCGGTTGACGCTCTGCAACGTCCGCCAGACGGCCACGGTCAGGGAAATCGAGGCCGGCTCCGCGGCGTCGACCGTGCATTCATGGGGCATCCGTCCGCAGAATTCCGTCCAGCCGTTGATCGGCCGGACCGGCACGTTGGCTTCGGCCACCGGTGCCCCGTCGGGCAGGACCAAGCGGGCATGGGCATGGGTGTTGGCGCCGCCCAGCATGAGGATCGTGCCCACCAGGGCGAGGCTCGCGGCCTGACGCGCCCGGCGTATCGGATCCGTCCATCCGCGCCAGCGCAACGCGCCGAACGGAAGCCCGGGGATTCCACCATCCGCATGCCGCATGGATCTGCCCCACCGCCCGATGATGACGGAAGGGTGACACGGAGGACCGAAGCGCACAATGGGCCGAGACGATGGAGACAACGCCGCAGGGACCCTATCGGTTCCGCTTTAAGAGGGTGTTGGATTCGCGTAGCTGCAGCTCTCCGCATGCATTGGCGGAATGGCCGCCCTGCGACCCTGCGGAAGACCTTGATTCGTACCCGCTTTGCCGGCTTGAGACAGGGGGCGCCCGCGCGCGGATTCGCGAGCGGGACAACCGTGCAGCAAGAACCCGGCCATGCCCGTCGCGGGACCGTCCGGATGTCAGGGAAGGACGACACGATGCAGCCCGCCATCCAGCAGGTGATCAGAGCGCTCGCCGAGGATGGGCGGGCAGGCGCCATCGGCATCGCCGAGCACGCGGTGGATGCCTATCTGGCCGGCTCGCCGACCGAAGGCGACCGCACTTTGTCCCGCGATATCCTGGTCCGCGACCTCGCCAGCCTCCGGGGCATCGCCCCGCATCTCGCCGGGTTCATCGGCCGGGTCGAGACCTACGTTGCGAGCCTCGCGCACCCGTCGCTCAGCCGCGCGGCCTGAGCGGAAATCAAATCTCGGCGCCCGGCCCGTGCGGGCCGATGCGAGTCCCTGCCCATTCGCGCTGCTGAACTCACACACCGCAGGCCGAGGCGCGCCCCCTTTAGCTTGACGGGAGAGGGCGCGTCACATCGGCTCAGAGCGTAGGACGCGCGGCCCGCGGCCCGCTTGAATGCGATGTGCGACGACACGCTGTGCGATGACACGTGCCCGAACGGGGCGGGACCCCGCGCGGGTGCCGCAGACGGCCGAGAGCCTCGGCCGCGCAAACCCGTGCGCCCCGAACGCCTTGTCAGCGGTTCGCTGTGGTGACCGGGGAGGTGACGCCGCCCAACGACACCCAGGCGGTGATGTCCTGGCTCTCGCGCTTGATGAACACGTAGCCGGTCTTGTGCCAAGCCTCGATGACGTTGGTCTTGTTGTCCAGGATCAGGTCGCCCCGGTCGGTGACCAGGGTCAGCACCGCGTGGCCCTCGCCCTTCTCGTCGATCACCACGGTCATGCGCATCGCCCGCCGGGGCAGGCCCGCCTCGGCCAGCAGGTGGCGCTTGAGCAGCTGGAAGTCCTCGCAATCGCCGATCCCGTCCTCGGCCAGGTCCCACCGGTCGGCCACGTGGAGATGCTCCATGTCGGTTTTCGGCTCGACCGTCTTGTTCACCCGCCGGTTCACCGACACGATCGTCGCCCAGGTCGCCGGCGTCAGGGTGATCCGCGCAGGCTCGGTCCGGTCCACCGCGCATTCGGCCGCGTAGGACTGGCAGAACGTCACCCAGGCCGCGATCGGACGGGCATCGCCGAGGACCTTCGCCCCGGTCTCGGTGCGGAGGCTCGCCAGGGTCTGGGCCTCGGCCGCGCCCCCCAGGCCGAGCATCGCCAGCGCGCCGGCGAGCGTTACCCGAACCGTCCTGAGAAACCCCGCGCCCATCGCACCCGTCCCCTTTGTTGAGGACAGGATTGCGCCGCAGAGCCTCCGCGGCGCTGAAGCCGATAGGAGCAATTTTATCGATTGGCGGACGGGAGCCAGCGGTATTGTGACAGCGTCGACGGGCGGCTCGAGAACCCCGGCGAATCCGGGCCATCCGGTTGGGGAAGCGGAAACCTTGACCGTTTCGTCCGGGTTCGAGGCGCTTCACGAAGGCAGTGCCCGCCCCGAAGAGGCGGCGCCGGCCGCCATCCCGGCAGGGCCGATCTGCCACGGTGCGAGCGCACGGCAGCATGCCGGATCGGCCGCCCCGTCACCCCGCGGTCTGGTCGAGCTTGCGCTCCGCCTCGGCCTTCAGCTCGGGAAAGTCCGCCTGCGTATAGGCCCGGCCCCGGTGCGGATCCTCCGTCACGCCCTCGTGCTCCAGGCGGCGCAGCTGAACCCGGCGGATCTTGCCCGAGATGGTCTTGGGCAGATCGGCGACGAATTCGAGCCCGCGCAGGCGCTTGAACGTCGCGAGCCGGGCGTTGGTGAAGCGGAAGATGTCGAGCGCCGTCTCCGGACCCGCGGATGCCCCCGCCACCAGCGAGACATAGGCCTTCGGGATCATGTGTCGCATCGGGTCGGGCACGGGGACCACCGCCGCCTCGGCCACCGCCGGATGCTCGATCAGCACGCTCTCCAGCTCGAACGGGCTGATGCGGTAGCCGGAGGACTTGAACACGTCGTCGGCGCGGCCGACGAAGGTGTAGCAGCCCTCCGCGTCCACGAAGGCCACGTCGCCGGTGTGGTAGAGCGCGCCGTCGGCCCCCGAGAGATTGCCCTGGCCGTCGTCGTAGCCCTGCATCAGGCCGGCGGGCCGGTGCGCCCCGAGTTCCAGGCAGACCTCGCCCTCGGGGGCCGGCTGGCCGTCCACGTCGAGCACCCGCACCCGGTAGCCGGGTAGCGGCCGTCCGAGGGCCCCCGGCACCACCGGCTGGCCCGGCGTGTTGGCCATCAGGGCCGTGGTCTCGGTCTGGCCGTAGCCGTCGCGGATCGTGAGGTCCCAGGCGCTCTTCACGCGCTCGATCACCTCCGGGTTCAGGGGCTCTCCGGCGGCGCAGACCTCGCGCAGCGCCAAGCGCCGCCCGGTCAGGTCCTCCTGGATGATCATCCGCCAGACGGTCGGCGGCGCGCAGAGCGTGGTGGCGCCGGTGCGCTCGAGCTGGGCCAGCAGGGCGGCCGCGTTGAACGGCGCCTGGTTGATCACCAGGATGGTCGCGCCGGCGTTCCAAGGCGCGAAGAAAGACGACCAGGCGTGCTTGGCCCAGCCCGGCGAGGAGACGTTGCAATGCACGTCTCCGGGCTGGAGCCCCAGCCAGTACATGGTCGAGAGCGCCCCCACGGGGTAGGAGCGGTGGCTGTGGCGCACCAGCTTCGGCTTCGCGGTGGTGCCGGAGGTGAAGTAGAGGAGCAGCGGGTCCTCCGCCGCGGTCGGTCCGTCGGGCGTGAAGGTCTCGGGCGCGCCGAACGCATCGTCGTACGCGTCCCAGCCCTCCGTCGCCGTCCCGGTGACGAGGCGGATCGCCCCGCCGGTGTCCAGGCCGGAGAACCGTCCGATCTGCTCCGTCCCGGCCACGATCGCCCGCGGCCGGCCGCGGGCGAGGCGATCGGCGAGTTCGTCGGCGGTCAGCAGCGTGGTGGCCGGGATGACCACGGCGCCAAGCTTCATCGCCGCCAGCATGGTCTCCCACAGGGCCGGGACGTTGCCCAGCAGCAGCAGCAGGTGGTCGCCGCGCTTCAGGCCGAGCCGGCGCAGATGGTTGGCGACGCGGTTGGAACGCTCGGCGAGCTGCCCGAAGGTGAAGCTCTGCTCGGCGCCGGTGCCGGCCTCGACGATCCGGAGCGCCGTGCGGTCGCGGTTCCCGGGACCGGCGAGGTCCGCGTCGAACCAGTCGAGCGCCCAGTTGAACGGCACCGGCTCCGGCCACGCGAAGGCCGAGACGGCTGCGGCGTAGTCGGTGCGGTGGGCCAGCAGAAGATCTCGGGCCTCCCGGAAGCTCGGCATGGTCGTTCCCCCCCCCCTCGTCATCTCGTATGCTCGGGTCTCCCCTCCCCCCTCTGCGGGGGAGGATAGCCCCTGCGTCGGCAGGGGTCGGGGGGGGAGCGCCATATCCGGAATGGTCGCGACGCGCGTGATATTCTGCTGCGTCGCGCTGCCCCTCTCCCGACCCGCTTGGCGGGCCACCCTCCCCCGCAGAGGGGGGAGGGACACTCAAAATCACGTATTCTCGAACCGGGGCGGCCGCTTCTCGACGAAGGCGGCCATGCCCTCCTTCTGGTCCCTTGTGGCGAACATCGCGTGGAAGACCCGGCGCTCGAAGCGCACGCCCTCGGTAAGCGTGGTCTCATAGGCGCGGTTGACCGCCTCCTTGGTCATCATGGCGATCGGCAGCGACATGGACGCGATGGTCTCGGCGACCTTGAGCGCCTCGTCGAGGAGCTGGTCCGCGGCAATCACCCGCGAGACGAGGCCGGCGCGCTCGGCCTCGGCGGCGTCCATCATCCGGCCGGTCAGGCACATCTCCATGGCCTTCGCCTTGCCGACGAAGCGTGTGAGCCGCTGGCTGCCGCCGATCCCCGGCATCACCCCGAGCTTGATCTCGGGCTGGCCGAACTGCGCCGTGTCGGCGGCCAGGATGATGTCGCACATCATGGCGAGCTCGCAGCCGCCGCCCAGCGCGTAGCCCGCCACCGCGGCGATGATCGGCGTGCGCACGGCCGTGAAGCGGTCCCAATCCGCGAACCGGTCGCCCGCATACATCTCGGCGTAGGTCGCGTGCTGCATCTCCTTGATGTCGGCGCCGGCCGCGAAGGCCTTCGCCGAGCCGGTGACGACGATACAGCCGATCTTCGGGTCGGCATCCGCCTCGGTCGCCGCCCGGATCACCTCGGCGGTGAGCTGCGCGTTGATCGCGTTGAGCGCCTTGGGCCGATTGAGGGTGATGAGCAGGACCCGCCCGCGCGTCTCCGTCAGGATCGTCTCGTACCCGTCCGTCACGACTCGCCTCCCTGCCCGCGGAGCATACGGATGATCGCGGAAAAGTCCTCTCCCCCGTGGCCCAGGCCCTCGAACAGACCGTAGATCTGTGCGGCCTCCGCACCGAGGGGCGTCGCGGCACCGGCGGCGAGGGATGCGGCCTGCGCAAGCCGGAGGTCCTTGAGCATCAGCGCGGCGGCGAAGCCCGGCTTGTAGCCGGAATTGGCCGGCGAGGTCGGCACCGGGCCCGGCACCGGGCAGTAGGTGGTCAGCGACCAGCACTGCCCCGAGGAGACCGAGGCCACGTCGTAGAGCGCCTGATGCGACAGCCCGAGCTTCTCGCCCAGCGCGAACGCCTCGCAGACGCCGATCATCGAGATGCCGAGGATCATGTTGTTGCAGATCTTGGCCGCCTGCCCGGCACCGGCCGCGCCGCAATGGAACACGTTCTTGCCCATCGCCTTCAGAAGCGGCTCCGCCTGGGCGAAGGCGGCATCCATGCCGCCCGCCATGAAGGTCAGCGTCCCGGCCTTCGCCCCGCCGGTCCCGCCGGAGACCGGCGCGTCGACGGACAGGCAGCCCCGCGCCTCGGCGAGGCCGTGGGCCTTGCGGGCGCTCTCGACATCCACCGTGGAGGAGTCGATCAGCAATGTGCCGGCGGGCAGCGCCTCGGCGAGCTGCGTCCAGACCTCGACCACGTGTCGCCCGGCCGGCAGCATGGTGATCACCACATCCGCCCCCTCGGCCGCCTCGAGCGCGGAGCCCGCGACGGCGATCCCCTCGGACAGCGCGGCTTCCAGCGAGGCCGGCGCCAGATCGAACCCGCGCACGGCGTGCCCCGCCCGCACGAGGTTCGCGGCCATCGGGCCGCCCATGTTGCCGAGACCGATGAACCCGATGGTCTGTGCCATCATACGCCTCCCTGTCATCCGGGCCAGGACCGTCCGTCCTGCGCCCCGTTCTTGATCCTACCGGGCCGCCTTCGGCTGCACGTCACGGCCGCCGCCTGAGCGATAGACGGCCGCCTTGAGCGACCGGATCCAGCCTTTACCGGGCAGTTTGCAGTCCGCGAAGACGACGTCGCCGCATGTCCCGGGCGGGCTATCCACCTCGAGGTTGATGGCGAGGCTCCGATCGCCGCGCGTCAAATGCCGAACGGCGCCGCCGGGACCGTCGGCGTCCGTCTCGGGATCGAGATGCCATCCTTCAGCGGCGGCCAGGATGCGGTCGAGGGTGGTGGAAAAGGCACGAGCCTCCTGCTTCAGGCCCGCGGTCCGGCCCTCGAGGACGCATCCGGTGGCGGCGGGTGCCCCATCCCCCCAGCTTGCAAGCGCCTGGATCGGTCCCGCGCGTGCCCGCAACGGGATCGGGATCACGGCGCCGAAGCGCCCGGCCAGGACGGCACACGCGTCCGGATCAGCCGCCGGTGGCGCCGCGTGCACCGGTGCCGATGCCGCGATCAGGAACATGAGCACGGCCAGTGGACGGCACATGGATCGCGCACCTCCGTCACGGATGACCGGCGAGATCGTACCGGGTCAGGCACAGATGTTTCGCCAGTGAACCGGGTCGAATCGCGACGGCCGGCGTCGCCTGCGCAGGCTCGCCCGCCTCGACATCCTCCGGGTCCTTGTAGGCGCCGCGGACGTACTTCGTCTCGCACGCGTCGAATTTGTTGCAGACCGACAGCTTCGTGCAGATGGCCGCGCCGGCACGCTCGTAGATGTAGTAGGTCGCCCCCGAATAGGGCGGTCGGGCGAACGTCTCGGTCCGCACCGTCGTGGCGTCAGGCGATCCGCCGGCAGCGGGCTGGGCCGCGGCGGGCATCGGCACAAGCAGCGCGAGGATCAGGGCAACGGTCTTCATCGGCATCGCGGCTGGCCTTCCGCGTCGATCGCGGCCTTCGTCGAGGGGATCATCGATCCGGGCGTGGCGCCATCGCGCACATCGGATCGGGGCGTCAGACCGGCCCGGTGCGCGATTCCGAAAAGACCGGCGCGGCCCGCTTCTCCAGCCAGCGGGCGATCCGGGCCGGATCGACCGCCTCGAGGGTCGGCGGGTTCCAGCGCGGGCTCCTGTCCTTGTCGATCACGGCGGCGCGGATGCCTTCGCGGAAATCGCCCTCCGTCAGCAGCGCCAGAGACGCGTGGAACTCGCGCTCCAGGCAGGCTTCCAGGTTGGACGCACCGCGGCCGAGGCGCAGCAGGCAGAGGGTCAGGACGAGGCTCGACGGGGCCTTGGTCAGCAGCGTCCTGCGCGTCGCAGCCGCGAAATCCGAGCCGTCCGCGTCGAGGGCGGACAGAATCTCGTCCACCATATCGAAGGCGAAGCAGCGGTCGATCACCGCCCGGTGCGCCGCCAGGGGCGCCGGGCCCGGATCCTGCGCGAGCCGGTCGACCACGTCCCGCACCCCCGCATCACCGGTATCCGGCGCGAGGGCCGCGAGCGCCTCGATCAGGCCGGGCAGCCCCTGTGACGGCACCATCACGTCGGCAAGCCGGCAAAAAATTGCGTCGGCGGCGCTAACCGGCTCGCCGGTCAGGCCGAGATAGGTGCCGATCTCACCGGGCGCCCGGGGCAACAGCCACGTGCCGCCGACATCCGGCAGGTAGCCGATGCCGGTCTCCGGCATGGCGATGCGCGAGCGCTCGGTGACGATCCGGTGGGCCGCGTGCCCCGCCAAGCCGACGCCGCCCCCCATGGTGATGCCGTCCATCACCGCCACGAAGGGCTTCTCGTAAGCGGCGATCCGGGAATCGAGCCTGTACTCGTCCCGCCAGAACGTCTCGGCGAAGGCGGTATCGGGGCTGTCGTACAGGGAGCGCAGGTCACCGCCGGCGCAGAGTCCGCGCTCGCCCTCGCCGGTGAGCAGGATTGCGGCGACGGCGGGATCGGCCGCGAACCGGTCGAGGGCCGCGTCGATCGCCACGACCATGCCGTGAGTGAGCGCGTTCAGGGCCTTCGGCCGGTCGAGGCGCAGGCGCCCGAGGGCGCCGACCCGCTCGACGATCACGTCGGTCATCGGCGCCCCCCGGTGAGCCCGCGGGCGATGATGACCCGCATGATCTCGTTCGTCCCTTCGAGGATCTGGTGCACGCGCAGGTCCCGGACGATCTTCTCGACGCCGTACTCGGCAAGGTAGCCGTAGCCGCCGTGGAGTTGCAGCGCCTGGTTCGCCACCTCGAAGGCCGCATCCGTCACGTGGCGCTTGGCCATGGCGCAGAGCTGCGTCGCGGCCGGGTCCCTAGCGTCGAGCGCAGAGGCTGCGTGGCGCAGGAAGGTGCGCGACACCTCCAGCGCGGTCGCCATATCGGCGAGCCGGAACTGCAGCGCCTGGAAATCGGTGAGCCGGGCCCCGAAGGCGCGCCGGTCGCCCATATAGGCGAGCGCCTTGTCGAGCGCCGCCTGCGCGCCGCCGAGCGAGCAGGCGGCGATGTTGAGCCGCCCGCCGTCGAGCCCACTCATGGCGATCCGGAAGCCCTGACCCTCTTCGCCCAGGCGGTTGGCCACCGGCACCCGGCAGCCGTCGAAGCGCACGGCGCGGGTCGGCTGGGCGTTCCAGCCCATCTTGCGCTCGTCGGCCCCGAAGGAGAGGCCGGGCGTCCCCTTCTCGACCACGATCGCCGTGATGCCCGCCGGGCCGGCCTCGCCGGTGCGGACCATGCAGACGTAGAGGTCGCTGGCGCCCGCGCCCGAGATGAACTGCTTCTCGCCGGCGAGCACGTAATGGTCGCCGTCCCGCTCGGCGCGGGTGCGCAGCGCGGCGGCGTCGGAGCCCGAGCCCGGCTCGGTAAGGCAGTAGCTGGCAATCCTGTCCATGCCCATCAGGGACGGGAGCCAGCGGCGGCGCTGGTCATCGTCGCCGTAGGCGTCGATCATCCAGGCGCACATGTTGTGGATCGACAGGAACGCCGCCACCGTCGGGCAGCCGGTGCTGAGCGCCTCGAAGATCAGCGTCGCGTCGAGGCGCGAGAGCCCCGAGCCGCCGACATCCTCGCGCACATAGATGCCGGCCATGCCGAGCGCAGCCGCCGCCCGCAGGGTCCCGACCGGGAAGGTCTTGTCCCGGTCCCAGTCGAGTGCGTGGGGCGCGATGTGCTCGGCCGCGAAGCCGAGCGCCATCTCGCGGATCGCGGTCCGGTCCTCGTCGAGCCCGAAACGCATGGGCGTAGCTCCGCAGGTCAAGACAGGCGCATTTCCCTCCCCCGCAGAGGGGGAGGGTCAGGCAGTGCTACCGCATCGTCGGGATGGAGAACTCCGCCCCGCTCTTGATGCCGCTCGGCCAGCGCTGCGTCACGGTCTTGGTCTTGGTGTAGAAGCGGATCGAGTCCGGCCCATGCTGGTTCAGGTCGCCGAAGCCCGAGCGCTTCCAGCCGCCGAAGGTGTGGTAGGCGATCGGAACAGGGATCGGCACGTTGACGCCGACCATGCCGACATTCACCCGGGCCGTGAAATCCCGGGCCGCGTCGCCGTCCTGGGTGAAGATCGCCACCCCGTTGCCGTACTGGTGGGTGGAGGGCAGCGCCAGCGCCTCCTCGTAATCCTTGGCGCGCACCACGGAGAGGACGGGGCCGAAGATCTCCTCCTTGTAGATCGTCATGTCGGGCGTCACGCGGTCGAACAGCGAGCCGCCCATGTAGAAGCCGTTCTCGTAGCCCTGGAGCTTGAAGCCGCGGCCGTCCACGGCGAGCTGGGCCCCCTCGGCCACGCCCTTGTCGATGTAGCTCGCGACCTTCTGCACCGCCTCGGCGGTGACCAGCGGACCGTAATCGGCCGAGCCGTCATGCGAGGGCCCGATCTTGAGCGACTCGACCCGCGGGATCAGCCGCTCCATCAGCCGGTCGGCGGTCTTCTCGCCCACCGGCACCGCCACCGAGATCGCCATGCAGCGCTCGCCGGCCGAGCCGTAGCCGGCACCGATCAGCGCATCGACCGCCTGACCCATATCGGCGTCGGGCATGATGATCATGTGGTTCTTGGCGCCGCCGAAGCACTGGGCGCGCTTCCCCGTCTCGGCGGCGCGCACGTAGATGTACTCGGCGATGTGCGAGGAGCCGACGAAGCCCACCGCCTTGATGTCCTCGTCGTCGAGGATCGCGTCCACGGATTCCTTGTCGCCGTTGACGACGTTGAGGATGCCCGGCGGCAATCCGGCCTCCAGGAAGATCTCGGCGATGCGGATCGGCACGCTCGGGTCGCGCTCGGACGGCTTCAGGATGAAGGCGTTGCCGCACGCGATGGCCGGGGCGCATTTCCAGAGCGGGATCATGGCCGGGAAGTTGAACGGCGTGATGCCGGCGACCACGCCCAGAGGCTGGCGCAGGGAATAGACGTCGATGCCGGGGCCCGCCCCTTCCGTGTACTCGCCCTTGAGCAGGTGCGGGATGCCGCAGGCGAACTCCACCACCTCGACGCCGCGCTGGATGTCGCCCTTGGCGTCCGGGACCGTCTTGCCGTGCTCGGAGGCGAGCAGCTCGGCCAGCGCGTCGTTCTCGCCGCGGATGAGTTCGAGGAAGCGCATCATCACCCGGGCGCGCTTCTGCGGGTTGGTCGCCGCCCAGGCCGGCTGGGCCGCCTTGGCGTTCTCCACCGCGGCACGCAGCTCGGCCTTGCTGGCCAGCGCGACCTTGGCCTGGACCTCGCCCGTGGACGGGTGGAACACGTCGGCGAATCGCCCGCTCTCGCCGCTGACGTTACGGCCGCCGATGAAGTGCCCGATCGTGCGCATGCGCGCCTCCCTGTGTCGTATTGGATTTTGGCGCAGCCTAGCAGGATCGCTTGAACGATAAAGCCGGACGCGCTTACACCCGTCGTGCATCGATGCACAGCGGGTTTGCGATCATGGGAGTGCGGGGATGGGCAGGGCGGCGCGCAACTGGGATGACCTGCGCTTCTTCCTCGCGGTGGCGCGCACCGGCACCTTGAGCGCCGCCGCCTCCCGCACCGGCACCGAGCACACCACTGTCGGGCGTCGGATCCGCGCGCTCGAGGAGGGGCTCGGCGCCCGCCTGTTCCACCGGAGCAACCTCGGCTACGCGCTGACCGAGGACGGGGCCAACCTGCTCAGCGTGGCCGAGGCTATGGAGAGCGCGTTCCTCTCGGCCAGCGCCGCCACCGAGGCGGGCGCCCAGGGGGTGTCCGGCACGGTACGGATCGGTGCGCCCGACGGGTTCGGCAGCGTGTTCCTGGCCTCGCGGATGCACCGGCTGACCGAGCGCCATCCGGGGCTGGAGGTCGAGATCATGGCCACCGCCCGGATCTTCAGCCTGTCGAAGCGCGAGGCCGACATCGTCATCGGCCTGTCCGGCCCGCAGCAGGCCCGGGTGGTCGCGCGCCGGCTCACCGACTACCGGCTGTTCGTTTACGGGGCCGAAACCTACCTCGCCGCGGCGACGCCGATCGCCGACCTATCGGATCTGCCGGCGCATCCCTTCGTCGGCTACATCGAGGACATGCTGTTCGCCCGCGAGCTGAACTATCTCGGCGCCCTGGGCCCGGCGGTCTCCTCCCGGCTGCGCTCGACCAACCTCCTCGCCCAGGTCCACGCGACGCTGGGGGGCGCCGGCCTGTGCATCCTGCCGGCCTTCATCGCGGCGGCCCATCCCGGTCTGGTGCCGGTGCTGCCCGGGGCGATCTCGCTGACGCGCTCGTTCCACATGCACATCCACGAGGACCACAGGAAGGCCGCCCATATCCGCGCGGTGGCCAGCTTCATCGTCGGGGAGGTGGAGACGGCGGGCGCGCTGTTCGCCGGGCCGTCCGTGTCAGCGGCGGCGGTTTCGCGGCACGGCGCGGCGCCGTAAGATCGGTCCGGTTCCGGAACGCCAGGATGGGCACCGGGTGGAGGATACAGACATGGTCGCCTCGATCGCCCTGCCGCGGCTGATGCGCATCGGCGCAGGTGCCTCGCGGCTCCTGCCGGAGGTGCTCGGCCAGCTCGGCCTCTCGCGCCCCTTCGTGGTCACCGACCCCTATCTCGCCGGCAGCGGCCGGACCGAGACCCTGCTCGAACGCCTGACCCGCGCGGGCGCCCAGGCGACGATCTTCTCCGAGACCGTGCCCGACCCGACCGTGGCCTCCGTGGAGGCGGCCCTGGCGGCGCTCAAGGCGGGGGATTTCGACTGCGTGGTCGGTTTCGGCGGCGGCAGCCCGATGGATACCGCCAAGGCGGTGGCCGTCCTGGCCCGCCACGGCGGCCACATGCGCGACTACAAGGCGCCCCGCCAGCAGGACGAGCCAGGCCTGCCGATCGTGGCGATCCCCACCACGGCGGGCACCGGCTCGGAGGCGACCCGCTTCACCATCGTCACCGACGAGACCTCCGACGAGAAGATGCTCTGCATCGGACTGGCCTACCTGCCGGTGGCGGCCCTGGTCGATTACGAGCTGACCCTGACGAAGCCCAAGCGGCTCACCGCCGATACCGGCATCGACGCGCTGACCCACGCCATCGAAGCCTACGTGTCCCGGAAATCCAACGTGTTCTCGGACGGGCTCGCGCTCCAGGCGATGCGCCTGATCGCTCCGAACCTGCGCCGGGTCTGGACCGATCCCGGGGACCGGGCGGCCCGCGAAGCGATGATGCTCGGCGCCACCCAGGCCGGCATCGCGTTCTCGAACGCCTCGGTGGCGCTCGTGCACGGCATGAGCCGGCCGATCGGCGCGCATTTCCACGTGGCGCACGGACTCTCGAACGCGATGCTGCTGCCGGTGGTCACCGCCTACTCGGCCCCCGCCGCGGTGGCGCGCTACGCCGCCTGCGCCCGCGCCATGGGGATCGCCGGTGCCGGGCCCGACGACCGGGCCGCGGTCACGGCCCTGGTGGCGGAGCTCGAAGCCCTCAACGACGATCTGGACGTTCCGGGCCCCCGCGAATACGGGATCGACCCGGCCCGCTGGGACGCGCTGATCCCCACCATGGCGGCCCAGGCCCTGGCCTCGGGCTCCCCCGCCAACAACCCGATGGAGCCGAGCGCCGACGAGATCGCGGCGCTCTACCGGCGGGTCTGGGCGAGCTGAGCCGGGCTCGCCCGCCCTTCTCTGCGGGCTGCCGGGTTCACGGATCGTCCCTGGCTAGTAGGGAAGCCCGGTCCGGAAATGACCCGCGCCCTCCCTCCCCCTTTCGGCGACCAAGAGGGGGAAGGAGCTTGGCGCGCGGTCGGGAAAAGCTACTTCGCCGCCGCCGTCAGCGGACAACCGCTCTCGGCCGGCGTGGCGTAGGCTTCCTTGCCGGGGATGGTCGCCAGTTGCCGATAGAGGTCCCACGGGCCCTTCGATTCGGCCGGCTTCTTCACCTCGAACAGGTACATGTCGTGCACCATGCGGCCGTTCGGCTGCACCGTGCCGCCATGGGCGAACACGTCGTCCACCGGCAGCGCCTTGAGCTTGGTGTTGACCGCCTCGGTCTCGTCGGTGCCGGCGGCCTTGACGGCCTTGAGGTAGGACAGCACCGCCGAGTAGGTGCCGGCCTGGATCATGTTCGGCATCCGGCCGGTGCGCTTCATGTAGCGCTGCCCGAAAGCGCGGGTCTCGTCGTTGGCATCCCAGTACCAGCCCTCCGTAAGGGTCAGTCCCTGCGCGACCTTGAGGCCGAGCCCGTGCACCTCCGAGAGGGTGAACAGCAGGGCCGCGAGCTTCTGGCCGCCCTCGACGATGCCGTATTCGGCCGCCTGCTTGATCGAGTTCGAGGTGTCGAGGCCGGCATTGGCGAGCCCGATCACCTTCGCCTTCGAGCCCTGCGCCTGGAGCAGGAACGAGGAGAAGTCCTGGTTCGACAGCGGATGGCGCACGCTGCCCACGACCTTGCCGCCGTTGGCTGTCACGACCCGGCTGGTGTCGGCCTCCAGCGCCGATCCGAACGCGTAGTCGGCAGTGAGGAAGAACCACGTGTCGCCGCCGGCCCGGGTCAGCGCGCCGCCGGTGCCGA
The DNA here is from genome assembly GCF_030700285.1 of Methylobacterium sp. NEAU K. GTDB lineage: Bacteria > Pseudomonadota > Alphaproteobacteria > Rhizobiales > Beijerinckiaceae > Methylobacterium. The sequence goes on along the minus strand of NZ_JAUYZJ010000024.1, from coordinate 61,253 downwards.
CCGCCAGCGCCCGCGTGTCGTAGGCCCAGTGGTAGCCGTAGGGCGTGCAGGCCTTGCCGGTGAGGTCGCTGGAGGCCGCCCCGGTGGTGATGGTGATCTTCTTCTTCTCTCGGGACAGGCCCTGGACGGCGAGGGCCACCGAGGAGGTGGTCAGCTCCATGATCGCGTCGACGCCGTCGCGGTCGTACCATTGCCGGGCGATCGCCGAGGCGATGTCGGGCTTGTTCTGGTGGTCTGCCGAGAGGATCTCGATCGGCATGCCCGCGACCGTGCCGCCGAAATCCTCAACCGCCATCCGGGCGGCCTCTACCGAGCCCTGGCCGCCGAACTCCGCGTAGAGCCCGGACTGGTCGTTGAGCACGCCGATGCGCACCGCGTTGCCCGAGAAGGCGCCGGCCGCCCCAGACTGGGCGGCCGCCGGCCCGGAACCGAGCGCCGCCGCCGCAACGGCCGTCGCAAGAACCGCGCCGCCAAATGTCCTGATCATGTCTCCCCCTGGATGATCCGAGCGTCCGCTTCTGAGGCGGATCGGGGAACACACTATTGCACGGGTGAAGACAGCACCACGGTCGAGGCCGGCAAGTCCCTGAAAGATCGCGCGGGTTGTGACCTGCGCCGGGAGACCGCCCCGTTTCCGGACCGGGGAGCCGCGGTCGGGTTATAATACCTTAACCATAATTACACGAATGGCCGCGCAGGGTTTGGTCATGGACGGCAATTCGGCCGTCTTCGGCGCGTGGCGATGCGATGAAACCAGCCCGTCTCGCCGTCCTCGGCATCGCCCTCGCGGCGGGCAGCGGGGCGGCGTTCCTGATGAGCGGCGGCGATCCGCCCCCGCCGCCCCCGGCACCGAAGGTCGAGCTGCCGCCGGCCCCTCCGATGACGGAGGTGCTCGTGGCCGCCGCCGACATGCCGATGGGCCAGGTGCTACGGGCCGCGGACCTGCGCTGGCAGCCCTGGCCGGACGGCGCCATGACGGCGGGCTACATCAGCCGCAAGGACAACCCGAAGGCCCTCGACGAGACCGTGGGCGCCTCCGTGCGCTCGGGCTTCCTGGCGGGCGAGCCGATTCGCGCACAGAAGCTGGTGCGTCCGGAGAGTGGGTTCATGGCGGCGATCCTGCCGTCCGGGATGCGCGCGGTCGCCATCACCACCGACAGCCGCGGCACCAACTCGGCCGGCGGCTTCATCCTGCCCAACGACCGCGTCGACGTGATCCGCACCTTCCGGGACGACGCCAGCTCGCGCGCGAACAACGGCGAGGTCCAGCTCTCCCAGACCATCCTGACGGACATCCGCGTCCTGGCGATCGGCCCGCTGATCCAGGAGAAGAACGGCACCAACGTCGTCACCGGCGATACCGCGACGCTCGCCGTCACGCCCGCCCAGGCGGAGACCCTCACGCTGGCCCAGAAGGTCGGCTCCCTCTCGCTCGCGCTGCGCAGCCTCGCGGATGCGGGGCGGCCGCCCGAGACGCAGCAGGCTGATTCATCGATGGCGCAGATGCCCGAACCCGCCTTGACCGTCGTGCGCTTCGGCGTCGCGCGGCAGCAGACGCCGTGAAGCCCATGACCGCCCAGCCGACCCTCTCCCGCGTGGTCCGCCGCCCGGCGCGCGCCCTCGCCCTGCTCGCCCTGGTGAACGGGCCGACCCTCGCGCAGGAGCGCCCGTCGCTGGGCCCCGCGCCGGTGCTCGCCGTGGGCTCCGCGGAATCCGCCTCGACCCGACGGGTGGAGCTGACCGCCGGCCGCTCCGTGATCGTCGACCTCCCCCGCGACGCCAAGGAGGTGTTCGTCGCCAACCCGGCGGTCGCCAACGCGGTGGTGCGCTCGACCCGGAAGGTGTTCGTGATCGGCATGGCCGACGGCGCGACCTCCATCTTCATCATGGATGCCGAGGGCCGCCAGATCGCCGCCCTCGACGTGACCGTGGCCCGCGACCTCAACCTCGGGACCCTGCGCGAGCTGCTCGGCCAGAGCATCCCGGGCGGGCGATTCGACGTGCGCTCCTCGGGCGCCTCGGTGCTGCTCTCGGGCTCGGTCAATTCGTCCTCGGACGCCCAGCAGGCGATCGACATCGCCAACGCCTTCGTGGGGCTGGGCAGCGCCGGCGCCGCCTCGGGGGCTCCGAGCGGCGGCGTCTCGGCCGGGGCGCGGGGCGCGGTGATCAACAACCTCACGATCCGCAACAAGGATCAGGTGATGCTACGCGTCACCGTGGTCGAGGTGTCCCGCAACGTCCTGAAGCAGTTCGGGATCAACATGACCGGCAATTGGTCGGCGCTGAATCCGGTGGGAACACTCGGTCAGCAGCTCGTCAATGCCGGAACCGCCTCGGCGACGCTGGTGCCCGCCATGGTGCCGAACGTGCTGACCAACACCCTGCCTTTCCCGATCACCGGCGGCAGCACCCCTAGCGGCAACCAGATCCAGGCGTCGGTGCAGGCAGGAGGCTTCTCCCTGCAGGCGACCCTGAAGGCCTTCGAGCAGGCGGGCGTCTCACGCATCCTGGCCGAGCCGACGCTGACCGCGATCTCCGGCGAGGCCGCGAAGTTCCTGGCGGGCGGCGAGTTCCCGGTTCCCTCCTCGGCCGCCTGCGCGGTCGGCGGCGTGTGCACGCCCGGAATCACCTTCAAGCCCTACGGCGTCGCCCTGTCCTTCACCCCCGTGGTGCTGGCCGACAACCGGATCTCGATCCGCGTGGCGACCGACGTGACCGAGATCGATCCGCAGCAGAGCTTCAACTACACAGTCGGCAATTCGACGGTGGCGGTGCCCGGTACCCGGGTGCGCCGCTCCGAGACCACCGTCGAGCTGCCCTCGGGCGGCGTGATGATGACCGCCGGCCTGATCCAGCAGGTGAACAAGCAGGCGATCTCCGGCCTGCCCGGCCTGATCAACCTGCCGATCCTCGGCGCGCTGTTCCGGTCCCGGGACTACCAGCGCCAGGAGACCGAGCTGATGATCATGTGCACCCCCTACATCGCCCGGGCGATGGAGCCCAGGCAGGTGGCCCGGCCCGACGACAACTTCGTCGACGCCACAGACGGGCAGGCCGTGCTGCTCGGACAGATCAACCGCCTCTACGGCAAGGTCGGCGCGGCCCCGCTCGGGCGCACGTATCGCGGCCGCGTCGGCTTCATCGTCGAGTAGTGGCCCCGCCACGGCGTCCCGCCCTCAGGATCGGATCCATGACCGGACCTAACCCGCCCGCCCCGCCCCGCCGCACCGCCGCGCAGTCCCGGCCACGCGCCGGCAGCCGCAGGGGCTGCCGCTTGGGCGGCCTCCTGGCTGCCTGCACGCTCGGCGCGCTCGCGGCCGGGTGCAAGGGCGAGCCCGCCACCACCGGGGCGATCGACATCTCGGATTACCGCACGCGGCACCCGATCGTGCTGGCCGACGGCACCCGCAGCCTCGACGTTTTCGCCACCGGTCCCGGACATCTCGACCCGCGCCAAGCCGCCGATATCGACGCCTTCATGCTGGAATATCGCCGCTACGGCCGCGGCGGCATCCTCATGGAGGTGCCCCGGGGCCTGCCGCCGGCCCAGGCGGCCTCCATCGAGCGCACGGCCGCCGGCTTGAGCCGGCGCAGCACCGAGGACGGTGTCGGCGCCCGCGAGATCGCCGTGACCGCCTACCCGGTCGCAGCGCCCGGCCTGGCCGCGCCGATCCGGCTGAGCTTCCAGCGCATGCAGGCCAAGGTGGCCGACCAATGCGGGCTCTGGCCCCAGGATCTCGGGACCAGCAGCTTCCTGTACGATTACAGCAACCGGCCGAGCTGGAATCTCGGCTGCGCCACGCAGGCGACGCTGGCCGCCCAGGTCGCGGATCCGGTCGATCTTGTGCGCGGCCGCCCCGAGGGCCGAATCGATACCGTGAAGCGGGTCCGGGACATCGGTCAATTGCGGGACGGCAAGGATCCGTCAACCACATGGCGTCAAGATGGTCAGACCGCCGTCAAGTCCCAGGTGAGCAACTAAGACTCTCGGCACTGCGGAAGGTCGGCGGCCAGACCTGACGCCGGCCCTTCTTGGCTCCACCTCGAACGCCGCGACCCGAACACGAACCCGAAAGTGCCGTCATGGCGGACCTGTCCGAGACATCTGAGCGCACGATCGCCCCGGTGCCCCGGATCACGATCCAGGCCTTTTGCGAGACCAGCGAGACCGCCGCGATGATCGAGGGCGCCGCCCTCGACCGGCGCATGCAGAAGGCACAGGTCAAGGTCCGGATGGGGGGCGGCGCCGCCGCGATCGAGGCCTATCGCCACGCGCCAACGCCCAACGTCATCGTCATCGAGACGCAGGGCGTGCGCTCGAAGCCGGTCGAGTGCCTCGATGCCCTGGCGGAGGTCTGCGACGAAGGCACCCGCGTCCTGGTTATCGGCCACCTCAACGACGTGATGCTCTACCGCCAGTTGATCCAGCGCGGGGTGTCCGACTACCTGATCGCGCCGGTCGAGCCGCTGACCCTGATCGCGGCGATCTCAGACCTGTTCACGGCGCCCGGCGTCAAGCCGGTGGGCCGCACGGTAGCGGTCTACGGCGTCAAGGGCGGCATCGGCGCCTCGACGGTGGCGCACAATTTCGCGTGGTCGATCGCCCGGAGCCAGGGCGTCCAGACGGTGATCGCCGATCTCGACATCGCCTTCGGCACGGCCTCGCTCAACTTCAACCAGGATCCGCCGCAGGGCATCGCCGAGGCGGTCTTCGCCCCCGAGCGCCTGGATTCGGCGCTGGTCGAGCGGCTCCTGTCGAAATGCAGCGACAACCTCAGCCTGCTCTCGGCCCCCGCGAGCCTCGACCGGACCATCGACCTGTCGGAGCCGGCCTTCGACGCCCTGATCGAATACCTGCGCGCGAGCGTGCCCTGCGTGGTCCTCGACATTCCGCACCAATGGAGCGCGTGGTCGAAACGCGTCCTCACGGCGGCGGACGAGATCCTGATCGTCGCGGGCCCCGACCTCGCCTGCCTGCGCAACGCCAAGAACCTGATCGGGGCACTCAAGCACGGGCGCCCGAACGACCAGCCGCCCCGGGTCCTACTCAACGGCGTCGGCATGCCCAAGCGGCCCGAGATCGGCACGGCCGAATTCGCCAAGGCCCTGGAGGCGCCGATCGCCACCACGATCCCGTTCGAGCCGGCGCTGTTCGGCACCGCCGCCAACAACGGCCAGATGATCGCCGAGATCCAGGCCGGATCGAAGGTGGCGGAGCTGTTCAACGACCTCGCGGCGGCCACCCTCGGGCGCCCGGAAACCCGGCGCGGCCGGGCGAGCCTGCTGGAGCCGCTGCTCGCCAAGCTCGCCGGCCGCAAGGCCTCGTGATGCGGCGCGGCACCTTCGCCGGAACGATTCCTCAGGGAAGCGCCGAGGATCTGGCCCATGTTCGGTAGGAGACAGACCGGCGCCGCCCCGACGGCCCCAGCGCCGGTCCCGCAGCCGCGGGCCGCGATGCCGGCCGCGCCCGCCCCGCGCGACGCTTCGCCGCCGGCCAAGCGCCCGGGGCCGGTCGTCCCGGCGGTCGTCGAGAACATCCGGTCCGAAGACTATTACCGCACCAAGAGCCTGATCTTCGGCGCGCTGATCGAGGCGATCGACCTCACGCAGCTCTCGCGCCTCGACGCCGAGACCGCCCGCGAAGAGATCCGCGACATCGTCACGGAGATCATCGGGCTCAAGAACATCGTCCTGTCGATCGCCGAGCAGGAGGAACTGCTCGACGACATCTGCAACGACGTGCTGGGCTACGGCCCGCTGGAACCGCTGCTCGCCCGCGACGACATCGCCGACATCATGGTCAACGGCGCCAACCGGACCTTCATCGAGGTCGACGGCAAGATCCAGCTGACCAACGTCCGCTTCCGCGACAACCAGCAGCTGATGAACATCTGCCAGCGCATCGTCAGCCAGGTCGGGCGGCGCGTGGACGACGCCTCGCCGATCTGCGACGCGCGCCTGCCGGACGGCTCGCGCGTGAACGTGATCGCGCCGCCGCTCGCCATCGACGGCCCGGCGCTGACGATCCGCAAGTTCAAGAAGGACAAGCTCACCCTCGAACAGCTCGTACGCTTCGGGGCGATCTCCCCGGAGGGCGCGGAGGTGCTGAAGATCATAGGCCGGTCGCGCTGCAACGTCGTCATCTCGGGCGGCACGGGCTCGGGCAAGACCACCCTGCTGAACTGCCTCACAGCCTTCATCGAGCATGACGAGCGGGTCATCACCTGCGAGGACGCGGCCGAGCTGCAGCTCCAGCAGCCGCACGTCGTCCGCCTGGAGACGCGGCCGCCGAACATGGAGGGCCAGGGCCAGGTCACCATGCGCGACCTCGTCAAGAACTGCCTGCGCATGCGGCCCGAGCGGATCATCGTCGGCGAGGTGCGCGGACCCGAGGCCTTCGACCTGCTCCAGGCGATGAACACCGGCCACGACGGCTCGATGGGCACGCTCCACGCCAACAGCCCCCGCGAGTGCCTGTCGCGCATCGAATCCATGATCTCGATGGGCGGCTTCACGCTGCCCTCGAAGACCCTGCGCGAGATGATCTGCGGCTCGATCGACGTGGTGATCCAGGCGATGCGCCTGCGCGACGGCTCCCGGCGGATCACCCACATCACCGAGGTGCTGGGCATGGAGGGCGAGGTCATCACCACGCAGGACATCTTCCTCTACGACGTCATCGGCGAGGACGCGAACGGGAAGCTGATCGGGCGCCACCGCTCGACCGGCGTCGGCCGGCCGAAATTCTGGGAGCGGGCCCGCTATTACGGCCTGGATCGCCGGCTCGGCGAGGCGCTCGACGCCGCCGAAATCGTCGGCGGAGCGTGAGCACATGCCGGATCTCGCCGCGCCCGTCTCGACCGCTTCCCACCTGCCCGTCGCTGCGGGCCTGATCGGCATCGCGGTGGCCGCGGTGGCCTACGTGGCGGTCCTGCCCCTGCTCGACGGCGAGCGGAGGGCGAACCGGCGCCTGAAGTCGATCGGCGTCTCGGCCTCCGGGGCGGCGATACGGGGCGTCGCGGTCAACCGGCGCGAGCAGGTCGCCAAGACTTTGGGCGAGATCGAGGCGAAGGCGAAGAACGCCAGCAAGGCCACGGTGGAGTTGAAGCTCGCCCGCGCCGGCCTCGGCTGGACGAAGCAGACCTACTACGCGGTCTCCGCCGGCTGCGGCGTCGTCCTCGGCCTCCTGCTCTTCCTCATCACCGACAGTCCGATCGCCGCGGCGGGGGCCGCCTTCGCGGGCGGCTTCGGCCTGCCGGCCGCGATGCTGCGCCACCTGCGGCTCCGGCGCATCGCCAAGTTCAACAAGGAGCTGCCCAACGCGGTCGACGTAGTGGTGCGCGGCATCCGCACAGGTATCCCGGTCGGCGACTGCTTCCGCATGGTCTCGCGCGAGGCGGAGGAGCCGGTGCGCAGCGAGTTCAAGACGGTGGTGGAGACCCAGGCCCTGGGCCTCTCGCTGGGCGAGGCGGTCTCGCGCCTGTTCGAGCGGGTACCGACCGCCGAGGTGAACTTCTTCGCGATCGTGATCAACATCCAGCAGCAATCGGGTGGCAACCTGTCCGAGGCGCTGAACAACCTCTCCGTCGTGTTGCGCGAGCGCGCCAAGATGCGCGGGAAGGTCCAGGCGATGAGCATGGAGGCCAAGGCCTCCGCGGGCATCATCGCCTGCCTGCCCTTCGCGGTGGCCGGCATCACGACGGTGACCAGCCCGGACTACATCTCGCTGCTCTGGACCACGGATATCGGCAAGATCGCCCTGGTGGGGGCGGCCATCTGGATGTCGCTCGGCGTCCTGACCATCAAGAAGATGATCGCCTTCGAGTTCTGAGGCCTGTCCCGAGTCCTGCCGGATCCCGTTCCATGATCGACGCCATCGCGGAGAAGCTGTTCGATCCCCGCTTCATGGGTACGCTGCTGACCGCCATCGCGGCGGCCGCGACCGCCTTCGCGGTGGCGCAGCCCTTCTTCGAAACGGACAAGCTCAGCAAGCGCATGAAGCTCGTCAGCGACGAGCGCGAACTCATCCGGCGGCGCGAGCGCCACGTGGACCCGGCCAAGGACCGGGCGGCGCTGCGCGTGGCGCCGAAGGCCTACATGAAGTCCATCGTCGACCGGTACCAGTTGCGCCGGTGGCTCGGCACCGACACGGCCAAGCGCAAGCTGATGATGGCGGGCTACCGTGGACAGGGGGCGGAGACCGCGTTCCTGTTCTTCCGCCTCATCGTCCCGGTGGCGTCCGTGATCGCGGCGGTGTTCTACCTGTTCGTGCTGGAGGCGCTCGACGCCTCCTATCTGGTGCGGATCGGACTGGTGATCGGGGCGGCCTATGCGGGCATCAAGGCGCCCGAGCTGTTCCTGCTCAACACCGCCAAGAAGCGCCAGACCGAGATCCGGCGGGCGTGGCCGGATGCCCTCGACCTGACACTGATCTGCGTCGAGTCGGGCATGGCGATCGAGAATGCCTTCCGAAAGGTGAGCACCGAGATCGCCACCTCCTCGGTGGTGCTGGCCGAGGAACTCGCCCTGATGACCGCCGAGATGGCGTTCCTGCCCGACCGGCGGCAGGCCTACGAGAACCTCGCCCTGCGCACGGGTCTGGAGCCGGTGAAATCCGTGGCCACCGCGCTGATCCAGGCCGACCGCTACGGCACGCCAGTGGGCCAGGCGCTTCGGGTGCTGAGCCAGGAGAGCCGCGACCAGCGCATGAACGAGGCAGAGAAGAAGGCGGCCGGGCTGCCGCCCAAGCTGACCGTGCCGATGATCCTGTTCTTCCTGCCGGTGCTGTTCGTCGTCATCATCACCCCGGCCGTCATCCAGATCATGCGGACGCAGTGACGGCCGGATTGGGCGGTCTCGGCGCAGACGCTCAGCGGATGCGGCCGGGGCGAGTCGGCTCGAACACGATCCGGCGGTGAAAGGCGCACCAGCTCTTCCCGTCGGAGACCGGCGCGCCGCAGCAGATCGCGCGGTCGTTCGGCTCGCCGATGATGTACTTGCAGACGAAGGCCCCCGACTGCGCGAAAGGCACGCGCAGCTCAGCCGAAGGCTCCTGGACGGTCTCGGCATCGCCGATCTGGGACATGCGGACGAGTTGATTCATGGCGTTGATCGGCTCAATAGGCATCCTGCACGGTCGGCATGGACGCCCGGGCAGAGAGGGAGGGTGAACGCCCGCCCCTCAGGCGGCGGCCCCGTCTCGCGTCTCTCGGACTCTCGTCTCTCGGAGCGGCATCCGGGGCGACCAGCCCGATGCCGGCCTCGACGGCTGGCACGGTTGGCGTCATCATGGTGTCGTAACTGGGGTTAGAGCGGTTGAAAACAAGACCAGCGTGCATTCCCTGCATCGGAGCACGGTGCAGGATGCGTAGCTTACCACAGTGTTGCCGCGGCACTACGGACCATAACGGGGCCTGACGAATCCGTCCGACCGCCTGGCCGGAGCCTCGGCCCGGACGTGCAACCCGCTCCAGGCTGTGGTTTGGTGCGGGCTCTCGCCAACAGAGCCGGATCCCGGACCATGGCCAACGCGCCCCTCGTGACACCCGAATGGCTGCACGACCGTCTCGATGCTCCCGACATCGTGGTGCTCGACGCCTCCTGGTACCTGCCGGCCGCCGGCCGCGACGCCGCGGCCGAGTTCCGGGCCGCGCACATCCCCGGCGCGCTGCGCTTCGATCTCGACGCCATGAGCGACACCGAGTCGAGCCTGCCGCACATGCTGCCGCGCTCCGACGTGTTCGCCTCGCGGATGCGCGCGCTGGGTATCGGCGACGGCATGCAGATCGTGGTCTACGACGGCCAGGGCCTGTTCTCGGCCCCGCGGGTCTGGTGGATGCTCAAGACCTTCGGGGTGCGCGACGCGCTGGTGCTGGACGGCGGCCTACCCGCCTGGATCGCCGCCGGCTACGCCACCGAGGAGGGCGACCCGCGCCCGCGTGAGCGGCGCCACTTCACCGCCCGCCTCGACCACGGCGCGATTGCGGATGCGGACGACGTCGCCCGGGCCCTGGAGACCGGCTCGGCCCAGGTGGTCGATGCGCGCTCTCCGACTCGCTTCCGCGGCGAGGAGCCTGAGCCGCGTCCCGGCGTGCGGCCGGGGCACATGCCCGGAGCCCACAACCTCCACTACGCGGCCCTTCAGCGGGACGGTCGCCTGAAGAACCCGGCTGAGTTGGAGAGCCTGTTCGCGGAGAGCGGCATCGATCCCGACAGGCCGATCGTGACCACCTGCGGCTCGGGCGTGACCGCGGCCATCATCGCGCTGGCGCTGGAGACCATGGGCCGGCCGGCCCGCAGCCTCTACGACGGCTCCTGGTCGGAATGGGGCGCCGACCCCGCGCGGCCGGTCGCCACCGGCGCGTGAGCGGATATCGCAGGCGCAACCTGTGGTTTTACGCAGACCACCCGCGCCCCGATACCCTTCTCGAACGGACGAAGCCTCGGCGGGGCCGCCGGACGGGCAGGCCTCAGGCCGTCCGCATGGCCCGGCGCTTGTCGGCGGCGCTCCACTGCATCAGACCGACCATGACGGCGATGGTAGCGAGGTAGACGAGCCCCTGCAGGGCGGTGGGCCGGTCGGTGTAGCCCACGAGGGCGTGGAGCACCCGGCCCGGCCAGGAATTCTCGGGGATCACGCCCGAGCTGTTCCAGAGCGTGTGGCCGAGCACGTCCACGATTCCGGCATTGGCCAGGAACTGGGCGGCCTGCGCGGCCAGCCCGGCGGCCAGGAAGATGATCAGCGCGCTCGTGATCGAGAACACGTAGCGGCTCGGAATCGAGGCGAGGCCGAAATAGGTCACCGCGGAGAGCAGCACGCCCGCCCCGATCCCCGCGAAGGCGCCGAACTGGATATCCGCGCCCGAGGTGCCGGAGGCCACGAGGCCGTACAGGAACAGCACCAGCTCCGCACCCTCGCGCAGGATCGCGGCACCGACGACGATCGAGAGCGCCGCCGCCTCGCGCTCGCCCGAGCGCACCGCCGCGCCGGCCGCACGCAATTCGCCCGCGAGTTCCTTCCCGTGCTTGCTCATCCAGGTGTTGTGCCAGACGAGGAGAAGGACCGCGACGATGAGCACCGCGGCGTTCAGGATGTCCTGCCCGTTGCCCTCGAAGGCGTCGGAGATCTTTTCCGCGAACAGGGCCACCAGGCTGGCACCGGCCAGCCCGCCCGCGACGCCGAGCAGGACCCAGCGCATCCGCCCCGGGATGCCGCGGGTGGCCGCCAGCACGATCGAGATGATGAGGCCCGCCTCGATGACTTCGCGGAAGGCGATGACGAAGGCGCCGATCATGGCGTTCTCCTCAGTTGCGCGCGGACCGCGCTACCAGATCCAGAACAGGAGCACCCAGTTGGCGACCGAGAGGGCCACCGCGCAGGCGATGCAGGCCGTGGCCCCCGCCCGCCGGAGGCCGCGCGCGCCGAGGCCGGCGACGCGCCAAGCGAGCCACACGCTCCACAGACTCGCCCCGGCCAGCAGGGCCGCGCGGATCTCCGAGACGTACGGGATGATGATGCCGTCGCCGCGCAGGAACGTGACGGTCAGCGCCGAGAGTCCAAGAAACACGCCGCACCCCGCCACCGGGATCAGCGTCTGCGTCAGATGGTGGAAGCGGCGGCGCGACCAGCTTCCGGCGGCCAGCGTCGCGAGCGCCACGATCCCCGACAGGACGAACCCGAGGAGGACCGTCGCGGCACCGATGTAGGCCAGGAGCAGCGTGCCGTCGAGGAGCGTCATCACGTCGCTGTGGTCGGGGTAGTTCGTCAGCACGAACCACGGCGCGGAGGTCTCCAGCGGCCACGTCACCCCGTGCTCGATCAGCCAGGTGGCGGCCCATTGCTTGGCATCGACGTACCAGGGGCTCGACGACCATTGGAAGGCACCCACCGCCAGGGCCAGCATGCCGAACAGGATCAGCGCGGTCTGGTCGAGGCTCGGCTCGTCGCCGGCCACGTGCACGATCTCGTGATTGGGCGAGCGCAGGGCGAGGCGTACCGCGCCGCGATGGCCGCTGCAGCGCCCGCACATGTGGCAGGCGCCCGCGCCGCGCATGGTCTTCACCGGTACGAGGGGGGCGCAGTTGAAGTGCTCGGTGCCCCGCGTGGGCCGTGGCGAGGCGGCCCAGCCGGCACGGTCGACCTGGAAGCTCACCGGGGCGAGCTTCGAGAGGACCGCGAAGACGCCGTTGACCGGGCAGAGATAACGGCACCAGACCCGCTTGTTGCGCCCGTAGAGCAGGCCGACGGCGATCGCCGCGACCGTCGAGCCGCCCAGCACGGCGAGCACCGGCTTCGGGTAGCCGTAGACGCTGGTCATCTGCCCGTAGACCGTGGTGCCGGCAAACGCCACGAACGGCCAGCCCTGCCAGGTGATCCAGCGCGGCACCGCGTAGCCGCGGCTCCAGCGGCTCGCGAATTCGCTGAGCGCCCCCTCGGGGCAGAGAATCCCGCACCAGGCCCGGCCGACCAGCACCATGCTCACGAGCACGAACGGCCACCAGATACCCCAGAACGCGAACTGGGCGGCCAATGTCAGGTTGTTCCAGATATGGGCGGCGTTGTCCGGGAGCGGCAGCAGCGCCGGCACGATCACCAGAACCGCGTAGACGGCGACGATCACCCACTGCACCGCGCGGATCATCCAGCCGTGCCGGCGCAGCCAGTCCCCGAAGCGGGCGAGGCGCGTGTCCAGTATGTCCCGGCGGGAGGGGACGCTGGCGAGGGAGAGGGCGGGGGCGGCCACCGTCATGACGCGCTCATTTGGCCACCAGGGTGGCCTTCGCCTCGGGATGGAAGTCGTCGAACACCTGGTAGGTGCCCGGATCGAGGGTGCGGAACACGATCGCCGAGGTCGCGCCCGCGGCGAGCGATTTCTCGCGCTTGAGTTCCACGCTCTCGAACTCGGCCGGGGACTGGCCGGTATTCGAGATCTCCAGCTTGAACCGGGTGTTGGCCGGCACCTCGATGGTCGCCGGGAGGATGACCCCGTCCCGAATCTCGACCTTGATCACCGGCATGTCGTCCGCACGGGCGGACGACGCCGTGCAGGACGCGGCGAGGAGCGCGGCGGCGGCGAGGCGGGCGGAACGCGACGATCGTGACACGGATATCCCCTAGGCTCGGTGGTCAGTAGGCGCCCTTCTTGCCGACGCCCGCGAAGGTGAAATCCTGGGTCACGTCGAAGGGCTCGAACCACGGGCCGACGCCCGTCTCCTTGTCGACGTGGCGGCCGAAATGGCTGTCCTTGCCGGGCGGCGCAACCATCACCTTGAGGCGGTAGCGGCCGGGACCGAACAGCTTGACGTTGTCGCCGTAATGCGGTCCGTCGTTGGCCACCATCGGCATCAGCATCCCCGACACCTTCTGATCCGTAGGCTTGTCGCCGTCGAGCTTCACCGCCTCGAATCGGACATCGAGCGCCGGCACCCAGTCGCCCTCCGCGAAGCCGTTGCGGTTGTCCTTGGCTGCGCGGATATCCGTCTCGAGATGCAGGTCCGACTGCGCGGCGGCCCGCATCATGCCGGGCGGATCCATCTCGATCGGCTGGAGATAGACGGCGGCGACCTCCAGGCCGTTCTGCGTCACGTGCGGGCCGATCGGCACCTCCTTGGCCGCGGCGGCATTCGCAGCCCCGAGAAGGGCAGCCGCGGCTAGGCAGCGGAGAAGCGGAAAGGTGGTCTGAGCGCGCATGATTCCGCACATAAACCTCTCCGCGCGAAGTTCAAAGAGGCCATCGGACGATAGTCAAATCATAATAATTCTAATCTGCGCCCATTACGGCGACGATGAGTGATAGTTCTTCGCCTTTATTTGAGATCTTCGCAGTCCGGCATAGGTGCAACGACGATCTTCTCACTGCTGTGGCCGTGTGGATCTTGACCAACTACGGAATGTCGGGATCGTCACGTCGCTGCCATCCATGGATCCGACAATGCGGCGCAGCACGTAAAATCCGGTGCGGCCCGTGTTCGAAGCCCCGCATGCGGCTTGTGTGACCGAAGATGCCGTTATAGCAAGTGCTATATTTTGCCGCGAGTTCCATGACGACCCGCTCCGTATCCTTGATCCGCGCCGCGGCCCTCGTGCTGATCGTGCCCGTCCCGGCAGGGGCGGCCGACCTCGCTGCGCAGCGGCCTGCGGCGGAGAGTCCCGCCTACACCGACTGGTCGGGCGGCTATGTCGGCCTCCAGGGCAGCGCGGGCGGATCCTACGGCGCCTACAATTTCGGGCCGACCATGATCGGCGCCCGCTCGATCCCGGCCTTCAGGAGCGGCGACTCCACAGGCCGCAGCGATCAGGGGCGGAACGCCACCACGGCGGTCGGCGGCGTCTTCGGCGGCTGGAACTGGCAGGCTGGCCCGTGGGTCTACGGCGTCGAGGCCAGCCTCGACGCGGCGAACCTGAAGCGGCCGGTCCCGTCGACCATCGCGGGCTTCGGCTACGTGGATGCCGACCCGGTCTTCAACCTCGTCCGCGCCAAGACGGACCTGTACGGCACGCTGCGGGCCCGGCTCGGCTATAGCTTCGACCGGTATCTGATCTACGGCACCTTCGGGCTCGCGGGCGCCGACGCGCGCTTCCTGGCGACCTATCCGGATCTCGACGCGGGCGGGCAGAACACGGCGCGGCGCGAACTCGGCTATCTCGGCTTCACCCTCGGCGCGGGCGTGCAATACGCGATCACCGACAGCCTCGCGCTGGGGATCGACTATCGCTACCTCGATCTCGGCGGCAGCCGGCGCTTCCCGCTGGGCACCGTACCGGGAGACGCTGGCGGCCCGGTCACGACCCGGGCGAGCTTCACGTCGAACCAGCTGTTCGCGCGGCTGATGTGGTTCCCGGGCGACCTGACTGTGCCGCCCGACCCGTACGAGGCAGCCCCCCACGATCCCGACAACGGCGATACCGGGCGATTCTCGCTGCACGGGCAGACGACCCTGATCGCCCAGGGCGTGCCGGGCTTCCGCTCACCCTACGCGGGCGCGCAGAGCCTGCTCCCGTACCAGGCCCGGCAGACCACGACGGCCACGATCTTCCTCGGATTCAAGCTCACCGACAGCACCGAGCTGTACTACAACCCCGAGTTCAGCCAGGGCTTCGGCCTGTCGCGCACGCTGGGCGTCGCCGGCTTCGTCAACGGCGAGGCGCAGAAAGCGGGCGCCTCGTTCCCGAAGCTGCGCTCGAACCGCTACTACGTGAAGCAGACGATCAATCTCGGCGGCGAGACCGTCGAGGTACCGGACGGGCCGAACCAGGTGGCCACCCGCTATGCCGCGGAACGGATCACGCTGATCGCCGGCAAGTTCGCACTCGGCGATTTCTTCGACGGCAACATCTACGCGCACGACCCGCGGGTCGACTTCTTCAACTGGTCGCTCTGGGGCTCCTCGGCCTGGGACTTCCCGGCCAACCTCCCGGGCTTCACGCAGGGTGTCTATGCCGAGTACAACCGGCCGGACTTCGCGATCCGCGCCGCCTACACGCAGGTCCCCAAGGAGCCGTCGAGCGACGTGCTCGACCCGCGGGTGTTCCGGCGCGCGGGGCTGAACGCCGAGTTCGAGCAACGCTACATCCTGCCGGGCCTCGACCAGCCGGGCAAGCTGCGCTTCGGGCTGTTCTCGAATGTCGGCGTCTCGGCCAGCAACCGCGAGGTCGTCACGCTCACGCAGTTCGGCTTGTTCGGCGACGTCAACGACGCGGCCGCGGCGACCCGGCGCCCCCGCCGCAAGACCGGCGGCTACATCAACCTGGAGCAGGGTCTGACGCCCGAACTCGGGCTGTTCGCCCGGGCCAGCCTGAACGACGGCCGCACGGAGAACATCTCCTTCACCGACATCGACCAGAGCTTCTCCGGGGGCCTGTCCCTGAAGGGCAAGGCCTGGGACCGCCCGGACGACACGATCGGCGTCGGCGCGGCGATGAACGGGCTCTCGCCCTCACATCGCGCCGCCTTCGCGGCAGGCTTCTACGGCCTGCTGATCGGGGACGGGCGGCTCAACTACGGCACCGAGCGCGCGCTGGAGACCTATTACGCCCTGAACCTCACGAAATTCCTGACCTTGACCTTCGACTACCAGTTCCTGAGCAACCCCGGCTACAACCGCGACCGCGGGCCGGCCCACTTCTTCGCGTCGCGGCTCCACGCGGATTTCTGATCGGACGCGGCTACTCCGCCGCTTCGATCGCCGTCTGCCCGAAGATCGCCTCGAACGCGGCGCGCAGCTGCATGTCGACCTCCGCCATGCTGACCGGCAGGCCGAGATCGACGAGGCTCGTCACCCCATGTTGGCGCACGCCGCAGGGGACGATTCCGGAGAAGTGCGACAGGTCCGGCTCGACGTTCAGGCTGATGCCGTGGAAGCTGACCCAGCGGCGCACCCGGATGCCGATGGCCGCGATCTTGTCCTCGACGCCTTCGCCCTTCTCGGGGCGGCGCACCCAGACGCCGACCCGGTCCTCGCGGCGCTCGGCGCGGACGTTGAAGGCGGCGAGCGTCCCGATCAGCCACGCCTCCAGGCTCGCCACATAGGCGCGCAGGTCACGGCTGCGCCGGTCGAGATCGAGCATCACGTAGGCGACCCGCTGGCCGGGCCCGTGATAGGTATACTGGCCGCCCCGGCCCGTGGCGTGGACCGGGAAGCGGTCCGGCGCCACGAGATCCTCCGGCCGCGCGGACGTCCCCGCCGTGTAGAGCGCCGGATGCTCCAGCAGCCAGACGCATTCGGGGGCTGCCCCCCGGGCGATCCGCTCCGCGCGCGCCTCCATCCAGGCGACCGCCTCCGCGTAGCCCACGGGCGTGTCGCTCACGCGCCAGGAAACCGGGCCCGCGACCGGATCGGAGCCGGGGCGCTTCGGGAAGGCGTGCGGCGAGACCGTGAGACGGGGCGCGTTTACCAAGGCTTCACCATCCTGCGTCGATGGTCGAAGCCTTCAACATCCGCGGCCGGCGGTTGCAAGGCTTCGGCCGCGAGACGGGATGGGCAGGCAGTGGCGGTCTTCGAGACCCTGAAGGTCGATCTGACGGTCGTGCTCGGCCGAGCGCGGATGCCGCTGCACATGCTGCTCCGCATGGGCCGCGGCGCCGTGATCGAGCTGGAGGCCAGCGACAGCGACATGGTCGAGATCCTGGCCAACGACCATCCGATCGCCCGCGGGCAGATCGTGGTGACGGGCGACCGCATCTCCGTCGAGGTGACGGAGCTGATCCGCAAGGCGGTGGCGATCGTCGAGCCGGGCACAACCATCGGCGACAGCGCGGCGCCGTTTCTGGACGGCGGCTACGACGCCGTGTGAGCGGGACGCTTGTCGGCGGCGGAACGATCTGTTATCCGCTGCGCCGCCCGACATGACGGCGACCCGAGGGTCGTCCCCAGGTCGGGAGAACGGGCGGATCTTCGCGTCCGATGCGGCCATGGCGGAATTGGTAGACGCGCTAGCTTGAGGTGCTAGTCCCGCGAGGGGTGGAGGTTCGAGTCCTCTTGGCCGCACCACAATTTTCTCAACGACCGGAAGAGATTGGGCGAATCGGCGGTGTGCGGCTGACCGTTCCTCTCACACGTCGGTCTCACGCTTCGGTCCTCAGGATCGCCAGACCGTGGAAGGACCCGGAATAACGGGTCTGCCATCTTCGCCAACGTATCCCGACCGATCACCTCGAACGGCTGAAGGGCAAGGCCGTCTCGCTCCCAGTCGGTCAAGCCTGGGCGGCCGTCACGTCCGCCCCATCGTCCAGGCCTCGCTTCCGACCGAGGAGCCGCGTGAAGCACGGGTCCCGCACGCTGATCCTGATCGTGCCCTGAAACGATTCTGGCAGGGATAACGGGACGGGAGGCATCGTCACCCTGGCACCGCTCTGAATGTCGTCTTGGCGCGGTACGCCGACGCGACAGGGCCGGCATCAGCGCGAGGACGATCAACAAGAACGATCGCGTGGCCGTGCCGAAGTCATGCGGAATCGTGGCTGGAGGCTTCGAAGGTCGAGCAGGAACTAATCGGGCGGCGTGCTTCCCTGCCGTGATGCTTGTGCCTGTGCCGCGTCGCTCCCGTGCTTCTTCAACCATCGCGCGTCGATGATCCGGTCGATGCGGCCACCGATCCCGATCAGGAGCAGCAGCAGGATCACCCCGACCGCGACGGGTAGATAGGCGCCAACCCCACACGATATGCCAAGCGCGGACGTGACCCAGATGGCAGCGGCCGTGGTCATACCGTGGACGTGCGATTTGCGCGCGCCTTTGACGATGACGCCCGCGCCCAGGAAACCGATGCCCGTGACGATGCCCTGAATGGCCCGGCTGGCGTTGGCATCGACCCCTTCGGCCAGGAAGCCCGACCCCGCCATCGTCACGAGAGCCGATCCGAGACCGACCAGCCCAAGGGTGCGGACTCCGACGGGCTTGGCGTGCATCTCCCGATTGAAGCCGACCACCATGCCGGCGACCACAGAAGCCCCGAGACGCAGGCACAGATCGGTCGCGGTCATCATCATCGTCGGCCAGCCGCTGATCTAGCCTTCACGCTCCGAGAACGGCCCATCGCTGTCGCCGCTCATAAGACGCGGGGACAATTGGCGGAACGACCAAGGAGCGTCCGGCATAGCCCTATCGAATCGGAGCACCACGTCGAAACGGTCGGAGTCCCATTTTGTCGGGACGCCGGGGATGATCTGACCCTCCTTCAACGCTGGGATCAGGTCCGTGACGATGGCCTTGTGCTCCCAAAAGGCGATCACGACCCCGGTGAGCTTCCGAATCTCATCCGCCAGTTCGCGTTCCTGTGAGACGCCATAGTCGGTTCTGAGGGTGAGTCCCAGGCGTTCGGCAAGGGGCAACGCGGTTTCGAACGGGCGATGGCTGAACTTGGCCTTCTTCGTCACCGGCTCGGCCTTGGCCGCGTAGACGACGTTAGGATGGGGATAGTCGGCGCTGCGGAGGTCGGAACCGAACAGCGCCGCCCATGCCCCGGCTCTTTGCCATCCCCGGACCACCAGAGACTTATCGTCAGTCGTCCCATCAATCGTGGTGCCTCCGCCAGGGAAGCGGCCCAAGGGCTTCTCGGCATGGCGGACGAACATTACGGTGAGAGCGGACATTGGGCCGGAACTCGTACGCAGACAAACCAACAGGCATTTCTTAGCAATACCAGATCCTGCAACGCTTCCAAACGCTCACAATTTTAGGCGTGCCTGATCGGACTCTTACCGGGCGCATGCGCGGACGTTCCCGTGACGATGGGACGGGCATCGAAGGAACCGGTGCGGCGAGCATCAGCCGGACGATGCGGGCACGGCACGAGAAGCCCTATCGAGTCGCGGTTGGGT
Source organism: Methylobacterium sp. NEAU K (assembly GCF_030700285.1). Classification (GTDB taxonomy): domain Bacteria; phylum Pseudomonadota; class Alphaproteobacteria; order Rhizobiales; family Beijerinckiaceae; genus Methylobacterium. Next base: position 41,934 of record NZ_JAUYZJ010000024.1, on the reverse strand, counting down.
GCCGCTTTCCTATTCATCATATTCAGGGAATGGTGCGTCGCTGTCGCCCATTATTTTACGGAGTGTAAGGCGTCATTCTCGTTCGACCGTGTCGATTCTTTTGAAGTTGGCGCAGCGATCTTCGTGCGATGGCCCGCGCCAGCGCGTGCTGAACGGCCTGTCGCCGGAGATGGCCCGGCGACAGCGCCTCGAAGCCGATCCTGCAATGGCCAACCCCAGCTACAGACCGCTCAGCCCCGGCGTCGTCAAACGCGCTCGGCGCGTCGTCGCGGACGCCTCACAATCAGAACATCTAGCGATAGGAAAACACGCTCCAGCATCGGCCGAACGGTCGCATGCGAACAGCGCGCGGCAATAATCCGTCAGACTTGGCGCGGGCAGGGCCGAATGTATCAGTCGGTAACACCCTCGGACAATCCCGCCATGCGCAATCCCTCTATAAGCTTTTGATATTCATTCAGAAATGTCGGATTGCGCGACCAATCGGCCTTTGCCCATTTTTGAACTGTATATCCGGGCATCAACTTAAGAACCTGCTCGATTGCGGCCTGGGATTTTTCCTTATTTCCTAGCCAAGCATTTGCCACCGCAATATCTATGTAGGCTTGCCAGAATGGGACATCAGCGACAGAACGCTCGCACCAAGCAGCGCCTTTTTCCCATTGCGCTTGATGGATGTATGAATGACACATCCAATATTTCCAAAGATTGGTCTGCGGATCCCGAGGGCTGAGACGCATGGCAGTAGACAATAAGGGCCGCGCATCGCCGGCGCTCCCTCCGAGTATCTTTGTCAGCCCTGCAGTAGCATAGGCCACTGCCAAGTTCCTATCGCTATCGATTGCAGCTTGATACTCGATCTCGGCACCTTCAAATTCTCGTTTGGCCCTCAGAACATCGCCCTTCACCAGACGCGCCACTGCACTGTTCGGATCAACATCCAATACGGATCCTATGCTTCGTTCAGCTACAGCTATATCGGCGGGCGCGTCTTCACTCCAACGCGAAACCACCATCGCAACGACCGTGCGCGCGAGACCGAGATGGCCCTGCAAGAGCTTCGGATCGACCTCCAATGATCGCTCGAATATCCGCCGCGCCTCGCTCATTGTCTGTTTTGTTCTTGGCCGGTTGTAGACAGAGAATCCAATCATTGCCAAATCGGCAGCAGATGGATTGTTAGATTGGTCACGAAGAACCCGGAGTCCCTCGGCTTGGGTTATTTGAACATCGAGAGATCGCGCGAGCCGGGCAACAAACTCGACCTGCAGCTCTCCAAGCCGGGCCCGCTCTCCTTCGAACCTGTCCGCCCAGATATGAGCCCCCGTTTCCGTCGAGATCAACTGCGCATTCAAGACCACGTGCTCGCCCGTTCTTCTTACGCTCCCCTCGAGGGCATAACGAACTCCCAGATCGCGCCCCACCCGTTTCACATCGACTGCATTGCCCTTATAGGTGAAGGCCGTGTTGCGGGCGATGACGAAGCTGCCGGCAAGATGCGACAGGTCGGTGGTCAGGTCCTCTGTCAAACCATCGGCAAAGAAATCTTGCTCCGGGTCGTTGCTCAGGTTCGAGAAGGGAAGCACGACAAGAGAAAGAGGCGGCAGCGGCTTCGGCGGCAGGCCGTTTTGAACTGCGAGCGTGGTCTCGGCAGTTGGTGCTTTGGTCGGCCAGGCCGACCACCCATACGCCGCCACAGACAATAAGAGCAGGACACCCGCTAGGAGCGCCAGACCGACGACGCTCCGCCGGTGCCCCGTCTGTGAAGCTGCCGGCGCGATCGAGGTTTCCGTTCCTCCGGTTGCATCCCCGAGATCGTCGGCGTCGTCCACATCGTCGTCGGAGATAGTGAGCGCCCGAACGGAGTCCGCAGACAGAGCGAACACCCCGATGGGCCGGGCAATGTTCTTGAGTTCCAGCTTGCCCCTGTCTTCGAAGCGGTAGGGCACCCTGTCCCGCACCTGCTCATGGACCGACCGTGACACGCAGAGGCCGCCCGGCTCGGACAGGGGTTCGAGGCGGGCGGCTACATTGACACCATCCCCGAACAGATCGCCGTCCGGTTGCGCGACCACATCACCCACGTTGATGCCGAACCGGAGCTTGAACCGCCTCTCTTCCGGCAGGGCGGCTTCCCAACCGGCCATCGCACGCTGGATGCCGACTGCGCAGGAGACAGCCCTCAAGGGACTGGGGAACTCCACCAACAGGCCATCGCCCATCGTCTTCACGATGCGGCCTTGTGCGGTCTTGATGGCTGGGTCGATCAGGTCGCGACGGAGGACTTTGAGGCGTCGGATGGTGCCCGCTTCGTCGAGGCCCATCAGCCGGCTGTATCCGACGATATCGGCGACCAGGATAGCTGCGAGACGCCGACTCATCGTCCTATGGCCCTGCCGTTTCTCAGCCTAAACGCGGCGTGCCTGTGACCCGACGATAGCACGAAGCGGCGTTCGACAGGCAAGACCATGGCTGCGCTCACCGAGCCATTAATCAATAAGTGCGGACCGGCACAGATACGAAAACAGCATTGCGCCACGCTGAACTCCCTATCGATGCGGGAGGCCGATCATGCTGAAACGCGCAGTCCTTTCAATCAGATGCTGGCTCGTCAGCGGGCGACAAGAACGCGATCTCTGTCGCTTTGATTGTAGATCATTAGACGATATAGGACTTGATCCGAAAGATATCGTCTTAATTTTCGGCCGAAAGTGCCGCGGCTTCAAGCACCATCCATCCTGGGACGGAGAATCTCGCGATAACTACACATCGAAATCCTGAAATAATCCGCACCGATCTCCAAAATCCCTTGGCCTTGCCATCATCACCCGGCAGCAAAACGTCCCTTTAGCGCAGAAATCGTCTCAGATGGCATTCCATATCTATCGCCAAGATCAGATATGATCTGATCCATTTCCTCTGGACCGCATTTTTCATTATGAAGTGCGCTGACCAGGATATCGGTCGCCTCCATCAGCTTTAGGCCATGCTTGATCGCAGCTGTGGAAGGCATAGGAATCCCGCGCCCGAAACGTTTATATCGCGGCATGACCGATCTCCCATTCAATAATATCTAAAATCGTCATCGCATGCCGCTTTTACAACGACTGAAGCAGCAAATGTTATTAAACTTTCAGCGCATAAAACAAGAATGCGGATTCATCGGGGTTCACCTTCGAGACCTCGATTCCCGCCACCGTCATCTCCTCGGCGGTGTTGCGTCACCGGCCAGGCGCCACGGCGCCGGGGAACAACATCGGTCAGACCGTCGCCTCGGCAGCCGGTACGCCCTCGGTGATCGTCTTCGTGCTGCCGGGCCGGGTCATGGTGGGCTGGCGGAACGGCTTTCCCCAGTACACCACCGCGGGGGACACCGTGACCGGCGGGGGATCCTGGGCGTGATGGTCTCGGTGCCCCTGCGCCGCGCCCACGTGGTGGATTCGAACCGGCACCGCGCCGGCGTACAACGGGGTCTTGCCGGTCGGCGGCCTGCGTCTCGGAATCTTGGCCTTCCTCATCATCAGGCCCGGCTCGCGGCCGCCTGACTGGAGGGGCGCCCCGAAACACAGGCGCCCCGATCCATCGCGGCGGTCGATGCCTGTCATCGCAATCGGGCGGCCAGCACAGGCACCTGCGTCCTCGACCACCGGTGTTCCGAAAGGCCGCGCTCGCCCGAGGTATCCGCCCACGTGATCGGTGCCATGTCGTGTCGCGCGCAGCTATGCATTGACTTCGCAGCCGCACACCCGCATATCGGCGGTGCAGCGTCAGCGGCCGTCATGGCCCGCTTGAGGGGGATGCGTGACGGATCGGCCGCCTTGCGGCGTGATCCGACCCCTCTCTTCATAACGTGCATGCACCCGGGCCGCCCCATCACGCGGGCTGCCCCCTGCCAACGGACCGACCTGGATATGGCGCCGCTCGCGAAGGACGCGAGGCGCCCGGCCGGCCCTGCTGCATCGGATACATCCTTGACCCAATTCACCGATTTCGGCCTTGCCCAGCCCGTGCTGCGGGCGCTCAGCGAGGCCGGCTACGTCACGCCGACCCCGATCCAGGCCCAGGCGATCCCGCCGGCCATGGAGGGCCGCGACCTCTGCGGCATCGCGCAGACCGGCACCGGCAAGACCGCGGCCTTCGCGCTGCCGATCCTGCACCGCCTCTCGCTCTCCGACCGCCGGGCCCCGCGCCGCGGCTGCCGGGTGCTGGTGCTCTCGCCGACCCGCGAGCTCGCCAACCAGATCGCCGAATCCTTCGCGGATTACGGCCGCTACCTGTCCTACACCACCACGGTGGTGTTCGGCGGCGTCACCATCAGCCGCCAGGAGCGGGCTCTGGCGCCCGGCGTCGACGTCCTGGTCGCCACCCCGGGCCGGCTGATCGACCTGATCGAGCGCCGCTCGCTGACGCTGGAGGGCGTCGAGATCCTCGTCCTCGACGAGGCCGACCAGATGCTCGACCTGGGCTTCATCCACGCTCTCAAGCGCATCGTGAAGATGCTGCCGGCCCAGCGCCAGAGCCTGTTCTTCTCGGCCACCATGCCGAAGAACATCGCGGGCCTCGCCAGTCAGTATCTCAAGGATCCCGTGCAGGTCGCGGTGACCCCGGTGGCCACCACCGCCGAGCGCGTCGAGCAGCAGGTGATCTTCGCCCACACGGGCGCCAAGCAGGCGCTGCTGGCCCATATCCTGCGCGAACCGGCGATCGACCGCGTCCTGGTCTTCACCCGCACCAAGCACGGGGCGGACCGGGTCGTGCGCGGGCTCGACAAGGCCGGCATCGCCGGCGCCGCGATCCACGGCAACAAGAGCCAGCCCCAGCGCGAGCGGGCGCTCCAAGCCTTCCGCGACGGCGATTGCCGGGTGCTGGTGGCCACCGACATCGCCGCCCGCGGCATCGATGTCGACGGCGTGAGCCACGTGATCAACTTCGACCTTCCGAACGTGCCGGAGAGCTACGTCCACCGGATCGGCCGCACAGCGCGCGCCGGAGCGACCGGACTCGCGATCTCGTTCTGCAACGACGAGGAGCGGGCCTACCTGCGCGACATCGAGCGGCTGACCCGCCAGAGCGTGCCGGTGGCGGGATTCCCCGAGGGCTTCTCGCCCCCGTCCCGACAGGAGGCGGCCGAGATCGCCCGCGAGGAGGAGCGCCGGCCCGAGCGCCAGCAGCAGCGCCCCGCCGGCGGCCGTCCCGGTCAGCGGTCCCGTCCGCAGCAGGGTCGTCCGCAGCAGGGACGCCCGGAAGGTGGTCGCGGCTTCGGCGGCGGCCAGGGCCAGGGCGCACCGCGCCAGGGCCGGCCGCAGGAGGCCCGCGCCGACGGCCGCGGCCCCGCCCCGCAGGGACGCGACACCCGCGCGGACCGGCCCGCCCGGCCGCAGGGCGAGCGCCCGAACCAGGCGCGCCCGGCGCGTGACAGCCGGCCGCAGCGGGCCGACGCCCGCCCGCGCAGCGCCGGCGGCGGCAGCGAGGGCCGCAGCATCGGCTGGCTGGAGCGGGCGCCCCGTTCCTGAACCTCAGACAGCATAGAAGCCGCCCCGGGAGGAGACCCCCGGGGCGGCTTTTTTTGTGCGCCGCGCATCCCATCTCATCCGGAGGTTGGATGGGAGCCTGCACCATGCGGTTCGAACTCTACCGGGACGCCAAGGGCGAATGGCGCTGGCGCCTGCGGGCGCGCAACGGCGAGGTGGTCGCCGATTCGGGCGAGGGTTATCTCCGCCGGGAGGATTGCGAACACGGCATCGCCCTCGTGCGCCAAAGCGCCGAGGCCCGCATCGTCGACATGACGACGCAGATCGCCTGATCGCCCGAGGCTCCGTGCCAAAGACTCGGTAAACCCTGACCCCGGCCCGTTGCGGTTAAGCTGCAACGCTTCGGCTCGCCCGAGCGTTGCAGCGGTTCGGACCGGGCGGTGGGCCCTCGCTTGCCGTGCGGTTCGTCGTCCGAGACGCAATGATGCGAAGGGAGTCGAGACCGTGCTGAGGAAATTCCTGCTCGCGGCCCTGCTGGTGCTGGGCTTTGCGGCTGCATCGCCGCAGGGAGCGTCCGCCGCGCCCGTCGGCCCGGGGCTCGCCCTGCCCGCCGGCGCCGCCCCGGCGAACATCGAGAAGGCCCAGTATTACTACCGCCGCCGGTTCTACGGCCCGCGGCCGTTCTACCGTCGGCCGTACTATCGCCGCCGGTTCTACTACGGCCCGCGCCCGTTCTATCGCCGGCCCTACTGGCGCCGCCGGTTCTACTACTGAGCGGATCGCCGGCCTGACCGGCCCGGCGGCTCCCCCGAGCCGCCGGGCTTTTTCATGCCGCGATGCGGGGTGCGCGGCTCACGTACACGCTTTATACTGCCGATAATGGACCCGTCGGCGACAGACCGGCGCGGCCGGGAGGAGCCCCGATGAACGATATCGCGCAGCGCGCCGAGCCCGCGGCGGCGCCGCAGGACCTCTGGCAATCGATCCCGCTCGAATGCATCCTGGGCGCGGCCGCCATCCTGCTGGCGGCGGGGCTGAAGCTCGCCGGCATCCTTCCCTGACGGCGGAGACGGGCGGATGGACGGCATCATGCAGCACGTCGGACTTGCAGCGGCCGGGAGCGGGCCAGAGACTGCTCCGGAGGTGGACCTGCCGAGGGGGGATCTGACCGTCCGCACCATCGCGATGCCGGCCGACACCAACGCCAACGGCGACATCTTCGGCGGCTGGGTGCTCTCGCAGATGGATCAGGCCGGCGGCATCGCGGGGGTCGACCGGGCGCAGGGGCGGGTCGTCACGGTTGCGCTCGACGCGATGACGTTCATCCGCCCGGTCCGGGTCGGCGACGTGCTGTGTGTCTACACCCGGGTCTCGCATGTGGGCCGGACCTCGATGAAGATCGAGGTCGAGGCCTGGGCGCGCCGCTTCTGCACCCAGGTCCGCGAGCGGGTGACGCAGGCGACCTTCACCTTCGTGGCCATCGACGAGGCCGGCCGCCCGCGCCCGATCCCGCCCCTGGTGCCCTCGCCCCCCGCGGCCTGACCGGCCCTACTTGATCAGTGCGCAGGCGACCCGGTCCCCGGCCCCGCCGATCGGCTGGGTGGTGTGGTCGTCCTCGTTGGCGTGGATGATCAGCGCCGAGCCGTCCCCGTCCTTGAGGCCGCCCTCGCCGGTGAGCGGCGTCTCGCTCGTCACCTCGGCATTGGCCGAGCCGTCCTGCGCCACGTAGAGGTTCGGCAGGTCGCCCTCGTCGGGTCCGTCCGGATTGAGCAGGCCGTGCTTGCTCTGGTCGTGGTTCACATGCGCCTTGGAATTCAGGAACTTCGGGTCCGAGCAGTCGCCGACCGCGTGGAAGTGCATGCCGTGCCAGCCGGGCGGGAGGCCGCCGGGCTGGATGGCGACGCGCATCACCAGGGTGTTCGCGCCGTCGCGCATCGCCATGGTGCCGATGGTGTCGCCCTTGGCGTTCTTGATCGGCGCCTGGAACGCCTCCGCGGGCTTGGCGGCCGCGGCATCCTTGCCAGCGTCCTTGGCGGGCTCCTGCGCGAGGGCGCCGCTCGCGGCGAAGGTCCCGAGCAGCGCGAGCAGCGGCAGGGTGCGTGTCATGCGGTGGCTCTCCTCTTCAGGCCGGTCTAGTTAGGAGGCGCGCCGGCCTTCGACAGGCCCGCGCCCCGAAACCCCGGCCGCAACCCTGCCGAGAGCGCATAAAGCCCTGATGACCGGAGACCGGCCCATACCGGATCGCCAGGCGCCCGCGCGCCGCGATCCGTCACCCCGAAGGGCCGACCTGTTCCTGGTGGAGCATGGCCATTTCGAGAGCCGGGCGCGGGCGCAGGCCGCGATCCGGGCCGGGCTGGTGCGGGTCGATGGCCGGCTGCTGGCGCGCCCTTCGGACCCGATCGCCCGGGGGGCGCGGGTCGAGGCTGCGCCCGAGCATCCCTACGCCTCCCGGGGCGGACTCAAGCTCGCGGCGGCGCTCGACGCGTTCCGGCTGGATCCGGCCGGCTTGGCCTGTCTCGATGTCGGCGCCTCGACCGGCGGCTTCACCGACGTGCTGCTCAGCCGGGGCGCGACCCATGTCCACGCGGTGGATGTGGGCCGGGACCAGCTCCACCCGCGGCTCGCCGCGGATCCGCGCGTGACCCGTCTGGAGGGCACCGATATCCGCACGCTCGACCCGGCGCGGCTGGTGCCGCGGCCCGAATTGGCGAGCGTCGACGTGAGCTTCATCGGCCTGCGGCTGGTGCTCCCGGCTCTGCCGCCGCTGCTGGCGCCCGGCGCGGCCGTCGTCGCGCTGATCAAGCCCCAATTCGAGGCGGGGCGCGAGCGGGTCGGGCGCGGCGGCCTGGTGCGCGACCCTGCGGTCCACGCGGAGGTCTGCGCGGCCGTCCGTGCCCTACTGGAGGGGCTCGGGGCGGCGATCCTGGGCCTGATCGACTCGCCCGTGCCGGGTGGCGACGGCAATTCAGAATTCCTGATCGGCGCACGGTTATCATGAGCGAGACGGTCACGATCCGGGAACTGGGCGCCCGCGGCGACGGCATCGCGGAGGACGGGACCCCGGTCCCGTACACGCTGCCCGGAGAGCGGGTAGCGATCCACCGGGAGGGCCGCCGGGCCGAGCTGCTCGGCATCGAGCGGCCCGCGCCCGAGCGGGTCGAGCCGTTCTGCCCCTATTTCATGCGGTGCGGGGGCTGCCGCACGCAGCACCTTGCGCCGGAAGCGGAGCTGGCCTGGAAGCGCGGCCTCGTGGCACAGGCCCTGTCGCAGGCCCGGCTCGACGTGGAGCCGGCGCCGACGATCGACGCTCATGGGGCCGGGCGCCGCCGCATCACGCTGCATGTCCGGGAGATCGACGGCCGGGCCGAGGCCGGCCTGATGGAGGCGCGCAGCCACGCGCTGGTCCCGATCGACCATTGCCCGATCACCGTGCCGGCTCTGCACCCCGCCCCCGCGGTGGCGCGCCGCCTCGCCGCCCCCCTCGGCCACGGCCGCAAGCCCCTCGATGTCGCCGTGACCGCCACCGACCAGGGCCTCGACGTCGACTTGCGCGGCCACGGGCCGGTGAGCGCCGGCGTCGCCGCAGCGCTGGTGCGGATCGCGGGCGAACTCGGCCTCGCCCGGCTGTCGATCCACGGCGAGCGCCTGATGGAGGCCGAACCCGTTTCGGTGACCGCCGGCGAGACCCGCCTCTTTCCGGCCCCCGGCGGCTTCCTGCAGGCCACCGCCGCCGGGCAGGCTGCGCTCACCGACCTGGCCGTGGCGGCCCTGGGAGGCCGGGAGCGGCGCGTCGCAGACCTGTTCTCCGGCTGCGGCCCCCTCGCCCTGGCGATCGCGCGAATGGCCGCGGTCCACGCCGTGGAGGCCGACGCGGCCGCCCTCGGCGGGCTGGACCGGTCGGCCCGGGCCGCTTCGGGCTTGCGCCGGATCACCACCGAGCGCCGCGACCTGTTCCGCCGTCCGCTGCTGCCGCTCGAGCTCGACACCTTCGACGCGGTTGTGTTCGACCCGCCCCGGGCCGGCGCGGAGGCGCAGGCCCGCCAGCTCGCCGCCTCGCGCGTGAGGCTGGCGATCGGCCTCGCCTGCGATGCCGGCACCTTCGCGCGGGACGCCGCGACCCTCGCGGCCGGCGGATTCCGGATCGAGGCGGTGACGCCGGTCGACCAGTTCCGGCACTCGGCCCATGTCGAGATGGTCGGTGTGTTCAGGCGCGAGCCCGCCCGCCGTCGATGAGGCGTGCAACTTGCGGAGACATCTGACGTTCTTCCCATGACCGGAGGTTCCCCATGGCCACAGGATCGATCCGTCCGTTGATGCTCGCCGCGCTGAGCCTCGCCCTGCCCGCGACGCTGGCGGCCCAGCCGGTCGCGCCCGACCAAACCGGCACCGGCGGCGGCCCGACTTCGACGATCACGGCGCCCAACACGAACAGCCTCGGCGTGACCAAGCCGCCGGGCACCTCGCTCGGCCCCGGCGAGATACCCTCGCGGCGGGAGGAGCAGCGCGAACGCACGCTGACCGACAAGATCGACCGCAGCATCTGCGACGGCTGCAACTGAGCCGCCGCCCCCCCGGGACCGCTGCGCGGCCGCCTGAGGCGGCCCGTGATGTCACGGAAGCGTCAGAAAACAACGCCACACCCGCGGCACAGCTTGCGTCGGGAGCCGCCGTGCCGGATGCGGACCGGAACTCGCGCCGAGCCGTGACCGTCCCGCACCCGAGACCTGTTCGTGATCTTCATCCACCAGCCGTCGATCGGCGCCGGATCCACGCTGCTCGAGCGGCGCATCGTCGACCTTCAGGACACGATCCCCGAGGATACCGTCTGGCTCGACCTGATCCGCCCGAGCCGCGAGGAGGAACTCAAGGTCGAGGCGTTCGCGGGCATCGAGGTGCCGACCCGTGAGGAGATGAAGGACATCGAGCCCTCCGAGCTGCTCTATGTCGAGGAGGGCGCCCGCTACATGACCGGGCGCGTGCTCTCGAAGGTGAGCGACGCCGAGGAGCCGGGACTCGCCGGCATCACCTTCATCCTGCGCGGCAGCCGCCTCGTGACCGTGCGCCACGAGGAGCCGCAGGCCTTCCGCATGTACACGCAGCGCGCCGGCCGCACGATGGGCAACGGCAGCGCGTCCGCCGCCTCCGGCGAGACCATCCTGGCCGGGCTGATCGAGGCGGTGATCGACCGGGCGGCGGATGTGCTCCAGCTCCAGGGCGAGCGGATCGACCGCCTCTCCGGCAAGATCTTTGAAGTGCAGGAGGATCCCTCCGCCCGCAACACCGCCCTGCAGGACACGCTGCGGGCCCTGGGACGACACGGCGACCTGATCTCCAAGCAGCGCGAGAGCTTGGTCTCGATGGAGCGAATCCTGCTCTCGCTCTCGGCGACCTATCGCACCAACAAGGCCCCCCGCGACCTGCGAGAGGATGTCCGCTCGACGCTGCGCGATCTCCAGTCTCTGGAGGAGCACGCGACGTTCCTGTCCACGAAAATTCAATTTTTGCTCGACGCGACGCTCGGCCTCGTCAACCTGGAACAGAACAACATCATCAAGCTGTTCTCGGTCATGGCCGTGGTCTTCATGCCGCCGACACTGATTGCCTCGATCTATGGCATGAACTTTAAGTCCATACCGGAACTAGATCTCCCGTACGGATACCCGATGGCCGTCGTAATGATGATCGTTGCCGCAGTCCTGCCCTACGTTTTCTTTCGCTGGAAGAAGTGGCTCTAGCCTTGAACAACTGGCGGTCGCAGACAGAACGTTAACAACTGGCCGGGACAGTATCGGCTCTGGAAACGCGGACCGCCCGCGGCGACGAAGCCCTCATGCGATTCTCCCTGAAGATGGTCCTCTCCGGAGCGATCGGTCTGCTCGCGCTCGCCGCCGCGGGCCAGGGCGTCGTCAGCGTCGTCCGGCTGTCCGAGATCGAGCGGGATGCGCAGGCGGTGTCGCAGCGCTGGCTCCCCGCGCAGAACCAGGCCGAAGCCATCGGCATGGCCGTGCGCGACGCGCGGCTGCGGCTGTACAGGCTCGCCGTCGCATCGCCGGACCTCTCGGCCCTCGACAAGAACCAGACGGCGCTCACCGACACCCTCGGGACGCTCTCCGAGCTGCGTCAGGGCTATCAGGACCGCTTGTCGAGCCCCCGGGAGCAAGAGATCTACGAGCGGTTCACCACCGCGTGGAACGCCTACCAGAACATCCAGCTCCAGGTGGTGGAGCTGATGATCGCGGGCGACAACGACGGCGCCCTCAAGCTGGTCCTGGACCCCGCCACCGGAGCCCAGAACGATGCGGCGGTCCGCAGCCTTACCGAGGCGATCGCGCTGGCCCAGTCCCAGACCGACGCGAACGTCGTGGCGACCGCCGACAACGCGACCTCGGCCAGGATCACGGCGTTGGTCGCCACCGCGCTGGCCCTGACGGTCGCCGTCGCGGCGATGCTGTTCACCCTCCTCGGCGTCGCGCGCCCGATCCAGCGCATGACCGGCGCCATGGGCCGCTTGGCCGAGGGCGACGAGACCGTGGCGGTGCCCCATACCGGCCGCCGCGACGAGATCGGCGCGATGGCGGCGGCCGTGCAGGTGTTCAAGGACAACCTGATCCACACGCGCGCGCTGGAGCGGGAGACGGCGCTGGCCCGGGCGGGCGCCGAGGCGCAGCGGCAGCGCGCCGTGCGGGCGATGGCCGACGGCTTCGAGACCGCGGTCGGCGGCATGCTGGCGCAGGTGACGGAGGCCGCCCTCGACCTGCGGGACAGCGCCGCGGCGATGACGCGCACGGCCACGCACACGGCCGAGCGCTCGGCCACGGTGGCGGGCGCCGCCCAGGAAGCCGCCACCCATGTCGGCACGGTGGCGGTGGCTGCCGAGGAACTCGGCGCCTCCGTCCAGGAAATCGGCCGGCAGGTCGACGGCTCCGCCGACCTCGCCCGGGGCGCGGTGGCCCAGGCCGGGCAGACTGCCGACCTCGTGCAGGATCTGAGCGAGGCCGCGGGCCGGATCGGCGACGTGGTGCGGCTGATCTCCGACATCGCCGCCCAGACCAACCTGCTGGCCCTGAACGCCACGATCGAGGCCGCCCGGGCCGGCGAGGCCGGCCGGGGCTTCGCCGTAGTGGCGGCCGAGGTGAAGGATCTGGCCGCGCAGACCGCAAAGGCGACCGACGAGATCGCCGGCCAGGTCGGCCGCATCCAGGGCGCCACAGGTCAGACGGTGGGGGCGATCGACGGCATCGCGGCCCGCATCCGCGAGATCGACGGCGTGGCGACCTCCATCGCGGCCGCCGTCGAGGAGCAGGGCGCCGCGACCCGGGAGATCGCCCGCAACGTCGCCGAGGCGGCGGCCGGCACCGGTGCGGTGACCGGCACGATCGACGCGGTGGCCCGGGCGGCCGATGAAACCGGCTCGGCCGCCACGCGGATGCTCGCCTCGGCGGCGAGCCTCTCGGACCAATCCGAGGCGCTGCGCCGGGAGATCGGCGCATTCCTGGAGACGGTGCGCGCCGCCTGATACCGGACCTCGATGACCCCGACGTATCGGGGTCGGCCGGCTCAGGCCACGGCGGCGAGGTGCTTGACCTCCGCCTTGGCCGCGACCTTTCCGACCGGCGCGGCCTTGCCGCCTCCATCGTTGTCGGCGGCAAGGATCGGCGGCATCACCCAGCGGTCGGCATCGAGGTCGGCGATCCGGCCGTTGATCTCGCGGATGACGTAGCGCGAGAACGGATAGACGTGCAGGTAGATCACCATGTTGGTGACTACGGCCTCGAGGGCGGCCGGGTTGCGGCGGGCGGTCTCGAGGAACACGCTCCAGAAGTGCTTGGCCAGCTCAGGCCGCCGCACGGTCATCCGCCAGCACACCCGGAGCAGCGACCAGAGATCGTGGGCGACATGGCGCCAGTTGAGCTTCTGCGCGGCGAATTTCGGCCGTTTCACCCGCCGCGAGACTTCGCGCACGCGTTCGAAGAAATTCGGCGGGTCGTAGACTTCTTCGAGGACATCCCGGTAATCCGCCAGCACATCGCGCTGCGGGCGCAGGGTCACGAAGTTGATGCCCTGCGTGCACTGGTCGCCCTGGTCGGCGGTTGTCGCCGCGTAGTTCTTGTACAGGCGGCCCTCCTTGCGTAGGCGCCGCGAGAGCTGGGTGTTCGGCAGCGCGAACAGCAGGCCGACCATGGCGATCGGGATGCCGGTCTGGCTGATGCAGAGCGACATCGCCTTGGCGATGCTGTCCTTCTCGGTGTCGAAGCCGACGATGAAGCCGGCGGTGACGAACATGCCGTGCTCGTAGAGCTTGTGCACGCTGTCGGCGATCGAGCGCTTGGTGTTCTGCTTCTTCTGGGTCTGGATCAGCGTCGCCTCGTCGGGCGTCTCGATCCCGGTGAACAAGGCGAAGAAGTTCGCGTCCCGCATCATCCCGAGCAGCTCGTCGTCGTCCGCGAGGTTCAGCGATGCTTCGGTGGAGAACTTGAACGGGTAGCCGTGCGTCTCCTGCCACTTGATGAGGTGCGGCAGGAACAGCTTGATCGCCTTCTTGTTGCCGATCAGGTTGTCGTCGACGAAATCGACATGGCCGCGGTAGCCGAGGCCGTAGAGCCGGTCGAGCTCGGCCAGCATCTGGGGCGCCGTCTTGGTCCGCGGCGACCGCCCGTACAGCTCGATGATGTCGCAGAACTCGCAGGTGAACGGGCAGCCGCGGGAGAACTGGACGCCGATATAGAGGTAGTGGCTGAAGGTGAGGAGGTCGAAGCGCGGGATCGGGCTCTTCGTCACGTCCGCGGTGAACTTCTCCGCCGAGAACCGGCCGCGGCGCTCGCCGGCCTCCCAGGCGGCCACGAACGTGTCCAGGATGCCCTCGGCCTCGCCCAGCACCAGGAAGTCGGCCTTGTCGTAGACCTCCGGGGTCGAGGTCGGCGCAGGGCCGCCGACGCAGACCGGGACGCCGAGAGCGACGCACCGGTCGATCACGACGAGGCAGTCCGGCTCCTGGGGCAGCATGCCGCCGGTCATCACCAGGTCGGCCGCCAGGATCTGTTCGTCGGTCAGGTCCTCGCAGTTGCGGTTGACCAGCGTCACCTGCCACTTCGGGGGCAGCATCGCGGCGAGCGTGATCAGGCCGAGCGGGGGCGCGGGCGCGCGGGCGCCCTGCAGCTCCATGGCCTCTTTGAAGTTCCACATCGAGTTTTCGTAGAACTTCGGGAACACCATCAGCACGCGCGGGGCCGTGTTCGCATCCGACATGCCAGATTCCCTTGTTCCACACAGGCGGACCCGGCCCGAACGGCTTTGAACCGGGCACACGATCGCTCCTCGACCTGCCGGAGAATTAAGGCCGTTTTTCGCTCCCGCAGCGATCCGGATCGGTTCTTATGACAGGACGAACGCCCGGGATCGATCTATCAAGCCTGCGGTCCGGGGCGCTTGCGGACATGGCGCGGCGTTGTGCCGTTTCGGCGGCGCGGTGGCCGCCTCGGGTCGCTGTCACGGCCCGACCCGGAACCGCTCCGGCCGCGTGCCGTCCGTATCGGTGAAACCGTAGATCCGGGCGAGGTCGCCGGCGTGCAGCACGGCGCCGGCCCGCGCGGCCACGTCCGGGTCGGCCGCCAGCGCGGCGAGCGCCCGGCCTGCGTAGAGCGGCCCCTCGGTGGCGCGTTCGTCCTGACCGAGGTCCCGCGCCCGCTCGGTGGCGACGAACCCCGGCGAGAGGCCGAGCGCAGTCACGCCGTACGGCGCGAGTTCCCGCGCGAAGGCCAGCGCCAGCCTGTTGGTGGCGGCCTTGGCCGAATCGTAGAATACGTCGCCGAGGTAATCCTCGGTCCCGAAGGAGACCAGCGCGATCAGTCCGGCGCGGGCCGCCACCATGGAGGGGGCGACGGCCCGGGCGAGCAGCAGGGCCGGCAGCGGCCCGGCCTGGAGGAAGCCGAGATACGGCTCGGCCGAGCGGCGCCAGAACGGCGTGCCCCAGCCGGCCCCGTCCGGGTAGCGCTCGCCGTCGTAACCCTCGTTGCCGCCCCAGACGCTGCAGGCCGCGACGTCGATCCGCCCGAACCGGCGCAGCACCCAATGGACCATCGCGTCGGTGGCGCGCTCCGAACGGTGGTCGCAGAGATAATGGTGGCCGCGTCCCCCGGCGGCGTCGACCATGCGGGCGGTGTCCTCGATGGATTCGGGCCGCATCTCGGTGCGCGGACCCGTCTCGCTGGAGCGGGCGGTGACGATCACCGTGGCCCCCGCCTCCCCGAGCGCCTGGGCGAGGCCCCGCCCGACCCCCCGCGAGGCGCCCGCCACGAGGCAGATTTTTCCGGTGAGGTCGGGCGCGCTCACGCTGACGCGGCGGGCTTCGACCGCGTCAGGAAGGCCCTGAGCCGCTCCTGGGATTCGGGCGAACGCAGCTGCGTGTCGAAGGCCCGCGCCTCCGCCTCAAGCGCCGCCTCGACCTGCGCTTGGTCGCCCCGAATCAGCGCCCGGGACGCCGCCAGCGCCGCGCGCGGCAGGGCGGCGAGCCGCGCGGCCTGGACCACCGCCTGATCCAGAAGCATGTCGGCCGGCAGCACGGCGTTGACGAGGCCGAGCGCCTGCGCCTCGTCGGCCTCGAGGGGCTGGGACAGGAGCAGCAGCTCGGTCGCCTTGAGCCGGCCGACCCGCAGGGGCAGCAGGTAGCTCGAGGCCGCCTCCGGCACGAGGCCGAGCTCCACGAAGGGCATCCGCAGCCGCGCCGCCGGGCTCGCGTAGACGAGGTCGCAGTGCAGGCACAAAGTCGCGCCGATGCCGACCGCGATCCCGTCGACCGCCGCAACCATCGGGGTGCGGGTGCGGGCGAGCTGCCGGATGAAGGCCAGGGCCGGCGAGGCGCTGAAACCGTCCCCGGCCCGGCCCATGAAGTCGGCGAGGTCGTTGCCGGCGCTGAACATGCCGGGCTGCCCGGCGAAGACCACGGCGCCGATCCGCTCCGAGGCGTCGGCCTCCTCCAGGGCCTCGCGCATCGCGTCGTACATCGCCCCGGTGAGCGCGTTCTTCTTCTCCGGGCGGTTCAGGGTGATCAGGCGGACGCCGCCCTCGACATCGGTGATCGCGACGGTGTCGGCCATGTCAGTCCCCCTCAAACCGCCAGAGCCACCGCGGCATCGTCCATGAAGGCGCCGCCCTCGACCACGCTCTGCTCCAGCCCGCCCGCCGCCACCAAGAGATTCTCGGCGTAGAACCGGGCGAGCGCGATGCGGGCCGCGTGGGCCGGGTCGCGCTCGCCGGCCTTCAGGGCGGCGCTCGCCGCGAGGGCGCCGCGCGCCAGGCAGGCGCCGCCCAGGGCGAGGCCGAACAGACGCAGGTACGGGGCCGCCCCGGCGAGCGCCGCATCCGGTCGGTTGGAGGCCAAAGCCGCGAGTTGGTGGCTGGTCGCACGGTCGAGACTCCCGATCCCGTCCCGCAGCCGCGCCGCCATGTGGCCGAAGGAGGGATCGGCCGCCTTCAGCAGCCCCTCGGCGGCCCGGCGCATCCAGGCGATCTGCGAGCGGGCGGTGGCACCGCCGTTCAGCGGCAGCTTGCGGGCGGTCAGGTCGATGGCCTGGATGCCGTTGGTGCCCTCGTAAATGCCGAGGATGCGCGCGTCGCGCATCAGCTGGGCCGCCCCGGTCTCCTCGACGAAGCCCATGCCGCCATGGACCTGCACACCCAGCGAGGTCACCTCGTTGGCGAGGTCGGTGGAGAACGCCTTGGCCACCGGCGTCAGCAGGGAGGCGCGGTCGAGCGCGGCCTGCCCCTCCGGACCCAGCGCGGCATCCAGGGCGGCCGCGGTGAGGTAGCAGATGCCGCGGGCGGCGGCCGTGTAGGCCTTCATGGTGAGCAGCATCCGCTGCACGTCCGGATGAGCCGCGATCGGGCTCGTCGCCTCGGCGGCACCGACCGCGCGGCCCTGCCGGCGCTCATTGGCATAGGTCAGGGCCCGCTGCGTCGCGGCCTCGGCGACGCCCACGCCCTGGAGGCCGACATTGAGCCGCGCCGCGTTCATCATCGTGAACATGCAGGCCAGCCCCTTGTTCTCCTGTCCGATCAGCCAGCCGGTGGCGCCGCCCTGGTCGCCGAAGGCCATTGAGCAGGTCGGGGACGCGTGGATGCCGAGCTTGTGCTCCACCCCCGAGCAGCGCAGGTCGTTGGCGGAGCCGTCGGGCAGCACCTTCGGGACCAGGAACAGGGAGATGCCGCGGGTGCCGGCGGGCGCATCCGGGAGCCGCGCCAGCACGAGGTGGACGATGTTGTCCGCGAGGTCGTGCTCGCCATAGGTGATGTAGATCTTGGTTCCGGTGATCCGGTAGGTGCCGTCGCCGGCAGGCTCGGCGCGCGTCCGCAGCAGGGCGAGGTCGGAGCCCGCCTGCGGCTCGGTCAGGTTCATGGTCGCGGGCCATTCCCCCGAGACGAGCTTCTCGAGGTAGCGCTCCTTGAGCGCGTCGGAGCCGTGGGCCGCCAGGGCCTCGATGCCGCCCTGGGTCAGCAGCGGGCACAGGCCGAAGGCGAGGTTGGCGCCGTTCCACATCTCGGTGCAGGCAGCCTCGATCAGCTTCGGCAGGCCCTGGCCTCCGTGATCGGCCGCGGCCGAGAGCCCGTTCCAGCCGCCCTCCGTGAACGTGCGGAAGGCCTCCCGCCAGCCGGGCGGCGTGGTGACGCGCCCGTGCGCGAACGGGCTGCCGTGCCGGTCGCCGATTCGGTTGAGTGGAGCGAGCACCTCGGCGGCGATGCGCCCGGCCTCGGTCAGGATCGCCTGCGCGTCTTCAGGGTCAACCGCGTCGAGCCCGGCCACGTGCCGGAGGGCGAACAGCATCTCGGTGACGGGGGCGCGGTAGCTCATCGGGTCGTCGCTCCTCTCGGCCCACCCCTGCGATCACCCGGGGCGGGTTTGACCGCGGCCCTGTACCGGGGCTACGGCGGCCCGAGGATAGGCACGCGACGCTTGCGCCGCCATCACCTCGCGACACGGCTTCCCGCATGAACGATCCCGGGTCAACGGTCCCGGCCGCGACCCGGCGGCTCGCTCCCGACGCAGACGGCCTCGCACAGGCCGCCGCGATCCTGCGGGCGGGCGGCCTCGTGGCCTTCCCCACCGAGACGGTCTACGGGCTCGGCGCGGACGCGACCGACCCCGCCGCGGTGGCGCGGATCTTCGCCGCCAAGGACAGGCCGCGCTTCAACCCGCTGATCGCCCATCTGCCGGATGCGGACGCGGCCCGGGCGGAGGGCGCCTTCGACGCCCATGCGCGCCGCCTCGCCGAGGCCTTCTGGCCGGGCCCCCTGACGCTGGTGGTGCCGGCCCATCCGGGAACGCGCATCTGCGACCTCGCCCGCGCCGGGCTGCCCAGCGTCGCCCTGCGGGTACCCGGGCATCCGCTCGCGCAGGCCCTGCTGGACGCCGTCGCCCGGCCGGTGGCGGCGCCCTCCGCCAACCGCTCCGGCCGCGTCAGCCCGACCCGGGCCGAACACGTGCTCGACGACCTCGCGGGCCGGATCGAAGCGGTGCTCGACGGCGGCGGCACGCCGGTCGGCGTCGAATCGACCGTGGTGGCCTGCCTCGGCGGGCCGCCGCGCCTATTGCGGCCGGGCGGGATCACCCGGGCCGCGCTCCGCGACGCCCTCGGACTCGATCCGGCCAATCCCGATGCCGCCGATCCCGATCGGCCGGCCGGCCCCGGCATGCTCGCCTCGCACTATGCGCCGCGTGCGCGGGTGCGCCTCGACGCGGAGCACGTGGAGCCCGGCGAGGCGCTGCTGCTGTTCGGCGCCGGACGGCCCGAGGGTCACGAGCGGGCGCGGGCCGCCCTGAACCTGAGCCCGGCGGGCGATCCGGCCGAGGCGGCGGCCCGGCTGTTCGGGGCGCTGCGCGAGCTGGACGCCTCGGGGGCCGCCACGATCGCGGTGGCGCCGATTCCCGCAGAAGGCCTCGGCGAAGCGATCCGGGATCGCCTCGCCCGGGCCGCCGCGCCCCGCTGAGGGGAGCGGCTTTTTTTGCCCGGGCCGGGAACAGACCCGGTCGTCGATCGTTCATTGATCACGAAGGCCTTCTCAGCCCCCAATGGCCTTTTTCCTTTCAAGGCTCGGAGCGATCCGAGCCTTTTTTTATTGGTCGTCGGCCTCAGGCCAGCTTGGCCGCGATCCCGGCCACGTGGCGGCCCTGGAAACGGGCACCCTCCAGCTCGACCGCGCTCGGCTGGCGCGAGCCGTCGCCGTCCGCGATGGTGCTGGCGCCGTAGGGCGTGGTGCCCTTCACCGCCTCGACCCCCGCCTGCCCCTGGAAGCTGTAGGGCAGGCCGACCACCACCATGCCGTGATGGAACAGAACCGTGTGAAAGCTCGTCAGCGTCGTCTCCTGGCCGCCGTGCTGGGAGGCGGTGGACGTGAAGACCGAGCCGACCTTGCCGACCAGCGCGCCCTTCATCCACAGGCCGCCGGTCTGGTCGATGAACTGCTTCATCTGCGAGGCCATGTTGCCGTAGCGGGTCGGCGTGCCGAAGATGATCGCGTCGTACTGGGGCAACTCCTCGACGGTGGCGATCGGCGCAGCCTGATCGACCTTGAAGTGGCTCTGCCGGGCAACCGCCTCCGGCACCAGCTCCGGCACGCGCTTCACGACGACTTCGGCGCCGGCCTCCCGGGCGCCCTCTGCGATGGCGTAGGCCATCTGCTCCACGTGTCCGTAGGACGAGTAGTACAGCACCAGAACCTTGGCCATGTGGGGATCTCCCATCGGTGAGTCTCGGACGGCCGACCGAATCATCCGGCGGCGCGGTCGTCTCTCATCGCGCGTTTTGTGTCTTGCACGAATGCCCTCGGATGCAAGAATAACCTTGCATTCCTGCAAGCAAGGATCTGCCCGTGTCGCTCGACTGGGACGAGTTCCGGTTCGTCAAGGCAGTGGCGGACCGGGGCAGCCTGAATGCGGCCGCTGCACAACTCGGGATCAATCCTTCGACTGCCTTCCGGCGCCTCGGGGCACTCGAAGCGCGGCTCGACGTGCGCCTGTTCGAGCGCCGGCGCACCGGCTACGTGCCGACCTCCGCCGGCCAAGCGATGATCGAGGCGGCGACCCGGATCGAGACGGATGTCACCCAGTTCGCCCGGGCCATGGCCGGTCGGGGCGAGACACCGTCCGGCGAGTTGCGCGTGACGGCGCCGGCCGGCCTCGCCACGGGCCTCCTCATGCCGATCCTGGCGGACTTTCGCGCGTCTTACCCGGACATCCGCGTCGAGCTGATTCTCGCCGAGGAGGCGCTGAACCTGTCGCGCCGCGATGCTGACGTGGCGATCCGCGCGAGCCGGGACCCGAGCGAGACGCTCGTCGGGCGCCGGCTGACGGGCATCGCCTGGGCGGTCTACGGCCGGGCCGGACACGCCTACGGCGATCTCGCCACCGAGACCTGGGTCAGCCCGAGCCCGGCCGTGGCGGGCGGCATGTTCGCACGGTTCGTGGCGGCGCGGGTCCCGGTCGAGCGGATCGGGCTGCGGATCAACACCGTGACGGGGCTCGATGCCGCGGTAGCGGCCGGCCTCGGGATCGGACCATTGCCGTGCTTCGAGGCCGACACCAATCCTGCCCTGCGCCGGCTCTCGGGCCCGCACCCGGAACTCGGGGCCGATCTCTGGCTGTTGACGCATCCTGATCTGCGGCACGCCGCACGGGTCCGGGCCTTCATGGATCACTTCGCCGGAGCGATCCTGCCCCTGCGGCCGCGCTTCGAGGGCCGGTGAGCCGGCTCAGGCTCGGATCTCGACGATCTCGACCTCGTGGCCGTTGACCTCGACGACATCGCCCACGCTCTTGCCGGTGATCGCCCGGGCCAGGGGCGCCACGTAGGAGATCGAGCCCTTGTGCGGGTCGGCCTCGTCCTCGCCGACGATCCTGAAGGTCTGCCGGGTTTCCTTGCCGGCCTCGTCCTCGCGGAGCACCGTGACGGTGGCGCCGAAATGGACCGTGTCGCCGCTCATCGGCTCCACGAGCTGCGCGGTGTTCTTGCGCGCGGCCCAATAGCGCAGGTCGCGGCCGATCCGGGAATCCTCGGCCTTGTCGGCGGGGTCGAGGCTCGCGACCTCCCGCTCCAAGCGCGCCACCTCGGCCTCGATCTGCGCGAGCCCCTCCGGCGTGACGAAATTGGTGTGCGGCGAGATGGGACGGTCGGGAAGGTTCTCGAACGCTTCCCCGCCCTCGGGCTCTTTGATGAATGCAACGCTCATGATGCAAGGCAATGCCGCCGGAACGGCAACGGTTCCGCGGCGATGCCTCAACCGACCTCGACGACGGTCCGCCCCCGGACCCTGCCGGCCAGGATCTCCTCCCCGAGCCGGCCCACCTCCTCCAGGCGGACGCGCGTCGTCATGGCGGCCAGCGTGTCGAGATCGAGTTCCCCGGCGAGCCGCGCCCAGGCCTGGCGGCGCTTCGCCTGGGGGGTGGTGACGCTGTTGATACCCAGGAGGGAGACGCCGCGCAGGATGAAGGGCGCCACCGAGGTCGGCAGGTCCATGCCCTGGGCGAGACCGCAGGCGGCCACCGCGCCGTCGGATCTGGTCATGGCCAGCACGTTGGCCAGGGTGGTCGAGCCCACCGCGTCGATGCCCGCCGCCCAGCGCTCCTTGCCCAGCGGCTTGCCGGGCTTGGCCAGCTCTGCCCGATCGAGGATCTCGGCGGCACCGAGATCCTTGAGATAGCCGGCCTCGCTGGCCCGCCCCGTGGAGGCGATCACGTGCCAGCCCGCCCGCGCGAGCAGCGCCACCGCCACCGAGCCGACGCCGCCGGAGGCGCCGGTGACGATCGCCGGGCCATGCGCGGGCGTGAGCCCGTGGGCCTCGAGGGCCATCCGGCTCAGCATCGCGGTGTAGCCCGCCGTGCCGATCGCCATGGCCTGCTCGGCGGTGAGGCCCTGGGGCAGCGGCACCAGCCAGTCGCCCTTGACCCGGGCGCGCTCGGCATAGGCGCCGAGATGGGTCTCGCCGACGCCCCAGCCGGTGAGCACCACGGCGTCACCCGGCTTGTATTCCGGGTGGTCCGAGGTCTCGACGACGCCGGAGAAGTCGATGCCGGGGATCATCGGGAAGCGGCGCACCACCGGCGACTTGCCGGTGAGCGCGAGCCCGTCCTTGTAGTTCAGGGTCGAGTGCGTCACCCGCACGGTGACGTCGCCGTCCATCAGGTCGGCCGCGTCGAAATCCCGGAAGGCCAGGCTCTGGCCCGCCTCGGTCTTCTCGACCACCCAGGCCTTGAACGTCCCCATCACACCCTCCCGCATTTGCGCGAAGAGGTGTCGCGGGGACGTCCGGAATCAAGGCGGACCGGATCAGTAGCCGTCGTAGCGGCTGCCGGTGGAGAAGCCGAGGCCCACGCCGATATCGGCCGAGCTGGCGCCGGTGATGCCCATAGCGTCCGGGATCGAGCCGACCACCGGGCCGCCATAGGAGACGGCGTGGTATCCGCCGCCGTAGCCGCCGATCGGCACCCAGCCGGAGCGGGCGGGCGCCACCAGCACGCGCCGGCTGACGGTGGCGTATTCCGGCGGGATGGTCTCGGGGATCGCCTGGGCCGGGCGGACCAGCACGGTCCGGGTGCGCACAGCGAAGCGTGGCGGCGTGGTGACCCAGCAGCCGATCAGCTCGCCGCCGGGACCGCGGCTCGTCTGCCAGAAGCGCCCGCCGGGGGAGACCATCACGCGTTCGGATACGGTGTCGTAGACCGGCGGCACGCTGCGGTAGACGGTCCGCGGCGGCCGCACCAGCACGTTCTCCTGCACGGTGTCGTAGACCGGCGGCGTCGTGACGTGGCGGTAGCATTCGGAGCCGTAGCAGCCGCCCGCCTGTGCGGGTCCGGCGAGCAACAGGCCGCCGAGCGCGGCGGCGAAGAGGGTGGGGCGTGCGACCGACGCGGTCATGGAAGTCCTCTGGTACGCAATACGGGCGAGATGCTGCGCAGGGGCGGCGCTCGTCTCGACGCACTACAGGCCAGAGTCGTTGCCCGACTCGCAAGCAGTGTTCAAAATGAAGGTAAAATTAACCCTCGGTTTGGACTGCTTAGGGATCGACTACCTACGTAAGCTTTTATCGGAAACCGCAAGCCTTCCTTACCCGCGACGGAGGCGGCTCCCGTCCGGTCAGGTCTGTCCGGGCTTGAGCTGGTAGAAGATGTGCCGTCCGATGACATCCATCTTGCGAAGGCGTCGCGCCCAGCCCGGCCGCACGTAATCCGCGTGGTAGTGGGTCGCGGCCCCGACCTCGGCCAGGTAGGTCCGGCCCTCGATCACCGAGCGGGCGATGCGGGTCGCCGATTCCCAGGCGCCGGCATCGGTGATGCGCAGGGACTTGCCCTCGCAGGCGAAGGAGAACTGGCAGCCCATGTAATGGTGCCGGTTCTGATAGACGACGCCGCAGACGCTGCTCGGATAGAGGCCGCTCTTCACCCGGTTGAGCACCACCTGGGCCACGGCGGCCTGCCCCGCCTCCGGCTCGCTGCGGGCCTCGAAATAGACCGCCTCGGACAGGCAGCGCTGCTCCTTGTCGAGCGAATCCGGGTCGATCAGGTCGGCATAGCGCCGGCGAGCATCCTCGGGGACCGACTGCAGGCCCTCCAGGCGCTCGGGGCGGATCGCGAAATCGGGCAGCGCGAGGCTGGCGGCCGCCACCTCCACCGGGATCGCGTCCGCGGGCGCGGGCGTGGTCGATGACAGGGCGACGGCCCGGGGCACCGGCGGCGTCGAGCCGTCGAGGCGCCGCTCGGGGCCGCCGTCCTCGGTGAGGTCGGCGCTGCCCTCGCCCGTGGAGGCGGCGCTGCCGGCCCCCGTGGTCAACCCGAGATCGGGCACCGGCACGAACCCGGCCTCCGGCTCGGAGTCCGGATCCCAGACCGCGGCGCCCGCGGTGAGCACGCCGCTGACGCTGCCGGTGACATCGCCGAAGACCAGGGCGCCCCCGGTCTCGCGCATAGACGCGGCGCGGCGCGCGAAGCTCGCGGCCGGCGGCTGGGCCGGGTCCCCCTTCCCGGCGCGCTGGACCACCGGGAACACGTGCGCGCCGGTCTTGAACACCGCCTGGGGCGGCTCGTCGCCGGATCGGCGGAGCGCCGATCCGATCAGCACCGTGCCCGGCGGCAGGGCCGGCACCGTGTAGGCGTCGATCGCCCCGAGGCGGCTCGACCCGATCGCATTCTCCGTGCCGGCATCGGCCGTGAACGAGACCAGAAGGCCGAGCCCCGCCATCCATGGCGTCAGGGCGGCCGAGAGCCAGCGCAGGCTCGATTCCCGTCGTCCTCGTCTCGCGCCCACGGCTTCAGACCCGCACCGATGCACCACCGCCGGCCCCATCCTCCCCGGTTCCAGGGAGGTTTCGTGGCCGGCATGGATTTATCGCCCGGTATGGTTGAGCCCGGGTTAAGCCCAGACTACGGCATCCGTCCCGGTCCCAGCGCGCTGTCCCGAATCGTGAACGCGCATGAAAAAGGGCGGCCCGAAGGCCGCCCTGTCTCGTCTCGCGCCTGTCGTGCGGCGATGCGGCGTCACTCCGCGGCGGGCGGCAACTCCTCGATCGGGTCCGCGGCACTGCCGGCCTGCTTCTGCTGCAGGATCATCGCGTCGCGGCGACGGGCCACGGCGCGGATGTCGGCCACCATCGAGCCCGTGCCCGCCGGGATGAGCGAGCCGACGATGACGTTCTCCTTCAGGCCTTCCAGATGGTCGACCTTGCCGTTGACCGCGGCCTCGGTGAGCACCCGGGTCGTCTCCTGGAACGACGCCGCCGAGATGAACGACTTCGTCTGCAGGGACGCCTTGGTGATGCCGAGCAGGACCGGCACGCCCTGGATCGGCTTCTTGCCCTCGGCAAGCAGCTTCTCGTTGAACTCGGTCAGCTCGGTGCGATCGATCTGATCACCCGAGAGGATGTCCGAGTCGCCGCCGTCGGTCACCTCGACCTTCTGCAGCATCTGGCGGACGATCACCTCGATGTGCTTGTCGTTGATCGACACGCCCTGCAGCCGGTAGACTTCCTGGATCTCGTTGACGAGGTAGGCCGCGAGTTCCTCCACGCCCTTGATCGCCAGGATGTCGTGCGGCGCCGGGTTTCCGTCGACGATGTAATCGCCGAGTTCGACCACGTCTCCGTCCTGCAGGTGGATGTGCTTGCCCTTCGGGATCAGGTACTCGACCGCCTCCGAACCGTCATGCGGCGTCAGCGTGAGCCGGCGCTTGTTCTTGTAGTCGCGGCCGAACGCGATGGTGCCCGACTTCTCGGCGATGATCGCCGCGTCCTTCGGGCGCCTTGCCTCGAACAGCTCCGCCACCCGCGGCAGACCGCCGGTGATGTCGCGGGTCTTGGCCGAGTCGGTCGAGACGCGCGCCAGGATGTCGCCCGCCTTCACCTGCGCACCGGGATCGAAGCCGATGATGGCGTCGACCGGCAGGAAGTAGCGGGCATCCGAGCCGCGCGGCAGCTTCAGCGCCTTGCCCTCCTTGTCGACCACAACCATCGCAGGCTTGAGGTCCGAGGTGCGGGCCGAACCGCGCCAGTCGACCACCACGCGCTTGGCGATGCCGGTCGACTCGTCGGTGGTCTCGGTCATGGACTGACCGTCGACCAGATCCTCGTAGGCCACGATGCCGTCGACTTCGGTGAGGATCGGACGGGTGTAGGGATCCCACTCGGCGATCCGCTGCCCGCGCTTGATCTTGTCGCCCTCGTCGACCCGGAGCTTGGCGCCGTATTGCAGACGGTGGACCGCCCGCTCGACCCCGTCCGACCCGACGATCACCACCGCCACGTTGCGGCCGGTGGCGATCAGATCACCATCGGTGTTCTTGGCGATCGCCCGGTTGCGGATCTTGATCGTGCCCTCGAAGCTCGACTCGATGAACGACGAATCGGCGATCTGGGCGGCACCGCCGATGTGGAAGGTGCGCATCGTGAGCTGGGTGCCCGGCTCGCCGATGGACTGCGCCGCGATGACGCCGACCGCCTCGCCCATGTTGACGGGCGTGCCGCGGGCGAGGTCGCGCCCGTAGCAGGTGGCGCAGACGCCGCTCCGGGTGGCGCAGACCAGCACGGAGCGGATCTTCACCTCCTGGATGCCGGCGGCGTTGATCGCCGGCAGGTGCTTCTCCTCGATGGTCTCGCCGGTCTTGACGATGACCGTACCGTCCGCCGCCACCAGATCCTCGGCGGTGGCGCGGCCGAGGATGCGCGTGGCCAGCGTCGCCACGACCTGGCCGGCATCCACGATGGCGCGCATCTTGATGCCGTTGGTCGTGCCGCAATCGACCTCGCGGATCACGGCGTCCTGGGCCACGTCGACGAGGCGGCGGGTCAGGTAGCCGGAATTGGCGGTCTTCAGGGCGGTGTCGGCGAGGCCCTTACGGGCACCGTGCGTGGAGTTGAAGTACTCCAGCACGTCCAGACCTTCCTTGAAGTTCGAGATGATCGGCGTCTCGATGATCTCGCCCGACGGCTTGGCCATCAGGCCGCGCATGGCGGCGAGCTGCTTCATCTGCGCGGGCGAACCACGGGCGCCCGAGTGGCTCATCATGTAGATCGAGTTGACCTGCTTGTCCGCGCCGTGCTCGTCCTTCTGGACGGTGGAGATGCGGTTCATCATCTCGGCGGCGAGCTTGTCCGAGCACTTGGCCCAGGCATCGACCACCTTGTTGTACTTCTCGCCCTGGGTGATCAGGCCGTCGTTGTACTGCTGCTCGTAGTCCTTCACCAGGGTACGGGTGCTGTCGACGATCGACCACTTGTTGTCCGGCACGACCATGTCGTCCTTGCCGAACGAGATGCCGGCCTTGAACGCGTGGCTGAAGCCGAGACCCATGATCCGGTCGCAGAAGATCACCGACTCCTTCTGACCGCAGTGGCGGTAGACGGTGTCGATCATCGCCGAGATCTCCTTCTTGGTCATCAGCTTGTTGACGACGTCGAAGGGAACCTTGGCGTGCTTGGGCAGCGCGCCGGACAGGATCACCCGGCCGGGGGTGGTGTCGTAGGTCTTGGTCAGCGGCTCGCCGTCCGGGCCGATGCCGGTCCAGCGCCACCGGATCTTGGAGTGCAGCGACACGGTCTTGGCCGCCAGCGCGTGCTCCAACTCGCCCATGTCGCCGAAGACGCCCTGCATCGGGTTCTTGGGGTTGTCCGGGTTGAACGCGCCCGGCGCCCCCTCGGCCACGATCGACAGGTAGTAAAGGCCGAGCACGATGTCCTGCGACGGCACGATAATCGGCTGACCGTTGGCCGGGTGCAGGATGTTGTTGGTCGACATCATCAGCACGCGTGCTTCCAGCTGCGCCTCGAGCGACAGCGGGACGTGCACGGCCATCTGGTCGCCGTCGAAGTCGGCGTTGAACGCGGCGCAGACCAGCGGGTGCAGCTGGATCGCCTTGCCTTCGATCAGCTTCGGTTCGAAGGCCTGGATGCCGAGGCGGTGCAGGGTCGGCGCGCGGTTCAGCATCACCGGGTGCTCGCGGATCACCTCATCGAGGATGTCCCAGACCTCCGGCTTCTCCTTCTCGACCAGCTTCTTGGCCTGCTTGACGGTGGCCGAGAAACCCTTGGCGTCGAGGCGCGCGTAGATGAACGGCTTGAACAGCTCGAGCGCCATCTTCTTCGGCAGGCCGCACTGATGCAGCTTCAGCTCGGGGCCGACCACGATGACCGAGCGGCCCGAATAGTCGACGCGCTTGCCGAGCAGGTTCTGGCGGAACCGGCCCTGCTTGCCCTTCAGCATGTCGGCGAGCGACTTCAGCGGGCGCTTGTTGGCACCCGTGATGACGCGGCCGCGGCGGCCGTTGTCGAACAGGGCGTCGACCGCCTCCTGCAGCATCCGCTTCTCGTTGCGGATGATGATGTCGGGGGCGCGCAGTTCGATCAGCCGCTTCAGGCGGTTGTTGCGGTTGATGACCCGGCGGTACAGGTCGTTCAGGTCGGAGGTCGCGAAGCGGCCGCCGTCCAGCGGGACCAGCGGGCGCAGGTCCGGCGGGATCACCGGCACGACCGTGAG
Source organism: Methylobacterium sp. NEAU K (assembly GCF_030700285.1). Classification (GTDB taxonomy): domain Bacteria; phylum Pseudomonadota; class Alphaproteobacteria; order Rhizobiales; family Beijerinckiaceae; genus Methylobacterium. Next base: position 13,455 of record NZ_JAUYZJ010000024.1, on the reverse strand, counting down.
GATCATCCATTCCGGCTTGTTGCCGGACATCTGGAAGGCCTCGATGATCTTGAGCCGCTTCAGGAGCTTCTTGGGCTTCAGCTCCGACGTGGTAACGGCGATCTCCTCGCGCAGATCGTTGGCGATCTTGTCGAGGTCGAGTTCCTGAAGGATGCGCCGGATGGCCTCGGCGCCGATCATGGCGGTGAACGAATCCTCGCCGTACTCCTCCTGGGCGCGCAGGTACTCCTCCTCCGAGAGGAGCTGACGCTCCTTCAGGGGTGTGAGGCCCGGCTCGATGACGCAGTAGGACTCGAAGTACAGGATCCGCTCGAGGTCCTTGAGGGCCATGTCGAGCAGGAGGCCGATGCGCGAGGGCAGCGACTTCAGGAACCAGATATGCGCCACCGGGGCGGCCAGCTCGATATGGCCCATGCGGTCGCGCCGGACGCGCGCCAGCGTCACCTCGACGCCGCACTTCTCGCAGATCACGCCCTTGTACTTCATGCGCTTGTACTTGCCGCACAAGCACTCGTAATCCTTGATCGGCCCGAAGATACGCGCGCAGAACAGACCATCGCGCTCGGGCTTGAAGGTCCGATAGTTGATCGTCTCGGGCTTCTTGATCTCGCCGTACGACCAGGAGAGGATCTTCTCCGGGGACGAGATCGAAATCTTGATCTGGTCGAAGCTGACCGGCGTGGCCTGCTGGTTGAAAAGGTTCATGACCTCTTGGTTCATGATCCGCTCCTTGTTGACGCCGGCAACCCTGCGCCTGGGCCACCGCGTACCGAATGCATCCGGCGCCGCGCCCCGTTCGAGCGCCGCTGGCCGTCGTCACCGGAGGCCCCGCCCCTCCCCGCTCGACCGTGGCGGCGCGACGCCGCCACGGGAGGTTCTTCGCTGACCGCTACTCGGCGGCGTCGGCCGGCGGCTCGAGCTGGTCGTTGGCCGCCTTCTTGGAGGAGGTGAGCTCGACGTTGAGGCCGAGCGAACGCATCTCCTTGACGAGCACGTTGAAGCTCTCGGGGATGCCGGCCTCGAACGTGTCGTCGCCGCGGACGATCGCCTCGTAGACCTTGGTGCGGCCGGCCACGTCGTCCGACTTCACCGTGAGCATCTCCTGCAGCGTGTAGGCTGCGCCGTAGGCCTCCAGCGCCCAGACCTCCATCTCGCCGAAGCGCTGACCGCCGAACTGCGCCTTGCCGCCCAGCGGCTGCTGGGTGACGAGCGAGTACGGGCCGATCGACCGGGCGTGGATCTTGTCGTCCACGAGGTGGTGCAGCTTCAGCATGTAGATGTAGCCCATCGTCACCTTGCGGTCGAAGGGCTCGCCGGTCCGCCCGTCATAGAGCGTCGACTGCGCCGAGCGGTCGAGGCCGGCCATCTCCAGCATCTGCTCGATATCGGCCTCCTTGGCGCCGTTGAACACCGGGGTGGCCATCGGCACGCCGCGGCGGACGTTGTTGCCGACCTCCGCCAGTTCCTCGTCGGTCAGGCCGTCGAGCTCGCCCGGGGAGTAGATCGCCGTCATCTCCTCCCGCAGCGGCGCGATGTCGTTGCTCTTGAGATAGGCATCCACCGCCTTCGAGACCTTGCGACCCAGGCCCGCAGCCGCCCAACCGAGGTGCGTCTCCAGGATCTGGCCGACGTTCATGCGCGAGGGCACGCCCAGCGGGTTGAGCACGATGTCGGCATGGGTCCCGTCCTCCAGGAACGGCATGTCCTCGATCGGCACGATCCGCGACACGACACCCTTGTTGCCGTGCCGCCCGGCCATCTTGTCGCCCGGCTGGATCTTGCGCTTCACCGCCACGAAGACCTTGACCATCTTCATGACGCCGGGGGGCAGCTCGTCGCCGCGCTGCAGCTTCTCGACCTTGTCGAGGAAGCGCTGCTCAAGGCGCTTTTTCGACTCGTCGTACTGCTTCTGCATCGCCTCCATCTCGGTCATGAGACGGTCCTCGATGACGGCGAACTGCCACCATTGCGAGCGCGGGTAGTCGTTGATCAGCTCGCGGGTGAGCGTGGTGTCCTTCTTGAAGCCCTTCGGGCCGGCCACCGGCGCCTGGCCGATCAGCACGTCCGCGAGGCGGGCGTAGGTGTTGCGGTCGAGGATCGCCTGCTCGTCGTCGCGGTCCTTGGCAAGCCGCTCGATCTCCTCGCGCTCGATCGCCTGGGCGCGCTCGTCCTTGTCGACGCCGTGGCGGTTGAACACCCGCACCTCGACGATCGTGCCGGTGACGCCCGGCGGCACACGCAGGGAGGTGTCGCGTACGTCCGAGGCCTTCTCACCGAAGATGGCGCGCAGGAGCTTCTCCTCCGGCGTCATCGGGCTCTCGCCCTTCGGGGTGATCTTGCCGACGAGGATGTCGCCGGCGTTCACCTCGGCACCGATGTAGACGATGCCGGCCTCGTCGAGATTCTTGAGCGCCTCCTCGGAGACGTTCGGGATGTCGCGGGTGATCTCCTCCGGCCCGAGCTTGGTGTCGCGGGCCATCACCTCGAACTCCTCGATGTGGATCGAGGTGAACACGTCATCCTTCACGATCCGCTCGGAGAGCAGGATCGAATCTTCGAAGTTGTAGCCGTTCCACGGCATGAACGCGACGAGCACGTTCCGGCCGAGCGCCAATTCGCCAAATTCGGTCGAGGGGCCGTCAGCGATGATCTCGCCTTTCTTCACCGGCTCGCCGACGCGCACCAGCGGCTTCTGCGTGATGCAGGTCGACTGGTTGGAGCGCTGGAACTTCTGCAGGCGGTAGATGTCGACGCCGGGCTTGTTGGCGTCAGCCTCCTCGGTGGCCCGGATGACGATGCGGGTGGCATCCACCTGATCGACGATGCCGGTCCGGCGCGCCGCGATCGCGGCGCCCGAATCACGGGCGACCACGGCCTCCATGCCGGTTCCGACGAACGGCGCGTCGGCGCGCACCAGCGGCACGGCCTGCCGCTGCATGTTCGAGCCCATCAGCGCGCGGTTCGCGTCGTCGTTCTCGAGGAACGGGATCAGCGCCGCAGCCACCGAGACGAGCTGCTTGGGGCTCACGTCCATGAGGTCGACCCGCTCGGGCCCGACGACGATCACCTCGCCGGCGCGACGGCAGACCACGAGGTCCTCCGTGAGCTTGCGGCTCTCGTCCATCTGGGCGTTGGCCTGGGCGACGTAGTACTTCGCCTCCTCCATGGCGGAGAGGTAGGCGACCTCGTCGGTGACCACGCCGTCGCGCACGCGGCGGAACGGGGTCTCGATGAAGCCGTACTTGTTCACCCGGGCGAAGGTCGCCAGCGAGTTGATCAGGCCGATGTTCGGGCCTTCCGGCGTCTCGATCGGGCAGATGCGGCCGTAATGGGTCGGGTGCACGTCGCGCACCTCGAACCCGGCGCGCTCGCGGGTCAGGCCACCCGGGCCCAACGCCGAGAGGCGGCGCTTGTGCGTCACCTCGGAGAGCGGGTTGGTCTGATCCATGAACTGCGAGAGCTGCGACGAGCCGAAGAACTCGCGCACCGCCGCCGCGGCGGGCTTGGCGTTGATCAGGTCCTGCGGCATCACCGTGTCGATATCGACTTGGCTCATGCGCTCGCGGATCGCCCGCTCCATGCGGAGCAGCCCGAGGCGGTACTGGTTCTCCATGAGCTCGCCGACCGAGCGCACCCGGCGGTTGCCGAGGTGGTCGATGTCGTCGATCTCACCCTTGCCGTCGCGCAGCTCGACCAGCGCCTTGACCACCGCCAGCATGTCCTCCTTGCGCAGGGTGCGGACGGTGTCGGCGGCGTCGAGGTCGAGGCGCATGTTCATCTTCACGCGGCCGACCGCCGAGAGGTCGTAGCGCTCGGAATCGAAGAACAGCGAGTGGAACATCGCCTCCGCGGTGTCGAGGGTCGGCGGCTCGCCGGGGCGCATGACCCGGTAGATGTCGAACAGCGCGCCCTCGCGGCTGGAATTCTTGTCCACCGCCAGCGTGTTGCGGATGTAGGGGCCGACGTTGACGTGGTCGATGTCGAGCACGGGGAGCTCGGTGATGCCGACCTCGTCCAGGCTCTTCAGGAGCTTCTCGGTGATCTCCTCGCCGGCCTCGGCCCAGATCTCGCCGGTCTGGGCGTTGACCAGGTCCTCGGCGATGTACTGGCCGACGAGATCCTCGTCGGTCGCCTTGAGGAACTTGGTCCCCTTGTCGGTGATCTGGCGGGCGTTGCGGGCGTTGAGCTTCTTGCCGGCCTCGAGCACGACCTCGCCGGAATCGGCGTCGATCAGGTCGACCGTGGCCTTCATGCCCTTCATCCGCTCGGGGTCGAACGGCACGCGCCAATCGGCGCCGTCGCGGTCATAGACCACGCGGTTGTAGAAGGTCGACAGGATCTCCTCGCCGTCGAGGCCGAGGGCGTAGAGCAGCGACGTCGCCGGGAGCTTGCGCTTCCGGTCGATGCGCACGTGCACGATATCCTTGGCGTCGAACTCGACGTCGAGCCAGGAGCCGCGGTACGGGATGATCCGGGCGGCAAACAGGAGCTTGCCCGACGAGTGGGTCTTGCCCTTGTCGTGGTCGAAGAACACGCCCGGCGAGCGGTGCATCTGCGAGACGATGACGCGCTCGGTGCCGTTGACGATGAAGGTGCCGTTCTCCGTCATCAGGGGCATGTCGCCCATGTAGACGTCCTGCTCCTTGATGTCCTTGACCGACTTGGCCTGGGTGTCGGGATCGACGTCGAACACGATCAGCCGAAGCGTGACCTTCAGCGGGGCCGCGAAGGTGATGCCGCGCTGGCGACACTCGTCCACGTCGTATTTCGGCGCCTCGAACGTGTAGCGCACGAATTCCAGCAGGGCGGTCGACGCGAAGTCGGAAATCGGGAACACCGACTTGAACACGCTCTGCAGGCCCTCGTCGCCGCGCCCGCCCTCCGGCTCGTCGACCATCAGGAACTGGTCGTAGGACGCCTTCTGAACCTCGATGAGGTTCGGCATCTCGGCGACTTCCTTGATCTTGCCGAAGAACTTCCGAATGCGCTTGCGACCGACCAGCGTGTTGGCCATGTGAACTCGCTCCATCCCGCGTGCCTCGCGCCCGGGGAAGCGTTCCCGAAAGGGACCTCCCGCGCCGGGCTGTGACGCGCGCCCCGCCGGGCCACGCCACCGAACCGAATCTCACTGGCCCCAGGCGGGGCCGTCCGCCGAAGCGGCCTAAAGCCCGCGGGCGCTACACCCGCGGGCTCCAGTCACGACAGGCCCGAAGCGGACCTCCGTGGGATGATGGGCCGGAACCGGCCCACCGTCGGCTTACTTGAGCTCGACCTTGGCGCCGGCCTTCTCGAGCTGGGCCTTGAGCTTCTCGGCCTCGTCCTTGGCGACGCCTTCCTTGACGGGCTTGGGCGCACCCTCGACCAGGTCCTTGGCTTCCTTGAGGCCCAGGCCGGTGATGGCGCGGACTTCCTTGATGACCTCGATCTTCTTGTCGCCCGCGGCGGCGAGGACGACCGTGAACTCGGTCTGCTCCTCGACAGCGGCGGCGGCGCCACCAGCGGCCGGGCCGGCGGCCACGGCGACAGCGGCAGCGGCGGAGACGCCCCACTTCTCTTCGAGCATCTTGGCCAGGTCGGCGGCCTCGAGCACGGTCAGCGAGGACAGGTCGTCGACGAGCTTGGCAAGATCAGCCATTTTCAATTCCTCTCAGATATCGGTTCGAACAAAGGATTTTTGAAGGGCCTCAGGCGGCCTCGTCCTTGGTGGCATAGGCCCCGAACACGCGGGCGAGCTTGGCCGCCGGCGCATTGACGACCTGAGCGATCTTGGTCGCGGGCGCCTGCACGAGGCCCACGATCTTGGCGCGCAGTTCGTCGAGAGACGGGAGCGAGGCGAGGGCCTTCACGCCGTCCGGGTTCAGGGTCGTCTTCCCCATCGCGCCGCCAAGGATCACGAGCTTGTCGTTCGTCTTGGCGAAATCGACCGCGACCTTGGCGGCAGCGACCGGATCGCCCGAATAGGCGAGCAAGGTCGGGCCCTTCAGGAGCGGCTTGATGGAGGCGACGTCCGTGCCATCGAGTGCGATGCCGGCGAGGCTGTTCTTGGCGACCTTCACGGTGGCGCCTGCCTGCTTCATCTGCGAACGCAGCTTCTGCATGTCGGCGACCGTGAGGCCCTTGTAGTGGGCCACGACGACGACGGCGCTCTGACTGAACACGCCGTTGAGCGTCGAGACGAGGTCAGCTTTAGCTGTCCGGTCCACTGGGCTCTCTCCGGTTGGCGGAACCCGATCTCGGGCCCGCCGGTTGCACATGCCGCCCGGACGTCGTCTCGGCCTTCAAGAGACCGGGAACGTCCGAACGACGCTTCGCGGCCCTGTCCCCGCACGTACCCCTGAAGGGCCGCCTCGGGCGAGTTGGTTCAAACCGACACCCCTCCGCGGCACTCAGGCCGTGGCGAGGCTTTTCCTAAGTTCGGTCTTCCCCGTCTGTGCAGGCTGGTCGTGGATTAAGCCGGCGAACCGGCACCTGCAGTCTCGGACAGGACATGGCCGGACAAGGCTCCGCAGGGCTCGTCGCCCTCTGGATCCTGCCGGCCTTTGCCCCCCGGTTACCCGGGCGACATTTCGAGCGGAAAGCGGCCGATCGGCCGTCTCCTTCCGTGAGGATGAATTGCGTAAGGCGCGGTGTATAGAGCCTAGCAAGCCGCCTGCCAAGAGCCGAAGCGCGACTTTTCCGCCGCAGGCAAGGGCGCTCGCGACGCTCCGACGGCAAGGCCTGGGCGCGGGCTCACGCCGCCTCGCGCTCGGGGGCGAGCCGGCGCCGCGCATTCTCCCACCACGAGCGCCGCCTTGCATCCTCGGCCTCGGCCGCCTTGGCGGCATAGAATGAGGCGTTGTGCTCGCCGCGCAGGGCCTCGCGGGTGAAGCGGATTAGGTGGTGGGCGACGAAGCCCATGTTGAACACCGCCTCGATCTGGCCGCGCTTCAGGGCGTAGGCCGCTGCGCTCCAGAACGGACGGCGGTAATCCGAGAGCAGCCCGACGCGCGTGAGGATGTTGAAGCCGAGGATCAGGCCGCGGCGCAGGTTCGTGAAGGTGAGCTTGCCCTTGGTCGGAGTCACGATCCGGTGAGGGTACGTGGTCTCGCACTGGTGCTTGAACCGCGCGAAGATCTGCTCCGGATCGTAGGCATGGGCGATGGCCCGGCGCCAGCTCGCCACCACGGTGTCGTGCGGGCGCTTGAACAGCACGTTCGACTCGAGCGCCGCGTCGTGAACCAGCCGCCCCTCGCGCTCCAGCCGATCCCAGAGCGGGGTCTTCGGCAGGGCTTGGAGAAGGTTGATGGTCAGCACCGGGATGGCCGACTTGTCGATGAAGTCGATCAGGTTCTGTTCGGACTTGTCGCTGTCGGAATCGAGCCCCAGGATGATGCCCGAGGTCACTTCGAGCCCATAGGAATTGAGCGTCTCGATCGCCTCGTACATGGGCACGGCGGCGTTGTGGGTCTTGTCGATGCCCTTGAGCGCGTCCGCCTCCGGCGTCTCGATGCCGACGAACACGGTCATGAAGTTGGCCTGCCGCATCAGCTCGAGGATCTCGGGCTGCTTGGCCATATTGAGGGTCGCCTCGCAGGCGAACTGCAGCGGGTAGTCGTTCTTCTTCTGCCACGCGACGAGATGCGGCAGCATCTCGCGCGTGGCCTTGCGGTTGGCGATGAAATTGTCGTCGACGAAATAGACCACCGCCGGATGGCCGGGCTGGCTGATGATGGCGTCGAGCTCGGCGCACATCTGCTCAGGGCTCTTGAGCCGCGGCTGGCGGCCGTAGAGTTGCGGGATGTCGCAGAACTCGCAGCGATACGGGCAGCCGGAGGAGAATTGCAGCGAGCCGATCAGGTAACGCTTGAGCGGCGCCGCCTCGTAGGCCGGGGCCGGGAAGTCCGAGAGCGCGAGCCGCTCACCGGTCTCGAACACCTCCTGCCGGGCCGGCCGGCCGAGGTCGGCGTCGAGGCGCGCGATCAGCCGGTCGGTGGCGTCGCCGATCTCGCCGACATGCAGGTAATCGAAGTCGGGGTACTTCTCGGGCGCCCCCGAGACGGAGGGGCCGCCGAGCGCCGCGACCTTGCCGGCCGCGTGGGCGCGGCGCCCGATATCGTGGATCTGGCCCTCCTGGATGTGCATCCCGGAGACGAACACGGCGTCGGCCCAGGCGAAGTCCTGGGCGCCCGCGCGCCGGATGTTCTCGTCGATGAAGCGGCATTCCCAGCTCTCGGGCATGTAGGCCGCGATCAGCAGGAGCCCCTGGGGCGGCATGAACGCCTTGACGCCCCCCATCAGCGGGTAGGCGTGCGAGAACGTGCCGAATGACGGCGTGTAAGCGGGGAAGACGCACAGGATGCGTCGGCGGGTCGTGACGGAGACAGTGCTGCGCATGAGGGCCTATCTAGCACAGCCGTGCGGGATGGCGCCCCCTTCGATGGTGAGAATGATGTGATGGATTGGCCCGCCTCGAAGCGTGCCGGCCCGCCCCGCACAAACACCAAAAAACGCCCGGCCGTTTCCGGCCGGGCGCTTCGAAGCGTTGCCGCCTCGCGTGATATCAGGCGGTCAGGACCGTGCTCGGCTCAACCTTCACGCCCGGGCCCATCGTCGAGGTGACGGCGATGCGCTGGACGTAGGTGCCCTTGGCGCCCGTCGGCTTGGCCTTGGCCACCGCGTCCGCGAAGGCCTTGATGTTCTCGACAAGCTTGTCGGCGTCGAACGAGACCTTGCCGACGCCGGCATGGACGATCCCGGCCTTCTCGACGCGGAACTCCACCGAGCCGCCCTTGGCGCCGGCCACGGCGCTCTTCACGTCCATGGTGACAGTGCCGACCTTCGGGTTCGGCATCAGGCCGCGCGGGCCCAACACCTTACCGAGGCGGCCGACCAGCGGCATCATGTCCGGGGTGGCGATGCAGCGATCGAACTCGATCTTGCCGCTCTGGACGATCTCCAGGAGATCCTCCGCCCCGACGATGTCGGCGCCGGCCGCCTTGGCGTCGTCCGCCTTGGCGCCGCGGGCGAAGACCGCAACGCGCACCGTCCGGCCGGAACCGTTCGGCAGGTTGCAGACGCCGCGGACCATCTGGTCGGCGTGCCGCGGATCGACGCCGAGGTTCATCGAGACCTCGACGGTCTCGTCGAACTTCGCGGTCGCCCGCTCCTTGACCAGCTTGATCGCCTCGTCGAGCGGGTAGAGCTTGGTCACCTCGATGCCCTCGCGGGCAGAGCGAATGCGCTTTCCTTCGCGTGCCATGATGTCCTCCCTCAGGCCGTGACTTCGAGGCCCATGGCCCGGGCGGAACCGCGGATCATGGCGACGGCCGACTCGACCGAGTCGCAGTTGAGGTCGGGCATCTTCTTCTCGGCGATCTCGCGCAGCTGCGCCTCGGAGATCTTGCCGACGGTCGGGCCCTTGCCGGGGGTCTTCGAGCCGGAGGCCGGCTTCTTGCCGATCTTCAGCCCGGCGGCCTTCTTCAGGAAGAAGGTGACCGGGGGCTGCTTCATCTCGAAGGTGAACGAGCGGTCCTGATACGCGGTGATGACCACCGGGATCGGGGTGCCCTTCTCGATCTGCGCGGTCTTCGCGTTGAAGGCCTTGCAGAATTCCATGATGTTGAGGCCGCGCTGACCGAGCGCGGGACCGATCGGCGGCGACGGGTTCGCCGCGCCGGCCGGGACCTGAAGCTTCACGTAGCCCGTGATCTTCTTCGCCATGGGACTGCTCCCAATGAGAATCCGCCCCCACGCGGCCTGAAGCGCGGCGGGTCGGAGGGTTGCAGGTCGCGGTGCGATCCGTGGATCCCGGAGGCGAGGCCGGGCGGGTCTCCCGCGGGGTTCAGCGAGATGCGTGTCTGCGGATGCGGGCCGTCAGGCCCACGATCCGCATCCGCCTTTCGCTATGCGCCGCCTCAGGCCTTCTCGACCTGGGCGTATTCCAGCTCCACCGGGGTGGCGCGTCCGAAGATCGACACGGCCACCTTGAGGCGGGAACGGGCCTCGTCGATCTCCTCGACGGTGCCGTTGAAGCTCGCGAACGGGCCGTCGGCGACCCGCACGGTCTCGCCGATCTCGAAGGAGACCGAGGGCTTGGGCCGGTCGACGCCCTCGGCGACCTGCCCCTTGATCCGCTCGGCCTCGGCGTCGGGGATCGGCACCGGCTTCGACTTGTCGGCCCCGAGGAAGCCCGTGACCTTCGGGGTGTTCTTGATGAGGTGGTAGACCTCGTCGGTCAGGTCGCACTTCACCAGCACGTAGCCGGGAAAGAACTTGCGCTCGGCATCGACCTTCCGGCCGCGGCGCACCTCAACGACCTTCTCGGTCGGGACCATCACCTCGTCGAACAGCTCGGTCAGCCCGCGCTGGGCCGCCTGATCCTTGATGGATTGGGCGACCTTGTTCTCGAAGTTCGAGTAGGCGTGGACGATATACCAGCGCTTCGACACGGTTCCGTTCAACTCCGACACGTCAGCGAGGTCTCCCCCGATCGATAGCGTCCCGCCCTCAGAGGCCCAGGACCAAGCCGACCACGAAGCGCAGGGCCTGGTCGACCACCGTGAAGAACAGGCTCGTGACCACCACCATCACGAACACCATGATCGTGGTGATCGTGGTCTCCCGGCGGCTCGGCCACGTGACCTTGCGGGCCTCGTCGCGGACCTGGGCGATGAACTCGCCCGGGGTGGCGCGCTTCTGAGGCACCCGGGCGGGCGTCGCCGGACGGGCCGGCGGCGTGCCCACGGGACCGCGGGCTGCGCCGCGCGCCAGATCCACCTTCTTGGTCGCTTCGTTCGATGCCATGGCGCCAGTGTTTGTGCGTGTTCGGCCCCGAGGCAGAGACCGCGTCCGGGAATGCGAATGCCGGCGCCGAGGGCCTGAACAGGCCCGCACCGACGGTCGCTTCAGATCTCGGATTGCGCCCGCTCTAGCGCAACTTCGCCGGCTTGTCGACCGGGCGACCGCGCGGGATCGGGGGAGATATCTGGCAGGAGTGGAGGGACTCGAACCCGCAACCTCCGGTTTTGGAGACCGGCGCTCTGACCAGTTGAGCTACACTCCTAGCGTCCCGCCCAATGCCCGATTGCAGCCCGGCTTGCAAGAGGTTCGGCGGCACAGACAGGCCCGCGAGGCCCGAATGCCGCCGTCGCGGCGTCCGATCATGGACCGAAGCGGAAAGCCCTTTCAGGGGGCCCGCGACCGCGCGGCGTCAACGTCCGTGATCCGCCCGCTCCGCGGCGGTCAGGGGCCTTAATCCGCTCCGGTCGAAGCGGAACAGCTCGTCGCTGCGGCCATACGGGCCGGCCCGCATCTGCCTAGTCGCCTCCGCGGCCAGGCCACGCCGGGCGGCGCTGTCGGCCGGCCACGCCATCAGCGCATCCCGGGTCGGGGCGGTCAGGGTGATGCTGTCCGCCTTCAGGGCGCCGCGAATCTGCTCGAGGTAGTCAGGCACCAGCAGCCGCGCGGCGTTGTCATCGTCCCCCGATTCGGCGATGGCGAACATCGGCACGTCATTTCCGAGGCCGAGGCTGAACGGCGTGTCTTTCGAGGTCGCCGCGAGGTTCTTCACGGCCGTCGCTTCCACCAGCGCAGGATCGACCCGCCAGCCCGCGAGCATCGCACGGGTCACGTATCGGTAGCGGCTCGGCTCGTCGAGCACGTAGACGACGAAGAGAGTCTCGGAGAAACGACGGCGCGCGATCTCTGCGTGCTGTCGGAGGATCTCCTCCGGCACGAGTTGCACGCGCAGCCGCGCCTTGACGGCCGCGAAGTCGCCGGGATCCGTCGCGGGCCCGGAACCCGCGAGGACATCGGCGAGGAATGCCTCGATGGCCCGTCGGCGCTCCGCGCCGGCGAGGCTGGCGACGCGCGGATACAGGTTGGTGAGGGTGATCGTCCTGGTGTCGACATGGATCTGCACCGGATCGGAATCGAGACGGACCTCGGACTCCGGCCGCATGACTCGAACCAGCGCAGCCGCCTCGTCGCGGAACCGCCCGTCGCTCAGAACATCGTCGCGCGGCGCACCTGGCAAGATTGGGAGCCCGACACAGATCAGGACCAGGAACCACAGGGTGCGGAGAACAGAACCAGCGGACATGCGAGTCTCCACCGGATAGAGGCAGAGACAAAACGACGCAACGCCGGCACTCCGTCAAGACGAAGGCCGGCGCCAAGCAAATCAAACCCGGGCACTGAAGCCGGTCCGCCGGACGGGACCGGAACGCTAGAGCGATTCGACTATACGCAGATCGCGAATTGCATTCCGCCGGCCGGCGCATCGCCCGTCGCGACGCGCCGGTCCTTTCAGACCTACTCGTTGATGGCGGCGACGACGCCGGCACCGACGGTGCGGCCGCCCTCGCGGATGGCGAAGCGCAGCTTCTCCTCCATGGCCACCGGGACGATCAGCGTGACGTCCATGGTCACGTTGTCGCCCGGCATCACCATCTCGGTGCCCTCCGGCAGCGTGCACACCCCGGTCACGTCCGTGGTCCGGAAGTAGAACTGCGGCCGGTAGTTGGTGAAGAACGGCGTGTGGCGCCCGCCCTCCTCCTTGGTCAGGATGTAGGCCTCGGCCTTGAACTTCGTGTGCGGCTTCACCGAGCCCGGCTTGCACACCACTTGGCCCCGCTCGACGTCCTCGCGCTTGGTGCCGCGCAGCAGAACGCCGACGTTGTCGCCCGCCTGGCCCTGGTCGAGCAGCTTGCGGAACATCTCGACGCCCGTCACCGTCGTCTTGGTGGTCGCCCGGATGCCGACGATCTCGACTTCCTCGCCCACCTTGATGATCCCGCGCTCGACCCGGCCCGTCACCACCGTGCCGCGGCCCGAGATCGAGAACACGTCCTCGATCGGCATCAGGAACGGCATGTCGATCGGGCGCTCCGGCTGCGGGATGTAGCTGTCCACCGTCGCCATCAGCGCCAGGACGGCCTCCTTGCCGATCTTCGGCTCCTTGTCCTCCAGCGCCATCAGCGCCGAGCCCTTGGTGATCGGGATGTCGTCGCCCGGGAAGTCGTACTTCGACAGAAGCTCGCGCACCTCCAGCTCGACCAGCTCCAGAAGCTCCTCGTCGTCGACCATGTCGACCTTGTTGAGGAACACCACCAGCGCCGGAACGCCGACCTGACGCGCCAGCAGGATGTGCTCGCGGGTCTGCGGCATCGGGCCGTCGGCCGCCGACACGACCAGAATCGCGCCGTCCATCTGCGCCGCGCCCGTGATCATGTTCTTCACGTAATCGGCGTGCCCGGGGCAATCCACGTGCGCGTAGTGCCGGTTGGCCGTCTCGTACTCCACGTGCGCCGTCGAGATCGTGATCCCGCGCGCCTTCTCCTCCGGAGCCTTGTCGATCTGGTCGTAGGCCGTGAACGTCGCCCCGCCCGTCTCCGCCAGAACCTTCGTGATCGCAGCCGTCAACGACGTCTTGCCATGATCAACGTGGCCGATCGTGCCGATGTTGCAGTGCGGCTT
>NZ_JAUYZJ010000023.1 GCF_030700285.1 Methylobacterium sp. NEAU K | reverse complement strand
CGAGCAACTCCTGGTCTTCCTCGCCTATCCCGGACAGGTCGAGCCCACGAACAATGGCTCCGAGCGGCTCCTGCGTCCCGCCGTCGTCCAGCGGAAGGTGACCAATGGCTATCGCGCCATGTGGGCGGCCGAAGGCGAGGCCGCCATCCGCACCGTCGTCGACACCGCGCGCCTGACCGGCGCCAGCCCCTTCGGCACCATCCTCAAAACCGTCGGCGCCTGAACACCGCCATCACAGGCGTGGGTAATTACCAGCATAGTGACCTGACCTGTATTTTGGACCGAGCCAATTGAGGCGCTACTGCATGGTGGCGCCCATGGGTAGCCGGAAGGCCAGATCTGGGATGGGTACAGGCGCGGGCGGCCGGTAGCCGAGGGACGAATGCGGCCGGAGGCGGTTGTATGTGTTCTGCCAGAGCCTGATCACGATTTGCGCCTCTTTGAGCGAGTAGAAGATCTCTTGGCGCAGTCACTCGTCGCGCATCTTGCCGTTGAAGCTCTCGCAGTACCCGTTCTCCCACGGTGATCCAGGCGCGATGTACTGGATCTGCGAGCCGGTCTTGGCGACCCACTTGCGTAGTGCTTTGGAGATCATCTCGCTGCGCGGTCCTTCGGTTCGGGGCCATTGTCGCAACGGATATGCTCGGGGATGCCGTGCAGGCACATGGCGTCGGCCAGCGCTTCGATCACGCCCACACTGTTGATCCGCCGTGCCACCTTCAACGCTAAGCAGGCCCGACTGTGCTCATCGATCAGCGTCAGGATGCGCAAGCTTCGACCGTCGTGGGTCTGCTCCTGTACAAAGTCGAAACTCCAGACGTGATTGCGGTGGAGCGGCTGCAGCCGCACGCAGGAGCCGTCGTTCAGCCACAGGCGGCTGCGCGGCCGGTGCTTCTGTGGGACCTTAAGCCCCTCGCGACGCCAAATGCGTTGAACCCGATCCTTGCCCACCTGCCAGCCCGCTGCCTGCAGCAGTGCGGTGACACGGCGGTAGCCGTAGCGTCCGTACCCAGATGCCAGGGCGATGATAGCGCGGGTCAGTGCATCCTTGTCGGCCAGCACGATCGGCACGTAGCGTTGCGTGCCGCGGTGCTGGCCGACGATTCGACAGGCGTGACGTTCCGAGAGGTCGTACTTCTCTCGGATGCCGTCCACCGCCTCCCGGCGTCGCTCGGGGGCTACAAGTTTCCCGAGGCGACGTCCGCCAGCACCTGCTTTTCCAGGGACAGATCGGCCACAAGCCGGCGCAACCGGGCGCTCTCGTGCTCCAGATCCTTCATCTTCCTGGCTTGGTCGACTTGGAGGCCGCCGTACTCCTTGCGCCAGCGGTAATAACTCTGCTCGGAGATCTCCGAGTCCTTGCAGGCCAAGGCCAAGCTCTTGCCTTGTGCCGTTTGTACCTCGATCTGGCGCAGCTTCAGCACAACCTGTTCTGCACTCGTTTTCTGACCTCGCCGCATGTCCCGCTCCTTCGGTCCAGGCTGATCCTCTCAATCAGCCCCGTCCAAAGCCAGCCGGTCAGGTCAAGGGAACATTCCGTCTCTCAGCCGACGGAAAGACTCCTGTGGTTAGGTAGTTGCCAGCGGCGATGGTGTACGCTCCTCCCGGGCCCCCCAACACGACCCTTCGACGGGGCGGGCGGTGGATGAGCGACCCCATGCGGCGACCGGCTCGGACGGATCGGTCGGCATCCCGAACGCTGGACCGCCCTTGGTCGACCTCCTGCCGCCGCCGGCCGGGCGAGCCGCTCCGGCGCGGCGCCCGCGGAGACCGGGAAACCTCGGCTCCACCGGAACCGCGCGTCAGCCGGGTTCCGGCAGCGGGAAGGTCAGCTCGAAACGGCAGCCGCCGGCCGCGGTGGCACGGACGGTCGCGGCGGCGCCGTGGAGCTTCGCGATCGCCGCCACGAGGCTCAGGCCCAGGCCGTTGCCGGGCGTCCGGCGCGCCGCCTCGGCGCGGTAGAAGCGGTGGAAGACCTGGGCGTGCTCCGCCGGCGGCAGGCCGGGTCCCGTGTCCTCGACGGACAGGATCGCCGCCGCGGCGGCGCGCGTCACCCCGACCCGCACGACGCCCCCGGAGGGCGTGAACTTCAGCGCGTTGTCGAGGAGGTTCGAGAGCGCCTCGAAGCACAGGTCGCGATCGCCGTCGATGGTGTGGTCCGCGGACGAGACCGAGACGTCGAGGTGGATGTCCTTCTCCTCGGCCAGGGGCGCGAAGAACTCGACCGCGACGGAGGCCACATCGCCGAGATCGACCCGCGTGAAGCCGCCGCGGCGGCGCCCGTCCTCCATCTCGCCGATCCGCAGCACGGCGGTGACCATGGCCAGCGTCTGGTCGATCCACATCAGGCCCTGGTCGATCGCCTCGTGGAACTCCGCCACGGTCCTGGCCTGCGACCGGCTGCGCTCCAGCCGGGCGCGCAGGCGGGTGAGCGGCGTGCGCAGGTCGTGCGCGACCGCGTCGCCGACGCTGCGGACCTCGCCCATCAGGTGCTCGATCTCCTCGAGCATCCGGTTGACGTTCCCGGACAGCCGGTCGAACGCGTCGCCGTGGTTCCCGACCGGCAGCCGCTTGCGCAGGTCGCCGCGCATCACCTGGGCCATCGCGGCCTCGGTCGCGGCGAGGCGCCGGCGCGCGCGGCTTGTGAGCAGCAGGCCGCCGATCCCCGAGAGCACCAGGGTGGGCACCAGCGCCAGGCCGAGGGCACGCAGCGTCGTCGCCCGCACCCGGTCGATCTCGTCGGTGTCGTGGGCGATCACCACGGTGCTGCCGTCGGGCAGCGCCAGGGAGGCCGCCCAGGTCTCGTCGGCGAGGGTGCGTCCGGCGATGTCGACCGTCGCGCTCACCCGGTACGCGTCCCCGTCGCGTACCAGGTGATCCGGCACGAGGCCGAGATTGCCGGCCCGGCGCGTCCCGTCCGGTCCGAACAGGCCGCCGTAATGGGTGGCGTGGAGGTCCATGGCGATCCAGGTGTCCACGCGGACCGCCGCGGCCGCCGGTTCGGCCGCGGCGGTCCGGACCTCCAGCCGGAGCGTCTCGGCGAGTTCCTCGCGCAGGTAGGCGGCGGTCTGCCAGTAGACGAAGGCGAACGTCGCCAGCGACAGCAGGACCGACCACAGGGCGATGCCGAGCGCCCAGCGGAGCGCGGTGGAGCGCGGGAACTCAACCATCGGGTTCGAGCGTGAAGCCGATGCCGCGCACGCTGTGGAGCAGGGGCGCCTCGCCCCCCGCCTCGAGTTTCCGCCGCAGGCGCCCGACATGGACGTCGATGAGGTTGGATTTCGGCGTGAACCGGTAGTTCCAGACCTCCTCGAACAGCATCGCCCGGGTCACGATCTGACCCGGGCGGCGCATCAGGTATTCGAGGAGCTTGAGCTCACGCGGCAGCAGCTCAAGGTCGCGCGCGCCGCGCCGGCCGGTGCCGGCGATGAGGTCGACCTCCAGGCCGCCCACGTGCAGGACCGTCTCGCGGCTGTCCACCGGGCGCCGGAGCAGCGCCTCGATGCGGGCGGCGAGTTCGCCCAGGGCAAAGGGCTTGGCCAGGTAGTCGTCGCCGCCCGCGCGCAGGCCGCGGATGCGCTCGTCCACGTCGCCGAGCGCGCTCAGCACCAGCGCCGGCGTCCGGTCTCCGTCCCGGCGCAGGTCCTGGAGCACGCAGAGCCCGTCCTGGCCGGGGAGCATCCGGTCGACGATGATCGCACCCCAGGCGCCGTCCCGGGCCGCCCGGGCGCCGTCCGGCCCGGTCGCCGCCCAGGCGACGTCGTGGCCGCGCCCGCGCAGGTCGTCGAGCACGTCCCCGGCGGTCTCGGCATCGTCCTCGATCAGCAGCAGCCTCGCCACGCCCGCACCCGCTCCCGGCTCGCATCCATTGTGTCGGACTTCGACGCGGCAGTCGCCGCGCGGGGGCCCGTATGAACCCGAATTTAATGGCGCCGCATCGGGTTCGCCCCATTCATTGGAATGACTCTAATAGGTTCCGGCGCCCGTTCCGCGCCTGGAACCACGCCTATCCGGACCCCATCTATGTCTGACCCGCCTCGCGACATGGGCTCGATCCGGGCTGTTGCGTGCCGCGCGACGGGGGCCGGACATGCCTAGGAAACGGCGCCCGCGGCGCCTTATCAACCGGTACGCCCGGACCCGCCTCTACGATGTGGAGACCGGGACCTACGTCGCACTCGACCGGCTCAAGGAACTGCGCAGCGAGGGATACGAGGTGGTGGTGCGCGACGTCGAGACCGGCCGCTACGTGACCGAGGACGTACTCCGCCCGGGCCTCGACGCGTGAGGCCGCACGCGCGCCGAACCGGCGCCCTCTCCCGACCGTGCCGATGTCGCTGAACGCCGAGCCGCCGCCCGACGGCCGGGATTTCGACGCTGCCGACGCGGGCGCCCCGGACGGGGCGGAGCGAGCGGCTGCCCCGTCCGGTCCGCAGGCCTCGGCGCGCCGCCGAGGCGGGGCCGTCCTCTGGCTCCTGGTGCTCCTCGGGGCGCTGGGCTTCGCGGGCTGGCGCTACGAGGCTCCGATCCGCGACGCGCTCGGCCTCGCGCCGGCCTCCGCCGCTGCGGAGCCGGGGGACGCGAAGGCCGAGGACGCCCCCGCGAGCCCGGACAGCGTCACCCTCGACGAGGCCGGCCAGAAGCGGCTCGGCCTCGCCTTCGGGCAGGCCGAGACCCGCCGGATCGTCCTGCCGGTGCGTGCTCCCGGCACCGTCGCTTTCGACGAGCGGCGCGTGACGCATCTCCGGCCGCGCACGCAGGGGCGGGTTCTGAGTCTCGCCGTCCAGCCGGGCGACCGGGTCGAGGCCGGCCAGAGCCTGGCGACCCTCGACGCCGCCGGCATCCTGGACGCGCGCAACGGCTTCCTCGCCGCCCAGGCGGCTTTGGGCGAGGCGCAGGCCTCCGAGAAGGTCGCGGAGCTGCAGCTGAAGCGCGGCCAGGACCAGCTCAAGTTCGGCGGCGTCGCCCAGGCCGAGGTCGAGCGGCGGCAGGTCGACCTCGCCAAGGCCCGTGCCGCCCTCCAATCGGCCCAGGCCAGCGCCGACATGTACCGGGCGCAGTATCAGCGCCTCGCCCCCGCGGAGGGCGCCGCGCCCGGCACCAGCGCGATCGTCACCCCGATCGCCGGGATCGTGACCAGCGTCGGGGTGACCCTCGGGGAAGTCGTCGATACCGGGCGGGACGCCTTCACGGTCGCCGACCCGACCCGCATCCTGGTGCTGGCCAACCTCTACGGACCGGACATCACCCGGGTGAAGGCCGGGGACGCGGCCTCCGTGGAGAGCCCGATCCCGGGCCATCCGGGCTTCGAGGGGCGGGTCCGGTCGGTCAACGCCGCCCTCGACCCGGCGACCAACACGGCGCCCGCGCGGATCGAGCTCGACAACCCGGGCGACCTGCTGCGCGGGAACATGTTCGTCTCGGTCACCATCGCGGCGGATCTCGGCCGCGACGGCGTCACCATCCCGGCGGCGGCGGTTCAGCAGACCGAGGCGGGGCCGATCGCCTTCGTGCGCGCCGCTCCCGACCGGTTCGAGCGGCGCGCGCTCACCCTCGGGATCCAGCGATCCGACTGGGTCGAGGTCCGCAGCGGCGTCGCGGCCGGGGAGAGTGTGGCGACGGCGGGCAGCTTCGGCCTCAAGGCGATCCTGCTGCGCAGCCTGCTCGGCTCCACGGATTAGGCGCCCCGATGAGAACGTGGTTCGCCCTGCTGGTGCGCCGTCGCATCCTGGTCCTGGTGGTGGCGCTGGCGGCCGCGCTGGGCGGCCTCGCCAACCTCCGGGGCCTCTCCATCGACGCGGTGCCGGACATCTCGCCCAAGCAGGTGATGATCCTGACCCTGTCGCCGGGCCTCGGGCCGCTGGAAGTCGAGCGCCTCGTCACCTTCCCGGTGGAGAACGCCATGGCGGGGGCGCCGGGGCTGTCCGGCGTGCGCTCGACCTCCCGGGCCGGCGTCTCGGCGGTCTACGTCACCTTCGATGAGGCCGTGTCGATCACCGAGGCGCGGGCGCAGGTGTTCCAGCGCCTGCCGCAGGCCAGGAGCCTGATGCCGGCCGGCGTCGGCGACCCGCAGATGGGCCCGATGGCGACGGGGCTTGGCGAGGTCTACCAGTTCGAGCTGCGCGGGCCGGCCTACACGCCGATGCAGCTCCGGCGCATCCTGCAATGGACGATCGCGCCGAAGCTGAAGCTGACCCCGGGCATCGCCGACGTGAACATCTACGGCGGCCAGATGCCGACCTACGAGGTCCGCGTCTCCGCCGACGCCCTGCGCCGCTACGGCGTCACCCTCGCCCAGGTCTACACGGCGCTGGCCGACAACAACGCGGCGCGCGGCGGCGCCTATATCGAGCACAACGACCAGCAGGAGGTGATCCGCGGCCTCGGCCTCGCCAAGGGCCCGGAGGACATCGCCAACATCGTCGTCGCCACCGGCCCCGGGGGCGTACCGGTGACCCTGTCGACCCTGGGCGTGGTGACGGAGGCCCCCAAGGTCCGGCTCGGCGCCGTCACGCACGACGCGGCCGGCGAGACGGTCGTCGGCATCGCGATGATGCAGTACGGCGAGAACGCCAGCGCGGTCGTCGAACAGGTGAAGAAGACCCTCGACGACCTGCGCCCGCAGCTGCCCCCGGGAGTCGAGATCGTTCCGTACTACGACCGCAGCACGCTCGTGGACCGGACGATCCACACCGTGGCGCACAACCTCCTCGAAGGCGCGGTCCTGGTGATCGTGGTCCTGCTGCTGCTGCTCGGCAACCTGCGCGCCGGCCTGATCGTGGCCGCGGCGATCCCGCTCTCGATGCTGATGGCCTTTGCGGGGATGCGGCTGCTCGGCCTGTCGGGCAACCTGATGAGCCTCGGGGCGATCGATTTCGGCCTGATCGTCGACGGCGCCGTGGTGATGATCGAGAACGTCCTGCGCGCCCGCGGCGAGCACCCGGACCGGCCCGCCGCGGAGGTGGTGCGGGACGCCGCCGCCGAGGTCGCGCGGCCGGTGATGTTCGCGGTGGCGATCATCATCCTGGTCTACGTGCCGATCCTCGCGCTCCAGGGCGTGGCCGGCAAGATGTTCGTGCCCATGGCGCTGACCGTCATCCTGGCGCTCTCCAGCTCGCTGATCGTCACCATGACGCTGATGCCGGCGCTCGCGGCGATCTTCCTCGCCGGCCGCGGCGTCGGCGAGCACGAGACCCGCCTCGTCCGCTGGCTGCGCGCCGCCTACACGCCGGTGCTGAAGGGCGCCGAACGGCACGCGGTCGCCACCGTCCTGGTGACGCTCGCCCTGTTCGCCGGTTCCTGCGTGCTGGCGACCCGGCTCGGCGGCGAGTTCCTGCCCAAGCTGTCGGAGGGCTCGGTGGTGATCACCTCCGAGAAGCTGCCCGGCATCAATCTCGACGCCTCGCTGGCCACGATGCGTCGGATCGAGCAGGTGCTGAAATCCTTCCCCGAGGTGAAGCGCGTGGTCTCGCTCACCGGCAGCGCCGAGATCCCCACCGACCCGATGGGCGTCGAATCCACCGACAGCTTCATCACGCTCACCGATCCCGCCGCCTGGAAGACCGCCGAGACCCAGGACGGGCTCGTGGCGGCCTTCGACAAGCGGCTCAGGGAGGAGGTGCCGGGGGTCGCCTACGCGTTCTCGCAGCCGATCCAGATGCGCATGGACGACCTGCTGGAGGGCGTGCGCGGCGACGTCGCGATCAGCCTCTACGGCGACGACCTGAAGGTCCTCAAGGACAAGGCCGACGCCATCGTGCGCGCGGTCGCAGGCGTCGACGGCGCGGCCGACGTGAAGGCCGAGTCACAGGCCGGCATGCCGGCGCTCTCGATCCAGGTCGACCGCGCCCGGGCGGCGCGCTACGGCATCAACGTCTCCGACGTGCTCGACGTGGTCGAGAGCATCGGCGGCCGCACCGGCGGCATGGTCTACGGCGACGACAACTCGATCACCGAGATCGTGGTGCGCCTCGCCCCGTCCGACCGCGGCGACATCGAGCGGATCCGCGCCCTGCCGGTGGGCCGCGCGGGCAAGGAGGCGGGGCCTTCGCCAATGGTGCCGCTGTCGATGGTCGCCACCGTGGAGGTCGCCTCCGGTCCGGCCCAGATCAGCCGGGAGCGTCTGCAGCGGCGGATCTCGGTCCAGGCGAACGTCCGCGGCCGCGACGTCCAGAGCTTCGTCGACGCCGCCCGGAAGGCCGTCGCCGAGCAGGTGAGCCTGCCGCCGCGCTACGCGCTGGTCTGGAGCGGCCAGTTCCAGAACCTGCAGGAGGCCACCGCCCGGCTCGTGCTGGTCGTGCCCGCCGCGCTCGCGGCGATCCTGGTGCTCCTCGTGGTGATGTTCGCCGACATCCGCCTCGCCGGCCTGATCTTCCTCAACGTGCCGGTGGCGGCCACCGGGGGCATCCTGGCGCTGTCCCTGCGCGGCATGCCGTTCTCGATCTCGGCGGCGATCGGGTTCATCGCGACCTTCGGCATCGCGATCCTGAACGGCGTCGTTCTGACGAGCTACATCCGCGACCTGGAGCGATCGGGCCTCGACCCGCGGGAGGCCGCCACCCGGGCCGCCGAGAGGCGGCTGCGGCCGGTGATGATGACGGCGCTCGTGGCGGCTCTGGGCTTCCTGCCGATGGCGCTCTCGACGAGCGCCGGCGCGGAGGTGCAGCGCCCGCTGGCCACCGTGGTGATCGGCGGCCTGATCTCCGCGACCCTGCTCACCCTCGTGGTGCTGCCGGCGGTCTACCCCGCCGCGGCGCGGCTGCGCCTCCCCTTCGGCCGCGGCCGGCCCGGACCGGGTCCCGGCGCGCCGTCGGGCCGAACGGGGACGCGCCAGCAGGCCGGCGCCGGCGCGTGAGCGGAGCCGCCACGGCGGTCGCCCCCCTGCCGCCGTCGCCAGCGTCGGGCCGTGATAGGCGAGGATGCGCTTCGGCAGTCAGATGTCGGCGTCCCGGTGTGCGCCGATGCCGAGTCGCGTCCCGGCGCGGTGCGGGACATCCTTGGATTCCGGCCTGATCGGGCGCGACGATGATCATCGCCCGGTCGCGCAGGATGGCGCGGGTGAGCCCGTTGGTCGGCAGGAGCACCTCGGGCCGGACCACCGCCTCCGGTACTCAAGTGGTCAGGGAAGGATCCGGATCGTGCCGACGCGTGCGACCGCGAGCACAAAAGCAAAAGATTGTCTTCGCTCTTGTTCCCCGCGCGCCGGGGAAGGGCTTTCGCCGCTCGCCCGCTCGAGGCCATCCGGCCGGGGTCGACGGCGATACGCCGCGCCGCCGCTTCGGCCTGACGGACCTTGCCTTGCGGTCGCGACGGCCGATCTGAGCTGGACTTCCCGATCCGGTGCGGGCCGACCGACAGACGATGCACATCCATCTCGACGCCCTCGGCGGCGTGGCCGGCGACATGTTCGTCGCCGCGCTTCTGGATGCCTTTCCCGAGCACCGGGAGGGCCTGCGCGCGAGCGTGCGGGCCGTCGACCCGCGCATCGATTGCGCGGCCCGCGACCACAATGACGGCATCCTGCGTGGGCTGCGCTTCGCCGTCTCGGGCCCGGGCGCGGAACCCACCCACAGGCACGAGCCGCACCCGCACGGCCCTGACGGGCACGCGCACCCGCACCCTGATCATCCCGGTCACGACCACGGGCACGCGCACCCCGGTCACGGTCACCGGCCCTGGTCCGAGATCCGCGCGGAGCTGGAGGGCGCGGACCTCGCGCCCTCCGTCCGGGCGCATGCGCTCGCCATCTTCGGGCACCTCGCCGACGCCGAGGCCCGTGTCCACGGCATCCCGGTCGACACGGTGGCGTTCCACGAGATCGGCGCCTTCGACTCGATCGCCGACATCGTGGCCGCCGCCCATCTGATCGCCGCCCTGGAGGCGCGGAGCTGGAGCGTCTCGGCCCTGCCGCTCGGCTCCGGCCGGGTGCGCACCCAGCACGGCCCCCTGCCGGTGCCGGCTCCTGCCACCGCGCTCCTGCTCGACGGGTTCCCGACCCTCGACGACGGCATCCCGGGGGAGCGG
Source organism: Methylobacterium sp. NEAU K (assembly GCF_030700285.1). Classification (GTDB taxonomy): domain Bacteria; phylum Pseudomonadota; class Alphaproteobacteria; order Rhizobiales; family Beijerinckiaceae; genus Methylobacterium. The sequence continues at coordinate 83,488 of NZ_JAUYZJ010000023.1, read as the reverse complement.
GTGACGCCCACCGGCGCGGCGATCCTGCGCCATCTCTGCGGCGCCGATCCGGGGCGCGGCCGCCCCCGGGGCAGCCTCGGGCGCAGCGGCATCGGCTTCGGCACCCGGGTCCTGCCGGGCCTGAGCAACTGCCTGCGCGCCCTCGTGCTGGAGGATGGCCCCGCCCCCGGGCCGGGCCGGCGCGAGCTCGCGGTCGTCGCCTTCGAGGTCGACGACCTTTCGGGCGAGGACCTCGCCATGGGCCTCGACCGCCTGCGCGCGGAGCCCGGGGTGCTCGACGTCGTGCAGATGCCGGTCATCGGCAAGAAGGGGCGGATGATGGCGCATGTCCGCGCCCTGGTGCGCCCCGAGAGCCTGGAGGCGGCCATCGCGGCCTGCTTCCGCGAGACCACCACGATCGGGCTGCGCCACCACCGGGTGGAGGGCGCGGTGCTCGATCGCGAGGCCCGCACGGTCGCGTCCGGCGGCCGGACGGTCCGGGTGAAGATCGTCGACCGGCCGGGCGGGCGCACCGCCAAGGCCGAGGCCGACGATGCCCTGGACCAGGCGGGTCACGCCGCCCGGGCGGCCCTGCGCCGCGAGGCCGAGCGCGTTGCCCTGCAGGCGGATTGGAAGGAGGCCCCGTGACGCGCGCACGACTCGAATCCGGCCTGGCGGGGCTCGGCCCCGTCGCGGTGGCGGTGAGCGGCGGGGTCGACAGCCTGACGCTGGCCACCCTCGCCCATCGTCTGGCGCCCCACGCGACGCTGATCGTCCACGCGGTCTCGCCGGCCGTGCCCGGCGAGGCGACGGAGCGGGTCCGTGCCGAGGGCGCCCGCGAGGGCTGGGACCTGCGGGTGATCGAGGCCGGCGAATTTGCCGATCCCGCTTACCGGGCCAATCCGGTCAACCGCTGCTTCTTCTGCAAGACCAGCCTGTACGGGGCTATCCGGAGCGTGACCGACCGGCAGATCCTGTCCGGCGCCAATCGCGACGACCTCGGCGAGTACCGCCCCGGCCTCGATGCCGCCCGGGAGCACGGCGTCCGTCACCCCTACGTGGAGGCCGGCCTCGACAAGGCGGCGGTGCGCGCGCTCGCCCGCGATCTCGGCCTCGGCGCGGTGGCCGAGTTGCCGGCGGCGCCCTGCCTGTCGAGCCGGGTCGAGACCGGCATCCCGATCGAGCCGGAGACGTTGGGCTTCATCCACGCGGTCGAGCGGCTGGTCGGGGGTGCCCTCGACGCCGGGACCGGCCCCAAACGGGCCGTTCGCTGCCGGGTGCGCGCCGAGGGTGTGGTGGTGGAGCTCGATCCCGAGAGCCTCGCCGCCCTCGACGCCGACGGCCGCGCGGCGCTCGGGGCCGGCATCCGGGGGATCGCGCCGCAGCGGCTCGCCGGCCCGGTGCGGTTCGCGCCCTACCGCGTCGGCAGCGCCTTCCTGACCGGGGCTTCCCGGTCATGAGCGTGGCGGACGAGTTCACCCTCGACTTCGCCCGGTCCGAGCGGATCGGCCTGGAGGAGGCGATCTTCTGCGCCGGCAAGAGCGCCGAGCAGATCGACGCGATCCTCACCGCCGCGCGGGCGCGGGGGGCCTCGCTGCTGCTGACCCGGCTCGACCCGGAGAAGTGCTCCCGCCTCCGGGAGGCGGCGCGGCTCGATTATTGCCCGGTCTCGCGCACGGCGGTGTTCGGGGAGGCGCCCCGGGTCACCGGGCCGGCGCGCGTCGCCGTGGTGGCGGCCGGCACCTCGGACGTCCCGGTCGCCCGGGAGGCGCTCCGGACCCTGGCCTATGCCGGCCGGGCCGCCTCGCTGTTCGCCGATGTGGGCGTCGCCGGCCTGTGGCGGCTGACCACGCGGCTCGACGAGATCCGGGCGCATCCGGTGGTGATCGTCGCCGCCGGCATGGACGCGGCGCTCCCGAGCGTGGTCGGCGGCCTCGTGGCCGGCGCCGTGATCGCGGTCCCGACCTCGGTGGGCTACGGCGTCGCCGCGGGCGGGCGCGCGGCTCTCGACGCGGTGCTGGCGAGCTGCGCCCCCGGGATCGCGGTGGTCAACATCGACAACGGCTACGGCGCGGCCTGTGCGGCCCTGCGCCTGCTCAACGCGGCGTACCGCCTCGCTCCGGACAGCGAACGATGACCCGACGCGGACCGTTACCCACCCCGACACACGCATCCTCGAACGGAGACAGCCGATGGAACGCCGCAGCTTCCTCCAGGGCGCCGTGCTCGGCGCGGGCCTCGCGGGCGCCGGCAGCGCGGGTGCGGCCGTGAGCGTCCCGCCGCTCCCGAACACGCGGCCGCAGGACCCGGCCGACCTGCCGCTGGTCACCGATCCCGGGGAGCGCCGGGGCGAGATGCTCTACCGTGCGTTCGGGCGAACGTCCGAAAAAATCTCGGCGATCGGGATGGGCGGGTTCCACCTCGGCAAGAGCGCCGTCAGCGACGACGAGGCGACGCGGCTGATCCACGAAGGGGTCGACCGCGGCATCACCTTCATGGACAATTGCTGGGACTACAACGACGGCCGCTCCGAGCTGCGCATGGGCGCGGCCCTCGCCCAGGGCGGCTACCGGGACAAGGTCTTCCTGATGTCCAAGATGGACGGGCGGACCAAGGAGGAGGCGCTCAAGCAGATCGACCAGTCGCTCCTGCGCCTGCGCACCGACCGGATTGACCTCGTCCAGCACCACGAGATCCTGCGCTACGACGACCCCGACCGCGTCTTCGCGGAGGGCGGCGCCATGGAGGGCTTCCTGGAGGCCAGGAAGGCCGGCAAGCTGCGCTACATCGGCTTCACCGGCCACAAGGACCCCCGCATCCACCTGCAGATGCTCAGCGTGGCGCAGGAGCGCGGCTTCCAGTTCGATTCCTGCCAGATGCCGCTCAACGTGATGGACGCGCATTTCCGCTCGTTCGGCCACCTCGTGCTGCCGCACCTCGTGGCCGCGGGCATCGCGCCGCTCGCCATGAAGACCTTCGGCGACGGCGTGATCCTGAAGGCGGACGCGCCGATCAAGCCGATCGAGTACCTGCACTTCTCGCTCAACCTGCCGGTCTCGGTGGTGATCACAGGCATCCAGAGCCAACGCGACCTCGACCAGGCCTTCGAGGCGGTCAAGACGTTCAAGCCGATGGACAAGGCCGCGGTGGCCGAGCTGCTGTCGCGCTCCCGGCCCTACGCGCTGGAGGGTAAGTACGAGCTGTTCAAGACGAGCGCGACCTTCGACGGCACCGCTAAGAATGCGGCTTGGCTCGGCGAGGATGTGCAGGGCGTCAAGAAGCTCGCGCCGACGATGGAGTAGGCGTCCCAGGGGCGCGCCCCGCTTCTTCGCGCCGTTTCCCGGCCTTGTGGCGACCGGCTTGTGGCGGTGAGCCGCGGCGCCCTGTGCGGACGTCGCCGCCCCTTCGGCCTTCTGGGAACGGGCCGCGACGGTGCATCACCCTCATCGCGGCCCGAACGCGACCCTTCCGGCGCTCAGTCGACCACCTTGCCGTCCGGGCCGACCTTGACCTTCTGGTCCTTGTCGGCGGTGGCGACCTTAATCTCGTACTGGACCGCGGACCCGTCCTTCTCGACCTCTGCCTCGTAGGCCTTGCCGCCGCCGGCCTTCTGCTCGGCGATAGCGAGCGCGTCCTTCAGCGAGGTCTTGGCGTTCTGGAAGTCGGCGGGCTTGAGACGGGTGAAGTAGCGTTCGATCGGCTGGTTCTCGGTCTTGTACAGCGCGCCTGTATCGGCGTTGATTCCGTACTCCACGAGCTTGCCGCTCGGGTAGACGACCTTCACGCTGTAATGTGCCGGGTTCTTGCTGTCGGCCTTCTCGAAGTCGGCGTCGATGGCGCGGCCGCCCTTCTCGTCGCCCTGCGACTCGGCGGTGGTCAGCGCCTGGGCGAGGCCGACCTTGGCCACCTTTGCGACCTGCCATTCCTTCAGGCTGCTGTCGGCATGGGTGGCCGGTTCGGCGGGGGCCGGCGTGGCGGTCTGGGCCAGGGCGAGGCTCGTCGAGAGCGCGAGCAGGCCGGCCGTGGTGGCGATGCGGGTGATCATGGCGGGTCTTCCCTCTGCGGGTTCGTTCACGGGAGCGTGAAACGCCGAGCCCCGAAGGCGGTTGCCCGCCGCCGGAAAAAACCTGCCGCCGGAGCGGCCGCGTCGGATGGCCTCGGCTCCGGCCGCGCTCGCGCACCGGACGCTGCGACCCGACGTCGTGGCCCCTCTCGGGTCGCCCGACTGCCGAGGCGCGCGACAGGCGGCGCGGCGTGCCGAGGGGGCGCCCCGCGCCCTGGGCGCGCGTCCTCGACCACGCCGCCCGCGAAGGCGTATGGCTGGGCCGCCGCATCGACAAGCGCGCGGCACCGGATCACCCGTCCGGTGCGGGGCCCTGATCCCGGGAGGACACTGCATGCCCGACAAGCCCGCCGCCGGCTCGCCCCCCGAGGTCGAGGGCAGCATCGAGGCGCCGATCCTCTATTTCGAGACCGTCTCGGCCTTCGGCGTCGGGGCGGGGGTCGGGCGGATGACGCTGGAGATGGTGGTCTACGACCCGACCGAACCGGGGGCCCTGCCCCTGGCCCGGCGACGCGTCGTGGCGCATCTGCGCGGGCCGCTCCCCGCCTTCGAGGCCCTGCGCAGCGCCGTCAACCAGATCGAAGCGATGCTGACCCCGCCGACCGGCGATAGGCCCAACTGAGAGCGTCGCCGCCGGCGGCCGACCCCACCCCGAGACGGAGCAGTCCATGACCGCGAACGAGCCCGAACCGCTGGACGACTTTACGCGCGTGCACGCCAAGCTGTCCGCGCTGGAGATCGTCCTGGGCGTGCTGATCGGGCGATTGTGCGAAGAGAACCCGGAGATCCGCGAAGACGTGAAGCGCGACGTGGCCGCGATCCTGTCCGACATGCCGATCGAGGGGCCGAGCGAGGAGATGATCGCCGCCGAGGTGCGCCGGGCCGCCGAGATCCTGACCAGCGTGTCGATCGGCTGACGCCGCTCAGCGGGGCGGCATCCGCAGCGCCCCGTCCAGGCGGATCGTCTCGCCGTTCAGCATCGGGTTCTCGCAGATGTGCCGGACGAGGTCCGCGTACTCGGACGGGCGGCCGAGCCGCGGCGGGAACGGCACGCTGCGGCCGAGCGCATCCTGCACGTCCTGCGGCATCGCCGCCATCATGGGCGTCTCGAAGATGCCCGGCGCGACGGTGACGACCCGGATCCCGTGCCGGGCCAGCTCGCGGGCGATCGGCAGCGTCATCGCGGCCACGCCGCCCTTCGAGGCCGCATAGGCGGCCTGCCCGATCTGCCCGTCGAAGGCCGCGATCGAGGCGGTATTGACGATCACGCCCCGGGCGCCCTCCGCGTCCGGCGCCTCGCGGGCGATCGCCGCGGCGGCCAGCCGGATCATGTTGAAAGTGCCCACGAGGTTGACCGACACCGCCCGGGCGAAGCTGTCGAGCCGGTGTGGGCCGTCGCGGCCGATGACCTTCTCGCCCGGCGCGATCCCGGCGCAGTTGACGAGCCCGTGCAGATGCCCGAACCCGTCGAGGGCGGCCTGGACCGCGGCCTGCCCGTCCGCCTCGCTGGTGACGTCGGTGGCCACGAAGCGCGCCGGCGCGCCGAGTTCCGCCGCCACCCCGGCCCCCGCCTCCCGGGCGATGTCCGCCAGCACGACGCGCGCGCCCGCCGCAACGAAGCTGCGCGCCACCGCGGCGCCCAGGCCCGAGCCGGCACCGGTGACGATGTAGACCCGATCCCTGATCATCCTGGCTCCCCCCGGGCTGTGCGGCCTGCGCAGTCGCTTTCCGCAGCCATCACGTCGGGACGCGGCGTAGCGCGGGATCGTGAAGTCCGAAAGGGCGGACCGGCCGACTCGGCGATTGACGTGTGAAAATTTCCCACATATGCAGGTGGCAGTTCTAGAGTAGTTTTCAGCGCATGGTTCCTGCCAGATTGGCATGAATGCGAGTCTGAGTGTAATATAAACACAGTAAAATTCCGAACTATTAGAAAAATCCAGAATACAACTGCGTAAAAACGGCACCTCAATGCACTCGGTGCGAACCTCCGCTCCCGGACTGCCGTCGGGGGCGACCGTCTCCTCACGCCTGTTCAGGACAGCCATGCGTGCTCCATGGATCGAGACAGCGGCCCGGCACTGGCAACACAGGCGGCTCGCCCGGTGCCGCCGCGCCGAGCGGCGCCCCGCCATGCGCGACGCGCTGGCGGCCGCCGCCGGGGATTGCGTCCTTCTGGCGGGCAATTCGCACGCCGAGTTCCTCGGGACGCCGGATTTCGGCGGCAGGCCCTGCATCAACCTCGCCGTCGGCGGCAGCACCGCGGCCGATTGCGCGGCCCATCTCGCGGGCCTGCGCGCCCCGGTGCGGGTGGCGGCGTCCATCCTGATCATCGGCACCAACGACATCATGCGCTGGCGGCATCCGGAGCGGGCGCGCACGCAGCGCCGGTTCGAGGCCGAGGTCCGGTGCATCCTGCGGATCCTGGAGGCGTGCTCGCCACAGGTCTTCGTCGCCGCGCTCCCGCCGATCGGTGCCTGGGCGACGGGCCGGGATCCCGCGTCCGTCGCCCCCTTCTCGGCCCGGCTCGAGGCGCTCTGCGCCGAGGGCGGCCACAGCTTCTTCGACCCGTTCGCGGCGCTGCGCGACGCCGGCCCGGGGCTCGCCCGCACGGGCCTGTACCGGGACGGCGTGCATCTGGCCGATTACACCCGGCTGGCCGCGGAGGTCGTCCGGCTGGTCGCCATCGATCCGGCCCCGTCCGGCCTGCGGGCAGCCCCCCGGGCCGCGGCGGCGCCGCTCCCGACGGGCAGCCTTCGGGCGCTCCACGCCGCCGCCTGGGGCGTCCGCCCGTGAGGCTCCGGGCAGTCCGGGACGCGGTCCGGCACCGGCTGCGCCGGCCCGGTCCCGTGCGGCTGTGGCCCGCGGACGAGTCCGTCTGGCTCGATGAGAACGGCGCCCGGCGCCCGCGCGCGGCCCGGCACGTGCTGCGCGCCCTGGCCGCGCTCGGCCCCCGGGGCCGCTACGCCGCGCGCGCAGAGGGTAGGGGCAAGATCGTGACCGGACCGGTCAGCGCGTTGGCCTTGCGGGATGCCGAGGCCGAGAGCCGGTTCGTCTTCCGCCTCACGCCCCTCGGGTATGGCGAGGACGAACTCTGAAGCGCCGCAATCCGACCTGCCGGGCCGATCCAGCCGATGCGACCGAGCGTGATCGCCCATGCCGACGACCCGGACCTCTCGCGCCGCGGCGGGCCGACCTGATCGCGGCCCGACCGGCCCGATCGCGGCGCCGGGCACCGGCTCCGTGACGCGGCCCGGGCCCATGCCGACCTGGACGCCGACCTGGACGGAGGATGGCCACGGGCAGAGCCATCCTCACGGTCTCTCGTGCCCGCACCCATCCGGTCGCGGGCGGCTGCTGGATCGTGTCCTGCCGTTCCGCATCGTGCCCTCACGTCGCGGCGGCGCCTCAGGGCGGACTCGTGCACAGCAGGCTCGGCGTGCAGACCCTCCGAAACCCGGCTCGGGCGTAGAGCGCCTCGATGGCGCCGCCGGCTGGGCATTGCAGAAACACTTGGGCCGCTCCCCGCGCCCGCGCCTCGCGCAGGGCGGCGGCGGTCACGCCGGAGCCGAGGCCGCGGCGCTGCCGGTCGGACCGGGTGCTGACATTGTACAGCCCAGCGATGCCGCCGCGCAGGTAGAGGCTGGCGCAGGCCGCCGGGCCGCTCGCGTCGCGCAGCACGAGGTGGAGCGGCACGAGGCCGGGGCGCCGACGGGCCGCCTGGAGGGCCGGCAGGTAGGTGCGGCGCAGATGCGTCCGCACCGCCGCGTCGTCGGACAGGTTGGCGAAGACCCGCTCGAACGCGGGCGGCGGTGCGGGGGCGGCGTGCACGGAGACCGATCCGCCCGGGGGCGCTGATGTCGGGGCCGGCCGCGCCACCATCCAGCTCGCCGGATAGAGGACAGCCGGCTCGAACAGGGCCCGCAGGGCCACGACCTCCGCGTCGTCCCGGGCCAGGAAGGCTGGCGTCCGGGCGCGCCCCAGCGCCGTCGCGCCCGCCCAGGCGAACTGGTCGGGCCGGCGCACCCCGTAGGCGAAGTTCAGGGTCGGGTCCGGGATCGTGCGCGACCAGACGTAGGCCGCCCCGCCGGGACCGTGCTCGACGCCGTCGATCAGCGAGCCGGTGAGCGCCGCCACATGGGCGTCCCGCAGTTCCTCGAAGGAGAGGGTCGCGTCGTGCATGGTCAGGCTACGCTCCGGGCCGGGCCGGGCGCCGTCAGCGCGGCGATCCGGGCGTGCAGATGCGGCGACAGCACGATGTCGAGATGGTCGGTCTCCGGCACGGTCTCCACTGAGACGAGCCGGGTGGTGAGCGGCCCCCAGTCGATCACCGGAAGGCCGCGGGCGCGGGATTCCGCAGCCACGAAACTGCGGATCGGCACCGAACCGGGGGCGAGACTCAGCGCCCGGAACTGGATCGCGTGGTCGACCAGGGTCCACAGGATGCGCTCCCGGCTGCCGACCTCGGGCCCGTCGGCGGGCAGCGGATGCGGCTCGGCGGCCAGGAAGCGCAGGAACTGCACCGACGCCTCCGGGTCCATGCGGGCGCGCAAGCCCTCCCACTGCGCCCGCATCGGCGAGCGCTCCAGCCAGGCGGCCAGCATCGCCGCGTGCGCGGCCCGCTCCTCGACGTCGATCGGCCGGCCTGCGCCGCGCGCGAAGCTGGGCTCCAGCCCGCAGGCGTCGAGCATGCCGACGCAGTCCAGGGGAAAGCCGGGCCCGAGCCGCCGGGCGGTCTCGTAGGCGAGCACCCCGCCCCAGGACCAGCCGAGGAAGACGCAGCCGCCCGCACGCCCGGCCATCAGGCCGCGCACCCGCTCGGCATAGGCGGCAGCCAGCTCGGCGACCTCCGGCAGGGGGCGCACGGATTCGACCAGGGAGGCGCACAGGAAGCCGTGCGCCTCCTGCTCGGGCCCAAGATGGGCCACCAGCGGCTCGTATTCCCGGGTGCTGACCAGGAGCCCCGGGAACAGCACGAGGAGCGGCCGCCCCGCCCCCGGGTCGCCGGCCGAGAGCCGGACCATCGGGGCCGGGCCGTCCTCGGCGGTCTGCGCGCCTGCCTCGATCCGGGCGGCCAGCTCCGCGATGGTCGGATCGCGCAGGAGATCCGCCACCCCGATCCCGCCCCGGGGAGCGATGAGGCGCAGGCGCGCCACCAGCCGCAAAGCCGACAGGGAATCGCCCCCGAGTTCGAAGAACCGCCGGTCCGCGACCCGGACCGGGAAGCCCAGCACCTCGGACCAGATCCCGGCGAGCCGCCGCTCCGTAGTGCTGCCGGGCGGGCGCCCGCGCCGTTCGTCGGCGGCCGGGTCCGGCAGGGCGTTGCGGTCGAGCTTGCCGTTGGTGGTCACCGGCAGCCGGTCGAGGAGGGTGAGGCTCGCCGGCACCATGGGCTCGGGCAGCCGGCGGGCCAGCGCGGCGCGCAGGCGCCCGGCCTCCGGACGGCGGCTCTTCGCCGGGACGACATAGCCCGCGAGATAAGCGCCGCCGGGCCCCGCGCGGCGCAGCACCGCGGCGTCGGCCACCTCCGGCAGCGCCCGCAGGGCCGCCTCGACCTCGCCGATCTCGACCCGGTGGCCGCGGATCTTGACCTGGTCGTCCGCCCGGCCCGCGAAGGCGAGGCTGCCGTCGGGCCGGCGTCGCACCCGGTCGCCGGTGCGATACATCCGGCCGCCCTGCGGGGCGAACGGGTCGGGCAGGAACCGCTCCGCCGTGAGGGCGGGGCGCCGCCAATAGCCCCGGGCGAGACCGCCGCCGACATAGAGTTCGCCGGTCTCGCCCTCCCCGACCGGTTCGAGATCGGGCCCGAGGATGTAGGCCGCCCGCGCCCCGACCGGGCTGCCGATCGGCGCGTAGGGCTCGTCGAAGGTCGCGTCCGGCGGCACCTTCCAGATCAGCGGCGAGATCACGCACTCGGTCGGCCCGTAGCCGTTGATCAGCAGCCGGGGCTTCAGGGCGCGCCCGAGCCGCGCGAACGTCTCCCGGGCCATGGCCTCGCCGCCGAAGGAATAGACCTGGACCGCCGGTGCCTCGCCCAGGCGCTCGGCCCAGTCGGCGAGCTGGCCGACGAAGCTCGTCGGGAAGCCCGCATGGGTCACCCGGTGGCGGCGGATCTGCGCCAGGGTCTCGGCGGCGGTCCACAGCGCCGGCCCGCGCAGCACGATGGAGCCGCCCGCGACCAGGGGGGTCATCCAGCGCTCGTGCGCCCCATCGAAGGCAAAGGACAGAACGTGCAGCTCGCGCGAATCCGGGCCCATCTCGTAGGCCTCGGCCGTCGTGCGGCAATGCATCGCCAGCGGCCCGTGCTCGACCAGCACCCCCTTCGGCCGCCCGGTCGAGCCCGAGGTGTAGATCAGGTAGGCGGGATCCCCCGGCTCGGGCATGGCGGGCGCGGGGGAGGCCCGGCCGGCTTCGGCCAGCGCCGCGAGGTCGAGCCGCGCGATCCCCTGCGGCAGGTCGAGGTGCGCGGCGATCTCGGGATTCGTGACGCAATGCGCGATGCCGGCATCCTCCAGCATCATCTGGACGCGGGCGGCCGGATACTGGGGATCCAGCGGCAGGAAGGCGGCGCCGGCCCGCAGGATCCCGAGCAGCGCGACCACGAGGTCCGGCGAGCGCTCCAGCGCCACCGCGACGCGGTGTCCCCGGCCGATTCCGCGCGAAGCGAGCCCGGCCGCCACGGCGGCGGCCCGGGTATCGAGGCCGCCCCGGGTGAGCGCCGCCCCGCCGAACAGCACGGCCGGCCGGTCGGGCGCCGCCGCGGCGAGGCGGGCGAGGCGGGCCGGGACGCTCTCGGCATCCGCATCGGGTGCGGGCGCCACCGCGGGGGGGGCGTTCGCCGGATCCTCGATCCAGGCCCGTGCCGCGTCGATCCCGCAAGGGCCGTGCGCGCGTGTCCAGCCCGCGGGAAGCCCGCGCGCGGCCGGCCAGAAGGCGGCGTGCCCGGCCGCGTCGAACGCCGCCACGACCGCCCCCCCGGTCCAATCCTCGGCCGGCTCCCCGATCGACCCTTTGGCCGACTCTTCGACAGACTCTTGGCCGCCCTGCCTGTCCATCCGCTCGCTCCCGCGCCTCTCCGGGCCTCGCCTCATCTGACGGTTGGCCCCGGCCGCGGTTCACGGCGGGGCGCCCGCGGGGCGGCGAAAAATCCCTGAACCGCGGCCGGGGCCAACCGTCAGGGAGGTGCCGGCGACGCGCGGAGGGCGGATGACGGACGTGGCGAGGGATGAGGCGGGCGCGGTGCGGCTCGCCGTGGAGGGGAGCCGGGAGGCGCCGGTGATCCGCGTCTCCGGATGGGCGGAGGCGGCCGCGGAGGCGATCCTGGGCCGGGCCGAGGCGCTGACCGCCGAGGACACGCGGGTCCTGCGCATCGGCGTCGAGGCCGACCCCCGTGTCGCCGAGCGCCTCCTGGCCCTCGGGGCCGCCCGGCGCTTCGGCGGCGGGGTCGAGATCCTGCCGGGTCTGCTCTGGCAATGCGCCCCCCGCTGGCTCCCCGCCGCCCGGCCGCCCTTTCCCGAGCTGTTCACCGCGACGGACGGCCGCCGACACCCCCTGCGGCCCGAGACGCCCCCCGGCACCGTCTATGCCCGCGCCATCCCCTGGCTCGGCCGGACCTTGAGCTTCCGCACGATGACGGAGCCGGGGGACGTCGCGCTGTTCTCGGCCTGGATGAACGACCCCCGCGTCGCCGAGATCTGGCAGGAGACCGGCACGCTGTCGGAGCACGCCGCCTCCATCGCGCGCCTTCAGGCCGACCCCGCGAGCCTGCCGCTGTTGGGCTGCCTCGACGGCGCGCCGTTCGGCTATTTCGAGCTGTACTGGGCCCGGGAGAGTCGCCTCGGGCCACTCTACGAATCCGGCCCGTACGACCGCGGCTGGCACGTGGCGATCGGCGATGCCGGGGTGCGCGGGCGCCCCTACCTCTCGGCGTGGCTGCCGGCGCTGATGCACTACCTGTTCCTCGACGAGCCGCGCACGCAGCGCATCGTCGGCGAGCCCCGGGCCGACCACGCCCAGCAGATCCGCAACCTGCACGGCTCGGGCTTCGCCACCCTCGCCACCATCGACTTCCCCCACAAGCGGGCGGCCCTGGTCGCCCTGTCGCGCGAGCATTTCGTCCGCGACCGGCTCTGGGTGCCGGGGGCCGCGTCCGCCGACGCGGCGCCGCGGCCCCCCGCGGTGCCGGCCGCCTGAACGCCTTCCCCGGACCGCACGAGAGACGCGAACGATGACGGATCACCCCGCGACGGACGACATCGTCGGCATCGGCTTCGGCCCGGCCAACCTCTCCCTGGCCATCGCCCTGGAGGACGCCATGCGCTGCGGCCCGCTGCGGCCGAGCCTGCGCTTCGTCGAGCGGCAGGGGCGCTTCGGCTGGCACCGGGCGATGATGCTGCCCGGGGCCGACATGCAGATCAGCTTCGTGAAGGACCTCGTGTCCCTGCGCGATCCGACGAGCCCGTTCAGCTTCCTCAACTACCTGCACGTGAAGGGCCGCCTGAGCACCTTCCTCAACCTCAAGACGTTCAACCCGTCGCGGGTGGAGTACAACGACTACCTCGCCTGGGCGGCGGAGCATTTCTCCAACGTGGTCGCGTATGGCGAGACCGTTGAGGCCGTCCGGCCGGAGACCCGCGACGGGCGGCTCGCCGCCTTCGTGGTCGAGGCCCGGGACGCGGCGGGCGCGTGCCGCCTGCGCCGCTGCCGCCACCTGGTCGTGGCCGCCGGCGGCGATCCGGCGATCCCGCCCCCGTTCGCCGCCCTCGTGCAGGACCGGCGGGTGATCCACTCCTCCTGGTACCTGCCCGGGATTGCGGCCGCCCTCGGGGCGCCGCGGCTCGACGGGCCCCGGCCCCGGATCCTGGTGGTGGGCGGCGGCCAGAGCGCCGTGGAGATCGCCACCGACCTGGGCGAGCGCTACCCCAGGGCGCTGATCGACCTCGCGATCCGCGGGCCGGCCCTGAAGGCCGCCGACGACAGCCCGTTCGTCAACGAGATCTTCGACCCGGCCGCGGTCGACCGCATCCACGCCGCGCCCGCGCCGGTGCGGGCGGAGCTGATCGCCGCCCACCGCGCCACCAACTACGCGGTGGTCGACGCGGACCTGATCCAGGCCTTCTACGCGCGGCTCTACGAGCAGCAGGTCAGCGGCGAGGCCCGCTACCGCCTGCGGCGCAGCACCCGGGTCCTGACGCTGGAGGCCACCCCGGAGGGCCTGCGCGCATCCCTGCGGGACGACGTCGCCGGAACCGAGGCGCACCAGACCTACGCGGCGGCGATCTGCGCCACCGGCTACGCGCGCGCCGCGGTCCCGGCGATCCTCGATCCGCTGCGCCCGTTCCTGGCGGCCGGGACCGCCGACCGGCACTATCGCCTGCCGCTCGCCCCGGCCGAGCCGCGGGTGAGCCTGCACCTTCAGGGCTTCAGCGAGCCGACCCACGGGCTCACCGAGACGCTGCTGTCGATCCTACCGGTGCGGGCCGGCGCGATCGCGCGGACGATCCTCGGGGCGGAGCGCGGGGCCCGGGCCGCGATCCGCCCCGCCGCGGCGGCCCCGTGAGACACCCGGTGACGCGCGCGAGACACCGGCCGGTCGACCTTGACCAGGATCGGGTCGTCGCCCTGGTCCTGCGCCTGTCGGGGCCGGCGATCCTCGGCATCTCCGCCCACGCGCTGCAGATGCTGGTCAACGCGTGGTTCGTGGCCGATCTCGGGGCGGCGGCGATCGCCACGATCGCCATCGCGTATCCGGTCACCCTCCTGGTGGCCGCCCTCGGCTACGGCGCCGGGATCGCCGCGGCCTCGCAGGTCGCGCGGGCCCTCGGCGCGGGCGCGCGCGACCGGGCCGCGGCGGCGGCCTCCCTGGGGTTCTGGCTCAGCCTGCCCGCCGGGCTCGCGGTCACCGCCGCGATCCTGGCCGACACACCGTTCTGGCTGGGGCTCCTCGGGGCGGATGCCGGGCTGGCCGCGACCGCCGCCCCCTACACGGCTCTGGCGACGATCGGCACCGCCCTGATGCTGGTGATGATCGTTGGCGGCTTCGTGGTGCGCGCGCAGGGGCACGCGCGTCTCAGCGGCGCCATCATGGTCGGCAGCTTCGGCCTCAACATCCTGCTCGACTGGATCCTGATCCGCCTCTGCGGCCTCGGCACCGCGGGGGCGGGCTGGGCGGCGATCGGCGCGCAGCTCGCCGGGGCGGGCGCCTACCTCCTGCACTTCGCCCTAGCGCGGGGCCCGGACCGGATCCGCTTCCGGCGGCCCGGCGGTGGCCGGATCGCGCCCGGGCTGCTGGCCGAGGCGCTGCGGCTGGCGGTCCCGGTCACCGGCTCCAGCCTGCTCGCGGCCGTCGCGATGGCGCTGATCGTGCAGGCGGCCGCCCCCTACGGCGATGCCGCAGTGGCGGCCCAGGGGCTGGCGCTGCGCCTGGTCCTGGTGGCGGCCCTGCCGCTGCTCGGCATGATGGCGGGGGCCCAGGCGGTGCTTGGCCACGCCGCCGGTGCCGGTCGCCGGGACCGCTTGCACCGCGCCCTCGGCTTCGTGGTGGCCGCCTCCCTGGCCTACGGGCTGCTCGTGGGCGGGCTGATGGTCGCCCTCGCCGCCCCCCTGGCGGCCCTCTTCGCGCAGGATGCAGAGACGGCCCGGGAGGGCGCCCGCGCCACGGCCGCCTTCGCGGTCGCCTTCGCGCCGGTGGGGCTGCAACTCGCCGCCGCGACCCTGTTCCAGGCGATCGGCGCGCCGCGGCGCGCCGCCGCGGTGTCGCTGGCCGCGCAGGGGCTGGCGCTGATCCCGCCGCTCCTGATCCTGCCGCCGCTCCTCGGCTATACCGGCGTGCTAGCCAGCCGGATCGTGGCCGAGTTCCTCGCCGACGGGATCGGCCTGGCGCTGATGCTGGCGTGGCTCACCGGCGCGGGCGCCGGCCGGGCAGGCGGCGCACCGCCGGTCGAGGGCCGCAAGGCAGTGCAGGTGCCCCCGGCGCACGAGCCCGCACACCAGGGCACGTGAGACACCCAGCCGCGCGGCGATCTCGATCTGCGGCATGCCCTCGATCCGGTGCAGCCGGAAGGCGGTGCGCATGGGTTCCGGCAGCTCGGCTACCGCCACCTCGACCTGGCGCAGGGATTCCCGCGCGGTCACGGCCGTCTCGGGTGTTCCCGCATCGGAATCGGCCGGGTCGGAGGCCGCGTCGAGGCCGGTGAACAGGCGCCGCTCCAGGCCGCGCCGCCGCGCGCGGTCGAGGGCGAGGTTGCGCACCATCCGGCTGATATAGGCGGCCTCGGACCCCTGCCCGGTCCGCGGCGGATCGACGATGAGCCGGAGCATCACGTCCTGAACCACGTCCTCCGCCTGCATCGGACAGTCGAGGATGCGGCGCGCGCTCGCGAGATAGGCCGCGCGATGCCGCTGGAACGCAGCGAGGTTCCAGGGCGGGCCGGGGGGGGCCTGTCCGGGCCGGCCGAGCGGGCGCGCCGCGACCCGTGCGCCGTGGTCGTCCGCATCGCGATCCGGGTCTGCCGATGTCATGCTCGCAGGGCTCATGCGCCGCGACGGCTACCATGCGGAGCGTGTATCCAACAATGACTATCTTCATGAATTAGAACACTTAAAACCTGAAAAACGACCTATATGCAGGACAAAACGACAAAATTCACGATAACAATTCTGTCCAATAATTGGAAATATTTCGATCTTCAGTTGGTTCAACTGCCAATGCTGCGCAGGCCGCGCCGATCCCGGCTCGAGCCAGGAGCCTCAGACCCGGTATATGCTGCGCATTCCAGGATTCGGCTCGCACGACGCGGATCGAACCTTCGCCCCGCGGGATCGCGGCAGGAGAGACAGCGCCCGGATGCCGTCCGTCGACACGCCCGTTCCGGTCGGAGCCTTCGCGCTCCTGCTCGTCGCGTTCTCAGCGAAGCATCTCGCGGCGGATTTCTTCTTGCAGAGCAACTGGATGGCGCAGGGCAAGGACCGGCCCTCGGCCTGGGTCGGCCCGCTCTGTGCCCATACCGGCCTGCACGGCTTCGGGACCCTGCTGATCGCGCTCGCGGTCAAGCCGGCCCTGTGGTGGCTGGCGCTCGCGGATTTCGCGATCCACACGGCGGTCGACCGCGGCAAGGCGCTGGCGGGCCAGCGGACGCACTTCCCGACCTCCGACGCCCGGTTCTGGTGGCTGATCGGGTTCGATCAGTTCCTGCACCACGTGACCAACATCGGGCTCGCCGCCCTGCTGGCGGCGGCCTGATCCTCGGCGCGGCCGGGGCATGATCCTGCGCGCGCGTGCCGTGCACGTGAGCGTTTCAGCGGGCGGTACGGTTACGGATTGGATCGCGGGTTCAACCGTGCATTGTGTGATTTCATACGCTATAGGGTGCCTCCGGCGGCTGCCGGGAGGATGACACGGCCATTCGAGATCCGCCGCAGCTGCCTAGAAAGTCGGGACATTTCGGGCGCCGAGGGGTTGAGTGTGACGCAGCAATCGGGGTCGGAGGTCTCGCAAAGCCAGTCGGTCGCCATCCTGATCGCCGAGGATGACGATCACGTGCGGTTGGTGGCCTCCGACATGTTGGCCGATGCCGGTTTCAGCGTGGTCGAGGCGCAGGATGGGCGGGGGGCGCTGGCCCTGCTGCTCGCGCGCGACGACGTGCGGCTCCTGTTCACGGACTGCGACATGCCCGGTTCGATGGGCGGCCTCGCGCTCGCGCGCTTTGTCCACGAACGCTGGCCCGAGATCCGCATTCTCGTCACCTCCGGCAAGACGCACCCGGCGCCCGCCGATCTGCCTCCGGGGGCTCACTTCCTCCGCAAGCCGTACGGTGTCTCGGCCCTCGTCGGCGCCGTGGAGACACTGCTCGGGGTACGGGACGACGCAGACGGCGCGCCCCTGCTCCCGCAGTCGGTGACGGGCCAACCGACGCTCGTCGAGGGCGGTCAGATCGCCGCAGCACCGATCGCGGCCCCGAGCACCGAGTGACGACCTGACGGGTCCGGCTCGCCCCGACAGCCGCGCCGATCGCAGGCGTTCGGGTTGAGCCGAGCCGTCTGATCCGCGTGTCCCTTGGACCGGCGGATCACGCGGGCCGGACGCGATGCCAGGTTGCGACGGATCCGGGGCATCGAGGTCGGCGTGCGCGGGCGACGCGCTTTCCTTGGCGTCGGTCGTCCGCTGCCCGCCCCTCCCCGCCCACTTCGGAGCGCTCGGGTCCGAGGCCGCGACCGGTCCGGCGATGCGGATAGCAGCGATCTCGGGCGGCTGGATCCGTGCTCGGCGATCGCCCGGCGACATCCGCAACGGAGCTTGCCATCTCGAGCCGTGCGGAACGGCAGGTGCCCTGGCCCGTTTGATCTGTTGCATCGATCAATGCGCTGGATGCCGCCGTGAAGATCCGTCCCGCCATCTCCCTCTCGCCGCCGGCCGCAGCCGGCCGTGCGCGTTGAGGCCGGTCATGCTCGACAGGCTCATGCCGCTCCTCCCGCCCGGTTTGCGCGAGAGGCTTCGGGCGCTGGCCGCCCGCTGGCCGCTGCGCCCGGCGGCGCCCGCGTCCGATCCCACGATTCTGCCGGGGCTCGACCTGCGGCCCGGCCCGATGCCGCCCCTGCACCCGCCGGCCGCCATCAACGACAATCCGCTCCAGGCCGTCCACGACGCCGTCGAGCGGGGTCTGCGCGCGAGCGGCCACCTGCGCTGAGGCGGGCCGCCGCGTCTCAGCGGGCCGCCGGGGCTGGGCGGCCGGTCGCGCCGGCCTCCATCCAGTGGCAGGTCGTGGTCCCGCGTACGCCGGCGCAGTCGTAGCTCTCGCCGCCCAGGGATACCCGGTCGGCGATGCCGGTGATCTCCCCGCGCGAGAGCGTGCTGCAGCCGAGGTGGTCCGCCTTGGGATCGGCCAGCAGCGCCGCGGCCGCGGGGGCGCCCCCGCGCATCAGCATCCGGTAATTGGCCAGGGACGGGCAGCCGATCACCTGCGGCGCACCGGACCGGACCGGGGCGCCCTTGTCGTGTGCGGCCCGGTCCGGTCCGGTGCGGGCCGGCGCCCGGCCCCCCTGCTGGCCCAGCGCCTGCCCGGCGCAGAGGCCGAGCGCGAGTACGGCGAGGCGGAGTCGCATGCCCGTCATCCGCCGTCCCTAGGCATCATTGGCCGACGTGGTCACCGATCCGGCGGCAAACAGGATGCACGCGCTAGGACGTGAGCAGAATTGATTCATGCACGTCGGCTTAGAGCATGATGCAGCGAAGTGGAATCCGGTTTTCCGAGACCGTCATGCCACGACAGAGCGCTGAAGAACCCTCCTGTTTCCGTGAGAAAAAGTCCGCTCCAGCCTGCGGCATCGGCGGTTTCGTGCCCGCCGCGTGGCCGCGCCCGGTGACGCATGCGGCCCGTGGCGGGCGGCCGGGCATCGTCGCTGAATCCGTGCATGCGCGGGGTTCCCCGGCCCGGGGACCGCGACATCCGGGCTTGACCGGGCAGCCGCCATCTGCGAGCGCCGCGGACGAGAGCTGAGGAGTGGTTCATGACGACGGCGATCGATAGCGACCAGAAGCTGCACCTGGTCTTCGGTGGCGAGTTGCAGGACCTCGACGGCGTCCGGTTCCGGGACATCAAGGGCCTCGACATCGTCGGCATCTTCCCGGACTACGCCTCCGCGCAGGCCGCCTGGCGTGCCAAGGCGCAGGCCACCGTCGACAGCGCGCAGACGCGCTACTTCGTGGTCCACCTGCACCGGCTGCTGGAGCCCCCGGCCGTCTGAGGCGCCCCGCCCCCATGACCCTGCGCGATGACCCTGCGCGGGCGCCCGCCTGTGCGGTGCGCACGTGAAGGCCACGTGAAGGCATTGTGACGCTCCCTGCCCGCTGCTAAGAGCCTCGCCCGTCATCAAATCCATCCGGCCCGACGCGGGACCGGTATTCGGAGCGCGGCGCGAAGTTCGGCCGTGAGTGAGCGGATGCCATGAAATCCTCGATCAAGATCATCGCCGGCAACGCGAGCCGGCCCTTGGCCGAGGCGATCGCCGCCTATCTCGAATTGCCGCTGGCCAAGTGCATGGTCCGGCGGTTCGCCGACATGGAGATCTTCGTCGAGCTCCAGGAGAACGTGCGCGGCGAGGACGTGTTCATCGTCCAGTCGACTTCGTTCCCGGCCAACGACCACCTGATGGAACTGCTGATCATGATCGACGCCGCGCGCCGGTCCTCGGCCCGGCGCATCACGGCGGTGATCCCGTATTTCGGCTACGCCCGGCAGGACCGGCGCACCTCGGGGCGCACCCCGATCTCGGCCAAGCTGGTGGCGAACCTCATCACCGAGGCCGGGGCCGACCGGGTGCTGACCCTCGACCTCCATGCCGGCCAGATCCAGGGTTTCTTCGACATCCCCACCGACAACCTGTTCGCCGCCCCCGTGATGGTCCGCGACATCAAGGAGCGACTGCCGAGCGCCGACCGCATGGTGGTCTCGCCGGACGTCGGCGGCGTCGTGCGCGCCCGCGCCATCGCCAAGCGCATCGACTGCCCGCTCGCCATCGTCGACAAGCGCCGCGAGCGCCCAGGCGAGTCCGAGGTGATGAACATCATCGGCGAGGTCGAGGGCCGCTCCTGCATCCTGGTCGACGACATCGTCGATTCGGGCGGCACCCTGGTCAACGCCGCCGAGGCGCTGCTCAACGCCGGCGCCCGGGACGTGTCCGCCTACATCACGCACGGCGTGCTCTCGGGGGGCGCGGTCTCGCGCATCGCCGCCTCGCGGATGAAGGAACTGGTGATCACCGATTCGATCCAGCCGACCCAGGCGGTCAAGCTCGCCCGCAACATCCGGGTGGCGACCATCGCGCCCCTGCTCGGCGAGGCGATCGGGCGGACCGCCACGGAGGCCAGCGTCTCCAGCCTGTTCGACTGATCGCGGCGCCGGTTCCGCGAAGCCGCGTGACGGCGGCGCGGAATTCGCCGCAGTGTCTTTAGGAAAGGCCGGCCCTACCTCGTCAGGCCGGCGGAATCGCCGGTCCGGGAGGAGCGGGCACTGGGCCGGACGACACTCATCGGCATCCACGGGCTGGCCAACAAGCCGCCCCGGGACGAGAAGGCCGCCTGGTGGCGCGCGGCGATCCGGGAGGGCCTGGGGCGCAACCTCGGGCGCCCGGCGCCCGAGCTGGCCTTCTCGTTCGTCTACTGGGCGGACCTGCGCTACCCGGAGCCGCTGGCCGGGGGGCTCAACCGCGAGCCCTATCGTCCCGACGACGGCACCGGCCCGTTCCCCTCTCCGGCGGGCGATCCCGACCGCCCCGCGCCGACGCTCACCGACCGGATCTACCGCGGCCTCTCGCACCTGCAGGAGGCTGCCGGGCTGACCCCGGTCGACGACCTGATTCTGGAACACCGCCTCGACGATCTCTGGGGCTACTACGAGGACGCGGGCTTCCGGGCCGCCGCCCGCGCGCGCCTGCGGGCGGCGCTGTTGGAGGCCGCCGGATCCGACGTGCTGATCGCCGCGCACTCGATGGGCGGCCTGATCGCGTACGACGTGCTCCGGGCGGCCGAGGCGGAGGGGACACCCCTGCCCCGCTGCGCCCTGGTCACCCTGGGCGCGCCGCTGGGCCTCGCCGAGCTGAAGCTGAAGCTCGCGGCCGAGCACGGCGACCTGCGCGTGCCGGCCGCGCTGACGGCCTGGACCAACCTGATGGACCGCCAGGACATCGCCACGGTGGGCGACGACCTCGGCGAGATCTACGCGCCGAACGCGTCGAGGGTGCGGGTCCGGGACGTGCCGGTGATCAACGCCTACCGGAGGCCGGACGGCGCCGAGAACCGCCACAAGTCCTACGGATATTTGCGGACCCCGGAATTCTCGACGGCGGCGGCCCGGTTCCTGGGCGCCGGGCCCTGACGCGGCCGCGACGCCGGCGGAGCGGGCCGGCGCCGCCCGGCCTCGTGCGGGCTCCCCACGCGCGCCGACGAAAGCCCGGCCTCGGTCGAGGCCACCGGCGCCGAGGAGGCGACCCGGCTCGACGCGCGAACCGCCCAACCCGCGATTGCGCCACTCACCGGCCGGCCCTATAGTGGCCCATCCCCATTCGACAGCGTGAGACGGGACTTCCGGATCATCCATCCGGAGCCCGCGGCCCGATGCCCGGTCCCCGTCCCGCCAGGCCGGAGCACGAGAGACATGTCCCAAGGTCCGCTGATGCCGAAGGCGACCGCCGTGTGGCTGGTCGAGAACACCTCGCTGGCCTTCGAGCAGATCGCCGACTTCTGCAAGCTGCACCCGCTGGAGGTGAAGGGCATCGCCGACGGCGAGGTCGCGGCCGGCATCAAGGGGCTCGATCCGGTCGCCACGGGCCAGCTCACCCGCGACGAGATCGAGAAGGCCCAGAAGGCGCCGCACTACAAGCTCAAGCCCGCCGTCTCGAAGGTGAAGCTGCCGGAGGTGAAGCGCACCACCAAGGGCCCGCGCTACACCCCGCTCTCGCGCCGCCAGGACCGGCCCAACGCCATCCTGTGGCTGCTGCGCAACCACCCCGAGCTAAAGGATTCGCAGATCATCCGCCTGGTGGGCACCACCAAGTCGACGATCCAGCAGATCCGCGAGCGCACCCACTGGAATTCCGGCTCGCTCCAGCCGATGGACCCGGTGACGCTGGGCCTGACCACCCAGATCAACCTCGACTTCGAGGTCCAGCGCGCGGCGGCCGACCGCCCGGCCGCGGTGGCGGCCGAGGCCGGCGCCTCGCTCCTGCCCACGGAAGTCTCCACGGCCCGGGAGCCCGCGCACGAGGAGGCGGACGAGCATGGCGGCCGCGAGGAGCGGATCGACGCCGATTCGGTCTTCGCCAAGCTCAAGGGCCGGCACCAGGACGAGGACGACGAGGATTAATCAGGCCCTTCGCGCCTCCCCGCGGGTGCATAGAGCGGGGCCGGGTGCGAGCGTCTGAGATACGGCGCGTTTCCCCTCCCGATTGTGCGGAGGGGGGCGCGGGCGGCCCCGCCGCGATCGATTCCGGAACCAGCCCGCCTCCAACGCCGTCCCGCAAGGGCTAGGGGCGGCGCAGGATCGCCTGGCGGGACAGAGGGCCTTCCCCGATCCCGCCCCCCGCCGACGCGCGGGCCCCCCTTCCGCGTTGCGGGGAGGGATCCGAAGCGGTCATTCCGGGAGCGGCTTCCCGGTCGTCTCCGGCATGAACCACGGCACGATGAGGCCGACCACGTAGACGCTCGACATGGTCAGCGCCGCCGCCGCCACGCCCCCCGACAGGGTCACGATCTGCCCGGCGATGATCGGGAAGACCCAGGCAATCAGCCGCGCCCCGTTGAACACGAAGCTCGCCGCGGTGGCCCGGACCGCGGGCGTGAACAGCTCCACCAGGTAGATCGCCATCCACGAGAAGGCGAAGCCCAGGGTGAAGAACCCGTTCAGGAAGGCGAGCCCCAGGAACGGCACCAGCCCGCCCGTCCAGAGATAGCAGGCGAGCGAGGTGACGATGCAGCCGAGATAGGTCGCCAGCAGGAAGGCGCGCCGCCCGATCGCGTCGGCGACGAAGCCGGAGAGCACGTAGGCGGTGATCGCCCCGATATTGTAGATGATGCCCATGCGCGGGCCCCAGACGTTGGCCGGCTCGCCCGCGGCCTTGGCCAGCGCCTCCGTGTAGGCCGGCAGCCAGGACGAGACTGCCCACCAGCCGACGGTTGTGGCAAACGACATGGCGGTGGCCAGCAGCACCCGACGCCGGCTCTCCGGCTCCCGGAAGATTTCGGCCAGTGTGAACGGGCGCTGCGCGGTCCGCGGGGCGTGGCCGGCATCCTCCGCTGTGGCGGCCCAGCGCTGCTGCTTGAGCGCCTGCATCCATTGCTCGGATTCCTCGAGCGCCCGCCGGAGGTACAGGCAGACGAAGGCCGGGAGCGCGCCGAGGGCGAACATGATCCGCCACGAATCCTTGCCGAGCGGGTCGAAGGCGGCCAGCACAGCCCACACGATGGCGGCCAGCACCGCGCCGCCGCCGAAGCCCGACTGCAGGAAGCCGCAGCCCTTCGGCCGCGCCCGGTTCGGCCATGTCTCGGCCACGAGGGCGATGCCGGTGGACCATTCCGAGCCGATCGCGAGCCCGGTGATGAACCGCAGGATCGCGAGCTGCGCGAAGCTCCCCGCGAAGGCGGTCAGCCCCGTGAAGACCGCGTAGCCCAGGATGGAGATCATCATCATGCGCTTGCGGCCGATGTAGTCGGCCGCGATGCCGCCCATCAGGCCGCCGATGCCCCAGCCGAGCAGCGTGATGCCGATGGCCAGTCCCACGTAATAGGCCGGCGCCTGGGCCTGCTCGGGGGTGAGGATCGAGGCCAGTGCCGGGCGCAGGGCGTAGATCAGGGCGACCGCCTCGTAGCCGTCGAAGATCCAGCCGAGATAGCTGCCCCAGAGAATGCGCCAGTGGCGCGGGGTGACACCCGCGTACCAGGGTGCGCTGGCCGCCTCGCGCAGCCGGACGTCGCCCGCGGTCATCGCTCTGTTCCTCCTCCCGGGACGCACGTCGAAGCGGCGCCCTTTCCGACCGGTATACAGGTCGCACGCGCCATGTCGGCGCGCGCCGGGCCTCCGGCTATCACATTCGGGTCGCACTGCACGGTATTCGTATCGCGACGCCCGGTCTTCGCGTCGGGCGGAGCCGGCGCTCAGCGGGCCGCGTCGAAGGCGGCCAGGAACGCCGCCAGGTTCTCCGGCAAGGCCGCGCAGAGGTAGCCGCCCTCCTGGACGATCGCGGTGGGCAGCCCGGCCCGGGCGACAAGCTGCGCCGCCGCGGCGAACCCGGCCCGGGTCACCGTGAGCGCGCCGATCGGGTCGTCCGCTGAGGCGTCGAGGCCCAGCGCCACCACCAGCCCCCGCGGCCTGTGTGCCGCGATCGTCGCGAGGCCCGCCTCCACGGCCGCGAGCCAGGGCGCGTCGCCGGAGCCCGGCGGCAGCGGCAGGTTGCGGTTGAGCCCGGCCCCCATCCCCGCCCCGGTCTCGTCGGCGTAGCCGGCATAGAACGGAAAGTAGTCCGACGGGTCCGCGTGGACCGAGACCGTGACCACGTCCGCGCGGGCGTAAAAGATCCCCTGCGTGCCGTTGCCGTGGTGCACGTCGATGTCGAGGATCGCCACGGGGCCGCCTCCGGCCGCCAGCATCCGCCCGGCCGCGATCGCGCTGTTGTTGAGGAAGCAGAAGCCGCCGGCGGACTCCGCGTAGGCGTGGTGGCCGGGCGGCCTGCACAGGGCGTAGGCGTGGCCGATCTCCCGCGCCGCGTCGGCGGCCGCGACGGCGCATTGCGCCGCGCCGTAGACCGCCGCCCAGGTGCCCGCCCGGATCGGCGTCGAGGTGTCGGCGGTGTAGAGGCCGGCGAGCCCGAGCAGGCCGGCGGGCTTCCGGTGCATCTGCGGCCGGGCGAAGCAGCCGGTCAGGATCTCGTCGCCGATGCCGGGCATCTCCGCCCGGCGCGCCCAGGCCTCGGCCAGGAAGGTGACGTAGCCGGGATCGTGTAAGGCCAGGATCGGGTCGAGGCCGTGGTCGCCGGGGGCGGCGAGGTCGTGTCCGCCGTCCCGGGCCGCCGCGTGCAGGATGGCGTAGCGCGCGGCCTGCTCGGGATGCGGGATCGGCGTGCCGCGCCGCAGATAGCGTTCGGGATCGTGCCGGGCGGAGTCGGCGGTGTGGAAGACGCGCATGGGGGCAGGTTAGGCGTGCCGGCGCCGCGCGTCACCCGCGTTCGGATCGAGGCCCGCGATCGGGTTTCCAAAGGTCGAAGACCTTCTGAAGCCGTGATTTTCACAGATGCGCCGACATCAGCACCATTGCCCGCGGCGTCATCCATGGCGCCTGCATGCGGGCCTTTCCTCCCCGCCGGCGCGGGCGTTCGGGATGTCGACGAACCGTCCTGCGAGGACGGGGGTCTCGGCGGCGATCTCGCGGAGCAGGGTCGGCACCCGGGCCCAGGGCTCCGTGACGGCGCGGGCGCCCGGCCGGGCCGCGGCCCGCTCCTGCCCGCCGGCCACGAGCACGTCCGGCCAGCGCGCGCAGAAGGCCTCCACGCAGGCCGGGTCGAAATGGCGGCCGCTATCGGCCCGGATGCACGCCAGGGCCGCCTCGAAGGACATCGCCTCCTTGTAGGGCCGCTGCGTGGTCAGGGCGTCGAACACGTCCGCCACGGCGACGATCCGGGCTGCCAGGGGGATCCCGGAGCCCGTCAGCCCCTTCGGATAGCCGCTGCCGTCCCATTTCTCGTGATGCGCCTCGGCGATCTCGGCGGCCAGCCGGATCAGCTCGGAGGTGCTGCCGCCCAGGATGCGCTGGTCGATGGTCGCGTGCGTCTTGATCAGGGCGAACTCGTCCGGGTCGAGCCGGCCGGGCTTCAGCAGGATGCCGTCCGGGATGGCCACCTTGCCGACATCGTGCAGCGGCGCGGCCAGGTACAGGTTGCGGCAGACCTCCGCCGGCAGGCCCAGCGCCTCGGCCACGATCTGGCTGTAGCGGGCCACCCGCCAGGTGTGGTCGCCGGTGTCGTTGTCGCGGTACTCTACGGCCAGCGACAGGCGGAAGATGATCTCCTCCTCGCGCTCGCGCATGTGCCGCAGGGCGGCCTCGACCTCGCCGTCGAGCCACGCGGCTTGCTCGGCCAGCCGCCGCACCGCCTTGGCGAGGCGGACCAGGTTGCGCAGCCGCACGGTCTGCTCGACGCCCCGCATGGACTTGTCGAGGAAATCGGTCGCCCCCGCCTCCAGGGCGGCGAGCCGCACCGCGTCGGAGATGTCGCTGGTGACCATCGCGATGGGCACCTGGGCGTAGTGCGGGATGGTGCGCATGTGCTGGATGAACGCGATCCCGTCCATCGCCGGCATGTGGTAGTCGACCAGCACCAGGTCGAAGGCGCGCATCTGCGCCTCGACGAGGGCGGCGGCCGGGTCGGCGTAGTCGGTCACGCTGACATCGGGCTTGGCCTCCAGCATCTGGCGCAGCCGCAGGCGCATGGTCGAGCTGTCGTCGACCAGAAGCGCATCCATCATCGGGTCTCGACTCGCTCGGCGGGCAGGGTTCCGGCGCGGGACGGGCGGCGCGGCGCGCCGGAGGCGCACGGCCACGGTCCCGCAGCGCTGCGGCAGAGGGCGCCCCCCGCCGCGGGAATCCTCCCGCTGGTCAAACGCGGATCTGTATCGCCGAAGTCGGTCATGGCCTGGTCCAGTGACGATCGCGGTGCAGGTGCCGCACCCGACCCAAACGGATTCGGGGACGGTAGCATACGGTTGAATTGTTGCCCGTTAAAGAGGAGTAAATAATTCTCGAATCGATTCCAAATTTATCCCGATAGTGAAAGTCATGGTCTCTTCGCGTCCAATTGCGCGATGATTAGATATGTATATTGTAAGATTGTTATAGGAGAGACATAATGCGCGTTCATATATGAAGACAGGCGCTCTCCATTCGTTCCTGGCGCGCCGATAGTGGTCTGTCGGAACCTGCTTGGGGGCGGGGCGACCCGGTCGATGTCTTCGAGAAGATGCCCGGGGACGCTGACACGCAAGCGGTGCGACGCTACCGTCGCGGGGCATCGCGACACGACGGGGCGGGGCCGCGCGCGGCGGTCGGCGCGGGTGGCGTGCGGAGAGGGCACCTGGGCGATGATCCGGTTCGATCTGGTCGATCTCGGCCTGTTCCGGCACGTGGTCGAGGCCGGCTCGATCACCCATGGGGCGGCGCGCGCCAACCTCGCCCTGGCGGCCGCCTCGACGCGGATCCGGTCGATGGAGGAATCTCTCGGCGCCGCGCTCCTGACCCGGAGCCGGCAGGGCGTCTGCGCGACCCCTGCCGGGCGCGCGCTCCTGGTCCATGCCCGGGAGGTCCTGGCCGGCGTGGAGCGGCTGCGCGAGGAGATGTCGGTGTTCTCGGGGGGGGCGGTCGGCCAGATCCGGGTGCTGGCCAACACCAATGCGCTCACCGAGTTCCTGCCCGACGCGCTCTCGGCCTTCCTGGCCGCTCATCCCGGGATCGGCGTCGAGATCGACGAGCGCACCTCCGACGAGATCGTCGGGCTGGTGGCCGAGGGCGCGGCCGATCTCGGCATCCTGTCCGGCACGGTCGATACCGGCTCGCTCCAGACCTTCCCGTTCCGGGAGGATCGGTTCGTGCTGGTGGCGGCCCGAGATCATCCCTTGGCGGCGCGCACGGGGATCCCCTTCGCCGAGGTGCTCGGCCATGATCTCGTCGGCCTGGATCGGCGCAGCGCGATCAGCCGGTTCCTGGTCGCCCAGGCGGTCCGGGAGGGGCGGCCCATGCGCCTGCGGGTGCAATTGCGCGGCTTCGACGCGGTCTGCCGCCTCGTCGAGGCCCGGGTCGGGATCGCGGTCCTGCCCGAGAGCGCGGCCGCCCGGGCGGCCCAGGGGCTCGCCATCGCGGTGGTGCCGCTCTCCGACGCCTGGGCGCGGCGCGACCTGACCCTGTGCCTGCGCGATCTCGACGGTCTGCCGCCGTTCATGCGCGCCTTCGTGGCGCAGTTGCGGGCGTGAGGCCGCGGATCCGTGCTGGGTGCCATGGATCCGGGCAAGCTGCAGCGATTCAATCAGAAGATGAGGCGGCCTAGAGTCGCGGATGCTGCCATGTAAGCGCCCCTCACAAAACGCCCGCTGTGCCGTCGCGATCAGTAGGAGGTCTCCCGCTGATCGGGCGTTTTGTCAGGAGCTCTCAGTCTATCTCTGCGGACGCCGAAAAAATTACGTACGCGCTTTGCGGACTTCGCGATCGCTGCCATGCGGGCGTATTCATGCGTTCGATTACCGGCCCCGTGAACGGGACGACTTTCGGATGTCGGCGATGGAGAGCGTGTTGGACCGCCACGACGTGGCCGTGGTCGGGGCCGGGCTGGCCGGGAGCTGCCTGGCCGGGGCGCTCGCCCGCGCCGGGACGCGGGTCGCGCTGATCGACGCCCAGGCCGAACGCGGCGAGGCGCGTCGCGACTTCCGGGCGGAAAAATTCGGGGCCGACCAGATGGCCCTGTTCGAGGGGCTCGGCTTCGGCCCGGCGCTCGCCGCCTGCACGACGGCGACCGAGGAGGTCGCGGTGGTCCGCTACGGCCGCCTCGCCTACCGCGAGGCCGCCCGCGAATGGGGCGCGCCCTATCCCGTGCTGGTCGGGGCGGTCCGGGACGCCCTGCCGAAGGGGCTGCTGATTCCCGGCCGCGTCGCCGAGCTCGAACTCGGGCCGGATCGCCAGGTGGTCACCCTGGGCGACGGCCGCCGGATCGAGGCGCGCCTCGTCGTGCTCGCCACCGGGCTCGGGCAGGCGCTGCTGGCCAAGGCCGGCATCGCCAAGCGCCCCCTCAGGCCGCGCCACTCCCTGGCCGTCGGCTTCGACATGGCGGCCTCGCGCTCGTGCTTCCCGTTCCCGGCCATGACCTACTTCTCGGAGCGGTTCGGCGGGCGCGACGCCTACCTGACCCTGTTCCCGATCGGGGACGTCATGCGGGCCAACCTGTTCTGCTACCGCGACCCCGGCGAGCCCTGGGTCGCGGCCCTGCGCCGGGATCCGGAGGCGGCCCTGCGGGCGATGATGCCGCGGCTGTCTCGGCACTGCCCGGACCTGTCGGTGGCCGGGCCCGTGGAGGTCCGGCCGATCGACCTCGCCCGGGCCGAGGGCGTGGGGCGCGATGGACTGGTGCTGATCGGCGACGCCTTCCAGACCGCCTGCCCGATCCCCGGCACCGGGATCGGCAAGCTCCTCACCGACGCCGACCGGCTCGCGCGGGTCCACGTGCCGGCCTGGCTCGCCACGCCCGGCATGAGCCGGGGCAAGATCGCGGCGTTCTACGACGATCCGGTCAAGCAGGCCTGCGACGCGCGCAGCCTGCGCGCCAGCCTCTACGCCCGCGGGCTCGCCGTGGAGACCGGCGCGCTCTGGCGAGCCCGTCGCCTGCGCAACCGCCTCGCCCGCACGGCGCTTCGCCTGGTGAAGGATGGGCCCAGGGCCGCGGCGTCGCTGGCGCCCGGCCTCCTCCTGCCGATCGGGTCCTGACACGCGCTCGCAGCGCCCGGCCATTGCCCCGACGCACCCATGGTTTAGCCTCCCCCCGATTCCGCCGAGGCGCGGAGGAGGGATCCGCATGGCGATCGAGACCGTGGAAGCCGCCGGCCGCCGCCGGGGGGCCGACCTGCTGCTGGAGGTGCTGCGCTCGGAGGGGGTCCGCTACATCTTCGGCAATCCCGGCACCACCGAACTGCCGCTCATCGACGCGCTCACCGAGGCGCAGGACATCGGCTACATCCTCGCTCTCCAGGAGGCGACCGCGGTAGCGATGGCCGACGGCTACGCGCAGGGCGCGCGGCGGCCGGCCTTCCTCAACCTGCACACCGCCGGCGGCCTCGGCCACGGCATGGGCGGGCTCGTGAACTCGCAGGTCACCGGCACGCCGCTGGTGGTCACCGCCGGGCAGCAGGACCTGCGCCACGCGCTCACCGACCCGCTGCTGATGGGCGACCTCGTCGCCATCGCCGACCCGGTGGTGAAATGGGCCCGCGAGGTCACGAGCCCGGACCAGCTCCCGGTGCTCCTGCGCCGCGCCTTCCATGATTGCGCCGCCGCGCCCTCCGGCCCGGTCTTCCTGTCCCTGCCTATGGACGTGATGGAGGCGATGACCGCGGTGCCGGCGGGCGAGACCTCGACCATCGACCAGCGGGCGGTGGCGGGCTCCCTCGACCGGCTGGCGGACAAGCTCGCCGCCATCGCGCCCGGCCGCCTCGCGCTGATCGCCGGGGACGAGATCGACGCCTCGGACGCCTCCGCCCAGATGGTTGCGCTGGCCGACCTGCTGGCGGCGCCGGTCTACGGCTCGTCCTGGCCGGCCCACATCCCCTTCCCCACCGCCCACCCGCTCTGGGCCGGCAACCTGCCGACCCGGGCCGATGCCATCGCCGAGATCCTCGGGCGCTACGACGCGGTGTTCGCGCTCGGCGGCAAATCGCTGATCACCGTGCTCTACTCGGAGGTCTCGGCGGTGCCGCCGGGGACGCAGGTGTTCCAGCTCTCCGCGGACGTGCGCGATCTCGGCCGCACCTACGCCACCAATCTGTCGACGGTGGGCGACATCCAGGCCTCGCTGGACGCGCTGCTGCCTCTGCTGGCCGTCCGGGTGGCCGACCGCGCCGGCACCTTCGCGGCGCTGCGCGCGACGGCGACGGCGGCCCGGGCCGAGCGGCGGGGCAAGCTCGCCGCCGCGGCCGACGCCGCGTTCGAGGATCCGGTGATCGCGCCGCTTGTCGCCGCCCGCGAGGTGGCCCGCGCGGTAGGGGCGCAGACCACCATCATCGACGAGGCGCCCGCGACGCTCACCCACCTGCGCACCTTCCTCGACAGCCCCTCCGCCCACCAATACGCGGCGATGCGCGGCGGCGTGCTCGGCTGGGGCATGCCGGCCGCGGTGGGCTTCTCTTTGGGACTCGACCGCGCGCCCGTCGTCTGCGTCGTGGGCGACGGGGCCGCCATGTACTCGCCCCAGGCTCTGTGGACAGCCGCGCACGAAAAACTGCCGGTCACCTTCGTGGTGATCAACAACGCCGAGTACAACATCCTCAAGACATTCATGAAGGGCCAGTTGCACTACGCCTCGGTGCGGGCCAACCGCTTCATCGCCATGGACCTCACCGACCCGCGCATCGACTTCCTGGCACTGGCCGCCTCCATGGGCGTGCCGGCGCGGCGGGTGACCCGGGCGGCCGACATCGCCCCGGCGATCGAGGCTGGGATCCAGTCCGGGGGGGCCAACCTCGTGGAGGTTGTGGTTCGGGCGACCTGACCGGGGGCCGTGCGCGCGCGTCTGGCGAAAAAGTCACGGTTTCCAAAGGACTGTGACCCAGCCCTTTGGAAACTCGTAAAAGACGGCGCCCGCCTTGGGGAAGAATCACTCCAGCCCCGGCACCGGCACCCCGAAGGCGGCGGCCAGCAGAACCATGTTGAGGCCGAGCACCACCACAGCCCCGGCGACAGCCGCCGCCTGGGTCAGCGGGCCGTTGGCGAACGGGCCCATCAGGTCCCGGCGGCGGGTGAACAGCACCAGCGCCACCATAGGCACCGGCAGGGCGAGCGACAGCACCACCTGGGACAGGACCAGCGCGCGCGTCGGATCGATGCCGGCCGCCACCACCGCGAAGGCCGGCAGCATGGTCGCGAGCCGGCGGACCAGGAGCGGGATGCGCCAGCCGGTGAAGCCCTGCATCACCATCTGCCCGGCGAGCGTGCCGACCACCGAGGATGAGATCCCGGAGGCGAGCAGCGACACCAGGAAGGCGGCCCCGGCCGCCGGCCCGAGCAGCGGCGTCAGGGTGCGGTACGCCTCGCCGATCTCGGCGACCGTGCTGTGGTCGCCGTGGAAGGCGGCCGCCGCCATGATCACCATCGCGATGTTGACCAGACCCGCCAGCAGCAGCGCCACCACCACCTCGCGGTTCGAGAAGCGCACCAGCAGGCGCCGGTCGGCCTCGCTCCGGGGGCTGCCCCGGCCTTGCGTCAGCCCCGAATGCAGGAACAGCGCGTGCGGCATCACGGTGGCGCCGATGATCCCGACCGCGATGGTGAGCGCCTGCGCGTCCGGAATCTTCGGCGTGACGAGCCCCTTGGCGGCCTCCGCCCAGGCCACCGGCGCGATCAGCAGCTCGACCGCGTAGCAGAGGCCGATCGTGCCGACCATCGCGCCGATGGCGATCTCCAGCGGCCGGAAACCCTCGTGCTCCAGAAGCAGGATCGCGTAGGTGATGACCGCCGTGACCGCCATGCCGGCCATGAGCGGCATGCCGGTGAGGAGCGACAGGCCGATGGCCCCCCCGAGGAACTCGGCGAGGTCGGTGGCCATGGCGGCGATCTCGCTGATGCCCCAGAGGACGAGCCGCGCCGGCAACGGCGTCGCGTCGCGGCAATGCTCGGCGAGGTTCTTGCCCGTGACGATGCCGAGTTTGGCCGACAGCGCCTGGAACAGCATCGCGGTCAGGTTGGCCAGGAGCACCACCCAGAGCAGGCCGTATCCGTAACGGGCGCCGGCCTGGATGTTGGTGGCGAAATTGCCGGGGTCCATGTAGGCGATCGACGCCGTCACGGCCGGGCCCACGAACAGCAGGAACCGGCCCCTTCCGCCCTTCCGCCCCTCGAGGACGTCGCGGATGCCCACCTCGGCGCGCCGGCTCATCGCACCGGGCGCCGCGCCCCCGGGAACCGTCGCGGCGTTCGGCGCTCCCATGTCTCACCCTTTCCTCAAAGATATAGCCCGAGCTATATTCAGTGCGCCGGCCGCGGGATTCAAGAGGCCCGGCGCAGCGATCGCGGGACTCCCCTCCCCGGGCCGGTTTTTGCTAAACAGGAGTCGGGCGGTGCCGGGGGCGGCGAAAGGGAGAGCCGATGCAGGAACCGTCCGAGCAGGGCGCGCCCGAGACCGTGCTGGTCGAGCCCGAGCGGCAGGTGGAGAGCTTCCGCCAAGCCCGCGAGGCGCGCCGTTCCGAACTCATCGAGGATTACGTCGAGCTGATCGACGACCTGATCGGCGATGGCGGCGAGGCGCGCCAGGTCGACATCGCCGCCCGCCTCGGCGTGGCCCAGCCGACCGTCGCCAAGATGCTCAAGCGCCTGTGCGAGGACGGGTTCGTCCAGCAGCGGCCCTATCGCGGCGTGTTCCTGACCGAGGCCGGGCGCCGGCTCGCCGTCCAGGCGCGCGAGCGCCACCGGATCGTCGAGCGCTTCCTGTGTGCGCTCGGCGTCAGCCCCGAGACCGCCCGGCGGGACGCCGAGGGGATCGAGCACCACGTCAGCGCCGAGACCCTCGCGGCGTTCCGCGCCTTCGTGGAGAGCGGTCGAGCGGGCGGCGCCTGAGCGGTCACGCCGTCGGCGCGGCCACCTTCTGGCGCAGGCCCAGGATCACCGCACGGAGCATGTCCGCCCCCGCCTCGCCGGCATCCGGCAGGCTGCCGGAGCGGGAAGCGTAGATCCGCTCGTGCACGAAGGCGAGCTTGGCGATCACCGTCGGCGTCAGCTTGAACGGGTAGAGCGCCGGCTGGCCCATGCTGTGGGACAGGGAGTTGATCGCGTAGGTCAGCGGCAGCCACGCCTCGATCAGCCGGTCGAGGTCCTGCGTGTCGTAGGGATCGAAATCGATCACCGTGGGCGCCTGCGACGTGTTGCGCAGGCGCGGGCGCACATGCAGCTCGAAGGTCGAGGCGGTCTCCACCGTGTCGACGATGTGCAGGTAATGCGCGAAGGTCTCGGCGAAATCCTCCCAGGCATGGGCGGTGGCGTAGGCCGAGACGTAGGAATCCTCCCAGTCGGCCGGGGCGCCGCGGGCATAGTGGTCCTGCAGGGCCAGGACGTAGTTCAGGCTCTCGTCCCCGAACAGCCCCCGGAACTCGGCCATGTGGGGACCGTTCATCACCAGCAGATACCAGAAGTAATGCCCGATCTCGTGCCGGAAGTGGCCGAGCAAGGTGCGGTAATGCTCACCGAACAGGATCCGGCGACGCTCGCGCTCGACGTCGTCGGCCTCGGCGATATTCATGGTGATCAGGCCGTTGATGTGGCCCGTGAGCACCGGCGACCCGTACGAGAAGCTCTCGGACGGATCGACCAGAAAATCGAAGGCCAGCCCGTCCGTGTACTGGGCCCGGGTCGCGAGCGGCAGTTCGAGGCGCAGCAGCGAGTAGAACAGCCGGCGCTTGGCCGCCTCGATCTGGCGCCAGCGGGTGAGGTTCCAGGATTGCGAGAGATCCGGCACCACGCGGTTGTGCCGGCAGGCGGTGCAGAAGATGTCGGGGCTGTCCTCCGGCACCAGCCAGTTGCAGGCACCCGACAGGGCGTTGTTGCAGTAGCGGTAGCGCCGGCCGGAATCCGCGTAGGCGTGGAAGGCCTGGGCCCCGCCCATGGCCGGATGGGCCGAGAGACCCACGGGCTCCAGGGCCGAGACCTCGTGCACCGCGCAAGCATAGCCCAGCCGGCGCGCGCAGCTCTCGCAGGCGGTCGCCTCGAAGGTGACCGGCTGGTCGCAGGCCTGGCACTGGAAGATCTTCATCGCACGGTCCTGGGCCGGCACCCGGCCCACCTCGGGTTCAAAGATATGCGACCGGCAAAGTTCCGGCAGGCCCGCGACCGGCGAGCCCCTCGTCGGCGCGCCGATGCACGAAAATTGCTTGGGACCACCGCTTTGTCCCATAACCGTGCGGCGGGGGCGGCGATCGGCCGGCCCCGGTGCCCACTGCCGGCTACGAGACCGTATTCGATCCTTCACACGGAGCCATCGTGTCGATCAAAGCCGCCCTGCACCACGTCACGCATTACCGCTATGACCGGCCGATCAGCCTCGGTCCGCAGGTGATCCGCCTGCGGCCGGCGCCGCATGCCCGGACCAAGGTGCCGGCCTACGCGCTGACGGTGACGCCCGCCAACCACTTCCTGAACTGGCAGCAGGACCCGAGCGGCAACTGGCTCGCCCGAATCGTCTTCCCGGAGAAGACCGACGAGCTGAAGATCGAGGTCGACCTCACCGCCGAGATGGCGGTGATCAACCCGTTCGACTTCTTCGTCGAGGATTACGCGCAAGTTCGGTCCTTCGCGTACGAGCCCGACCTGTCGGAGGAACTCGCGCCCTACCTCCATCCCGTCGAGGCGGACGGGCCGGAGATCGAGGCTCTGCTCGCGCGGCTCCCCGAGGAGACCAGCACGGTCCTGTTCCTGGTGGCGCTCAACGGAATGATCGCCCGCGAGATCGCCTACGGCGTGCGCCTGGAGCCGGGCGTGCAGACGCCGGCGGAGACGCTCCGGCTCAAGAGCGGGTCCTGCCGCGATTCGGCGTGGCTCCTCGTCCAGGTGCTGCGCCGGATCGGGCTCGCCGCGCGGTTCGTCTCCGGCTACCTGATCCAGCTCGTGCCCGACACCACAGCGGTGGACGGCCCGGCCGGCGCCTCGGCGGACTTCACCGACCTGCACGCCTGGGCCGAGGTCTACCTGCCGGGCGCCGGCTGGATCGGCATGGACGCGACCTCGGGGCTGCTGACCGGCGAGGGGCATATCCCGCTCGCCGCGACCCCGCACTACCACTCGGCCGCGCCGATCTCGGGGGCTGTCGAGCCGGCCAAAACCGAATTCGGTTTCGAGATGCGCATCACGCGCGTCGCCGAGACGCCGCGGATCACCAAGCCCTTCTCAGAGGCGGTCTGGGCCAAGATGGATGCGCTGGGCGAGCGGATCGACGCCGACTTGGTCGCCCAGGACGTGCGGCTGACCATGGGCGGCGAGCCGACCTTCGTGTCGGTGGACGATTTCGAATCGCCGGAATGGAACATCGCCGCCGTCGGTCCGACCAAGCGGGGGCTCGCCGACCAGCTGATCCGGCGCCTGCGCGACCGCTTCGGCCCGGGCGGGCTGCTGCATTACGGCCAGGGCAAGTGGTACCCGGGCGAGAGCCTGCCGCGCTGGGCCTTCGCGCTGTACTGGCGCAAGGACGGCAAGCCGATCTGGACGAACCCGGCCCTGATCGCCCCGGAGGCGCCGCAAGAGGGCACCCCGGAGGGCGCGGCGACCATCGCCCAGGCCAAGGCGCTGGCGGACGCGCTGGCCCGCCGGCTCGGCCTGTCCGACTACGTCTTCCCGGCCTTCGAGGACGGCGATCTCTGGGAGAAGAAGGCCGCGGAACTGCCGGTCAACGTCACGCCGGCTGCCGCCCAATCCGGGTCGGTGGAGTTCGACGCCCGGATCAAGCGCGTCTACGCCCGCGGCCTCGGCGCGGCCGCGGGCTACGTCCTGCCGCTCGCGAGCCTGCCCACCGGCAAGGACGGCGATGCCGACCGGGTCTGGATCTCGGAGAAATGGGCCTTCCGCCGCGGCCACGCTTTCCTGGTGCCGGGCGATTCGCCCGTGGGCTACCGCCTGCCCCTCTCCTCGCTGCCCTACGTGCCGCCCGAGCACTACCCCTATTACCAGCCGCAGGACCCGCTGGAGGCCCGCGGCCCGCTCCCGGAGCGGCCCACCGGCGAGACGGTGGTCAACGGGGCGGGCATCACCGGCGTCGCGGTGCGCACCGCGCTGTCGATCGAGCCCCGGGACGGGATCGTGCGCGTGTTCATGCCGCCGACGCAGCGCGCCGACGAGTATCTCGAACTCGCCGCCCACCTCGAGGCTGCGGCCGCGGAGCTGAACCTGCCGATCCACATCGAGGGCTACGAGCCGCCCTACGATCCGCGCCTCGGACTCATCAAGGTCACCCCCGATCCCGGGGTGATCGAGGTCAACGTCCACCCGGCCGCCTCCTGGCGCGAGGCGGTGGCCATCACCACCGACCTCTACGCCGAGGCCCGGCAGACCCGGCTGGGCGCGGAGAAGTTCATGACCGACGGGCGCCACACCGGCACCGGCGGCGGCAACCACGTGGTCATGGGCGGCGTCACCCCGGACGATTCCCCGTTCCTGCGCCGGCCCGACCTGTTGAAGAGCCTCGTGCTCTACTGGCAGCGCCATCCGGCGCTCTCGTACCTGTTCTCGGGCCTCTATATCGGGCCGACCAGCCAGGCCCCGCGCATGGACGAGGCGCGCCACGACGGGCTCTACGAGCTGGAGATCGCGCTCGCCCAGATCCCGGCCGCCGACGCACCCAACATCCCGCGCTGGCTGGTCGACCGGGTGTTCCGCAACATCCTGGTGGACGTGACCGGCAACACCCATCGCGCCGAGATCTGCATCGACAAGCTGTACTCGCCCGACGGGCCGACGGGGCGCCTCGGCCTCCTGGAGTTCCGGGCCTTCGAGATGCCGCCGGATTCCCGCATGAGCCTCGCGCAGCAAGTGCTGCTGCGCGCCCTGGTGGCGTGGCTGTGGCGCGAGCCGCAGACCGGGGGCTGTGTCCGCTGGGGCACGAGCCTCCACGATCGCTTCATGCTGCCGCATTTCCTCTGGGCCGACTTCCTCGGGGTGCTGGAGGATCTCCGGGCGGCGGGCTACGATTTCGACCCGGTCGCCTTCGAGGCGCAGGCCCAGTTCCGCTTCCCGGTCTTCGGCACGGTCGAGCACGGCGGGGTCCGGATGGAGCTGCGCCAGGCGCTGGAGCCCTGGCACGTGATGGGCGAGGAAGGGACCAGCGGGGGCACCGTGCGCTTCGTCGATAGCTCGGTCGAGCGGCTGCAGGTCAAGGTCGAGGGCTTCGTGCCCGAGCGGCACGTCATCGCCTGCAACGGGCGCCGGCTGCCCATGACCGGCACCGGCCGCGCCGGCGAGGCGGTGGCGGGCCTGCGCTTCAAGGCGTGGCAGCCGGCCTCCTCCCTGCACCCGACGATTCCCGCCCACTCGCCGCTGACCTTCGACATCCTGGATTCCTGGAGCGGGCGCGCGCTCGGCGGCTGCCGCTACCATGTCGCCCATCCCGGCGGCCGCAACTACGAGACCCACCCGGTCAACGCCTACGAGGCGGAGGGGCGGCGCCTCGCCCGCTTCCAGCCGCACGGCCACACCCCCGGCCTGGTCGTGATGCCCCCGGCCGAGCCCAACGCCGAGTTCCCCCTGACCCTCGACCTGCGCATGCCGGCGCCGACATGACCGGGGTGCGGTGATGGAGGCGGCGCTCGCGGCCGGCACTGCCCGGACCGATGCGGTCGAGAGCCCGCGGGAGCGCGTCACGCGCTGGAGTGCGGGCTACCGGCCCGCCCCCGGCCGGCCGGACGAGTTTTTGGGGCGCGACGGCGCCCCGCGCGGTGCGTGGCCGCGCCTTCTCGACCATCTCGGGGCGCTCACCGAGCCGGAGATCATAACCCGCTTCGTCTCGGCGGAGCGGCACATCCGGGACGCGGGCATCTCCTTCCGGATCTCCGGCGACCAGCGCGAGCATCCTTGGCCGCTCGGCTGCCTGCCCTTGGTGATCGAGGCCGCCGAGTGGCGGGACCTGAGCGCCGGCATCGTCCAGCGCGCGGAGCTGATGGAGGCGATCCTCGCCGATTCCTACGGCGAAGGCCGGCTGGTCGCAGAGGGGCTGCTGCCCGCCGCGATCGTGGCCGGGACGCCCGAGTTCCTCCACCCCCTCCACGGCGTCGCGCCCCCCGGGGGGCACTACCTGAAGCTCTACGCCGCCGATCTCGGCCGGGGGCCCGACGGGCGCTGGCAGGTGCTGGCCGACCGGACGCAGGCGCCCTCGGGCCTCGGCTGGGCGCTGGAGAACCGCATGGTCCTGGCCCGGACCTTCCCGGATTTCTTCCACGACCTCCACGTCGAGCGCCTGCCGGCCTTCTTCCAGGCGTTTCGCGACGGGCTGGCGCTGGGGGCCGAGCGGTCCGACCCGCGCATCTGCCTCCTGACCTCCGGCCCCTACAGCAGCACCTATGTCGAGCAGGCGGCGCTCGCCCGGTATCTCGGCCTGATGCTGGTCGAGGGCGACGACCTCGTGATGCGGGACGGCTGCCTGCACGTGCGCACCGTCTCGGGGCTGAAGCGGGCCGACGCCCTGTGGCGGCGGATCGACGCCGACTTCCTCGATCCCCTGGAGCTGAACCCGGCCTCGCGGCTGGGGGTGCCCGGCATCCTCGAGGCCCTGCGCAACGGCTCCCTGGTGATGGCCAACATGCCGGGCGCGGGGCTGGTCGAGTCCGCGGCGCTGGCTCCCTATCTCGACGGCATCGCGCGCCGGCTGCTGGGTGAGCCCCTCCGGCTCGGGCACCCGCGGGCGTGGTGGTGCGGCGACCTCGAAGGGCTCGCCCATGCCTGGGCGAATCTCGACAGCCTCACCCTGCGCCCGGCCGCCACGCCCCAGCGCGGGGCGGGCCGCGACGCGATCCTGGCGCCCCAAGCCCTTGCGGCCGAGCGCGCGCGCGTGGTCGCGGCCCTGCGCGACCGGCCCTTCGACTACGTCGCCCAGGAGGCCGCGCCGCTCTCGACCATGCCCGGCTGGGAGCGCGGCGAGGGCGGCCTCACCCTCGTGCCCCGCCCCTTCGTGGTGCGGGTCTTCGCCACCCGGACGCCCTCGGGCTGGCAGGTGATGCCGGGGGGCTTCTGCCGGGTCTCGGAGCGCGAGGATGTCGACCCGATCGAGATGCGGCTCGGCATCCGCTCCGCCGATGTCTGGGTGCTGTCCGAGAACCCGGTCGAGGCGCCCCTGATCGGCTCCCACGCCGCCCCGCGGGTGCGGCGGGTCGGGGGCCACCTGCCCTCCCGGGCCGCCGACGGCCTGTTCTGGTTCGGCCGCTACCTCGAACGCGCCGAGGCGGTGATCCGGCTGGTGCTGGCCCACCTGCGCAGCGTCGGCGACGCGGTGGGCGCCGACATCTCGGGCGCCCTCGACACGCCGGCGGCGCTCGCCCTGCGGGCGCTCCTGTACGAATGGGGCGCCACCGGCGCGGCCGACCTGCCCACCGCCCGGCTCGCCCAGGAGGCGCTCACCGGGCGTGAGCGGCCGGGCTCGGCCCGCGCCCACATCGCCTCGGCCCGGCGCAACGCCGCGGCCTTGCGCGCCCGCCTGTCCGGCGAGGCCTGGCGGGTGCTCGCCGACCTGAACGAGCTCCTGTCCCTCGACACCGAGCTGGCCTTCACCGAGTCGCAGCTCGCGGGCCGCGCCGAGCGGGCGCTCAGCCATCTCGCCGCCCTCTCGGGCCTCACCCACGAGAACATGAGCCGGGCCGAGGGCTGGCACTTCGTCGAACTCGGGCGCCGCATCGAACGAGCGATCAACACCTGCACCTTCGCGCTCGCCTTCGCCAACGACGAGGCGACGCCGGGCTGCCTCGGGGTGATGCTGTCGCTCTGCGACTCGCAGATCAGCTACGGGCGGCGCTACCTGCAGGGCGCAGCCCTCGACCCTGTCCGCGACATGGTTCTGCTCGATCCCTACAACCCGCGCTCCATCGCGTTCCAGGCGGAGGCGATCGCCCGGCACCTCGCCGACCTGCCGGCGCTCGCGGCCGACGGCATCCCCGAGCCGCATTGCCGCCTCGCCGCCCGGATCCTGGCGGAGCTGCGCAGCGGCGAGGCCGCGGATTTCGACGCCGTGCGCCTCACCGCCCTGGAGACCGATCTCGAACGGCTCGCCGACGGCATCGCGGTGCGCTACTTCCCGGCGGGGCCGAACGCCCTCCGCCCGGAAAAGCTGACAGGCCTCGCGTGATCTACACGCTGCGCCACCGCACCACCTACCGTTACGGCAAGCCGGTGCGCTTCGCCCGCTGCTCCCTGCGGCTGAAGCCGCAGGACGGCGAGGGCCAGAGCGTGCTGGCCAGCGCCGTGACCATCGACCCGAGCCCGACCACCGCGGTGATGCGGCGCGACTATTTCGGGATCGAGGCGGTGGCGATCACCCTGGACGTGCCCCACACCGCCTTCAGCGTCGAGGCGCTCTCCACCGTGCGGGTCGAGCGCCCTGCCCCGCCG
Source organism: Methylobacterium sp. NEAU K (assembly GCF_030700285.1). Lineage (GTDB taxonomy): Bacteria > Pseudomonadota > Alphaproteobacteria > Rhizobiales > Beijerinckiaceae > Methylobacterium. Next base: position 43,090 of record NZ_JAUYZJ010000023.1, on the reverse strand, counting down.
CCACCGGAATCCGGGCCGCCCTGGGAGCGGGTCCGGGACGCCGTGGTGGCCGGGCGCGACCTCGGCGGCCGGGCGCCGGTCCATTTCCTGTTCCCGAGCGCCCGGGTGCCGCTGCTGCCCGACGTGACCGACTATGCGAGGCTCAGTTTTTCCCCGGGCCGCAGCGCCTACGGGGCGGCCCACGACCTGATGCTGCGCATCGGCGCCGATTTCCGGTTCGATTCCAAGGCCACGACCGTGCACACGCCGCTCTCCGAATCCTTCGCGCTGCGGGCCGGGGTCTGCCAGGACTTCGCCCACGTGATGATCGCGGCCCTGCGCGGCATGGGCCTGCCGGCGGCCTATGTCAGCGGCTACCTGCGCACCGTGCCGCCGCCCGGCCGGCCGCGCCTGCGCGGGGCGGATGCGAGCCACGCCTGGGTGGCGGTCTGGTGCGGCGAGGGCTGGCTCGGCCTCGACCCGACCAACGGCGTGCCGGTGCGGGACGATCACATCGTGGTGGCCCGGGGCCGGGATTACGGCGACGTGGCGCCGGTCGACGGCATCGTCAGCGGTTCGGGCAAGCAGCGCCTCAAGGTCGAGGTGGACGTGATCCCCGATACGGAGACGCAGGGTCTCGACCAAGGTCTCGCCCTCGTCAGCTGAGCCGGCTCACCCCTGGGTCTCCGAAGGCGCGTTAACGGCGCCGTGCTGGAACGGTCCCGGTCTCACGTCGTCATTCCGGGCTCGCCTTCTGCGCCCCGGAACGACGGAGCGGGTGTCATCGGCGCTTCGATGAAGCCGGTCGCCGCGCGTTCTGTTAACCCGCGCTCGGAGTCCGGGCCTCACCACAGCGTCTCAGCGGCCCGGGCCGGCCAGTCCGCGTCGTAGGCCTGGCCACCCACGTCACCCGCGGTGAGCGCGGCCAGGATCGCCCCGGGGCTCGGCAGGCTCGACGAATCGACTCGGGACTCCGCCGCCCACAATTTGGCGCGGATGATCGCCCGCGCGCACTGGAAATATGCCGCCTCGACGGTGATCACGACCGCCGTGCGCGGCGCATGCTCGTCCACCCGGAACGAGTCCAGGAGATCCGGGTCGGCCGAGATCACGGCCGTCCCGTTCACCCGCAGGGTCGTGCCCGAACCCGGGATCAGGAACAGCAGCGCTACCCGGGGATCGCGCACGATGTTGCGCAGGGAATCGATCCGGTTGTTGCCGCGCCGGTCGGGCAGGATCAGCGTGCGCGGATCGGCGACCCGCACGAAACCCGGACGGTCGCCGCGCGGGCTGCAATCGAGCCCCTCGGGGCCGCTGGTCGCCAGCACCGCGAACGGCGAGGCGGCGATCAGCGCCGCGTAGTCCGGGGTGATCGCCGCCGTGACCTTGGCCACGGAGGCGCGGGCCGGGGGCGCAGCGTAGATCGTCTCCAGTTCCGCGAGGCTCGCGACGATCATCACGCCCTCACGTGGGCGTGGCGTCGCCGGCCGTGAAGGCGGCGTGCTCGGCCACCAGCGCGCCCGACAGGGCCGCTTCGATCAGGCTCCTCGTCTCCGCCACCCCGTAGAGGGCCACGAAGGAACCGAAGCGCGGGCCCCGCGCCTCGCCGAACAGCACGTTGTAGAGGCTCGTGAACCACGCCTGCGACACGCCGGGGCGCCCGTCCGGGCTTTTGGCCTTGCCGGACAGGTCCGGGAAGTGGCGCCGCCCGACCTCGTAGACCGCCGCCTGCAGGGCCTCCGGATCGGTGAAGCCGGCATGCTGGCCCAGCGTTTCCGACAGGTCCTCCAGGGCCGCCCGCTCCTCGGGGGTGGGCTCCCGGTAGGTCTTGGCCGGGCGCACGAAGTCCGAGAAGTATTTCAGGGCGTGGACCACCAGCCGGTCGAGGCCCGGATGGGTCTGCGGCCCGGTCTGCGGCGCGTAGCGGCGGATGAAGCCCCACAGCACGGCCGGATCCTCGGTGTTGGCGACCGCGGCGAGGTTGAGCAGCATCGCGAAGGTCAGGCTCGCGCCCTCGACCCGCTCGGGCTCCGGCGGGGTCCCGGCATGGAGGTGCCAGACCGGGTTGCCGAGCCGCAGCTTCGCGTCCTGGCCGGCAAAGCGGTCGAGGAAGCCGATATACTCGTCCACGTGCCGCGGGATCACGTCGAAGTACAGCCGCTTGGCCTCGCGCGGCTTGGTGTACATGAACAAGGCGAGCGATTCCGGCGTGCCGTATTTCAGCCAGTCGTCGATGGTCAGGCCGTTGCCCTTCGACTTCGAGATCTTTTGTCCTTTTTCATCCAGGAAGAGTTCATAGTTGAACCCCTCCGGCGGCTCGCCGCCGAGCGCCCGGGCGATCTTGCCGGACAGCTTGACCGAATCGATCAGGTCCTTGCCGGCCATCTCGTAATCGATGCCGAGCGCCACCCAGCGCATCGCCCAGTCGGGCTTCCATTGCAGCTTGGCGTGGCCCCCGGTGATCGGCGTCTCGTAGCGCGTCCCCGTGGCGGGATCGCGCCAGACCAGGGTGCCGGCCTCGACCCGCACCTCGTCGATCGGCACCTGCATGACGGCGCCGGTCTCCGGATGGAGCGGCAGGAACGGCGAGTAGGAGGCCGAGCGCTCCGCGCGCAGCGACGGCAGCATGATCGCCATCACGGCGTCGTAGCGCTCGGCCACGCGCATCAGCGTCGCGTCGAACACGCCCGAGCGGTAGCACGCGGTCGCCGAGCGGAACTCGTAGGCGAACCCGAAGGTGTCGAGGAAGCGGCGCAGCTCGGCGTTGTTGTGCGCCCCGAAGCTGTCATGGGTGCCGAACGGGTCCGGCACCCGGGTCAGCGGCTGGTTGAGATGGGCGGCCAGCATCTCGCGGTTCGGCACGTTGTCGGGGACCTTGCGCAGGCCGTCCAGGTCGTCCGAGAAGGCGATCAGCCGGGTCGGCACCGTGTCCCGGGTCAGCACCCGGAAGGCATGGCGGACCATGGAGGTGCGGGCGACCTCCCCGAAGGTGCCGATATGCGGCAGGCCCGAGGGCCCGTAGCCGGTCTCGAACAGCACCTCCGTCTTCCCGGATTTCTCTAGCCGCGCCACGAGCTTGCGCGCCTCCTCGAAGGGCCAGGCGGCGGCGTTGGTGGCGGCCTCGAGGATGTCGGCGTCGAGGGTTGGGGCAGGGGGAGCGGCGGGCATGTCTTCGGGGATCGAGGAAATCGGGGATCGCGCACCCTAGAGCGGTTCGGGCCGGAGCGGAACGCCCGGCGGTGCAATCCGGCATCCCGGTGTGGTTCGCGGCGGTGCGCGTGGACGTGTGCGTTCAGGGCTGTGGCTGCCGTGCGGCGTGCCGAATCCCGAGGATGACGATCTCATCCGCCGCGACGCAGTATGTGATCGCGTAGGGGTAAGGACGTGCTATGAGGCGCCGGACGCCGGGCCGGGCCGTGATGGAGCCCGCGAAGGGATGTTGCCCCCGAAGCTCCATGGCCGCCTGAAGGCGCTGTTGCACCTTGCGCGCGCCCTGCCGGTTCCGGCGGTCGATATAGGCGAGCGCCTGATCGAGCTGCGAGGCCGCGGGTCGGGTGAGACGCAGTCTCACAGGCCGTATTTGGCCCAGATGGCGCGCACCTCGTCGTCGGTCGCGAAGTCGCCACGTGCAGCCGCGGCTTCGGACTCATCGAGTTCTGCCTCCTTCTCGGGTGTGAACCGATAGACCGACGCCTCATCGCCCACGAAGGCCAGCATCAGGCGAGCGGTCTCGTCCTGCAGGTCTGGGGCGAGGTCCCGCGCCTTGGCAACCGCCTTCTCGAGAAGATCCGTCATGATCCGATCCCGTCGGGGGAACCCGGCGCCGGGCAGGATCACCGGTTCCCGCCCGCGACGGAAGCCCCTCCCCGGCCCCCTCAGAACGGGCTGACGGGGAAGAACCGCAGGTACAGCTCGGTGTACTTCCCGTCGTCCCAGACCCGCTGGAGCGCGTCGTCCAGCGCCCGGGAGAGCGCCCCATCCTCCTGGCGCGTGATCAGGCCGATCCCCTCGCCGAAATAGCGGTTCTCCAGGTAGTCGCCGCCGGTCAGCGCGCAGCAGGCCTCGGCCTCCTGGCCGCCGACGTAGAGGGCGAGGTTGAGGCCGTCGGCGAAGAGGTAGTCGATCTCGCCGCGCTTGAGCGCGCCCTCGGCGGCCGCGAGGTCGGTGAAATCCTTCTGGACGGCTTTGGGGAAGAACGCCTTCAGGTAGGCCGCGTGCGCGCTGCCGCCCATCACCCCGACGCTGCGGCCGGCCAGCGCCGTCGCCGAGGGGACCGGAAGGCCCTTGTCGACCCGCGCGGCGAAGCGCGCCGGCCACCGGAAATACGGCCGCGTCGCCAGGAATTTCCCGCGCAGCGCCGCGGTCAGGGGAATCGCGGCGGCGACCACGTCACCCTGCCGGCTGTCCAAGGCGTCGAGCAGTGTGTCGAAGCGACGCGCCTGCACCGTGCAGGGGATCGTCAGCTTCTCGCAGACGGCGCGGGCGAGCTCGACCACGAAGCCGGTCGGGTTGCCGTCGGGGCCGGCGAAGTGCAGCGGCGGGAACTCGTCGTCGGTGAGGAACCGGACCGCCCGGCCGGTCTGGGGCGCCTCCACCCGCTCGCCGCGGCTGCGCGGGTTCCAGAAATCCGGAACGGTCACGGTGGGCGTCGCGACGTGCGGCTCCGTGGGCGGCGCGGCGCAGGCGGGCCGCGGTCCGGCCCAGACGGACGCCGCGAGCAGGGCTGCCGCGAGCCAGGCGCGCGCCCGCCTCCTGCCGTCTCTTGACGACGGGGAGGGGGCGATGCTCCTCTCGGAGGGCGGGGACGGGGTCTGGCTCACGCCCCTGCTCTATCACGTCCGGGGGCCGCCAGGGGAGCGCGCGGCATGTCGTTCCAGCGCCTGCCCACGGCTGAGGTTGCCCTGCCGCCGGAGATCGCGTTCCTGCTCGCCGAGGGGATCGACGGTCGCCTGCTGGCCCGGGTGGCCGGTGCCGCCGCCGCCGCCGGGACCGACGCCGCGACCGCGCTGCTGAATGCCGGGCTGATGGCCGAGACGGCGTATTACCGGGCCCTGGCCCGGCATCTCGGCGCCCCCTACCTCGACGGGCCGATCCCGTTCGGCCTGGGCCTGCGCTTCCCCGACAGTCTGGTCGCCGGCCTCGCGCCCCTGGCGCTCGGGTCGGTCGCCCCCTGCGTGCTGGCGCCGCGCGGCCGGTTGATCGCGGAGCTCCTCGACGGGCCGCGCCGCGCCGCGATGCCGGCGATCACCAGCCCGACGCACCTGCGCGAGGCCTTGTTCGCCGCGATCCCGGAGGCGGTGGCGGATTACGCCGCCCAGGAGTTGCGGCGGCGTGCGCCCGAGCGGGCCGCCTCGCGCGAGCCCGCGAGCCGGTGGCTGCTGGTCCTCGCCCTCGCGCTCACCGCGGCGCTCTGCCTGTTCGCGGCGCTTCCGGCGCCCCTCGCCCTCGCGGTGACGCTGGCGGGGCAATGCCTGTTCCTGGCCATGGCGACGTTCCGGCTGACCGCGCTGGTCATCGCGGCCCCGGTGGCGGCCGGGGCGGTGGAGATGCTCACGGACGCCGAGCTGCCGGTCTACACGGTGCTGGTTCCCCTCCACCGCGAGGCGGCGGTGGTGCCCGACCTGATTCGGGGGCTGGCCGCCCTCGATTACCCGCCGGCCAAGCTCGACCTGAAGCTCCTGATCGAGGCGGACGACCCGGAGACCGCGGCGGCCCTGGCCCCGATCCCCCTGCCCGCCCGGTTCGAGGTGATCACGGTGCCGCCGGGCGCACCGCGCACCAAGCCCCGGGCGCTCAACGCCGCCCTGCCGCTGGCCCGCGGCTCCCTGCTCACGGTCTTCGACGCCGAGGACGTGCCCGACCCCGGGCAATTGCGGCTTTCCGCCTCGCTCTTCGCGCGCCTGCCCGAGAGCACCGCCTGCCTCCAGGGGCGGCTCGTGATCGACAACGCCGGCGATTCCCGGCTCGCGCGCGCCTTCGCGCTCGAATATGCGGGCCTGTTCGACGTGCTGAACCCGGCGCTCGCGCGCCTGGACCTGCCGGTCCCGCTCGGCGGCACCTCGATGCACCTGCGCACCCGGGTGCTGCGGGACCTGCACGGCTGGGACGCCTGGAACGTCACCGAGGATGCCGACCTCGGGATGCGGCTGGCCCTGGCCGGCTACGCGGTGGGCGACCTGCCGAGCGCCACGATCGAGGAGGCGCCGGCGCGGCTCGGGCCCTGGCTCGCCCAGCGCACCCGCTGGCTGAAGGGCCTGATGCAGACGAGCCTCGCCCACGGGCGCCGTCCCGTCGCCAACGCCCGACGCCTCGGTGGCCTGGAGGCGTTGTGCGCGGCGGCGCTGGTGCCGGGCACGGTGGCTTCGGCGCTGGCCTACCCGGTCTGCCTCGCCTGCGCGCTCTGGGCCTTCCTGGTCCTGGAGATCCCGGCCGCCCCGTCCTTCCTGGCCAACCTCGTGCCGGGGCTCGCCATCACCCTGTTCGCCGTGGGGCTCGCGGCCATGATCCTGCCGCCCCTGGTCGGCTGCGCCCGGCGCGGCTGGGGCGACCTCGCCCAGGCGGTTCCGTGGATGCCGCTCTACTTCCTGCTCATCAGCCTGGCGGCCTGGCTGGCCCTGATCGAGCTGGTTCGTGCCCCGGGCCGCTGGAACAAGACCCAGCATGGCTTGGCGCGCACGACGCGCAGCGGCCGTTTGCGACTGCGTCGCCGCAGCCGGCGGCCGGCGGCCGGATAGCCGCGCCGGGCCGCCGAGCCGGGGCGGATGCAACGCGAAGACCGCTCGCGTCGTTGATGTCCCATGGTGAGGGGCCCATGGCCACAGTCGCGATTCTGATCGGCACGCAAGCGGGGGCCCGGCTGCTGGCTGCCGCCTCCGAGCGCGAGGCGGCCCTGTCGGCCGAGGCCTTCCTGCTGCGCCTGCCCGCCCGCGCGCTGCCGGCCCCGCTCTGGGTCCAGTGCGCCGACCCGGAGGTCAGCGGGCGCCTGACCGGCTATCTCAGCGAACTGCAGGCCGAGCAGGTGCGCGAGCGCGACGCCCGGGTCTGACCGGGGCCGCGGCGCCGTCCGCTCGCGGGGGCCGGGCTGAATTCCCCTTTGCCGCCGCATGCTCTAACGCCGCGGGCGTGAGCGTGGCACGCGACGGGGATCGATCCGGCATGGCCGAGGCATCCACCCGACAGACAGCAGAGCAGGCGCCTGAGGAAAGGTCCTTGCGCCGGCTGCTGCGCCTGATGGCGTCTCTGCGCGACCCCGTCCGCGGCTGTCCCTGGGACGTGGCGCAGACCTCCGCGTCGATCGTGCCCTACACGATCGAGGAGGCCTACGAGGTCGCAGACGCGGTGGCGCGGGGCGACCGCGACGACCTGCGCGACGAACTCGGCGACCTCCTGCTCCAGGTGGTGTTCCACGCCCGCATGGCCGAGGAGGAAGGCGCCTTCGCCTTCGACGACGTGGCGCGCGCCATCGGCGACAAGCTGGTCCGCCGCCACCCGCACGTGTTCGACCCGCAGGGGATCCCCCTGCCCGAGGGCTCGCCGCTGCGCGATCCCGCCCAGGTCGAGGCGCAGTGGGCGGCGATCAAGGCGCGGGAACGTTCGGAACGGGGTGCCCAGGAGCCCGCGCCGGATCCGCTCGGCGGCGTCGCCAAGGCTCTTCCGGCCCTCGCCCGGGCGGAGAAGATCTCGCGGCGGGCGGCCGCCTACGGCTTCGACTGGGGGAACGCCGCACAGGTCATCGACAAGGTTCGCGAGGAAACCGACGAGGTCGCGCAGGCCCTGGAGGCGGGCGACGCACGGGCCGTGTCGGAGGAGATCGGCGACCTCCTGTTCTCAGTGGCCAACCTCGCCCGGCATGCCGGGATCGACCCGGAAACCGCCCTGCGCGACGGGACCGCCAAGTTCGAGCGTCGCTTCGCCGCGATGGCGGAGCACCTGCGGGCGGCAGGCGGTGCGCTCGGCTGCTCGGACCTGCCCGCCATGGAGGCCGCCTGGCAGGCGGCGAAGCGCGACGAGGGGGAGAAGGCGTGAGCGGGCGCGGCGATCGTCCGCGCGGCGCCCCGCGTCCGAGGGCTCGACAGGCGATGGGCGGCGGATATGTTCCGCGCATGCGCTTCGCCCTGCCTGCCCTCGCCGCCCTCGCCATCACGGCCTCCCTGTCCCGGCCCGCCGGGGCCGAGACGATCGTCCAGGAACGGTTCGGCTGCCACTCCCAGGAGGTCACGGACCGCCTGTTCAAGCTGGTCATGGCCGGCGACGAGGAAGGGTTCGGGCAACTCCTGCGGGGCAGCCTCGCCAGCGGTGAGTGCCGGTCCTGGAAGACCGGCGAGGAGGTCCGGCTGGAGACCCGGACCATGAGCTACGGTTGCCTCGCCCTGACGGACAGCCAGGATCGCTGCTACTGGACGCCGCTGAGCGCGATCGAGAAGGCGAACTGAAGCGCTTCCCGCGCAGGCAATGCCGGGTCGGCGCGCAGGATCGCGTCGAACCACGACGTGGAATCGTACCCGGCACCGCCGAGGCGGCGGCGCCGGACGCAACCGCGCTCAGGCGGCCTTCTTCGAACCTTTGCCCTTCGCGGCATTCCCCTCGTCGGGCGTGCCGTCGGCGTTGATCGTCTCGGCGATCTTCGAGAGCAGCGCGTCGGTCCTCTTCTCCTCCTGCAGGGTCTCGTCCAGGAGTTTGGCCGCCTCGCCGTAGCCGAGCTGGTTGGCCCAGGCCTTCAGGGTGCCGTAGCGGGCGATCTCGTAGTGCTCCACCGCCTGGGCGCAGGCGGCCAGCACCGCGTCGGCGGCCGGGCTGCCCTCGAAATCGTCGAGATCCTCCTCCATCTCGGAGACGATCCCCTGCATCGCCTCGCAGGTCTTGGCCCGGGCCGGCTTGCCGATGATCTCGAACACCTGGGTCAGGCGCTCGACCTGCTGGGCGCTCTCCTCGGCATGGGTCTCGAAGGCCTGTCGCAACGCCTCGTGCTCCGCCGCCTTGGCTGATTTCTTGAGGGCTTTCACGGATTGCTTCTCGGCGTAGTAGACGTCCTTCAGGGTCTCGTAGAAGGCGTCGTGCAGCGTCTTCTGCTTGGCCATGGCGGTCTGTCTCCAATGCGGGCCGCTGTCGGGAACGCGGCTTCCGGACGGGCAACTCCGGTCCGGCCCGACGGGTCCGGGCGATATCTTCGCCCTGGGGAGGAACCTTTTTCCGAGGCCGGCGGCCGCTCAGCCGTCCTTCCGGACCGGGCCGGTCTTCCGGGCGGCATCGGCCCGCGGCACGCGGACCGGCTTGGGGCGCAGGCGGTCCAAGATGGTCTCGATGGCGCTTTCGACCGCGGCACGGTCCGGCAGGGTGTCCGGGAGTGGCGGCGGCCTCGACCGGCCGGCATTGCCGCGCTTCATCCTGCACTCCGCCCGTATCGGGGCCGGGCTGCGCGATGTTCCAGCGCGCGCGGCGGTCGAACCAGAGTGTATCTGCCGTGATCTCCGGATCAAAGTCTGCCGTGAGCCTGCGATGCCGGGATCCTGTGATCACGGTTTCTGGGCGGTTGCTGGCAGCACGCGGCAGCCGGACGCTCCTCGGGTACGGCAAATCCCGGGTGTCCGCGTCGGTCGGCGGCTGGTCTCTCGGCGAAATCCCCGGGCGGACCTTCCGGTGGCCGGAGTAAGCGGCGCTGAGCGGGCCGGGGCCTCAGCGCCTGCGATCGCGCAGCGGCCAGTCGATCAGGCCGCCGGCCCAGAGGGCGGCCCAGACGAAGACCGGCTGAAAGGCGAGCCGCGGGCCGTGGTACCACCAGGAATCCGGGATGCCGTCGATGTGGATGCGATCGAAGGCGTGCTTGAGGTTGGCCGGGTAGACGCAGACCGCGTAGAGGGCGAGGCCGATCGCCGCCGCCCGGCGGAACGAGCGGGTCAGGAGGCCGACGGCGCCGGCGATCTCGCACAGGCCGGTGGCCAGGATCACGAGGCGCGGCGCCGGCACCCAGTCGGGCATCAGCGGCAGCATCGCGTCGGCCGCCACGAGGTGGACGATCCCGATGAAGACGTAGAGGGCCGAGAGCCCGTAGCGCAGCCACCGGCGGCCTGCCGCCTCTGCCCGGTCGGTCACGCCACGCGGTCCTCCGCCACCCCGCAGGCGCGGGCCACCGAGGCCTTGAGCGCTGCCATGAGTCGGGCCAGGGCAGGGTGTCCGGCGCTCGCGAAGGCAGTGTCGCCGATCGCCGTCACGGGGGCTATGAGCCGCAGGGAGTTGGTCAGGAACACGGCCTCGGCGCCCAGCAGATCGGGCAGTGTCAGGGACCGCTCCTCCGCGCGCAAGCCGCAGCCGCCGGCGAGTTCCAGCACCGCCCCGCGCACGATCCCGGCAAGGACTCCGTCGTCGAGCGGCGGCGTGACCACGCTCTCCCCGAACAGCGCGAACAGGTTGCCGGTGCCCGCGCAGGCGACATGCCCCCGCGTGTTGCGGAACAAGGCCTCGTCGAACCCCGAAGCGGCGGCCTCGCGGGCGGCGAGCACCGCGTCGAGATAGCCGAGCGTCTTCAGCCGGGCGGCCGGCGACGTGTCGTTGCGGGCGATGGCCGTCGGCCGCAGGCGCAGGGGCGCGAAGGCGATGCTCCGGGCGCTCGGCGCCGCGATGGCGAACAGGGTGGGGCTCGGATCCTCCGGGGGCTTCAGCCCGCGCGGGCCGGAGCCGCGGGTGAGGGTGGTGCGGATCGCCAGCCGGTCGCCCGTCCTGGCCCCCTCGCCGGCCAGCCCCCGTATGGCGGCGCGGATCCGCTCCGCCTCGGCGGGGATCCCGAGCGCCGCCGCGGAGGCGACGAGCCGGTCGATATGAGCCTGCTCGAAGGCCACGCGGCCGCCGATGGCCAGCGCGGTGTCGAACAGGCCGTCGCCCAGAGTCAGGCCGCGGTCGGTGTGGTCGAGGGGCGCGTGCGTCCCCGGGACGATCGTCCCGTCACGCCACAGCATCTGTTCGCCCTGCCTGTTGGTCGCGCCGCTGCCGCCAGGCGCGGGCCAGTCCCAGAAAATTGGCGAACAGGGCGTGGCCGCCCTCGGTCAGCACCGATTCCGGGTGGAACTGGATGCCGTAGGTCGGGTGGGTCCGGTGCGAGAGCGCCATCACCTCGCCCTCCTGCGAGACCGCGTCGACGGTGAGGTGCTTCTCCATGCCGGGCTCGGGCGTCACCACCAGCGAGTGGTAGCGGCCCACCGGCATCGGCGCCGGGAGGCCGGCGAACAGCCGCTCGCCCCGGTGCTCGATCGGCGTCGCCTGCCCGTGCAGGGGGCGCCGAGCCCGCTCGACTTTGCCGCCGAAGGCCGCGCCGATCGCCTGATGACCGAGGCAGACCCCGAGGATCGGCACCGCGCCGGACAGCTCCCGGATCGCCGGCAGGGAGATGCCGGCTTCCGCGGGGGTGCAGGGACCCGGCGACACCACCAACGCCTCCGGGGCCAGCGCCCGGATGCCGGCGACGTCGAGGGCGTCGTTGCGCACGACCCGGACCTCCTCGCCCAGCTCCTCCAGGTAGCGGACGATGTTGAAGACGAAGGAGTCGTAATTGTCGAGGACGAGGATCATGCGAAGGCCTCGAACACGCGCGCGGCCTTGGCCAGGGTCTCGTCGTATTCCGGGCCGGGCTCCGAGAGCAGCGTCACCCCGCCGCCGGCCTGCAGGACGGCCTGGGTCTCGTCCATGAACACGGTGCGGATCGCGATCGAGGTGTCGAGCGCCCCGTCGAAGCCGATCCGCCCGATGGCGCCGCAATAGAGTTCCCGGGCGTCCCCCTCGATCTCCGTGATGATGTCCATGGCCCGGATCTTCGGGGCGCCGGTGATCGAGCCCCCGGGGAATGTCCCTTTCAGGAGGTCGAGGGCGTCGAGCCCGTCGCGGAGCGTCCCGGTCACCACCGAAACGAGGTGGTGGACGTTGGCGTAGGTCTCCAGGCCGCACAGGGTGGGCACGGTGACGCTGCCGGGCGCGCAGACCCGGGACAGGTCGTTGCGCAGCAGGTCGACGATCATGACGTTCTCGGCCCGCTCCTTGACGGAGGCCAGCAGCGCCTCGGCGGCCGCTCGGTCGGCCGCCGGATCGTCGAGCCGGCGGGCGGTGCCCTTGATCGGCCGGGTCTCGACGTGCCGGCCGTCGAGCCGGATGAAGCGCTCCGGAGAAGACGACGCGATGGTCAGCCCCTCGAGTTCCAGATAGGCCCCGAAGGTCGCCGGGTTGGTGTCGCGCAGGCGCCGATAGAGCGCGAACGGGTCGAAGCCCGCCGGCAGGTCCGCCGTGAAGCGCTGAGCGATGTTGGCCTGGTAGATGTCGCCGGCCCGAATATAGGCGCGGACCTTTTCGACAGCAGCCTCATAGGTTTGCCGGTCGAAGTTCGATCGCCACGTGAGCTTCTCGGCCGGCTGGGAGGGGGGCTCGATCCGGGAGCCGTCGGTGCCGAGCAGGTCGGCGAAGCAGGCGAGTCGTTCCTCCGCGCGGGCCTGCTGGGCGGTCGGGTCGGATTCGGGGAAGCCGGTGGCGACGAGGCGGCAGGCGCCATCGGCATGGTCGATCACCAGCGCCGTGTCGTAGAGGTTGAAGGCGATGTCATCCGTGAGCCCCGCCCGCCGGGCTGGTGCCGCGACCCGCTCCAGCTGCGCGCCGAGATCGTAAGCGAGGTAGCCGATCGCTCCGCCCGGAAAAGGTTCGGAGCCGGGTTCGAGCCGGTAGGGGGCGAGGCACGCCCGCAAAGCCGTGAACGGGTCCCCCGGCACCGGAGTCCCGTCCAGGGTCGCGCGCCCGTCGCGGAACCGGAAGCGCGCGAACGGGTCGGCGGCCACGATCGCGTAGCGACCCAGGGGATCGTGCCGCATGGCGCTGTCGAGGAAGGCGAGTCCCGGCAGGCGCCGCAGCCGGGCGGCCGCCGCGACGGGATCGATGAAGGGGATCTCTCGGGTCCACATGACCGGGTTCGGGGCTGATGTCCTGGGCTCGCGCGCCGCACGCTGCCGTTGCACAGGCGATGCCGCGGGGGAAGCGGCAGTTCCGCGCAAGGCCCGGCCTCACAGCCGGGATTGATCCCGCAGGACTTGATGTGGGATCTCAGGAGCCCCCGGCAAAGCCCTGGCAAACGGCCAAGTTTCAGATCGGGATCTAGCCTCCCACGCGGGGCCGGGCACCCCTGCGGCCGTCGGCCTCGCGCCAGCGCGCCGGAGCCGCTATAGGAAGCGCGATCCCGAACTCACGTCCTCGCGCCCCCTGCGACTGAGCTACCGGCCGCACGCGAGGGTGCCGTCCGATCCGTCCTGAACGCGCCCATGACCGCAACCGCCACGCCCACCCCCCGCGGACCCGCTCCCGGCGCCGCCCCGAAGATCTCGTTTGTCTCGCTGGGCTGCCCCAAGGCCCTGGTCGATTCCGAGCGGATCCTCACGCATCTGCGCGCGGAGGGCTACGAGCTGGCCCGCCGCCACGACGGGGCGGACGTGGTGATCGTCAACACCTGCGGCTTCCTGGATTCGGCCAAGGCGGAATCGCTCGCGGCGATCGGCGAGGCCATGGCGGAGAACGGCCGGGTGATCGTCACCGGCTGCATGGGCGCGCAGCCGGACGAGATCCGCGAAAAATATCCCGACCTCCTCGCGGTGACCGGGCCACAGGCCTACGAGTCGGTGGTGGCCGCCGTCCACGAGGCGGTGCCGCCGGCCCACGACCCGTTCCTCGACCTCGTGCCGCCGCAGGGGATCAAGCTCACCCCGCGCCACTACGCCTACCTGAAGATCTCGGAAGGGTGCAGCAATCGCTGCAGCTTCTGCATCATCCCGTCGTTGCGCGGAAACCTCGTCAGCCGCCCGGCCGGCGACGTGCTGCGCGAGGCCGAGAAGCTCGTCAACGCCGGCGTGAAGGAGCTGCTGGTCGTCTCGCAGGATACCAGCGCCTACGGGGTCGACATCCGCTACGCCGAGAGCCCGTGGCGGGACCGGGAGGTCCGGGCGAAGTTCTACGACCTCACCAAGGAGCTCGGCGAGCTCGGGGCCTGGGTGCGGCTGCACTACGTCTACCCCTACCCGCACGTGGACGAGGTCATCCCGCTGATGGCCGAGGGCAAGGTGCTCCCCTATCTCGACATGCCGCTTCAGCACGCGAGCCCCGCGGTGCTCAAGCGCATGCGCCGGCCCGGCAACCAGGAGCGCCAGCTCGACCGGATCCGGAGCTGGCGGGCGATCTGTCCCGACCTCGCGATCCGCTCGACCTTCATCGTCGGCTTCCCCGGCGAGACCGAAGCCGAGTTCGAGGAGCTGCTGGCCTGGCTCCAGGAGGCCAAGCTCGATCGCGTCGGCTGCTTCGAGTACGAGCCGGTGGCGGGCGCCACCGCCAACGCGCTCGGCGACCTCGTGCCGCCGGAGGTGAAGGCCGAGCGCAAGCGCCGGTTCATGGAGACGCAGAACGGGATCGCGCTGCGGCTCCAGCGGGCCAAGGTCGGGAAGCGGATGGCGGTGATCGTCGATGCCGTCGAGGGCGGGGTCGCGAAGGGCCGGTCCAAGGCCGATGCGCCGGAGATCGACGGCACCGTCCACGCCGCCTTCCGGCGGCCGGTGCGGGTCGGCGACATCGTCACCGTGAAGGTCGAGCGGGCCGAGGCCTACGACCTCTACGGCAGCGTCGCCTGATTTTTTCGCGTTTCTCGTGAACGACCTGTGAGCTGTGCGGCCGGATCGGTTGACCCGGGCGCCTCGCCGCGCTCTTTCGGAACAGATCAGGAACCTGGACCGGGACCCCGAGGCGGCGATGGATCCGGAGGTCGCGCTCCGCAAGATCATCCACATCGACATGGATGCGTTCTACGCCTCCGTGGAGCAGCGCGACGACCCCACCCTGCGCGGGCGCCCGCTGGCGGTGGGCGGCTCGCGGGAGCGCGGCGTGGTGGCGGCGGCGAGCTACGAGGCACGCCGGTTCGGGGTGCGCTCGGCCATGCCGTCGGCGACCGCGCGGCGGCTCTGTCCGGACCTGCTGTTCGTCAAGCCGCGCTTCGAGGTCTACCGGGCGGTCTCGGAGGAGATCCGGGCCGTCTTCGCCCGGCACACGCCGGTGATCGAGCCGGTGGCCCTGGACGAGGCCTATCTCGACGTCACCGAGAATCTTCTGGGGCTTCCGACGGCGACAGCCGTTGCGCGGGCCATCCGGGCCGAGATCCTGGAGCGGACAAGCCTCGTCGCCTCGGCCGGGGTCTCGTACAACAAGTTCCTGGCCAAGGTCGCATCCGACCACCGCAAGCCCGACGCCCTGTTCGTGATCACCCCCGCCATGGGTCCGGATTTCGTGGCCGCCCTGCCGATCGGCCGGTTCCACGGGGTCGGCCCGGTCACCGAGGCGAAGATGAAGCGGCTCGGGATCCAGACCGGGGCGGATCTCCGCGCCTGGACGCCGGAGCGCCTGCGCGAGACCTTCGGATCCGCGGGTGCCTACTATCACGCGGTCGCCCGCGGGATCGACGAGCGGCCGGTGCGGGCCCACCGGGTGCGCAAGTCGATCGGGGCGGAGACCACCTTCTCGGAGGACACGGCCGCCTACGACGTCCTGGCCGCCCGGCTGGCACCCCTGTTCGACAAGGTCTGGGCGGGCGCGGACGCCAAGGGGATGCGGGCCCGGACCGTGACCCTGAAGCTCAAGTTCTCGGATTTCGCCCAGGTGACCCGGGCGAAGTCGCTCCCCGCCCCCGTAACCGACCGGGCCGGCCTGGAGCGGATCGGCCTCGATCTGCTCGCCGGCCTGTTCCCCTTGCGGCGCAGCGCCCGGCTGATCGGCGTGTCGCTCTCGGGCTTCGCGCAGGACGAATCGGACGGGCCGCAGCAACTCGGGTTGGCGCTCTGATCCGTCCCCGCGGCCATCAGGGTGCAGGGCGGCGGGATTGGTGTGGGGCCGCACGCTGGCCGCGGCCGATCGATCACAGATAGGAGCCATCCGGTGCGGACCGGGATTGCCCGGACACCGCACGAACCGAAGGGTCCGCCCCATGTCGAAGCACGCCCCGCTGGCCCTGGCCGCCGCTCTGCTGCTGAGCGTCCCGGCGGGCGCTGCCCACGCCGACGGCACTGCCGCCTTCGGTGCCGCCAACGCGGCCCAGCTCCAGGGTTACACCGCGAGTCCCGCCCAGCTCTACGTCCCTGCGGGCGGCCCGAGCGCCGGGCTCGCCGCCACCGTCCACGCTCCGCAGCGGCCGAAGGCGGCGGTGCGCGGCCGCTGAGATCGACCCGGGCAGGCCGTTACGCGTTCTTGCGCGGCCGGTGGTCGGGATCGATGCCGCCGTCCACCTTCGTCGCGTTGTCGACGTCGCCCTCGAAGGTCCAATCCGCCTGCAGATCCGCAGGGTCGGCCCCGCTCATGCCTTGCGACCTGCCGATGCCGGGATTGCCCTTGAGGTCGGCGTCCGTGGGAGTCTCGGTCTCCGGGTCCCGGCCTGACACGCTGGCTCCTGTCGAGTGCTGGTGGCAGGCCAACGCGTCGGGGCCGGGGCGGTCTCCCGATCCCCGTGCTGCGGTTCGCCTCCCGATCCCCGCGGGCGCTCAGCCGATCTCCCCCGATCCGATCCGGCGCACCCCCGCCGCCTCCATTCGCGCCCAGGCTTGGGCGAGCGAACCGCCGACATCGATCCCCCGCACCGCATCCTCCGCCACCCACACGTCGAAGCCCGCCGCGCGGGCGTCCAGCGCGCTCCAGGCCACGCAGAAATCCGTGGCGAGCCCGCATAGGATCACGCGGGATATCTCGCGCTCGGCCAGTGCCCCGGCGAGCCCGGTGCGGGTGGCACGGTCGGCCTCCAGGAAGGCCGAGTAGCTGTCGACCCGGGGATCCATGCCTTTGCGGATCACCAAGCCGCCCCGTTCGGTGTCGAGTCCCGGCCCGAAGCCGGCGCCGGCCGTGCCCCGGACACAGTGGCGGGGCCACAGCACCTGCGGGCCGTAAGGGAGCGCCACGCTCTCGTAGGGCGCCCGCCCCGGATGATTGTCGGCGAAGGAGACGTGGTCCGCCGGATGCCAGTCCTGCGTCAGGGCGACGTGCCGGAACCGGTGCTGGAGCGCGTTGACCGGCCCGATCACCGCGTCGCCGTCCGGGACGGGGAGTGCTCCGCCCGGCAGGAAGTCGACCTGCACGTCGACGATGAGGAGCAGGTCGGCGGCGCCGGGCGTCACGGTGGAGGCCCTATGGCAGCATCACGATCGAGCCGGTGGTCTCCCGGGCCGCCAGATCCCGGTGCACCTGCTGCGCCTCGGCGAGCGGGTAGGTGGCGTTGACCGCGATCTTCACCGAGCCGTCGCCGACCACCTTGAACAGGCGGGCGGCGGCCTCTTCCAGGGTGGCGCGGTCCGACGAGAAGGTCGCGAGCGTCGGCCGCGTCACGTAGAGCGAGCCGCGCGGGGCCAGCAGCCCGAGGTCGAGGCCGCTGATCGGCCCGGAGGCCGAGCCGAAGCTCGCCAGCAGGCCGAGCGGCGCGAGGCTGTCCAGCGAGCCCATCAGGGTCGCCTGCCCGACGCCGTCGTAGACCACCGGCACGCCCTTGCCGCCGGTGATCTCGCGCACGCGCTTGGCCACGTCCTCCTCGCGATACAGGATGACGTGGTCGCAGCCGTTCTGCCTGGCCAGCTCCGCCTTCTCGGGGCTGCCGACGGTGCCGATCACCGTGGCGCCGAGATGCTTGGCCCATTGGCAGGCGATCAGGCCGACGCCGCCGGCGGCCGCCTGCCACAGGATCGTGTCGCCGGGCTTCACCGCGTAGGTCCGGTGCAGCAGGTACTCGACCGTCAGGCCCTTGAGCATCATGGCCGCGGCGGTCTTCTCGTCGACGCCGTCGGGGATCGGCACGGCCGCGGAGGCCGGGACCACCGGCTCCTCGGCGTAGCAGCCGTCCGGCGCCGAGCCGTACGCGACCCGGTCGCCGGGCTTGAGGTTTGAGACTCCCTCGCCCACCGCCGTGACGATGCCGGCGCCCTCCTTGCCGGGGGTGAAGGGCATGTGCGGCGACTTGTAGGCGCCGCTGCGGAAGTAGATGTCGATGAAGTTGACGCCGATGGCGGCTTGGCGGACCCGGATCTGCCCGGGGCCGGGCTCGGCCAGGGGCACGTCCTCGAACCGCATCACCTCGGGGCCGCCGTACTCGTAGACCCGGATCGCCTTCGGCATCGTCGTACTCCCGCTCATCGCCCATGATCCTGGACGTCGCGGACCCGAGATAACGGAGCGTCCGCAGGAGGCAATTTCTTTTTGCGCCTCGCCTTGCGGTTGCAGGGCGGTCCGCGGCCCGACCATCCTGGATCCGCCGGTCCCGGCCGCCTATCTTGGGTCTGCGCGTCCCCGCCCGTCCCTCCGGCCCGAAGTCAGAAACCATGTCCGGCACCACCCGCACCAGCGCCGACCTCGATCCGCGCCGCCGCCGCCTCCTCTACCAATCCTGGCACCGGGGCATCCGCGAGATGGACCTGATCATGGGCCGCTTCGCCGATGCCGAGATCGGGACCCTGTCGGAACCGGAACTCGACCAGTTCGAGGCGCTGATCGAGGTGCCGGACCGGGACCTGTTCAAGTGGCTCACCGGCGAGGTGGAGACGCCCTCGAACTACGACACGCCGGTCTGGCGGCGGGTGCGGGCCTTCCACCGGCACGACGCGCCGATCCATTCTTGAGAGTGCCCGCGATGGATGAACCCAAGCCCGCTTACGACCACCCGGCCCGGTCGATCGCCACCGAACTCGTTGTCCGCATCCTGCTGGAGATGATGGAGCGCTCCGACCCGTCCCTGCGGTCCGAGGTCCTGCGGCAGGCCAGCGGCCGGGCCGCCGCCATGACCGGGGACATGCCCAACGCGGATTTCTTCCGCGGCCGGGTCGAGGCGGCGCTCGCGGAGATCGTCGGGCCCGACGCGTGAGGGTGCGGGCGCCGCACACACCCGCGGCCCCCGGTCCGTGCGTCGTCTGTGCTGTCGCCGGGGCGCTTTATCGCGACGGCCCAATGGGCTAACGCCGGCCGGCATAAGCCCCCGATGTGCCCGGCGGGATCCCCCGCGAAAGACCCGATGGCCAAGCCTCAGCCCAAGTCTGCCCCGAAGCCTCCTGCCCCCGCCGCCAAGCCGCAGGCCGCGCGTTTCGCGCTGCCGAAATCCTCGGCGCTCGCCAAGGTGCTCGACGCCCTCAAGCGCGGCGACAGCCCGGTCCTGGCGAATGCCCCGGAGGGGTTCGACGCGCTCGCGGTGGCCGATCTCGCCCGTGCCCTGGCCCCGGACGTCGACGCCCCCGCGGTGCTGGTGCACGTGGCCCGCGATTCCGGGCGCTCGGCGGCGTTCCAGTCGGCGCTGGGCTTCGTCGCGCCCGAGATGGACGTGATGAGCCTGCCGGCCTGGGACTGCCAGCCCTACGACCGGGTCTCGCCGACCACGGCCGTCGCGGCCGCCCGGATGACGGCGCTCGCCCGACTCGCGCGGACCCGTTCCGCCGAGGACCGCCCGCGCATCCTCTGCACCACGGTCAACGCCCTGGTGCAGCGCGTGCCGCCCCGCGGCCACATCGCCAAGGAGGCGTTCTCGGCGGCGATCGGCAACGTCGTGGCCATGGACGACGTGGTCGCCTGGGTCGAGGCCAACGGCTTCCTGCGCACCGGGACGGTGCGCGACACCGGCGAATACGCGGTGCGGGGCGGCATCCTCGACCTGTCGCCCCCCGGCCTGCCGGCGCCGATCCGCCTCGACTTCTTCGGCGACACGCTCGAATCGATCCGTGCCTTCGACCCGGAGACGCAGCGCACCACCGGCCAGCTGCGCTCCCTCGACCTGATGCCGATGAGCGAGGTCCAGCTTACCACGGAGACGATCCGGCGCTTTCGCCAGGGCTACATCCAGAGCTTCGGGACGGCCAACCGCGATGACCGCCTCTACGAGACGGTGAGCGAGGGGCGGCGCTACGCCGGCCTCGAGCACTGGATGCCTCTGTTCTACGAGCGCCTCGACACGCTGTTCGACTATCTCGGCGGCGTGCCGATGGTGTTCGACCCGCAGGTCGAGGACGCGGCCGCCGAGCGGATCAGCCTCGTGCAGGATTACTACCAGGCCCGCGAGGGGGCGATGAAGACCCCGCAGGCGGGCGTCGCCCCCTACAAGCCGCTGCCGCCGCGTGCCCTCTACCTGATGCCGAACGAGCTGAAGGAGTGCATCGCCGCCGCCACCGTGGCGCGGCTGACCCCGTTCACGCAGCCGGATTCCACCGAGCGCGCGGTGATCGATTGCGGTGCCAAGGCCGGACGCAGCTTTGCCCCGGAGCGCGCCGACGAGAATGCCAGCGTGTTCGACGCGGCGGTGGCCCATATCCGCGATCTCCAGGGATCCGGGCATCACGTGATCCTGGGATCCTGGTCCGACGGCTCCCGCGACCGGCTCTGCGGGGTTCTCGCCGACCACGGCCTGAAGAAGCCCGTGGCGATCACCCGCCTGTCGGACGTCTACGCGCTCAAGCGCGGCGCCGATGCCGCGGTGGCGGTCTGGGGCCTGGAGGCGGGCTTCACGGTGGGCGAACTCGCCGTCGTCTCAGAGGGCGACATCCTGGGCGACCGGCTCGTGCGCCAGAAGCGCAAGGCCAAGCGGCCCCAGGACGTGATCCTGGAGGTCCAGGCGCTCCAGCCCGGCGACCTCGTGGTCCATGCCGACCACGGCATCGGCCGCTTCGTCGGGCTCAAGACGATCCATGCCGCGGGCGCCCCGCATGATTGCCTGGAGCTGCAATATACCGGCGGCCTGCTGCTGCTGCCGGTGGAGAACATCGAGCTCCTGACCCGCTACGGCTCGGAGGATTCCGAGGTCGCCCTCGACCGGCTCGGCGGCGGCGCCTGGCAGGCCCGCAAGGCCAAGATGAAGCGCCGCATCCTCGATATGGCGGGCGAGCTGATCAAGGTCGCGGCCCAGCGCTTCGTCCGGAAGGCCCCGGTCCTCAAGGCGCCCGACGGCCTGTACGGCGAGTTCGCCGCCCGCTTCCCGTTCGAGGAGACCGAGGACCAGGCCAACGCCATCGACGCGGTGCTCGACGACCTCAATGCCGGCCGCCCGATGGACCGGCTGGTCTGCGGCGATGTCGGCTTCGGCAAGACCGAGGTGGCGCTGCGTGCCGCCTTCGCGGCGGCGATCGCGGGCAAGCAGGTGGCGGTGATCGTGCCCACCACGCTGCTCGCCCGCCAGCATTTCCGCACCTTCGCGGAGCGCTTCAAGGGGCTGCCGGTCCAGGTCGCCCAGCTCTCCCGCTTCGCGAGTGCCGGGGAGATGAAGCAGACCCGCGCGGGGCTCGCCGCCGGCACCGTCGACATCGTGGTCGGCACCCACGCGCTTCTGGCCAAGAACATCGCCTTCCGGGATCTCGGCCTGATCATCGTCGACGAGGAGCAGCATTTCGGCGTCGCCCACAAGGAGCGGCTGAAGGCGCTCCAGGCCGATGTCCACGTGCTGACGCTTTCGGCGACCCCGATCCCGCGTACGCTCCAGCTCGCCATGACGGGCGTGCGCGAACTCTCGATCATCGCCACGCCGCCGGTGGACCGCTTGGTGGTGCGCACCTTCGTGACGCCGTTCGACCCGCTCACCATCCGGGAGGCTTTGCTGCGCGAGCGCTACCGCGGCGGCCAATCCTTCTACGTGGTGCCGCGCATCGAGGACCTCGCGGAGGTCAAGAAATTCCTCGATGCGGAGATGCCCGAGATCAAGGTTGCGATCGCCCACGGCCAGATGGCGGCAGGCCAGCTCGAGGACGTGATGACCGCCTTCTACGAGGGCAAGTTCGACGTCCTGCTCTCGACCACGATCGTCGAATCCGGCCTCGACATCCCCACCGCCAACACCCTGATCGTGCACCGGGCCGACATGTTCGGGCTGGCCCAGCTCTACCAGCTGCGCGGTCGCGTCGGCCGCTCGAAGGCCCGCGCCTACGCGCTGTTCACGACGCCGGCCAACCGGCAACTCACCGCCCAGGCCGAGCAGCGCCTCAAGGTGCTCCAGAGCCTCGACACGCTGGGCGCGGGCTTCCAGCTCGCGAGCCACGACCTCGACATCCGCGGCGCCGGCAACCTGCTGGGCGACGCGCAGTCCGGCCACATCAAGGAGGTGGGCTACGAACTCTACCAGCAGATGCTGGAGGACGCGGTCACCGCCCTGAAGGCCGGCATCGAGGACGTGCCCGAGGAGGCGTGGTCGCCCACCATCGCGCTCGGCGCGCCCGTGACCATCCCGGAGGATTACGTCGAGGATCTGGGCGTCCGGCTGGCCCTCTACCGGCGGCTGGCCACCATCCAGGACGATGCCGAGATGGAGAGCTTCGGGGCCGAGATGATCGACCGGTTCGGGCCGCTGCCGCCGGAGGTGGAGCAGCTCCTCAAGATCGGCACGATCAAGATCCTCTGCCTCAACGCCAACGTCGAGAAGGTCGAGGCCGGCCCGAAGGGTGTGGTCGTCCACTTCCGCGACAAGTCCTACGCCAACCCGCAGGGGCTGGTGGCCTTCGTGGCGGAGCAGGCTTCCTTCGCGAAGGTGCGCCCCGACATGAGCGTCGTGTTCGTGCGCGAGCTGACCACGATCCCGGCACGGCTCAAGACCGCCACCGAGGTGCTGCGCAGCCTGGTCAAGATCGCCGAGCGGGTGAAGAAGGCGGCGTGAGCGAGGCGGCCAAGCGCGCGGTGCGTGACGCCCATCTATGCAACCTCCCTCATCCTCAGGTGCGTCCGCGCAGCGGACGCCTCGAAGGAGCCCTCCAGCCGGCCGCGCGGTCCCCGCAGCCCTCCTCCGAGGCCCGCTGACGCGGGCTCCGCAGGATGAGGGCGTGGGTGGGAAAGGGCGTTCCCGCACCGTTGCACCTTCCGCCCAACTCTGCTCTCTCCGCCGCGCAGCCCAGGAGACGAGCGGATGGCAAACCCGGCGCAGGCCACCGGCGCATCTGGCCCGGCAAAGTCGGGAACAAGCGCCTTCCTGACGCCCCTGTTCACCGACCGGCGGGTGGCCGCGGTGCTGGGCCTCGGCTTCGCGCAGGGCATCCCGTTCCTGCTCGTCTACGCGACGCAGTCGGCGTGGCTCACCCAGGCGAAGGTGCCGCTGGCGACCATCGGGCTGATGAGCGAGCTGGCCATCGCGTACAAGCTCAAGTTCCTCTGGGCGCCGTTCCTCGACCGCTACGACGCGCCGCTGCTCGGACGCCTGCTCGGGCGCCGCCGCGGCTGGATCGTCGCCGCGCAGATCCTGGTGGCGCTGGCGCTGGCCGGCGTGGCCTTCGGCGACCCGGGGCACTGGCTCGCCTGGACGGTGGCGTTCTCGCTGGCGCTGGGGGTGGCGGGCGCCACGCAGGACGTGGTGATCGACGGCTGGCGCATCGCCGTCGCGCCAGCCGAGCGGCAGGCGCTGATGTCGTCCTGGGCCGAGATCGGCTACCGGGTCGGCAACCTGGCGGCAGGGGCCGGCGCCCTCTACCTGTCCGACGCCTATGGCTGGCGCGCCGCCTACCTCTGCATGGCCGCGCTCCTGGCCCCGGGCACGATCGCGGCGCTGCTGGCCCCGGAACCCCCCGCCCCTACGGCGCCGCAGGCCGGGGGATTCGTCGAGACCGTCTGGGCGCCGATCCGCGATCTCCTCGGCAGGCTGGGACCCCTGGCGGTGCCGGTGCTGGCGCTGGTCGCGGGCTTCCGCATGCCCGGCTACGTTTCGAGCGCCATGGCGATCCCCCTGTTCAAGACGCTCGGTTACACCAACACCGACATCGCCACGGTGACGAAGCTGTTCGGCTTCTGGATCGCGCTGGGCGGCACCTTCCTGGCGAGCGCCATGATCCCGCGGATCGGCATGATGGCCAGCCTGCTCATCGGCACGGTGGTGGCCTCCGCATCGCACCTCGCGCTGGCCTATCTCGCCTGGCACGGCGGCCATGGCGGGGCGGCGTTCTGGACCTTCGCCGTCACGGTGGGGATCGACGGCTTCGCCTACGCCTTCGCGTCGATCGTGCTGATCACCTACATGTCCCGGCTCGCGGCCACCGAGCACGCGGCCAGCCAGTACGCCCTGCTCACCTCCCTCTGCGCGCTCCCCGGCAGCCTGCTCGCCGGGCTCTCAGGCTTCGTCATCGAGCAGACCGGCTTCGTATGGTTCTTCGTCGGCACCTCCCTGATCGGGGTGCCGGTGGCCCTGCTGTGCCTCCTGGTGGCGCGCCGCCACGGGCCCATGGAGGTGCCGGCCGCGTGAGCGGGCGGGTCCCGGCGATCGGCCTCGTACTGTTTTCGAAGGCTGGCGGCCGCCTTTCAGGCAAATACACGGATGTCTCAGGAGGTGTTCCATGTCGGCGCGGCCGGCTCGGCCGGCTCTTTAGCGGGGATTAACCACGTGGATGCCTAATGGGCTGGACGGTTGATGTCCTCCCCAGACGGGCAACCCAGGCCACGTGCGCGGAAAGAGCCTCCGCGGGCGAACGGCGGCGGCTGCCATTCGGGGAAGCGCGTACGCGAGTTCCCGCATGGCCCAGGTTGCGTATTCCCGAACCGCGTACCGAAACGCGGCCCCAGTCCCGGCGGCCTTCCCGCGCCTCGCCTTCGAGGCGGCGTATGCTCCCCCCACCCGGGCGCCCTACCCGAGCGCCATGCGACGCGCCCGCCGCCGTGCCCGGCTGACGGCGCTGATTTCGCTGGCCGCCCTGTCCATGGCCGGCTGGACCGTGCTGACCCTCCCGCACGGGCTGCCCATAACCTGGAGCGAACCCGCCCCGGTCGCCGAGGCGGAGCCCGCGCCCGCCGCCGAGTCCCGGCCGGCGCCGCGGCCGAGCATCGCCTGGATGCTTGATCCCAGCCCGGCGCTGGGCTCCGGCGCCGCCAGGGTCTTCGGGGCGCCGCCGGCCGCAGCCTTCCAGGTCGCGGTGGCCGAGCCGTCCCCGGCGGTCCGGGAGATCGCTCAGCGGGTCGCCCAGAAGGTGGCCCAGGCCAAGCTGGCGCCGGTCGAGCCGGCTCAGGCCTCCATCGTGCAGGCCGCCGCCGTTCCGCCCAAGGCGGCCGCGCAGGTCCGGATCGCCGCCGCCGAGCCGACCCCTGCGGCGCTGGCGCCGAGCCTCGTTCCCAATCTCGTCCCCTTGCCGGTCGCGCGCCCGCCCGAGCTGCGGCGTCCGCTTGTCGCCGCGGCACCCCGGGTGGCGGCCCGCGCCCTGCCCCGCACCCGCGACGTGTTCCGCGCCGCGATGGCGGAGGAGCCGTCGTTCCTCGAGAAGCTGTTCGGCGTCGGCGGCGCCGCGCCCCGCGAGACGTCGCGCCAGGCGCTGGCCTATGCCGGACCGGACGCCCTGCCGCAGGAGGCGCCGCGCGCCCGGGTCAGCCCGGCCCCCGAATCCGTGGCCGGAACGGCGGTCTACGACATCAGCGCCCGCACGGTGACGCTGCCCTCCGGCGAGGTGCTGGAGGCCCATTCCGGGCTCGGGCAGGCCATGGACGATCCGCGCTACGTGCACCTGCGCATGCGCGGCTCGACGCCGCCCGGCACCTACGAGCTGACCGAGCGCGAGCGCCTGTTCCACGGCGTGCGGGCGATCCGCCTCAACCCGGTGGGCGGCAGCGGCGCGATCCACGGCCGGGACGGTCTGCTCGCCCATACCTACATGTTGCGTCAGCCCGGCGCGTCGAACGGCTGCGTCTCGTTCCGCGACTACAACCGCTTCCTGCAGGCGTTTCTGCGGGGCGAGGTCCGGCGGCTCGTAGTGGTCGCCGGCAGAAGCGGCGACTTCTTCGGCGGCCGTATCGGGATGGCCGACCGCCCGGGACGGCGGGGCTGAGACCGGGCGCTTGCGGCGCGACCCGGCCGGCCTAGCCGGAAAGTCCGAAGCCGGCCCGGCGCCGGGCGCCTTTACGCGCCCGCCCAAGCCTGCCTTAACGGGGTGAGACGCCAAGCCCCGAACGAGAGGCACCCATGAAACTGCCCCGCCGCTTCTTCCAGCCCCTCGCCACCGGCGCGCCGGCCCCGTTCCGCGAGCTGCCGGTGCGGCTGGAGCGGATGATCCACTTCGTGCCGCCCCACAACGACAAGGTCCGCGCCCGGGTGCCGGAACTCGCCGGCACCGTCGACGTGGTGCTGGGCAACCTGGAGGACGCGGTCCCCGCCGACCAGAAGGAGGCGGCGCGCAAGGGCTTCGTCGCCATGGCCCAGGCCACCGACTTCGCCGCCACCGGCACCGGCCTCTGGACCCGGATCAACGCCCTGAACTCGCCCTGGATTCTCGACGACCTGTTCACGATCGTGGCGGAGGTGGGCGATAAGCTCGACGTCGTGATGGTGCCCAAGGTCGAGGGGCCGTGGGACATCCACTACATCGACCAGCTCCTCGCGCAGCTCGAGGCGCGGCACGGGGTGACGAAGCCGATCCTGGTCCACGCGATCCTGGAGACCGCCGAAGGCGTGGCCAATGTCGACGCCATCGCGTGCGCGTCGCCGCGGATGCACGGGATGAGCCTCGGACCGGCGGATCTCGCGGCCTCCCGCGGCATGAAGACCACCCGGGTCGGCGGCGGCCACCCGGATTACCGGGTGCTCAGCGACCCGGCGGGGGACGCGCCCCGGGCGACCGCCCAGCAGGACCTCTGGCACTACACGATCGCCAGGATGGTCGACGCCTGCATGGCCAACGGCATCAAGGCGTTCTACGGCCCGTTCGGCGACTTCTCGGACGGGGATGCCTGCGAGGCGCAGTTCCGCAACGCCTTCCTGATGGGCTGCGCCGGCGCCTGGACGCTGCACCCGAGCCAAGTGGCGATCGCCAAGCGGGTCTTCGCCCCCGATCCCGCCGAGGTGGCCTTCGCGGCCCGCATCGTCGCGGCGATGCCCGATGGCACCGGCGCGGTGATGCTCGACGGCAAGATGCAGGACGACGCCACCTGGAAACAGGCCAAGGTCATCGTCGACCTCGCCAAGCTGGTGGCCGCCAAGGATCCGGATTTGGCGGCAGTGTATCAGCTGGGGTGAGCGGGGCGCTCATCCCCCGAACCGCGCCCGATAGTCCTGCGGTGTCGCCGCCACGTGGCGCAGGAAGCTGCGCCGCATGGTCTCCTCGGAGCCGAAACCGCAGGTCCGGGCGATGCGCTTCACCGGAAGCGCCGTCTCGGCCAGCGCCCGCCTTGCCGCCTCGACCCGCAGGCGCTCCACGGCCTTGGCGGGCGTGAGCCCGGTCGCCTGCCGGTAGATCCGGCTGAGGCTGCGTTCGCTCATCCCCGCCGCCCCGGCGAGCACGGGGAGCGAGAGGTCGCCGGACAGGTTCTCGGCCATGAAGGCGTGCAGCCCCCCGAATCTTTCCTCGCCCGCCTGCAGGGCGAGCGCCGCGCTGAACTGCGCCTGCCCGCCGGGGCGCTTGAGGAACATGACCAGATGGCGCGCCACAGCCAGGGCGAAGGGGCGTCCGAGATCCGCCTCGACCAGAGCGAGCGCCAGGTCGAGGCCCGCGGTGATCCCGGCCGAGGACCAGACCGGGCCGTCCTGCACGAAGATCGGGTCGGGCTCGACGCGGGCCAGCGGGTAGCGTCGGGCGAGGGCGCCGCAATGCTTCCAGTGCGTCACGGCCCGCCGCCCGTCGAGGAGCCCGGTGGCCCCGAGCAGGAACGCCCCGGTGCAGACTGAGGCGATCCGGCGCGCGCCTCCGGCCCGGACCCCCACCCACGCCACCAAGTCCGGATCGGCGCAGGCCGCCGTGACGCCGGGGCCGCCGGCGATCACCAGGGTGTCCAGCGGCGCGTCGAGATCCGGGAGCGAGTCGGCCACCAGCCGCAGGCCCGCCGACGCGGTGAGCGTCAGGTCGCGGGTCGAGACGACGCGCGGCGCGTAGGGCGCGACCCCGTCGCCGCGGGCGGCAGCGAGGTCGTTGGCCGTGGCGAAGACCTGGAGCGGCCCGGCCACGTCGAGGAGTTGCACCGCCGGGAAGGCCAGCACT
Organism: Methylobacterium sp. NEAU K; assembly: GCF_030700285.1. Classification (GTDB taxonomy): domain Bacteria; phylum Pseudomonadota; class Alphaproteobacteria; order Rhizobiales; family Beijerinckiaceae; genus Methylobacterium. The sequence goes on along the minus strand of NZ_JAUYZJ010000023.1, from coordinate 15,191 downwards.
TCGACGGGACGCGGGGCTTCTGGCGAGAAACGAGGGGACTTTGGCATCTCCGCCAGATCGTGACGCGCTAGGGTTCGCCTGTCCACCACGGAGATGCCTGATGATCCCGCCCGAGACCCACCTGCAGATCGGCTCGCTCCTGTTCGAGGGGCTCGACCAGATCGACCTGACCGGTCCGTTCGAGGTCCTGGCGCGCGTGCCCAACAGTACCTACCGGCTCTACGGACCCACCGCCGCGCCGGTGCGCGACGTGCGCGGCCTCCGGATCACGCCCGACGCCGCCATCGCCGATGCGCCGCGTCTCGACGTGCTGCACGTGCCCGGCGGCCAGGGCCAGGAGGCGCTGATGCGCGACGCGGCCGTGCTCGGGTGGATCCGCGGCCAGGCGGCGGGCGCCTCCCACGTCTTCTCGGTCTGCACCGGCGCGCTCCTGCTCGGCGCGGCCGGTCTCCTCGTGGGGCGCCGGGCCACCACCTACTGGAACGCTTTCCACCTGCTGCCCTGGTTCGGAGCCGAGCCGGTCGACGAGCGGGTGGTGGTCGACCGCGCCGCGGACGGCCGGACCTGGATCTTCGCGGCCGGCGTCACCGCGGGGATCGACGGCGCGCTCCGGCTGGCCGCGGCGCTGCGCGGCGACGATGCCGCCCGGGCGATCCAGCTCGGCATGCAATACGCCCCCGAGCCGCCCTTCGACAGTGGCACCCCGCGAACCGCTCCGCCGGCCATCGTGGCGCAGGCCCGGGCGGCGGCCGCTGGGATCACCGCCCGGCGCGAGGCCACCGCGCGGGCGATCGCGGCCGAACTCGGCATCCCGAGTTCCGAACACGCGCAGAAGAGAAGCTGACGCTGCCGGGATGCGGGCGACGGACCGGACAACCCCGCGGAGGAGCGGGCATGCGGCGTCCGCCCGGTGACACGCCCCGGCATCGGACCTATCTGTCCGGTCAGGACGGACTGGACCATGACGGACGTAACCCTGAGAACAGCGAAATTCGCGATCGGCGCGGTGGTGCGCCACCGGATATACCCGTTCCGGGGCGTCGTCTTCGACGTCGACCCGGTCTTCGACAACACCGAGGAATGGTGGCTGGCGATCCCCGAGGAGGTCCGGCCGCGCAAGGACCAGCCGTTCTACCACTTGCTCGCCGAGAATGCCGAGACCGAGTACGTCGCCTACGTGTCGGAGCAGAACCTCCTGCCCGATACGTCCGGGGAGACCCTGCGCCACACCAGCATCCCGGAGATGTTCGAGCGCGACGCGGCGGGCGCCTACCGCATGCGCGACCGCGCTAGGAACTGATTCCTCGCGATCCCTCGGATCGCGCCCGAGGCGGTAATCGTCGGGCAAGGCCGCTATGGCAGGCGTGGCGGCCGCCGGTCGGACCCGTCTGCCGTGCCTCGCTCCTGCGCCGTGGCGCTGCTCGCCGCCGGCCTCCTCGGCGCCCCGGCCCGCGCCAACGACAGCGCCTCCGAACTCGATGCCGGGGGCCTGATCCTCGTGCCCGAGCCCGGCATCGCCCTGGCCAGCGAGGACCTGTCGATCGCGCTGGACCGGATCACCGTGTCCTAAGTGTTCCGCAACCGGGCATCAGAGCCGCGCACGGTCCGGATCGCCTTCCCGTTGCCGCCGATCGACGGCCGGACCCTGAGCTTCTCCCCCACCCGGCTGCCGCGGGTCGACAGTGTCAACTTCGTCGGCTTCACCGTCACGGTCGACGGCCGCCCGGTCGAGCCGGAGCTGGAGGAGCGCGCCTTCGTGGGCGAGCGCGAGGTGACCGACTTGCTGCGCCGCCACGGCCTGCCGCTGAACCCGCTGCGCTTCGCCGCAATCGATGCGGCCGCGAAGCGGATCGGCAAGTCCGAATGGGCGGAGCTGGTCAAGGCCGGCCTCTTCCCCGACGCCGAGGGCATGACCGAGGGATTGTGGCGCAGCGAGGCGAAGTTCCACTGGCAGCAGATCTTCCCGCCGGACCGGGAGGTCCGGATCGCGCACAGCTACGCGCCGGTGAGCGGGTTCCATCTCCTCCCGCCCCGGGAAGCGTCCGGCGAAAGCTACCGCGCCACCTATTGCCTGGATGAGGCCGGATTGAACGGCATCCGGCGCCTCCACGCCAAGGCGGCGGACCAGAGCGGCTACCTGCGGGCTTTCGTGGTGCCCTACATCGTCACGACGGCACGCAACTGGGCTGCCCCGATCGGGCGGTTCGCCCTGACGGTCGACAAGGGCACCCCCGCGGCGGTCGTGAGCTTCTGCCGCGCGGGCGTCCGCAGGACCGGCCCCACCACGTTCCGGTGGGAGGCGAGGGACTACGTCCCCGACCAGGACCTCCGGGTCCTGATCGTCCTGCCCGGCCCGGGGCCGCAGGGGATCCGGTAGCCGCGGCCCGATCCTGAAACGCGAAGGGCCGGACCTCGCGGTCCGGCCCCGAAACCCTCCGCCGCGGCCACGGCGGAGCGGTGTTACTTCGCGGGAGCTGCGGCGCCGGCCGCCGGAGCGGCCCCACCCTGCTGCTCGAGCTTCTTGCGCATGTCCTCGCTGCGCTTCTCCAGCTCCGCCTGGAGCTTCTTCTGCTGCTCTTCGAGGACCTTCGGGTCGATGGCCGGGCCGTCGAAGGCCTTGCCGAATCCGGTCAGCGGCACCGCGAAGGTGACCTCGCGCTGGGTCTGGTTCTGAACCGAGACGTTGAGGGTCGTGCCCTTCTTCATCGCCGCGATCACGCCGGCATCGACGCCCCCGGCCTCAGCGAAGCAGCCGTTCGGGAAGCAGACCGCGAACCGGCCGGGCGTGGCGGCTTGGCCGTCGACGTTGAAGCGGATGCCCGGCTGCAGCAGCAGGCCGAGCGGCAGCAGGTAGCGCACCACGCGCACCTCCTGCTTCTGGGCGGCGTTCTTCATCTCGTAGACGGCCACCGCCAGGACGGGCTGGCCCTGGTCGGACACGAAGTCGCGGGTCGTGTAGCAGATGTCGGTGCCCGAGCCCTGGTCCTTGCCGCAGACCTTGGTCCAGTCGGCCTGGCTCGGCTCGGACTTCACGGTCACGATCTGCGGGCCGGTCTGCGCGGCCGGGGTGTTGGCCGCTGGGGTACCGGGCGCGGGAGCGGTGGGGGCGGGCGCAGTCGGCGGGGGGGCCGTGGGCTTCTTCGGCTGCGCCAGCGCCGGGGCGGCCGCGAGGCCGAGGAGGGCGGCGCATGCGAGCGTCGCGGGGCGGGTGAAGGACATCGGCTCAGACCCCTTGGAAGAGACGTGGTGTGGCTTGCTGGATGCGGAGCCGGCCTGGCGGGCTGGTCCGCCCGGGCGCGCACTGCCGTGGCGTGCCTCCCGGGGCTCCGGATGAATCGGTCCGACCGTCGGGCGGGGACGGGCGCCGGATGCGCGCATCTCCCGCCCCGGCAATCGGGCGGCCTGCCTTTCCCCTCGAATGAGGCGAAGGCATGACACCGCGGCTCGGAGCGCCCGTCATGGCGCCCCCGTGCCGCGGCCGGCTCCCGATAGGCCCGCGCCTGCCCGGCCGCAAGCGCAACGTTGCACGAGACCGTGAGGAGCCGGGCCGGTCGGCCTTCCGGCTCCGGGCCGCGGGCGCCCGGCATCGGCCGAACGCATTGGTGCTGGGCGGCCGCGGCGATCGGCTTCTTCGGGTCTTAGCCTGCGGTTAACCGTACTCGGTCGACCATACGGGCGGATCTTCGGTTTTCGTTGGGGGCCAGGTTGAGCGCGTTCGCGGTGGCGGAGAGGGCGGCCGAGGCCGCGCCGGACGCGTCCGCGCGATCCGGCGGCTTGGCCGCCTGCCTCTTCGCGGCGGCGCTCGCGAGCCCGCAGCGCACCGCGTTGCGTGATTCGGGCGACCGGGTGGCATGGTGCGGGCGTCCGGCGATCACCTGGACCTACGCGGCGGCGGCCGAGATCGTCGGCCGGCTCGCGCGAGGGATCGGAACCTGGCGGCTGCCCGCGGGCAGCCGGATCGGCCTGTGGTTCTCCGGCGGTGCCGAATCGGCCCTCGCCCACCTCGCCGTCGAGGCGGCCGGCCACCTGCCCTGCCCGATGCCCGCCGTCTGGGATTCCGGGCAGCTCTCGGCCGGGATCGCGGCCGCCGGGTTCGTCGCGGTGCTGACGGAAGGCCGGCGCGGCCCGCGTCGCCCCGCCGAGGAGCTCGCCCGCGCGGCCATGGGCCATTTCGGTCTGCGCTACCTCGCCGCCTTCGGCCCCGGCGTGCCGGACGGCGTGATCAGCCTCGACGCCATGGCCCTGGAGCGCGGGATCGTCGAGCCGGCGGCCAGCCGCGGCCTCGTCACCTTCGCGGGGGGCGATCCTGGCCGGCCGATCTTCCGCACCGCGGCGGCCCTCACCGCGGCGATCGACGCCCATCTCGACGCGCTCCCGGTGACCGGGGACGAGCGGATCCTGACGCTCCTGCCCGCCCACGACCTGCGCGGCCTGGTGACCGGCCTCGGCGCGGCGCTCTCCGCCGGGGCCGGCCTCGAGACCGTGATCCCGTTCGACGAGGCGGGCTTCCGGGCCGCCGTGATGCGGCCGGTGCCGACCCGGCTCGTCGTTCCGGCCCTGATCGAGTCTGCGCTGTCCGCCCTGACCCTGCCCTGGACGGTGCGCACCCTCGACGTGGTGCACCGGGTTCCCGCGGGCCTGACGCCGGGCGCGCCGGACTCCGCCGGCCCGCAGCGAATCGATTCGCTGGTCTTCGACGAGGACGCTGTCCTGACGCGTCCCGGCGGCCGTGATCTCGCGGCGACCCTGGCCCATCCGGAGCGCGCGCCCCTGCCTCGGGCCCTCCTGGCCCTCGCCCGCGGAGCGGATGGGCGCGTCGCGTATCGCGGGCCGGCCTGCGCCGCCGCTCCGCTCGCCCGCGGCGCAGTCCCGGAACCGGACGGGCAGGCGTGGCGAAGCTCGGGCTACCGGCCGGTCCTGTCCGATGGGATCGTCACCGGTGTCGAGCCCGCGTGAACCGCGGACGATCGCCGGTTCATCCAGCGCTCAGGCGCGGACGATAATCTCGCATTTGCACACGGGACGACGGATCCGATCCGCCCCCTCGTGGGTTTCACAACGGATTGTGGTCACGGCTATCTTTCCAAGCCGAGCTTGATGGGGTACCGCTCAGGTCTATGGGTGCGCTGCAACAAGTGCTCGTGGTCGATGACGGCGTCCGCGCCGTGGACCGGTCCCTCTCGGGCGAGCTGGCCAGCCTCGGCTACGCGAGCGTCACCGCCTCCATGGAGGCGGCGGACGATGTCCTGGCCGTGATCGCCCGCCCGGCTGCGGTGCTGCTCCAGGCCCCTACCCGACGGGATCCCGCTTATGCCCGCCGCGCGGCTCGGCTGCGCGCGCAGCTGCGCGACCGCGGTATCCCTGTCATCCTGATCGGCGACGCCGCCGAGGTCCGGGCCGGCGGCCCGGTGGACCTCGCGACCCGTCTCGGCGCCTACGTGGCCGCCCAGCCCGAGTTCTGAAAGCCATTCGTCCCCGACGGGACGAGGCCCGCCTTAGCGCGCCGCGCGCATCAGTTCCGGCGCGCCGAGCCGCGGGAGCACGCCCTCCCGCATCACCATCCGCCGGAGCGGCCCGAGCTGGGACATCGCCAGCAGCCCGAGACCCCGGAGCGCGTCGACCGGGAGCAGGTCCGTGAGCAGGCTGCGGTTGAGGAGATCGACCGCGGCGGTGCGGGCGGTGGCATCGAGGCGGCGGGTGCGGGCGTAGCCGTCGAGCACCGGCCGCGCCCCGGGATCGCGGCCGTCCCGGGCCGCCGCGACCAGCGCGTCGCGCAGGGCGGCGGCGTCGCGCAGGCCGAGATTGAGCCCCTGCGCGCCGATCGGCGGGAAGACGTGGGCCGCCTCGCCGACCAGCGCCAGCCGCCGCGCCACCGGGCTCGACACCGAGAGGCCGCGCATCGGCACGAGGCCCCGCGGGCCATCGACCCGCATCCCGCCGAGCATCGCCCGGGCCTGCCGCTCAACCGCCTGACCGAGGGCGGCGTCGTCCAAAGCCGCCAGCCGCCGGGCCGCGCCCTCCCCGGTCACCCAGACCAGGCTGGAGCGATGGCCGCCCGGCAGCGGAACCAGGGTGAACGGGCCCGAGCGGGTGTGGAACTCGGTGGAGACGTCCCGGTGCGGGCGCTCATGCGCCAGGATCGTGGTGATCGCGCTCTGCGGGTAGGTCCAGTCGCGCACGCGCACGCCGCTGGCGGCCCGGAGCGGAGAGCGCCCCCCGTCGGCCCCCACCACCAGCCTGGCCGCGACCGAGCCTCCCTCCGCCAGGGTCAGGCGCGAGATCGCCTCCCCGGGCACGGCCTCGGCGGCATCCGCCTCGACCAGGGTGAGATTCGCCTGGGACCTGGCGCAAGCGCGCAGGCTCTCCACCAGGCGGGCGCTCTCGACATTCCAGCCGAAGGCGTCGAGGCCGATCTCGGTGGCCTGGAATCGCACCGGCGGCGGCCGGAACAGGCTGCCGGTGTCGTCCACGATCTGCAGGGTGCAGAGCGGGCTCGCATGCGGCGCGACCGCCTCCCAGGCGCCCAGCGCCTCCAGGAAGCGCACCGATCCGTCGAGGAGCGCGACGGTGCGCCCGTCCGCCACGGGGGCGTGGCGGCCGACCAGCGCCGTCGGAATTCCGGCCTGGGCGATCGCCAGTGCGGCCGCGAGCCCCGCGGCCCCCGCGCCGACCACGGCGACGTCGAATCGGTCTGTTCGCGTGTCCGACATGACACCCTGCACGGTTTCTGACCCTGTTCGTTCCGGGCGCCCGCTCCAAGCGGGCCGCGCGCGGCGGCGGCGGCGGCATCGGCGCATCCCCTATCTGCGCTTTTCCGGACCCCTGCCAAGACCGATCCGCGCGGGCCACGGCGCCGCAGTCCGGCCCGGCCACGCGTGCCTTCGGTCAGGCGAGGAAGGCCGAGAGTTCGGCAAACACCTCCTCCGGCCGCTCCTCCTGGAGGGTGTGGCCGCAATCGAGGGCCCGGCCGGACACGTCCGTGGCCTTCTCGCGCCAGGTCTCCAGCACGTCGTAGGTCTGGCCGACCGTGCCCTTCGCCCCCCAGAGCGCCAGCAGCGGCACCGTGACCCGCGCGTCCGAATCCGCGGCATCGTGCTCCAGGTCGATCCCGGCGGCCGCCCGGTAATCCTCGCAGATCGCGTGGCGGCAGGCCGGATCGGCATAGCAGCGCAGGTACTCGGCGAAGAGTTCTGGCGGCGTTGAGCCGGGGGTCCTGGACTGGCCCTCGATGTGGTGGCGCAGGAAGAATTCCGGGTCCGCCCCGATCAGCGTCTCCGGCAGGGGGTGGGGCTGGATGAAGAAGAACCACCAGAAATAGCGGGTGGCGAAGGCCTTGTCGGTGCGCGCGTACATGGTCGCCGTGGGGGCGATGTCGAACAGGGCGAGCCGCTCGACGGCCTGCGGGTGGTCCAGGGCGAGGCGGTGGGCGACGCGCCCGCCCCGGTCGTGGCCGACGACGGCGAAGCGGTCGTGGCCGAGGGCCCGCATCACCGCCGCGGAGTCGGCCGCCATGGCGCGCTTGGCGTAAGCCGCGTGGCGCGCGCCGCCCGGGGGTTTGTCCGAATCGCCGTAGCCGCGCAGATCCATCGCCACGACCGTGCGGCGCTCGGCCAAGCGCGGGGCGACGTGGAGCCAGGTCGACAGCGTCTGCGGGTGGCCGTGCAGCAGCAGGACCGGTGGCCCGGAGCCGGCCGAGCGGGCGTTGATCGTCACGCCGGGTTCGGTCTCGATCCGGTGCCGGTCGAAGCCCGGCAGGAAGTCCGTGGCCATGTGCGTCCGTTCCCCCGTGACGCGCGCCGCACTGGCGTGCCGGGATGCACCGGATGATAAGGCGCCTCCGGCACGATGTCCGCCGAGCCATCATGACAGACGCACCCGCGACTCAGGACGCCGCCCTCCGGGACGCGGCACCGAACGACCCCGAGGCGCCGGGGGGCGAGGCCGCCCGCGCGCCCGTGCTGCGCCCCAGCATCCTCGATCCCCTGTTCGCCCCGGCCCGCTCCCTGCCGGGCATCGGCCCGAAGATGGCGCCGCTCATCGAGAAGCTGCTCGGCAGCCCCGAGCGGGAGGCCCGGGTCGTGGACCTCCTGTTCCACCTACCCCAGGGCGGCGTCCCGCGCCGTCTCATGGGCTCGGTCAGCGAGGCGCCCGTGGGCGAGCCGGTGACTCTCGGGGTCACCGTGGTGGCGCACCGCCCGGCCCAAGCCGGGACCGGGCGGCGCCCGCACCGGGTTCTGGTGGAGGATGCCACCGGGGACATCTCCCTGGTGTTCTTCGGCATGCCCCGGGCCCGGGTGGAGAAGATGCTGCCGCTGGGCGCCCATCGCTACATCTCGGGCCGGATCGACCTGTGGGACGGCACCCGCCAGATGGTCCACCCGTCCCGGATCGTCGACGAGGCGGGGCTCGCCGAGCTGCCCGCCGTGGAGCCGATCTACGGCGCCACGGAGGGGCTGACCTCCCGGGCGATCAACAAGCTCGCGGTGGCGGCCCTCGACCGCCTGCCGATCCTGCCCGAGTGGCAGGACCCGGCGTGGCTGGAGCGGAACCGCCTGCCCGCCTTCGCGGAAGCCCTGCGGGTCGAGCACCGCCCCGAGGAGCCCCTCCCGAAATCCGAGGATCCGCTCCAGCCGCCGCCCGCCACCCCCGCCCGGCGGCGCCTGTCCTACGACGAGCTCCTCGCCTCGCAGCTGGCGCTCGCCCTGCTGCGCGCCCGCCAGCGGCGCAAGGCCGGCCGGGTCAACGCCGGCGACGGCGCCCTGAGCGGCCGGATCGAGGCCGCCCTCCCCTTCGCGCTCACCGGTGCGCAGGCCCGGGCGGTGGCGGAGATCCGCCAGGACCTCGCCGCCCCGCGCCGGATGCTGCGCCTGCTCCAGGGCGATGTCGGCTCGGGCAAGACCGCTGTCGCGCTGCTCGCCATGGCGTCGGCCGTGGAAGCCGGCCGGCAGGCCGCCCTGATGGCCCCCACCGAGATCCTGGCGCGGCAGCATTTCGAGCGGCTCCAGCCGCTCGCCGGCTCCCTGCGGCTGCGCCTGATGACCGGCCGCGACCGGGCGGCCGAGCGCAAGAGCACGCTGGCCGCCCTCGCCGCGGGCGAGATCGACATCCTGGTCGGCACCCATGCCCTGTTCCAGGAGGCGGTGACCTTCCGGGATCTCGGGCTTGCGGTGGTCGACGAGCAGCACCGGTTCGGCGTCCACCAGCGCCTGGCGCTGGGCGCCAAGGGCGAGGCCGTGGACTTCCTGGTCATGACCGCGACGCCGATCCCGCGCACCCTGGCGCTGACCTTCTTCGGCGACATGGACGTCTCGGTCCTCGACGAGAAGCCCGCCGGCCGCCAGCCGATCCGCACCCTCACCATGCCGACCGAGCGGATCGACGAGGTCGTGGCCGGGCTCGCCCGGGCGATCGCCGGCGGCGAGCGGGCCTACTGGATCTGCCCGCTGGTGGAGGAATCCGAGTTCATCGACCTCGCCGCCGCGGCCGAGCGGTTCGACGACCTGAAACAGCATTTCGGCGACGCGGTCGGGCTGATCCACGGCAAGATGCCGGGCCCCGAGAAGGATGCCGCCATGGCCCGGTTCGCCGCCGGGGAGACCACGCTCCTGGTCTCGACCACGGTGGTCGAGGTCGGGGTCGACGTGCCCGAGGCCACCATCATGGTGATCGAGCATGCCGAGCGGTTCGGGCTGGCGCAGCTGCACCAGCTGCGCGGCCGGGTCGGGCGCGGCTCCAAGGCGTCCTCGTGCCTGCTGCTCTACCGGGGGCCCCTCGGGCAGGTCTCCCGGGCGCGGCTGGAGATGATGCGCGACAGCGAGGACGGTTTCCGCATCGCAGAGGCCGACCTCAAGCTGCGCGGCGAGGGCGAGGTGCTCGGCACCCGCCAATCCGGCATGGCGGCCTTCCGGCTGGCCCGGCTGGAAAGCGACGGCGACCTGCTGGAGGCCGCCCGGGATGATGCCCGGATGATCGTCGAGCGCGATCCCGGCCTGAAGAGCCCGCGCGGGCAGGCGCTCCGGGTGCTGCTCTACCTGTTCGAGCGCGACGCCGCGATCCGGCTGATCGGGGCCGGATGAACGGCGCCGTTCAGGAAAGGGGCGCGTTCAGGAAAGCACCGCCTGCGCGGAGTGTGCCATGAGACAGGACGGACAGAGCGTCTGTCCGATGCACGGCTGCCACGCCACGTGAAGAAAAGCCTTTATTTTCAGTATGTTGCCGTTGCGCGCCAGAGGCCTCGGCCAAGCCGGGCTGCCGTGGGACGAGGCGTCGGCATAGCCTGGGACCTTGCATCAGCCACAATCCTCCCTTAACTGCAGATGAACGAATGGCCCGGTAAGCCGGGACATCACGGACGAATCTGGAGGACGGACATGTCGAACGGACTGTTCCAGAACCTGCCGGGCTCCCACGAGATGGCCGGCACGCACGCTCTGCCGACCGAGCCCTGGCTGCTGCCGATCTCGGATCGCGCCGCTGCGGTGGTGAACAAGACCTCGGACGAGCTGCAGGCCGCCGTGCGACAGGCGGCGCGCCCATTCTGGCTGGCCGCCAACGGCCTCTGCATCGCGCTGGGACTCGCCCTGACGATCCAGTGCGCCACCGGCTGGATGGTGACCCAGCCCCGCAGCGCCGTGACAGTCGCTCAGGCGACCCCGCCGACCATCGCGCCGCAGACGGCTTCGCTCCAGCGCTGAGCCATCGCGCGGGTCGCGGTTTCAAAAGGTCCGGGACATTTTGGGGCGCAGGGCGAGGCTCTGCGCCATCAGGGCTCCGCGCCTGACAACCCGCCGAAGGGCTTTCGTCCTTCCGAGACCCCGGATCTCAACCGGTTGGCTTCAGGGCCGTTCCGCGCCTGCGGGGCGGCCTCTTCATGTGTGCTTCACGCATCCTGCGGCGCCGGTTCCCGGTGGGCAGCAGGGCCGCCCGCCTGCTGGACCGCGCGCAGGGACGCCGCCATGGCTTGAAGCCGTCCCTGCGGGTCCTCCGGCTGGATCACGCCCGCCGACATCACCAGCTTGGCCGCGTCGTCGACGCTGATGTGGAGTTCCACCACGTCGGCGCGCGGGAGGTAGAAGAAGAACCCCGTGGTCGGATTGGGCGCGCAGGGCAGGAACACGCCGACCATCTCGTCCGCGGCCGCTCCGTGAGCCCGCAGGGCACCCTCGACCTCCGGGGCCGCCGGGGCGGACAGAAACACCACCGACCACGTGCCCTTCACGGGGAACTCCACCAGCCCGACGGTGCGGAACGAGGTGCCGTTGGCCGAGAACAGGGTCTCGAAGATCTGGCGCAGGCCCTTGTACAGGCCGGAGATCACCGGGGTCCGGGCCAGCAGCACCTCGCCGAACTCGATCACCGAGCGGCCGACGAGGTTGGCGGTGAGAAAGCCGAGCAGCGTCACCGCCAGGAACGCGATGACGAGGCCGAGGCCCGGGATCGAGAACGGCAGGTAATGGTCCGGCAGGTAGCTCGCCGGAACCAGCGGCTTCACGAAGGAATCGATCAGCGCGATGAACCACCACGTGATGTAGGCGGTGATCGCGAGCGGGCCGGCGACGATGACGCCGGTGAGGAAATAGGTGCGCAGACGCCCCCGCGCGCTGACCCGCGTCTTCGGGGTGGCGGGGCCGGGCATCTCGGGCTCGGGAGCCTGGATCGGCGGGGAACTCGGCGCCACGGGTGCCCTCTCGGCCGCTCGATGCGCGGCGATCCTGCCTGGGGGATGATCCCCCAGGAGCACAGGTAGCGGCTGCGCTTGCCCGCCTCAAGGGTGACGGCGTCGCCGCCTCGTCCCGCAGGCCCCTGCCCCGGCCGCCGCCTATGCGTCCGGGCCGGGACCCCGGATGACGAGGGGCGGCATCGCCTCCCGGGGGATCACGGCGCCGTGATGGCCGATCACGGCGCCGGCGAGGCGGTGTGCCTCGGCGGCGGCCGCCTCCGGGACCAGCCCGGCGATGCGCGCGGCGAGATAGGCCGCCGCGAAGCTGTCGCCGGCGGCCGTGGTGTCGACGACCCGAGCCACCGGGGCGGCCGGTACGGCCGTGTCGGCCTCCCCGTACAGAACCCGGGCGACGGGAACCGGGCCGCTCGACGCCCTCAGGACGATCTCGGCCCGGCCGCGGTGGCGCAGCACCTCGTCCACCCCCGGCTCGCCATAGAGCCAATCGAGATCCTCCACCGAGGCGAAGATCAGGTCCGCCTGTGCCAGGGTCGCGCGGAACGCTTCGCGGGCCACCGCCCGGTCGGGCCAGCCGCGGGGGCGGTAATTGGTGTCGAAGGCGACCCGTCCGCCCCGGGCGCGCAGGGCCGACAGGGTCTCGGCCAGGGCGGCACGCCCGGCCTCGCCGTAGAGCGAGAGGCTGATGCCGGAGACGTAGACGATGTCGTAGGCCTCCAGCGCGGCCCGCGTCGCGGCTGCGCCCGGCTCGGAGAAGAGGTCCCGGGCGGCGGCATTGTCGCGCCAGTAGTGGAAGCTGCGCTCGCCCGCGGGATCGGTGCGGATGATGTAGAGGCCGGGCATCCGACCCGGCAGCCGGCGGATCCGGGCGAGGCCGATGCCCTCGCGGCCCCAGGCCGCCAGCATCGCGTCGCTCCAGGGATCCTCTCCCACCGCCGTCACGTAGTCGACGGTGACGCCGAGGCGGGCGAGATAGAGGGCAGCGTTGAGCGTGTCGCCGCCGAAGCCGCGCATGAGGCTCCCGTCCGGCCGCTCCGACAACTCGACCATGCACTCGCCGATGCAGGCGACCCTCATGCGTTTCCCCCGATGCAGCGCCGTGGGCCGGCCCCGTGACGGTCCCGCATCGTTCGGCCCGGCGTGTCAATCTCATGGCTCAGCGGCACGTCCGGGACGGCGCTGCCGGCCCGAGCGGCCCCCGGTCGACGAAGGGGGGTGACGGGTCGTCCGCGGGCGCCGGCACCGCCGCGTCCAGCCCGGAGGCAGTCGTGCGTCCGATCCGCCCGAATGCCCCGATCGCTCCGGATCCGCCAGCTTCTGTTCCGATATAAAGTGGCGTTCGTCAAATATAATAATATTCGCGTCTAATTAAGCTCGCGTGGATTGATTTTTATATAGATACGTAAAAATTTGTATATAATAATTAACTGATACGATAAACAAAAATCATCTCATGTTAGGATACGGTTAGCATCGCTATGCTATGAGTGAGCCTGTGTGGAAATGGCACTGATTCGATGATGAATACTTCGATGCGTACGCGGATTTATGCTTGTTTTGGACTTATTATGACGATGGCGGCCTGTATTGGTTCATATTCGATCTATCTGCAGCACAAGATCGATCGGCAATACGACCTGCGGTCGGTCCTCGAGGGCGGTGCACGGTCCGTCTTCACGATCAGCAGCCTGGCGGCGCGCCTCACAGGCGAAACCGAGCTGTATCGCCTGGCTCCGAAGGCGGACACGATTTCCGAGCTGGAGACCATGCGCCGCACGATCGGCTCGACCGCCGAGGGGCTGGTCGCGATCGCGCTCTCGGAGGAGCGGCGCGGCAACTACGCGCGGATCTTGGACTCGGCCCAGGCCCTGAAGCCCGGGCTGGAGCGCCTCGCGGCTGCCGGCACGGGCTTGAGCGAGGCCAGGGGCAAGCTATTCAAAGGCGGCGATGAGCTGACGCGCGCGACCGGCGAACTCGTATCCGACGTGCGGGCGCATGGCGGCGCGGCGAGTCTCGGCCAGGCGCAAGCGGTCGAGAGCGCGATGCTTCTGGTGCGCGTCTCCAACTGGCGCTTCCTCGCGACTTCGGACCCGCAAGGCCCCGCAGCCTTCGCGAGAAACGCCGCGGAAGCCGAGGTCGCGCTCAAGGCGATGCGCGAGGCGGATGATGGCGCGATGTTCGCCCGTCCGCTCATGGCGGTCGAGGTCGCGCTCGCTGCCTACAAGGCCGGATTTCAGACCACCACGGCGGCTCTGGAGACCTTGAAGGCGACGTTCGAGACCGGGATCAAGCCTCACGCGGACGCCATCGATCAAATCGCCGTAAGCGCGAAGGCCACGATCGATGCCGTCGTCGCCGACGTGACCCGGCAGACGGCAGAGCTGGTTGCGCGTGCCCAGCTGTTGCAGATCGGCCTGACGGGGGTCGCGCTCGTTCTCGGCGCGGTTCTGGCGTTTGTGATCGCCCGCAGCATCGTCCGGCCGATTGCCGGGATGACGCACGCGATGAAGCGCCTGGCGGAGGGCGATACGCAGGTCGTGGTGCCCTCGCGGGACGCCACCGACGAGATCGGCGCGATGGCCAAGGCGGTGGACGTGTTCCGGCAGAACGCCATCGCCCGCGCCGATCTGGAGGCCGCGCAGGCCGCCGAGCACGCTGCCCGCGAGCGTCGGGCCGACCGGGTCGACCGGCTGGTCCGGGCGTTCCAGCAGACCGTGGCCGCGTCGCTGGAGGTCGTCACCGCGGCCGCCACCGAGCTCGACGCGACCGCGCGCTCGATGACCCGGGTCGCCGACGACACCAACAGCCAGGCGGTGGCCTCCAGCGCGGCCGCCGAGCAGACCTCGGCCAACGTCCAGACCGTGGCGTCGGCCGCCGAGGAGATGGTGTCCTCGCTGCAGGAGATCGAGCGGCAGGTGATCCGCTCCAACGAGGTCGCCAGCCATGCCGCCCACGAGGCGCAGACGAGCAGCGCCGCGATGGCGAGCCTGCGCATGGCCGCCGAGCAGATCGGCGCGGCGGTGACGACGATCTCGGGCATCGCCGGCCAGACCAACCTGCTGGCGCTCAACGCGACCATCGAGGCGGCGCGCGCCGGCGAGGCGGGCCGGGGGTTCGCCGTTGTGGCGGCTGAGGTCAAGGAGCTGGCGGGTCAGACCGCCAAGGCCACCGAGGAGATCGGCGGCCAGATCGCCGCGATCCAGGCGGCGACCGGCCAGGCGGCCGACGCGATCGAGCAGATCGGGCGCACGATCGGGATTGTGAACGAGATCAGCGGCTCGATCGCCTCGACGGTGGTGGAGCAGACGGCGGCCACGAGCGAGATCTCGCGCAACGCCGGCCAGGCCGCGCGCGGGACCCAGGACGTGTCGGCCAACGTGGCCCGCGTGCTGGCCGCCTCGGGGGAAACCGGCAGCGCCGCCGCGCAGGTGCTGAACGCCGCGGCCGCGCTCGCGACGCAATCCCTGACGGTCAAGCAGGAGGTCGACGGATTCCTGCGCGACATCCAGGCCGC
>NZ_JAUYZJ010000022.1:434-95364 GCF_030700285.1 Methylobacterium sp. NEAU K | reverse complement strand
TCACGCCGCAGACGAGCGATCTCGGCTGCTTGGTCGGAGGGGGAAGCCACCGGGCTCGCAGGCACGGCTCCCGGGGACCCTGCTGTCCGCGGTGGTGGGGAGCCTCCCATCAGTGCCGAGCGCCACTACCTCAGCATCGAGGGTTGGATCCCAAGTTCGGCCGCGATCTGCATCTGCGGCCGGCCGCTGCTTTCCAGCAGGGCCACCGCCTCGCGTTTGAACTCGGGCGTGAACTCGCGTCTCGTCTTGGCCATCAAACACCTTCCCCGCCCGTAACGAGCGTATCAGAGGCGTCCGTCAAACCGGGGGAGGATCAGCGGCTGCGGCCTGCTGAGACGGTCGAGGATAACTCGCCGTGGGAGAGTGGGTATTGCGAGAGCTTAAAAGGAAAGCTTCGTGACGAGTGCCTGAGGCAGGAGTTCTTCTACTCCCTTAAGGAAGCCCAAACCGTGATCGGCCTCTGGCAGAACACCTACACCCGCGTGCGGCCGCACTCATCGCTCGGCTACCGGCCACCCGCGCCTGTCACCTTCCCAGACCTGGCCTTCCGGCTACCGCTGGCCGCCGCCATGTAGTAACCCCTCAATCGGCCCGGTCCAAAATACTGGTCCGGTCAGACCCAGCACAACAGCTTCAAGGTGGACATCACCGGCAGCCAAGCGCCGCGAGAGCACGCAGAGGCCTTCACTAGGTCGGCGGAAGGCCTGTACGCGCTGGCGCTCCGGAACGCGCAGACGGCGGTGGTTTCGGCGCTCCTGTCCGGCGGCGGCGAACTACGGGCAGGCGTCAGGTCCTATCAGGGCATCATCGAAGCGGCTGTCAAAGCGGGGCGCACTTCTCTGGTGGTTTGCCGCGCTGATCGTCTGGAAGAGCCCGCCACACCTCACAGGTCGCATCCTCTTCTGGCTGAGCGGTCCTGTAGGGTGGGGAGGCCGGTTCCTGAGAGAGTACGACGAGGCCGTAGATCAGACCCGCTCCAGCGACGAGGAGCATGAGAGCCAGCGCCATGGCAAGCCAGCGGGACATCTCCTGATCTTAGCACGCCGCCGACATGGCGCCATCTGCTTTTAGGCAGGATAGCCGCCGGAGCGCGGCTGTCGAGATCCTGAAGCCTGCCGGGCCTACGCGATGGCAGCCAACAGCGGGCAGGCTTGAATCAGTGTGCGGGGCTGAACTTGGCCCCGTTCCAGTACAGGGTAGCGCCGCACGCCTCGGACCCGGCTTTGCCGCACGAACTGCCATGCAGGCCGAGCAGCATCGCCGGACGGCGCTTAATGGTGCGGAAGCGGACTTCCTGAACGTTTTCGTCAAGCACCTTGGTGTATCCGGCGCCGGTTGAGGCAAACACCTGGGTAAGGCACCCCGCCGAGCCGCAGTTCAGGTGTCCGGTATCCGGGCAGGATACCGCCTCATAGCTCAGCACGTAGTCGGGAATGCCATCGCCATTCACGTCCTGGCGACGGATGAAGCCGCTTCCGATCCTCGTGGGCTCAGGCTGGCACGAAGCTCTCGCCTCCGCGACGGCAGCCTGCACCGGAGCGGGCAAGGCCTCGGAATGCGCACCGGTAGCGGCAGCGAGAATCACGGCGGCGAGGGCGTAGCGCATGACTTCAGGATAGCCGCCGGGGCGCCGCTGTCGAGGCACGAGCTGGCCCTGAAGTACGCATAGATGGCGACGGTGTACCAGCCCCTTCGCGGTGGCGGCGAATTACGGGCAGACAGGAAGAGGTCACGTTCGGCGGATGCGGGAATGTGGCAGAAGCTTGACCATTGCAGGCGAATCAGATTTAAACTTGACTGTTGCCGATCGGATACAGCTTCCGATTGCCGCGAGGGCCTCTCAATGTGCGCTCGTAAAGTCTACTACATATTTTCGAATGTCGATGATCCGACGGCGTTTTGCGCGGTGCGGCAGGATCAGCCGATCCCGAGCTTCCTAGATGGACTGCGCTGGCAATTCGCAAGGACTATCCAAGTGCCGCTGGATAAGCCGCTAGGCTTTGATCTCGATGATGCTGAAAGCGCTACGCGCCGCGGCAGTATCTATTTCTTCCACCGCGAGTTCACCTTCGTCGCGGGCTGGCGAGAACTGGAGGCAGCGTAGATCGCGTCGTATGGCCCCTCGCATCCCGGAAAGTTGGCCGCCGGGATGGGGGGCGAGGCGGCGGGAAAGATCAGTGTAGCGTTTTGCCCGCAGCGACACAGAATGGCGCGAGACCATGCTCTTCGACCGCCGCGCAGAAGGCCTTGTAGGCGTCCTCCTCTATCGCGAAGCGATCCGGCCATTCGGTGCAGCCGCCTGACAAGTGTACAACCTCCAACCGCCACGAACCCCGCGTCCCCACGAACCGATAGATCTCCACCTCAACCGTCTCGCCTTCGCGTGTGATCGGGCCGGAGAACGGGGAGTGCTCGAAGTCAGGATCCTCGTCGTTCACGAATAGCTCCGTCAGGATCGCTTCTCAGTGTTGAGAGTGTGCGTCGGTTTCCCCACGGTCTCGTCGGCCTCGGATCCGGTCTCGCCGTCCGCCGTGGCCGCCTCAGCTTGCTCGACCCGCTTGGCGACCGCCAGCACGACGTGCTCCACGGACGGCGGCCACGGCACGCCGTTGTCCTGCAATATCCGGGCGGCGCTGACGAGCATCCTAAATTGCTCGGGCGGAATCATGGTGCCTGAGACCTGATGATCGATGATGCTGTCGGCGATCGCTGCCGCCAGTCCGGCGACCTCGGCCAGCTTATTGGGCTGTTCGCCGGCCGCTGTCATTTCAGATAGCCCTTCGCCTTCAGGTGCTCGGTGAGGAGTTTCTCGACGTAGGCGGCCATCGTCCGCGCATCCTCGGCGGCAGCCTGCTCTAGTGCCTTCTTCACGGATGGCAGGATCCGGAGGCCCAACGGGGCGGTTCGCGTCTCGCGGGCTTCGGGCATTGTTAGCAGATGCTAGTTTATGGCTCGGATGCCAGCAACTATAAGCAATCTGCTAGCAATCTGCTAGCAATAGCAAACGGCTCAGCGAAGGACTGGTACTCCCGCGCCGGGCCTGACCCTGCAACGCCTTGAGACCCGTCACATGGCTATCCACCATCCTACACCGCCCGTCGGCGGAGGTGAACGCCCGCGCTTGCCTACAGCACAGGTAGGACCGGTCACACAGGCCATCCGCGCGATGCGGGCGGCCGAGCAAACTATTCCATCCGGGAATAGTTACAGCGCTCTGCCTCATGGCGTCCGCGCCCTGTCCCGCACCGAGGTTGAGACCCTGGTCGAGAGCCTGATCGACATCCTTGACGCCATGGACGGCGACACGGACCACGAACCAGATTTGGATCGTGAGCCGGAGGCTCTGGACGCCCCCGCTGCCGAATGGACCGGGCGCGGCGCTCACCGCTTCAACGTCGGGAGGGCAGCATGAAAGAGCATCTCGCTTTCTCGACCCTCCTTGAGATCGAAGACGACGTGGCGAATATCGCTCGCTGGGCCGAGCTGATCAGCCTGTTGGGGTCGTCGCCCCATATGATCGAGCCGGGTGTGCTGCACGCTATCAGCCATCCGCTGACAGAACTCGGCCGGCGCGTGGATCAGCGCTGGAAGGAAGCCGTCAAGGCAACCTGGGGGCAGGCAGACGGCCCGTACAACCGCCGCGCCGCCCTCGGCGCCATCTCGCAGCCCCGATGACAGGCGGGGCCGTCACGGCCCATCCTTCCAGTTCGCCCCGGTCTGTGGCGCCTACCGTCTCTCCGAAGCTTGTTCGCCTTGTGGAGGCGAGTGAACGAGCGGAACGTGCCCTCTACGCCTATACCGATGAGGAGGAACGCGACGAAGGCTTCGGCTCGATAGAGGAGTGGAAGGCCGTCGTCGGGGCCGCCGGGCAGGCACACGCTGCCGTAGCCCTGTACCCCGCTTGGACCGGGGACGAGGTGCTGGTGAAGCTCCGGGCGATCCAGGCCAACACCACGGCTGACTCCGAGGCCGAGGATCTGCGCGACGACATCAGACGGAATGGCGGCCACGGCTACACTGTCGATCTGCTGCGCGGGCTGGCCATCGACCTGCTGCGCCTGACGGAGGGCACGCCATGCGCCTGATCTACGGCTTCCTCGCCATCCGCATGATCCGGCTCGCCCGGTACGACCTAGCCCGATCCGACATGCTGTACCGGAACGGTGATGAGGCCTTCGAGAGGTCGCGGGATCGGGTGCGGCAGGCCAAAGCTCCGGCCGATCGTGCCGACCTGCCGTCGCTGGCCTCAATGCGCTGAGGCCGACGAACGCAGCTTTGCGTCGGTTCAAGCGGCGAAGTCTGCCACTTGGTCGGCCGAGGGTTATTCGGGGGAACCAACTTTTGCTCATCCGTGAGCGAAAGCAGGCGCAGCGTCCACGCCCGTCCCTCAGCTAGCTGGGGGGCATTAAGCTTCGGGGCGAGCGTGGAGGTCGAGAGGAGACCTCGACCCGGCACTGGACGCAAGAATTATGCATCCACGCCCGCCCTCGTCGCTGAGGGGCGAGGCGGGGGCGGACTTGGATGACCAGCTAATTGCCGGCGGCGCCGCGTGAATGCGTGAAGGTGGACGTTTCAACGCAGAAAGAGGTGCCCGCACGAACGCCGCTCGCGCATCCCGTGCGAGCCTACCCCTTGGCCACGCACACCGTGATCGCGGAAGCGCCGGCAAAGGGACGGCCGGAGTCAGCGATCGCCTTCGCCGCCGCTTCGCACGCCTGCTTACTATTGAACTCGACGGATCCGACCGACGCGCCTGATCCGGCCAGCATGATGATGAGCACGTAAACCAAGGCATCCTCCCCGCTTCGAGGATGTCACCTACGCCAACGAACGTCGCTCGCGCATCCGGTGCGGGCGTCAGCTGTCACCGAGTGGGTTCGCTGTTACCCGCAGCGTTACCCCGGTCGGTTCGGCAGATTTTGAAAAGCTAGCTAAGTGATGGCGCGCCCGAAAGGATTCGAACCTCTGACCCCCAGATTCGTAGTCTGGTGCTCTATCCAGCTGAGCTACGGGCGCCTGGCACGTCGGCGGCGTCTTGGACCGCCGGTGCGAAGGGGCTTCTAGAGGCTCGGATCGGGCTTGGCAAGACGCGATCGGCAAGACGCGATCGACATGTCGGGATCGGCCCGAACCGGCCCGGCGCTACGGGGCCCGGGCGCTAGCCCGCACGCGCTCCTCGGCGGCGCGGATCGCGTCCGGGGTGCCGACATGGAGCCATTGACCGTCGAGGCGCATGCCGAACAGACGCCCGGCTCCGATCGCCCGGTCGAACAGCAGGTTGAGCGAGAAAGCCCCGTCCGGCGTCGCGGCGAAGAGGTCCGGCGTCAGGATCGCCACGCCCGCGTAGATGAAGGGCGCCAACTCACGCTCGCCGCGGCGCTCCAGGCGGCCGTCCGTGTCCATCACGAAATCCCCCGCGCCCTCGTAGCCGAGGCTGGTGGCGGTGGGCGCCACCAGCAGCAGGGCGTCCATGCGGCGCGCGTCCCAGGCGGCGATCAGCCGACGGAGATTGGGGGACGACCCCTCAAGCCAGAATGAATCCGAGTTGAGAACCACGAAGGGGCGCTCGCCGAGCAGCGGCAGCGCCTTGCGGATGCCGCCTCCGGTCTCCAGCAGCGCCGCACGCTCGTCGGAGACCAGGGTGGCGGGCCCCTCGGTCCGGCGGGCGAGGTGGCCCTCGATCAGGTCGGCGAGGTAGTGGACGTTGACGACGGCAGTGTCGATCCCGGCCTCCGCGGCCCGGTCGAGGGCGTGGTCGAGGAGCGCCTTGCCGGCCACCTCGACCAGGGGCTTGGGCACCGTGGCGGTCACCGGGCGCATGCGCTTGCCCAGGCCCGCGGCCAACACGAAGGCGTGGGTGACGGCGGGGGCGGGCTCGCTCATGCGGGAATCCGGTGGTTAGAGCACGATGCGGACACGGGGGGTCCGACTTTCCGAGATCATCCTGCGATCACACACGGTCGGAGATGCCGTCCTCGTGACGAGGCAGCCTCTCTAGGCCTCGGAAGCGGGGGCGACGAGGCCCGGCAGGTGCGCAGCATGCCAGGCCCGCAGGCCGGCGAGCGCCGGATGGGCGAGGTTGCGGGCGAGGTAGCCCTCGATCCGTGGCAGGTGGGCGAGGTAGCCGGGCTTGCCGTCGCGCCGGTCGAGCCGGGCGAAGATGCCGAGGATCTTGGTGGCGCGCTGGGCGGCCAGCAGGGCGTAGGCGGTGGCGAAGGCGCCGACATCGAAGGCCGGGTCCCGGCCGCGGCGCTCGCGGGCGTAGAGGCCGAGCAGCCGCAGCTCGAACTCTGCGCTGGCGTCGACCCGGGCATCCTGCAGCAGCGAGGCGACGTCGTAGGCCGGATGACCCATTACGGCGTCCTGGAAGTCGATCAGACCGACCCGCTCCAGCCCGTCGCGCTCGGGCAGCCAGATCAGGTTCGGCGAGTGGTAGTCGCGCAGGGTCCAGGTGGCCCGGTCCGGGACCGCGCCCTGCAGGGCAGCCCGCCACAGCTCCACGAACTCCGCCCGCGCGGCCTCGGACAGGGTGACGTTCCGGATCGCCGGGGCGTACCACTCGGGCATCAGCTCCGCCTCGAACAGCAGGGCCGCCGCGTCGTAGGGAGGCAGGACGTGCTCGATCCCGTCCGCCACCGGCAGCACCGCGGGCAGCGGGGTCGCGTGGAGCTTGGCGAGCAGGCGCACCGCCTCGGCATAGCGCTCGGGCCGGGGGCCGCCCGCGTCGACCACGGGCTCGCTGCCGAGATCCTCCAGGATCAGCAGGCCTTCGGCGAGGTCCTCGCCGTAGATCCGCGGCGCCGAGAAGCCCAGCGCCCGCAGGCCGCGGTCGAGCGCCACGAAGGCGTGGACGCTCTCGGCGAGATGCACGATCGCGCTGTAGGGCTTGCCGTCGCGGACCGCCGGTCCATCGGGGCGGGGCGGGGCGATCATCAGCACCGCGGTGGTGCCGTCGGGCTTCGTCAGGCGCTCGTAGGCGCGGGACGAGGCATCCCCCTGCATCAGGGTGCGCTCGGCGATATCCCAGCCGCTGCGGTCGAGGAGCCGGCGCACCGCGCGGGCCCTGTCCAGGCGGGGGCGCATGCCGCCGGAGCCGTCGATCCGGGCGAAGCGCGCCCCGTCGCCGAACTCGGCCCGCAGCGATAGGTCCACGGTGAGCACGGGGCCGTCGCGGGGCGGCATCCGGTCGGGCCACTCGACCAGGGTGATCGCCTCCTCGGCCATCTCCTCGAAGCCGAGTTCCACCAATTCGTCGGGGTCGCGCAGCCGGTAGAGGTCGGCGTGGATGATCGCGCGGCCGTCGCGGGCCGTGTAGGGCTGGATCAGCGTGAAGGTCGGGCTCGGCACCTCCAGCAGCGGGTCACCGGCGAGTTCGCGGATCACCGCGCGCGCCAGCGTCGTCTTGCCGCCGCCCAGGCCGCCCGAGAGCGCCACGACGTCGCCCGGGAGAAGGAACTCGGAGAGGAACAGGCCGAGATCCTCGGTGGCCGTCTCCTCCGGAAGCACGAATTCCCAGGGGATCGGCGGCGCGGATGTGCCCGCCTCCTCGACCGCCGTCTGTCCGTCCCGATCGTCCCCGTCCAAAGCCCGCCTCCGAGACCCGAAGGTGCATGGTCCGAAAACACGCCGCGGATGCAAGCGTTTCCGGCCGTGGATACGCGCTTCCCGCCTGCCCGGTGCATCGAAACCACGCTTCGCGACCCGGATCCCGGTCAACCGCGCGGGATGCCGTGGGCCCGGATCCGCGAGGCGAGGGTCGTCGGGCGAAGGCCGAGGAGTTCGGCCGCTCCGCCGGGGCCGGAGACCCGCCCCCCCGCCAACGCCAGGGCCGCGACGATCTCGGCGCGGTCGCGGGCGCGGCGCTCGGCCTCCGTGGGCGGGCGTCCGCCCGGTTCGGCGGTGGTCCGCGCGGAAGGGTCGGCCCGGCGGCCCGGCTCCGCGTCGGGCAGGTCGAGGCGCAGCCGCCCGCCCGCGCTGAGGATCGCCGCCCGCTCGATCACGTTCTCCAGCTCGCGCACGTTGCCGGGCCAGGCGTAGCGGCAGAGGCGGCGGACATCCCCCTCCGTGAGCCGCGGCTCCGGGATGTTGAGGCGGCGGGCGGCCGCCGTGAGGACGTGCTGGGCGATCGGCGGGATGTCCTCGGGCCGCTCGCGCAGGGGCCGCGCCTGGATCGGGAACACGTTGAGCCGGAAGTAGAGATCCTCCCGGAAGCGTCCGTTCCGGACCTCCGCGCGCAGGTCCCGGTTGGTGGCCGCCACCAGCCGCACGTCGACCGCGCGGGTGCGCGACTCGCCGACCCGCTCGAACGCGCGCTCCTGCAGCACGCGCAGCAGCTTGCCCTGCAGGTCGAGGGGGATCTCGCCGACCTCGTCGAGGAACAGCGTGCCGCCATCGGCGAGTTCGAACCGCCCGACCCGGTCGCGCAGGGCGCCGGTGAAGCTGCCCTTGGCGTGGCCGAAGAACTCGCTCTCGAACAGCTCCCGCGGGATCGCGGCGCAGTTCACCCGGATCAGCGGGCGCGCGCTGCGCCGGCTCGCCTCGTGGATCGCCCGGGCGATCAGCTCCTTGCCGGTGCCGGATTCGCCGGTGATCAGCACCGTCGCGTCGGTCCCGGCCACGAGGTCGACCTGCCGCAGGGTCGCCTCGATGGCTGCCGAGCGGCCGATGATCCCCTGGTGGTGGCTCTCGGCCCGGATTTCCTCCTTGAGATAGGCGTTCTCCAGCTCCAGGCGCTCGCGCAGGCTGTCGACCTCCGCGAGGGCGCTCCGGAGGCGTTCCTCGGAGTCCCGACGCTGGCTGATGTCGCGGAACACGATCACGGCGCCGAGCAGGCGCCCCCGGTCGCGGATCGGCGTCGAGGTGTATTCCACCGGGAAGGACGTCCCGTCGGCCCGCCAGAACACCTCGTCGTCGACCTGGTGCACCGCTCCGTCCCGGAAGGCCGCGTAGATCGGGCAATCCCTGTGGCGATAATGGCTGCCGTCGGGGCGGGTGTGGTGGACGGCCGCGTGCATGTCCTTGCCGACGAGGTCGGCGGCCTCCCAGCCGAGCATGCGCGCGGCGGCCGGGTTGACGAAGGTTGTCACCCCCTCCGCGTTGACGCCGTAGATCCCCTCGCCCGCCGCCCGCAGGATCAGCTGGTTGCCCCGCTCGATGTCGCGGAAGATGCGCTCCATCCGCTGCCACTCGGAGAGGCCGGCGCGCATGTAGGCGTCGGCCTCGCCGTCGACCTGCCGGCGGCGGAGCGCGTCGGGATCGGCGAGGGTCACGAGGAGGCGCGTCGGCGCGCCCGCGAGCGGGAAGGCGGCGACCTCCACCCGCAGGTTCCGGCCGGAGGCGTGGCGCGGGGTCAGGGCCTGCGTCCACCAGTGCCCCTTCGCCAGGGCGGCCTGCGTGAATACGGTCAGCGCCGGGAGCTGGCCGGGATGCAGGGCGCTGGCCCGTGCTCCGCGCAATGCGGTGCGGGGGTAGCCGAGCATCCGCGCCGCCGCCGGGTTTGCGTCTACGATCCGATCCGCCTTCGGCTCGACAACCAGCATCGCGTCCGGATTGGCCTCGAAGACCGGACCGAACTCGCCGGGCGCGGACCCGGCCGCTTCGAGGCTACGAGATTTCGTCATATGCTGACGATATCTCGTTTCCGACGAGATGTCGTGACTGGCAGTCCTTCGCGTAAAGTCCTTCGAAGACAGGGGTTTCTTCGGACAAACCGGCTGGCATACGGTTTGCCACTTCGAAGACGACCGCATGGACGGTCTTCCGCACCCGGCTCCGACCGATTCCCCCCTCCCGGTCGCCAGCGGGGTGCGCGCCCCGCGACGGGGCGGGGTGGGGCTGCAGCGCGTCCGCGGCCCCACCCGAACCATCCGGACGATCGAGCACGGGAGCCGACCATGAAACGCGAGGATCTGACCGAGAAGCTTCTCGACATCAAGCGCGAGAACGGCTGGACCTGGAAGCACATCCAGGAGCAGATCGGCGGCCTCTCGCCGATCCTGATCACCGCCGCCTGCATGGGACAGATGAAGCTGCCCAAGGCCCAGGCCAAGAAGGCCGCCGCGCTGTTCGGGCTCACGGCGGCCGAGGAGCGCATGCTCAACGAGCCGCCCTATCGCGGCTCGATCCCGGCGCTGCCGCCCACCGACCCGCTGATCTACCGGTTCTACGAGCTGGTTATGGTCTACGGCACGACCTTCAAAGAGCTGATCCAGGAGGAGTTCGGCGACGGCATCATGTCGGCGATCGACTTCAACATGGACATGGCCCGCGAGGCCAACAACAAGGGCGACCGCGTGAAGCTGACCATGTCGGGCAAGTTCCTGCCCTACAAGTACTACGGCAACGACGACGACACGCCCGAGTACGGCTTCAAGGAGGGCTGAGGGGCGGCGTCTTGGAAGCCAGCCGGTTTCGGCAGCAAGCTTCTGAGAAACAATGTTTTCCCTCCCCCGTACGGGGCGGCCCATCGCATGTGGAGATCGTGTTCCCCAGGGATCCGGGGTCGGCACGAGCGCCCGAACACCCGCCTAGTGATCCCGGGGCCGCGGAGCGGAGCCCGGGATCCAGAAACGCAGGTGGATCAAGGTTCCGCACTGTCGGCGGCCCCTCCGGAGCCGGGCTCGCCTGCGGCGCTCCGGAACGACACGGTGGTTGACCCCTGCCACCGGTACATCGCCGATCAAGGAGCGAGGGGTGGAGAAGCGGCCGCGCCTCGCCTCAGGCCGCCGCCTCACCGCCATCCGCCACCAGATAATCCTCCACCGGCTGGGCCGGGCCGCCGCGCATCAGCACGTAGAGGAACGGCACCAGCAGCAGGGTCGCCGGAGTGGCGAAGGCGATGCCGCCCATCACGGCGCGAGCCAGCGCGGCGTTCTGCTCGCCGCCTTCGCCGGTGCCCAGCGCCATCGGGATCAGCCCGAGGAACATCGCCAAGGCGGTCATCAGCACCGGCCGCAGGCGGGTCTCGCCCGCGGTGATCGCCGCCTCCAGGGCGCTGCAGCCCGTGGCCTCCCGGTGCTCCTTGGCGAAGGTGACGAGCAGGATCGAGTTCGCCGAAGCGATGCCCACCGACATGATCGCCCCGAAGATCGACGGGATCGAGAAACTGGTCCCGGTGATGAACAGCGCGAAGGTGATGCCGCAGAACGCCATCGGCAGGGCCGCGATCACCACGAACGGGTCGCCCCAGCTCTGGTAGTTGACCGCCATCAGCAGGTAGACGGCGATCAGCGCGATCCCGAGCCCGACCTCCAGCCGGAAGAAGGCGGCGCGCATGCTCTCGATCTGGCCGCGCACCGCGATCTTGTCGGGCGCCTCCAGGTTCTGCTGCTCGTCCTGGACGATGGCGTCGATGTCGCGGGCCACCGAATCGAGGTCCCTGTCCTGGACCGAGGCGAAGATGTCGAAGGTCGGCTGGATGTTGACGTGGTTGATCACCGTCTGGGTCGGCACCCGGCGCAGGTCGGCCAGGCTCGAGAGCAGCGTCAGCACGCCGGGGCCCGAGCCCGAGGTCGCAGCCGCACGCACGAACATCGGCGTGTTGCGCAGGTCGGTGAGCGAGCTGTTGCGGTATTCGGGCGTCTGCACCCAGAGCTGATAGGGGATGCCGGTCTTCGGGTCGGGCCAGAAGTTCGGCGTCACCTGGTAGCTGCCCGACAGCGAGATGTTCATGTTCTGCGCCACCTGCTGCTCCGTGAGTCCCTGTTCGGAGGCGAGGCGCCGGTCGACGTCGACGTAGAATTGCGGTTCGTTGACGATCTGCTGCAGGTGCACGTCGACCAGGCCCTTGGTCAGCTTCAGCCGCTGGACGATGCGCTGGGCGACCTCCAGGTCCTTCTCCTTGTGCCGGCCGGAGACCTGCACGTCGATCGGGGTGATGACACCGAAGTTCAGGATCTGGGTGATCATGTCGGCGGGCTGAAAGTAGACGATCAGGTCGGGGAAGCGCTTCATCAGCACCGCGCGCAGGCGCTTCATGTAGCCCGCCACCGAGCCGTGGCCTTCCTTGAGGCTGATGAGCATCTGGCCGTCGTTGTAAGAGACGAACGAGCCGTCCGAGAACGCGAAATTGTAGTTGGTCGACGGCAGGCCGATATTATCGAGGATCTGCTCGATCTCGCCCGGCGGGATCACCTCGCGGACCGTGTCCTCGACCTCGGCGAAGACCTGCTCGGCGGTCTCGATGCGCATGCCCGGCCGCGTGCGCAGGTGCATGGTCATCTGGCTCGCCTCGATCTGCGGGAAGTAATCCGCGCCGACGAAGACGAACAGCACGCCGGTCATCCCGAGCACGAGGCCGACCACCGCCAGGGTGGCGATCCGGTGCCCGAGCACCGCGTGGAGCAGCCCGACATAGGCCCGGTGGAACCGCGCGAACCCGCGCTCGAACGCGCCATGGGCGCGCCCGGCGAGCCTTAACAGGGGCGCGCCGACGAGGCCGAGCGCCCGGGCGATGCGGCCCCGGCGCGGCGGCGCGGGCTCAGACCGATCCTTGGCGTGCTTCTGCCGGTATTCCGGCGCCACGATCACGTCGATCAGGAGCGGCACCAGGGTGCGGGAGAGGAGGTAGGAGGTCAGCATCGCGAACACGACCGCGAGCGCCTGCGGGGTGAACAGGAATTTCGGCGTGTCGGTGAGCGCGAACACGGCCGTGAAGGCCGCGCAGATCGAGAGCGTCGAGATCAGCGCGGGCTTGGCGATGCCGGCCGCGCCGTGGACCACGCTCTCGCGGAACTCCTCGCCCTCCTCGAACAGCCGGTAGGTGTTCTCGATCGCCACCGTCGCGTCGTCGACGAGAATGCCCACCGCCAGGGCGAGGCCGCCCAGCGTCATCACGTTGATGGTCTCGCCCAGCGCCGCCAGCACCGCCAGCGAGGTCATCACACAGAGCGGAATCGAGATCAGCACGATCAGCGTCGACCGCCACGAGCCGAGGAACAGCAGGATCGCGAGACCGGTCAGGGCGGCCGCGATGGCGGCCTCGTGCAGGACGCCCTCGATGGCGTTCGAGACGAACACCGACTGGTCGAACAGCGGCCGGATCGTGAGACCCTCGGGGGCGGCGGCGCGGATCGTCGGCATCGCCGCCTTGACGTTGTTGACGACGTTGAGGGTCGAGGCGTTGCCGTTCTTGATCACCTGCATCAGCACGGCCTGACCGCCCTCGGCGCGGACCACGTTGATCTGCGGCGGGCCGCCGTCGCGGACATAGGCCACGTCGCGCATCAGCACGGGCTGGCCGGCCACCACCTTGATCGGCGCGAGGTTGAGGGTCTCGATCGAGGGCGGCGTGGCGTTGAGCTGGATCGGGTATTGCTGCTCGCCGATCTTCGAGAGGCCCGATGGCACCGTGAGGTTCTGGGCCGTCATGGCATTGGTGACGTCGAGCGGCGTCAGCCCGAGCGCCTGGAGCGCGTTGAGATCGAGGTCGACCATGATCTGCCGGGGCGCACCGCCGAACGGGGCCGGCAGGGTCGAGCCGGGCACCTGCGCCAGCGTCTGCCGGATGCGGTACTGAGCGTAGTCGTAGACCTGGTTCAGGCTGTCCTTGGCGGAGGTCAGCGCCAGCTGAATGACCGGGACCGAGGAGGCGGAGTAACGCACGATGATCGGCGGCTGCGTGCCGGCCGGCATCGCCGCGCGGATCGAGTTGGTGGAGGACACCACCTGGGCGATGGCCAGATCGATGCTGACCGTCGGAGCGAAGTAGATCCGCTGCACCGCCGTGCCCTGGAGCGTGGTCGACTCCATGCGGCGGATGTTGTTGACGTTGTTGGAGATGCCGTACTCGGCATAGGTCGTGATGCGCTGCTCCATCTCCGGCGTGGACAGGCCCGTATAGGTCCAGACCACGACGACGACGGGGATATCGACGACCGGCAGCACGTCCTTCGGCATGACGATGATCGCGCCGATGCCGCCGAGCATCATCAGCACGGCGAGCACGTAGGTCGTGATCCGGAACTTGAGGGCGTAAAGGACGAGGCCCATGCGGTCTCCGCCGGCCAGCACCGGGCCGGCTTCTTCGCGTCAGGTGCCGGCGCATTGGACGCCCGGATTGATTCGCTATCATGTCCGGACAGGCAAGGGACGGGCCGCGAGGCCGCAGGGCTGCGGCGGAGGTCTCGCTTCCGAGCCGGGCATCATCCGACCCGCCCCCTCGTCCCGAGGTGCGGCGGAGCCGCCTCGAAGGCGGGCTCCCGATAGCGGTGTGATCCCGGGAAATCTCCTTCGAGGCCTCCGCTGCGCTCCGGCATCTCGGGATAAGGGCGGGGATTGGAGAAGCCGACGCGGGGTTGTCACGCCTGTCTGGAGAGGGGCGCCCCTCCGCGGATCAGCGCAGCAGCGCGGACTTGTCGACCTGCAGCGCCGCGGCGATTTCATCGAGCGCCTTGTGCTCGACCTCGCTGATGCCGTCGAAATCGGCCACGTCGGCACCGATCAGGAACACGTCCTGGCGCTGGTCGATCGGGCGCTCCGCGATGGCCCCCACGAGGCGCAGGTTCTCCAGGCGCCCCGCGCGGGTCTTGGCCCGGGCGATGGCCTCGTACAGTTCCTGCTCGACGCGCAGCGTGTCGTACGACTTCTCGAGGATCGGGTTGGCGCGGATGCCGGTGATCGCAGATTCGATCTCCTCCTCGGCCACGTCCCCGTCCGCCACGATGACGTTCGCCGCGGCCGAGACCGCGGCCTGGAGGAAGACCGCGTCGCCCGCATACGACATGATCGTGCGGCCGAACCGAAGGATCGCGTCCTGGAAAATGCTCATGCCGACCTCCCCTGGGGTCGGAGATGGCGGATATTGTGGCCGCCGAGTCAAGATGCGGTCGAGCTCGCGCCGGGGACCGCGGGTCCGGCGCTCAGGTTATGGTTTCGTGGCCCGGCCAGTCCCGCCCGAGATGGGCCGCCACGCGGGCCGGCTGGTCGCCGACCGCCGCCACTGCGGCCTCGACCTGCTCCACCGGCACCATGAAGCGGCGCGCCCAGTAGGCCCGTTCCCAGGCATGGGCGACGTTCACGGCCTTCGGCTCGGTCCGGTCCTGCGCGCGCTCGTCGGTCATCGGCTCTCGGCGTCTGGCGAGGGCCGGGAGAACGCCCGCCGGCCGGATCGGGTCCCGATCGGCCGTTTCAGATCAACGCGCCGTCATCCCGGGGGTCGCCGCAGGCGAGAGCCCGGAATCCGGATGCGCAGGTGGAGCCACGTGAAACGGGCCGCATGAAACAGGCCGTCTTGCGAGATCGGTTGGCGCGGCGGCTCTGGAGTCCGGGCTCCGCGGCGCGGCCTCGTCAGCAGCAGCGAAACCCCGACGTGTTGCCGACCCCGAAGCGGGCGTTCTCCCGGTTGCGGAAGAACTCCACCTCGGTCATCGGCACCTGGTCGGGATGGGTCCGGCGGACATGCGCGGCATAGGCCGCGTAGTCCCCCTGCCCCACCATCAACCGGGCACCGTCGCAGACGCATTTGGACAGCGTCCGGAGGCGATGGCGCAGGCTCTGCGGCTGCATGGCGCGCTCCCTACTCGGCCGCGGCCAGGCGCGGCTCGGTCTCCAGGGCGGTCCAGCGGTCGGCCCGCAGGGCCTTCAGGCAGGCGGCGATGCCGAAGCCCGCGATGGCCACGACGAGGCCGATGAACAGGGCCGCCAGCACGGCATCGATCCGGTCGTTGAGGATGATCTGCGCCATCTGCTCGGCGTTCTTGGCCGGGGCCAGGATCTTGCCCTCGGCGGCCGCGGACGCGTAGCGCTCGGCATGGGCCAGGAACCCGATCTTCGGGTCCGCGGAGAAGATCTTCTGCCAGCCGGCCGTGAGGGTGCAGAGGCACAGCCACGCGGTCGGGATGATGGTCACGAACGCGTAGCGCTCGCGCTTCATCTTGAAGATCACCACGGTGCAGAGCGTCAGCGCCACCGCGGCCAACATCTGGTTGGAGATGCCGAACAGCGGCCACAGGGTGTTGATGCCGCCGAGCGGGTCGGTCACGCCCTGGTACAGGAAGTAGCCCCAGGCCCCCACCGCGATCGCGGTGGCGGCGATGCTCGGGCCCCAGGACGTGGTTCTCTTGAACGACGGCACCGCCAGCCCGACGAGGTCCTGGACCATGAACCGGCAGGCGCGGGTGCCGGCATCCACCGCGGTGAGGATGAACAGGGCCTCGAACAGGATCGCGAAATGGTACCAGAAGGCCATCATCGCCTTGCCGCCCACGGCGGAGGAGATGATGTGGGCCATGCCGACCGCCAGCGTCGGCGCGCCGCCGGCGCGGGAGATGATCGTGCGCTCGCCGACATCCGCGGCGGTCTGGGTGATCACCTCCGGGGTGGTGGCGAAGCCGAGCTTGGTCACCGCGGCGGCGGCGGTCTCGGGCGTCGTGCCGAGCAGGGCGGCGGGCGAGTTCATGGTGAAGTACACGCCCGGGTCGATCACGCAGGCCGAGACCAGCGCCATGATCGCCACGAACGATTCCATCAGCATGCCGCCGTAGCCGATGAAGCGGGCATCCGCCTCGCTGGCGATCAGCTTCGGGGTCGTGCCCGACGAGATCAGGGCGTGGAAGCCCGAGACCGAGCCGCACGCGATGGTGATGAACAGGAACGGGAACAGGCTGCCCGCCCAGACCGGGCCGGTGCCGTCCACGAACTTCGTCACCGCGGGCATCTGCACGTGCGGCGCGACGACGGCGATGCCGAGCGCCAGCCCGACGATGGTGCCGATCTTGAGGAAGGTCGAGAGGTAGTCCCGCGGCGCCAGCAGCAGCCAGACCGGCAGGATCGACGCCACGAAGCCGTAGCCGATCAGCATCCAGCAGAGCTGCGGACCGGTGAAGGTGAAGGCCGGGCCCCAGACCGGGCTCGCCGCCACGGAGCCGCCGCCGACGATGGCCAGCATGAGCAGGACGAAGCCGAGGACCGAGACCTCGCCGATCCGGCCGGGGCGGATGTAGCGGGCATAGACCCCCATCAGCATGGCGATCGGGATCGTCGCCATCACGGTGAACGTGCCCCAGGGGCTCTCGGCCAGCGCCTTGACCACGATGAGCGCCAGCACGGCCAGCAGGATCACCATGATCAGGAAGGTGCCGAACAGGGCGATGATGCCCGGCACGGTGCCGAGCTCGGCCCGGATCAGCTCGCCCAGCGAGCGCCCGTCCCGGCGCATGGACACGAACAGGACCATGAAGTCCTGCACCGCCCCCGCCAGCACCACGCCGGCCAGGATCCAGAGCATGCCGGGCAGGTAGCCCATCTGCGCGGCGAGCACCGGGCCGACCAGCGGGCCCGCGCCCGCGATCGCCGCGAAATGGTGCCCGAACAGGACACCGCGGTTGGTGGGGACGTAGTCGAGCCCGTCGTTGTGGCGCACCGCCGGCGTCACGCGCTTCGGATCGAGGTGCATCACCTTGTCGGCGATGAACTTGGCATAGTAGCGATAGGCGATCAGGTAGACGCAGACCGCCGCGACCACGATCCAGAGGGCGTTGATGGTCTCGCCCCGCTGGCTCGCCACGATCGCGAGCGCCGCGGCGCCGAGCGCCCCCACGAGGGCCCAGGGCCCATGCCTGCCGATCGCCGTGCCCATCGTCCCGCTCCCTCAGAACCGCCTCGGGCTCGGGCGACCTCGGGGCCCCGGCTGGGACTCGTGGGTCCCGGGCGACAGTTGCGATTTATCCTATCGCCTTGCCGTTGACGCAAGCGATCTGAGCTGTGATGCAGCGCGCCGGGCCACGCGACGACCGATCTGTAACATTGGGCCGTCAGCGAAGACCTGTTCTCCTTCACGGGCCGGATCATGGAAACCCGACGCCGCTCGCCGCTGATGTGGCTCCTGCTTCTGCCCTTCCTGGGTCTCCTGTGGGTGCCGTTCTACAACCAGCACGATCCGGTGCTGTTCGGCTTCCCGTTCTTCTACTGGTACCAGCTCGCGTGGGTGCCGCTGACCTCCCTGATTCTCTACATCGTCTACCGGACCGTGCGCGATGACCGCTGATCTCGACATCCCGGCCCTGTCGGTCTTCGTCTTCTTCTTCCTGCTCGTGACCGTGATGGGCTTCGTCGCCGCCCGCTGGCGACGGCCCGAGACCCTCGCCCACCTCGACGAGTGGGGCCTGGGCGGGCGCAAGTTCGGCACCTGGATCACGTGGTTCCTGATCGGCGGCGACTTCTACACCGCCTACACGGTCATCGCGGTCCCGGCGCTGGTCTACGCGGTGGGCGCCTACGGCTTCTTCGCCCTGCCCTACACGATCATCGTCTACCCGTTCGTGTTCGCGGTGATGCCGGTGCTGTGGCAGGCGGCCAAGGACAAAGGCTACGTCACGGCGGGCGACGTCGTGTACGGCACCTATGGGTCGCGGCCCCTGGAACTCGCGGTCGCCATCACCGGCGTGATCGCCACGATGCCCTACATCGCGCTCCAGCTCATCGGCATGGAGGTGGCGATCAAGGCGCTGGGTCTGCACGGCGAGATCCCGCTGATCCTCGCCTTCCTGGTTCTGGCCTTCTACACCTACTCCTCGGGCCTGCGCGCCCCGGCGCTGATCGCCTTCGTCAAGGACATCATGATCTACGTCGTGGTGCTGGTGGCGGTGGCGATCGTGCCGTCGAAGCTCGGCGGCTACGGCGCGGTGTTCGATGCGGCCGACGCCGCGTTCAAGGCCAAGGGCTCCGGCGGCATCCTGCTGAGCCCGGCGCAGATCCTGCCCTACGCGTCGCTGGCTCTGGGCTCGGCGCTCGCGGCCTTCATGTACCCGCACACGCTCACCGGCATCTTCGCATCGTCGGGGGGCAACACGATCCGCAAGAACGCGGTGCTGCTGCCGGCCTACACGCTGCTGCTCGGGCTGCTGGCGCTGCTGGGCTACATGGGCCACGCCGCCGGCATCAAGGTGGCGAGCAACAACGACGTGGTGCCGGCCCTGTTCAAGACCCTGTTCCCGGGCTGGTTCGCGGGCTTCGCCTTCGCGGCCATCGCCATCGGCGCCCTGGTGCCGGCGGCGGTGATGTCGATCGGCGCGGCCAACCTGTTCTCGCGCAACGTCTGGAAGGCCTACGTCAACCCGAACGTGACCTCCGCCGGCGAGGCGCAGGTCGCCAAGATCACCTCGATGCTGGTCAAGATCGGCGCCCTGGTGGCGATCCTGGTGCTGCCGACGCAGTTCGCCCTCGACCTGCAGCTGCTCGGCGGCCTGTGGATCCTGCAGACCCTGCCGGCCCTGATCTTCGGGCTCTACGTCTCGTGGTTCCGGGCGCCGGCGCTGCTGGCGGGCTGGGCGGCCGGCTTCGTCGCCGGCAGCGCGATCGCCTGGTCGGACGGGCTGAAGCCGCTGCACGCCATCGCGTTCGGTGACGTCAAGTTTTCGCTCTATACCGGGCTCCTGGCGCTCGCCCTGAACATCGTCGTGGCCGTGGTGGTCAACGCGCTGCTCACGCTGACGCGGCCGGTCACCGCCACTGCGGCCGGCCGCTGAGTTGCGCCGGGGGGCCGCCCCCCGGCACGACGGGCGTGATCGAAGGAGCGTCGCCGGCGCGATCCGGCGCTCGTTGAGGAGCAGAGTACCATGGCGAAGGTCGCATTCCTGGGTCTCGGCGTGATGGGCGGCCCGATGGCCGGTCACCTCGCCAAGAAGGGCCACGACGTCACCGTCTACAACCGGACGGCGGCCAAGGCCGAGGCCTGGGTGAAGGCCAACGGCGGCGCCTTCGCGGCCACGCCCCGGCAGGCAGCCGAGGGCGCCGAGATCGTGTTCGCCTGCGTTGGCAACGACGACGACCTGCGCGGCGTCGTGCTGGGCGACGACGGGGCGCTGGCCGGCATGAAGGCCGGCGCGGTCTTCGTCGACCACACCACCGCGTCGGCCGAGGTCGCCCGGGAACTCGCCGCGGCGGCCGAGGCCAAGGGTCTCGGCTTCATCGACGCGCCGGTCTCCGGCGGCCAGGCGGGCGCCGAGAACGGCGTGCTCACCGTGATGTGCGGCGGCGAGGCGGCGACCTACGCCAAGGTCGAGGCGGCGATCGGGTCCTTCGCCCGCGCCTGCCGGCTGATGGGTCCGGTGGGCTCGGGCCAGCTCACCAAGATGGTCAACCAGATCTGCATCGCCGGGCTGGTGCAGGGCCTGTCCGAGGGTGTCCACTTCGCCAAGCGGGCCGGGCTCGACGTGGAGGCGGTGCTCGACGTGATCTCCAAGGGGGCGGCCGGCTCCTGGCAGATGGAGAACCGCGGCAAGACCATGAACCAGGGCAAGTTCGATTTCGGCTTCGCGGTCGACTGGATGCGCAAGGATCTCGGCATCCTGCTCGACGAGGCCCGCCGCAACGGCGCCAAGCTGCCGGTCTCGGCCCTCGTCGACCAGTTCTACGCCGAGGTGCAGTCCATGGGCGGCAATCGCTGGGACACGTCGAGCCTGGTGGCCCGGCTGGAGCGCTGAGGGCGGCGTTCTCGGCCTGCCCTTCAGGCTGAAAAGGGTGCGCCCCTCTCCCCCCTCTGCGGGGGGAGGGAGAATCACGTCCTCCCCGTGACCATCACACCTCCGCCGTGGCCACGTCCGGGTCGAGCCAGCGCCAGTCCGGCCCCATCTGGTGGCGGAACCACGTGAACTGGCGCTTGGCGTAGGCCCGGGTATCCGCCTGGCCGCGCAGGATCGCATCCTCCAGGCCGAGCGCGCCGTCGAGATGGGCGATCAGGCCCGGCACGCCGTGGGCGCGCATCACCGGCAACATCGGATCGAGGTTTCGCGCGCGCAGGCGAGACACCTCGTCCAGGGCACCTTGGGCGATCATGGCGCGGAACCGGGCGTCGATGCGCGCGCGCAGCACCGCGCGGTCGGGGGCGAGGAAGATTTTTTGCAGGTCCCAACCGGCCAGGGGGCCGGGCACGGGATCGCCGTAGAAGCTCGCGATCGGCCGGCCGGTGGCGCAATAGACCTCCAGGGCCCGCATCACCCGCATGCGGTCGCTCGGGCGCAGGCGTGCGGCCCCGTCCGGGTCGTGCCGGGCGAGATCGGCGTGCAGCGCCTCGGTCGGGCGACCCTCGGCCTCGTCCCGCACCCGCGCGCGGACCGCGTCCGGGACCGGCGGCAAGTCCGAAAATCCCTGCTCCAAAGCCCGGAAATACAGGCCGGTGCCGCCGACGAAGATCGGCAGCCGGCCGTCGCGGGTGGCCAGGAGGGCGGTCGCGTCCCGGGAGAACTGTCCCACGGAGTAGTTCACGGCGCCGTCGACATGGCCGTAGAGCCGATGCGGGACACGAGCCTCCTCGTCCGGGTCCGGCCGGGCGGTCAGGCAGCGCAGGTCCGCGTAGACCTGCATCGAATCGGTGTTGATCACCACGCCGCCGCGGCGCAGGGCCAGCCGGGCCGCGAGCGCCGACTTGCCCGACGCGGTGGGCCCTGCGATGAGGATCGCCGCCGGGCGCCCCCCGGCCTCCTCCCGATCTGGCAAGGCGAACCTCCACGATGCTGGTCGCGGTCCTGATAGCAAACCCGGATCGGCCGTCCATCACCGACGCCGTGCTGGCCGAGACGCGCGCCGTGCTGCGGACGGAGCACCAGCCCCGGATCCTGCACGGGGAGGTCGCGGCCGAGGTGCTGGTGGCGGGCGATTCCGGCGCCGCCCAGGCCCTCACCGAGCGGCTGCGGACCGCGCTCTCCGGGGAGCCGATCGACCTCGCCGTGCTGCCTGCCGACGCGCACCGGCGCAAGCGCCTGTTCCTGGCCGACATGGATTCCACCATGATCGAGCAGGAATGCATCGACGAACTCGCCGGGACGCTCGGCCTCAAGGACCACGTCGCGGCGATCACCGAGCGGGCGATGCGCGGCGAGATCGCGTTCGAGCCGGCTTTGCGCGAGCGCGTGGCGCTCCTGAAGGATATCCCGGTCGGCGCGGTCGACACGTTGATCGCCGAGCGCCTCAGCCTCACCCGGGGCGGGCCCGCGCTGGTGCGGACGATGCGCGCGCACGGCGCCCGGACCTGCCTGGTCTCGGGGGGCTTCACCCTGTTCACCGGGCCGATAGCCGGGATGATCGGCTTCCACGAGCACCGGGCCAACGTGCTGGGCATCGCGGGCGAGCGTCTCACCGGCACCGTCGAGGAGCCGATCGTCGGCAAGGCCGAGAAGCGCGCGACGCTCATCGCGCTGCGGGGGACGCTGGGCCTGGGCCACGCGGACACGCTCGCGGTCGGCGACGGCGCCAACGACCTCGACATGCTGGCCGAGGCCGGCCTCGGCGTGGCCTTCCGGGCCAAGCCCGCGGTCGCGGCTGCGGCCCGGGTCCGGATCGAGCACGGGGACCTCACCGCGCTCCTGTACCTGCAGGGTTACGCGGCGGCGGAGT
This sequence comes from Methylobacterium sp. NEAU K, assembly GCF_030700285.1. Lineage (GTDB taxonomy): Bacteria > Pseudomonadota > Alphaproteobacteria > Rhizobiales > Beijerinckiaceae > Methylobacterium. The sequence goes on along the minus strand of NZ_JAUYZJ010000022.1, from coordinate 73,035 downwards.
TCGTGAGATGACCGACGGTCTTCAGTGCAGGGTCCGGGTCAGGGCGACGACCGCTCCGAGGACGGCCAGCGTCTGAAAGCCGATCGCGCCGACCAGCCAGCGCACCGTCTCGACCTTCGCGGAAGCGATGGCGCCTTTCACGGCTTCGATGTCGGCCTTGGTCGTGAGCCGCAGCGCCTCGATGTCGGCGCGGGTCTGGACCTTCAGGATCTCCACCGCACCTCGGACGACTTGGATATCCGCCTGCACGTCGCGGATGTCGCCTACGGCCGTCATGGTGTTCGGGATTGTCCGACCCGCACCGACTCGCAGCGCCAGTCTGCTGCACAGAACGGCCACGTCAATAAGGCTCTCGTAAAAGCAAAGGCCGCCGCTCCTCGCGAAGCGACGGCCTTCGATCGTCTCTTACGGGCCGCTCAATCCAGCCCGATCGCCACGAAGCGCACGTCGCCGGTGGCGCTGGCCACCAGCAGAAGCACCGACTTGCGCCCGTCCTTCTTCAAGGCATCGACGCGCTTGGTCACCTCGGCCGGCGTGCTCACCGCCTCCTGGCCGACCTCGACGATCACCTCGCCCGGCTGGATGCGCTTGTCGGCGGCGGTCGAATTCGGGTCGACCCGAGTGACGACCACGCCCTTCACGGTGTCCTTGATGGAGTACTTCCGGCGCAGCTCGTCGGTCATGCCGGAGAGGTTGAGGCCGAGCGCCTGGCGGGTGGCGCTCTCGGGCTCCGGCTGACGCAGGTTGGCGAGCTGCGGCTTGTCGCCGTCCTCCAGGCGGCCGAGGGTGACGGGCTTCGTCACCTCCTCGCCCTTGCGCACGACGATCACGTCGACCTTCTGGCCGACCGGCGTCGAGGCGACGATCCGCGGCAGGTCGCCGGAGGCCTTCACGGGAGCACCGTTGAACTTCACGATCACGTCGCCGACATCGATCCCGGCGGCCTTGGCCGGCCCCTTCTCGTCGACGCCGGCCACCAGGGCGCCCCGCGCCCCACCCTTCAGGTTGAGGGCCTCCGCGGTGGCGTCATCGACGTTCTGGATGCGCACGCCGAGCCAGCCCCGCCGGACCTCGCCGAAGTCGCGCAGCTGGTCGATCACGGGCTTGGCCGTGTCGGAGGGCACCGCGAAGCCGATGCCCACCGAGCCGCCGGTGGGCGACAGGATCGCGGTGTTGATGCCGATCACCTCGCCGTCCATGTTGAACAGCGGCCCGCCCGAATTGCCCTTGTTGATGGCCGCGTCGGTCTGGATGTAGTTGTCGTAGGGACCGGACTCGATGTTCCGGCCACGGGCCGAGACGATGCCAGCCGAGACCGAGCCGCCGAGCCCGAACGGGTTGCCGATGGCGATGACCCAGTCGCCGGGCCGCATCGTGTCGGAATTGCCGAACGGCACCGCCTTGAGCGGATGGTCGGCCTGGGGTTTCACCCGCAGCACCGCGAGGTCGATCTTCGAATCCTTGCCGACGATCTCGGCCTTCAGCTTGGTGCCGTCGTGCAGGATGACCTGGATGTCGTTCGCGTCGCCGATGACGTGGTTGTTGGTGACCACGATCCCGGAGGCGTCGATGATGAAGCCGGAGCCGAGGGAGTTCGACTTGCGCTGCTGGCGCGGCATGTCGTTGTCGCCGCGCTCGCCGCCCCTCTCGCCGCCCTTGCCGCCGCGGCGGTTGAAGAATTCCTCGAACAGGTCCTCGAACGGCGTGCCCGGTGGCAGCTGCGGCATGGTGCGGGTGCCGCGCGCCTCGACCGTGGTGGAGGCGGAAATGTTCACCACCGCGTCGGTGACCTGCTCGGCGAGGTCGGCCAGCGAGGCCGGCCCCTTGGCGAAGGCCGGAGCCGGCAGGGCGGCGGTCACCACGGAGGCGCCGACCAGAAGCGCCGCCGCAAGGGAGCGGGCGCGGGAGCGGGCCTGCGCCTGCGCGCGGCCGAGGGACGCCCGGGGGGCGCTCGCGACGGGGTACATGGTCGACCTCTTCAAGAACGCGTTTCCTGCTCCGCGGGCCGCCGACCGGGATCGGCCGCCCGCGGGTTTTCCAGCAAGGTAATCCCCGGGCGCCGGGGCGCCAACATCGGCGCGATCAGCGGGCCGCTCCGGTGGTCGAACCGGTCGTTGCGCTCGGGTCCGCGGGCCCGCGCGGGCTGCGCGGCGCGGAGGCCGTCGCCCGGCCCTGCGGGTCGCTGAAGTAGCGGAAGAAGTCCGAACTGGGGCTGATCACCAGCCGCGTGTCGGAGCCCTTCAGGCTGGTCTCGTAGGCCTGCATCGAGCGGTAGAAGCTGAAGAAGTCCGGGTCCTTGCTGAACGCCTCGGCGAGGATCCGGTTCTTGTCGGCGTCGCCCTGGCCACGCAGCTGCTCGGATTTCTGCGTCGCCTCGGCGAGGATCACCGTAACCTCGCGGTCGGCCTTGGCGCGGATCGTGGCGGCGATCTGGTCGCCGTTGGCGCGGATATCGGCGGCCTCGCGCTCGCGCTCGGTCTTCATCCGCTTGTAGACGGCGGCCGAGTTCTGCGCGGGCAGGTCGACCCGGGTCATGCGCAGGTCGACGATCTCGATCCCGAGGGCCTTGGCCTGCCGGTTCACGTCCTCCTGGATCTGGTGCATCAGCTGGCCGCGCTCGGTCTTCACGATGGCGTCGCGGGTCGAGCGGGCGAGCACGTTGCGCAGGCCGGAATTGGTGAAGCTGTTCAGCCGCTGGTTGGCCAAGCCGATATTGCCCACCGCCTGGTAGAAGCGCAGCGGGTCGAGGATGCGGTATCGGGCGAAGGCGTCCACCTCCAGGTTCTGCCGGTCGGCGGTGAGCACCGTCTGGACCGGAAGGTCGAGGTCGAGCACGCGCTTGTCGAAGATCACGACGTTCTCGACGAACGGGATCTTGAAGTAGAGGCCGGGCCGGTCCTCGCCGGTGGCGTTGAGCACGGCGCGCACGCGGCCGAACTGCAGCACCAGCGCCTGCTGCATCTGGCCGACGGTGAAGATCGAGGCATAGAGCCCGATCGCGACGATCGCCGCGATGGCGATCAGGCCGGTGCGGAGAGCCTGCTTCATCGGCCGGCTCCCGTCTGGGCCGGGCCCCGGGCGCCGAACTCCGAGAGCGGCAGCACCGGCAGCACCGCACCCGCATTGGCCGTGCCCTGCTGCGCCCCGTTCTGATCGATGATCACCTTGTTCACGGAGCCCAGGACCTTCTCCATCGTCTCCAGGAAGAGCCGCTCGCGGCTGATCGCCGGGGCGGCCTTGTAGGACGCGTAGACTTCACTGAATCGCTCGGCCTGGCCGGTGGCGTCGGCGGTGGCCTTGGTCCGGTAGGCCTCGGCCTGCTGGACGATCTGCGACGCCTTGCCCCGGGCCTGCGGCACTTCGCGGCTGGCGTAGGTCTTGGCCTCGTTCTGCGCCGTGTCGGCGTCCTGCTGGGCGGCGTTCACGTCGATGAAGGCGGGACGCACCTCCGGCGGCGGGTTGACCGAGACGAGCTGCACCACCTCGATGCGCACGCCGGCGCCGTACTCGTCCAGCGCCTTCTGGACCATCTCCTTCACCTCCTGGGCGATGCTCGACTGCTCGTTGGTGAGGATCGCCTGGATGTTGCGGCGGCCGATCACCTCGCGCATCGCGCTTTCGGAGATCGCCTTGATGGTGCCCTCCGGATTCTGGAGGTTGAACACGAAGTCGGAGGCCTTGAGCGGGTTGACCCGCCACTGCACCTCGAAATCGAGGTCGACGATGTTCTCGTCGCCGGTGAGCATCAGGCTCTCATCCGGCACGTCGCGGCTGCGGCCCTGGCCGCCGGGACCGGAACGGAACCCGATCTGGACGGAGTTCTGCGAGCCGACATCCGGCTTGACCACGCCGCCGATCGGATAGGGGAAGTTGTAGCGCAGGCCCTCGCCCTTGGTGCCGACGTAGCGCCCGAAGATGGTCTCGATGCCGACCTGCCGCGGATAGACGGTGTAGAAGCCGGTGGCGAGCCAGACCGCCACCGCCAGGGCCGCGATCACCGCGGCGCTGCGGCCGCCGCCGAGCCCGGTCGAGCCGCCGCCGTAGCCGCCCCCCGTGCCGCCGCCGCCCGGGATCAGGCCGCGCAGGCGGTCCTGCCCGCGCCGGAGCAGATCCTCGAGGTTCGGAGGCGTCTTGCCGCCGCCGCCCCATGGACCGCCGCCGTTGCCGCCGGGCCGGCCCCAGGGGCCTCCACCGCCGCCGCCGCTCTGATTGCTCCAAGGCATCCTAGCCGTCGTCTCCTGCCTGCCCGCGCCCGGTCCGCACGCCGATCGTGCGCCCCGACCCGCGTCTCCCTGCCTGAACGGCCGCGCTCGCCCGCCTAGTCCCGGCCCTCCGGGCCGATCGCGGCGCGATCGGATCCGATTGGCGGCTAAGAGCCTGCGCGGGCGCATCTTCTCGCGAGGCGTAGAGGCCCCGCGAGATCGCGCACCTGACAGGCACCTGCGGGCGTGTGCCCCATGCTGTCAAGGCTGGCAGGTGGGCACGCACCGACCGGAAGGCAACCGCGGCGGCGCGCCTCAGCGGACGCGCTCCCAGTCGACGAACGCGAAGGCGTGCTCGTCGCGCGGGCCGGCCGGGTGCGCTTCCCGGAACGTCTCCCGGAAGTCGCCGCGCGCGAAGCTGGGGAATCGCACGTCGCCCTCCGGCTCGGCCGCGACCTCGGTGAGGTGGAGCCGGTCGGCATGCGGAAGGGCGAGCGCGTAGATCTCCGCGCCGCCCACCACCATCAGCTCCGATCCGGACGCGGCCGCGAGCGCGCCCGCCCAGTCGTGGACGGTCTCGGCGCCCTCCGCGCGGAAGCCGGGATCGCGGGTGAGCACCAGGGTGCGGCGGCCCGGGAGCGGCCGGCCGATCGAATCCCAGGTCCTGCGGCCCATCAGCATCGGCTTGCCCATGGTCAGGGCCTTGAACCGCTTCAGGTCGCTGGACAGGTGCCAGGCCAGCCCGTTGTCGCGGCCGATCACGCCGTTGCGGGCGATTGCGGCGACGAGCGAGACCATCGTGCTCATACCGCCACCGGCGCGGCGATGGCCGGATGCGGATCGTAGCCCTCGACCGTGAAATCCTCGTACCGGAAGGCGAACAGGTCGCGGACCTCCGGGTTGAGACGCAGCCGCGGCAGCGGGCGCGGGGCGCGGGCCAGCAGGGTCCGCGTCTGCTCCAGGTGATTGCGGTAGAGATGCGCGTCGCCGAAGGTGTGGACGAAGTCGCCGACCCCGAGGCCGCTCACCTGCGCGATCATGTGGGTCAGGAGGGCGTAGCTCGCGATGTTGAAGGGCACGCCCAGGAACGCGTCGGCCGAGCGCTGGTAGAGCTGGCAGGAGAGGCGTCCCTCGCTCACGTAGAACTGGAACAGGCAATGGCAGGGCGCCAGCGCCATCCGGTCCAGGTCCGCCGGGTTCCAGGCCGAGACGATCAGGCGGCGGGAATCCGGGTTGCGCCGGATCTCGTCGAGCACCCAGGCGATCTGGTCGACGCTGCCGCCCCCGGGCTTGGCCCAGGAGCGCCACTGCCGGCCGTAGACCGGGCCGAGATCGCCGTGCTCGTCGGCCCATTCGTCCCAGATCGTCACCCCGTTCGCCCGCAGGGCGGCCACGTTGGTGTCGCCGGCGAGGAACCAGAGCAGCTCGTGGATGATCGAGCGCAGGTGCAGCCGCTTCGTGGTGACCAGCGGGAAGCCCGCGGCGAGGTCGAAGCGCATCTGGTGGCCGAACACCGAGAGCGTGCCGGTGCCGGTGCGGTCGTCCTTGGCCGCGCCCTCATCGAGGATGCGCCGCAGCAGGTTCTGATAGGCGTCCATGGGGCATTCCTGCGCGCCGGAGCGGCGTCCGGCAAGTTCGCAGCCGGCATATGTCCACCGCCATCGCCCGAATCGAAGCGGGGCGCCGCTGGCCCGGCGCCCGATCGCATTGGGCGTCGCCGAGCCCTGCCGTTTCCCCGCGCCCCCTTCCCGGGCGCATGGAGCATCCGCGCGCGACGCGCCTTCGCCCCGGGTCCCGGAACGCCTTCCGTTCCAGGCGTCAGGGAGGGAGATGCGTCGCATCCGCCGGGGACGGGACAGACGCCGCCGGCGGCTCAAGGCGGCCAGAGCAGGTAGGTCACGAGGGCGAGGTTCGACCAGCCGTGCAGGGCGATGCCGGGCCAGAGCCGCCCGGTGCGCCAGCGCAGCCAGCCGAGCGCCAGCGCCAGGGGCAGCAGCGAGACCGGCCGCGCGAGCCCCCAGGTCGAGATATGGGCGGCCGCGAAGATCACGGCCGTGACCAGGATCGCGCCGGCCGGTCCCAGCGCCACCCGGGCGCGGGCGAAGGCCTCGCCGCGCAGCAGCAGCTCCTCGGCCATGGGCGCCATCACCGAGAGGTAGACCAGCCAGGCCGCCACCGCGGCCTGACTCATGAACGGCGACAGCCGCACGTGCTGGCCGAAGCTCGCACCGAACAATTCGGCCGTGCCGGTTACCCAGGCGATGTGCAGCAGGGGCCAGACGAGGAGGATCGCCAGCAGCGCCACGGGCCGCATCCCGTTCGGGCGCTCGCGCTCGAGGGCGAGGCGCCGGCGCCACCCGACCCGGTCGCGCCACCACGCTCCGCCGAGTACCAGGGCGGCGAGGAAGAGCTGGCGCAGGGCGTCGACCGCGAAGGCCCGGTGGGCGAGCTCCACGGCACCGAGGAACGGGCGTCGATCGGGCGGCAGGAACGGGTCGATCCCGTCCCACAGATCGAAGCCGACGCGCACGCTCACGAGGGAGAGGAGGCTCGCAGCGCCGAGATAGAGCACCACGAGGCCGACCAGGACGCAGAGATGCCACGTGATTCGCCAGGCTCCGTCCACCCGGCCACGGTCCGGCAGGACCCGGGCGACGGGCGCGTCGGGGCAGGACTGCGCGCTTCCGGCAACAGCGTCGCCAAGACACTCACCCTGAGACAGCGGCGCGACACGATCGGGCTTCAAAACCGGGCCGATCCCCTCTATATCTCGATAGCCGGTCGCAAGGCCGGCTATGGCGATAAACGGTCTTCGAAATAAACCTATCGGACCCGGGGGCGGTACCCGGCGCCTCCACCCGAGCCCAGGACATGCTGCCGCAAGGCGCATGATCACAGCCTGGGCTTTGGCGGGGGCGAAATAGGATCGACGAGGGCGTAAAGGTTGAGCTTTCGCTCGGCATGGTTCCGCCGTTATCGGGCCTTTGCAATAGTTGCCAACGACAACTTTGCTCCGGTGGCGGTGGCCGCGTAAGCGGTCCCCAATACCGACCTGAAGTCCTAGCGGTTAGCATCGTTTAGGCGGGGTTCGGAGGCACCTGGCAACAGAAGCCTCCATTCAATTCCTCGGTCCGGCCATCCGCGGCGGGGCGCCGGGCGCAGACCGGGCTAGAGCGCGACCGCACGATGGCAGACGACCTGATCCGCTACGATCTTCTGGTGCAGGATGCCCTGCGCGGCGTGGTCCGCAAGGTGCTGACCGACGCCGCCCGCGACGGGCTGATGGGCGAGCACCATTTCTACGTCTCGTTCCGCACCGAGGCGCCCGGCGTGCGGATGTCGCAGGCCCTGCGCGAGAAGTACCCGCAGGACATGACCATCGTCCTGCAGCACCAGTTCTGGGACCTCTCCGTCACCGAGCACGCGTTCGAGGTCGGCCTGTCCTTCTCAGGGGTGCCGGAGCGGCTGCTGGTGCCGTTCGACGCCCTGTCGGGCTTCTTCGACCCGTCCGTGCAGTTCGGCCTGAAGTTCGACCTCAGCGAGGCCGGCGAGACGCCCCAGGAGGCGAATGCAGCCCCGGCCAAGGCCGGCCCCCGCGGTGCCGGCTCCGAGCCGGGCGAGGTCCGGCCCCGGAGTCCCGGGCTCGCCACGATCGGCTCGAGCGCCCCGAAGGTGCTGCCGGCTCCCGCCGCGCAAAGCGACAAGCCCGGCGGCAAGCCCGGCGGCAAGCCGGACGAGAAGGCCCCACGCCCCGCCGCCAAGAAGGAGGGCGAGGAGGGCAGCGCCGAGGTCGTGAGCCTGGACGCGTTCCGGAAGAAGAGCTGACGACGGACGGGGCCGTCAGCCCCGCGCCTCGGCCTCCATGCGCAAGCCGTGCTCCGGGCGCAGCGTCACCCGGTGAAGCGGCGTGACCGGCGGGTGATCAGCCGGCAGCCGGAAGCGCACCGCCCGGACCACGTGGGCTAGCACGATCACCGCCTCCTGGATCGAGAAGCTCTGGCCGATGCAGACCCGGGGCCCGGCCCCGAACGGCAGATAGGCGAAGCGCTGAATCCGGTCCCGGTTCTCGGGCAGGAAGCGCTCCGGCACGAAGGCCTCTGGATCTTCCCAGAGCAGGTGGTGACGGTGGAGCACCCAGGGCGCCACCATCACCAGCGAGCCGCGCGGCACCTTGATCCGGCCGAGCCGGTCGTCCCGGACCGCCTGCCGGCTGAGGAACGGCACCGGCGGGAACAGGCGCATCGCCTCCTCGATCACCGCCCGGGTGAAGGGCAGGTCCTCCACGGCGAAATCCCCCTCGCCCGCTTCATCCACCTCGGCCTCGATCCGCGCCTGCGCGGCGGGATCCTGTGACAGGCAGTAAAGCGCCCAGGTCAGGGAATTGGCCGTGGTCTCGTGTCCGGCCGCGATGAAGGTGACGATGTTGGCCTTCACGGCGAGGTCAGAGAGGCCATTGCCGGTCTCGGGGTCCTGGGCCGCGAGCAGCAGCGTGAGCAGGTCCCGCGGCGCCTCGCCGCGCGCCATCACGGCCTTGCGGCGGGCGATCAGCTCGTCGACCACCTCGGCGAAGAAGCGCCCCGCAGGCCGGGCGCGCAGCCGGCCGATCCGCGGCACGAAGTCGGGCACGCCGAACACGTCGAGCGGGTCGATCGGCCCCACCGCCTCCAGGAACCGGGTGATGGCGCGGCCCAGCGCATCCGGGTCGCCCGGCAACCCTTGCGTGAAGATCGTCCGCTCCAGAACGTCGAGGGTGACGCGGGTCATCTCCAGCGCCACGTCGACCGGCTTGCCGCCCCGCCGCCCCAGGCGCCGGCCCAGGCGCGCGCCGGCCGCGTTCATCGCCGCGGTGAAGCCCTGGACGGTGCGCGCGTTGAAGATCGGCGCCAGGGTCCGGCGCTGGAGACGCCACTCGTCGCCCTCGGCGCTGAGCAGGCCGTTGCCCAGCCCCGGCGCCAGCACCCGGCGCTGGAGGTCGTCCTTGCGGTAGCCGTCGACGTTCTCGACCAGCAGGTAGCGGATCAGCGCCGGATCGCTGACCACGGTGATCCGGCCCATCGCCCCCTCGGCCGCCACGACCGGCAGCCGGAAATGCACGTCCATCCAGGTGGTGATCGGGTTCTTCCGCGCGGCGCGGAGGAAGTCGAACAGGCCGAGCGGCTCGCGCAGCGGGCGCGGCACGGGCGGCCGGAAACGCGTGGCGGGCTCGCGTTCGGCACGGTCGATCGTCGCGTTCATCGGCTCCTTGTCCGGCGGGAACAGAGCCCCGCTCTTGTCGGTGCGCCGGGGAAAACCGGCATCGCGCTTCGCCGGCGGCTCATTTAAGTAGGCACCGCACTGCACCAGACGTAGAGGCCACGATGTCGCCCACCGAGACCGGAACCGCCACCCGCACCGAGTCCGACACCTTCGGGCCGATCGAGGTCCCGGCGCACCGGTACTGGGGCGCGCAGACCCAGCGCTCGATCCAGAACTTCAAGATCGGGACGGAGCGGATGCCGGCGCCGCTGGTTCACGCGCTCGGCCTCGTGAAGCAGGCCGCAGCCCTGGTGAACAAGGATCTCGGGGCCCTGGAGCCGAAGCTCGCCGACGCCATCGCGGCCGCCGCCGCCGAGGTCGTGGCCGGCAAGTACGACGACGAATTCCCCCTCGTGGTCTGGCAGACGGGCTCGGGCACCCAGTCGAACATGAACGCCAACGAGGTGATCGCCAGCCTCGCCAACGAGGCGCTGGGCGGGAAGCGCGGCGGCAAGGCGCCGGTCCACCCGAACGACCACGTCAATCGCGGCCAATCCTCGAACGACACCTTCCCGACCGCCATGCACATCGCGGTGGCGCGGGAGATCAGCGGCCGGCTGATGCCGGCGCTCACGCACCTGCACACGGCGCTGGACGCCAAGGCCCGGGCGTTCGGCTCGATCGTCAAGATCGGCCGGACCCACCTGCAGGACGCGACCCCGGTCTCGCTCGGCCAGGAATTCTCCGGCTACGCCGCGCAGGTTGCGCTCGGCGGATCGCGGGTCGCCGCGACGCTGCCCGGCGTGCTGGCGCTGGCCCAGGGCGGCACGGCGGTCGGTACCGGCCTCAACGCGCATCCGGCCTTCGCGGAACAATTCGCCGCCAAGGTCGCCGGCCTGACCGGCCTGCCCTTCACCTCGGCCGACAACAAGTTCGAGGCGCTGGCCAGCCACGACGCGCTGGTGTTCACGCAGGGTGCCCTGTCGGCGCTGGCCGCCGGCCTGTTCAAGATCGCCCAGGACATCCGCCTGCTGGGCTCCGGCCCGCGCTCGGGCCTCGGCGAGCTGTCGCTGCCCGAGAACGAGCCCGGCTCCTCGATCATGCCCGGCAAGGTCAACCCGACCCAGTGCGAGGCGCTGACGATGGTCTGCACCCAGGTGGTCGGCAATGGCACCACGGTGAGCTTCGCCGGCTCGCAGGGCAATTTCGAGCTGAACGTGTTCAAGCCGGTCATCGCCAACGCGGTGCTGCAATCGGTGCGGCTGCTCGCCGACGCCGCGGTGAGCTTCACCGACAATTGCGTGGTTGGCATCAAGGCCAACGAGGACAAGATCGCCGACCTGATGAGCCGCTCGCTGATGCTGGTGACGGCGCTCGCCCCCTCGATCGGCTACGACAAGGCCGCCGAGATCGCCAAGACCGCCCACAAGAACGGCACCACCCTCAAGGAGGAGGCTCTGCGCCTCGGCTACGTCACCGAGGCGGAGTTCGAGCGCGTCGTCCGGCCGGAGACGATGCTGGCCCCCAGCGCCGACTGATTCTCCTGGGGCTTGCCTTTTGACGACTTGGCCGGCGCGGGTGTCCCGCGCCGGCGGCCAAAGCCGGGAGGCGATCCATGGCCGAGATCATCAACCTGCGCCAGGTCCGCAAGGCGAAGGCCCGCGCGGCCGAGGACGCCAGGGCCGAGGAGAACCGGATCGCCTTCGGGCGTCCGAAGAAGGCCAAGACGCTGCAGCAGCGGCGCAAGGCTCTGGAGGCCGAGCGCCACGAGGGCCACCGGCTCGAGCGCGGCGACCCGGATGCCGATCCGCAGGCATGACCCGCGTGTCATGATCCTTCCGCCATGAGCATGGGCGTCACCAAGCGCTCGGTGATGATCGCGGGCCACCGCACCAGCGTGTCCCTGGAGGATCCGTTCTGGGCGGCGCTCCGCGAGGTCGCGGAGGCGCGCGGCCGGTCGATCCAGGCGCTGATCGGCGCGATCGATGCCGGGCGCGGCGGCCAGAACCTGTCCTCGGCGATCCGGGTGTTCGTGCTGGAGGCGGTGCGCGCCGGGCCGATCCGCGAAACGTGACCGCCTCCGGCCAGCGCCGCCCTTCCGGTCCGCGACCCGTTGTGACAAGGGCGTGGCATAAGTGCGCAGGAGATCCGACCCGATGGCCAACCGCGAACCGCTGCTCAAGCCGATCCCGATCGCCGAGTTGCGGCCGACCCAGATGACAGTGGGCTACCGGGAGGTCGCCGAGAAGCGCCGCCGCTGGCGGGAATACGACGGCGAGAAGAAGAAGGCGTTTCTCGGGGCGCACATGATCCCGACCGTGCTCGGGCCGAAGAAGCACCACTACGCCATCGATCACCACCACCTCTCGCGGGCCCTGCAGGAAGAGGGTGTCGAGCACGTGCTGGTCACGGTGGTCGCCGACCTGCATCACCTGGAAAAGGACGCATTCTGGACGGTGTGCGATCACAAGTCCTGGGTCTATCCCTACGATGCCGAAGGCGTACGCCGGGATTTCAAGGACCTCCCGAAGGCGATCGCCGACCTCGCCGACGACCCCTTCCGCAGCCTCGCGGGCGAGCTGCGCCGCGCCGGCGGCTTCGCCAAGGACACGACGCCCTTCAGCGAGTTCCTGTGGGCGGATTTCCTTCGCCGCAACATCAAGGAGAAGCGCGTCGAGAACGATTTCTCGGACGCGCTGGAGAAGGCGATGGCCCTCGCGAAGTCCAAGGATGCCGGCTACCTGCCGGGCTGGTGTGGTCCTTCGGAGGGCTGACCGATGAAGGCCGGGTCGATTTCCAGGGCCTGGGGCGGGGATCGACGCGGTGCGGAATCAGGCTGCCGCGCACGGGCGGCGCGTTAGATCCCCCAGTAGGGCGCCGCGTCGTAATAGCGGTGGATCTGCTCCTCCCAGGCGCCGTCCTCGGCGGGGTCGGTGCCCTCGGGGGTGCGGGCGGGGGCGGCGCGCAGCTGCGCCTCGGTGATGTCGACCACGTAGGCGTCCTGATGCGGCGCGAAGCGCAGCATCGACCAGGGCAGCGTGTAGAAGTCCTCGCCGAGCCCCAGGAAGCCGCCGAAGCTCATCACCGCGTAGGCGACCCGGCCGGAGGCCTTGTCGAGCATGAGCCGCTCGATCCGGCCGACCCGGGTCCCGTCCGGCCGGCGAACGTCCGTGCCGATCACCCGGTCGCTGGCGATCAGGCTGCGGGGCTGTCTGGCCGCGGGTTGGCCGGTCGCCGTCATCGTCGTCTCCCGGATCGTGGTCGCTTCGCGTTTCGGTCGCTGCCTGAAAAACGCCCCGGCGATGGGCGACGTTCCGGAGCGGGCCTGCGCCCGCCCTCTCCAGCAGGACGAACAGCTTCCCGCATGCCGATCCCGCGTACCGCCCCGAGTCGCGCGCCAATCCTCGCGCTCGCCGCCCTGCTCCTATCCGTCGCCGGGGCGCATGCCCAGGACCGCGGCAGCGTCACCCCGAAGCCGTTGCCGCCTCTGGAGCATCCGGACGCGCCCTCGACCCCGGCCAAGGCTCTGTTCGGCCGGATCACGCGCCCGGCCGCGGGGCCGGCCCACATCTACGGCTTCTACGCCAAGGGCTGCTTCGCCGGGGGCGAGGCGCTGCCCCTCGACGGGCCGAACTGGCAGGTCATGCGCCCGTCCCGCAACCGGATGTGGGGCACGCCCTACCTCGTCGATTTCCTCGAGCGCCTGTCGCAGAAGGCCGCCCGCGTGGGCTGGCCGGGGCTGCTCGTCGGTGACATGGCCCAGCCCCGCGGCGGCCCGATGATCACCGGCCACGCCTCGCACCAGATCGGCATCGACGCCGACGTCTGGCTGACGCCGATGCCCGACCATCGCATGAGCCGGGCGGAGCGCGAGGAGACCTCGGCCACCGACATGGTCCGGTCGGACCGCCGCGACATCGACCCGGAGGTTTGGACGCCGACGCATCTGCACCTGATCAAGCTCACGGCCGAGCAGCCGGAGGTGGAGCGGATCTTCGTCAACGCGGCGATCAAGAAGGCCCTCTGCCGGGAGGCCGCGGGCAGCCGCTGGATGTCCAAGGTGCGCCCGATGTACGGGCACAACTACCACTACCATATCCGGCTTTCCTGCCCGGCCGGGCAGGACGATTGCCAGCCCCAGGGTCCGCCCGCCGCGACGGACGGCTGCGACGACCTCGACTACTGGTTCTCGGACGCGGTGCTGCACCCGAAGCCGCCCAAGGTGCCGCCGAAGCCGAAGCCCGCCATGACCATGGCGGCTCTGCCAGCCGCCTGCCGCATGGTGCTGAAGGCGCAATAGCCGGTTCCGGCCCGGGCCGTTCGCCGAACCCGCTTCGACGTGCTAACGCCCCGGGATGCCCCGCTGGCTCTTCCTCATCCTGGTCACCGCCCTCGCCCTCTCGGTGGTGGGCGGCGTGCTCATCGTCCTGCGCAGCCCGAAGAGTACGCCGCCGCCCGAAGCCGCGGGCACCGTGAGCGCCCCCGCGCCCGCCCCTAGGCCGGGGGGAGGCAACCCGTAGGGTCAGGCGGCAACGCCGGTCCCCACGGGGCAGCTGACGCCGGTGCCGCCCAGTCCGCAATAGCCCGCCGGGTTCTTGGCGAGGTATTGCTGGTGGTAGGCCTCCGCGAAGTAGAAGTGCTCCAGCGGCTTGATCTCGGTGGTGATGTCCGGGAAGCCGCGCGCGCGCAACGCCTCAGCATAGGCCGCGCGCACCGCCCGGGCGGTCGCCTCCTGCTCGGGACCGCTCGTGTAGATCCCCGAGCGGTACTGCGTGCCGACGTCGTTGCCCTGGCGCATGCCCTGGGTCGGGTCGTGGCTCTCGAAGAAGGTCCTCAGCAAGGCCTCCAGCGGCAGAACGGCGGGATCGAAGGCCACCAGCACCACCTCGTTGTGGCCGGTCTGGCCGGTGCAGACCTCCTCGTAGGTCGGGTTCGGGGTATGGCCCCCGGCATAGCCCACCGCCGTGACGAACACGCCCTCCGGCAGCTGCCAGAACCGGCGCTCCGCCCCCCAGAAGCAGCCCAGTCCGAGCACCACGGTCTCGGTCCCCGGGGGATAGGGCCCCTTCAGGGGGTTGCCGTTGACGAAGTGCGTCTCGGCGGTCGGGAGCGGCGTCGGGCGCCCCGGCAGGGCTTCGGAGGGAGTCGGCATCTCGGGGCGCTTGCGGAACAGGAACATCGTGTCTCGCCTTCCGGTCTCTGGGCTCGCGACGGATATGGGAACCGGACGGCCGCCGAGAAAGCTTCCGGCAGCGGTCAGACCGTTCAAGCCGCAGTGAAAAGCCCCGTACGCGCGGCGAAAGCTTGATGCGGGGCTGGACCGCACGCGCAGTTTCCGGCTTGTACCTGCACAGGGCCGCGGCCTGGGTGTCGCGGGGTGAAGGGCTGAGCCGGATGGATACGGGCTGGACTGCCACGAGCCATGTGCTGGACAATCTGAAGGCGGAATCGAACCGGGGCGATCCGTTCGCCGCGGCCGTGCGCGCGACGCGGATGCCGATGATCATCACCGACCCGCGCCAGTTCGACAACCCGATCGTCTTCGCGAACGACGCCTTCCTGAAGCTCACAGGCTACACGCGCCTGGAGGTGACCGGCCGCAACTGCCGCTTCCTCCAGGGGCCGGATACGGACTCGGCCGCCGTCGACCGCCTCCGCGAGGCGGTCCGGCAAGAGGTCGACATCAGGATCGATCTCCTCAACTACCGCAAGGACGGCTCGACCTTCCACAACGCCCTCTTCGTCGGGCCGGTGCGGGATGCGGAAGGCAAGATCGTCTACTTCTTCGCGTCGCAGCTCGACGTCAGCGAGCACTACGCGCTGCGGGCCGAGATCGCGCGGCTGAACGGCGCACTGGCCGAAGCCAAGGCCCAGCGCGCGGACCGGTAGCGCCGGACCTTTGGCCGCGGCGGCGAAGCCTGGGATCCCGCGCCTTCAGGGCTTCGTCAGAAAGCCGATCGGCTCCCGGCCCGGCTGGCCGAGCCAGAGCAGCACCGCGCCGAGACCGAGACCGATCAGCGAAGCCGGCGCCAGGGTGAGCGGCAGGCCCAGGATGTGCCAGAGCCAGGGCGCCGCTCCCTCCACGCTGCCCTGCAGGGCGCCGGCCTTGTCCTTGAACAGGGTTGCGATCACGTCCGAGAGCGGCGTCACCCGCAGGCCGTTGTTGGCGATCGAGCGGGCGCCGTCATAGACCAGCGCGACGAAGCCGCCGGCCATCAGCAGGAAGCCCAGGACGCGGGCCAGGAAGCGGAACATCGCGGGGTCTTCTGAGCCATGCCAGAGCGCACCGGAAGGCGCCCGCCCCGGGAGTATGGGTCCGGGCCGCCGGGTGCAAGCGCCGGCACGCATGCGGTTGCCGGTCCCCGGAGCCCGTGCCACAGGAGCGCCCGGCGGCGGCGGGCCGCCGGAGGGACCGGTCGATCTTGGACGCGCGCGCGAAACTCGGCCTCGTGATCTTCGATTGCGACGGCGTCCTGGTCGACAGCGAGCCCCTGAGCCTCGCCTGCCTCACGGCCGGCCTCAACCGCATCGGCGTCGCCATCGACTTCGCGACGGTACGGGCGCGCTTCACCGGCACCTCCATGGTGTCGATCATGGCGCATATCGCGCGCGACTACGGCGTCACGGCGCCCCCGGGCTTCGTGGAGGCGGTCAAGGCGGAGACGCTGGCGCTGTTCGATGCCGAGCTGACGGCGATGCGCGGCGTCACCGAGGCGGTCGCCGCACTGGGCCTGCCGGTCTGCGTGGCGTCGAGCAGCGACCCGGTGCGGCTGCGCCATTCCTTGAGCCTCACCGGGCTCCTGCCACTGTTCGACGACTGCGTCTTCTCATCGGCCCAGGTGGCGCGGGGCAAGCCCTTCCCGGACCTGTTCCTGTTCGCCGCCGACCGCATGGGCGCGGCCCCCGCCGCATGCCTGGTGATCGAGGACAGCGTGCCCGGCGTCACGGCGGCCCGGAGCGCCGGCATGCGGGTCGCCGGCTTCACCGGCGGCGGCCATTGGGACCACGATCCCGCGGGGGCCGACCTCGTGCGCGCCGGCGCCGGCCGGATCTTCTCCGAATTCTCCGACCTCGCCGCGGTGATCGCGGAAGCCTGAACGATCGCGTCTCCCGGGCGGGCGGACGGGACCGACTTTCTGCCAAGCGCGGCCCGAAAATCGGAAGCCCGTTCCGTTGACGGGCCGGCGGCCAACATCCATCTTCGGGACGTCGAAGCGGACGCCCTGGCGCATCGCCTTCGGCCGCGGTGATTTGAGAAGCGTAGCTTGCGCCGCGTCATCAAACGCTAAAGCACTGCGACGGCGCCTGCGCCGCGCGGTCCTTCGGTCTGGAGGACATCCGATGTCGACCCGCCTACGCTCCCTTCGACGGTCGCTCCGTCACGCGCCCTGCCTCCCCGCCGATCGGCGGCGCTGTCGACGCTAGCCGCGCCGACCCTCCGAAGCAGTCACCGCGATCCGGCCCGGCCCTTGCGCCGGCCAAGGGAGTCCTTCGTCCGATGCACAGTCTCCATACAGAGTTAACGCCCGCAGACCACCTCGATCCGGCCCGCTTCGTGCCCGGCGAGCGCCCTTCGGCGGTCCGGACCGAGCCGGCCCGGGTGATCGAGATCGGTGAGGTCACAGCCGGTATCGCCGTGCCCGAGGGACGCGGCGTCCGGTTCTTCTCGTCGTCCCGCGACTTCGACGGCCTCGACGGTACCGTGTTCCGCAACGCCGAGCACGCGGCCCGCGCCGCCCGCGAGCGGGCCAACGTCCGGGCCCGATCGGCCGCCCGGCAGGGTGGGGCCGTCAGGCTCCGCCGCCGCAGCGCCTGAATCGGGCGCGCGGCCGAGGCGCCCGCCGCGGAAGCCGCAGCCGGTTCGGCGGCGGGCGCATCACGACAAGGCGTGAGAGCCGGGCTACCGGCTGCACTCGTCGCGGGTGCGCTTCATCGCCTCCGAGAAGCCGGCGAGCGCGTATTCGTCGCTCGTCGGGTTGCCCCGCAGCGAGGTGGTCTTGATGATCAGCTTCGGATTGCGCGTGCTCATCTCGGAGACCACCCGGGCCTCCTCGGCCGGGTTCTGCAGCCACGCATTCCCGTCCTTCACGACGAGGCCGTATCGGCTGGCGCCGAGGGTCAGGCTCGGGTCGGTGGGCGTGGCGGCGGAGCCCGGCTTGACCTGGGAGGCCGCGGGCTTCGACGGGAAACCCAGCATCACCGCTACCTCGTTCTGCACGTTCTCGCCCTTGCGCACGCTGACGAACAGGTAGGCGGTGTCGCGCTTCAGGGTCTTGGGCGAGCGCGTCTGCGGCTGGGCGATGGCGTAGCAGAGCTTGGCGCGCCCATCGCCGTTCACGAACACGTTCCAGTCGCCGAAGATCGCCACGGGGGTGGCCTGCTGCATCCCCGGAGGCGTCGCCGCCTTCTCGGCCTGCCTCGTCCGCTGCCGGCCGTGCCGGCGGCCGCGCGTCGCCGGCGCGTCACCGGAGGCCGCCTCGGGTGCCGCCTCCTGGGCCAGGGCAACGGTCGCGGACAGGCACGCTCCGCCCACGAGGGCCCCGAAGAGGCCGGTGCCGAGACCGGAGGCGAGCAGGACGAGGGCTCCGACCGGGAGCAGGCGAGGGACGCGGACCATCTTCACTTCCTGACGACGGGCGGCCCCATCTGGGGCCCGACCGGGGATCGGGATTAGTGAAGCCCGCGCAAGAAGTCGGCAAGATGGCGACGCGGATCCGGGACGAAGTCCCGGCGGTTCAGACCGCGCGTGCCTCGGCGGACAGGGCGGCCATCACCGCCGCCGGAACCGAGACGGGATCGGACTCAGCGGCCGTGGAGGCGACCGCGTTCGGCTGGGCCGGCACCGCGCGCGTCCGGGGCGGGTCGTTGTAGGGGGTGTTGTAGCCCTTGCGGACCGCGGACCAGTATGTGTCCCGCGTCAGTCCCGAACCGACCAGAGCAGCATCGATCATGGCCGTGGCCCGTGCCGCGAGGTCGGGTACCTCGTCCGGCTTCAGCCAACTCTCGACAGGCATCATGCGATCTCCGATCCACACGGCCGAGCTTCTAACAGGCCAGACTTAGCCAGATGGTGAACGCGCGGCGCGAAGGAAGGTTGCGATGCACAATTCCGTAGCCTCACGGAGCGAGCCGCACGCGATCCCCAGGACCGGTCCACGGGATCGGGGACGGCTCTCGACCGCTCAGGCGAGCTTCTCGATCCACCCCTGCGCCTGCGCCCGGACGTTCTCCGGCGCGGTGCCGCCGTAGCTGGTACGGCTCGCCACCGAGTTCCCGACCCCCAATACGGCGTAGACCGCGTCGGTGATGCGCGGCTCGGCCTCCTGCATCTCGGCGAGCGACAGCTCTTCGAGCCCGACCCCCTTGGCCGAGGCGGCGCCGACGAGGCGGCCGGTGACATGGTGCGCCTGACGGAACGGCAGGCCGAGCTCGCGCACCAGCCAGTCGGCGAGGTCCGTGGCGGTGGCGTAGCCGGAGCCGGCGGCCCGGGCGAGCACCTCGGCGTTGGGCTCCAGGTCCTTCACCATGCCGGTCATGGCGGCGAGGCACAGGGACAGCGCCTGGAGCGCGTCGAAGGTGCCCTCCTTGTCCTCCTGCATGTCCTTGGAATAGGCGAGCGGCAGGCCCTTCATGACGATGAGCAGGCCGGTGAGCGCACCGATGATCCGGCCGGACTTGGCGCGCACCAGCTCGGCGGCGTCGGGATTGCGCTTCTGAGGCATGATCGACGAGCCGGTGGTGTACCCGTCCGACAGCCTGACGAAGTTGAACTGCGCCGAGGTCCAGACCACCAATTCCTCGGCGAAGCGCGAGAGATGGACCGCGCAGATCGAGGCCGCGGCGAGCGATTCCAGGGCGAAGTCCCGGTCGGCGACCGAATCCAGGGAATTCGCGGTCGGCCGGTCGAAGCCCAGCGCCGCCGCGGTGGCGTGCCGGTCGATCGGGAAGGAGGTGCCGGCGAGCGCGGCGGCGCCGAGGGGGCATTCGTTGAGGCGCGCCCGCGCGTCGCGGAACCGGCCGCGGTCCCGGGCCAGCATCTCGACATAGGCCAGGCAATGGTGGCCGAAGGTGACCGGCTGGGCCGACTGGAGATGGGTGAAGCCCGGCATCACGGTGCCGGCGTGCTTCAGGGCCGCCGCGGCCAGGGCGCGCTGCAGGTCGGCGGCCTGCTGGTCGAGGGAGTCCAGGGTGTCGCGCACCCACAGCTTCATGTCGGTGGCGACCTGGTCGTTGCGCGAACGCGCGGTGTGCAGGCGCCCGGCAGCGGGCCCCACGATCTCGGTCAGGCGGCTCTCGACGGACATGTGGATGTCCTCGAGCTCGCGCTTGAATTCGAACGTACCGGCCTCGATCTCGTCGCGCACGGCCTTGAGCCCGGCCTCGATCGCGGCCACATCCTGCGCCGGCAGGATGCCGGCCTGGCCCAGCATCGCCACATGCGCCAGCGAGCCGCGGATGTCCTGGGGCGCGAGGCGCTTGTCGAATCCGATGGAGGCGTTGATTTCCTCCATGATCTCCGCCGGGCCGCTCGCGAAGCGGCCGCCCCACATCCGGTTGCTCATGTCGATCCTTCCGCGCCCTGAACGTCCCGGCAGGCAAGCCTGATGCCCGGCCGCACGACCATCCTGGCCGGCGCCGGCCTCGCCGCGCTCGCCGCCCTCGGGCTCGCCCTATACGGGAGCGGTCTCCTGCCCGGCAACACGGGCTTGGGGCTCGGGCCCTGCGCCGGCTCCGCGCCGGCGCTCGCCCGGGTCGATACGGCCGCGAAGGGCGAGGTCGCGGCCATGCAGGCACTGCCGCAGGCGCGCCCGGCGCCCGAGATCCGGTTCAAGGGCCCGGACGGGGCCGAGACCGCGCTCGCCGACCTCAAGGGCCGGCTGCTGCTGGTGAATCTCTGGGCGACATGGTGCGCGCCCTGCAAGGCCGAGATGCCGGCGCTCGACCGCCTCCAGGCGCAGCTCGGCGGACCCGATTTCGCCGTGGTGGCGATCAACGTCGACACCCGCAATCTCGACAAGCCGCCGGAATGGCTCAAGCAGGCCGGCATCCGCGCCCTCGCCTCCTATGCCGATCCCGGCGGGCGCGTCCTCCCGATGATCCAGCGCGACACGCAATCGCCCGGCCTGCCGACCACGATGCTGATCGACGCGCGGGGCTGCACCCTCGGGGTGATGAAGGGGCCGGCCGCCTGGTCGAGCCCGGACGGGCTGGCGCTGATCCGCGCGGCCCTGGGGCGGACCTCTTAAGGTCAGGTCCCGGCGGCCGTCCCTTGCCCCCGCTCGCGATGCGCGGCAAGGCCTGCCCGATGAAGCCGCCTCCCGCCCCCGTCCGCGCGCTGCCGAAGCGGATCCGTCGCCCCCTTTCGGCCATCCGCACGATGCTGACCAGCGAGGCGGCGGGCGGTCTGATCCTGATGGCGGCGGCGGCACTGGCGCTGCTGGTGGCCAACGGGCCGTGGGCCGAAGCCTACGCGCACGGGCTCCACGCCGCGCTCGGGCCGATGAGCGTGCAGCATTGGATCAACGACGGCCTGATGGCCGGCTTCTTCCTGCTGGTCGGGCTGGAGATCAAGCGCGAGGCGCTGGACGGGCGGCTGCGCACATGGCCGGACCGGATGCTGCCCGGCTTCGCGGCGCTCGGCGGCATGGCGGCGCCGGCGCTGGTCTACACGCTCTTCAATCTCGGCGCCGGCACCCTGCGCGGCTGGGCGATTCCGACGGCGACCGACATCGCCTTCGCCCTCGGGGTCCTGGCGCTCCTCGGTTCGCGGGCACCCGTCTCCCTGAAGATCTTCCTCAGCGCCGTGGCGATCGTCGACGACCTCGGCGCCGTGGTGGTGATCGCGCTGTTCTACAGTTCCGGGCTGGACGCGTCGATGCTGGCTCTGGCGGCGCTGGCCCTGGCCAGCCTCTACGGCCTCAACCGGGCCGGATTCACGTGGCTTCCGGCCTATCTCCTGCTCGGCCTCGTGCTGTGGGTGCTGGTGCTGCGCTCCGGGATCCACGCGACCGTGGCGGGCGTGCTCCTGGCGCTCACGGTCCCGATCCGGGTCAGCCCCGGCCGGCCCGAGGACGTGTCCTCGCCGCTCCATCGCCTGGAGCACGCCCTGGCGCCCTGGATCACCTACCTCGTCATTCCGGTGTTCGGCTTCGCGAATGCCGGCGTGGACCTGAGCGGCCTGACCGGCGACGCGCTGATCCAGCCGGTGACGCTGGGCATCGCGGCCGGGCTGTTCCTGGGCAAGCAGGCCGGGGTCTTCGCGAGCCTGCGGCTCGCTGTCGCGCTCGGGCTCGGGCAGCGTCCCGCCCGCGCCACCTGGGCGCAGGTCTACGGCGTCGCGGTCCTGTGCGGGATCGGCTTCACGATGAGCCTGTTCATCGGCGGCCTCGCCTTCGCCGACCCGGAACACGAGACCGCCGTGAAGCTCGGGGTGCTGGCAGGCTCCGCCCTGTCGGGGCTGGCTGGCGCGGCGATCCTTCTCATCGCGCGGCGCCCGAGCGCCGGATAGGCCTCGCCGGGATCCGTTGCGCGCGAAAATGCGCTACCCCGCATCGCCATGCGCTTCTATCTCGGCCTCGCCACGACCTTCCACGACCCGGCCCTCGCCCTGGTCGGACCCGACGGCAGCCTGCTGTTCGCCGAGGCCGCGGAGCGCTTCCTCCAGTACAAGCGCGCCCCGAACTGCGAGCCGGACGCCCCGGCCCGAATGGCCTCCGTGCTCCGGGACTACGTCCCGCGCGGTTCGGAGATCGTCGTCGCCTCGACCTGGGGGCCTCAGTTCACCGACTTCCTGCGCGGACAGGCCGGGGCCGGAACCTTCGACCTGATGGCCCTGGCCGCCCATGGCACGGCGCTCAACCGCTCCTTCGTGCCCGAGCAGGCCGAACGGGTATTCATCGCCGACCTCCACGCCGCGCAGGAGCGGGCCGGCCACGGCACCCTGCTCGCACTCAACCACGAGGCGCGGAGCACCGGCGCGGCACCGCGTGCGACGATCGCCGGCCAGCGGCGCTATCCGCACCACCTCTGCCACGCCGCCTACGGGCTCTGGGGCAGCCCGTTCGAGGAGGGCACCGCCCTGGTGGTCGACGGCATGGGCGAGACCGGCGCGGCGGCGATCTACCGGCTGCAGGACGGCCGGATCACGGAACTCCGCCGCCACCGCGGGCGCGGCTCGCTGGGATTCCTGTACGGCCTGATCACGGATCTCGCCGGCTTCGACCAGGTGAAGGGCGAGGAGTGGAAGATCATGGGGCTCGCCCCCTATGGCCACCCCGATCCAGACCTCGCCGCCCTGCTGGCCCGGCTCTGCACGGTCGAGGCCGGCCGCCTGCACTTCGCCGAGGCGGAGACGATCCAGGCCGTAGCCGCGGAGATCCGCACGCGCCGCCCGGCGGATGCCCAGGAGAACGGCTGGGCCGACCTCGCCCGCTGCGGCCAGGACTTCTTTTGTACGTTGATGGACGTGCTGCTGGCGGAAGCCGCCGCGCTCTCGCCCTCCGCGAACCTCGTCCTGTGCGGCGGGTGCGGGCTCAATTCTTCCTATAACGGTCGAGCGCTCGGCCGTTCCGGGTTCGCCCGGCTGCACGTCCCCTCGGCGCCGGCCGACGACGGCAATGCGGTGGGGGCCGCCTGGCTCGCCTACGCGGAGGACAACCCCGGCTGGGCCGGCCCGCCCGCCGAGACGCGCCCGCTCACGCCCTATCTCGGCTCCCGGGTCTCGACCGCCCCGATGGAGCGGCTGGCCGAGCAGGAACCGCGGGCGAAGCGCCTCGGTCATGAGGCGGCGACCCGGGCGGCGGCGCGGATCCTGGCCGAGGGCGGCCTCGTCGGCTGGGTGCAGGGCCGGGCCGAGTTCGGGCCCCGGGCGCTGGGCAACCGCTCGATCCTGGCCGACCCGCGGCCGGCCGGCGCCAAGGACGCGCTCAACGCCAAGGTGAAGTACCGCGAGGGCTTCCGGCCCTTCGCGCCGTCGATCCTCGCCGAAGCCGGGCCGGACTGGTTCGAGGATTACGCGGACAGCCCCTATATGGAGCGCACGCTGGTCTGGCGCGAGGCGGTCCGCGATCGCGTGCCGGCGGTGGTCCACCAGGACGGGACCGGCCGGCTCCAGAGCGTCACGCCGGAGCGCAACCCGGCCTACGCAGCCCTGATCGGCGCCTTCGCGGAGATCACCGGCGTTCCGATCCTGCTCAACACCAGCTTCAACGTGATGGGCAAGCCGATCCTGCACGGCGCGGAGGACGCGATCCTGATGTTCTACACCACCGGCCTCGACGCCCTGGTGGTCGAGGATTGGCTGGTGGTGAAATGAGAGACGCCGCGCCCCCGGGGGACGCGGCGCCGGATCCTGTCCGCGCGGCCCCGGCGGCAGCGCCGCTGAGGCCGTTCCCGAACAATTACTCGCAGACCTCGACCCGGCGGTAGGTGAACTCGCCGTCACCGAGCCATTCCTTGCGGCGCTCGTAATGGCAGATCGGGCCGCGGCGCTCGCGCACCACCACGGTCTCGGGCTCCTCGACCAGGACGCGGCGCGGGCGGTACTCCGGCGGCGGGGGCGGCGGGTTCGCGCCGTTGACGAGGGCGCTCCCGACCACGCCGCCGACCACGCCGGCCGCCAGGCCGCCGACGATCGCCCCAGTCTGGTCGCGGGCGGAGACCGGGGCGGCGGCCCCGACCACCAGGGTCGCGGCGAGGGCGGCGGCCCCGGCGCGGATCATCGTGAAGGAACCGTTCGTGGCCACGCGCAACATCTCCCGTTCGTGTTGACGAGGATCCAACACCGGGAGAATTAAAAAACTCCGAAGCGGCGCAATTCGATCGTGGGCCGGGTATATCGTCGGGACGGCGTTCGGGCGGAGGCAGGGGCGGACGCGGGCCCGCCCCTGCCCCCTTGCCGGAAGTTTCCTATTTCGCCTTGTCGGCGATGCCCTTCAGGCCGGCATCGTAAACGCCCGCGATCGCCTCCTGCGCCTTGGCGTCGGGTGCACCCTTGGCCTTGAACGTACCCTTCCAGGTCACCTTGGAACCGCTGCCGGCCTTCGCGACCATGATCGTCGAGTGGTAGTCGGTGACGGGCAGCGGGCCTTCCAGGATCGTGTAGGTGTAGTCCATCTTCTTGTCGTCGCGGGACTCTTCCTCCTCGACGATCGTCCCGCCGCCCTTCAGGCTCAGCGTGCGGATCTCCTTGCCGCCCTTCTTGGACAGGGCGCATTTCTCGATGACCGGATGCCAGTCACCGATCCCGCAGAAACCGCCGATGGTCTTCCACACCGCATCGGGTGACGCGGCAACGTCGACCGACTTGGTGACTTCGAGGGCAAAGGCCGGTCCAGCCACGGCGACGCTGAACGCGGCAGCCGCCAATAACACGCACTTCATGAGACGCTCCCTGGCGCTCGACGCTCAATTTTCAGGCGTACGAGTCCGGGACGAACCACCAGTGCAGGTTGCACGTTGCAACCCCGACTTTAGTCCAAGCTCCGGCGTCGCATTCAGGGAATCAGACTGTCGTGGCCCGATCGGGGCGGCTGCGCGCCGGGTCCCCGGCACATCCGATGGACGCGGCTCCCGCGCACCGAAGCGGGTCTCAGATCAGCCCGTCCAGGGATTCGATGACGGCCGTTGGAGCCAGGTCCGCGTACTCGTCCGGGAGACCCTTGCGGTTCACCCAGGCGGTGCGGAAGCCGAAGGCGCAGGCCCCCGCGACGTCCCAGCGGTTCGAGGAGCAGAACAGCACGTTCGCCTCCCCGACCGCGAGCCGGGTCAGCGCAATCCGGTAGGCGTCGGGATGGGTCTTGAACACCTGCGCGTCATCCATGGAGAGCACCGCGTCCAGATGGTCGGCGAGACCCGCCGACGCGACGGCGCGGTCGACCATCGCGGCGTTGCCGTTCGTGAGGACGGCGGTGCGGATGCCGCGCTTGCGCAGGACCGCCAGCACGCCCGGCACCTCTGGATAGGCATCGAGGTCGCGATAGGCGTCGAGCAGCCTTTCCCGCAGTCCCGGATCCACACCCGGATGGATGGCCAGGGCATGGTCGAGGGCCCGCACGGTGAGGTCCCAGAAGGCGGCGTAGCGACCCATCAAGGACAGCGTCCAGCTGTATTCGAGCTGCTTGTTGCGCCAGACCTCGGAGAGGTGGCCGGCATCCGGCCCGACCACGTCGGCGTAGCGCTGGACCGCGGCGTTCACGTCGAACAGCGTGCCGTAGGCGTCGAACACCGCGGCCTTCACGCCCGCGAGCAGGTCCTTGGCATCGGTCATGGCGTTCCTCACTGGCCCTCTCGGGCGATCTGGGGCTCGCAGACGCGGCGGCGAGCCCGGCTTGATCGACGATACGGTGTTTCTCAGGCCCGGCGCAGGCGCAGGCCGAACAGGTGCAGGAGTCCTGCCAGCAGGCCGCCATAGACGGCGGCCCCGGCGAGGCCGAGGAGCGCCAGGACGACGATCTCGCGCCCGTGCGGCAGGGCCGGCACCAGCGCCTCGGCGAGCGTCTGGCCGTAGACGGCGACGCCCGCCAGCGCGATGCAGGCGAACCCCACCCCCGCCACCGTGAGGCCGAGGGTGCGGCCCGGCGCCGTCCAGCCGCGGCGCTTGGCGAGGGCGACGAGCAGCAGCAGGTTGACCCACTGGCTGACCGCGGTGGCGAGCGCCAGCCCCGTGACACCGTAGGGCCCGGTGAGCCAGAGCTTCAGGGCGACGTTGACCAGGATCGCCGTGAGCGAGGCCCAGAGCGGGGTCTTGGTGTCCTGGCGGGCGTAGAAGCTCGCCACCGCGCTGCGCACCAGCACGACGGCGGGCAGCGCGAACCCGTAGGCCGCCAGCACCGAGGCGGCCCGGGAGGCCTCTTCCGCGCTGAAGGCGCCGCGCTGGAACAGGGCCGCCATGATCAGCCCCGGGATGGTCAGGAACGCCACCGTGAACGGCGCCGACAGCGCCAGCGAGAAGCCCGCCGCCCGGTTCTGCGCCGCATGCGCCCCGGCGACGTCGCCCGCCACGATCCGCCGGCTCATTTCCGGCAGGAGCACGGTGCCGGCCGCGATGGCGATCACCCCGAACGGGAGCTGATAGAGCCGGTCGGCATAATACAGGGCCGAAACAGCGCCGGTGGGCAGCCAGCTCGCGATGATCGTGTCGGCGAAGGCCGCGATCTGGAACCCGGCCGACCCGATCACCGCGGGGCCGAGCACCGCGAAGAACCGATTCAGCGCCGGGTCGGGGCGCGGCACGGCGAGGTCCGGCATCACGCCAGCCCGGCGGCAGCCCCACCACAGCAGGCCGAACTGGAGCACGCCCGAGACGGCGACGCCCCAGGCGGCCGCGTAGGCCGCATTCGGGAACAGGAAGCTCAGCCCCAGCGCCGCCAGCATCGCGAGGTTGAGCAGGACCGGCGCCCCGGCCGCCACGGCGAACAGCCGGTGGGCGTTGAGGATGCCCGACAGCAGCGTCACCAGCGTCATGAACAGCAGGTACGGGAAGGTGATGCGGGTCAGCGCCACCGCGAGCCGGAAGCGCTCGCCGTCCTCCGCGAAGCCCGGCGCCAGGGCGTGCACGACCCAGGGCATCGCCGGCAGGGCGAGGTTCAGCAGCACGAGCTGCACGATCAGCATCAGGGTGAAGACGCGGTCGGCGAATCGGTGAGCCGCCTCGGGCGGGCCGGCCTCCGCGAGCCCGGCATAGGCGGGCACGAAGGCCGTGTTGAACGCGCCCTCGCCGAAGATCGCGCGGAAATGGTTCGGCAGCCGGAACGCGACCACGAAGGCATCGGCCATCGGCCCCGCGCCGATCACGGCGGCCATGACCACGTCGCGGGCGAAGCCGGTGACGCGCGAGACCAGGGTCCAGCCGCCGACCGAGAGGATGGAGCGGATCATGGACACGCCCGCTGCGCGTCCAATCCCTCGCCCCGCCGGGGGGGAAGGGCGCGCTGCAGGATCATGGCGTCGGGGGAATGGGATGGAATGGCGGCGTGCCCTGCTGGCCCCGGGTGAGCCCGGGGTCCGCATCAAGAGCCGCTTTTCGCAGGCATCTCAAGGGCGCCGCGGACACGATGGGCCCGCGACGCCGGCTCATGACCGGATCAGGCGGACGCCTCGCCGTACATCTTCTCCACGTGCTCCCAGTTCACGAGGTTCTCGATGAACGCCTTGAGGTAGTCGGGCCGGCGGTTGCGATAGTCGATGTAGTAGGAGTGCTCCCACACGTCGACGCCCAGGATCGGCTTGGCGCCGTGGACCAGCGGGTTCTCGCCGTTGGGGGTCTTCATGATCGCGAGCTTGCCGTCCTTGACGGCGAGCCACGCCCAGCCCGAGCCGAACTGGCCGACGCCCGCCTGGATGAAGTCCGCCTTGAACTTCTCGGCGCCGCCGAGATCCTCGTCGATCTTCTTGGCCAGCACGCCCGGAATGGCGCCGCCGCCATTGGGCTTCATCCACTGCCAGAAATGGATGTGGTTGTAGTGCTGGCCGGCGTTGTTGAAGAGCGGCTGATTCGTGTTGTAGGCGGCCTTGACGATCTCCTCGACGCTCTTGCCCTGGAGATCCGTGCCTTCGAGCAGCTTGTTGCCGGTATCGACATAGGCCTTGTGGTGCTTGTCGTGGTGGAACTCGAGAGTTTCCTTCGACATGTACGGCCCGAGCGCGTCGTAGGCGTAGGGCAGTTCCGGCAGGGTGAAGGTCATCGCGTCTGTCTCCGCTTAGCCGTGGGCGGCCTCGTCCCCCGCGGGGGCTCCCGGGTCAACCGCCCGCTAGGTAAGTCGGTGCCCGCGGGAGGGCAACGCCGTTCCGGACAAGCGGGGTGCGAAGTTGCGGGCAACGGCCCGGTTGATGCGCGCCCGCACGGCGAAACCGGCGCCACGCCGCGCAAGCGCGACGACAACTAAATTGAACCTGTATCCCGGACAATCTCACTGCCGGGTTTTGCAATATGGCGGCAAGGCCTTACTGTGCGGTTCGCGTTGAGCGTCGGCGGCTAGCCGGCCCGTGTCTAGAGAGTATCATGATCGCTGCGCTGTTCGCGCTCGCCGCCGCCATGGCCATCGGGGGCTGCGCCGCCGTGATCCAGGGCTTTCCCTACGTGCGTCTGGAGAGCGGGCTCGCGATGGTGATCGCGGGTTCGGTGGCGGCCTCCTCGGGCGCGGTTCTGTTCGGGATCGGCGTGCTCGCCCTCGTGTTCCGGCGGGTCGAGCGGGCGATCGAGACTGTCCCGGCCTTCGGGGCGTCCGGATCCGTGCCCGCCGAGGGTCGATCGCGGCTGCCGTCGGCTCTGCCCGCCGCCCCCGCCTTCATCGTGCCGCCGGTCGTCGAGCCGCCCTTCGATCCCGAGCGCCCGCGGATCGAGCCCGGCCCGGACCGCCGGGAGGCCACGCCGGTCGAGGCGCCGAAGGCGGCCGATGCGCGGAAGCCCGCCTTGGCCGAGGCGGACCTGCCGATCCCGCCCCCGACAGCCGCGCCGGAGCCGCCCCCCCGGCCAACGCCGGAGGTGGCCCCCGCAGCCGGGCCTGCGCCCGAGGACGACCTGTTCGCCGCGCCCGAAACGCCGCCGGAGACCAAGGAGGAGGCGCCGTCCCTGCGCCCGAGCCTCGACGCGGCGCCGGAGCCCGAGTCCGCCCCGAATCCGGTCGCGCGGACCGTGGTCGGGCGCTACGCGTCAGGCGGCAACACCTACGTGATGTTCGAGGACGGCTCGATCGAGGCCGACACGCCGCAGGGCCGGTTCACCTTCGAGTCGCTCGACGAGCTGAAGGCCTTCGTCGACGGTGGCGGCGAAGCCGGGAACCGGGGTGCGGCCTGAGCGATTCGATGCCCGATCCGCTGGATCCGCGAATCACACGAGCGGGTTGAGGCTGTCGTTGCGCGGCGGGATCGGGGCGCGCATCGTCAGGGAGAAGCCGCCGGGGTCGTAGTCGGTCACCACCTCGGCCTGGACCTGTGTGATGAGCACCCGCTGAAGCAGGCGCGACCCGAAGCCCTGCCGGCTCGGCGGCCGGACCGGCGGCCCTCCCGTCTCCCGCCAGGAGAAGCGCAGCATCGGGGCCGGCCCGCCGGGCTCCAACGACCACGTCACCGCGACCCGCCCGGTGCGGTTCGAGAGCGCTCCGTACTTGGCGGCGTTGGTGGTGAGCTCGTGGATCGCCATGCCGATCGGCACCGCGATCTCGGACGGAAGATCGATCGCCGGACCGTCGAGGCTGATGCGCCCGTCGGCCCCGCCCTGCACCGAGACCTCGGCGTAGGGCCGCAGCTCGCTGCGCAGCAGGTTCGAGAGCGAGGCCGTCTGCCACGTATCCTCGGTGAGCACCGCGTGGGTGTGGGCCAGCGATTTGATCCGCCCGACGAACGCCTCGTAGAAGCTCTCGATGCTGGAGGCCGTGCGCGCCGTGGAGCCCACGATGGCCTGCACGGTGGCCAGGGTGTTCTTCACCCGGTGGTGCAGCTCCCGGATCAGCAGGCTCTGCCGCTCCTCGGCGAGCCGCCGGTCGGTCACGTCGGCCACGACGCCGATCAGGCGCCGGGGCAGCCGGCCGGGGGCGTCGCGCTCGAAGCGGCCCGCCATGTCGATGGTCCGCCACGCCCCGTCGGACTTGCGCCGGATCCGGCCGCCGATGTGCAGGATCCCGTCCTCCCGCAAGGCCTTCGAGATCGCCTGTCGGACGGCGGCGCGGTCGTCCGGGTGGAGGATGCCGTTGAGGAACTCGTTCTTGCCGATGGTGCCGTCCTCGGGCATGTGCCCGAAGATCTCGTACATGTGCTCGTTCTCCCAGATCGCCTGGTCCTCGAGCATGTGCCATTCGAAGATGCCGAGCTTGGCGATCGTGGTCGCGACTCGCAGGCGCTGGTCGCGCGCCAGGATCTCGTCCCGGGCCTCGACCCGGGTAGTGATATCCTGGATGACGCCGACCATGCTCACGGGCTCGCCGCCCGGCCCCGGCACGCCCTGCCCCCGGACCCGAAGGATCACCGTGCGCCCGGCCACCGTGACGGGAGTGTCGAAATGATACGGCTCACCGGTGCGCCCCGCCCTGGCGACGATCGCGCTCAGGCGCGCGAGCTCGTGATCGGACAGGCTGGTCTTGAGTTCATCCCACGGCACGAAGCGGCCGGGCGGCCGCCCCAGGATCCGGGCGGCGCGGCGCGACAGGGTGAGGAGGCCCGTCGCCCGCTCCCAGCGCCACTCGCCGAGGCCGGCGGTCGCCAGCGCCTCGCGGTTCGCCTCGGAATGGGCGGCCGCGTCCACGTCCACCGCCTCGACCACCAGGGTGCGCCCGGAGCGACGCACCCGCACGTCGAGGGTGCTCCCGTCCGCGCGGCGCCAAACCTGGATACCGTCGCCGAGGCCTTCGGGCCGGCCGTCGAGGAGTTCGGCGGTCGCACGTCCGGGAAGCACGTCCGGCGGCCAGCCGAGCAAGTCGTGCAGAACCCGGTTGGCGGCGACGATGGACGTCTCGTCCGCCGACAGCACGACGAGGCCGATCGCGGCCTCGTCGAAGCCGGCGCGATACGGGTCGTCCGTCGCCAGGCGCTGAGCCACCCTCTCGTCCACTCGGAAAAATCCTCGAACGCGCTGCCGCGCGCTTCCGCACGAGATAGCAACCCTACCGCCGAGATCCGGGCCCCGACGGAAACCCAGGATGGCGTCCGAGCGTGACCGGGGCAAGGCGTTCCGCAGGAATGCGGCGACCGGTCCGTCCCGCGCTCAGCGCGGCAACCGCGCGAATTCCAGATAGGTCGGGCGCCGTCCGGCGGCCAGCGCCTTGGCCTCATAGCGGGTGCCGGGCCAGTCCGCGAAGGGCTGCGTCCAGTCGCGCGCGGCCGCCGCCGTCCAGGTCAGGACCGGGCAGCGGGCGGCCCGGACCAGGGTCCAGCCGGCATAATCGTCGATGTCGCTCGCGAAGCGGAACAGGCCGCCATCCTTCAGCACCCGGCCGATCTCGGCCAGCGAGGCGTCCGAGACGAAGCGGCGCTTGCGCTGGCGCCGCTTGGGCCACGGGTCGGGATAGAGCAGGTAGACCCGGTCCAGGCAGGCATCCGGCAGGCGCGACAGCAGGGCGGTCACGTCCTCGTCGCGGATGCGGATGTTGCGCAGCGACCGCTCTTCGACCGCGGCGAGCAGCTTGACCACGCCGTTGACGAAGGGCTCGGCCCCGATGAAGCCGATACCGGGATGTGCCTCGGCCTGGGCGGCAAGGTGCTCGCCGCCGCCGAAGCCGATCTCCATCCAGACGGCCTCCGGGACTTCGAGGCTCGGGAACAGCGTGCGCGGATCCAGGGGTCGGTCGTCCGGCGGCAGGTCGATCCGCAGGGCCGGCAGCAATTCGGCGCGCCGCCGCTCCTGCAGGCCGCGCAGCCGCTTTCCCTTGCGCCGCCCGAAGAAGGCGCGCTCGGGCTCCTCGGCCTCGCGACCGGGAGGTCCGCTCAGTTCAGACATGGGCACGGCATGAGATCGGCCATCAACGCGTCATCCTGGGCCGCGGCAGGCGAGCCCGGTCCGGGGCGGCCGACCCCCAGCGCAGGCGGGAGGACGCCCTGCGGCTGCGGACGCCCGGGCCCGCCACGCAGGCCCGGGGTGACGATGGGTTGCGCCTTCGCCCTCAGGCCAGGGCCGACTTCAGCTTGCCGGCGAGGTCGGTGCGCTCCCAGGAGAAGCCGCCATCCGCCTCCGGCGCCCGGCCGAAGTGACCGTACGCGGAGGTCCGCGCGTAGATCGGCTTGTTCAGGCCGAGCGCCGTACGGATGCCGCGGGGCGACAGGTCCATGACGTCCATCAGGACCGCCTCGAGCTTGGCCTCGTCGACCTGGCCGGTGCCGTGTAGGTCCACGTAGATCGAGAGCGGCTTCGAGACGCCGATAGCGTAGGCGAGCTGGATCGTCGCGCGGTGGGCGAGGCCGGCCGCGACGACGTTCTTGGCGAGATAGCGCGCCGCATAGGCGGCCGACCGGTCGACCTTGGTCGGATCCTTGCCGGAGAACGCGCCGCCGCCATGGGGGGCCGCGCCGCCGTAGGTGTCGACGATGATCTTGCGGCCGGTGAGGCCGCAATCGCCGTCGGGGCCGCCGATCACGAACTTGCCGGTCGGGTTGACGTGCCAGACGGTGCTCTCGTTGATCCAGCCCTGCGGCAGCGCCGCCCGGATGTAGGGCTCGACGATGGCGCGCACGTCCGCCGAGTCCAGGGACTCGTCGAGGTGCTGGGTCGAGAGCACGATCTGCGTCGCCTCGACGGGGCGGCCGTTCTCGTAGCGGACGGTCACCTGGCTCTTGGCGTCGGGGCCGAGCTTGGCCGCGTCACCCTCGCGCCGCTTCCGGGCGTCGGCGAGGTCCTTCAGGATCTTGTGCGCGTAGAACAGCGGCGCCGGCATCAGCTCCGGGGTCTCGTCGGCGGCATAGCCGAACATGATGCCCTGGTCGCCCGCGCCTTCATCCTTGTTGCCCGCCGCGTCCACGCCCTGCGCGATGTCGGCGGACTGGGCATGCAGGTAGATCGCGACGTCGTTGTTCTTCCAGTGGAAGCCGTCCTGCTCGTAGCCGATGTCCTTCACGGCCGCGCGGGTCAGCTCCTCGAGATCCTTGAAGGTCACCGAATCCGGGCCGCGCACCTCGCCGGCGATGACGACGCGGTTGGTGGTCGTCAGGGTCTCGACCCCGAGCCGCGCCTCCGGCATCGCCGCGATGTAGGCGTCCACCACCGTGTCGGAGATCCGGTCGCTGACCTTGTCGGGATGCCCCTCGGAAACGGACTCACTGGTGAACAGGTAGTTGGAACGCGGCATCGGACGGCCCCCGCTTCACAGGTACGCCGTCGCGATCGCGGCGTTTGACCCTTCATGGGGCCGGGGTTCTCGCACCGGGTCCGGCGACGGTCAAGACGAATCGACGAACGTATCCGCTTTAACGGACGAAACGGGCGGCAAAACGCTCGCCGGCCAAGGGCACCCGGCTTCAGCCGTTGAGCTTGCTGTCGAGCGCCCGGATCGCGGCGGCGACGTCCCGGCGCGCCTCCTCGGAGAAGTTCTCGGTGATGTGGCGGCCCACGATCTCGGCCAGCCCCCTCAGGCCGCCCTCGGCCAGGGAAGGCTGCTCCGGCTCGGCGAAGCCCGGCGCGGTGAAGTCGTCCGTGCGCGGCATGCCCTTGAAGAAGTAATCCATCGGCACCCCGGTCATCCGGGAGAAGATATCGAGATGGACGGCGCTTATCCGGTTGGTGCCCTTCTCGTACTTCTGCAGCTGCGCCGCCGACATCCCGAAGCTTTGCGCGACGCGCCGCTGCGTCAGCGACGCCTTTCGGCGCTGCTCGGCGATGCGTTGCCCGACATAGACGTCGCGCTGATCGGTTTTCTGACCCGCCATGAAGAAACTCGCCCACCCCCTGCCGCGTCTCCGGGCGGCAAAGCTTAACGCCGCCCCGAGTTCTTGTCACCGGCGGGCGACGATCGCGGTGAACGTTTTGCCGGGCCGCCCGGCGAGGCTCCGGCACCCTGGATTCTGGTGTCCCCGGCAGGGCTCGAACCTGCGACCCCAGGTTTCATACCACTTCGGCTTTCGCCGCCGCGGCCCGTGCGGGCCGCGTTCGTGGCCTGGACTATCCCTTCACCGTGGGCAGGGGCTCACGCCCGGCCGTTAGGTGCCGCCCGTCTAGTCTCTACACCTTCCCACGGGACGCGTCGGCGCCGCGCGGGCTTGGCTCGGGATCGGCAGGGCGTCGGACAGTCAAGCGCCGACGCCGGAAGCTTTCCCCGACTTTGAGCGGATCCGCCGCGCGGTTTCCCGATGCGACGCCCAATTGTTACCGTTTAGGAAACCTGTGCTCTGTCCAGCTGAGCTACGGAGACGACCGCCTCTCCCTTAGCATCATCGCCGCGTCAGGCCAACCGCGCGGTGCAAACGGCGCGGTTCCGCGGCATGATCCGCCCGGAGCATTCGATGACCAGGACAGCGGGATCGAAAGGATGGCGCACCCGGGCGGCACGGATCGCTGCGGCCCTGGCGCTGGGGGCGCCCGTCGGTGCCATGCCGGCCCGCGCCGGGCCGGCGGAATGCCGGCCGGGCGCGGCGCGCACCGACCTCCTCGACGGGATCGGGCTGCGCGGCGAGATCCGCCTGGCGTCGGGCGCCCGCGCCATGCTCGATTCCCTGCGGTGGCCGGACGCGCCGGAGGCCGCCGAGGCGGCGCGGGCCTGGCTCGATGCGCGGCGGGGTGACGGCCTCACCGTGATCCCCCGCGGGCAGCCCGACCGCTGGGGCCGGGAGCGGGCCGACATCGAGGTGACGGACAGCGACATCGACCTCGCAGGAGGGCTGATCGGGGCCGGCCTCGCCTTCGCGGACGCCGGCGAGGCCGATTCTCTCTGCCGGCCGGCCCTGCGCACGGTGGAGGAAGCCGCCCGGGCCCAACGGCTCGGCCTCTGGCGCGATCCGGTCCTGGCGGCCACCGACGGGCCCGGGCTCCGGGCGCTGGCGGGGCGCTTCGCCGTGGTGGAGGGCCGCATCCGCCACGTCGGCGAGCGCAGCGCCCGCGCATATCTCGATTTCGCGGCCCGCGGCGGGGACGGGCTCACGGTCACGGTATCGAAACGCACTTGGCGAATGATGCGCGCGCATGGTTTGAGTGCGGCCTCGCTCGAAGGCCGGCGCGTGCGGGTGCGCGGCATCCTGGAGGTCTGGCGCGGCCCGACCCTGGAAGCCGCCGCCGACGCACTCGAGGTCCTGAGCGAGCCGGACCGGCCCGAGGCCGGGCCGGACGGGGAACGGGGGCTGCGGCGCTGATCGCGATGGGCGGGATCACGGAGCGATTTCAGGTGGTGGGGCGGTCCTTGCGTGGCGCGGCGGCCGTTGGCGCGCTCGCGGCGCTTCTGGGCGCCTGCGTGGCCGACCAGACAGCCGGGACCGTCACGCCCGCGGTGGTCCGGGTGCCTGTCGAGGCCCCGCGCACCACCGGCCGTGAGCGCGCGGCGGATGCCGACCACCTCAAGCTCGTGGCCTCCTTCGGGGGCGAGGCGCGCGCGCCCAACGTGATGCGGATGCTCACGGAGGTCACCGACCGGCTCGTGAAGGCGAGCGAGCGTCCGGACCAGACCTACGCGGTGACGCTGCTCGATTCGCCCGTGGTCAACGCCTTCGCGCTGCCGAACGGGCGGCTCTACGTCACCCGCGGCCTGGTGGCGCTGGCCAGCGACACCTCCGAGGTGGCGGCCGTGCTCGCCCACGAGATGGCGCACGTGACGCTCAACCACGCCACGGCCCGGAGCGAGCTGGAGCTGCGCTCGGCGCTGGTCAGCCGGGTCGTGGCGGACGTGCTGAACGATCCCGATACCGGCGCGCAGCTGCAGCACCAGTCGCGCTTCGCCCTGGCCCGCTTCTCCCGCGAGCAGGAGCTGGAGGCGGACGCCACCGGCGTGCGCACCCTCGCCCGGGCCGGCTACGACCCGTTCGCGGCCGGCCGCTTCCTCACCGCGCTGAACCGCTCGACCGCCCTGAAGGCCGGCAGCGGCACCGCGGGCGAACCCGACATGCTGGCGACCCATCCGGGCACCGCGGAGCGCATCACCCTGGTCACCCGGGCGGCGCGCCGGATTGGCGCACCGGGAATCGGGGCCGATGACCGGGCCTCCTATCTCGCGGCCGTGGACGGGCTCGCCTACGGCGACAACCCCCGCGACGGCGCGGTGCGCGGCCGCCGCTTCATCCATCCCGGGCTGGGGATCGCCTTCGATGTCCCGGACGGCTTCACCCTCGAGAACACCCGCTCGGCCGTGCTCGGCACCACTCCGGACGGCAACCGGCGACTGCTGTTCGACCAGATCGACGCGAAGGACGGCCAGCCCCTCGACGCGGTGCTGAAGGCGAGCTGGAACGACCCCCTCGACCCGGCCGGTTTCGAGACCCGCGACCTCGGCGGCCGCCCGGCGGCCTTCGCGCTCTCGCGCGGCAAGGACTGGACCTTCCGGCTCGCGGCGGTCCGGATCGGGGATACGACCTACCGGATGATCATGGCGGCCAAGGGCGCGACCGATCCCGACCCGGCCTTCCGGCCCTGGACGGCGAGCCTGAGCGCGATCGCCCCCGAGGAGGCCGTCCTGCGGCCGCTGCGGCTGCAGGTGGTCCAGGCCAGCTCGGCCAGCGCCGAGGAACTCGCCCGTCGCATGGCGGTGCCGGACAGGCCGCTCGAACGGTTCCTCGTCCTCAACGGCCTCGAGCGGGGCGCCGTGCTGGTGCCGGGCCGCAGCTACAAGGTCGTGGTGGAATAGGCGCCCCGCGCCGCCGCGGCTTGTGCGCGGCCCCATCCCGGAGAACTCTCCGCGGGTCGTTCAGGGAGTGCCCCGTGATTCGATTCTATCATAATCTCAGCCCCAACCCGATGAAGGTCGCCCTCTGCCTGGAGGAGATGGGCCTCGCCTACGAGCCGGTGCCGGTCGATCCGCGCAAGGGCGAGCAGTTCGATCCCGCCTACACGGCGATCAACCCGAACGCGAAGGTGCCGGCGATCGTCGACGGCGACGTGACGGTGTTCGATTCCAACGCCATCCTGCTCTACCTCGCCGGAAAGACCGGCCGGTTCCTGCCCGAGGGCGAGCCGGCTCGGGGCGAGATGCTGTCCTGGCTGATGTTCGTGGCCACCGGCATCGGGCCGTTCTCGGGCCAGTGCGTGCATTTCCGCCACTTCGCGCCGGACGGCGGCGCCTACGCCACCGAGCGCTACATCTTCGAGGCGCGCCGACACTGGGGCATCCTCGACGGGCGGCTCGCCGATCGCGCCTACGTGGTGGGCGACACCTACACCATCGTCGACATGGCGGTGTGGGGCTGGGCCCGGATGGTGCCGTTCGTGCTCGGCGAGGGCGCCTTCGCGGAGTTGCCCCACGTCAAGCGCCACCTCGACACGCTCAACGCCCGCCCGGCCGCGCAGGCCGCCGAGGCGCTGAAGGGCCGCCACGCCTTCAAGACCGAGATGGACGCCGAGGCCCGCGGCTTCATGTTCCGCGCGGCTCAGAACGCCGCCTGACCGAGATCCGAGCGGCCTCCCGGTCCCCGCGTCAGGGCGCGGGGCTCGTGACGGTCAGCATCGGCAGGGTGACGGACAGCGTAGCGCTCGGCGCCGGCTCGGTGCCGAGCGACCAGCAAGCCGCGAGGCCGAGACCCAGGGCGAGCCCCAGAAGCGAGGTCTCGAAGCCGCGGTAGACCCAATCCATGGCGGTCCCTTTCGCGAGAGACCGTCAGGATGGGCGCGGGCGGTTAATGGATCGGTGCGCCAGCGCTCCCCGCTTCACCAGCCGGAGGCGACGAGGGCGGCCCCGGCGGCGATCAGCGCGACGCCGATCCAGGCCGCGAGGCTCAGGGTCTCGCCGAGGAGAGTCGCGCCGAAGATCGCGACCAGCACCACGCTCAGCTTGTCGATCGGCGCGACGCGGGCGGCGTCGCCCAGCGACAGCGCCCGGAAGTAGCAGAGCCAGGACGCCCCGGTGGCGAGACCCGAGAGGACCAGGAAGACGAGGCTGCGGCCGGAGATCTGCGCGAGGCCGCCGGCCTGCCCGGATCCGACCACGATCGCGCCCGCGAAGGCCACGATCACCAGGGTGCGCACGAAGGTCGCGACATCGGACTGCACGCCCGAGATGCCGACCTTGGCGAGGATCGCAGTCAGCGCCGCGAAGCCCGCCGAGGCGAGCGCCCAGAAGCGCCAGGATTGCAGAAGGTGGCTCAATCGCGCC
Organism: Methylobacterium sp. NEAU K; assembly: GCF_030700285.1. Classification (GTDB taxonomy): domain Bacteria; phylum Pseudomonadota; class Alphaproteobacteria; order Rhizobiales; family Beijerinckiaceae; genus Methylobacterium. The sequence continues at coordinate 34,892 of NZ_JAUYZJ010000022.1, read as the reverse complement.
TCAGGGTGAAAAGCCGCCGCGCGGTCGGCACGGCGGCTTTCCTGTAGCCTATCCCGCGTCCTCAGAGCAGCTTGTCGATGGTGATCGGCAGGTCCCGCACCCGCTTGCCCGTGGCGTGGAAGACCGCGTTGGCGATGGCCGCCGCGGTCCCGACGATGCCGATCTCGCCGACGCCCTTGACGCCCAGCGGGTTGGCCTTGTCCTCCTCGTCCACGAAGATCACGTCGAGGTCGTGGATGTCGGCGTTGGCCGGCACGTGGTACTCGCCGAGGTTGCGGTTCATGAACCGGCCGAGGCGATGGTCGAGCATCGATTCCTCGTGCAGCGCGGAGCCGATCCCCATCACCGTCGCGCCGATGATCTGGCTGCGCGCGGTCTTCGGGTTGAGGATCTTGCCCGCCGCGATCGCCGAGACGACGCGAGTGACGCGCACCTGGCCGAGGTCCTCGTCGACCTTCACCTCCACGAACACCGCCTGGTGGGTGTAGCACTCGAACTGCTTGGCGAAATCCGAGTCCGGGCCGGCCTTCTCGGTCACCTCGATCGTCTCGAAGCCGCCCGCGCGCATGGCGTCCTTGATCGAGACGCCGCGGGACGGGTCCCCGGCGACCTCAATCCGGCCGCCGGTGAAGACAACGCGCTCGAAATCGACGTTGGCCAGCGGCGAGTTCTCCATCTGGCGGGCCAGCACGAAGACCTGGGCGGCGATGTTGCGGCAGGCCTTCATCACCGCCGTGCCGGAGGACGCCGCCGTCCACGATCCGCCGGCCACCGGCGCCTCGGCGAGGTTGGTGTCACCGAGCTTGGTCGTCACGTCCTCCATCGGCAGGCCCAGCGCGTCGGCGCCGATCTGGGTGAGGATCGTGTAGGTGCCGGTGCCGATGTCGCCGGTGGAATTGCCGATCTCCAGCTTGCCGTCGGCACTCAGCACCGCGCGGGCGCTGGAGGGCATCATCAGCGCCTCCCAGATGCCCGACGCCATGCCCCAGCCGACGAGTTCGCGGCCCTCGCGCATGGAGCGGGGCTTCGGGTCGCGCTTCGCCCAGCCGAAGCGCGCCGCGCCCTGCTCGAAGCAGGATTTCAGCGCCTTCGAGCCGTAGGGCTTGCCCTCCACCGGATCCGAATCCGTGTAGTTGATCAGCCGCAGCTCGATCGGGTCCTTGCCGGTCTCCACGGCGAGTTCGTCCATCGCGCTCTCGATGGCGAACAGGCCCGACACCGCCCCGGGGGCACGCATGTCGCCGGGCGTCGCGGTGTCGAGCTTGGCGAGCCGGTAGGTCAGCTTGACGTTGTCGCACTTGTAGAGCGTGCCCGACCAGTTGACGATGTTCTCCTGGTAATCCTCGTAGCGCGAGGTGCCCTGCACGGCGTCGTGCCGCAGCGCCTGGAGCGCGCCGTCCGGGCTCGCGCCCAGAGAGACCGTCTGCACCGCCTCCGGCCGATAGGTGAAGCTCCACATCTGCTCGCGGGTCAGGACCACGCGGACCGAGCGGCCGAGATCCTTGGCGGCCAGCATCGCCAGGAACAGCTGGTATTGCGGGCGCAGGCCGGCGCCGAAGCCGCCGCCGAGATAGGGGTTCATGACCCGCACCTGCTCGGGCTTCAGCCCGAAGGCACCGGTCAGGTATTGCTGGCTGTTGGCCACGCCCTGGATCTTGTCGTAGGCGGTGTAGGTCCCGTCGGCCTCGACGATCACCGTGGAGGCGTGCGGCTCCATCGGGTTGTGGTGCTCGTTGGCCATCCGGTACTGCCGCTCGACCCGGATCGGTGCCTTGCCGAAGGCGGCGTCCGCATCGCCCCAGGGCTCGGGCGGCGGCTTGATGCCGTCGCGCTTGGTGGGCGGATCGTAGGCGGTGGGGACCAGGGCGTCGATGTCGGTCTCGGGCGTCTCGGCCGCATACGTGACCTTGACCAGCGAGGCGGCGTAGCGGGCGGTCTCGAAATCCTCCGCCAGCACCAAGGCCACCGGCTGGCCCGAGAACAGGATGTTGGCGTCGTAGAGCGGCCGCAGGGGCGTCCCGGGCGGGCCGACCATGTCCCGGTAGGAATCGGCCTTACCGGACACGTCCGGGCGGTTCGCGTGGGTCAGGACCTTGAGCACGCCCGGAACCGCCTCGGCGGCGGCGCAGTCGATCCCGGTGATCGTGCCGCGGGCGATCGTGCTGCCCACGACGTAGCCGTGGACGAGGTCGGCGGCGGTGAATTCACCGGCATACTTCGCGAGGCCCGTCACCTTGGCGGGGCCGTCGACGCGGCTCCTCGGGCTGCCGACGTGCCGATCGGTGCCGGCGGCGGTGCTGATCTGGGTTGCCATGGGGCTCCTCACTGGATGCGCTTGTCGCTGAGCGACTGGGGCGTGCCGGCGGCGGCCTGCTCGAGGCCGCGCACGATGGCGCGCCGGGCGAGTTCGATCTTGAAGACGTTCTCCGATTGCGGCTTGGCCTCGGCCACGATCAGGTCGGCCGCCTCCCTGAAGCTCTCGACCGTGGCGGGCTTGCCCTCGAGCAAGGCCTCGGCCTCGCGGTTGCGCCAGGGCTTGTGGGCGACGCCGCCCAGCGCCAGGCGGGCGGTCTTGATCGTGTCGCCGTCCAGTTCCAGCCCGGCCGCCACCGAGACCAGCGCGAAGGCGTAGGACAGCCGGTCGCGCAGCTTCAGGTAGGTGTAGGTCTGCGGGAACCGACTTTCCGGCAGGTCGACCGACACGACGATCTCGCCGGGGGCGAGGTTGGTGTCTTTCTCCGGGTTGTCGCCAGGCAGCCGGTGGAACTCCGAGAACGGGATCGCCCGGTCGCCTCCGGGTCCGCTCACCCGCACCACCGCCTCGAGCGCGGCCAGCGCCACGCACATGTCGGAGGGGTGCGTGGCGATGCACGCGTCGCTCGCCCCGAAGATCGCGTGGATGCGGTTCACGCCGCCGATCGCCGGGCAGCCGGAGCCGGGCTCGCGCTTGTTGCAGGGCGTACCGGCGTCGTAGAAATAGTAGCAGCGGGTCCGCTGGAGCAGGTTGCCGCCCGTGGAGGCGGCGTTGCGCAGCTGCGCCGAGGCGCCGGCCAGGATGGCGTTGCGCAGCAGCGGGTAGTGTGCGGCGACCCTGTCGTCGTAGGCGACCTTGGCGTTGGTCGCGAGCGCCCCGAGCCGCAGGCCGCCGCCCTGCTCCTCGATGCCGTCGAGCGGCAGGCGGGTGATGTCGATCAACCGGTCGGGCTTCTCGACCTCGTACTTCATCAGGTCGATCAGGTTGGTGCCGCCCGCGATGAAGCGCGCGCCCGCCCCATAGGCCTGCACCGCCTCCGCCACCGTGCCGGCGCGGACATAGTCGAAGCGGTTCATCGGGCGGCTCCCTGCATCACGTCCTCGATGGCGTCGACGATGTTGGTGTAGGCCCCGCAGCGACAGATGTTGCCGCTCATCGCCTCGCGGATCTCGTCGCGCGTGTGGGCATGGCCCTCGTTCATCAGCCCCACCGATGAGCAGAGCTGGCCGGGGGTGCAGTAGCCGCACTGGAAGGCGTCGTGCTCGATGAACGCCTCCTGGATCGGGTGGAGCGCGTTGCTGCCCTTCCGGTCGCCGAGGCCGGCGAGCCCCTCCACCGTGGTGATCTCGGCGCCGTCCTTCATCACCGCGAGGGTAAGGCAGGAATTCACCCGGGTGCCGTTGACCAGGACCGTGCAGGCGCCGCACTGGCCGTGGTCGCAGCCCTTCTTGGTGCCGGTGAGGTCGAGCTTCTCGCGCAGCAGGTCGAGAAGCGTCGTCCAGGGCGTGACCTGAAGTTCGCGCCTCTGTCCGTTGATCGTGAGCGTGATGCAGATGCGGGCATCCGCCGGCACCGGCGGAGTCTTCTCGAGGAGCATGGTGTCATCCAGGGAGGCGGCCGGGAGGCCGGGCATGAAACGGAGGCGGCCGAGCCGGCGACGGCAAGCGTCGCGGAGGCCGGACCGGCGATTCTCCCGATAACAATTCCAATCTGCCCCTGTTCCGGGACGGACCATCGCAGGGATTGCTACGAGGCGTGGGACGGTGCGGGCGTTGCCGCGCCTGTCCCGCCTCGGGTAACGCTCGTCCCCGCAGAGTCCCCGCCGCACCCCGGAGCCCCCGATGGCCGCGCTCGACGCGATCCTCAACGACATCGACACGGACCTGGAGAACGCCCTGGAGCGGCTGTTCGCCTTCCTGCGGATCCCCTCGATTTCCACCGACCCGGCCTATGCCGGCCAGTGCCGCGCGGCCGCCGCCTGGCTCGCCCAGGACCTGACCGCCTTGGGCTTCGAGACCTCCGTCGAGGAGACCTCGCTCCATCCGGTGGTGCTGGCCCACAGGCCGAAGCCCGGGGCGCCCCATGTCCTGTTCTACGGCCATTACGACGTGCAGCCGGTCGATCCGCTCGACCTGTGGACGACGCCGCCCTTCGAACCCCGCATCGCGTCGGGACCGGAGGGTGACAAAAGGATCGTCGGGCGTGGCGCCTCCGACGACAAGGGCCAGGTCATGACCTTCGTGGAGGCGTGCCGGGCGCATATCGCCATGAGCGGCGAACTGCCCTGCGGCGTCACGATCCTGATCGAAGGGGCGGAGGAGAGCGGATCGCAGGGGCTTCCCGAATGGGTCGCGGCCAATCGCGAGAGACTCGGCTGCGACGTGGTGCTGGTCTGCGACACCGGGATGTGGGACCGGACCACGCCGGCCATCACGTCGTCGCTGCGCGGGCTCGCGTATTTCGAGGTGAAGGTCACCTGCGCCGACCGCGACCTGCATTCGGGCTTCTTCGGCGGCGCGGCGCGCAACCCGATCCATGTGCTCGCCAAGATCATCGCCGACCTGCACGACGCGGACGGGCGGGTGACGATCCCGGGCTTCTACGACGGCGTGCGCGAGCGCCCGCCCGAGGTGCTGGAGCAGTGGCGCGGCCTGGGGCTGACCCCCGAGACGCTGCTCGGGCCGATCGGCCTGAAGGAGCCAGCGGGCGAGCGCGGGCGCATGCCGATCGAACTGGTGCAGTCGCGCCCCTCCTGCGACGCCAACGGCATCATCGGCGGCTATACCGGCGAGGGTACCAAGACGGTGATCGCCTCGACCGCCTCGGCCAAGATCTCGTTCCGCCTCGTGGACGATCAGGACCCGAAGGTGCTGGCCGAGCGCTTCAAGGCCTTCGTGCGGGAGCGGGTGCCGTCGGACTGCAAGGTCGAGGTCATCACCTACAAGGGCTCGCGGGCGATCAGCCTGCCCTTCGACATGCCGCAGCTCGGGGCCGCCAAGGCCGCGCTCGCCGCGGAATGGGGCGTGCCGGCGGTGACGGTGGGCGCCGGCGGCTCGATCCCGATCGTCGGGGACTTCAAGCGGATCCTCGGGCGCGACACGCTCCTGATCGGCTTCGGACTGGATGACGACCGAATCCACTCGCCCAATGAGAAATACGACCTGACGAGCTTCCACAAGGGCACGCGCTCCTGGGCGCGGATCCTGGCGGCGCTGGGTCAGGGCTGATCGTCGGATCCGGCGAGCCGGGAGTCACGTCCCGGCTCAGGCCGGATCCGACGCCCGCATCTTCGCGTCGATCCAGGCCCACAGAGCCCGGACCTCCTCGGCGGCCGGGCTCGCGGGCGCGTATTCCGTGACGCCCAGGCCCATCGCCAGGGCATCCTGGTGATCGACCCGGTGGATGATGCCCGGCTCGGCCAGCACCCCAAGCGCACGCAATTGCGCGGCATAGGTGCTGGTGCGCGGCGACGGCGGCGGCGGGCACTGGTTCAGCACCAGGGCGAACCGGTCCCGCAGGCCGAGGCCGACCAGCGTCTGGAGTGTCGGACGCGCCGCCACGATGTCCAGCCGGGAGGGCCGCACCGGCATCAGTACGAAATCGGCGTCCTTCAGCGCCGCCGCCAGGCCGGTCGAGCTGCCGGCCGTGTCGAGGACGACCAGGGTCACGCCCTCCTGGGCGAGGATGTCCAGGATCTCCGCGAGCTGGCCGACCTCCCAGGGCTGGACCCGGTCGACCGCGACGGCGTCGCCCGTGCGCAGTGCGCCCCAGCCGGCCAGCGAGCCCTGCGGATCGAGGTCGAGGGCGGTCACGCGCTCGCCGGCCTCCACTGCGGCGACGGCGAGCGAGGCCGCCAGCGTGGTCTTGCCGGTGCCCCCCTTCTGCACCGCGACCGCGAGGATCCGCAGCGGCTGGGCGGCCCGTCGAGGCGCGACCTCCGGCTCGTGTCCGGATCCTTGGGGATCCATGCGCCTTCTACCTGTCGATCTCGGGGCCGGTCCCCGCGATCTGTGCGGCGCCGGAAGGCGGCTGTCCGTGCCCGTGCTGAGCGTGAGGGCACGCGTCGAGCCCGGTGCTGCGGGCCCATACCTGTGAATCACCCACAAGCGGTCTCCGCATAGGCGATCTTAGCCCAGGGACCATGACGACAAAATCATGAACACCGGACGCTGGTACGCGGCTCATCCGGAAAGATCGCGACCAAGACGGAGAATCACCACAATCTTTCCGGCCGAAATCGGATCCCGGCGCCGCCTTGATCTGCCCGGAACGCCCTATGCGACGCCATGGAAGAATCAGCAACCGAATGGATGCGTTATTGATACTGCCTAGGCCATAGCGCAGGCAGCGCAAGCCCGTCAAGATGTTCTTCAATGAGCTAATATCTATATTACTTCTCAAATAATATACTGAATATTTTAACGAATACGAGTAAATACGCACAGATACATCCAGATCAGGAAATTTTGACTATCTCTCTATACTCTGTCTGACAAAATCTCTTTTCATCGGCGCTTGCCAGTTCGTGCTCGAGCACGCGGACCAGGGCCGACGTGACGAGCGTCCGGCGAGCTGCCCCGGCTGCCTCACGCGTGGCCCGCCCCGATGAAACAACGCCGATCCGGGGAGAAAGACAATATCTGTTCCAAATTGATCGGTATTTTTAGTCCCGAAGTGAATACGATATCTGATATTTGATAATGTAATGCCCTTGATGTGGTCGAGTTCGATTTACAACCGCGCCGAGAACAAACATTATTATTCGCAGATCTACCATAAAAATTAACAAACTTTATACTACAATAGCCCTAGCGGCTTCAAATCAAATTGATTTGGAATCGATCGGATACCCCACAGGCTTTGATCGAATTTTTCCGAGACACCGGCCATTCGAAATCGGCGCACGCATTCAATTTGAAATTGAAACAACAGGCGGCCGCTCCGAAATATATGGCGACAACATTTTCCATTTATCGCAATTCAAACGATCAGCTTCTGGCAATACGCCCAGACGAAGCGCAGATCATGACTTTCCAACAAGCGAATATGGTGTATGATATCACGAACGCGTGACGTCATGGGGATTGTTCTATGCGCAATCCTCAAATTCGCTGAAAATACCGGCATCTTCGCGCGCAGTATGACCGCTTTTTTCAAAATACACTATGTAATAGATCGTAATTCCATGACCAAATGAGAATATCTGCCATGAAATTGCACGTCAAACCGATGCCGACTTTGGCAATCATTGTAAATTGCTACAATTACGAAAATTTCGTCGGCCGCGCGATAACGAGCGTCGTATCGCAAGACCTTAGGCATTGCGAGTTTATAGTCGTCGACGATGGTTCGACGGACGATTCCTGGTCGACAATCTGCAGTACCGGAGCGCGAGCTGTCAGAAAGGAAAACGGCGGACAGATCAGCGCCTGTCTCTACGGCCTGGACAGAACATCCGCACCTTTTGTTCTATTTCTCGACGCTGATGATGAGCTTTTGCCTGGATCGATAGACACCATTATCAAACATCTTGATTGCTCCGTGGCAAAGCTACAATATCCGCTAGCAATAATCGATGAATCCGGCGCCGCAACCGGCCATACGTTCCCCAGTCTGTCGGCAGGGCGGGAGCGAGGCGCCTATGTAGACAAGGTGCAACAAACGGGCTTGTATATTTCGCCGCCCACGTCGGGCAACGTATTTCGCAGAGACGTTTGCGAAATACTTCGATCGGCCGACTATGACTCGGCCGTCGATGGAGCGATTTTGTTTATCGCTCCTTTCTTCGGTGACATCGTGACACTCGACAAGCCACAAGGCTATTACAGAGTTCACGGCAGCAACAAATCTGGAGTGAATGGTGCCGTCAATGCAAATTTGATTCTGAGACAACGCGACCGTTTCACGGGTCGCGTCAATCATATCAAGAATGTTTTGACCGGCATGGGTCTCGCGGACCTCATTAAAGATCCTAAAGAAATGTATTTCTATAGGAGATGCGAATTATATCTTGCTCTTCTCAGCAAACAGAGGCTTAATATCGGATTAATTATCGATATAATCTATAAATTTCCCGATGATTACAGTATCACGAGACGGATTGTGAGTGCCGTTATTCTTGGCATCGCTTATCTTCTTCCGAAGGAGGCAGGCTGTTTCATAGCAGAGACTCGATACAGTTCATCCCGACGGCCGATCTTTCGTCTAAAATCGATAAGACAAGCGTTTGATTTCAGGCGGCAATAAGACGGCTCAAGACCGCGAGATTTGCGATCGAACAAACTCGTATAGGATCGAATAAGGCGATCCTCTTGTCCGATCCGGCAGCAGACACCCTTATAGACCTGGAACCCTGTCTGCCGGAATATGTGCGATCGATCCTGGCCGTCCCGGAGGACGTGGCTGCCGTCGCCGCGCTTGGGTCCGAGCCGATTGAGCGGATCGACCAAGCCCGTGAAAACGGACACTTTGCGAGACAGGAAGGATGGGTTCGCGAGCATCGCCTTCCGACATCCTCTCAAATCGCCGATCTGGCCCGATAGGCCGATCGGAATGGCCTTTTTCCGGTTCGAGCGACATCGGCAGCTCGTCAGGCGGCCACAGGCGTTTGATCCGGTTGCGGCCTCGAGCCCCCGTGCGGTCGAGCGGGCGTGGCACGCTCCCTATGGCAATCGAAGGGAGAGGGGCGATGAAACGCGGCCCCTTCACCCCATCCCCCGAGCTCTGGAGCTCGTAGATCGTGTCGCGGTGCTTGGGCGGAACGCGGCCCAGGGCAGCGGAGCGGGCACGGAAGGCCCACGATCGAAGGTTCGGAAGCTGGGCTGCAGAGGATGGAGACGCCCGATCGCGGCAGGAACCGATCGCCGATACCCCACCTCCGCATCCGCCGGCGTTGGTTCAGCCAGCCCAGCGATCTTGATTCACGGCCGAGCTAGAAATAAGTATTTCTGAATTGTAACTGGGGCAACCAACGATTTAATATGGTCAAGCTCATGATTTCCGACATTAAGATTTGATGAATACGCAGTTCAGAACCGATTAAATCCTCACCGCCTACCAGCGCCGCCGGAAAGCGATGAACCGCGTTCCCGCCGCGGCCGGTCGCGAGACCTGTGCGGTGGGAGGCCGAGCCCCTACGGGCCGCATCGCCCAATGCATGGGGCGCGATCATGAGCCAGGACGAGGAAGGGCAGGCGATCACGGGCTCGGCCATAGCAGAGGACGGAGCCGAACCGGCTCTGTCGTTCCGCACCTCTTCAGGCGTTTCGGGAGCGGCGACCGGGCGCCGGCCGATCGATGCCGCGGGGCGGGCCCGGATCGGGCGCGGCCTGCGGCTGCACTACGCCGAAGTCCTGGCCCTGCCGATCCCGGAGCGGCTCCGGACGCTGATCGACGACCTCGCCGCATGCTCCGACACGGAGGCCCAGCGATGATGATGATGACGCAAGCCGCTCCAGCCGGAAGCGGATCCGGACCGAAGCCCACGGGGGCCGATGCCGAAATGCGCGACCTCCTGCTCGGGGCGATCCCGGCACTGCGGGCGTTCGCGTTCTCGCTGACCTACGACCTAGACCGCTCGGACGACCTCGTGCAGGACACGCTGGTGCGGGCCTGGGTCAATGCCGCCAGCTTCCGCCGCGGGACCAATCTCACCGCCTGGCTGTTCACGATCCTGCGCAACCTGTTCTACTCGGAGCAGCGCAAGCGCAAGCGCGAGGTGGAGGACGCCGACGGTGTACTCGCCGGCCGGCTGACCTCCCTGCCCGAGCAGGAGATCCGCATGGAGATGGCGCAGTTCCAGAGCGCCCTCAACCGGCTGCCCCATGCCCAGCGCGAGGCGCTGGTGCTGGTGGGTGCCCAGAGCTTCACCTACGAAGAGGCGGCCGCAATCTGCGGCGTCGCCGTCGGGACCATCAAGAGCCGGGTCAGCCGCGCCCGCATGCGCCTGATTGAGGTGCTGGGGATGGAGGGCACGGACGACATCGGCACCGATGCCCGCACCCGCGCTGCGCTGGACGGCGGCTGACCCGGGTCACTTGATCAGCTTGACGGCCTCGCGGAAGCGCGGGTGCCTGGCGGTGCCGATCCACTCGAACACCACCATCTCGGTGGTGACGATCTCGGCGCCGTGGGCCGCCATCCGGGCAAGAGCCGCGTCCCGGCTCTCGGGCCGGCGCGAGCCGACTGCGTCGGCCACCACGTAGGCGCGCCGCCCGCCCTCCAGCAGCCCGAGCACCGTCTGCAGCACGCAGATATGCGCCTCGCAGCCGGTCACCACGAGATCGCGATCATCGGGGAGCCGGTCGAGGAAGCCCGGCGCCTGCGTGGCGCCGAAGCTCATCTTGGGGAACGCCGCCCCGGGCTCGGGGACCAGCTCCGGCACGGTCGCCCCGAGGCCCCCGGCATTCTGCTCGGTGAACAGGGCGGCCACATCGAGGAGCCTCGCGGCCGCGGCGAGGCGGCCGGCGTTGGCGATCACCCCGGCCCCGTCGGCGATGGCCGGCATCAGCCGGATCTGCACGTCGATGACGAGGAGGAGCGCGCGGGTGGGATCGATCAGCGGCATCGGGTCTCAGTAGGTCGCGAACAGCCGTGCGATCGCCTCCGGCTCCGCGGTCACGGTCAGCGCCAGGGCGAGCAGGATCCGGGCCTTCTGCGGGGTGAGGTTGTCGGCGCTGAGGAGGCCGCGCGCGCGCAGGCGGCTGGTGAGCGGCACGACCCCGCTCCCGGCGCGGGTCGACATCACCACCACGATGCCGGCTGCAGCGGCTTCCTCCAGGGCCTCGGCCTCGGCCGGCGGCGTCATCCCGGGGGCGAGGCCCGCCGAGACGAGGCCGCGCGCCCCCGCCGCCCGGAACGCCCGGACCGCGGTGCCGTCGGCATCGGCGTAGCCGTAGGACACGTCGACCCGGGGCAGCGCCGGCAGCGCGCGGATATCGAAGGGCGTGCCCGGCGCATGCGCGCGCTCGGAGCGGCGGTAGTACCGGACGCTGTCGCCGTCGACCTGGCCGAGCACCCCGAAATCCGGGGTGCGGAAGGTCTGGAGCCGGGCCACCGAGGTCTTGGTCACCTCGCGCGCCGCCTGGATCTCGTCGTTGAGCACCACGAGCACGCCCCGCCCGCGGGAGGCCGGCGCGGCCGCGGTGCGCACCGCGGCGACGAGGTTGAGCTTGGCATCGGTGGAGAGCGCGCTCATCGGCCGCTGCGAACCGACCAGCACCACCGGCAGATCGACCGTCAGGGTGAGGCTGAGCGCGTAGGCGGTCTCTTCCAGGGTGGCGGTGCCGTGCCCGATGACGATACCGGCGAGATCCGGGTGCTCCGTCGCGAGGCGCTCGCAGAGCAGGACGAGGTCGCGCCACGCGGCGAAGCCGATCGCCGGGCTCGGAACAGCCCGGAACGGGACCGGGATTACGCTGGCGGCAGCGGACAGCTCAGGGACCGCATCCAGGATCGCCCCCGCGTCCAGGCGCCGGTCGGTGGCGGTGTAGTCGAGGATGTCGAGGGCGTCGCGCCCCAGGGAGGAAATCGTCCCGCCCGTGCCGATGAACGCGACCTTGGGCAACCGCGTCCCGTGTCCTGCCGCCATGCCGTGTCTCCCGACCGCCCTCTTGGGCGCCCTTGGCCGTATTCGGCCGCTCTTGGCCGTCCGCCGGCCACGCGAGGGCGCAGGGGGTTGATGCCGCCTCCCTCGGCCGCGGTCGACCCCGTTCCACGCAGGCGGGCGATGCGCCCGGCGACGGAGCGCGCCATCACGGTCCCGGCGGCGGCCGTGCACGGGCAGATGCGCCGGCATGGACGCGAAGCGCGGCAGGGCCCGGACCCCGCCGGCTGCCGCGGAGCGATCGTGCCGGCTCCGCGGCCCCGGTCTCAGCTCTGGAAATCGAACAGCAGGGCCGAGATGTTGGTGCTGCTGCCCGTGCCGTTCGCCCCGTAGCTCCCGCTGCTCGACTGGCTGCTCTGCAGCTGCTGGATGAATGTGGAGAGCAGGTCGATGGCGGACGCGCTGCTGGACGTGCCGGTGGACGACGTCCCGTCCGAGGCGCTGTCGGACGCGCTGCCGCCCGGCGGCGGGCCCGGGGGAGGCGCCGGAGGCGGCTCGCCGGCATCGGAGATGGCGCCGGCGCCCGAACCCGTGGCGTCGGCGGTCTGGGTCGACCGGCCGCCGCTGGAAAACAGGTACTTCAGCTCGGTGGCCTGGTCGCTGGTCAGGCTGCCGCTGCTGACCTGATCGGAGATCAGGCTGTCGATCCGGTCCTTCATGGACGACGGATCGAGCTTGGCATCCGTCGCGCTGCCGCTCGAGGTCGAGGCGGAACGGTCCGACGACAGGCTCGAATCGATCGAACTCAGGGCGCTCGTCAGGGCGGTGGCGTCGGTACCGCTGAGGGTGCCCGCCGACAGCTCGCTGCGGATCGTGGCGGTCATCCGGGTCTTACCGGAACCCTGGGGCGCAGGCGGCAGCCGCTGCGCGTAGAGCTGCGACGTGGTGGTGGACGAGACGGTACTCATGGGAACGCTCGGGGCACGGAGCTGCCGGGATCGCCCGGCCGCGGGTCCGTGTGCAAATTACCCACGCGGTTCTTAAGGGCAGGTTTCGGCAACAGGCGGTGCACCGCACCACGACGGCGCATCGTCCTGGATGCGCCAGGCAGGACGATGCGCGGGTCGGATCCGGCCGGGGGATGGGTCCACGGCGCTATCGCGCACGGTCCGACGGGCGCCGTCTCGGTGGCCCGCTGCTCAGACGCCGGCGGCGACGCGCAACGGTGGCACCATCTCGACCGGGCGCGCCACCGGATCGGCGTGGCCGTAGAGGCCGCGCTGTTTCGGGTTCGGGATGAGCCGGTCGGTCAGGCCGATCACCGTCTCGGCCGCCCCGAGCAGGAGGGCGCCACCCGGCGCGAGTTGGGCCGCGAGCCGGGCCAGCACGTCCGACTTCGTTGGCGCGTCGAAGTAGATCAGGACATTGCGACAGTAGATCACATCGAACTGGCCGAGCGACGCAAAGCTGTGCAGCAGGTTCAGCTGGCGGTAATCGACCATGCCGCGCAGGCTCTGGGCGATCTGCCACTGCTCGCCGACCTGGGTGAAGTACTTGATCAGCCACTGCACCGGCAGGCCGCGCTGGACCTCGAAGTGGCTGTACAGGCCGAGCTTGGCCTTCTCGATCACCTCGGTCGACAGGTCGGTGGCCACGATCTCGACCTGCCAGCCGGCGAGCCGGGGCGCGGCCTCCTGTAGCAGCATGGCCAGCGAGTAGGGCTCCTGGCCCGTGGATGCCGCCGCGCACCAGATCCGCAGCCGCCGCCGGCTGGCGTTGCGCACCAGGGCCTCGGGCAGGATCGTGTCGCGGAACAGGTCGAACGGGATGCGGTCGCGGAAGAAGAAGGTCTCGTTCGTGGTCATCGCCTCGACCACGGCCCGCTCGATCGCCCCGTCCTGGGCAAGCTTGAGGGCCCCGATGAGATCGCCGAGGCTCGCGAGCCCGAAGCGGCGGCAGACCGGGGTCAGCCGGCTCTCGACGAGGTAGCGCTTCTCGGCGGTGAGCGCGAGGCCGGAGCGCTGCTTTAGGAAGGCGCGCAGGTATTCGAATTCAAGCTCGGTCATGTCGGCTGGCCCGTGATCAGGGCGCGCAGCGCCGACGCGAGTTCGGGGAGCGGAAGCACGGCCTCGGCCAAGCCGGCCCGGGCGACGCTGCCAGGCATGCCCCAGACGGTGCTGGTGGCCTCGTCCTGGGCTAGGACCGGGCCGCCGGCCTCCGTGAGCGTGCGCGCGCCGTTGGTCCCATCCGAGCCCATGCCCGTGAGGATCACGGTCGCGGTCGCCGCCCCGAACACCGCGGCGGCGTCGTTGAACAGCACGTCGACGGCGGGGCGGCAGAAGTTCACCGGCGGCCCGTCGGTCAGACGGATCGTGGGGCCGTTCGGTCCCGTCACGAGCCCCATATGGCGCCCGCCCGGCGCGACGTAGATCCGGCCCGGCTCCAGGCGCTCGTCGGCCTTGCCCTCGGCCGCCCGCAGCCCGGTGCGGGTCGAGAGGTGCTCGGCGAACACGGCCGTGAAGATCGGTGGCATGTGCTGCACGATCAGGACCGGCAGGCGGCGCAGGGTGGCGGCGCCGATGCCCTCCAGCATCTCGCCCACCGCCCGCGGGCCGCCGGTCGAGGAGCCGATCAGCAGGGCCCGGGGCGGGGTGCGGTTGCGCGCCTTCGGGCGGAGGGTGAAGGGGGTTGCCGGGCGCGGCGGGGATGGAACCGAGGGCGACGGGACGGGCGCGGCCTGAGCGGGGGCCGGCGCGGCCCCCGGGGCGGGATGCAGACGCCGCGTCCGGGCGCGGGCCGCGCCGAACACGCGCACGCGCTCGATCAGCTCGGCCCGGAAGATGTCGGAGGTGGTGACGCCGCGGTTGCTCTCGGGCTTGGCGATGTAGTCCACCGCGCCGAGCGCCAGGCATTTCAGCGAGATGTCGGCGTTCCGCGTGGTCAGCGTCGACATCATCACGACTTGGAGGTTCGGGCTCATCGCCAGCATGCGCGGCAGCGCCGTCGTGCCGTCGAGCTCGGGCATCTCGATGTCGAGCAGCACGACATCCGGATCGTGCTTGGCCAACATCTCCAGGGCGATGCGGCCGTTGGAGGCGGTTCCGGCGACCTCGAATCCGGCCTCGGCGATCCAGCGGGCGACGAGGCCGCGCACGACGGCGGAATCATCGGCGACCAGGACCCGGATCGGGGACGCCGAGGACGGGGCGGTTTGCGCTGCTGGACTGCGAAGCGGTGCGACCGCGGGGCTCAGGGCCATGATCATTGCCTCGGGTGCTGGGTCGCGCGTGGTCGGCGCCGGTTCAGGCCGCGTCTGCGACGAGGCCGACCTGCTCGAGCTTGGCCGCCAGGATGTCGCGGTCAAACGGCTTCATGATGTACTCGTCCGCCCCCGCCCGGAGAGCACGGGCGATCGCGCCGACGTCGTTCTCGGTGGTGCAGAACAGGACCTTCGGAGCCTCGCCCCCCTCGCTCCGGCGCAGGGCCTGGAGGAAGGCGTAGCCGTCCATGTTCGGCATGTTCCAATCGAGCAGGATCGCGTCGGGCATGTGCGCCGCGCAAGCTTCGAGCGCGGCGTTGCCGTCCTCCGCCTCGCTCACGGTCATGCCCAGGGCCTCGATGATCCGCCGCGCGACCTTCCGGATCACCGCGGAATCGTCGACCACCAGGCAGGTGGTCTCGTGCGGAGCTTTCATAGCCCTTTTCCTCAAGCCGCCTGCGCGCCGGCAGCGCTGAAGCCCAGGAGCGCGTCCACGTCGAGGATCACCAAGAGGCGCCCGTCGAGGCGGTGGACGCAGGTGGCGAGGTTGCGCCAGCGCGGGTCCAGGTTGATCGGCACCGCCTCGCGGCTGTCGGCGCCGAGCTTCAGCACCTCGCCGACGCCGTCGACCACGAGCGCGAAGGTCTCGCCCCCCTGCTCCAGGCCGATCGCCATCTTGCGCTTGGCCTTGTCCCCGTCGGCCTCGGCGTCGGGCAGCCCCAGGCGTCGGCGCAGGCACAGGGCGGTGACAACGCGCCCGCGCAGGTTCAGCAAGCCGACGATCTCGGCCGGCGCCAGGGGCACCGGCGTCACGCCGGAGGGCACGAACACGTCGTGGACCCGCTCGATCGCCAGCCCGAACAGGGTCTCACCGACAAAAACCGTGACGAAGTCGTCGGTGGCGCCGGTCTCGGTGCCGTTGGCGTTGGCAGCCTGCATCAGAACTCTCCGGATTCGATCGTCGTATGGCGGGCGGCGCGGGGATCAGGCGGCTTTCGAGACCTTCGAGGTGCTGATCTCGGCCAGCGCCGCGATCAGCCCGCTGCGGTCGAACTTGGCCACAAGGTCGCTGATCGCCAGCGCCCGGGCCCGTTCCACCGACTCGGTGCCGACGGTGCCCGTGAGGCCGATCACCGGCAGGCCGGCGAGCCGCGGCTCCGCGCCGCGCATCGCGGCGACGAGGTCGAAGCCGTTCCGCCCCGGCATCTCCAGGTCGGTGACGACCACCTCGATCCGCGGATCGGCCTGGAGGGTCGTCATCGCGGCATCGGCGCTCGACGCCGTGATGACCTGATAGCCCGCAGCCTTCAGGACCGGGCTCAGCATGTCGCGGAAGAAGGCCGAGTCGTCGACGAGCAGGAGCGTGGAGATCTGCTCCGGCCGCTTCGGGCCACGCGCCCAGTCGTCGTAGGCCAGCGGCAGGAAATGGGCGATGTTGATGATGTCGGTGGCCCGGCCGCGCAGCACCGCCGACCCGATCAGGTCCGAGCGATCCGCCGCGATCTCGATGTCGAGGCGCTCCTCGACGATGTCGACGATTTCATCGACCACGAGGCCCATCGCGCGCTCCCCGTCGGAGAACACCACCAGCGCCTGCGTACCCTCCGAGCGGATCGTGATCGCCGGATCGGCCGGGACGAGCGGCATGAGGCGCCCGCGATACTGGATCAGCGGGCGGCCGCCGAGCCACTCGACCTTGTCGCACTCGATTTCCTCAAGGCGCGTCACGAGGGAGAGCGGGACCGCCTTGAAGCTGCCCTGGCCGCCCTTGAACACCAAGAGGGTGGTCTTGGTGTCGCCGATCTCCACCGTATCGGCCTCGGCCTCGGCGTGGCCGGCGCTGCCCTGGACGCCCTGGGCGACCTGCCGGGCCACGCCGTTGGGATCGACGATCAGCACCACGGCGCCGTCGCCCAGGATCGTGTTGCCGGCAAACATCGGGATGTGCCGAAGCTTGGCCGACATCGGCTTCACGACGATCTCCTCCGTGTGGAAGACCTCGTCGACCAGGATGCCGAAGCGCTGGCGCCCGACCTGGGCCACCACCACGAAGCCGGCCTGCTCGGTCTCCGCGCCCTCGGCGTGGCCGCTCGACTGCCCGAGCAGGCCGGTCAGCGAGACAATCGGGAGCAGCCGCTCGCGCAGGCGCAGAACCGGCGAGCCGTTGATGCGCTCCACCCGCTGCGCCCCGGCATCGACCCGCACGAGTTCGAGCACGGCCACCTGCGGCAGGGCGAAGCGATGCTCGCCGGCGCGCACGATCAGCGCTGCGACGATGGCCAGCGTGAGCGGGATCTTGATCGTGAAGGTCGTGCCCCGGCCCGCCGTGGTGGCGATGTCGATGATGCCGCCGATCGTCTCGATGTTGGTCTTGACCACGTCCATGCCGACGCCGCGGCCCGAGACCGAGGTGACCGCCGCCGCCGTCGAGAACCCGGCGTGGAAGATGAACTTTGCGACCTGCGCGTCGGTCATCCGATCGACGTCGGCCTGGGGCGCCAGCCCGCGCTCCACCGCCTTCCTGCGGATCGCCGCGAGGTCGAGGCCCTTGCCGTCGTCGGCGATCTCGATCGTGATCGTGCCGCCCTCGTGATAGGCGGCGAGCCGGATCGTGCCGCGGGCGGGCTTGCCCGCCGCCACGCGCCCGGCGGTCGATTCGAGCCCGTGATCGGCCGAATTGCGGACCATGTGGGTCAGCGGGTCCTTGATCACCTCGAGGACCTGCCGGTCCAGCTCGGTCTCCGCGCCGACCATCACCAGGTCGATCTGCTTGCCGAGTTCGGCCGAGAGGTCGCGCACGACGCGCGGCAGCTTCTGCCACGCGTTGCCGATCGGCTGCATGCGCGTCTTCATCACGCCTTCCTGCAGCTCGGCGGTGACGTGGGAGAGGCGCTGGAGCGGAACCTTGTAGCTCGAATCCTCGTGCCGGCGGGCGATCTCCAGGAGCTGGTTGCGCGTCAGCACCAGCTCCGAGACCATCGTCATGAGGTGCTCGAGGGTGTCCACGTTCACGCGGATCGTCTGGATCTTGCCGGTCGCCGTCGTCTCGACCTCGGCCCCCTCGACCCGAGCCGGCTCGGCCTTGGCCGAATCAGCTTCGGCGGCCTCCGTCCTGGAATGCTCGGCCTTGGGCGCCTCGGCCTTGGGCAGCGCGGGCTTGGGCGGCGCGGGCTTGGGCAACACGGGCTCGGGCGCCTCGACCGGGGCCGCGAAACCCGCTTCGTCCGGACCCGGCGCCGCCATGAAGGCGGCCTCCAGCTCGTCCAGGGTCACCTCACCGGGCTTCAGTTCGCGCGCGACAGGGTCCGGCAGCACCGGCTCGGGCGGGGGCGCCGCGACGGCCGCGGGCTCTGCCATGGCTTCCAGGGCGGAGATCAGATCGTCGTCCGAGCCCGCCGGCTCGCTGCCGGTGGCTTCCAGGTCGGCCAGGATCGCCTTGAGTCGGTCCAGGGTCGAGAGAATCAGCGTCACCGATTGGGAGGTGGCGGGCAGTCCGTCGCGGAAGCGGCCCATCAAGGTCTCGGCGGCGTGAGCCAAGGCTTCGAGGCGCGGCAAACCAAGAAACCCGCAAGTACCCTTGATCGTATGCACAAGTCGGAAGATGTTCCGCAGGATCGTCTCGTTATTCGGGTCCTGTTCGAACCGAACCAACTCGGCATCAACCGTGTCGAGGTGTTCCCCGCTCTCGGTCAGAAACTCACGAAGCAGGTCGTCCATAGCGATACTCGTTACACGGAGAGGCTCTCGCGTAACTTACTTACTCGCGCAGGGTTAGGGAAGCGTTTCGATTCCCGCCCCGCCGCGCGATTTTTGAGATTTTCAGGCGAGCGCCGTGTCGGAAGCTTCGTCGCCTGCTTCCGCGGGCATCTCGATCACTGTCGGCGTGGCCGTGATCGTCACTTCGTCGCCCTCGATGGCGAATCGCACCTCCATGGCGGCGGCCCGCGCCACGAGGCCGGCATAGAAGGGCAGGATGGCGTGGGCATCGACCGTGCCGCTCTCGGGGCTGCCGGCCATCAGCTCCTCGACATGGGGCGGGATGCGGGCATGCGAGCCCTTGGCCCGGAGCACGAGGGTCGGCGCTTCGCCCGCGCCGGAGACGGTGACGTCGATCACCCCGCCCCGCGGGATCGCCGAGGTGGCGATCATCACGAGGTTCAGGAGCAGCTTGACCTTGTTCTTGGGGAACAGGGCCTGCGGCGCGCTCCAGGTGAGCTTGGTCTTGTCGTCGACGAACATGCCCTTGGCCACGCCCTCGGCGTCGGCGAGATCGATCGAGGCGCCGGCGGACCCCGCCGCCCCGAAGGCGATCCGGGCGAATTTCAGCCGGGCCGAGGCCTGCCGGGCGCTCTTGCCGATCAGCTCGAGGGCGAAGGTGCGCATCGATTCGTCCTGGTCGTCCTCCAGGACCTCCAGCCCGTTCACGATCGCGCCGACGGGGCTGATCACGTCGTGGCAGACGCGGGAACAGAGCAGGGCGGCGAGGTCGAGGCCGTCGAGGTTCAGGATGGGCGAGGTCGGGGAGGACATGGTGCGCTCCGGGCGGGCGGGTCTGAAGGTCGAAACATCTGCGGGCCGGGCCCCGATCCGGGGCCGCCGATCCTCGGCCGCCCGGTGCGGCGGTCGAGTCCCCGCGAACAATCCCGCGCGGCCCGCGGGCCAGACCGGGCGCGATGGACCGGTCCGCACGGATAGACGCCACGGTCAGCTTTGCAAAGCGTTACCGGGACGCGCGGCCGGTTCGGGAGGCGCCGGGATCGGGCCGCGGCCCGGAGGCATCACGGCAGCACCGGACAGGGACGGGCCGGATCGTGTACGGTGCCGGCCATCGTCCAGAGCGCCCGCCGCCGAAGCGGCACCCGGTTCGGCGAAGGAGCGTGTTGACGAGAGGATTCGGATCCAGGGAGGAGCCCCCGTGAGACGCGAGACCGAAGTCCGGAGCAGGGCGGCCGTCGCCCGGTCGCCCGCGCCCGGCCGGGCCCACTGAGGCGGCAGGCCGGTCGCATGCTGCCCGGACCCACCCTGCGCGAGAGCCTGCGCCCCAGCCTGCGGCTCACCGATCCCGAGGCGGCGCGCGACCGTCTGGCCGCGATAGAACCGGCCTTCGCCGCCGGCTTCCTGACCCCGGCCTGCCGGGCGCTGCTGCTCGGGCTGGCAGACCATTCGCCGTTCCTCTGGCAGGCGGTCACCCGGTCGCCGGAGCGTCTCGCCGCCCTGATGGAGCAGCCGCCGGAGGCCGCCAGCCGGGCGATCATTGCGCGGCAGCGCGCGGTGGGCGGCGCGTGTGGCGCCAATCCCGACCTCTCCGAGGTCGGCCGCCGGCTGCGCCGGAACCGGGAGGCGCATGCCCTCCTGGTCGCCCTGGCAGATCTCGGCGGCTGCTGGGACCTCGACGCGGTCACCCGGGCCCTGTCCGATTTCGCCGACGCGTCGGTGAACGGGGCGACCGATGCGCTGCTCCGGCAGGGGATGGCGGCCGGGCGCTTCCGGCCGCCGGATCCGGAGGCGCCGCAGGTCGATTCCGGGCTGGTCATCCTGGGGCTCGGCAAGCACGGCGGCCGCGAGCTGAACTATTCCAGCGACATCGACCTGGTGGTCTTCTACGAGGCCGAGCGCGCCGCGGCCGTCGCGAGCGCGGATCCCAAGGCGTTTTTCGTCAAGCTCGCCCAGGGCCTGGTGAAGCTCCTGTCCGAGCGCACCGCGGACGGCTACGTCCACCGCATCGACTACCGGCTGCGCCCGGATCCGGGCTCCACCGCGGTCGCGCTCTCCACCGGGTTCGCCTTCGAATACTATCAGACGCTCGGGCAGAACTGGGAGCGCGCGGCCTTCATCAAGGCCCGGCCGGTCGCCGGCGACCTCCCGGCCGGCGCAGCGTTCCTGGCCGGCCTCGCGCCGTTCATCTGGCGCCGGCACTTCGACTTCGCGGCCATCGCCGAGATCCACGCCATGAAGCGGCAGATCCACCTGGTCCGCGGGCATGACACGATCACGGTGGCGGGCCACGACATCAAGATCGGCCGCGGAGGCATCCGGGAGATCGAGTTCTTCGTCCAGACGCAGCAGCTCGTCTTCGGCGGCCGCAAGCCGGAGCTTCGGGGGCGCGGAACCGTCGCGATGCTCGCGCGCCTCGTCGCTGAGGGCTGGATCGACGGGCAGGCCCGGGACGAGCTGACGGCGGCCTACGGGTTCCTGCGCACCCTCGAGCACCGGATCCAGATGGTCCGGGACGAGCAGACCCAGCGCCTACCCACCGGGGACGCGGCGCTGGACGCCCTGGCGGCCTTCGCGGGCTTTGCCAGCAGGGAGGCGTTCGAGGCGGCGCTGCTCCACCATGCCGGCCGCGTCCAGGCCCATTACGCCCTGCTGTTCGAGACGCGGCCGGGAGACGGATCGGGCGAGGATCGCCTGGTCTTCGGCGAGAGCGAGGCCGACCCCGCGACCCTGGCGGCCCTGGAGGCCTTCGGGTTCCGCGATCCCCGGCTGGCCTGGGAGACCGTGCAGGGCTGGCATGTCGGGCGCCGCCCGGCGCTCCGGGCCGGGCGGGCGCGGGAGATCCTGGCGGAGACGCTCCCGGGCCTGCTGCGGGCGCTGGGGGGAACCGCCGACCCGGACGCGGCGCTGCTCACCCTCGACCGGGCCTTCGCGCGGATGCCCGCAGTGGCGGAACTTCTCGCCATCCTGCGCTCGCACGAGCGCCTGCGCCTCCTGTTCGCCGATATCCTCGGGACCTCGCCCCACCTCGCCGACACCGTCAGCCTCAGTCCCCATGTCCTCGACACCGTGCTCGACCCGGATTTCGTCGCGCCGGCGCCGGATCCCGAACAGGTGGGCACCCAGTATCGGGCGTTGGTCGGCCAGCCGGCGAGCCACGAGGAATTCCTCGACCGGTGCCGGGACGCCACGCGCCAGCTGGTCTTCGTCACGGGGGCGCGCCTTCTGTCCGGCATCATCACGCCGCATCAGGCGGGCGAGGCCTATTCGGCCATCGCCGAAGCGACCATCGCGTTGAACCTGGAGACGGAGGGGCTCCGGTTCGCCCGGGATCACGGAGCCGTGCCGAAGGGGCGGTGCTGCGTCCTGGCACTGGGCCGGCTGGGATCCCGGCAGCTCAGCGCCGTCTCCGACCTCGATCTGGTGTTCCTCTACGACTTCGACCCGGAGAACCGGATGAGCGACGGCCCGCGCCCGGTCGACGCCGTGGTGGCCTACAATCGCCTGGCGCAGCGCCTCTACGCGGCGCTCACCACCGCCACGCGGCGCGGCCGGCTCTACGCGGTCGATCTGCGCCTGCGGCCCTACGGAAGCCACAGCCCGCCCGCCGTGCAGCTCGACGGCTTCACCGCCTACCAGCGCGACGCCGCGGAGCCGTGGGAGCATATGGCCCTGACCCGGGCCCGGGTCGTGGCGGGCGATCCGGAACTCGGTGCGATCGTCACGGCCCGGATCGCCGCCGTGATCGCGCAGCCGCGGGATCCCGCCCAGGTCTGCGCCGCGGCCGGGGCGATGCGGGCCCTGGTCGCGCGCGAGCGCGGCCATGCCGGGCCGCACGACCTGAAGCTCGCGCCCGGCGGCCTGTTCGACCTCGATTTCCTCGCCCAGTCCATCGTGCTGGGCCACGCTTGGCGCGACGGCATCGGCCTCTCCGGCGCGGAGGTCCTGCGGCGGGCCGGCGCGTGCGGCCTGATGCCGGCCGCCCAGGCGGAACCCCTCGCGGAGACCTACGATTTCCTCGATGCGGTCTACCAGTGGCAGCGGCTCGTGCTGGCGGATCCCGGCTCCGACCCCTCAGCGAGCGCGGCCCGGCAGATCGCGAAGGCCGTGGGCCTGCCGGATGCGCGCAGCCTCGCGGCGGAGCTGCACCGCCACCGGCGCAGGACCTGCGCGCTGCTGGCGCGGATCAAGCGCTCGGTGGCGGCGACCTCCGGAGCCTGAGACACGCGAACTCTGCACCGGCCCGAGGCGCGAAGCGGCTGGTCGACAATCCGTCCCCGCTCGGGCATGCAGTCCGACCCAGGGAGGAGTCATGACGGGCGCGGCGACGATGTCGGAGCCGGAGCGCGAGCGGATCGCCGCAGCGCTCGCCGAGATCGCCTGCGCGGCGGGCGACGTGCTGCGCCGCTATCACCGGGCGCCCTGCCCCCATACCCTGAAGCCGGACGGTTCGCCGTCGAGCGCCGCGGATGTCGAGGCCGAGGCGCTGATCGTCGCGGCCCTGGCTGCGCGGTTTCCCGGGATCGCCGTCGTCGCCGAGGAGAGCGCCCGGGCGCCGGACCTCGCAGCGCCCCCGCCCGAGCGGTTCTTCCTGGTCGACCCGCTGGACGGCACCCGCGATTTCCTGGCCGGGACGCCGGACTACTCGGTCAACATCGCGCTCGTGGCGGGCGAGCGCCCGGTGGCGGCCGCCCTCGCCGCCCCCGGCCTCGGCCGGGTCTGGTGGGCCGGAGCCGCCGCCTCCGAGGCGCCCGTGGTCGCGGGGCGGCCGGGTACGGGCCGGGCGGTTCACGCCCGCCCGGCGCCACAGGCCGGCCTCGTGGCCCTCGGTAGCCGGCGCCACGGTGATCCCGAGACCGCCTCCTGCCTCGCGGCGCTGCCCGTGCTGGAGATCCGCCAAGTCGGCTCCGCCCTGAAGTTCGGGCTGATCGCCGCCGGGGAGGCGGACATCTACGTCCGCTGCGGACCGACCATGGAATGGGACACCGCGGCGGGCGACCATCTCGTCACGGTGGCGGGCGGCTGCGTGGTGATCCCGGGTGGCGGTCCGGTCCTGTACGGACGTTACGGAGCCGGCTACCGAAACGGTCCGTTCGCGGCCCTGGGCGACCCGGCCCTGGCCGCGGTCCTCACCCTGCCCGCGTCGTGCGGGACCGGCCGGCCGCCGGAGCGGCGGCTCACCGCGGCGAATCCCTAGGGGGGATGTCCAGCTGATCGTGCAGGCCCGGCCAAGCCGCCTCCGCCTGCCCGGCCAGCCCGGGCTCCCCCAGGAACCGGGCGCGCCGCCCCGCGTCCCGGAACAGGTAGAGGCGTTCGCCGATCACCGCGAAGACCAGGGGGTCGGCGTCGACGAGGCGCCCGTCCAGGACCCCGAGACCGTCGTAGCCTCCGAGCCGCGGGGCGTAGACCTCGGGATTGTCGCGGAAGGCCGCGCGGTCGGCGCCGCTGGCGAAGCGCCAGACCCGGCCGCCCCAGGACAGCTCGAATCGCGCGGTGCCCGCCACCGGCCCTCCCTTCAGAAAGTAGCTGACCGGGTCGAACCCGTTGAGTGCCAGCAGCTCGATCGGCGACTCCGCCGGCTCGGCCGCGGCGGGGACGGAACGCCCGAAGGCCACCGTCAGGAGCGCCGACAGCACCAGGGCCGGGATGCGGGCCGGAGCCGGGACCGGGTGAGGGCGCGTTAACCACATCTTGCGATTTTCCCCAGAAGCTGGTCCGACTCAGCGGCCCGCGCCGGCCCGGCGGACAGGTCCGGCCCGGCGACGACAGTCCCGAGGCCGCACCCGGCCGCAGGTGCGGGCTCGCGGGGTGTGCGGCGGCACGCGTCCGGCGCACGCGAACCGTTAGTCGAACCGGGCGAGGAGGCAACGATGACGGCACGAGACGATCGCGGCACCCACCGGCGCCAACTGCTCCGCGCAGGCCTCGCCCTGGCGCTCGGCGCGCCCCTCGGCACCGCGGGCGCGGCCTGGGCACGGGGCGAAGATCTGGATACACCCGAGACGTTCCGCCCCGGCGAGATCGTCGAATCGGGCCATCGCTTCTTCGGCACGGTCTCGCGCGGGCTCGCGCTCACCGTCGAGGAGGCCGGGCGACGCTGGGGCGAGCCGAACGGCTATATCCTCGGCCAGGAGGGCTCGGGGGCGGTGGTGGCCGGCGTCCGCTACGGCGAGGGCACGCTCTACACCCGCAATGCCGGCCAGCGACGCGTCTACTGGCAGGGCCCCTCCCTAGGATTCGACGTGGGTGGCGACGGCGCGCGCACCATGATGCTGGTCTACAATCTGCCGAACGTGCGCGACCTCTTCCGGCGCTTCGGTGGCGTCGACGGTTCGGCCTACCTGGTCGGCGGCTTCGGCATGACCGCGGTGGTGAACGACCGCATCATCGTGGTGCCGATCCGCAGCGGTGTCGGCGCCCGCCTGGGCATCAATGTCGGCTATCTCAAATTCACCCGGGAGCCGACCTGGAACCCGTTCTGATTGATGAGCGCGGCCGAATTTCACCTTGGCGACCGACCTGGGTTAGACTGGAGACGGGCCGGGTCTTCCGGCCGAATGCGCGGGCTGCTCCCTCGTGATCGAAACGGCACTGATCTTCGCGCTGGGTTTCCTGGTGGCCAGCCTGTGCGGCCTCCTGCTGCTTCCCGCGCTGAATGCGCGCGCCGCGCGCCTCGCACGTCGGCGGGCCGAGGCGCGCCTGCCGCTGTCACCGGCCGAGATCGCCGCCGAGCGCGATTTCCTGCGCGCACAGTTCGCCGTGCAGCAGCGCCGGCTGGAGCGCAGGGTCGAGACCGTGCAGGCCAAGCGCCACGCCGACCTGGCGGCGATCGGAGCCGGCACGATGCGGGCCGCGGCGCTGGCGCGCGACGTGGCCGCCCGGGAGGCCGAGATCGCGCAGGCGCAGGCCAAGACCTGGGAACTTGAGGCCGAGCTTGGCGGCGCGCGCGAGGACGGCACAGCGAGCCTCGCCACGCTCCAGGCGCTCGAGGAGGCCCATGCCGACCTGCTCGACAGCCTGCTGGCGGTGCGGCGGGGCCCGGGTACCGGCCTGCCGCCGGACGGGGATGCCGCGCGCGGAGCCCTGACGGCCGAGCGCGACGATCTGCGCGCCAGCCTGAAGGCGGCCGAGGAAGCGCTGGCCCGGATGCTGGCGGATCGCCAGGGGGGGGTCGAGCGGGAGAACGCGGATCTGCGCCGGCGGATCACGGAGGTCGCCGACGCCCTGACGGGGCAGGAGCGACTACCCAAGGCAGCCTTCCCGGCCCCGGAGCCCGAGCGCGTCTGAGCCGTTGCCGAAGTCCAATCCCGGCTCGGAAACGTTCGATGACCGCCTTGTTTCGACCATGCAAAGGCATCATCGCAACCCGGACTTGTCCCGAAATTCCTGATTCCGACAGATGGTACGTATCCCCATGCGCTTGAAGCCGATCGTTCTCGCCGTCGCGGCGGCCCTTGCCCTGACGCTGCCGGCAACGGCGCAGCAGTCGAAGCGCGGCAACGAAACCCTGAAGAAATACTGCACCGGCGATTACCTGACCTATTGTGGCAACTTGGCTCCTGACGATCCTGCTACCGACGCGTGCTTCCAGAAGAACTGGAAGAAACTCAGCGAGAACTGCCGCCGCGCCATCGATGCCTACGAGGCCCAGCAGGGGCAGGATGCGCCGGCGAAAGGCAAGCAGGGCGCACAGGGCAGCAAGGAACGGCGGGGCTGAGGGCGAAGAGCGGGGACGCTTGGACCGAAGCAGGAACCCCTGTGGCGGGTCCACGCTCGCGCCGGCGCGCGGCAACGGCTAAGGTAGCGCTCCCGCCGGCCCTCGATCGCCGGTGCCGAGCCCGCCGGATCCTCGCGCGATGTCGTCGTCCCCCGCCCTGAAGCTCCTTGCCACGGCCGGCCTCGTCGCCTTGGCGGTCTCCGCCTGCGGGCGGCGGGGCGCCCTCGAGCCGCCCCAGGCCTCGGCCCCGGTTGCGCCGGCGAGAGCCGATTCGGTCAACGGCCGCAGATCCCTTCCGGTCTCCGTCGGCCTCGGCGGCGGCGTGGCCGAGCCGGAGGCGGCCGCGGTGCGGGCCGGAGACGAGCTCTCCGGGGCTGCCGTTCCGCCGGGCGGCACGGGGGCGCCGGTCGAGACCAGCCGCGGGGCGAAGCGCGGCTACAGGATCCCCAAGGAGCCTTTCATTCTGGATCCGCTACTGTAGAGGGCGGTGGCCGGAGCGCCGCTCCGCGCCCAAGTCGTGTCGCGCGCGCTCGATGGACCGGCCCCCGCCGACGGAGAGCGCCCGCGCCGACGGGCGGCCGGGATGTTTCACGGGAAACAGCCCGCGTTCCGGCGTGCTGGAGAGACACGGCCGAGATGCACCATTTCCACTACCGCGATGGGCGCCTGCATGCCGAGGACGTCGACCTGACGAGCCTCGCCGCGGACGTGGGCACCCCGTTCTACTGCTACAGCACCGCCACCCTGGAGCGGCATTACCGCGTGTTCGCGCAGGCTTTCGCGGGCGACGACGCGCTGGTCTGCTTCGCCATGAAGGCGAACTCGAATCAGGCCGTGCTGCGGACCCTGGCGGCCCAGGGCGCCGGCATGGACATCGTCTCCGGGGGCGAGTTGCATCGGGCCCTCGCGGCCGGGGTCGATCCGGCCAAGGTCGTGTTCTCCGGCGTCGGCAAGACCCGCGCCGAGATGGAGGCGGCACTCAAGGCCGGCATCTACTGCTTCAACGTCGAGAGCGAGCCGGAACTCGCCCTCCTCTCCGAGACGGCCTTGGACCTCGGCCTGAAGGCACCGGTCTCGATCCGGGTGAATCCGGACGTCGATGCCGGCACCCACGCCAAGATCTCCACCGGCAAATACGAGAACAAGTTCGGCATCCCGATCACCCGGGCGCCTGCGGTCTATGCCGCGGCGGCCGCCCTGCCGGGACTCGCCGTCCACGGCGTCGACATGCATATCGGCAGCCAGATCACCGATCTGGCGCCGTTCGCCGACGCGGCGCGGCTGCTCGCTGACCTCGCCCGGGAGCTGATGGCGGCGGGGCATCCCCTGCGCCACATCGATTTCGGCGGTGGCCTCGGCATCCCGTACCGCGACGACAATGCCCCGCCCCCCGATCCCGCTGCCCTGGCGGCGACCCTGCGGCCCCACTTCGCCCCCCTGGGCCTGCGGCCGGTCTTCGAGATCGGCCGGATGATCGCCGGCAATGCCGGGATCCTGCTGACCCGGGTGCTGTTCGTGAAGCACGCGGAGGGGCGCACCTTCGTGATCGTCGACGCGGCGATGAACGACCTGATCCGCCCGACCCTGTACGAGGCCTATCACGGCCTGCGCCCGGTCGCCGAGCCGGCGGCAGAGACACCCCGGATGGTCGCCGACGTGGTCGGCCCGGTCTGCGAGAGCGGCGACTACCTCGCGCTCAACCGCGAGATGCCGGTGGTACAGGCCGGCGACCTCATCGCCGTGATGAGCGCGGGCGCCTACGGGGCGGTCCAGGCCTGCACCTACAACACGCGCCCCCTGGTGCCGGAGGTGCTGGTGCGCGCCGACCGGGCGGCCGTCGTGCGCCCGCGGGTGGATGTCGAAGCGCTGATCGCCCTCGACCGGGTGCCGGACTGGCTGGATTGAGCGGGGCTCCGGTGGGTTCATCCCCGTCCGACCCGACCGGCAGTGAAAGCCTGCCGCTGTCGATCTTCATCATCGCCCAGAACGAGGCGGACAGGATCGGCGCGACGATCCGCGCGGTGCGCGGCCTGACCGACGACCTCGTGGTGGTCGATTCGGGCTCCACCGACGGCACCCAGGCGCTGGCGGCTTCGCTCGGCGCCCGGGTGATCCACAACCCTTGGCCGGGCTATGGCCCGCAGAAGCGCTTCGCCGAGGAGCAATGCTGCCACGTGTGGCTGCTGAACCTCGACGCCGACGAGGTGGTACCGGATGATCTCGCCCGGGAGGTCCGTTCCCTGTTCGCGGCGGGTGAGCCGCGCCGGCCGGCTTGGCGGATCGGCATCGCCGAGATCTTCCCGGGCGAGGGCCGTCCGCATCCCCTCGCCTACACGCTCACCCCGGTGCGGCTCTATCGCAAAGACCGGGGGCGCTATTCCGCCTCCCCGGTCCACGACCGCGTCGCCCTGGAACCCGGGGTCAAGCCCGGGCGCCTCAGGGGCGTGATCCACCATTTCTCGGTGCGCTCGCTCGGCGACCAGCTCGACAAGCTCAACCGCTATTCCGACCAGCAGGCGGACGACCTCGAGGCGCGAGGTGTGGTGATCCCGAGTTGGCGTGTCTTCGTCGAATTGCCGGGCAATTTCCTTAAAGCCTATCTCGGCCGCCGCCATTTCGTGCGCGGAACCTACGGCTTCCTGACGGCCATGAACTACGCGATCTCGCGGCATCTGCGCATCGCCAAGCATTACGAACGCCGCCGCCGCGCAGCAACCCACGCCGATCGGGTTGACCCGTCCGATCCGACCTTCTAGAGCCAAGGTGCCGGAGACGTGGCCGAGCGGCTGAAGGCACTCGTTTGCTAAATGAGCATACCCCGAAAGGGGTATCGAGGGTTCGAATCCCTCCGTCTCCGCCACTGATGTGGCCCAAGCACCTGTTATAGCTTGCAAAAACCAAACAGCTGGTACGCCCCACCCACGTTTCGCCCCACATTTTAAAGCGGCTTGTACCAGCTCGTACCGGACACAAATGGACGATGTGGCTTCGCGCGCGCGAGGGTGAAACTCGTCGCTCGCTTCATCATGTCCGATATCGCTGAGAGCTACTTTTGCAGCTCAGCCGGGGTGGGGACCCATGCGGCGGCGGTCATGCTCAATTGCGAACACATGACTGTAGAGGTTGGCCACCCAGCTCCGCCCCTCCACCGTGAGATCGAGAAAGCGAACCGCGTCGCCGATGACCGGCTCGATCTTGCCCCAGAAGAACGCCGGATACTGCTCCGCGAGGTCGGCTGGGCTGGCATAGCCAAGCTGGTCGTCGAGGCCGACCTCGGCGAACTCGTGGAACAGCGCGTTCAGTTTGCGCGGGTAGAGTGGATCACCGAGTTGCCCGATCAGGTCCGCCGCACGCATCAAGCCGGCTTCGGTCCCAGTCTCTTGGTGCTCATCGTCCGCGGGCACGGGGAAACGGGTCAACTCGATGGCCCGCATCACCCGCTGCGCATCGACGAGGTCATGCGTGCCGAAGCGCTCCTGCACCGCCAACTTCGAGCGTTCTATGTGGTAGGGTGCCATCGCCGCATCCGAGGCGCCGCGCGGCAAACCGATGGTCGTGCCCTGCGCGTCGATAACGAAGGCGTTCGCCCGGTCACCTGAGCAGACGCCACGCACGTAGCCGATGTCGTGGTACAGAGCGGCCAGGATCATGTGCAGCCAATCCTCCGGCGTGATGCCCTTGTCGAGGAACCGGCCGCGCAGGATGTCCTGAGCCACGAGCGTGACGAGGGCGGTGTGGTCGCCGTCGTGATAGAGCGCGTCGCTGCCGACGATGCGCTCGATGGTCAGACGTGCGGACGCCTCGATCACCTCGGCGAAACGTGGTTCACGACTGCCGAAGGTGCGCTGGTAGGTGAGTGCGAGGTGCTCGCCCAGCGCGTCGGCCAGCATCTTCGTCACGTCGAACATGACTTGTCTCTCGTAAATCGAGCAAACGCCCACACGGCGTGCTGTGTCGATCAGCATCATGACATCAAGTGAGCGGCGGCCCATATTGGGCAAAGCGCCTTGCGGAATGTTGGGTGTCAGACTCCGGGGCAGGCTCGTAGGATCTCATAGCCGTCGTGGCTGCGCGCGCATTTCCCGGCTCGGCCGGTCCCGAGATCGAGGCGCTGGCCGGTACCATCGAGCGCGTCACCTTCCACAGCCCCGAGACCGGCTTCTGCGTGCTCAAGGTCCAGGCTCGGGGCAAGCGCGACCTCGTCCCGGTGATCGGCCACGCCCCTGCCATCGCGGCCGGCGAGTGGATCACCGCCACCGGCATCTGGCACACGGATCGCCAGCACGGCGTGCAGTTCAAGGCCGACACTCTCAAGGTTACGCCGCCCACCGGGGTGGAGGGCATCGAGAAGTACCTCGCCTCCGGCCACATGCGCGGCATCGGTCCGGCCATGGCCAAGCGCATCGTCGCGGCGTTCGGCGAAGGCACGTTTGAGATCATCGAGGCCGAGCCGCAGCGGCTGCCCGAGGTCGCCGGCATCGGCCCGAAGCGCGCCGCCCGCATCATCGCCGGCTGGGCCGAGCAGAAGGCCGTGCGCGAGATCATGCTGTTCCTGCACGCCCACGGCGTCGGTACAGCGCGGGCGGTGCGGATCTTCAAGACCTACGGGCACGACGCCATAGCGGTCATGACCGAAGACCCGTATCGGCTGGCCAAGGACATCCGCGGCATCGGTTTCAAGACCGCCGACGCCATCGCGATGAAGCTCGGGCTGACCCCGGACGCGCCGCAGCGGCTGCGTGCGGGCATCTCGTTTGCCCTGCAGACGGCGACCGACGGCGGACACTGTGCCCTACCGGTTGCGGAGCTGATCAAGCTCGCGGGCGACCTGCTCGGCGTCGAGGCGGCGCTGATCCGCTCGGCGCTGCTCGACGTGCTGGAGACCGGCGAGGTCGTGCAGGACATCCTCGGCGATAAGGCGTGCATCTTCCTGGCTGGGCTGCACGCCGCCGAGCGGATGATCGCCGAGCGGCTGCTCCGCCGAACGCAGGGTCCACCGCCCTGGGCGGACATCGACCTCGCCCGGGCGCTGCCCTGGGTCCAGGACAAAACCGGCAAGACGCTCTCGCCCTCGCAAGGGGAAGCCGTCCGCCGGGTGCTCGGCGCCAAGCTCGCAGTGATCACCGGCGGTCCGGGCGTGGGCAAGACCTCGACCCTCGACACGATCCTGCGGATCCTGCGGGCGAAGGGCGTGCAGGTCCTGCTTGCCGCCCCGACCGGCCGGGCGGCCAAGCGCATGACCGAGCAGACCGGGCTCGAGGCCAAGACGATCCACCGTCTGCTGGAGATCGACCCGAAGCACGGCGGCTTCTCACGCAACGAGGACAACCCGCTCGCCTGCGACCTGCTGGTGATCGACGAGACCTCGATGGTCGATGTGCCGCTGATGAACGCCCTGACCAAGGCGGTGCCGGAGCACGCCGCGCTGCTCCTCGTCGGCGACGTTGACCAGCTGCCCTCGGTCGGGCCCGGGCAGGTCTTGGCCGACGTCATCGCCTCGAGGACGATCCCGGTGGCGCGGCTGACCGAGGTGTTCCGGCAGGCGGCTGAGAGCCGGATCGTCGTGAACGCGCACCGGATCAACGCCGGCAAGATGCCTGAACCGGCTGCGCGGGGCGCGGACAGCGACTTCCACTTGATCGAGATCGACGAGCCCGAGCCCGCCGTGGCGACGCTGATCGAGGTGGTGACACGGCGCATCCCCGCTCGCTTCGGTCTTGACCCGGTGCGCGACGTGCAGGTGCTCACCCCGATGCAGCGCGGCGTGCTCGGCGCGCGCAACCTCAATCATGAACTCCAGGCGGTGCTGAACCCGAACCCCTCTATCTCGGTGGAGCGATTCGGCTGGCGCTTCTCGCCGGGGGATCGGGTGATGGAGAGCCAGAACGACTACGACCGGGAGGTGTTCAATGGCGATCTCGGCACGGTGGCGCGCATCGATGAGGACGAGGGGGCGGTGATCGTCGATTTCGACGGGCGCGAGGTGGTCTACCCCTACGGCGAGCTCGACACGCTGGTACCGGCCTACGCGACGACCATCCACAAGTCGCAGGGCTCGGAGTACCCGGCGGTGGTGATTCCACTGGCCATGCAGCACTGGACGATGCTGGCGCGGAACCTCCTGTACACGGGCGTGACGCGCGGCAAGCGACTCGTTGTGCTGCTCGCGCAGCGCAAGGCGCTCGGTATCGCGGTTCGCGGCGCCAACATGCGGCCCCGCTGGACCAAGCTTCGGGAATGGCTCAGTGCAACGGCTCAGCTTCAGTAACGGCTGTTACGAACAGCAATGCAATCGAAGGCTTGGCGAATGACCGACCTGCCGCCGCTCGACGCTGCCGTTCTGCCCGCGGACATCCGCGCGCTTTTCGTTGAGGACATTAACGGCCTGCGGATGCACCTGCTGGAAGCCGGGCACGAGGATCCCGGCCGGCCCTGCCTCCTGCTGCTGCATGGCTTCCCCGAACTGGCCTATTCTTGGCGCAAGGTGATGCCTGCCCTCGCGAAGGCCGGCTACCACGTCGTCGCCCCGGATCTGCGCGGCTACGGGCGCACCGCGGCGGGGCCTGTCGCCTACGAAGCTGACCTCGCCCCCTTCCGCATGCACAACCTGCTTCTCGACCTGCTCTGCCTGCTCGCGGCGCTGGACCACGAGCGGGTCGCGGCGGTGATCGGGCACGATTTCGGTTCGTGGGTCGCGGGCTTCTGTGCCCTGGCCCGGCCCGACGTCTTCGGATCGGTCGTCCTGATGAGCGCGCCGTTTGCGGGGGCCCCCACCCTCGACGCCCTGGCGGACAGCCTGTGTCCGCCCGCGCAGGATCCGATCCACGCCGCTTTGGCCGGTCTGCCGCGCCCGCGCGAGCACTACCACCGCTACTTCGCCTCCCCGGCTGCGGCGCCCGACATGGACGGCAGCCCGGCGCAGGTCGCCGCGTTCCTGCGCGCCTACTTCCATTACAAGAGCGCCGACTGGCCGGGCAACGCGCCGCATCAGCTGGCGGGCTGGACAGCCGAGGCGCTCGCGCAGATGCCGACCTACTACGTGATGGACCTCGGCCGGAGCATGCCCGAGACCGTGGCGCTCGAAGGGCCGGAGGACGGGGGCGCCGGCTGCGCGTGGCTCACCGACCGGGACCTCGGCGTCTACGCGACCGAGTACGCGCGCACTGGCTTCCAGGGGCCGTTACAGGGCTATCGCTGCCGCATGGACGGGAGCCTCGCACGCGACCTTGGGCGATTCGCCGGTCGGCAAATCGAGGTTCCAGCGCTCTTCGTAGCTGGACGCAGCGATTGGGGTCCGTTTCAGGCACCCGGCGCGCTGGAGCGGATGCGCGCGCGGACTTGCGTCCATTTTCACGGCTGTCAATTCGTGGAGGGTGCCGGCCATTGGGTGCAGCAGGAGCAGGCGCAGGCTGTTTCCGACCTGCTTCTCGCATTCCTCCGTCGCTCCGCAGCCGGCACGGTCCTCCGGGCTTGATCGGAACGTCAAACGCCCGCCTTGTCGCTCTTGAGATAGGTCTGCCAGAGATAGGCCCGCCAAGCGTTCGCCACCTCGGTCGCACTCAGCGGCGAGCTGAGGCTCCGAATGGGCCTAGGCATCGATGCGATTCCCCCGCATGTCTCGCGCCCGTCCCCAAAAGGTCCGTCGCGAGCTTCTTTCCTGGACCGATGTCACCAACCAAAAAGGATTCCCCATGGCCGGCCTCAAGGACAAGCGTGGCTTCATCGATAAGGACCGACTCGATCTGTCGGAACGCAAGGCGGTCGAGTTCTGGATGAAGCGCTGGGGCGTCACGCAGGACCAGCTGACGGTGGCGCATCGGAAGGTCGGCCGAATGACGAAGGACATCGCCGTCGAGTTGGGCAAGAAGCGGTAGGGGTGACCTGACCGGCTGGCTTTGGACCGAGCTGATTGAGAGGATCAGCTGGGACCAGAGGAGTTGGGGATGAAGCGAGGACAGAGGCCGAGCGCG